>NZ_JAVJWR010000001.1:0-44754 GCF_040221975.1 Haliea sp.
CCTAGTGGGCTGCGCGGCTAATTCGGTAACGTTCAGAGCGCCTGTGCCGGCGCGAATCAAGGCGTGGCTTGCCGGCAAGGGTGGCTCCCTTACCAAGAGGCACAACGCTGAGTCGCGCCGGCTGAATGTTACCGAATTAGCCGCGCAGCCCACTAGAGTAAGCGTTCGCGGTTGAGCATCTTCATGCGAAACTCTAGCGTCAAGTCGGCATCCCGAGTACGTTCGGCGCCGGTTCGGCGTTCGATCCTGGAAATCTGTTGCACGTCTTCGGCTTACACTCCACGGCGCCGGATTTTCGTCGCAGCCGGTTCGGCCCTGGTTCGGTAGTCGCACATCGCTGCCCTGCCCAGCGAAAGAGCGCTCACAATTCCTGGGTGTTGGTTGCCGTTTAAAACTGGCCCCCCGCCTTCGCTGGTACCATTAATTTGAGCTGGAGAGCGGTACTTCCGCAAACGATCTCGGGGATTACGAGATTTGGTGCGCAGTTGTGGAGTTACACTGTGGTATCGACTGACCTCAGTGCACGATGACAGCAACGACCGGTTCTATCAATTCGATGCGAGCCGTAACACGCGCCTGCTGATAGATCAGGCGGGTTTGTTCAGCCCCCTGCCGACAAAAACGGCCCGTCGACGCAACCTCTGCGCCCGTCCGGCGCTGCACAGGCCCCGCAGATACCGACGCCGCACTTGGTCAGGTAGTCGATGGCACTGTGGATCTGGTGTTCGCCGCAGAACTCGCGCTGCACTGCCTCGGCGGCGTGCACCATGGGCTCAGGGCCGCAGTTGTAGAACACCAGCTTTGCCCGCTCCTCCTTGCTCATCTCCTGCAGCCGCTGCCGCAGCAGCTCGGTGACCTGGCCGTGGAAGCCGGCGCTGCCGTCGTCGGTGGCGACGTGCAGGGTGGCAATCTTTGCGCACTCCTCGAGGAAGTACAGCCGGTCCTGGCTGCGGGCGCCGGCAAAGATCTCGGCGTTGCCGAAATCTCGCGCGATCTGGTATACCGCCGCGAGCCCGGTACCGCCGGCTACCGCCATGATGCGGGCCTCCTCGGGGGGGCTGACCGGGACGCCGTGAGGGCCGCGCACATAGGCCTCGGTGCCCACCGGCAGGTCCATCAGGGTGTGGGTGAACAGACCCAGGTCGATCACCACCAGCGAGAAGGGGTCGTCGGTGAGGGCGGAGAAGGGCTTCTCGCCGACCCCGGGAACCCAGAGGAAAATGAACTCACCGGCCTGGACATTGATCTTGCGGTCGAAAGTGAGGATGGCGATGTCCTCGCAGATCCGCTCGGTGTGGACCAGGGTGACCGGGCGAAACTGCATGTCGATGTCGTAGCGGACCAGGCTCTCGGCGCGGTTGCTTTCGCGCTCGAGATCCCGTTGCAGGGCCTGGAAGTACTCGGCCATATCTTCGGTGGTCATGCCCACCAGCGCCGAGCCCACTCCCACTACCGTGGCGCCCGCATCCAGGAACGCGCGCACATCCTCGGCGCTGCTGGCGCCGCCGCAGCCGATCACCGGCAGCCCCGTCGCCGCGACGACTTCCCGCACACACTTGAGGCCGATGGGCAGCACGCCCTTGCCCGACATCCCGCCGGAGCCATTGCTCAGCACTGCGTGGCCGTGGGAAGAGGTGTAGCCCGGCCCCACGGTGTTGATGGCGCACAGCCCATCGGCGCCACCGGCCTTCGCCGCCTCGGCGATCTCGGCAATATTCGGCGTGTTCGGCGTCAGTTTGGGAATCACCGGGATGTCCACCACCGCCTTCACTGCCGCGGTAATCTCCCGCACCATGTCCGGGTCCTGGCCCATCGCCATGCCGTAGCCCTTGGCGTGAGGGCAGGACAGGTTCAGCTCCAGCCCGTCGGCCACTGGCGCCAGCAGCTTCGCCACCTCCACAAACTCCTCCAGACTGCCGCCAAATATGGACACCAGCAGGAACCGGTCTTCCGGTACCCGCAGCTTGCCCAGCAGCGCTACAGACTCCTGCGCTCCCGGATTGGTCAGCCCCACCGCGTTCACAAAGCAGCCGGGCGCGTACTGGCTCAGCACCGGCTCCCGGTTCCCCAGCCGCGGCTGCAGGCCGATGCTCTTGGTCGTCACCACCCCCACCTCCGGCATGTGGTCGAATACATACTGGATGATCGAGGTGGCAGTCGTGACAATCCCGGAGGGAATCGTGAACGGGCCGGACAGGGTCTTGCCGAAAAATTCAGTGTTCAAGGCGGTGGCTCGGGGCTGGGTGGTTGGAGCGCGCAATTATACTGGCTTGACCCAACCGAGTCGAAACCTCCTCTGGAAGGAGCGATGAATCTGAATCCGGCGCCGCCCGCTGCACGCCCCCCGGGACACGCTGCAAGTCCATCCATGGACGCTCTTCCTCGACACACCCGATAACGCGGGGTGGGCTCTCCCTGTCTCGGACGGTCCCGGGGGGCGCGCACCGGTCAGCGCCTCATCGCGAGATTCTGGCTGCCCAGACTCGATCAGGTTCCGCAGAAGGTCTGGTACACCTGCTGTTCCGGCCCGGGCGGCAAGGCGAAGCTTCGGTCTTCGGAACTCCAGGTCCAGGGATCCGCCAGTCGGTCGACCAGGGCGTGGAAGGGTGCGAAGTCGCCCTCATCCGTAGCCGCGGCGATGGCGGCCTCCACCAGGTGGTTGCGCGGGATGAAGACCGGATTGGCGCGGTACATCCCCTCTTGTCGTTCCTGCGAATCGACGGGCTCGGCTGCGAGGCGATCCCTCCAACGCGCCAGCCAGGGGTCGAAGCTCTGCGGCAGGGGATAGAGTTCGCCGCAGTCCTGGTCGCCGGCGGTGTCGGGGCTGGCCAGATCCGCGAGGCGGCGGAAGGTCAGGGTGAAGTCGGTGGCTTCGCTGGCCATCAGGCTGTAGAGGTCCTCGATCAGAGCGGCGTCTTCGGGGCGGTCTTCGACCAGCTTCAGCCCCAGCTTGGCCTTGAGGCCAGCGGTGTGGGCTTCGAGGAACTGGTCGCCGTATGTGTCCACCGCGCCCTGGGCCAGGGCCACGGCCTGCTCGCTGTCCTCGTGCAGTACCGGGACCAGCGCCTGGGCCAGGCAGGCCAGGTTCCAGTGGGCGATGCCGGGCTGGTTGCGGTAGGCGTAGCGGCCGCCGTGGTCGATGGAGCTGAACACGGTATCCGGGTTGAAGGCGTCCATGAAGGCGCAGGGGCCGTAGTCGATGGTCTCGCCGGAGAGCAGCATGTTGTCGGTGTTCATCACCCCGTGGATGAAGCCCAGCAACTGCCAGCGGGATACGAGGCTGGCCTGGGCGCGGATTGCCGATTCGAGCAGGGCGAGGCCGGGGTTCGCGGCATCGGCCAGCTCCGGGTAGTGGCGTTCCAGGGTGTAGCGCACCAGGATCTCCAGGGCCTCCCGATCCTTGCGCGCGGCAAAGAATTCGAAGCTGCCGATGCGGATATGGCTGGCGGCCACCCGGGCCAGGACTGCGCCGGGTAGTGAACGCTCACGATACACGGGCTCGCCCGTGCTGACTGCAGCCAGGGCGCGGGTGCTGGGTACGCCCAGGGCCGCCATGGCCTCGCTGACGATATATTCGCGCAGTACCGGCCCCAGCGGTGAGCGGCCATCGCCACCCCGGGACCAGGACGTGCGGCCGGCGCCCTTGAGCTGCAGGTCCATGCGCCTGCCGTCGGTTCCCTGCAGCTCACCCAGCAGGATCGCGCGGCCATCCCCGAGCTGTGGGTTGAAGCTGCCGAACTGGTGGCCGGCGTAGGCAGCTGCCAGCGGGCGCGAGCCCGGCGTGATGGTATTGCCGGCAAGCCAGGCGGTGCCTGCCTCGGAGGCTAGCCAGTCAGCATCCAGGCCCAGGTACTCCGCCAGCGCTCGATTGACGCGTATTGGCGTCGGTGCGGCGACCGGGGTGGGTGTCAGGGCCTGGTAGAAACGCTCGGGCAGGTCGGCAAAGCTGTGTTCGAAGGTGGGAGGTGTGCCGGTGCTGGTCATGGGCGGGACTCTCTCCGGGTCAGGTCTCGGCGGCGGCAACGCGGGGCTGACGAATGTGTTTGGGGACGCGCAGCAGCAGGACCATCGGGATCGCGGCGAGGTTCACCCACATCAACAGGTGGAAGTCGTTGACGTAGGCTATTTCCGCAGCTTGCCGGGCCACGGTGGCAATGACCTCGCCGGGGAGCGCGACCACCATGCCGGGGTCGTGTAACCCACCCGGCAACCCCGACTTCGGTGTCAACCGTGCGGCCAGTTCCTGCTGGTTGATCCACATATTGCGGGTCAATAATGCCATGATCATGGATACACCGATACTGCTGCCCAGGTTCCGCGACAGGCTGAAGATTGCTGCACCCTCATCGCGTAACGCCGGTGCCAGTGTTGCGTAGGCCAGTGTTGTACTGGGGATAAATACCAGGCCCAGCCCAAGCCCCTGAGCGAAGCCGGTAATGGCCAGCGTCCTCTGGCTCACTTCCATGGTGAAGCTGGCCATCTCTCCCAGGGTCATGCTCGCCACACCCATCCCAATGATGATCAGCAGCCGCGGATCAATCCATTTCATAAGTCGCGCTACAACCATCATCCCGAGCATGGTGCCGACGCCGCGGGGCATCAACACCAGGCCGGTGGTCACCGCCGGGTAGCCCTTCCAGTTTTGCAGGAAAGGTGGCAGCAGGGCCATTGTCGCCAGCAGCACTATGCCCACGAGGAAGATAAACAACACACCGGTGACGTAGTTGCGGTCACGGAACAGCGCGGGTGACACAAAGCGCTGGTCACTGGTCAGGTTGTGCACCGCAAACAGATACACCCCGAGGCCGATCATGACCGCGTACACCTTGATTTCCAGTGCTTCGAACCAGAGCACATGGGCACCGCGATCAAGCATTAACTGCAGCGCCCCAACGGATACGGCAAGCAGCCCGAAACCGAGCAGATCAAAGCGCTTTTCTATTGCGGCGGTTCGGGGCACAAAGCGGTAAATACCAATGAGCGAGGCGATCCCCAGTGGCACGTTGATGTAGAACACATAGCGCCAGGAGTAGGTGTCTGTCAGCCAGCCGCCCAGCGTGGGGCCGAGGATGGGGCCGATCATGATGCCCATGCCCCAGATGCTCATCGCCGAGGCATGTTTCTCCTTCGGGAAGGTGTCCAGCAGGATCGATTGTGAAAGTGGTGCCAGAGAGGCCCCGAAAGCCCCCTGCAGAATACGCCACATGACCATTTCATTCAGGCTGGTCGCCTGCCCGCAGAGCATGGAGGTGAGGGTGAAGCCGGCCACTGACCACAACAACACGGAGCGTCGCCCGAAGCGCTGTGCCATATACCCCACCGGCAGGGTCATGATCGCTGCGGTGACGATATAGGAAGTAAGAATCCAGATAACCTGGTCGCTACTCGCCCCCAGGCTGCCCTGCATATGGGGCAGGGCCACGTTGGCGATGGTGGTATCCACCACCTGGATGATGGTGGCCGGCATGACGCTGGCGGCCACCAGCCACGGTGCTACTGTGCGCGGGCTCACAGCGGGTTGGCAGCCACCTGACGGGCAGCGGGAGCCGCTGCCTGCGCGTTCGCCATCGGTTCCTCGGGCCGCGTTTCGATGCGTACTTCGGCACTCATGCCGGCGCGCATTACGGCATTTTCCGGCAGGCTTTCCAGGCGCAGGCGGACCGGAATGCGTTGCACGACCTTGACCCAGTTGCCGCTGGCGTTCTGCGCGGGAATCATGGCGAACTCCGAGCCACTGGCCGGGCTCAGCGTTTCCACCCGTGCGCGCAATACCTGGCCGGGATAGGCGTCGATGGTCACTTCCGCCGTTTGCCCCGGGCGCACGTGCGTCAGTTGTGTTTCTTTCAGGTTCGCTTCGATCCAGATGTCGTTGGTTGCCATCAATGTCACCACTGCGAAACCTGCCACGGTCATCTCGCCCAGCTGCGGCACTTCATTGGCCACGGTCCCTGCGACGGGTGCGGAGATTCGGGTGCGCGATAATTGATAACGCGCGCGGTCCAGCTGGGCCTGCGCCACCTGGATATCGGCCTGAGCTGCCAGCGGCAGTTCGGGGTCGCCACCCAGCGCTGCGCGCAGGCCCGCGAGCTTCTGGCGATTGATGGCTATCTGGGCCTGGGAGTGCGCCAGGCGTTGCCGTGACTCATCCAGGTCCGCCTCGGATATGGCAGAGGACCCCATGCGCTGATTGCGCAACAGCTGGCGCTCGTAGTAGGCCGCGTCTTCCTCTGCCTGGCGAATCTCGGCCTCCACTTCGGCGTATTCCGCCCGCCGCGTCATGATCTGGTTCTGCACCTGGGCCAGGTGGGCCTCGGCCTCGTCGACAGCGAGCTGGAATGGCTGGTCTTCCAGCTGCACCAGCAGCTGGCCTGCCTCGACGGGCTGGTTAGGTTGCACGAGCACGGATTTAACGATGGCATTGACTTCACTGGACAGGGCCAGCTTGTTGGCCTTGACGTAGGCGTTCTCGGTGCTGATGCTGCCCTGGCCGCCGAGCGTGAACCAGGCGACCGCCAGGCCGGCCACGACCAGGCCCGCGCCCATCAGCAGACGTCTTTGCAGCAGCTGTGACATGGTGCGTTTACTCCTCCCGAACCAGATTCAGGCGAACCCGTTCCAATAGTGATTTCAATTGCACGATCTCGTCGTGGTCGAGACCGGCCAGGGCCTCGGCGCGTGTCAATTCGGCAAGCCCGCGCAATGTAGCCAGGGCCGGTTGCGCCGCATCGGTCAGGTAAATACGAAAGCAGCGCCGGTCCTGGTCGTCTCGCCGCCGCTCGATCAGCCCTTCCTGCTCGAGGATATCGAGCTGGCGTGTGAGGCTGATGGGCGCCACATCCAGCCGTTCGGCCAGCTCCGCCTGCTTTGCCCCCTGTTCGCGCGAGAGTGACCACAGGACCTGCCATTTGGAGCGGGTGAGGCCGTGGGCCCGGGCGCGACGGTCGTAGTTGCGCCGCAGCAGGCGCGCCGCGGTGTGCAGTTCAAAACTGAGCTGGCTGGCAGCTTCCTCTTTTGCGCGGCTCACACTGTACCCCACTTTTATAGATGTCCTCATTATAAGCAAGCTTATATTTAGTGCAAGCGGACAAATGCTTTACTGTGGCGGTCGTGGATGGCAGATTAGCGGGTCTGGGCAATTACTATCGGCCATTAGCCTGCATTCACATGGAGCCACAATGAGCACAAGCAGCTGGGATACCCTGATCACCGACGCCCTGGTCTTCGATGGCAGCGGCGAGCCGCCGCAAACCCTGGATATTGCCATCAGGGATGGCCGCATCGCCGCCCGGGGCAACGCCCTGCCGCGAGGCGAGGCGTCCCGCGTCATCGACGGGGCAGGGCAGTGGCTGATGCCCGGCCTGCTGGATATTCACACCCATCTCGACCTGGAAGTGGATCTGGACCCGCGCCTGCCGGAGGTGGTGCGCCATGGCACCACCACGGTGCTGGTGGGCAATTGCAGCCTCGGTACCTGCTTCGGCCAGCAGCTGGAGGGTGAACAGAATCCGATCGTGGACTGCTTCACCCGGGTAGAGAACATTCCCAAGAAAGTGTTGAGCAAGTGCGTGGAAACCATCACCTGGGACAATACCGGTGACTACATGGACCACTTCGACAAGCTGCCGCTGGGCCCCAATATTGGTGCCTTTGTGCCCCATTCCATGCTGCGGGTGGAGGTGATGGGCCTGCAAGACAGCATTAGCCGCGATCCCACCGAAACTGAACTGCGGGAGATGGAAAGACTGTTGGAGCAGGCCATGACCCAGGGCTACCTGGGGATGAGTACTGACGGGCTGCCGTTCCACTACCTCGCCAACGCGCCCCATACCGACCAGCGCATTCCGACCCAGTTCGCCAGTTTCGGCGAGCTCAAGCGCCTGCTGGGCGTGGTCCGCCGTCACGACCGGGTCTGGCAGACGACGCCCATCATCGAGAACCGGATCAAGGGTCTGCTGTATTTCTTCCTCAGCAGCGGCCGCCTGTTCGGCGGTCGCCCGCTGAAAACCTCCGCGCTGTCGGTGATGAAGTTCGTGCTGGCGCCCAAGGCCTCCAACGCTTTCCTGGGTGTTGCCGGGCTGGTCAACAGCGCCCTGCTCAGGGGACGCATACATTTCCAGGCCCTGGGCACCAATTTCCGCATCTGGGCCGATGGCATCGTCAGCCCGATTTTCGAGGAGCTGGACTCTACCTGCAAGCTGATCGCCAGGGAGTATGACGATGTCGAGGGGCGCCGTGCGCTGCTCAATGACCCTGCCTTTGTCGAAGAGTTTCGCCGCGACTGGTTTCACGGTCGCAAGGGGCGCAACCTGGCCACGTTCAAGGCCAGAATGGGGCTGCCGGACAAGGTGGTTATCCGCGACCCGGAGTTGATGATTTTTGATGGGGCACCGGTGTCCGAGTGGGATGGTGAATCCATGCAGCAGGTATTTGAGCGCCTGCAGCGGTTCCAGCGCGGCCAGTCAGGGGAGGCCCGTTCAGAGGCTGAGCGCGAGGCGCTTGCCGCCTTCCCCAACCCGACCGCGGACGACGCCGACTTCATGTTGCACCTGCTGCGCGAGTACGACAAATCCTTCCGCTGGTATGTCGACGTCGGCAACACGGACAAGGAGGCAACCCTGGGCTACCTGCTGCACCGTAACGCGCTGCCGGGATTCAATGATTCCGGTGCCCACATCACCAACATGGCCTTTTTTGATGCCAACCTGATGTCGCTGAAACTGGCACAGGCGGAGGGTATGGAGACCGTCGCCAGGATGGTCAAGCGCCTGACGCGGGACCCGGCCGAATTCTTTGGCCTTGATGTGGGGAGTCTCGAGATCGGCGCCCAGGCGGACATCACCCTGGTTGACCCGGAGGTGCTGAAGGGCTGGGATAGCAACGAGCACCGGGCCTTCATTCACCGTGAGCTGTTCGATCACAAGCAGATGGTCAACCGTTCCGACGGCGTGGTAACCCAGGTGCTGATCAACGGCGAACCGGTCTGGCAGCGGGGCGAGTTTACCGAGGTGCTGGGCAGCCGGAGCCTGGGCCGGGCCCTGCGCGCGGCCTGACGGTAGGAGCGCACTCCGTGCGCGATCGATCCCCCATCGCCCGCGGAGCGGACTCCTACAGAAACCGGTGGGTTCCCCATCGCCCGCGGAGCGGACTCCTACAGAAACCGGTGGGTTCCCACAGGTCTAGTAGCCGGCCTGGAGGTCCACCAGGTTGAGCAGGGGTTCGCCACTGACATAGCGGCGCAGGTTCTCGGTCGCGATCAGGGCGGTGCGCTGCAGGCTGTCACCCCCGGCGGCCGCTACGTGGGGAGTGATGATCACGTTGGGCAGCCGCCACAGCGGGCTGTCCTCCGGCAGTGGTTCCGGGTCGGTGACATCCAGGCCGGCCCCGTACAGATGCCCGCTTTCAAGGGCCGCCACCAGGGCGCTGGTGTCCGTGGTCTGGCCGCGCCCGACATTGATGTAGATCGCGCCCGGCTTGATCCGCGCGAACAGCTCCGCATCGAACAGGCCGGCGGTCTGCTCCGTCAGGGGCAGCGCATTGACTACCACATCCGCCTCGCTCGCCAGTGTGCCCAGTTCATCCGCCAGTCCCACGTAGGCCACAAAGTCCGGCCCTTCGCGGGAAGAGTTGCGGGTGGCGGTCACCCGCATGCCGAGGCCGTGGGCCCGGCGCGCCACTTCGGTACCGATGCCACCGAGTCCCGCGACCAGCATGGTCTTGCCGGCCAGTTCACCAAAACCCAGCTCTGCCGACAGCTCCCGGCGCCACTGGCGCTCGGCCTGGGCCGCGCTGTAGGCGGGCAGGCCCCGGCTGATTGCCAGCAACATGGCGATGCCGTGTTCGGCAATTGTTGGCCCGGACAGGCGCTGGTTGTTGGTGAAGATCCGGTCCGCTTGCAGGGCATCGCTGGCGCCGCTGCAGCGATCCATGCCGACGGTGTAGCTATGGATCCACAGCAGACCGGAATCGGCGTTGGCTAGCATGTCGGTGGTGCAGAAACCGATATAGGCATCGGCCCCGGCCAGGGTGTCTTGCGTGGGTACAAAGGCTCCCGAATCGTCCACCACCAGGGTCACCTCTCCCGCCGTAGCTTGCAGCTGCTTGAGGTAGCTGTCGTTGCCGGCCATGCCGCGTGGCAGTGATACGACCACCCGCGCCGGTTTCCACCGGGGATGGCTGCTGACCGCGGTGGGCGCGACCTCCAGGTTGAGGCTTTCGATCAGCTGTCGGGCAGCGTCAGGTCGGGCCGCGTCAGGTCGGGCAGCGTCAGGTCGGGCCGCGTCAGGTCGGGCCGCGTCAGGTCGGGCCGCGTCCGCCCCCGGCGGCAGGCTGATTGCTTGCAGCAGCGACAGGGACAGTATCCCTGCGCAAATGCCCGAGTACGCCTTAATCTTCACGGGTTGCATCCCCCTCCGGCTTGTTCCGCTGCAACAGGCGCTGCAGGAAGCGCCCCCCTTCCTCGCGGGCCATGCTCTCGAGTTCCCTGCGGGCGAGGTCGGCGACAATCTTCTCGCTGTCCACCCGGCACCAGTCGCCGGGTTCTCCACCCAGCTGGCCGCGGCAATTGACGGGCCAGTCGATTGCGACCAGGCGCTCGTTGACCCGGCAGGCTGAATCCAGCTCCCCCAGAGTCGGTGCCAGGCGGGCCCGGAAACGGGCGTCGAACTCGTTGCTGAGCAGGTCCAGCCTGCCCTCGCCACGCAGCCCGACGTGATCGAGGCTCGCCTGCAGCGGATCCAGCCTGGCCTCGCCGCCGGCCAGCTGGATGCGGGCACTGGCGCTGCCAAAGCTGCTGCGCGCGGGGAGTTCGGTCTGTAGTGGTTCCTGGTTGACCTGTGCGATTACCTGGCAGAGCATGCGCTCGATCCCAACCTGTTCCAGGGCAAGATCCTCGGTGTCGAGCCGGATCTCTCCCTGCAGCGCGGCAACCAGCGCATTGCGACTGTTGCCGCGACTGTCGAGTTGCCAGGTGGCATTGGCCCTGCCGGACAGGACCGGATCCGCCTCCAGCGCGGCCAGGAGAACGCTGGTGTCGAGCCCTTTCAGCTCCCCCCGGGTGTTCAGGGTGGGGGTGCTGAGGCGTGCGTTCAGGGTCGCGGTGGCGTCGAGCTCGCCGCCATGGATGACACCATTGATGGTGTCAAATGTTGCTACACCCTCCACCACACGCAGCCGCAGGTGCAGGTTGTCTACCGCATGAGCGCCGACGACCGCGCGTTCGACCCGCAGGTCAGCGCGGGTATCAGCGAGCCGCAGTGCGTCCAGGGGCAGGGGGGCATCGCCGTCGGCGCTGTCTGTGTCGGCACTGGTGGCCGCCTCGGGGCCTGCCAGCAGCAGTAGCGCGGGGTCCAGCAGATTCATCCGCAACACTGCATCAATTTGCGGGCTTTCCGTGGCGGCATAGTGCACGGTGCCGCTGCCCCGGGTGGCGCCGCTAGCCAGTTCCACCTCCAGCTCCGCGAGGCGCTGGTCCAGCCTGAGATTGCCGCTGGCCCGGAGGGTCACCGGCTCCGGCGTGGCTCCACTGAGCTCGGCTTCCAGCTCCTGCAGCTCGAGAAGCTGGGAATCGGCGTTGGCAGTAAACAGGGTGGCGAGGTCCAGGCTCAGTTCCTGTTCGCCCGCCATCCGCAGCTGCAGTGTCAGAGAAGCGGGATTGCCCTCCAGGTTGAGATCGGTACCCCTGAGCAGCGGCAGCTCTAGCACCACGGGATCGACGCCGGCGGGCTGTAGCAGGATGATGCGCGTATCGGTAAGCCGCAGGCTGGCGACGTTCAGGGCGAGGGGCGCCACCAGGACGGCACCGGCGCCGCTCTCCGCAGCTTGACTCAGGGCTTTCCGGCGGGTCGCATAGAAGTCTTCCAGCTGCGCATCGGAGAGGTTGGCGAGAGCGGCCGCGGGAGCATCGTCCGGCGCGGGCAGGGTGAGTACCAGCCCGTCCAGTTCCAGGCCCTTGATGACGACTTCCCGCGACAGCAGGGGCCGCAGAAACACCTCAATCGACAGCTCTCGGACGCTGATCTCCGGCTGTCCCTCGCCGGGAAGCTGCAGCTCGGTATCTACCAGGCGCAGTGCCAGGCGCGGGAACAGGCTCAGACCGGCATCGCCGTGGACGGTCACGCGTGCACCGCTGCGCATTTCCAGCTCCGTGGTGGCGATGCTGACCAGCTTTTCCTCGTCGACAAGCAGAGGCAGCAATAGCAGGGCGGCAATCGCCAGCAATAGCGGGATGCCGAGCAGATAGAGCAGGATTCTGGGCATGGGGGCCTCTCATCACGGTGGCTGAGGTCCCGATGTTAGCAGAGTTGCAGGAAAAACGGCCCGGGACAGGTTCCGGGCCGAAAGGGGCGAGCGGCGGGTCAGAAGTTGTACCCTATCGCAAGGCCGTAGGTCCGGGGCTCGATCGAGAACACGTTGGTGTACATGCCCGAGGAGGGGTCGGTGACGTACATGGCGACCAGGTGGTCGTCGTCGGCAATGTTCTTGATGTAGGCCCTCGCGTACCAGCGGTTGTCTGCCGAGGTATAGGTCGCCTGGGCATTCCAGATATCCCAGGAGTCTATGCGGTCGATTTCCCGGTTGAACAGGCGTGCATACATTTCGTCCTGCCAGTAGTAGTCGACCCTCAGCGAAAGCTCGCTGCTATCCTGCAGGGCAAAGGTGTACTCTGCCCCCAGGCTCACGGTCCATTCCGGCGAGTTCTGCAGCTGGTTGCCGTCCAGGTCCTGGCTGATGCCATCGGTGATCGGCAGTCCGGCATCCGCCAGCGCGCTGCAGCTGGTGAAAGGAGAGCCGGCGACAGCGGTGAAGACATCCGGTGGCAACAGCGCCACGCAGTTGGAGGCGTTGGAGAGATCCTTCAGCAGGGTGACATCGCTGCGCCCCGCGGTGGGGTCGCGGGTGTCCACGCTCTCGAAGCCCTTCACCTCGGTGTTCAGGTAGGCGATGTTGGCATTCACCAGCCAGTTGGCCGTGGGCGCAAACACGAACTCGGCTTCGCCACCCCAGATGCCGGCATCCGTATTTTCGTTGAACGAGGTGCGATTGACGATCTTGGACACCTGCATGTCGGTATAGTCGTAGTAGAAGGCGCTGAAGTTGGCCTGCAGGGTGTTGTTCAGCAGGGTGTTCTTTACGCCGATCTCTATCGCGTCCACGAACTCGGGTTCAAAGTTCGGCTCCTGGCTGGGGAACTGGACCGGGTCGAAGGGCGGGTTGAAGCCGCCGCCCTTGTAGCCGCGGGAGTAGGACGCGTAAGCCAGCGTATCGGCGGATACCGACCAGTCCAGCACGATGCGCCCGGTGGTCTCTTTCCAGTCGTTCTTTTCCCGGCGGGTGGCCGTGGGAATGGGCAGGTCGGCGCCAAAGGGTTGCAACACCGGGAGGCCGGTCACCGGATCATTGTTGAACAGGATCTGGCGGTCCTCAATCGTCTTTTCATCAATGGTATAGCGGGCACCAATGGTCAACTTCAGGGTGTCGGTGAGCTCATAATAGACCTCGCCAAACAGGGCCTGGGAGTTGATGTTGTAGTCGCCGGTCTCGTTGTTGAAGTTGGGACCCACCCAGCCCAGGCCATCAAGGCCCAGGGCTGCACCCGGGAACACCGCGCCGAAGTAATCCAGGCCGCTCGCGAATACCCAGTACTGGTTGTCCAGATCCACATCCATCCAGAAGCCGCCTACCAGGAAGTTGAAGGGGCCATCAAAGTCAGACTGCAGGCGCAGTTCGGCGGACAGCTGCTCCGAGGACTGGTTGGACTGGTCGTAGGACTCAAGGCCCACGCTGTAGGAATCGATGTGGCCGCCGATGATGCCGGTGGATTCGGGCGAGGGCGCCGAAATCGGGAACAGGCCATCGGCGTATAATGTGTTCGCAGCCGTGGGTGCGACGAAGGGCAGGAACGGCGACACGGCTCGCGGTCCATCCACTGTCCACTGGTAATCCATCTGCGACAGCACCTCGGTTTCCTGATAGCCGCCGACAAAGGTCAGGGTATATTCGCCGAGCTCCTGGGCGATGGTCAGGGTCGCCAGCTTTTCATCGGCCTCGTAGATCGGGTCGCGTTCGGAGATGACCTTGCGCAGATCCCTGGGTACGGCGCCGCGCTCGTTGGACCCGAACGAGAACACGCCCAGGGGCCCCAGCACCGCATCCGAGGCCAGGATGTTGGCGAGCTGGGAGGACGGATTGGGTACATCAAAATCCAGTTTGTCCGGCAGGCAGCCGAGAACCCCGCTGGGATCATTGTGACACATGGTCTTCTGGCTGCGGGTGCGGGTGCTGTCCTCGTCAAACCAGGACAGCATCAGGTCCACCTGGGTGGTGTCGGTCGGCAGCCAGCGGAATGAAGCGCGTGCAGAGACCTGGTCGCGACCATCGACATCGGTGCCGGTAAACAGATTCTCGGTGTACCCGTCGCGATCCAGCCAGATGCCGGCGAAACGCATGGCGAAGCTGTCATTCACCGGGATATTGATCGCGCCGGTAATCTTCTTGTGGTCGTAATTGCCATACTGGCCTTCGACACTGGCTTCGAAACCGTCGGTGCTGGCGCCGCGGGTGATCATGTTGGCGGCGCCGCCGGTGGAGTTGCGGCCATACAGTGTTCCCTGCGGCCCGCGCAGAATCAGGATTTGCTCGACATCGTAGTATTCAGTTTCGAACAGGCGTGGCGATATCAGCGGCACCTCGTTGACATGAACGCCGACACCGCTGTCGGCGGAGGCGGCAACGAGGTTGGTGCCTACGCCGCGGATCTGGAAGTTGTTGCCGGTGAAGTTGCCCTTGTTGTAGGACACGTTGGGCGCGGTAAAGCGCATGTCGGCAAAGCCGTTGATCTGTTTGTCGCGGAGCGCGGATTCGTTAAACGCGGTGATCGCGATGGGTACGTCCTGCACGGACTCCGCGCGTTTCTGTGCGGTTACGATTACCTCTTCGAGTTGGGCCTGGGCCAGTGTCCCGGAGAAGCTGGCGGTTGCGGCGATAATGGCGATGCAAAGGGGGCGTGCCCTGTAGTCTGTGATAGTGTTCATACAGCTCCTTGTATAATTATCTTTCTTATAGAAGTCTTTTGCATGTCAATCTCGTGACTAATCAATCGTAGTAAAATTCTCGACCACGTTGCAACCGCCTGGTCGGAGCGGGCCAGGACACCGAGGAGAAAAATGAAGATTACCTTGCAACAATTGCACAACAGCGTTGGCCAGTCCCGGGACTGGGGCGATTTTCAGGAGGGCAACTGAGGTGGAAAAGCTGCCCCGCGCCATCGTCAATCCGATCAATTCCCTGAACCTGTTGTCGCGGGCGGAAATCGAGGACTTCACCACCACCCGCGGCGAGCTGTTTGACCTCTATCGCCGCTGTGCCCTGGCGATCCTGAACACCGACAGCAACAAGGATGATGCCGCGGAAATCTACGAGGATTTTTCGGATTTCGACCTGCGCCTGGTGCCCCAGCCGCGCGGTCTGCGGCTGGAATTGTTCAATGCTCCGGCCCAGGCCTTTGTCGATGGGCGCATGATCCGCGGCATCCAGGAGCACCTGTTCTCTGCCCTGCGCGATATTGTCTACACCGATATCAAGCTCGGCGGGGATATCCCGCGTTCCGAGGCGGAAGCGACCAACCTGGTGTTCCGGATACTGCGCAATGCCGATGTGGTGCGTCCGGATGTGCCGCCGCGCATGGTAGTGTGCTGGGGCGGTCACGCGATTCCGCGGGAGGAGTACGACTATGCCAAGGATGTAGGCTATGCACTGGGCCTGCGCGGCCTGGATATTGTCACCGGCTGCGGTATCGGCGCCATGAAGGGGCCTATGAAGGGCGCGGCGGTGGGTCACGCCAAGCAGCAGATCAAGAACGGCCGCTATATCGGCATCAGCGAGCCCGGCATCATCGCCTCCGAGTCTCCCAATGCGATTGTCAACGAACTGGTGATCATGCCCGACATCGAGAAGCGGCTGGAGGCATTCGTGCGCCTGGCCCACGCCATTGTGGTGTTTCCCGGTGGCGTCGGTACGGTGGAGGAGGTGCTGTACCTGCTGGCCATCCTGATGCATCCGGACAATGCCGAGAGCCTGCCACTGGTATTTGCCGGTCCCGCCGACTGTGAGGAGTATTTCGCGGAACTGGAGCGCTTCCTGACAGGCTGCCTGGGCGAGGAAGTGAAAGGTTATTATCAGATAATACTCGGCGACCCGCACCAGGTCGGCCGCAGCGTGCGCAAGGCGGTACAGGAACAGCATTCCCGGCGGCGCAAGTCGCAGCAGGCCTATTACTTCAACTGGGAGCTTGCCATTGCCGGTGAACTGCAGCAGCCTTTCGTTCCCACCCATGCCAACATGGCAGCGTTGGAACTGCGCGCAGAGCTGCCGCGACACCAGTTGGCCAGCCAGCTGCGACGCACCTTCTCTGGCCTGGTCGCGGGCAACGTCAAGGCATTTGGAATTGAGCAGGTGCGTCGCCACGGTCCCTATCAGCTGCACGGCGAGCCGCGCCTGCTCCAGCACATGGACCGGCTGCTGCGCCTGCTGGTAAAGCAGCAACGCATGAAGCTGGGAGAGGGCGAGCACGATTACCAGCCCTGTTACCGAATCTGAAAACCACTACCGTCATCAGGCTGGATTACCATGCAGATACTCTATCGCAGCGCCTTTGAGCTGGCGCGGGACATCAAGGCCGGACACTTGTCCTCCACCGGTGTGCTGGAGTTTTTTCTCGACCGCATAGCGCGTTTCAATGGCGAACTGAACGCAGTTGTGGCCCTCGATGAGGCGCGGGCGCGGGAGCGCGCAACAGCCGCCGATGCCGCGGCCGCCCGCGGCGAGGACTGGGGACCGTTGCATGGTGTGCCGCTCACGATCAAGGACGCCTACTGTACCGCCGGCCTGGTTACCGTCGGCGGCATTCCCGATTGTCGCGACAATATCCCCGCCAGCAACGCCGCGGCCGTGCAGCGCTATATTGATGCCGGGGCCATTGTCTTCGGCAAGACCAACGTTCCATTCATGAGCGCTGATCTGCAGACCTACAACGAGGTCTATGGGGTCAGCAACAACCCGTGGAACCCCGCGCGGACCTGTGGCGGCTCTTCCGGTGGCGCGGCGGCGGCGCTTGCCGCAGGCCTGACCCCGCTGGAACTGGGTAGCGACATTGGCGGCTCCATCCGTACCCCCAGCCATTTCAACGGCGTGTTCGGCCACAAGAGCAGTTTTGGCGTCGTCTCCCAGGCCGGCCACCTGCCGCCGGGGGAGGGCATTCTGGCGGAACCGGACCTGTCCGTGGTGGGGCCGCTGGCGACCTGCGTCGATGATCTGGAGCATGCCCTGGACCTGCTGCTCGGCGCCAATGCCGGCGACGCCCCGGCCTGGCAGGTAATTCTGCCTCCGCCCAGCTTCAGGGAGACCGGTGGCCTGCGGGTTGCGGTGTGGGCGGACGACCCCTTTTGCCCGGTGGATGACGAGGTGCTGCGCTGCATCAACAGCGTGGCGGGCACCCTGCAGCACCTGGGTGCCCGGGTTGATCTGGAGGCCCGCCCGGACATCGACCCGGAGGCCAACCATCGCAATTATGTGCAGCTGTTGATGGCGGTCATGGCGGGCGCGATGCCCGACTCCGTGCGCGAGATGGCGGCGGAGGCGGTGGCCGCCGCTGACCCGGCGGACTACAGCGATGGCATGTTGCAGATGCGTGGCATCGCGCTCAGCCACAGCGCGTGGCAGCAACAGAACGAGATTCGCCTGCGGACCAGGGCCGCCTGGTCACGCTTTTTCGAGGATGTCGATGTCCTGCTGTGCCCCTGCGTGCACGTGCCGGCCTTCCCTCACGATCATGCGCCGGACATGCTCCAGCGTACTCTGCCGGTCAACGGTGTGGCGCGGCCCTACATGGATCTCCTGCGCTGGGCGGGCCTCACGCTCAATGCCTACCTGCCGGCCACGGTAGTGCCGGCGGGCCTGACCCTGGATGGCCTGCCGGTGGGAGTGCAGGTGGTGTCACGCTATCTGGGGGATCGCACTACTCTGGCGGTGGCGCGACTGCTGGAGCGCCATCATCGCGCTTTTACCGCCCCGCCCGGTTATGCCCAGTAGGGAACCGGGCGGTCAGGGCTCGCCGCTGACGCGGATGCGGTCGCGGCCATCGTCCTTGGCCCGGTACAGAGCCCGGTCGGCACTCTGGATCAGCTCGTCCGGCGTACCCTTTTCTGCCGGCCAGACGGTGGCGCAACCCAGGCTGGCGGTAATGTACGGTGACACTGGACTGTCCGGGTGGGGAATCTTCAGGTTTCGGAGCAGACGCTGGACACGCTCAGCGACGCCCGCCACCGCGTGGGCATCTGCGCCCGGCAGCAGGGCGAGGAATTCCTCGCCGCCGTAGCGGGCAATCACATCCTCATCCCGCAAGACGCCGGATTGCAGCGCATCGGCTACCTGGCGCAGGCATTCATCGCCGGCGACGTGGCCGACGCTGTCGTTGTACTGCTTGAAGCAGTCGATATCGAGCATGATGATGCTGATTGGGGCGTGCTGTTGGGCGCACTGCTGCCAGGCGCTGTCGAGCATCTCGTCGAGGAAGCGGCGGTTGGCGACGCCGGTCAGGCTGTCGGTGCGGGATATTTCCTCCACTTTCGACAGCGCAATCTGCAGTTCCCGTGTGCGCCGGTCCACCAGCCGCTCCAGCCGTCGCTGTCGGCGCAGGGCCTGGCGGCTGGCAAATACGTACAATGCAGCGGCCAGTAATACGATGGTCAGCGCTGCCAGGATCCGGAACCACCAGGTCTGGTACCAGAAGGGGGCGCGGACAATGGTCAGGGTGGCCTCTTCTCCGGTCGCCGGGCCCTGGCTGGCGCTGCTGTCAGTCGCAGCAATGCGCAGGGTCCTGGTTCCCGCCGAGAGGCCGGTGAAGTAGGCGGTGCGGCGGCTGCCCACCTGATGCCAGTCGCGGTCGAAACCTTCCAGCAAATAGCGAAACTGCAGTGTGTGTGGATTGCCCAGTCGCGGCACGGTGTAGTCGACTTCCATCGAGCCGGCATCGGGCGGCAGATACAGCGGGTCGGTCAATGTTACCGGCTCGCCGTTGATCCGGACCTCTTCAATCACCGGCCGCAGGGGTGCACCGCGCTGTTCGAAGGCATCGGGTACCACGGCCACCAGGCCGCGGTTGGAGGCAAACCAGAGTCGGCCGTCGCGGGCACGCCAGCCGGCGGGCTGGAATCCCCCCAGGAACTGGGCTGAACGCAGGCCATCGGCTTCGGTATAGAACTCCGCGTTGAAGCGGCTTGCCGTGCCCCGGGCGACAGCGTTCAGTTCGGCCCGGGCAACACTGACCAGGCCATCGGCGCCACTCATCCAGAGCCTGCCCGCATCGTCTTCCAGTATTGCCAGCACCGATAGCTGTGGCAGCCCGTGTTCGGTGGAAAACTGGAACAGGCGGTCGCCCTCCAGGCGTGCCAGGCCCGATTCCCGACTGCCGATCCAGACCACGCCATCGGCGTCGACATAGGTGGTGCTGACCAGATTGCTGCCCAGTCCCGCAGACTCGTCCCACACGGTGATGCTGTCGTCCTGCAGCTGCATCAGGCCGCTGTTGCTGGTCAGCCACAGGCGTCCGAGGTGGTCTTCGGTGATTTCCCGGAGTACGGTCTCCACCGGCAAGCCCTGGTGCAGGTGCAGGTCGCCGGTTACTTCATCAAGAATGCCCATGCCGCCGTCGGTAACCACCCAGAGCCGCCCCTGCCGGTCCCGCTGCAATCCCATGATGTGGTTGTTCGGGAGCCCGTTTTGTACCGTGAAGTGGCTGATGCTGCCGTCGCTGCCAATCCGGTTCAGGCCGCCGCCAAAGGTGCCGGCCCAGACTGTACCGTCGTCTTCCGCCAGCAGTGCCGAGACGTTGCTGTTTGAGAGTCCCTGTTCCATATCGAAGCGTGTCACCGTGCCGTCGGTTGCCAGCCGGAACAGGCCGCTGCCTTCCGAGCCTGCCCAGATGGCATCGTCCACCGGACTCTGGGTGACGACGAATATTGCCTCGGCCAGGCCCTCTGGCTGGCCGTACTGGAGGAAGTCGCTATCGCGCAGGCGATAGACACCGTGCATGGTAGAGGCCCAGAGGTTGCCTTCGCTGTCCTCGAGCAGTTCGAAGACATAACCCGGCCGCTCGGTGGTCAGGGTGAATTGCTCCAGTGCGCCTTCGGCGTCGAGTCGCCACAGCCCCTGGCCATAGGTGCCCAGCCAGAGGCTGCCGTCACTGTCGCGCACGGCGGCGTGTAGCGGCAGGTCCTGCTGCAGGGAACTGCTTTCATGCAGCACCGGGCCCTGTTCCGTCAGCCGGTAGCTGGTGCCGGTGATGGTGGTGGCAATGAGCCCGAATTCCCGGTCTGCGAACAGCAGGTGAACCTGGGTGGAGTCCAGGCCGCTGCCTTCACTGAAGTTGTGGAAGGTTGCGCCATCAAAGCGGCTGAGGCCGTTGGTGAGGGTGGCAATCCAGACCATGCCGCGGCCATCTTCGTGGATGCGGAAGGTGCGGTTGTCCGTGAGCCCGTCCGTCTTGTTCCAGCTCTGCAACTCACCGTCCCGCAGGCGCGAGATGCCGACGCCGGTGGCGAACCAGATGCTGCCGCCGGGGCCTATGTGGACATCGTGGACGATGTCATCCGCGAGGCCGTCGGCGGTGGTCAGGGCACTGAATTCGCCGTTGGCATAGTGCAGTACACCGCCGCCGTAGGTGGCCAACCACAGGCTGCCGTCCGCCGCGACTTCGATATCGCGTACATCGTTGGAGCTGAAGGCGGCTTGGTTCTGCTTGTTGAAGACGGTGAAACGCACACCGTCGAAACGTGCCAGGCCATTTTTTGTACCCAGCCAGAGGTAACCCTCTGGCCCCTGGCGGGCTATCCAGACAGTATCCGACGGCAGCCCGTGTTCGCGCCCGAAGCGGTCGTACAGGTACTGGCTGGGCAAACGGTCGGGATTAAGCCCCGATACCGGCGCCGCCGCGGCCATCGCCAGCAGCAGCCAGGTGGCCCGGAACAGGGTTTGGAGACGCAGTTGTTTCAGTTCATGTCCGCCGTGTTTTGATGCTCTTGAGAATACGCCAGAGGATAACCGACAACAACAGCAGGACTGTGATGCAGCCCAGCAAAAAAAGCCAATAGTTGGCTGCCATCACGCGCAGGGAGTTTGCCTGCAGCTGCTGCAGCGATTCATAGCCCGGCGGCATGTCCAGGACGCCAACCCGGCGCGCATAGTCGGCATATTCCTGCTGCATCTGTGCCAGCAGCGCGGGCTCGGCCCGGGCCAGGTCGCGAGTCTCGCCCGGGTCCGTCGCCAGGTGGTAGAGCTTCCACTCGCCGTCGCCCCAGGGCGCCAGGTTGCGCACCAGTTTGTAATCGCCCCGGAACAGGGCAGCGTTGCCGGCGGTCTCTATGCCAACGGCGGCGTCAGGCGGGTAGACCCGCCCTGTTTCCCCGCGCAGGAGAGGCAGCAGGCTGCGCCCGGTCATGACTTCCGCCACCGGCTGCTGCACCAGTTCCAGCAGGGTCGGGGCAATATCGGCCGCGACGCTGAAGGCCGGTTGCAGGCTGTTGGGAACAATGCCCGGCCCCGAGATGATGAGCGGCACCCGCAGGCCGCCCTGGCCGCTGTAGAATTTGAACAGGTCGCTGGGACTGGCGGCGGCGCTGGCCCAGGCCGGGCCGATAAAGCCGTAGCTGCCCGCCTCGCCCAGGGTGTCGATAGACGTCGCGTCGTAACCGACCAACTGCAGCCACAGGCGCATCAGCGCGGAGTCGGCAGGATCGGCTGCCTCCGGGCCGTTGTCCGAGGTGACGACAAACAGGGTGTTGTCGTACAGGTCCCGCTCCCGCAGGTAGGCGATGAGGCGGCCGATATGGTGGTCCATGGCCTCGATCATGCCGGCGTTGACCTCCATCCGGCGGCTGAACAGCTGACGCTCCGTCGCGTCCAGCCCGTCCCAGTCCGCCAGCGCCGGATGCATGGCTGCCAGGGGGGCATCAGGGGGTACCAGGCCGCGATCCCGGGCACGCTGCCAGCGCGCAGTGCGCAGTGCCTGCCAGCCGTCGTCGTAGACGCCGCGGTAGTTGTCGCTGAATTCGCGCGGGGCCTGCACCGGGATGTGCACCGCCTGGAAGGCGAGGTAGGCCAGGAAAGGCTGCTGCGCCGGTTGCAGGTCCTCGATGTACTCCAGCATTTGGTCGACGATAAAGGCCGACGAGTAGAAATCTTCCGGCAGGGTTGCAGGCTCGCCGTCCTCGAACCAGGGCGCGGTCCTGTAGAACGGCAGGTAGGGACGCTGCTCCCAGTTGTCGGCACCGGAGGCATCGAGCACAAAGGAGCGTTCGAAGCCGTGATGATTGGGAAGCTGCCCGGGGCCGTGGCCCAGGTGCCACTTGCCGGTCATCAGGGTGCGATAGCCCAGCGGCTGCAGGCGCGCGGCAATGGTTTCGACCCCGGGCTCCAGGTACATGCTGTAGCCGGGTTGGCCGCGGTGCTCCGGTGGCAGTACTTCGGGAATGGTGGCGACGCCAGTGAGGTGGTTGTCCATGCCGGTTAGCAGCATGGCCCGGGAGGGTGCGCACATGGGTGTGGTATGGAAGTTGGCGAACAGCACTCCCTGCTCGGCGAGGGCGTCAATATTGGGCGTGTGCGCCTCGCCGCCATAGGCGCTGAAGTCCATCAGCGCGACGTCGTCCGCCAGGATCAAGACGATGTTGGGGCGGGCAGGCTCCGCCACCGCAAGCAGGCTGGCGAGCATGCCGGCGCAGAGCAGAAATGCACTGCGCACAGGGTGCATGCGTACCACGGGTATCAACATGGCCGATCCTTGTGGCTTCAGTCGCCCCCGGCCTGGAGGCGTACCAGCCATGCTGCCACGCGCGCGGAGATATCGGTAGCGTAATCTTTCATCGCTCCCAGCCAGCCCTGCTCCTGGCGCAGGGCGTAATCCTCGTGGGCCCGGGCAATGACGTAGGCGTGAATCTGCTCCACCTGGGCCGCATCCAGTACATCGTCAAAGCGCGGCATCCCCGCCTGCTCCATCAGACCCTCCAGGACCACGGCGGCGAAGTTCTCGTGCCAGACCGGGGCCAGGTAGCGCAGATCCGGGATGGAACCGTCGCCATAGACATCGGCGCCGTGGCAACGGGCGCAGTAGCGGTTGAATGCGGCGCGCCCCTCGGCCAGGTCCTCTGCCGTCGCCTCGGGCATGGGCGGCGGTGCCGGGCGCTCCGGTACGGGTGTCGCGGGCAGCGTGGCAGTGCCTCCCAGCTTGAACGCCACGATGCGGTTGTTGGGATTGTCGGTGGGAAAGGACCGGCCCGTGTTCATGGTCAGCGCGCCGCCGCGGCCCACAGCGACTGCCACGTACTGCTCGCCATTGACCCGGTAGCTCACCGGTCCCGCCATCACACTGTTGAGCGCCTCGTAGGTCCACAGCAGCTCGCCGTTGTCCGCCTGTACCGCGATAAAGCGCCCATCCGAAGTGCCCTGGAACACCAGGTTGCCGCCGGTGGCGAGGATGCCGCCGTTGTGAATGTTCGGGTGCGGCAGTTTCCAGGCCGTCTTCTGGCGCACCGGGTCCCAGGCCAGCAGATGGGCCTTGGGCAGGTGCCGGAGCATGGCCTGGGTGAAGCGCTGGGAGTAGCGCTCATGATTGAATTCATAGCCCGTGTTGTAGTGGCGTTTCAGATGCTGGTAATCAACCGGCGCGACTTCGTCGAACAGCATGCCCATGTCCAGCTCGGGGATGTAGAGCAGGCCGGTATCGGGGCTGTAGGCCATGGGATGCCAGTTGTGTCCTCCCATGGCGGAGGGGAAGACCATGGCTGCTTCGCCGTCATAGTCCTGCCCCGGGTTTTCCCGCGGCCGGCCGCTGTCCATGTCGTAGCCGCTGGACCAGGTGACTGTCGTGTAAGGCTCCGCCGACAGCAGCTTGCCGGTGGCGCGATCGACGATGTAGACGAAGCCGGCCTTGGGCGCGTGCAGGATGACCTTGCGCGGTTCTCCCTGCCAGGGGATCTCGGCCAGGGTCATCTGCTGGCTGGCGGTGTAGTCCCAGGTCTCCCCCGGCACCTGCTGGTAGTGCCACAGGTACTCGCCAGTATCGGGATCGACGGCGACGATGGAGGTGAGGAACAGGTTGTCACCGCCGCCGGGGCTGCGGATTCTGCGATTGTGGGGTGCGCCGTTGCCCACGCCCAGGTAGAGCTGGTTGAACTCGGGGTCGTAGACGATGCTGTCCCAGACCGTACCGCCGCCGCCATGGCGCCACCACTCGCCACTCCAGGTCGCCGCGGCTCGTTCCATGGCCTCGTTTTCGAAGCCGTCGGCGGGGTTGCCGGGGACGGTGTAGAAGCGCCAGACGAACTCGCCGGTGGCGGCGTCGTAGGCACTGACATAGCCGCGGGTGCCGAACTCGGCGCCACTGTTGCCGATGAATACCTTGCCCCGCGCCACCCGCGGCGCACCGGTAATGGCATAGGGCTGGGCGGGGTCGGTGGTCTGGACCGACCAGCGCAGCTGCCCGGTGGCGCGGTCGATGGCGATCAGGCGGCCATCGAGCGCGCCCATGAACAGCAGGTCGCCCCAGGCCGCGAGGCCGCGGTTGATGGCACCGCAACAGGCAGTGATGCTCTTGCTGCGGGGCACCTGCGGGTCGAACTTCCACAGCAGTTCGCCAGTGGCGGCATCCAGCGCCCAGGCGGTGTTCCAGGCGCCGGTGAAGTACAGCACGCCGTCGATGACCAGCGGTGTGGTCTGCAGCCCGAGGCGGGTGTCGGTTTCGAAGTGCCAGGCCAGCCCCAGCTCGCTGACATTGTCGGTATTGATGTCCGCCAGCGGCGAGTAGCGTTGTTCGCTGTAGTCGCGGCCGTGGCTGAGCCAGTTGTCGGCATCGTCAGCGGCCGCCAGCAGGCGCTCGTCGGTAACCGTGGTGGCGCCGGCGGGCAGGCTCAGCAGGCAGGTGAGAGTGAGTAGCAGCAGTGGGCGCATGGCAGATCCGTTCTGGTATGTGGCCCTATTTTCCCGGTACAGAGCCTCCAGCGGCGACACTTTGACCGCGATTGCCCCTATCCGACTGCGGCTGGCGCAAATACTTGTACTTCCGGCTCGGGCTCCGGGTAAATGACCTCGGCGATATGCAGGATGCGTTTGGCGCTGTCCTCGAACAGGCCGACAATATGCAGCAGGCGGGTGGCGTCCGGTGCGGTCACCAGGCCGCTGCCAATCTGCTCCAGCAGCTCGGCGCGACGTTGCCGCCGCAGGCGCTTGATGTCCTGCAGGCGTACAACCCGGTGCTCGAGATCCAGCTGCTTGAGTTCGCCGCTGCGCATGATGCCGAGAAAGGACTCCCGCAGTGCCGGGGTGAGCGCCGCGTTGATGTCCGCTTGTGGCACGTCCGCCAGCTCCAGCATGATGTCCCGCAACTGGACACATTCCTCTCGCGCCCAGTACAGGTTGAGAAAGGTTTCCGAGAGGCCGTTGCCGAGGTTCTGGGCGCCGATGCGGTTGCCGTAGTCGGCGATGGCGGCGAGCAGCACACCGGTGCGAATGCTTTCCTCGGGAGCGGGTTCCTTGTCGGGGTCGATGATCTGGCGGCCGCGAGCCAGCAGTTGCTTGAAGACCCGCTTGATTTCGGAATGCATGGCGCTGACACCCATCGCAGGCAGCGCCAGCACGGTATCGTCAAGGTAGCGCAGCTTTTCCGAGCTCAGCTCCGGCTGCTTGATCCAGCGCTCCACATGCCGCAACAGCCAGTCTGCCAGCAGCCACATCAGCAGCAGGCCCAGCAGGTTGAACAGGGTGTGGAACAAGGCCAGGCCGGTGCTGATGTTGGTGCGCCCGGCGGCGCCACCGGCGAGTTGCTCGGAGACCCACCACAGCGGCACCAGCAGGATCAGTGCGATCACCGCGGTCAGCACCTTCTCGACCACGTGGACCAGGGCCAGGCGGCGGGCGTTGGCGGTGGCGCCTATGCTCGCCAGCAAACTGGTGGCGGTGGTGCCGATATTGGCGCCGATCACCAGGGAGGCGCCGAGCAGCGGGGTCAACACCCCGGTGACCGAGGCGGTGAGGATGATGGCGAGTGCCGCGGACGAGGACTGGATCAGGGCTGTCAGCAGGGCTCCGAACAGCACCCCCAGGATGATGCCGGTGGCGCCGGCGGTGCCCAGTTGGTCGATCGGAATCCAGTCGGCCACGTCAATGAAGGCATCCCGCAGCATGCCCAGGCCCAGGAACAGCAGGCCGAAGCCGGCGAGGGCGACACCGACGTGGGCACTGCGACCCTTGCTGAAAAAGAGCTTCAGCAGCATGCCGATGCCGATCAGCGGCAGGGCGATGAGCTCCACCTTGATGCGCAGGCCGACCAGGGCCACGATCCAGGCGGTCATGGTGGTGCCCACATTGCTGCCGAAGACGACCCAGGCGGCCTGCTTCAGGCGCAGCATGCCGGCGTTGGTGAAGCCCAGGGTGGCGACGATGACGGCGCTGGAGGACTGTACCAGCGCGGTAATGCCGAAGCCGGCCATGGCGGCTCGCAGCCGGGTCTGGGTGGAGCGCTCCAGGAATCCCTGCAGGGAGTTGCCCGCCGCTGCCTTGAGGCCGTCAGTCATCATGCCCATGCCCAGCAGCAACAGGCCGAGGCCGCCCAGGGACATGGTGAGCGTCAGCCAGGCCATGTCAGGCCTGCACCTGCGCCCGGAAGGCGGCCGGCACCGGTACTACCCGGTGTTGCTGGTAGTCAAAGAACAGCAGGGTGGTGGCGACCCGGGCAACCTCGACGCCGCTGGCGTCCTTGCTGATGCGGTAGACAAACTGGAAGCTCTTGTTCTCGATCTCACTGACGCCCAGTTCTACCTTGAGGCGGTCGCCGTAGTCCGCCTCCGCCAGATAGGCGGTTTCGGCGTGCGCCATGATCAGTCCCGCCTCTTCGAAGACAATCGCTTCGCTGTGCCCGAGCTGGCGGATGAAGCGCAGCTGGGCCTCCATGGCGATGGAGAGCAGCCGCTCGGCACCGAGGTGGTTGGCGCTATTCACATCGGTGTAGAGCACATCGTAGTGGGTAGTGAAGATAAACCGTTCGGGCAGTGCCAGGGTCTTGCGGGGCATGGCGAGGTCCGTTGTGCGGGGCTGCGGGGAATTGCCTTTATTCTAGTGCAAGCCTGCGCTGGTTGACAGGCGCCATGACGCCCCGCACACTCCCGGTATCTGCCACTGTGTGTCTGCGACGGGGCCTTGGCCGCTATCACCCATTCCTTGTTCATGCCAGGTAACCCGGCCACGCCCGATGAGCAGGTGGAGCCGGGCTATGTCATGCTGGCGGTCGATGATGATCCGGGCAGCCTGCTGCTGGCGGAGACTTTTTTTGCCTCCGAGGGTTACACCGTCGCCACCGCTTTGAGCGGCGCGGACGCGCTGGCCAGGATTGATGAGATTGCGCCGGACATCATCCTCCTGGATATCATCATGCCGGGCATGGACGGTTTCCAGGTGTGCCGCGAGATCCGCCGCCGGCCCCGATTCAAGAATACCCCCGTCATTGTCCTCACGTCGCTGAACGAGACCGATGCCGAAGAGCGTGCCTTTGCCATCGGTGCCTGGGACTTCGTGTCCAAGCCGGTGAACTGGTCGGCCCTGGCCTATCGCGCCCGGTTCGCGCTGCGCGCCGCCGGTGTCGTCGCCATTCAGCGTTCGGCGGATCGCTTTGCCCGCGTCATCAACCAGTCTCCGGACGAGATCCTGGTATTCGCTGCCGACACCCACGCGTTGCTGGACGAGAACATCAGCGCCCTGCGCAATCTCGGCTATGGCAAGGCGGAGCTGCAGGGCAGGAACTTCGCCGAGCTGCTGCACAATGGCTCCGCAAGCGGGCTCGATGCCATGCTGGACCAGGTGCGTCTGCACCAGCAGGAAAAGTTTTCCCTGCAGATGCGGCGCAAGGATGGGTCCGTCTATCCCACCGAAGGCACGCTGCTGTATTCGGAAGACGATGATCCCAGTGTCTTCATCGCCATTCTCCAGGACATCAGCGAGCGCCAGCGCATTCAGCAGGAGCTGCACCGTCTGGCGCATTACGATCAAATGACTGGCCTCGGCAACCGCCGTCTGCTGGAGCAGCAGGCGGTGAAGCTGCTGGCCCGGGCAGCCCGGCAGGGCAATCGCTGTGCGGTATGCATGCTGGATCTCGACGGTATCCGCCATATCAACGACACCCTGGGCCCGGCGGTCGGGGACAGCCTGATCCGGCAAGTGTCCTCGCGGCTTGCGGCCGCGGTGCGCCCCTGTGACCTGGTTGTCAGGGACGAAAGCCTGGGGCTCGAGAACCTGGGGATGCAGCTGGCGCGGTTCGGCGGCGACGAATTCGTGGTCGTGCTCAGCGACTTCAGCGACACGCTGGATGCTGCCCGGGTGGCGGACCGCATCCTTGGCACCATAGCCGAGCCCTGTGAGCTGCCGCAGGACGCACGGTTGAGCCTGACCGCCTCCATGGGGATATCCGTATATCCCGATGACGGCGACAACTTCGATGTGCTGGTGCAGCGCGCGCACATGGCGATGTTCGATGCCAAGCAATCCGGCAGGAATCGCTATGCGTTCTACACCGAGGAGCACAATCGCAAGGTGTTCTCCAGGTTGCAACTGGAGTCGGAGCTGCGGGCGGCGCTGCAGAACAATGAGTTCGAGTTGCATTTCCAGCCCCTGGTGGACAGCGCTTTGCAGCGGGTGGTCGGCGCGGAGTGCCTGCTGCGCTGGCGCCATCCCGATGGTCTCCGCTATCCCGACGGGTTCATTCCCCTGGCGGAGGAAACCGGCCTGATCCTGCCGCTGGGAGAATGGGTGCTTGAGGCAGCGGTCAGCCAGCTGTCGGCGTGGGCGGATCGGTTGCCGGAACCCTTCGATCTTTCCATCAACGTATCTGCGCTGCAGGTGCGGGACACGGCATTCCTCGATCACACCCGCCAGCTGCTGGAGGCGAACCCGGATGCCGCCAGGCATCTGGTGTTCGAACTGACCGAAAGCAGTCTGATAGAAGACATGGAAAGCACGGCCCGCTGGTTGCGGGACCTGCGCGCCCTCGGGGTACGTATCGCCATTGACGATTTCGGCACCGGCTACTCGGGACTCCACTATTTGGTGCGCTTGCCGGTGCAGACCCTGAAGATTGACCGCATGTTTGTCGCCGGGATAGACCGGGACGCAGAGCAGGCCGCCGTGGTCTCCGCCATATTCCAGATGGCGCGCGCTCTGCGCATGGAGATCGTGGTCGAGGGTGTGGAGACCCTTGAACAGCTGCAGATCGTCGCTGCCATGGGGGCCTGCGATGTCCAGGGCTGGCTGATCAGCAAGGCGCTGCCGGTGGATAAATTCGACGCATTTCTCGAGCGATTCCCGGCTTAAACGGTCAATAACGCCGCAAGATAGTCCATATCAACCGCAATTTAGTCCCTTTGCCCTTGGCCCCGCCGCCAGTATCCTTGTCGGCTAACGTAATAATTCCGTCTACAGTCAGCAGGAGTGTGAGCCATGGCCAAGGCCGAGACAATTCAGGAAGGCAACGAAGTGCAGCATGAAATTGCTGCGATGGTGCAGCGCGCCCGGGCGGCGCAGGCAGCGATCGAGCACTACACCCAGGAACAGGTCGACGAATTGATCACCGCCATGGTGTGGTCGGTGGCGCGCGAAGACGTCTCCGAGAAGATCGCTCACCATACAGTCGAGGAAACCCAGCTCGGCAACTACGACGGCAAGTTTCTGAAGATCCATCGCAAGACCCGCGCCACGCTGATGGACATCATCAACGACAAGTCGGTGGGTGTGATCGAGGAGGATCCGGTCCGCAATATCATCAAGATCGCCAAGCCGGTCGGTGTGATCGGTGCCCTGTCGCCCTCCACCAACCCGGAAGCAACACCGGTCATCAAGGCCATCTCCGCGGTCAAGGGACGCAACGCCATCATCATCGCGCCACATCCCCGCGCCAAGCTGACCAACAAGATGATCTGCGATTACATGCGCGAGGCCATTGTCGCCATGGGCGCGCCGGCGGATCTGGTGCAGAGCATCGACGTGCCTTCCCTGGACAAGACCAACGAACTGATGCGCCAGTGCGATCGCATCCTTGCAACCGGGGGCGAGGCGATGGTCAGCGCCGCCTATTCCTCCGGCACCCCGGCCCTGGGCGTGGGTGTGGGCAACGCCGTGATCACGGTCGACGACACCGCGGACCTGGACGACGCGGCGGAGAAAATCCGCATCTCCAAGACCCTCGACCTGGCGGCATCCTGCTCCTCGGACAACGCGGTGCTGGTGTTTGAATCGATTTACGATGAGTTCCTGGAGCGGCTGAAGCACGAGGGCGGCTACATCATCGATGGCGAAGACAAGCAGAAGCTGCAGAGCGTGATCTGGGTGGACGGGCACCTCAACCCCAATATCGTCGCCCAGCACGCCACCACCATCGCCGGTCGCGCCGGTATCGACCTGCCGGAAGGCAAGCAGTTCCTGATCGTGCCGGAAACGGGCACCGGCCCGGACCATCCCTTCTCCGGCGAGAAACTGACCGTGACCATGGCCCTGTACAAGGTCAAGGATATCGACGAGGCCATCGAGCTGACCAACCGCATCCAGGCCTATCAGGGCCAGGGTCACAGCTGCGGCATCTACTCCAGCAGCGACGACAACATCCTCAAGCTGGCCCTGGCCACACGCACTTCGCGGGTGATGGTGAACCAGCCCCAGGCCGCCTCCAACAGCGGCAACCTGTGGAACGGCATGCGCCAGACCTTCTCCCTGGGCTGCGGTTCCTGGGGTGGCAACAGCATCAACCACAACATTACCTGGCGCGACCTGATCAACGAGACCTGGGTGTCGAAGCCGCTGGCCCAGACCAAGGTCATCCCCAGCGACGAGGAACTGTTCGGCAAAGTCATGAACCGTTTCTGAGGGGGCCGACGTCATGGATTTTTCGGTTTCCGAAGAGCAACAGGCCTTCATCGACAGCGCGCGGGCCTTTTCCGACGCTGTGCTGGCGCCGAACGCGGCACAGTGGGATGAGGAGTCCTTTTTCCCCAAGGACGCGCTGCGTCAGGCGGGTGAGCTCGGCTTCATGGGCATGTACACTCCCGAGCGCGCCGGCGGCCTCGGGCTGGGCCGGCTCGATGCCAGCCTGATCGTGGAGGAACTGGCGCGCGGCTGCACCACCACCGCCGCTTTCCTGACCATCCACAACATGGCCACCAGCATGATTGGCACCTACTGCAGTGATTCGGTCATCGACGACTGGTGCCCGGCGCTGGTCAGTGGCGAAAAACTGGCCTCCTACTGCCTCACCGAGCCCGGCGCCGGGTCCGACGCCGCCTCGCTGCGCAGCACGGCGAAGCGCGACGGCGACGACTACGTGATCAACGGCAGCAAGGTATTCATATCCGGCGCCGGCGACACCGACGTACTGGTGGTGATGCTGCGCACCAGCGACAACGGTGCCCGCGGCATCACCGCGCTGCTGGTGCCCGCGGACGCCGACGGCATCAGCTACGGCAAGAAAGAGGCCAAGATGGGCTGGAACGCGCAGCCTACCCGCATGGTTACCTTCGACAACGTGCGGGTGCCGGTGGGGTATCGCCTGGGCGAGGAAGGGCAGGGTTTCGCCATCGCCATGATGGGGCTGGACGGGGGCCGCATCAATATCGCCACTTGCAGCGTCGGTACCGCCCAGCAGGCGCTGCAGGAGGCCGCCGCCTATGTCCAGGAGCGGCGCCAGTTCGACACCGCCATCGCTGATTTCCAGCACACCCAGTTCAAGCTCGCGGACATGCTCACGGAACTGGTTGCGGCGCGGCAGATGGTGCGCCTCGCCGCCAGCAAGCTGGACCACAGGGATCCGCAGGCATCCACCTACTGTGCCATGGCCAAGCGCTTTGCCACCGACGTGGGTTTCAATGTCTGCAACGATGCCCTGCAACTGTTCGGCGGCTACGGCTACATCCGCGAGTATCCCATGGAGCGTCACGTGCGCGACACCCGGGTCCACCAGATACTGGAAGGCACCAACGAAATCATGCGGGTCATCGTGGCCCGGAAAATGCTAATGGACGGCGCACTGGAGGTCATCAAATGAACCTGAGTACATCCGACAAACTCAAGGTCGAGGTCCGCGGCCACACCGCCCTGGTCACCATCGACAACCCGGCGGCCAATACCTGGGACACCGAGAGCCTGCCCGCCCTGCGCGACCTGATCAACAAACTCAATCGGGAAGACGCGATTTTCGCCCTGGTGCTGACCGGCGCTGGTGACAAGTTCTTCTCTGCGGGTGCGGACCTGAAGCTGTTTGCCGATGGCGACCCCGGTACTGCCCGCACCATGGCGGAGTATTTTGGCGAGGCCTTCGAGACCCTGGCGGACTTCCGCGGCGTCTCCATTGCCGCGGTCAATGGCTTCGCCATGGGCGGTGGCCTGGAAGTGGCGATGGCCTGCGATATCCGCATTGCCGAAGAGCATGCGCAAATGGCGCTGCCGGAAGCCAAGGTCGGCCTGCTGCCCTGCGCCGGCGGCACCCAGCGCCTGGCGCGGCTGGTGGGCGAGGGCTGGGCCAAGCGCATTATCCTCTGTGGCGAGCGCGTGGATGCCGCGACTGCCCTGCGTATCGGCCTGGTGGAGGAAGTGGTGCCCGGGGGCGCCGCCCTGGACAGGGCGCTGGCCCTGGCGGAACAGGTGGGCGGCCAGAGCCCGGGCGCCGTGGCGTCCTGCAAGACGCTGATCCACAGCGGCCGGGACATCGAGATCGGCAGCGGCCTGGCGCTGGAGCGGGAGCTGTTCGTGGAGCTGTTCTCTACCGAAGATCAGCGCGAGGGTGTCAACGCCTTCCTGGAAAAGCGCAAGCCCGAGTGGAAAAACCGCTAAGGATCCAAGCATGTCAGATGAAGCTGTAGTTATCGAGGAATTGGCCTGCGCCCACCTGAAAGTGGGCCGCCTGACCCTCAACGTACCGAAAACCCTGAACTCCCTGACCCTGCCGATGGTGGACACGCTGCAACAGCAGCTGGACGCCTGGCGCGACGACCCGACCATAGCTGCCGTGTTTATCGACGGCAGCGGCGAAAAAGCCTTCTGTGCCGGCGGTGATGTGCAGGCGCTGCACCGCTCCGCCACCGCGACCCCCGGCGGCCCCTGCGAGGAGGCGGAAGCCTTCTTCGCTCGGGAATACCGCATGAACTACACCCTGCATACCTGGCCCAAGCCCATCATTTGCTGGGGCCACGGCATTGTCATGGGCGGCGGCCTCGGGGTCATGGCCGGCTGCTCACACCGGGTCGTGACCGAGGCCACGCGCATCGCCATGCCCGAAATCACCATCGCCCTGTTCCCCGACGTGGGCGGCAGCTGGTTTCTCAACCACATGCCCGGCAAGGCGGGCCAGTTCCTGGCCCTGACCGGGGCCTCGATCAATGCCGCGGATGCCGTTTTCACCGGCATTGCCGACCGTTTTATCGGCAGTGAGCACAAGGCTGCCGTGCTGGAGCAGTTGCGCCGCAGTCGCTGGAGCGACGACACCGGCGCCAACCATGCCCAGGTACGCCACATCCTGCGCCCGCTGACCGAGCAGAGTGTCGGCAGCATGCCCGGCGGCCAGGTGGAACCGCACCTGCGGCTGATCAATGCCCTCTGTGACGGCGACGATGTGCATCAGGTGGTGGACACCATCACTGGCCAGCAGACCGACGATCCCTGGTTGGCGAAGGCGCGCGATGGTCTCGCCCACGGCTCGCCGCTGGCGGCCCTGTGGATCAGTCGCCAGTTGCAGGAGACTCGCCACGCCTCGTTGCGCGAAGTGTTCCAGGCTGAAATCGTGCTCGCCACCAATATCGTGCGCTATCCGGAGTTTGCCGAGGGCGTGCGTGCCCTGCTGCTGGACAAGGACCGCAATCCCGCCTGGTCCTTCCCGGGTACGCGGGCTGTGCCCCAGGACCTGCTCGATTCATTCTTTCGGGCGCCGTGGGCTGAAAATCCGCTGGCGGACCTCTAACAGGACAGGAGTTTTACACAATGGCGCAAGTCGCATTTATCGGTCTTGGCAACATGGGCGGTCCCATGGCCAGCAACCTGGTCAAGGCCGGCCACGCGGTGCAGGTTTTTGATCTTTCCGAGGCCGCCTGTCAGCAGCTCGCGGACGCCGGCGCCAGCGTCGCTGCCTCGGCGGCCGATGCCGTTGTCGGCGCGGAGTACGTGATCTCCATGCTGCCCGCCGGCAAGCACGTGGCAGGGGTTTACCTGGGTGACGATGGCCTGCTGGCGCAGTTGCACAGCAGCACTACCGTGCTCGACTGCAGCACCATCGACGCCCCGACCTCCCGCAAAGTCGGCGAGGCGGCGGCCGCACTGGGCATCGGCTTCATGGATGCGCCGGTCTCCGGCGGTGTTGCCGCGGCGGCTGCCGGCACCCTGGCCTTCATGTGCGGTGGCGAAGCCGCCACCTTCGAGAAGGCGAAGATCATCCTCGCCGACATGGGCAAGAACATCTTCCACGCCGGCCCCGCGGGCGCGGGCCAGGTAGCCAAGGGTTGCAACAACATGCTGCTGGCGATCCACATGATCGGCACCTGCGAGGCGCTGGAAATGGGCGTCCGCAACGGCCTCGACCCGAAGGTCCTGTCCGAGATCATGCTCGCCAGTTCCGGCCGCAACTGGTCGCTGGAAGTCTACAACCCCTACCCCGGGGTCATGGAGAAGGCGCCCGCCAGCAACGACTACAAGCCCGGCTTCATGGTCGACCTGATGGCCAAGGACCTGGGCCTGGCGATGGCCATTGCCGAGCACAGCGGCGTGGACAACCGCATGGGTCAGCTGGCCAAGCAGCTTTACAGCCAGCTGCAGGAACAGGGCATGGGCCAGCAGGATTTCTCCAGCATCATGCAGACGCTGGCGGCCAAATCCTGAGCTTGCCTCAGGCCCCCCAGCGCATCAGGTTCATGAACTCGCGCCGGTTCCTGGGGCCGTAGGTGCGAAAATGCGGGTCCGGCCGCGTGCGGTAGTCGCTGCGCAACGTCGCCACGGTATCCAGGCCGAAGCGGGGCATGAGATCCGCGACTTTCTGGCCGTAAGGTTTGAGCGCGTTAAGCCCGAAGACCTTCGCCCGCAGCTCCGCCGTCATCTTCGGGTAGCCGTACATCTGCTGCAGCCGGTCCGCAATCTGGAAGCTGCGAAAGGCCTGGATCTGGTCCTGGGGTGAGCCATACCAGATCGAGTCGGTGCCCCAGAGGACATTGTCCTCACCCACGTAGCTGAGCAATTTGCCCAGGCTGTGGGCGGCGCTGTCCGGGTCCCGCATCAGGTAGCGCCAGGTGCTGCCCAGCTCGGCGTAGACATTGCTGTTGGGGGTGATGCCGTTGTCCCGCAGCGAGGTTACCAGGGCGTCGATGCCGTCTTCGCGGTTGGGGTCGTAGGGCCCCTCGCTGGTGCCGGCCACGTACCCCGAGTGGTAGACCAGGAAGCTGATGTCCGGGTACAGCCTGGCGGCCCGGCCGATGTCGGCGCAGGTGGAGTGCTCGTAGGAGTCCGGGCCAAAGGGCAGGCCCTTGTGGATTGCCACGATCTTCACATCCAGCTGGCGCGCTTTCTCCAGGAAGGGAATGCCGGTGTCCTCGTCGTCCAGCCAGAAACCCTTGCCCTCCGGGCCCCACTGGGTATACGTCTTCCAGGCGCTGACCCCCCAGTGCTCGGCCAGCTGGTCCATGGCGTCCAGGTCGCCGGGCTGGTTGGGATTGACCCGCCCGTGCAACAGCAGGCGGTGGGTACCGTTCATGCGCTCGACGATTTCCGCTGTCGCCGCCGCCTCTTCAATGGTGAGCGGCTCTGCATCCGCCCGCGATGGCACGAAGGACAGCACCATCAGGTCGGTGTCGGAATCCATGAACACATCCTGCACGAACTGCTCCGAGTTGAAACAGTCCAGGTAGGCGCGACCCGGACCTTGACCCGCTTCGCAACTGGCATTGGGGAGGCCGGACAGAGGGCGAGCGTCTTCCGGCAGTTTTTGCGTCCAGGCGCCGGTCGGATTCACGAAGTGGCCCTGGACGTCGAAGATGAATTCCTTGCCCTCGACCCCGGCGACCGCCAGTTGGGGGTCCATGGCGGCCTCCGGGTCCAGTTCAAAGTAACCGCCGCGCTCGCCGCGGGTGGCGTAGGCGCTGTTGAAAGCCAGCAGGGTGCTGGCGGCGCCGCAGGCGCTGACCAGGAACGAGCGGCGGTCGACACCGCGGCGGCGGGCGTTGCGGTCCGCATCCTCCAGCGCCAGGCGGTTGGCATGGTGATGAATCGCGTCCAGCGGGATGGGCATGAACTCGCCGTTGGAGGTACTGTCCAGCTTGATCGGCAGGCGGGTGCCGTCCGGGTCCTGCAGTATCTTGGCCATGGTGTCGAGTCCTCGTTCGGGCAATTGCAGAGTCTCGATCTTAGTTCATATTGGGTCGGCCTTGTAGGAGCCCACTCTGTGGGCGATGTTTTGTGCCCATGGCTATCGCCCGGAGACCGGGCTCCCACAAGTGAGCTACCGCCTGGGCCACAAGGTGAATGGCCGCGCAGCGGCCAGAGAGGGTGGCCTGGGCCGCCGGCCTCCCACGGGTTCCGGCCCTGCGAGGGTCGCATTACTTGAACTGGTCGGCGCTAATGCCTCGCCGGGCTGGGCAAGCCGCCTGCGGGTGCGGATACTGGGCACATTCCAATAACAGAAGGCAGCAATTCCATGCAGAATTTTTCCGATTCAGTAGCAGTCGTCACCGGCGGCGCCAGCGGCATTGGCCGCGCCCTGGTCAAGGCCCTGTTGCAGGAAGGCGCCCATGTGGTGGTGGCCGACGTCGAACAGGCTGCGCTCGACCGCGTGACCGCCGAGTTTGCGGCGCTCGGCGATATCAGTGGCGTGGTGACGGATGTTGCGGACGCGGCTTCCGTCACGCGCCTGGCTGATCAGGTGTTCGAGCGCCACGGTCGCTGCCACCTGTTGTTCAACAATGCCGGCGTCGCCGCGCCTTCGGCCAATATTTGGGAGACCACGCCCAACGACTGGAAGTGGGTGCACGGGGTCAACGTGCTGGGGGTTGTACACGGTATCCAGGCCTTTGTCCCGCGCATGATTGCCTCCGGCGAGCCGGGCTATGTCATCAATACTTCCTCCGGGGATGGCGGCATCTCGGCGCTGCCCTACCAGTCCGTGTACGCCTCCAGCAAGGCGGCGGTGTCCTGCCTGACCGAGTGCCTGTCGGCGCAGCTGAAATCCCAGGGCACAGCCCTGGGTGCTTCGGTGTTCTACCCCTCCGGTGGCCTGCTGGATACCGGTATCTGGACCACCGATCGCAACCGGCCCTCGGACCTGGCGCGGGAGCAGCCCGCGATACCGGCGCCCACTATCGAGCAGTTCAAGGAGGCGGCGGCCAGCGCCGGTTGGGAGCTCCAGTTCCAGGACCTGGACGACCTGGCCCAGTACTGCCTGCAGGGCATTCGCGAGCAGCGCTTCGTGATCATGATCGGGCTGGAAGATGCAGCGCAGACTCTGCAACAGCGGGCGGAGCGCATCGGCCGTGCGGAGCTGCCCATCGACGAGGCGGAAGTACCGCAGCTGTAGCCTGGCTCAGTGCCCGACGTCATGCCATGCGTCGGCTACCGCACAGACCTCGGGCGCAAATGAGTTCATGATTGTAGTGTTCCCCCAACTATGGAGTACCAAGCATGAACAAGGATCAGGTTAAAGGCCACACGAAAGAAGCGAAAGGAAAGCTAAAGGAAACCACCGGCAAGGTGCTCGGTGACAAGAGCATGGAGTATGAGGGCAAGGCTGAAAAGTTCGTGGGCAAGACTCAAGCGGTATTCGGCGATCTCAAGAAGGACGCCAAAAAAGCGAAAAAATAGATGTGCAAGCGTTGGGATCAGGGTCCAAGGAGCCAGTGCTCCAGCGCCTGGTAGCTGACACCCTGGCGGCCCATTTGTGATGCAAACAGGGTGAAATGGTCGTAAGCCACGGGAATAGCTGGCAGTACGTCGGGCGCTGGCGGCGGTTCTGTGCAGCCCCGGTACAGGGTCACGTGCGGGGTGAAGGGTCGCTTCTCAAGCCTGGCACCGACCAGGCCGCCGACGTGCTGCAGCTTGCGAGCCAGCGCCGCAAGCTCCGGCATTGGCTGCGACGGGCCCGCCCAGTAAATACCGGGTTTGGGCCAGTACCCCACTTGATCCAGGAATGCTTCCCCAGCCCCGGCAGGCGGCTCCGGCTTCCAGGCATCAACGGCCCGGCAGAGTGCGTCCAGCTGCCGGTTCTCCAACTCGCCGATAAACGCCAGGGTGATGTGGAAGTTGGCTGCGGGCACCGCGCGGCCAGCGGCGGCGCCGTGGCGGTCGCGCCAGTCGGCCAGCGCCCGGCGGGTGTCGGTGTCGATATTCAGTCCGAAAAAAACACGCATGTAGAGATACTCTCCCCGGCAGATTTTAGCGCATGTCAGCTGACGGCCTCACCGGGTCCCGAATTCCCCGTGGCGCCCCGCACCGTCAGCGAACCGCTCGGCGCCGGCAATGGCCTCCGCGAAAACCACGGGGTAGCCTTGCCGTCCCTCGTTTTGTAGCGCCGCGGTGAGATCGAGGTCCCACTGCCCGACGGCTGAAGCCCGGTCCGCCAGCATACATTGCTGGGGGAAGGCGGCGATCTCCGCCGCCAGCGCCTCGGCGGCGGCGCGAGCAGTGCCGTCGGCCACCACGCGATTGGCGAGGCCCATCTGCAGCGCTTCCGCGGCGTCCACCGGGCGCCCGGTGAGGATCATGTCCAGGGCCCGGCCCTGGCCGACGACACGGGGCAGGCGCACTGTGCCGCCGTCGATCAGGGGCACGCCCCAGCGCCGACAGAACACCCCGAACACGGCGGACTCCGCCGCCACCCGCAGGTCGCACAGCAGCGCCAGTTCCAGCCCGCCGGCAACCGCATAGCCCTCGACCGCGGCGATTACCGGCTTGGACAGCTGCATCCGGCTCGGCCCCATGGGGCCGGGGCCGGTACCCTCTGCTTCCACCTCGTTGCGCAGCGCCGGATCACTCATCGCACCCAGGTCGGCGCCGGCGCAAAAGTTGCCGCCGGCGCCGTGCAGCACGGCCACCCGCAGGCTGCTGTCGCGCTCGAACTGGGCAAAGGCCGCGCGCAGGGCGTCCGCGGTGGGGCGGTCAACGGCGTTGCGCTTGTCCGGGCGATTCAGGGTGATGGTACAGACCGGGCCGGCCAGGTCGACGATGACTGCTTCTGTGCTCATGGAAACCTCCTGGAAAGAATCATGCTGTGCTCGCAAACGTTTGTCGTCTGCTACACTGCCGCTTTTCGGAGGACTGTCAATGTTTCAGTGGAACGAGCGCTACGAAATTGGCCAACCAATCATTGACACTGAACATCGCGAGCTGTTCGCCATGCTGTCGCGAATTGGTGAGGATATTGCCCAGGACGAGGAAAGTTCCGACGAGTTGGAAGGTGCCCTGGACGGCCTGCTCCAGTACGCCGAAAAACATTTCCACGATGAGGAGCAATTGATGGTGGAGCAGGGCGTTGACCCGCGCCATCTCAAGCTTCAGCAAATGGAGCACCAGTCCTTTTTCTACGACATCGAGCGCCTGCGGTCACTGACGGCAGATGAGCCCATGGAGCGGCGCTACGAGAGACTGCTGCAGTTTGTCACTAACTGGCTGGTCTTTCACACACTGCGTACCGACCAGCAACTGGGGATTCAGCTAAAAGCCCTGGCGGCGGGATCCTCGGCAGCCGATGCATACGATCAGGCTGAGCAGGCTACCTTCAGTGTGACGTTGTATCGCCCGATCGTGCAGGCCCTGACGCACCTCTGGAGTGATGCCATGGAGCGGATTCATATGCTGGAGAGGCGGCTGGAGAACGCGGAAAAGTAATAGCAGCACCCAGTGCGCCCGGAGGTGAACTCCAGGGCGGCTAGGATCCCGGCTCGGTGACCCGCTTGGCCCGGAAGTTCGCCGGCATCGTGTCCCCTGGCCCTTGCAGCTGGTTGATCAGGGCCAGCTCTGCCAGTGGAATAGCCGAGGGGTAGGCTTGATTGAATGCCTCGAGGGTCATCTTGCGCGGCAGACGCACAATGGACAACCGCAACGGCTGCTTGTCGAGAGCCCGGGCATTGGTGAGGCGCGCAAAACTGTTCATGCTGGCGCGGAAGGTCTTCTCGTATTTGCTGCGTTGCTGGGCAGGCGTGTAGCCCAGTATCCGGTAGGTGCGGCCGTCCAGCTCAACGAAGGTTACCGCTCCGCCGAGCTTGGTCTGCTCGGTCTGTATCTCGAAGGCGCCAGCAATCGCGGGCAGGCCGTTGACCTTCTGTGATCCTACCCTGCCGGCCGTCAGTCCCTGTTGGCTGAAGAATTTGTTGGCCGCCTCCTTCAGGCTGCCGGGAACCACCGTCATCTGGATGATGGCATCCTCCTGCGGACTGCCGGCGATGACGGCCCGGGACAGGTTCTGTGTGCGCCAGCCCGGGGGGAAATCGAGGCGGAAGGCGAGGTCCGGGTGCAGGAAACGATTGTCATCGAAAAATCCTTCCCGCGGATTCTCGCCGTAGTCGAGCCCGTCGATTCGTTGCAGATAGTCGTCTTCGCCAATGCGGCGAGGGGAGGATGCCGGGGGCAATGAGGCCAGCTGCCTGTTGATGCGCTGGATCCGCTCTGCCGGGTAGGGGTGTGACGCCTGCCAGTTCGGCACCGGGGTCTGCCCCGCCAGCTCCGCCGACTGCTGCAAGGCGGCAAAGACATTCACCATCTCGCGCACGTCATAGCCCCGCTCCAGGGCATAGCGGTAGCCAAGATCATCCGCCTGGCGCTCCGCATCGCGGCCGTACTTCAGGAACAGCAGCTGCAGGCCGCCCGCCGCCAGGTCCCCGAACTGCGCCACGGTTGGACTGAGAATGGAGCCGATGCCGATGCCCAGCTGGGCAAGTTGTGCCCTGCTCATCATGGTGACCGAGTGACGCGCCGTGACGTGGCCAATCTCGTGACCGAGCACACTCACCAGTTCCGCTTCATTGCGCAGCATGGCCAACAGGCCACGGGTGAAATAAATGAATCCTCCCGGCGCGGCAAATGCATTCGGCGTCGGTTCGTCGACTACCCGGAAGGTCCAGGGCAGCTCCGGCCGCTCGGAGGCCATTGCCAGCTGGTCGCCGAGCCGCTGTACATACGCCTGCAGTTCGTCGTTCTTGACCAGGCCGAACTGCTGCTCGGCAGAGCTGGCAACCTCGCGCCCGATCTGGATTTCCTGGCCCTCTGATACCAGTGCCAGCTCCCGATCGCCGGTGACCGGGTTGACCGCGCAGCCCACGAGAGACAGGGCGAGAATGACAATGGCGAGGCGATTCATCTTCTGCCTCACTCAGAAGTGGAAGTTGCCAGCTCCTGCCAGCCCGATCACCCCGACAGCGATCAGATAGATCGCAACAATCTTGGCCAACAGGCGCGGGAACACGAATATGAGAATACCGGCGATCAGGGAAACAATCGGTGTCAGTGCGAGGCTCATGTCCATAAGGTATAACTCCGTCGATGGTGGCGTGAAGATAGCTGCCGACCAGCAGGGTGCCATAATCCGGGTGCCACCATCAGTGCGGTGGAGCACAGACTGCAATTCAGCAAGCCAGCTCTTCCAGTCTAGTCAATCATGGCAGGCAATACACGATTTCCATCGCCAGGCCCCGGGTATCGTGCTCGGCGCTGGCCGGGACGCTGCGCCAGCGCTCGCCCATTGATGCCGTCAGCGCACAGGCCGTTGCATCCACAATGTCGTCCCTGGCCACTCGTGAGCGCGGATAACGGGCGAGTGTCGCCGCCACAAAATCTCCAGCTGAGGGCAAATGACGCTCAAGGAGTGCCAGGCGCTCTGCGAAACCGCCCCCGGTTTTCTTGTTGTGCTGCATGGGGCGGCCCCCCGCCAGGCCAAAGAAGCACAGCTCGGGGTGGGCCTCGCGGAGAATCTTCCGGGCCTTTGCATCGGTCTGCAGCACGCTGTCGACCTCGTGGATCCTGGCGCAGATATTCCAGGTCTGCTTGCTGAGGCCCTTGCCGGACAGCTCGCGGCTGAGGAGGTTGGCCTGCGCATAGCTGGGCTGGTCGAGCACACCCCGGATCGGGGCGTTGAAGACACTGGCGGCGCGGGGGCCGAGCAGACGCCGCGCCTGGGTGTCGCACAGCCGGGAATCGGGGCCGGAGTCCAACAAGCCAATGGGTATATCGATGCACACGACATCAGCGACGGTAGTCTCCGCTACAATGGCATTGATGTGGGGGGCGACTGCTCCCGAGAGCTCGCCGTTCGCGAGGCAGACATGGAACCAGCCGCCCTTGCAGCCGTCGACGCCGAAGTGACGGGAGGATGGGGGGTGGTTGTTCATGCCTGGCTACCCGCCAACAGCCAGTACAACAGTGGCAGGCTGACAAACGACAGGATCAATCCGAGCCCGACTGTGCCGGCCACCAGTCGCGGCGCCAGCCCCGCGGCAATCGCTATGGCGCCAGCGGAGATCATCGACGGCATGCCGGCCTGGAAGACCGCGATGCGCGTCGCCAGCCCGTCCTGCCCCACTACCACCCAGAGTAGCCAGGCACAGGCGGGCATGAGCAGCAGCTTGATGCCCAGGCCGAAGGTCAGCGGCAGCAGCTCGCGGCGGTGGAAACGTACCGTGATCTGCAGGCCCACTGCGACCATCACTACCGGTATCAGGGTGGCGGCCAGCATGGCCACCAGCTGGTTTGCCAGTGGTGGCAGTTGGACCCCGCGCAGCAGTAGCCCGGCGAGCAGGGCAATAAAGGGCGGGAAGGTGAAAATCCGCGCCAGGATCGCGGCCGCCGCTGGTCGCTCCACGGCGGGGCCATAGAGCGCGGCAATGACCGGCGCGTAAGCGGCGAGTGCGATGAACGAGCCCAGCTGGTCGTAGACCACGGCGTAGGGCATGGCTTCCTGGCCGAAGAAGGACTGCACGAGGGGAAAGCCGAGATACGAAGTGTTGCCCAGCGGTACCACGATCAACAGCGCCCCGGTGATTTCCCGGGACCATCCCAGCAGCCGTGCGAGCGTCAGCACCAGGGCGATGACCAGCAGCATCAGTAGCCATGGGGTCAGCGCTGGAATCAGCAGGGCACTGGAGATATTCAGCAGCGGCAGGTTGAGGAGAATGACTGCCGGCAGGGCCACATTGAGCGCATAGCCGTTCAGTGCCATGGCGCTGTTGGCGGGCATGCCGGGCGCCCTGCGCAGCAGCAGGCCAATGCCCAGGCAGGCCAGTATCAGGTAGAAGTTGTCCATGACGGTGGCAGTCAGCACGGGAAAATTGCGTGTTATACAGGACAACACTGCTGGTTACTAATACTGTGCTGATTTTGGGGCGCAGGTATCTGATGGCAGGGTGGGGCATGGGTATCTCCGGAACAAGTGCTGGCTTTAGAGCAAACACGGCATCCTCAGACCCATTCGCGAGACAATACAATGCGTCCTTTACGCGCCTGCTGCAGAAGGATGAGCTGCCGCTACTGGTCGATTTCTGGGCTGAGTGGTGCGGCCCCTGCAAGATGTTCGCGCCCACCTTCGCCAAGCTGGCATCCTCCCAGCGGGGGGTGCGCTTGCTCAAGGTCAACACTGAGCTTGCGGTAGCGACCGCATTCAACTGGCAGATTCGCAGTATTCCCACGTTGATGCTTTTCCATCGCGGAAACCAAATTGCACATCAGGCTGGCGCCATGAGTGAACAGCAGCTGCGGCAGTGGTTGCAACAGGCATTGGCTGCAGTGCCCCGGTGATCTCTCGTAGGGCCAGTACGGCAGGTCTTGAGGCTTAATCACCGACACCCTGTTGCATGCGCGAAGGAGCCTGACCGCGGGAAGACGAACAGCGGATGGCGCGGGCCTTAATTCAGGGTTGCCTGAATCGCCCACATACCGGAGAGTACAAGACCGAATGAACTTATGGTGGCAACGGATGCGAACATCACGGAGCCAAAGGGTTCCTGTATCCACGTGAGAAAGCGTTGACCACGCGACGGCGCGGTGGCTCGATCGTGATGGCGGTTGTCTGTGTTGGAACTCATGCTTTGTCCTCCGAAGCCGGTAGCTTGGAGCCACCCTTGAAAGTGAGGTAAGGATACCTTTCAATTTTCTAAGGTAAATTCGAAGTTTCTACATTTTTAATCAGATATTTACGATAAGCGCTGTTGCCTGGCTCACGCAGTGCGGCAGGATTTACATCGTTAAACGGAAGGCCAATGTGTGCGGCGTATTCGCTGGGCAGTTTGCAGGGGTTCGGGAGGTCGCTGACGAAGTCTGGTTTGTCGAAAGGCCAGCCCATCCTGCCCCACCGCGAGCCAGAGCAGCCAGGCACAGGCGGGCATGAGCAGCAGCTTGATGCCCAGGCAGGCCAGTGTGAGGTAGAAGTTGTCCATTCCGGGCGCGGTCGTCAGCACAGGAGCGTTGCGTGATATACAGCACGTGCTTCGTCCGAGTCATCCCGTAGTCACAATTTTTCCGCGGCCACCAGGCTGCCACGGTTCTGGCGTGGAAACCCGTTCTATTATTGCTCACCGCTGTGGCGGGCGTTTCCGCGGAGAGTGCGCCAGGCAAAGCCTGGAGGAGAGGAAAGTTATGTAACGGATAATATAACGGAAATCTCTTAGCGGGACCTGGCAGGCTGGTAACCTGCCCGGCAAAGGTTGGCAACCAGCCGGAACCGAGTGT
>NZ_JAVJWR010000002.1:0-131554 GCF_040221975.1 Haliea sp.
GCCGGAACGTATCCGCCGTGCCCTGCGCGAGCGGGACGGGGTCTGCCAGTATCCCGGCTGCCAGGAATCCGAGTACGTGGACGCCCATCATATCCGGCACTGGGCCGAGGGCGGGGAAACACGGCTGGACAACCTGGTGACGCTGTGCCGGTTCCATCACCGTCAGTTGCACCGCGGGTGCTTTGATATTCGCCTCAACGGCACCTCCGCGGAGATTCTGGCGCCAGACGCTGGTTAGGGGGAGAGGCTTCCAGCGGAAACGAGGCTCCCTTGGAATAGGTAAGGTTTTTCTGGAACCCGAGCTGGAATTGATAGCCCGCCATCGCGTCCGGTATCGCGGCCGGCAAGATGACGACCGATACGATCGCAATGATTGTGATAACTGTTGGCAAAGGTCCCGGCTCTAGCCCTGCCTTGGGGCCTCGCCAGAGACGGCTGCAGGCTGCAGTTGCCCCTGGTCCATCCGCCAGAGCGCGCCCTCGCAGATGTCGTAGTGCGGGCAGTCGCGGGTACAGCCACGGCAGGGCAAGCGTGGATGTTGGGGTGCTGCCTCTGGCGGGGAAGTGTTCTCTGGCATGATCCGGTCTCCTGCTTTGCTGGCAAGCCAGAGTATACGGCATTCGCCGCAATCCCGATCAGTCCCTGGCTGGACAGGTCGCCCCGGGCAGGCCAGTATTCACAGTTGTCGCCACCTGCCACAAGGAGCCACCATGTCCTCAACAACAGCACCCCCCTGGGTAATTGCCGAAATGTCAGGATCGGTACTCTGGCTCACACTGAACCGGCCCGGGCAGCGCAGTCCTCTCTCCAGCCAGATGATCAATGCACTGCAGGAGTGCCTGAGTGCTGCAGCAGCGGATAGCGCGGTGCGCTGTATTGTTATCACCGGCTCCGGCCCGGCTTTTTCCGCCGGTCACGACCTGCGTGAAATGACCCCGCAAGCCGGCGAATCGGACGCTGATTGCCGGGCCCGGATGCAGGCCATCCTGCAGGCCTGCTCCCGCCTCATGCTGGGGATCACCGAATCCCCGAAGGCGGTAATCGCCTGTGTCCAGGGCGTTGCCACCGCCGCAGGGTGCCAGTTGGTGGCGGCCTGCGATCTCGCCATCGCCAGTGAAGAGGCGCGTTTCTGCCTGCCCGGGGTCAACATCGGGGCCTTCTGTACCACGCCGTTGGTAGCGGTCGGCCGCAATATTCATCGCAAACATGCCATGGAGCTGGCCTTGACGGGCGACTTGTTTGACGCCGAGGATGCAGTGCGGATGGGTTTGCTCAATCGTGTGGTACCGGCTGACAGGTTGCGGGCAGATACTGAAGCGCTGGCGCAGAAAATCGCCAGCAAGTCTGCCGAGGGCATAGCCAGGGGCAAGCAGGCGTTTTACCAGCAGCTCAACAAGCCCCTGGCGGAGGCCTACAGCACCACCTGTGAACCCATGATCGATACCATGACCACCGCGGATGCCCGCGAGGGTACCCAGGCCTTTTTCGACAAGCGCCAGCCGGTGTGGCCGCAAGGGTAGCGTCGGCGCCTCGATAGCCGAGGCCCCGGATCAGGGCCGGCTCCGGATCAGGTCTGGCGCTGAATCAGGTCTGGCGCTGAATCAGGTGACAGGCCGCAAGCTGGCCCGCGCCGACCTCGACCAGCTCGGGCGCCTGTTCCGCACAGCGGGGCTCGGCCACCGGGCAGCGGGGGTGGAAGCTGCAGCCGGAGGGCGGGTTGATGGGGGAGGGCACATCTCCACGCAAAACCTGCCGCTGCACCTTGCGATGCGGGTCCGGTACGGGAATGGCGGCTATCAGGCTCTGGGTATAGGGGTGGCGCGCCCGATGGTAGATGGTCTCGCTGGCGGCCGTCTCCACAATCTTGCCCAGGTACATGATCGCAACTCGATCGGACACGTGCTTTACCACCGCCAGGTCATGGGCAATGAACAGATAGGACAGCTTGAACTCACGCTGCAGGTCCACCAGCAGGTTGAGAATCTGGCTCTGGATGGAAACATCCAGCGCCGACACCGGCTCATCGCAGATCACCAGCTTCGGGTTCAGCGCAATGGCCCGGGCAATGCCTATCCTTTGCCGCTGGCCACCGGAGAACTCAAACGGATAGCGGCTCGCCGAGCGCGCCGGCAGACCGACGGTATTCAGCAGTTCCGTCACCCGCTTCTGGCGCCAGAGCCGGTCGCCGATCTTCTGCACGATGAAAGGTTCTTCGAGAATATCACCCACCGTATGTCTTGAATTCAGGGACTCCATCGGGTCCTGGAAGATCATCTGGATGTCCTGTCGCAGTGGGCGCAGGGTGCGTGGCGGCATGTGGGTAATATCCTGCCCATTGAAGCGAATGCTGCCGCCAGTGGGCTGGTACAGGCGGGCTATACAGCGGCCCAGGGTGGACTTGCCGCAGCCGGACTCGCCGACCAGCCCCAGGGTTTCCCCGGGTCCGATATTGAAGGAGACGCCGTCCACCGCCCGGTTGAAGGCCTTGGCGCGCAGCAGCAGGCCCTCCCGCACCGGGAAATGCATGGCCAGGTTGCTGACTTCCAGCAGCGGCGCGCTCACAGATCCCGCCAGCGAATGCAGCTTACATCGTGGCCAGCCGCGACCTGTTCCAGCACAGGCACTACTTCCCGGCACTCGTCCATGGCATGGGGACAGCGATTCTCGAACCGGCAGCCCAGGGGCAGGTCGCGCAGTCCCGGCACCATGCCCTCAATGACGCCCAGCCGCGATTTTGGCTCCGTATCCAGGCGCGGGATGGAATTCAGCAGGCCGCGGCTGTAGGGATGGGCCGGGCGGTCGAAGATGTCAAACACCGTGCCGCGCTCGGCGACCTTGCCCGCGTACATTACCGCTACCTGGTCGCAGGTCTCCGCGATCACGCCGAGATCGTGGGTAATCATGATGACCGCCATGCCCATCTCCGCCTGCAGGTCCTTGATCAGTTCCAGGATCTGGGCCTGGATGGTCACGTCCAGCGCGGTGGTGGGCTCATCGGCAATCAGCAGGGCCGGCCGGCAGGCCAGGGCCATGGCAATGACTACCCGCTGGCGCATGCCCCCCGACAGCTGGTGCGGGTACTCGCCGAGGCGTACCTCGGGCGAGGGAATGCCCACCCGCTCCAGCAGTTCCGCCGCCGCCCGCAGGGCATTGGCGGGCTCGCAAATCCTGTGCAGCAGCATGCCCTCGGTCAGCTGGCGGCCGATGGTGTGCACCGGATTGAGGGCGGTCATCGGCTCCTGGAACACCATGCCGATGCGGCAGCCGCGGATCTTCTCCATCTCGGGAATGGGCAGCTGCGCCAGATCGCGGTCCTGGAAGCGAATCGCGCCGCCGGCGATGCGGCCCATGGGTTGTGGCAGCAGGCGCATGATCGACAGCGCGGTGACGCTCTTGCCGCAGCCGGATTCGCCGACAATGCCCACCGTGGCACCGGGCTCGACGCTGAAGCTGACGCCATCGACCGCCCGCACCAGGCCCTCGTCGGTGGCGAATTCGGTGACCAGGTTGTCGACTTCCAGCAGGGCCATCGGCGCTACTCGGCCCACTGGTCGTAGACTTCGATCACCGGCTCGAAGGTCTTGCCGCTGCGTTGGGCGGCCTGGGTTTCCTCCTTTATGGCGGTGTCGATCCAGTGCACGAACAGCTCGCCGGGGCCGTCCGAGTGTCTGTAGGAGAAGCCCTCGGGATAGCGTACCCAGCGCCACTTTCCGAGCCGGAAGAAGCCCTGGTAGAAGCCAGGCACAAAGGACGCGTGCTCGTGGTGCAACTCGATCATCTGGTGCGACAGGGCAATCATCTCATCCCTGTCGGTGGATGCCCGGTAACGCTCGATCAGCTGGTCCATCTCCAGCAGCGCAAAGGCCTCCAGATTGTTGGTCTGGGTCTTGGGCTGCCGCTCGGGGTTGACGCTACCATCATCCAGGAAAGCGCGGTCCCAGGCGTTGTCGGAGTGGTAGTGCTCCCAGAAGCGGGGGTACTCCTCCAGGAAACGACCGAAAGCGGTGAAGGATATGTCGTGCTGCTTTTCCTGCACTTTCTTCCAGCCGACGGTGCCATCGAGGATTTCCAGGCGCAGGTCCAGCCCCGCCTTGGCAGCCTCCTGGCGCAGAATGGTCAGCACATCGCGCATGGTTTCGTAGCCGGTGGACAGGGTAAAAGAAAGCTTTTGCCCGGACTCGTTGACCAGGATGCCGTCCGCACCGCGGCGGCTGAAACCTGCTCTGGCGAAGTACTCCTGCGCCCTGTCGATATTGAATTCACGGGCCTTCAGGGTCGGGTGGGAATATTCACCGAAGCCGTCGTTGGCGGTATTGAGCCGCTCATTGTCGCCGCGGAAAAACTTCTCGATCACCAGGTCCCAGTTGGTGGCGTGGGCGATGCCGACGCGGATATCCCGGTTGTCCAGCAGCGGCTGCGCGGTGTTGATCCAGAGGCCGAAAGGCGGTCGCGGCCGCTGGTTGTAAAAGGTCACCTTGTGGATATAGCCCGCCTGCACATCCGGGTCGGAATCGGGTAGCTTCTCGTACCAGTACTCTGCCAGATTCAGGCCAAACTGGTCGATGTCGCCGCGCTTGAAGGCCTCGAACATCTTCGGGGTGTCGCGGATCACGCCGAGCTGGATGCGATCGGGGTTGAAACGGTAGCGCCAGTGCTTCTTGTCCCGGGCCCACCAGTTCTCCTGCCGGGTCAGCGCGATGGAGCGGCCCTTGCGGATGTCCTGGTCGCGGACGATATACGGTCCCGGAGTGGGTTCGAAAGCCCACTGGTAGCGCTCGCTGAAATCGTCACCCATCTCGCTGTAGAAATGGCGGGGAATGGGGCGCAACAACAGGCCGCGTTCGTCCATGTCGGGCTTGCGCTCGGCCATGGTAATGGAGATGGTGTGGTCGTCGTAGCGGCTGATATTGGTGTAGGTGGTGCTGTAGAAGTTGTTGTACCAGGGCGCCATGATGTACGGCGAGCGGTAGAACCAGAACATGAACAGGTAGTCGTCTGCCGTTATTGGTTCGCCGTCGGACCAGGTCGCCGCCGGGTCCAGCTTCGCGTAGACAGTCTGATTGTCCCAGTCCACCGCCCAGGACTCGGCCAGGCCGGGGTACAGCTCCAGCGTTTCCGGGTGCAGGTGGGTGAGCGTCATGCCCACGTCATCCAGCAGGAACGGACGGAAGCTGCCATTGGAATCGGGGCCGACGGTACGCAGCGTGCGCGGGAAATCCTGCAGCGCCCCGTACTGGGTGCCGCCCTTTTTTGCCTCCGGTGAACCGATTTCCGCCAGGTGATCGTTGCTGGTCCAGGCCAGATCGGGCGGCAGGTCCGCGGGGGTCTTGAAGCCGAAGAAATCCGGATTGGCGGCGTAGAACGCCTCCACCTCCGCATTGACCGCGGCCGCGGTTGCCGTCGCAGCCGCCTCCGCGGCGGCATCCGCGGCGCCGTCACTGTCCGACGTCCCGCAACCTCCCAGCAGCAGGACAAGGCTGGCCAGTAACAGCGTGGACAGTGTTTTCTTCATCTCGGTAACCTCGGCTAACGGTTCGCTAACGGTAAACGGAAAAGGTTTTGGGATCGAACGATTCGCGGATGGCCTCGCCGATGAAGGTGACCAGGGTGAGCAGGGCCACCAGGGTGCCGAAGGCGGAAATCACGATCCAGGGTGCGGTGCGGAGGTTGGCAGTGCCCTGTTTCAGCAACTCACCCAGGCTGGGCGTGGGTGCCGGCAGGCCGAAACCGAGGAAATCCAGCGCGGTGATGGCAGAAATCGCCGCGACTATGGTGAAGGGCATGAAGGTCACCAGGGTCGACAGTACATTGGGCATGACGTGCCGGAAGATGATCCGCGAATTGGAGGCGCCGATAATCCGCGCCGAGGCAATGTAGTCGCGGGACTTCTCCTTGTAGGTCTCGGTGCGCATGTAGTAGGTCATGCCGGTCCAGGAGAACAGCACCATGACCAGCAGCAGGATGCCGATCCGCGTGGTCACGGCAACGCTGGATGGAATCACCGAGAAGATGATGATCACCATGTACAGGAAGGGCACGTTGGACCAGATCTCGATGATCCGCTGGAACACGAGGTCAAAAAGCCCGCCGAAGTAGCCCATGGCGCAGCCGATACTGATGCCGATGACATAGACGCAGGCGGTAAAGATCAGGGCAAAGACCAGGGCGATGCGAGTGCCGTAGAACAGGCGCGCCAGGATATCGCGGCTGGTGGTGTCGGTGCCCAGGTAGTGCTGCTCTGCGGCGTCGGGCGGCAGGGGCCGGAATATCCCGCCCGGGGCGTGGTTCTCATAGGGGTTGTAGGGCACCAGCGGCAGCAGCACCCAGTTGTCCCCGCCCTGCTGCCGGAAGTGGGCCTTCAGCTCGCGATAGTTGGTCTCATAGTCGTAATCCAGGCCGAAATCGGTGCCGGGACGGAAGTCGGTATAGGTCGGGAAATGGAGCTTTCCTTCGTAGCTGACGATCAGGGCCCGACTGTTGACCAGCAGCTCGCCGAAAACCAGCAGCACACCCAGCCCCGCAAGCAGCAGGAAACTGTAGTAGCCGCGCTTGATCTTGCGGAAGCGCTGCAGCTTCTTGCGGGTCTGGGGGTTAAGGGCAAACACCGTCTACTGGAACCTGATCCGGGGGTCGACCAGGGCGACCAGGATGTCGGAGAGAATGTTGCCGATCAGCAGCAGCAGGCTGGCGAGCAGGACTACCCCCATGACCACCGGATAGTCGCGATCGAGAATGGCGGTGAGACCGAGCAGGCCAAAGCCGTCGATATCGAAGATGGTTTCGATCAGGAACGAGCCCGATACCAGCAGAGTGATGTTCTGGCCAAAGGTGGTGGCAATCGGGATCAGGGAGTTCCTGACTGCGTGGCGAGTGACAGACTGGCGGAATGACACTCCCTTGGCGACCGCGGTGCGGATGTAGTCGGCTGCCAGGTTGTCCATCAGGTGGTTTTTCAGCAGCAGGGTGACCAGGGCGAAACTGCCCACCAGGTAGCAGATCAGTGGCAGTACCGAGTGGTTCAGCAGGTCCATGGCCTGCGCTCCAGGCCCCAGGTCCTGGAAGTTGTAGCTGACGAAGCCGCCCATGGGAAACCACTCCAGGCGCACGGCAAAAAACAGGATCAGCAGGGAGCCCAGGGCGTAGCCGGGAATGGCGTAGCCGATGAAAATCAGAATGGAACTGATGTTGTCGACGAAGGTGCGGTGGCGTATGGCCTTGAGAATCCCCAGTGGAATGCAGACCGCATAGGTGATTACCAGGGTCATCAGCCCGTAGTACAGGGATACCGGAAAGCGCTGCTGTATCACCTCCCACACGGGTTCGTTATAGCGATAGGAGGAGCCGAGGTCGCCGCGAACCACCTTGCCCAGCCAGTGAAAGTAGCTTTGCAGCAGCGGCTTGTCGAAGCCGTAGTATTCGCGCAGTCGGTCCAGCTGGGCCTCGGAGATGGCCATGCCCTGCCCGGCCATCTGCGAGCCGCCACCGCCGGACATGCTCATCTGCTGGGTTTCCATGATCGCCCGTTCCAGCGGTCCACCGGGCACCAGGCGGGTGATGGCGAAGACGATGATGGTGACACCGATCAGCGTTGGGGGGACGAGCAGAAGGCGTCTGAGGAAATAATCGCGCATGTATGCCGTCAGGACCCCTGTGGTCGTGTTCGCCGCGGTTCAATAGACCGGCTCAGCAGCGGATGGTGCCACAAAGCCCCCCCTGGGCAAAGCCGGAGCAGTGTAATCCTGATTCACCACCGGTCCCGGACTCAGGCCTGGCGCCGTTGGCAAGGGTGGGCGCCGCTGAACGCATGGCCATGCTGACTCACTTTGAGCTCGAGCGGTTCAGCAGTCCGGTCGTCAGTTGCTCAGACGTTGCTGGCGGCGCCAGTCCCAGGGTGGGATCGGGTCGTGGCCGGCCCACAGGCCCCGCCGGGCGCTGCGCGCTTCTTTTTCAGCTGCCTCCAGCGGGCGCTCGTGGCGGGCGAAGTACTGATACCACCAGGCGTGGCCCTGCTGCACCAGGGCCAGGTTGATATTGCGGCTGTCAGCATAGAGGGTGCCCACCCGCCGACCGTAGTCGTCGGTCTCCACGACCACCACGCCCAGGTGCCTGCCCGCAACCATCCCCGCTAGCGCCTCGCGGGCCCTGTCGCCGTGGGGTTGGCCATGCTCCGGTGCATCAATCCCGTACAGGCGAATCCGGTGCTGCTCGTTTTTGCTGTCCAGCAGGGAGACCGTGTCGCCGTCCGCCACCCGCACAACGCGGCCGCTGATATCGAAGTCCGGCAGCGGGGTCCCCTCCCTGGCCGCCCCCGCCTGTTCCAGCTTGTCGGCCGCGTGGCGCCAGCCCGGCTCGGGGCCATCGCCGCCAGTTACGGTCGTCAGCAGCTGCCGGTGCCAGGTGATTTCGCCACCGGAGAAGTACTGGAACAGAGTCAGCCCCAGCAGAATTACCGCGACGCGGGTCAGGTTCTTGCGCGAGCGAGCAGCCATGCGTTTCACCGCCGGGGCCGGCGCCGCAGCAAGTAACTCATCAGGGTGATGGCAACGCCGTTCTTGGTCGAGGCTGCCAGCACTTCCCAGCCCAGGGCCTGATAGAAAGTCGCGTGCTCGGGCGTATACAGGTAGAGCCGCTCCAGGCCGCGCAGGCGTCCCTGTTCGCAGGCATGGAGCACCAGCCGCTTGCCCAGCCCGCGGCCGCGCCACTCCCTGTCTACCCAGAGATTGGCCAGCCAGGGTGTGAGTTCGGGCCTGCTGTCCAGGTCCTGTTCAATCAAGGACACTGAGCCGATGGCCACGCCTGCGGCCACCAGCGCCCAGGTGGACGGTACCGGGTCCCCGCCCAGCGAGCGCGCCAGGTCTGCGGCAAAACTGTCGACCGTGTCCTCGGGATACAGCTCCCGCCACTCTTCCAGATGTGCCCTGGCGAGCGTGTCTATGGCCTGCGGGCAGGCACTCAGCGGCAGTATGTCGACGACAATTGTGTCACGGGCCTTTAACATCGGGGCATTAACCTTGCTGATTCTCCTCTGCTCAGGATACCTTGCCCGATGATTTCCCGCCGCCATTTTCTCCGCTTGTCCACCGTCCTCGCAGGCTCAGTGGCGATTTCCACCGCCCTGGGCGGCTGTCAGTCAGCCCGGCCGCGGGGCTCGCTCTCGGCTGCCCGGTTTGAGCACGGCGTGGCCTCGGGTGACCCTGGGGTGGATAGCGTGCTGCTCTGGACCCGGGCCACGCCTGCCGCGGGTGAACCCGCCCTCGACCTGTCCTGGGAACTGGCGGCAGACTCCGCCTTCGAACGGGTGATCCGGCGCGGCGAGGTTCGAGCCGATGTCGGGCGCGACTACACCGTCAAGGTCGATGTGCGTGACCTCGAGCCGGGGGCCGAGTATTTCTATCGCTTCGCCGCCCGCGACAGCGTAACCGCGGTGGGGCGCAGCAAGACCCTGCCCGCCGCCGGAGTACAGCAGGTCCGTCTGGCTGTGTTCTCCTGCTCCAATTATCCCGCGGGCCACTTCCACGTCTACCGTGAAGGTAGCCGGGTGGCGGACCTGGACGCGTTTCTGCATCTGGGCGACTACCTCTATGAATACGGCGCCGGCGGCTATGCCACCGAGAACGCGGAGCAGCTGGGCCGCAGCCTGCCGGCGGATAATGCCGGCGAGCTGTACAGCCTGGCGGACTATCGCAAGCGCTATGCTCTGTACCGCACGGATCCGGAGCTGCAGGCGATGCACGCTGCCGCACCGTGCATCGCCGTGTGGGATGATCACGAAGTCGCCAATGACGCCTGGCGCGACGGCGCCGAAAACCATTCCCCCGGGGAAGGGGATTTTGACGAACGCAAGCTGGCGGCCCTGCGGGCCTGGTATGAGTGGCTGCCGGTGCGTCCCCCCATTGCCGAGGGCAACGAACAGATCTACCGCAGCTTCGACTTCGGCGACCTGCTGTCCCTGCATATGCTGGATACCCGCATCATCGGCCGCGACCGACAGCTGGAATACCGGGATTACGTGGATTCGGCAACCGGCACCATGGAACAGGACCGGTTTCGGGCCGACCTCGGCAACCCGGGGCGGACCCTGCTGGGGCCCGCGCAGCTGGCGTGGCTGGGTGAGCGTCTGGCCGCATCGCCCGCCCGCTGGCAGGTGCTGGGCCAGCAGGTGGTGATGGCGAAAATGCACCTGCCAGCTGATCTGCTGGGCGTGGAAGACCTGGCCGAGTTGCCGCCCCTGCTCGCAGAGTTGGCTGAATTGAAAGCCGCGCTGATGCGAGGCTGGGATATTGGCCCGGAACAACGGGCCCGCCTGCAGCGGGTGACGCCCTATAACCTGGATGCCTGGGACGGTTATCCGGTGGAGCGGGAAAAGCTGTACGGCCTCGCGCAGCAACTGGGCAAGCGGCTGGTGGTACTGGCGGGCGATACCCACAATGCCTGGTACAGTCGGCTCCACGACCGGCAGGGCGCAGAGGTCGGGGTGGAGCTGGCCACGGCCAGCGTGTCATCACCGGGCATGGAGAAATATCTGGGCGTCGGTGACGAGGAGGCGTTGCAACTGGCGGAGACGATGACCCTGCTGATCGACGAGCTGCAATATTGCAATCTGCATCAGCGCGGCTTCATGCTGTTGACCGTGACACCCAGCGCCCTGGAGACAGACTGGCTGTTCGTTGATGGCATCGGCGCACCGGATTACCGGCTCGCCCGCGGTCACCGTGTAGTGCTGGCGTCCTGAGCGCTCTCTTTCAGCGCCAGCGGGCGCACCGTTACCGACTCACCGGCGCCGTTCAGCCAGGCTTCGCCGCCCGAGAGGGTGCACTGCAACTCCAGCCCGCTGCGCGCCATGGCGGCCAGTGCGCGGGCGCCCGTATCGGGGATCTGCCAGACTTGCAGGTGCCTGAAGCGCTCCAGGCCGGGGCCGTGCTTCTGCCACCACACGGGCACTGCCCGGTCGCCGTAGGCATAGAGAATGACGCGGCGCGAGCGGGAGCAGGCCTTGCGCAGGCGGTCCGGGTCGGGGGTGCCCAGTTCTATCCAGGTTTCAATGCTGCCGGTCAGGTCCTTTTGCCACAGGTCCGGTTCGTCATCGGTGCTGATGCCGCGGCCGAATTCCAGGCTGTCGCTCGCGTTCAGGGCGAATGCCAGCACTCGCAGCATCATCCGTTCGTCGGTTTCCGAAGGGTGGCGCGCCAGGGTGAGCGGAAAATCGGCATAGTACTGGCGGTCCAGGTCGGCAATATTGAGGTCGAGCTTGAAAATGGTGGACTTGAGCGCCATGACATCGGCTTATCTGCAATCAGGGTGGGGCACTATAGCGTATGCGCGCTTGCAGGGCACGAGCCCTGCCAGGTCAGCGCCAGGGGCGTGGCACCAGTACCGGTGTGCGGGCCCGGTACGCCTGCCACTCGGGGTCGTTGCCCCAGCGTCGATCCGCCTTGCGTTCCAGCAGTGGCACGCCGCTGACCCGGGTCAGCAGCAGGAATACGAACAGCGGTGACAGCAGCGTCAGCCACTGCCAGCCAGCCAGCGCCGGTGCTGCAATCAGCGCAATACCGCACCACAGCAGGATTTCGCCGAAGTAGTTGGGGTGCCGGGAGCAGGACCAGAGGCCCGAGTCGATAAACCGCTCACTGCCGTGAGTGCGCCGGAAAGCGCGCTTCTGGTGGTCCGCAATCACTTCGATAGTGAAACCGCCGAGCCAAAGCAGCAGGCCCGCGAGTTCCAGCAAACCCACCTGCCCTCCGCGACCGCCGCTGATCGCCGCCAGTGCGCAGCCGGCCGTGATCAGGACCCACAAACCCTGCAGGCTCCAGGTGAACAGGAACGTGCCGGCATGGGGCTTGATCCGGTCGAAACGTGAGTCGCTGCCATCCTTGAGAACGCGCAGGAACAGGAAACTGCCCAGCCGCAACGCCCACAGGCTGATGCAGCCGGCCAGCAGCAGGCTGCGGCTATCGCTGGCACCGCTCAGGCCGACCGCCAGCCAGATCACCGACAGGTAGGTGCAGGAACCGGTCAGGTCATAGAATTTCTCGGTTTGCAGCAACCACGCCGGCACAAAGGCCAGCCATTGCAGCGCCAGCGCCAGCAGCGCGCACAGGGCAAATATCGGCCAGCCGTGCCAGCTGGCACCGGTGTGGCTGCCGGCTAGGGCAAATGCCAGCGCCAGCACGAGGACACTGCTCATGCGCAGCAGAAACTGCAGCGCGGCAGCTCCGCGGGTGGCGGGTTTTCGCGCCGCTTCCGCGTTCACTGCTTGCTGGCCGTCACCAGCCACACCGCCCCGGGCATGCGTATCTTGCCGTCGCTGAACCAGGGCGCCATGGCCTCGATGGCGGAGGTGTAGACCGCTTCCCGGAGTGCCGGGTCGCAGTCCTGCAGCAGCCGGCTCACCGGGCCCATGTTCAACATGTCCCGGGCTGTGGTGGCGAGATCGTCTTCGCGCCCCCAGGCCATGGTGACCGCATGCGCGGTAATGGCGATAGCGCTGAAACCAGCGCCCGCCAGTACCGAGCGGGTGTAGTCGGCGTCGGCAAAGGCGAAGGGCCCCGGGGCATGGGGTGGTGGCGGCTCCGGTGCAGGCAGATGCTGGAACGCGGCCTTGAGGGGAATCATCGCCCACAGATTCTCCTGCAACGGCTGCCAGCAGGAGAACGCCAGCTTCGCGCCAGGCTGGAGTGCCTGGTACAGGATGGCAAAGGCCGCTGTCGGGTCGTCGAAGAACATGACCCCGAAGCGGGAAAACAGCAGGTCGAAACTGGCGGGGGGGAAGGCGTGGTTCGAGGCGTCCGCTTGCAAAAAGTCGACCTGCCTGCCACTGGCGCCGGCCGCCAGCGCATTCTCCCGAGCGACCGCCAGCAGCGGGGCGGAAATATCCACACCGAGCACGCTGGCCTGCGGGCCGAGGTGGTCTGCCAGCATCAGGGTTTCGCTGCCGCCGCCGCAGCCCACATCCAGTACCCGTCGGGCGCTCCCGATATTGGCGTGCTGGATAAGGTCCCGGGCGATGGGGGCCAGCATATGCGCCATCATCGCGTCATTATCCGCCCATTTGTGGCCCGCCTCACCGTTCCAGTAGGCCAGCTGATCTGCATTGCTCATGAATTGATTCCTGTTGTCTTTTTAGCCTCCGGAAGGATACAGCAATGGATCGCGCCATTGCCCCTGCGGCGAGCACTTTGACAAAAATATAAGTAAATACTAATGTATATCCAGTTGCAGCGGGTTTATCCTAGGGAGAATGTCATGACACTCGATCGCGCAGTGATGGCCTTTGCCGGCATCATGGTTCTGCTCAGCCTCGTGCTGGCCCAGCTCCACAGCGGCTACTGGCTGTGGTTTACCGCCTTTGTGGGCGCGAACCTCCTGCAGGCTGCCTTCACCGGCTTCTGCCCGGCGGCCATCCTGTTCAAAAAGCTAGGCATAAGGACTGGAACCGCCTTTTCCTGAGAACAGGTAGCCAGGGTCCGTGCTCTACACCGTGTGCCTGCCGGACGCCGGGGCTGTCGGTGCCTTGTTGTGGAGGGATGCTCCGGCCAATGCTGCCACCGCTCAGGGGCGGCAGCCGGCGCCCGTGGGCGGGTGTGCGCCATTGGCGGCAGTCAGCCCCAGCAGGGACGCCTTGCTGACCGCCTGCACCCGGTTCTGGACGTTCAGCTTGGCAAAGATGTTCTTGAGGTGAAAGCGCACGGTGTTCTCGGACAGGTCCAGGTCTCTGGCGATTACCTTGTTGGCAGCGCCCAGGGCCAGCAGGGCCATGACCTCCTGTTCGCGCTTGCTGAGCAGGGGTTGAGTGACTGCGCCGGTGGCGGGTCCCTGCAGCCGTTCCCTGAACCTGATGGCGTGGCTCACCAGTCTGGCGTCGAGGCCCTCGCTGCGAGCCAGGTAGAGGTCGATGAGGTCTTCGAGCGGGCCCGCATCGTCCACCAGAGCGCGGATAAAACCGGTGCGCAGGGATAGCGCCAGAACCTCACCGGTATACTCCCGTGCCCGATCCCCGTCGCCCAGGGCGTGGGCTGCCTGGGCCATCAGCAGGGCGTAGCGGATCGATGAGCGCAGGCGCCCCTGCTCGCGCGCCTGTGCCGAAAAGTGCGCCAGCTCGGCGAGCGCCTCCTGGCTGCGTCCCTCCGCGAGCAACAGGCGGCTGATGGCGAGGGCGGCAACATCCCGCTCGCGCCAGGCCGCTTCATTGCCGTCACCGCTGCGATAGGCTTCCAGGCTGATGCCTGAATCCGCGACCAGCGCGCGGGCGGCGCGGTGCTTGCCCGCTCTCACCAGCAGTTCGACACGCTGGCACTGCAGCAGGTCCTCCAGGCGTGCCAGTCGTTGCTGGTCAGCGTACTTCATGGCCCGCTCCAGCAGCCGCAGTGCGGGCTTCAGGCCCGAGCGTCGATACTCGATATTGCTGGCGGTGCAGTAGCCTGCCAGGTAGATGTCGAACCAGGCCTCGCGAGCCTCCAGTTCGCGAGGAAGCTGCCGCAATACCGTCAGCGACATATCCTCGCGACCCAGCTCGTCCAGCAACTCCAGCAGCAGGACGTGGCCGATCAGCCTCAGACCCTTGTCTTCGCTGAACTTGCGCCGTGCCATATCGAGCCCGGCTCGATAGAGTTCTTCGGCTTTGGCGGTTTCGCCCTCGGCAAAACTGGCATCGCCGAGGTGGAAGTACAGATAGCTTTCGCCATACAGGGAGCCCATCTCCCGAAAGGAGCGAATGGCCTCCCGGGCAAAGTGGCGGGCACTGCGAAAATCGCCCTGCTGGGTATGCACCACGCACATCAGGTTGTAGTGGAAGGCGCGCCGCTCCGGGTCCTGGCGGTCGATCCGGGCGGTTGACTCCAGCAGGGCCTGGTAGCTGGTTTCCCGGATTCTGCGCCCCGCATAGATGGCCAGATAGGCGTCGATCTGCCGGAGTTCGTTCAGCAGCGTCTCGGGTACCCCCGCCGCCAGGGCAGCCCCGTCATCCAGGGCCAGCCGCTCGGCCTCGCGGAATGTCTGCAGAGCCCTGAATACCAGGCCATCCTTCACCTCGATGATGCTCTGTAACAACAACAGCAGCGGTGACGCGCCGATGACCATTGTGTCGAGCAGGCCCAGTGCGGTGCGGATTCGGGTAATACCCTCGCGCAACCAGAGAGAAATGGCGCCCATGGACTCGATAATCCCGATGGCGCGAGCGGGGTCACCGGCAAGCACGCAGTGGCGCACTGCATTCACCAGGTCGGACTCGCGGGCATACCAGTCCGCGATGCGGCTGTGCAGATGCCGCAGCTGGGCCGGATCCTCGATCTGCAACCGACGGTAGAGGTGATCCCGCAACAGCGGGTGCAGCTGAAAGATGTCACCGGGCCCCGATAGCGGTCGTATCAGGCTGTGCAGGTGCTGCAGCCGGTGAATGCGTTGCAGGCTGTCCCCCGCCTCGCGAACATGGTCGGCCAACTGGCAATCCACTCTCTCCAGCGGTGCAACCGACATCAGGAATTGCCGGTCCGGGTCCTCCAGCCCTTCCAGGATCTGGTGGGCAAGGTAGGCAGACAGGGTGCCGGCATCACGGCCCAGCTCCTGCAGCACCCGCTCGTGGTCGCGCTCGGTGGCGAGGGCGCTGCGCAACATCTGGACCGCGACCGGCCAGCCCCGGGTGCGGCGGTAGATCTCTTCGGCTACCGCGACAGGCAGCTGGTCCGAGAATATCTCCCGGATCTCTGGCAGGGTGAACTGTAGTGCCGTGGCATCAAGACGCTGTACCTCCCCGTTGACTTCCAGCCGGCTGAGGTCCAGGGCGCTGTCGTCACGGGTGGCGATGCAAAGGTGCAGGTTCCCGGGCGCGTAGCGCAACAGTGGCTGCATGATTGCTTCAATGGTCGCCGGTAATAGCTTCTCGAAGTCATCGATAACCAGCAGGACGCGCCCGGGGCAGGCCTCGACGCTGCGCTGGATCAGGTTGAGTATCTGGCGGGGCGTAAGTTCGCCGTGGAATGCATTGCTGTCCTGATAGGTGGGCTGGAGGACGCCGGCACGGGACAGGCTGAAGGCGAGATAGGTCAGCAACTGCAGATCGTCGTTGTCGTCTTCGTCCAGCGCCAGCCAGCAGCAGGTTGCCGTGTTATCCGGCAACTGGCGCAGCCAGTTTGCGAGCAGCGTACTTTTGCCGTACCCGGCGGGGGCGCTGACAATGGTCGCCCGCTTTGACAGCCCCTCGTTCAGGCGCAGTTCGAGACCCCGGCGGTCGAGCACAGCCACCCGCTGGCTAGGCGGACATACCTTGGCGAGCGCGAGCCACGGCGGGAAGGCCGTGGTCGTGCGGGGCGTGTCTTCTGGGGCATGTTCCTGCATAGGACTGACTGTATAAGACTGGCGCCGTGAAATCGACGCCCATGTGCCCGGCCCGCCCCACCCGAACGGGTAGGCTGCAGACAACAGGGCCGAACCCGGCCCCACCCGCGGACGCCGGTTTCCCACACCAGACGCGGATTGTGAGTGGGCGCGGCGCTGGCTAGGGTAAGCATGAAGCAGTCAGGGATACATTACACCATGAGACTCGGAGTCGATGTCGGCGGGACGAATACGGATGCGGTGCTGGTTGACGGCCTGCGGGTGGTGGCCAGTTGCAAGCAGCCGACGACGGAGGACGTAAGCTCCGGAATCGAGGCCGCGCTGCGTCGGGTACTGATGTCGGCGGGAGTCGAGGCACAAGCCGTGACCGCGGTGATGATCGGCACCACCCATTTCACCAACGCCTTCGTGGCTCGCCAATCCCTGCTGCCGGTGGGCATCCTGCGGGTTGCCCTGCCGGCGGCTCGCGGCATCCCGCCGCTGGTGGACTGGCCCCGGGACATTCGCCAGGCGATTGGTGGACCCTGCTTCCAGGTTCGCGGTGGCGTGCAATACGATGGCCGCGTCAACGCGGAGCTCGACGAAAAGGCCGTGCGCGAGGCCGCACAACAGTTTCGCGAGGCGGGCATCCAGAGCGTCGCCATCTCTTCCCTGTTTGCGCCCATCAGCGCCGACATGGAGTTGCGCGCAGCGGACATCGTACGCGCGGAAATGGGGGCGGAGGTGGCGATCACCCTGTCCCATACAATCGGCCGGATAGGACTGCTGGAGCGGGAAAACGCCACCATCATGAACGCTTCGCTGGCCCGGCTGTCGCGCGAGGTTGTTCGTTCCTTCGGGGCGGCGATGCGCGCCCTGTCGCTGCAGGCTCCCTTCTATATCAGCCAGAACGACGGCACCCTGATGAGCGCGGACTTTGTCGAGCGCTACCCGGTGCTGACCTTTGCCTCCGGCCCGACCAACAGCATGCGCGGCGCCGCGCGCCTGGGGGGGCACGAAACCGCGATGGTGGCGGACATCGGCGGCACGACCACGGATTTCGGCTGGTTGGCCGGTGGCTTCCCGCGCGAATCCTCGGTGTCTGTGGATGTCGGGGGGGTGCGTACCAATTTCCGCATGCCCGATATCTACGCGCTGGGGCTGGGCGGCGGTTCCCGCGTTGTCGAGCAGGGTGGCGACGTCGCCATCGGCCCGGGCTCGGTAGGCTACCGCCTGCTGGAGGAAGCCCTGGTGTTCGGCGGCAGTACCCTCACCGCCACGGATATCGCGGTGGCGGCGGGCTACGCCGAGATCGGCGACCGCGACCGCGTGGCCCACCTGGATGCGGCCCTGGTTGAGCGCTGCGTCACCCGGATACACGACATGGTAGCCGGCGGGGTGGACCGGATGAAAACCAGTGCCGAGCCGGTACCCCTGATCCTGGTGGGCGGCGGCGCGGTGCTGATCAACCGGGACATCCCCGGGACCACCGAGGTCATCGTCCCCGGGCACGCCGGCGTTGCCAATGCCATTGGCGCCTCGATCGCCCAGATCGGTGGCGAGACCGACCGGGTGTTCTCTTACGAGCAGAGCGGTCGCGAAGCGGCCCTGGCCGCGGCCCGGGCCGAAGCGTGCGAGCGCGCCGTGGCCGCCGGCGCGCGACCGGACAGCATCGTGGTCATTGACCTCGAGGAGTTGCCGCTGGCGTATGTGCCGGGCAATGCCGTCCGGGTGAAAGTCAAGGTGGCCGGTGACCTGGCCGCCGGTATCTGAAGCCTCCAGGGCTCTACGGGAGTATGCAAGCGAACATGAAGATAAGTCTGGAAGACCTGCCCTACATTGCCACCGGCGCCGCGTTCCTGGGAACGGGAGGCGGCGGGGACCCCTATATCGGCCGGATGCTTGCCACCAGCGCGATCGAGGAGTTCGGGTCACCTGAACTGGTCAGCGTGGAAAGCCTTGCGGACGATGCCAACGTCTACACCATCGCAATGCTGGGCGCGCCCACGGTGCTGGTGGAGAAGGGCGCCTGTGGCGATGACATCGATCTCGCCCTGGCACAGCTGCAGGAATACACGGGTCGGCGTGCAGACGCGGTGATCCCGATTGAAATTGGCGGGGTCAACTCCCTGGTGCCGGTCATGGCTGCCGCCCGCACCGGGCTGCCGCTGGTGGATGCCGACGGCATGGGTCGCGCCTTTCCGGAGATCCAGATGGTCACCTACAACGTCCACGGCGTCTCCTGTACCCCGCTGGTGGTGACCGACGAACACCTGAATTCCCTGGTCGTGAATACCGGCAGTGCCAAGCGCGCGGAGGATCTGGTGCGGGTGTGCGCCGTGGAGATGGGCTGCAGCGTCATGCTTTCCAGCTATCTCATGACCGGGCGCCAGGTCAAGGACAGCGCGGTCACCGGCACCATGACCCTGGCGCTGGCAATTGGCCGCGCCATCGCGGCGGGCCGCAGGGCCGGTGATCCCGTGGGAGCGCTGCTGTCAGCGCTGCGTGCCACGCCCTACTACAGCCACTGCAAGGTGATCTTTGACGGCAAGGTCAGCGACCTGCAGCGTGACACCCGCGGCGGGTTCTCGGTGGGGCTGTGTGACCTGGTGGCGCTGGACGGCAGCGGGTCCGCGATGCAGCTGGTGTTCCAGAACGAACATCTGGTGGCGCGCCAGGACGGTGCGGTGCGGGCCATAGTGCCCGACCTGATCTGTGTGGTGGACCGGGAGACCGCCGAACCGATCCCGGTGGAGGGGCTCAAGTACGGACAGCGGGTCAAGGTGCTCGGCGTCAGTGCGCCACCCATTCTCAGAACGCCGGCGGCACTGCAGGTCTTCGGTCCGGCGGCCTTCGGGCTGGACGATCCTTTCCAGCCGATCGAATCACTTTAAACAGCCAAAACAACATCAATGTGTGGGGAGAAAGAGATGAAGCGCAACAACAGGATGATCGGGGCGATACTCGCCGCCACTACCGCCGGATTCCAGTATCAGCTCGCGGCCCAGCCGGCGGCCGGCCTGCAGCTGGAGGAAGTCATTGTCACGGCGCAGAAGCGGGAACAGAGTTTCAACGAGGTGGGCATCGCCGTCACTGCCTTCAGTGGCGATGACATCAACGCGCTGCGCCTCAACCAGCCGGTGGATATCGCCGCACAGACCCCCAACCTGCGCATCAATAACGTGGTCGCCAATTCCATTCCCAATGTGACGATCCGCGGTATCGGGCTCAATGACTATGCGACCAACAACAATCCGGCGGCGGGTATCTACATCGATGAGGTATACCTGGTATCACCGGCCATGCTCAGCTTCCAGATGCATGACCTGGCGCGGGTGGAGGTGCTGAAGGGGCCACAGGGAACCCTGTTCGGGCGCAACACTACCGCCGGCGCGGTCAACTTCATTGCCAACCGTCCGACCGACGAGTTTACCGCGGGGGCAACGCTCGAGTACGGCCGCTACGGCCATGCCTCCGGTCGCGGTTTTGTCAGCGGTCCGCTGATGCCGGGACTCGAGGGGCGCCTGTCGGTGCAGCGCATCCGCCAGAGCGACGGCCACCAGACCAATCGCGTTACTGGCGAGGAGGTGGGCAGGATCGCCAGCACCGCCTGGCGCGCGCTGCTGCAGTGGCAACCGACCGACAACCTGGACATTCTCCTGAACGCCCACGGCGGCAGGGATGATTCCGACGTACACCTGGTGAAGATCGACAATCCGTTTTCACCCGAGGACGACGGTGATCGCGATGTCTTCCGCTCGGGTGCCTCGGTGGATACCCGGCAGGACATAGACAGCCAGGGCTTCTCTTTGACCGCCAACTGGGCTTTCGCCGGGCAGCTGAGCCTGACCTCCATCAGCGCCTGGGAAGAGCTCGACCGCTTCCACGTGGAAGACCGGGATGCCACCAGCCTGGTCCAGCTGGATGGCTATTTCGACAATGCCGTGGAGCAGTTCTCCCAGGAGCTGCGGCTGTCCTATCTCGGTGACGAGCTGGTATGGATCGCGGGTGCCTTCTACGGCAGCGATGAAGTGGAGACCCGTGACCGTTTTGACAGCGCCGACCTGCTGCCCCTGCTGGGCCTGGATGGCTTCGAGTCGCTGGGCAATGAATACCGCCAGGAATCCGATTCGGTTGCCGTGTTCCTGCATACCGAGTGGCAGGTCGCCCCCGCCTGGCGGCTGACAGCCGGTCTGCGCTACACCGATGAAGACAAGACTTTCTCCGATGCCTTTACCTACCTGATCGGCGGCGGCTTCGAGGCGCCCCTGTTCCCGGGCGTTCGCAACGACTACAGCACCGACGATGTGTCCGGCAAATTCGGGATCGATTACACGGGCTTCGAGGATGCCCTGCTGTATGCCAGCGTATCCCGGGGCTTCAAGTCAGGCGGGTTCCAGGGCCAGCTGACCTTTGACCCGTCGGACCTGCAGCCCTTCGAGGAGGAAAACCTGCTGGCCTACGAGGCCGGCGCCAAGCTGACCCTGCTGGATGGCTCCATGCAACTGAATGCCTCCATTTTCTTTTATGATTACGAGGACATGCAGTTCTACGGCGGGATCTTCGATTCGCCGGTGGGTACCCTGTTCGGGATTGCCAATGTCGGTGATTCGGAGGTGACCGGTGGCGAGATCGAGCTGGCCTGGCGCCCGGCCGAGGGGCTGGATGTACGCCTCGGGATGGGCTTGCTGGATACCGAGATCACCCGCTCCATCGTCGGTGGCGTCGCCGAGGGCAGTGAGTTGCCGAATTCCCCGGAGTTGAACGTCAACGGTATCCTCCGTTACCAGTGGCCGCTGTCGGCGGGCCTGTATGCCGATGTCATGGTGGACTTCAACTACCAGGATGAGATGACCTTCGATATCGTGCGCCAGCCGCAGGAGGCCCGCGAGGACAGCTACTGGCTGTGGAACGCACGCGCGGGCGTCGGTGCCGCATCGGGAGGTTGGACGCTGTCGCTGTGGGGCAAGAACCTGTCCGACGAGCGCTATCGCACCCAGGTGCTGTTCTCGAGCGTCGGTTTCGGTGAGTCCTGGGGCATGCCCCGTACCTATGGTGTCAGTCTGGACCTGAGCATCTGATGCCTTCGGGCCAATCGACAGGAGGTGTCGGCATGAAGTCAGTCATCCACATCATTACCCCGATCATCACGGAAGGTGTACGCAGCCTCGACGATGTGCAGCCGTTCCTGCGCCCGGACATGGAGGTCCGCCACAGCCTGATCAGCACCGGTCCCGCATCGATAGAGTGTTCGACGGACGAGGCCCTCAGTATTCCGGGGATCCTGGAGCAGGCGGTGGCCGCCGAGCAGGCCGGAGCCTCGGCACTGATCATAGACTGCATGGGTGACCCGGGTCTGGAAGCCTGTCGGGAACTGGTTTCGATACCGGTGCTGGGTCCGGCGCAAACCTGCATGCACTACGCCAGCATGCTGGGGCATCACTTCGCCTTCATTACGGTGCTGGACCGCCTCAAGCCGATGATAGACGGCCTGGTGGCGCGCTATGGGCTGCAGTCGAACTACGCCGGCTTTGGCGCGGTGGATATTCCGGTGTTGGAGATCGAGCAGCGCCTGGACGAGCTTGTGGATCAGTTGGTGACGGCTTCCCTGCGCAGTATTGAAACGACGCGGGCCGGCGCTATTATCCTCGGCTGCACCGGTTTTTTCGGCTGTGCCGAGGCCATTGCCGGGCGCCTTGCCGCGGCGGGATATGCGGTGCCGGTGCTGGACCCGATCCCGCTGACCCTGCATGCGGCGGATGCGCTGGTAAAGACCGGCCTGAGCCACAGCAAGTACATCTATCCCACCCCGCGGCGCAAGCCCCTGGCCGGCTACGCGCTGCCAGGGGCATACACGACCGCCTGACCCGCGTTGTCCCTGGTGGTATTGCCGGAGGCGGGAACTGCCCGGGGCCTTCGGACCCCTTTTTTGTCCTGCCATGCTGACCGATAATGCCCGGTCATTATACCGCGGGAGCAGGAACAATGGACGACACCGGCAAGGTGCAGGACAACGGGTTGCAAGGACAAGTGGTCTGGATCACCGGGGCTTCCGGGGGGATTGGTGCCGCCCTGGCCCGACAGCTCGCCGCCCGCGGCGCCCGGCTGGTACTGTCGGCCCGCCGTGCGGATGTGCTGGAGGCAGTGAAGGCCGACTGCGTCAGCGCCGGGCTGGCGCCGGATGCCGTGCTGGTGCTGCCGCTGGACGTGATCGCGGTCGACAGCATGCCGGCGGCGGTGGCGGCGGTGCTGGCGCGCTTCGGCCATGTCGACCTGCTGATCAACAACGCCGGCATCTCCCAGCGCTCCTCGTGCCTGGAAACCGAACTGGATGTCTACCGCAGGCTGTTCGAGGTGGATGTCATCGGCCAGATCGCCCTCACCAAGCAGGTACTGCCCCACATGGTCAGCCGCGGCAGCGGTCACGTGGCCGTAACCGCGAGCGTCGCGGGCAAGGTGGGCGTGCCGCTACGCACTGGCTACTGTGCCGCCAAGCACGCGGTGATGGGGTTTTTTGATGCCCTGCGCACGGAAATGGCGCACCTGGGTATTGCTGTCACGACGATCGTCCCCGGCTTTATCCGCACGGATATCGCCCGCAACGCCCTCACCGGGACCGGGGCGCCGACAGGTGTGGCGGATGAAGATATCGACGGCGGCATGGATGTCGATGACTGCGCTGCCGCGATTCTTGAAGGCTTCGCCAGTGGTACCGAGGAGATCGCTGTCGGCAAGGGCGCGGAGATGGACCTGCTGGCGCTGAAGCGCAATGATCCCACCGGCACCTTCCGGCTGCTGGAGGCCATGGCTGCCGACGTGGTGGCCAGGCGTCCGTCCTGAGCATAGTGTTCAGCTGGCGGCGGGATCTGCGGTCAGTATCTGCTGCACGAACTGTAGGTGTTCCGCTGCTTCGTGCCCCAGCGGCGTGAGGAAGCCGCCGTCCTCATGGTCCACCAGCCCCTTGGCGTGGAGCCGGCCGGCGGCGGCAATCATCTCCGGTGCCGCGTTGCTGTGAATTTTCAGTCCGACCTGGGCGCTGCTCAGGTCGAACTTCAGCAGCAGCTCAATCTCGTCTATAAGATCCGGGGTCAAGGTCATTGCGGTATCCTGGCTGTGTCATGTGGCAAGCATACCGCATTACGGGGCCCCGGGCTGTAATCGTGCGTGACAGTCAGTCATTCTCCGGCAGCGGTGCGCGCACGACTGGCTCCAGGCGCACAATGGCGGATGGCCTGGCGCCGCGGTCGTCGATGGCGAGGTAGACAAAGCCATCCGGCCCCTGGCGTACATCGCGGATGCGGCCGAGGCCCTTTGCCAGGCTCTCTTCCCGCACGACCCGCTGTCCGTCCAGTTCCAGTAAAGTGACTTCCTGTCCCGCCAGCCCGCCGGCCAGCAGGTGGCCGCGCCAGTGGGGAAACGCGTCGCCGGTATACAGGGCCAGGCCGGACGTGGCGATGGACGGCACCCAGACCTTGCGCGGCTGGGTCATGCCTTCGGCGTGGGTGCCGGCATGGATCGCGGAACCGGAGCTGTAATTGACTCCGAAGCCGACCACTGGCCAGCCGTAGTTGGCGCCGGCCTCGACCAGGTTCAGCTCGTCACCGCCCTGGGGACCGTGTTCCGTCAGCCACAGGTCCCCGGTTGCCGGATTCATGGTCATGCCCTGGGCATTGCGGTGGCCGTAGCTCCAGATGTCATCGAGCGCCCCATCCTCGTCGACAAAGGGGTTGCCGGCGGCGATGCTGCCGTCCTCGGTGAGGCGCACAACCACCCCGTGGTGGTCGGACAGCAACTGTGCCGGGTGTGTCTCCAACTCGCCGGAGGGGGGCACCTGGCGATCGCCGATGGTGACGAAGATATGGCCCTTGCCATCGAAGACGATGCGCGAGCCATAGTGGCCACGGCCCCGGGATTTGGCCTCGAAGATTTCCTCGACCTCCTGCAGCGCGCCATCCTGGTAGCGGCCGCGGATCACCGCCGTGGTGGACTCGTCGCCGGGCAGCGGTTTGGAGTAGGTCAGGTACAACAGCCGGTTGGTGGCGAAATCCGGGTGCGCAACCACATCCAGCAGTCCGCCTTGCCCCTTGTAGTACACCTCCGGTAGCCCGGCCACCGGCTCGGCCAGGAGTTCGCCGTCGCGCACCACGCGCAGCCGCCCGGGCTGCTCGGTGACCAGCAGCTCGCCATCGGGCAGGAATGTCATGGACCAGGGCCGGATGAGGCCGTCGGCCACGGTGACTACCCGATAATCGTGGAAGGCGGAGTAGCGGGTCTCTCCGGCAGCAGCCTGCTGGGCGCTTGCATGGCCGACGATGGACAACAGCAGGGTAAAGGTAACCGCCAACATCTTCATGACTTGAGCTCCGTGTCGTGAATACGCCAATCAGTATAGCGGTTTGCCGTGAATGGAGCTAAAGGGCGCGGCAACAGTCGCCCGGCCCTGCCGGGTACCGGTCTTCAGGCGGACGCCAGCTCCACCCAGTGTTTCGGAATGTTGTCTTCAACCAGCTCGTGAATGCTGACGTTGATGATACGGTGCTCGCTGCCGACTTCCTCGGCGAACCGTGACTGCTTGCTGCTGCGGGCTATGATCATGGCATTGGGGTAGTTGCGCCGCAGCCACAGGGCGGTGCGCAGGTTGTCTTCCTCCTGGCCGGTGCCGAGCACGAAGATCAGGTTGTAGGCGTCGGCTTCGATATGCACCTCCTGCCGCAGTTGTTGCCAGACCACCGGGTGCGAGATGTCCCCTTCGTATACACAGCGGCGATAGTCGCTGGAGAAAACCATCTGCTCCTCGGCAACCAGCACCCGGCGCGTGGCGTCCCGCTCGATAATGGCGACCGTATCCAGCTCGCCCTTTGCGTGTTGCTGCAATTCCTCCAGCACCGTCTGCCCGAAACGCCCGAACCCCGCGAGCACCACGATGTCCTTGCCCCGCGACTTCTGGAACCGGTGCAGCATGTGTCCGTGCACGAGGCCGTAGGCGGCCAGGCTGTAGGAGTTGAAGGTCTCGCAGCTCTGCGCTACCCGGGTGCTGTGCATGGAGCGCATGAAGCGCAGGTTGGCGCAGTGCATCACTACCCGGGAGCCGATGCCGGGCACCAGGTTCAGCAGCACGCTGACCGCTTCATAGCTGCGCAGGCTGTTGTCCGACAGCAGCACTACCCGGAGCGCGTGCTTGACCCGGAGCTGGCGCAGGAAGAACTCGTGGGTGACATCCCCCACCGCCAGCAGGGCGTCATACTCTTCCCGCAGTTCATCCACGACCGGGGCAGCAGGCAGGGCGCGAGACACCACCACTACCGGCACGGTCGGGTTGTGATTGCGCAGGACTCGCAGGTAGCTGAGGGTGAGGTCGCCAGCACCGATAACCACCACGTGATTGCGCAGTTTGCGCAGCTGGAAGTGCTGGGGCGAGAGTGATTTCAGCAGCGCCTCGATCAGGGTCCAGGCGGCCAGCACAGGGGAGCCGAAGTAGGCCAGCCACAGCAGCACCATGCCGGGCCAGGGTCCGCTTACCGGTGTCCCCAGCTCTACCCCGCCAATCACAAACAGGCTCAGGCTGTAGTAGGCCTGGGCAACGAGGCCGGCCGTGGCGACATCCGGACGCTCGCTGACGATGACCCCGGAGGCAAACCCCGCGAGCCCGCAGAAAAAGAACAGGATCGCCCCCAACAGGCGCCAGGAAATCCGGGGTTTGCGGCTGGACGGACTCGACATGAAGCAGGGGCTCGTTCGCGGTGGTCAGGGCATGATACGCAAGCCGGGTGGCCCTGGCCATGTGCGGCCGGCGAGGTGCGGCCGGCGAGGTGCGGCCTTGGAACAGCCCGGCCGTTCACGTCAAGTCTTGCGTCAGGGGCGCGGTGGTGCAAGTATCCGCCAACATGTGTTGTGGATATAACCTGTCATGAACCTGCGGACGTTTTCTGGCTTTCTGTTATTGGCCGCCTGCACTCCGGCGCTGGCCGATGACGGTTTCCCCGCCTGCCTTGCAGGGCTGCAGGACCAGGCCCGGCAGGCACGTGTTGCCGACTGGATCGTGGACGATATCGTGCCAGGCCTGCAGCAGCAGGCCAGGGTGCTGGAGCTCGACCGCAAGCAGCCGGAGTTCGTCCAGACCTTTGCCCAGTACCTGAATGCCCGTGTCACTCAGGCGCGGATAGAGCAGGGTCGCATCCTCTATCGCAAGCATCAGGAGTTCCTCGGCCGGCTGCAGCAAAAGTACGGCATACCTGGACATTACCTGGTCGCCTTCTGGGGGCTGGAAACCAATTTTGGCAGCTATCTCGGTGGCATGCCGACTCTGGATTCCCTGGCGACCCTCGCTTGCGATACCCGCCGCGCCGATTTTTTTGGCGGCGAATTCATCGCCGCGCTGCAGCTGCTGGAACGGGAGCGCCTGCAGCCGGAGCAGATGCGCGGCTCCTGGGCTGGTGCCGTGGGGCACACCCAGTTCATGCCCAGCAACTACCTGCGCTACGCCGTGGACGGTGACGGTGACGGCCGTATTGACCTCTGGGGCAGCGAGCAGGATGCCCTGGCCTCCGGTGCCAACTTCCTGAGTCAGCTGGGGTGGGTGCCGGAATTGCGTTGGGGGCGCGAAGTGCGGCTGCAGCCCGGGTTCCGTTTCGATCTGGCCGGTGGCGGCAAGTGGCGCCCACTGCGGGAGTGGTCACAGCTGGGTGTTCGCCGCAGCGATGGCGGGCCGCTGCCGGAGTTGGAACTGCAGGCAGCGATCCTGGTCCCTGCTGGCGCCGCCGGTCCCGTTTTCATGGTCTACGAGAATTTCGATGTGATCATGCGCTGGAACCGCTCTGAGTCCTATGCCATTTCTGTAGGCTACCTGGCAGACCGCATAGCCGGCGCCGGGCCCCTGCAACGGCCGCCGCCAATGACCCAGCGGTCCCTGTCGCGGAGTGATGTGGAAGCGCTGCAGCAGCAGCTCAACCAGCTCGGCTTTGAGGCCGGCGTCGAAGACGGTATTTTCGGCTCCGGCACCCGCGCCGCGCTGAGTGATTTCCAGCGCAGCCGGGGCCTGGTCGCAGATGGCTATCCGGATGCGGACAGCATTGAAGGCCTGCAGGATGCCGCGACCAGGGATGCCGCGGAAGCGCCTGGAGACGATTAGCGCGGCAGCTGCCGCGGCACCATGACCGGTCGCTGCAACCAGCGCTGGAAGCGGATGTTGATACGGTCCATGTTGTCCGACCACCACTGCGCGTCCAGCTCAATGGCCGTGGCCAGGTGCGTCTCGGTGGTGGGGAGGATTTTCCGCATATCCTCCTTGACCAGGGGCATGGAGGACCGGCGCACCGGGCCATAGGGAATGTGGTTGGCTTGCGCGGCCAGGCTCTCGGTGGAGGTGGCAAAGCGGATGAAATCCATGGCCTGAGCGGTATTGCGACCATTCCTGGGTACGCTCCAGACATCGTAGAACCAGACCTGGTGGTCCCAGAGGATTGCCAGTGCCTCCCCCCGTGCCACTGCGTCGTGGATCCGGCCGCTGTAGACCGAGCTCATGGCAACCTGGCCCGTCTCCAGCATGCGAATGGCCTCCTCGCCGCTGCGCCACCAGTCGATGGCGGGCTTTATGCTCGACAGCATCGCGAATGCCCGGTCCAGTCCCTCGTCGGTAGACAGCACCCGGTACACGTCCTCCCGCTGCACCCCGTCGGCGATCAGCGCCCACTCCAGGTTGCCCTGGGGGCTGCGCCGCATGCCCCGGCGGCCGGGGAAGTCCCGGAGATTGAAGAAATCCGCCAGCTTTTCCGGCGCGCGGTCGATCCTGTCGCGGTGATAGCTGACCACGGTCGAGCCGACCACATTGCCGACTCCGCAGGGCATCAGGCTGACGCTGATGAAGTCCCTGCGCGCCGGCGTGCCATCCGGTGCCGGTGGCAGGCTATCCGGATCAATGGTCTCCAGCAGGCCCTCCTCGCAGGCACGGATGGCATCGAACAGCTCCAGGTCCACCACATCCCAGCTCACATTCCAGGAGCGCACCTGGCGCCTGATTTCCTCGATGCCGCCACCGTACTCCAGCACGTTGACCCGGATCCCCGCGGCTTCTTCATAGGGGCGGATAAAGCCCAGGATCTGGCTTTTGACATAGGCGCCATCCCAGGAGACCACGTTCAGCGAGTTTTGCGCCAGAGCCGGAATGGCGAGGCTGCAGGCGCAGAGAATGCCGAGTCGGGACAGGGCGCGGGTCAGCATGAAGTCACCAGTAGAATCCGATATTGACGTTGAAGCGGCGGCGCCACTCGTCGCTACCCCCGGCGGCCATGGAACCGTCGCCGAAGAAGGCCATGTTGTTGGCCAGGATATAGTCGATGTAGGTGAACAGGGGGCCGCTGCCGATGGCGCAGCCGATGGTGTTGATCTGCGAGTCGATGGCGCCGGGTTCGTCCTTGAACAGCCGGGAGTAGTCGTTGTAGCAGGTTATCTGGTCTATCCAGGACAGGGGCGACTGGAAGTTGTAGGCCAGGTTGACGACTGCCACGTCCGCCTCGCCGGCGATATCGTAGCTGCCACCAAAGGCGCCCACCCGCACCGCGGTGGTGTCTGCTCCGGCGGGGTTGACGGGGTCGTAGGCATAGCGGATGCCCTGCAGTTGCAGGTTCCAGCGCCCGCAGCGGCTGTCGATATGCGCGGCGGCAGCCCAGTGGTCGCCACGGCGGTCGCTGGCGGCGTTGTAGACCTCGGACCACTGGCCGGAGCCGCCGACCTCGGTCTCGCAGCTGCTGCCGAGGCCAAAGGTATGGACCAGGCGGGCATTGAACTGGTTGATTTCCTCGTTCTGCTGCTCGCCAACCTGCACCAGGTCGAAGGAGTAGCGGTCGAGGTCGGCGGGACTGTTCAATTCCTCGTTCTTGTAGAAGGCGAGGTGGCTGGTCCAGGGACCGTCCTGGCGCTGGTAGCGAATGCCCATGTCGTAGTCGTCCGCCAGCCCCAGATAGTAGGGCACGCCAAACCAGGCGTTGTGCGCAGCAAAGGGCAGGATGCCGAAGGGAACCTGGTGAATGCCCACCTGCAGCTGGCTGGCATCCTCGAACTCGTAGCCCAGCCAGCCGTGGTGAATCGTGTTCATGTAGGAATAAAAGCGGTACTCCGCAGACACCAGGATGTTGTCGATCTTGCCGTCGACGTTGAGCCGGAATACGTCCAGCCCGCTCTCGCCGCGCTTGCCTTCCGAGCTGTCGAGGAAGTCCCGGTGTACCAGATTGAAGCGCAGGGCGCCGCCGACATGGATGTCAGGTGCACTGGCAACAGGTTCTGCAGCAGTGGCGAGACGCTCGGATCCGGACACCGCATCCATCAGTTCCGCGGTTGGCTCTGGCGCAGCCTGCATCGCGGGTTCCTCGCGCAGCACGGGCAAAGCCTGCCGGTCCTTCGCCTCCAGTTCCCGGAGCCGGGCCTCTAGGGCCTCAATGCGTTGCAGCAAGGCCTCCACCGTGGCCTGTTCGTCTGCCTGCACCGCGCCGCCGGCAAGACCGCCACACAGCGCTGCAGCTACCAGCATGGCCGCGCGTTTCACTCTCAGGACCCCGGCATCGGCTCGGGGCTGGGTTGCAGCATTTCATCGTGTTCCGCCATGTTCCAGGGCAGGCTGGCCGGGGAGATGTGCAGGAAGTGCAGGTGCTTCTCCAGTTGGTCGAGGATGTCGGTGATGATGTCGTGCTGGTCAAAACCGAACAGGTCGTAGGACTGGCCACCCCGGCGCAGGAATACTTCCGCCCGGTAATAAGTGTTGGGGGCATCCTGGTTATGCACCATCTCCGGGAAGGCGTAATTGGGCAGGGCGTGCTCCAGCATCCGGATTTCGTAGATGAAGTCGACCTGGTCATCCTTGATAACCTCCAGCCAGACACGGAACGGTGTTTCTTCTTCATGCACTTCGGCTTTCCAGCCCTGCTTGTCCAGCTCCCGCTGGACCCGGAACATGGCCTTGCGCACGGTCGTGGTGATGAATTCCGCTACCTGTGCCTGATCCGGGTGGTTTACCAGCCCGGCGAGCCGCCGGCGCCAGAGCCCTTTACCGGATGTGCCGGAAAACCGGCTCTGGATTTCCGTCTTCAGGCTGGTCTGGTGGTGGCTCTCGATAGTCAGCGCCCGCCACATGCCCAGGGCGGCCACAATCATGATCAGGGAAAAAGGCAGCGCGCTGGCGATGGTCATGGTCTGCAGGGCACTGAGGCCACCTGCCAGCAGTAGCGCGGCGGCCACTGCCCCCGCTGCGGAGGCCCAGAAGATCCGCTGCCAGACCGGGGTATGTGTCGCGCCACCGGACGCCAGCGAGTCCATCACCAGCGAGCCCGAATCCGAGGAAGTGACGAAGAAAGTGATGATCAGGATCACGGTGATGAAGGACACCACGGAGGACAGTGGCAGCACTTCGTAGAGCTTGAACAGGGCCACCGCATGGTCCGCCTGTACGTCGGCGATCAGCGTGCTGTAACCCTCGTTCATGATCAGGTTCAGGGCGGTGTCGCCAAAGATCGAAAACCAGAGGAAGGTGAACACCGTGGGCACCAGCATCACCCCGACCACAAACTGGCGGATGGTGCGGCCGCGGCTGATCTTGGCGATAAACAGGCCCACGAAGGGTGCCCAGGCAATCGTCCAGCCAAAGATGAACAGGGTCCAGTTGCCGATCCAGTCACTGCGCGAGTAGGCCTGCAGGTTGAAGGTGCGCTCGACGATATGGTTGAGGTAACTGCCGGTGTTCTGCAGGAAGCTCTCCAGGATGTGAATGGTGGGGCCGACGCTGAACACGAACAGCATCAGTGACACCGCCAGCCCCATGTTTAGGACCGACAGGCGCTTGATGCCCTTGTCCAGGCCCGCGACCACGGAAACGATGGCGAGCAGGGTGATGACCACGATGGCGATGATCTGCACAGTGATGCTGACCGGGATCCCGGGCCACAGGTAATTGATGCCGGCGTTGATCTGGGCCACCGACAGCCCGAGGGTGGTGGCGATCCCGAACATGGTGCCGAGAATGGCAAACACGTCAACCGCGTGGCCGATGGGGCCATGGATTCTGTCGCCGATCAACGGGTACAGCGCCGAACGGATGGACAGCGGCAACCCGTGACGAAAGGCAAAGTAGGCCAACACCAGCCCGGTCAGACCGTAGATGGCCCAGATGTGGAAACCCCAGTGAAAAAAGGCAATCTGCATCGCTTGCTTGGCGGCATCGACGGTTTCCCCCGCTCCGGCGGGGGGGGTCGCGTAGTGCAGGACCGGCTCCGCCACCCCGAAAAACAGCAGCGCTATACCGTAACCGGCGGAAAAAAGCATCGCAAACCAGGCCGGGAAGCTGTATTGCGGATCGGCGTGATCGGGACCGAGCTTGATATGGCCCCAGCTAGTGAAGGCAACGCTGACGATGAATACCAGGAAGAAGGCCACCGACAGCATGTAGAACCAGCCGAAGGTGGAGGTGATGTAGGCGAGAGTGGAACTGAACACCTCTCCCGCCAGCTCGGGATTGCTGATGGTGCCAACCACCAGCAGCAGGATCACGACGACGGCCGGAACAAACACTGGAATCAGGATGGTAGAGGTGGATTCGGCGGCACTTTTTGCCTGGTTCATGGATGGGTTTCCTCGATCCGGGGCTGTATCGGTGCGGCTCGTTGGCCGACCGGCGCGCTGTTCAGAGTAGCAGACCCTGCTCATCGGGTGTAGCGCCGACACCGCTGGCCTGCAGGAGCCCGCTGCCCCGGGCCACCCTCTCTGTCCGCTGCGCGGCCATTCACCTTTGTCCGCGGGTGATCGCGCAGGGACCGCGCTCCCACACCCCCCCCCGACCTGTAGGAGCCCGCTCTGCGGGCGATCGCCCGCAGAGCGGGCTCCTACACACTCCGGGTTATGCTACTGTTGGTGGCTTGCGCAACACCATTACCGGAGCCGCCATGAGTGCCCTGCAGAACCGCCAGTTTCGTCTCAAAGCCCGACCGGAAGGCCGCATCGAGCGCAGCCATTTCGATTTTGTTGAATCCGCAGTGCGGGAGCCCGGCCCCGGCCAGGCGCTGGTGCGGGTGCTCTATCTCAGCCTGGACCCGACCAACCGGATCTGGATGAGCGACATGGACCAGTACATGCCGCCGGTGGCGATTGGCGAGGTCATGCGCGGCGGTGGTATCGGCGTTGTGGAGAAGTCCAATTCTCCGCGCTACAAGCCCGGCGACAAGGTCCTCGGCCTGACGGGCTGGCAGGATTACTGCCTTGCGGATGAAGGCGACAATGCCATGTCAGTGCTGCCCGCGGATCTGCCGATCCCGTTGTCCACGATGCTCGGCGCCTGCGGGATGACCGGTATTACCGCCTATTTCGGTTTGCTTGAGCTGGGCCGGCCCCAGTCCGGGGAGACTGTTCTGGTTTCGGCAGCCGCAGGCGCAGTCGGTTCCGTGGTCGGCCAGATCGCGAAAATCCGGGGCTGTCGGGTGGTCGGCATAGCCGGCGGCGCCGAGAAGTGCCGCCATATTGTCGAGGACCTGGGTTTTGATGCCGCCGTGGATTACAAGGCGCCGGACTGGCGTGAGCAGCTCGCTGCGGCGACGCCGGACGGCATTGATGTCAATTTCGAAAACGTCGGCGGCGACATCATGGAAGCGGCGATGGCGCGGATGAACCTGTTCGGGCGCATGCCCCTGTGCGGGATGATTTCCGGCTATAACAGCGGCCAACCCATGCGCGCGGATTTTGCGCCCATCCTCATGCGCCGGATCGAAGTCCGCGGCTTTATCGTCTCCGACTTCATGGATCGCTTTACCGAGGCCACGACCCAGCTCGCTACCTGGTATCTCGAGGGCAAGCTCAAGCACGAGGAAACCGTGATCGACGGCCTCGAGGCCGCCCCCGAGGCGGTCAACCTGCTGTTCGATGGCGGTAACGTCGGCAAGCTGGTGGTGAAAGTCAGCTAATCACAGCTTCGCTCTTCCGGCGGCGTGTCCAGCAGTGACTGCAGGAGCACCGGCCGGTCGGTCATGATGGCATCGACGCCCAGGGCCATGAGCCGCAGCATGTCCTCGCATTCGTTGACGGTCCAGACCTGCACCGCCAGATTGGCGTTGTGGGCGTCGGCAATGAAGTCCGCCGTCACCACCTCGAGGAAGAAGCCCTCGGGCAACTGGCCCTCCCCGGTAATCTGGCTGGTATCCGGGGGCACCTGGAAAGCGACGTGCTCGGGTACTGGCGGAATGATGCCGTCACCGAGTGCCGCCAAGACCAGGTTGGTGCCCTGGTCCAGGGGCACCGAGGTGGGAATGCACGGCGCCGCGGCCTTGAACGCGTTTGCAGCTTCGTCGACGAACGAGGCTGCAATCACGTCATCAGTGCGGCCATAGGCCAGAAGGGCCTGGGCGATCTGCTGCTCGTAATTGCCCGCCCCGTCCAGGTCCGGCTTCAGCTCCACGTTGAGCCGCTCGGCGGCGAAGCGTTGCAGGGCCTCCTCCAGGGTGGGAATGCGGAAGTCCTCCGGGCTGTAGCCGGGCGGTGGTGGCCGCTCGCCGGTGGCAATGCCGCGGAACACATAGTCCTCTTCCGGCCGGTCTTGCGGGGTGCCGACTCCGGGCACGAACCAGTAGGCCGCATCCAGTTGCCGCAGTTCCGCCAGGGTCAGGTCCACCACCCTGCCGCTACCGTTGGTAGTGCGGTCCACCGTGAGGTCATGGAGGATGACCAGCTCGTTGTCCCGGGTCTGGTAGACATCCATCTCCAGCACATCGGCACCGACCAGGGCGACTTCGGCATAGGCGTAGAGGGTGTTTTCCGGAAAATCGATCACACCGCCGCGATGGGCGTAGTTGAGCGGGTCGGCGCCGGATACGCGCCAGGGATTGGGTTCCTTGTTGAAGGGCGCATCACAGGCGTCGTCGTCGTTGGCAATGGTGCCCACCGCGGCTGTGCCGGTGGGCTCGGCATTGCCGTCGACCTCGTACAGCAGGCGCAGGGTCTTGGCGGGCTCGTCTGCCGCGTTGCCGAAGACCTCTACCACAATCTCCGCCGCCAGCGCTCCCGCGGGAATGGTGACATCGCCCTCGACCGGCAGGAAATCCACGTCCGCCACGGCGCTGCCGGCTTCGGTGCGATAGCGCACCAGCACCGGCTCCGGCTGTGGCCCGGTCAGGGTGGCGCGAAAGCGCAGCTGCGCCATTTCACCCGGGCCGCCCTCGGGTATCGCCGTTGGCGCAATGGTCAGCGCCGAGGGGGCAACCGGCTCCGGTGGCGGCTGGTCGCTGCCATCGCTGCAGCCCGCGAGCAGTGAGACCACGAACAGTGCCGGTAGGAACAGGGACTGGCGCATGAGATGTCCTCCTGAATGTAGCAGAAAGGGCTACGCAATTTTCATCACAGTCGTTGGCGCCGGGTAGCGGTTTGGCTCAGCGGATGGCAACCGGATTGATGATCGCCTGTACCGCGCCGACAAAGCGGGGCTGGCCGAGGACAAACAGGAACTCTGTCGCGGCGTCTGCCGCCAGGGCCCGGGTGTCCATGTTCTCGAGGATGTACACCCCGTGGCGCGCCAGCAGTTCCTGATGGGCGGGGAACATCTCATCGGGTTGCTCGCCCGGCATGGCATCCAGGCCCCAGGTGTCTGCGCCGACCGCCACCACCCCCAGTTCCGCCAGGTAGCGCGCCCCCTCCTGGTTGAGGCCGGGCTCGCCGGCCATGAAACGCGCGGGATCGGAGTCGGCGATGGCGAGCCAGCCGGTGTGGAAGAGGACCACATCCCCTTGCTCGATGCTGACATTCTGGGCCGCTGCCGCAGCCTTGATCTCCGCGCTGCCGAAGACGGTACCCGCATCCAGAATCTCCTGCCCCAGATGACTGGCCATGTTGATCAGCACCCCGCGGGTCACGATCGGCGGCAGGGTTTCGATACCGAAGCTGGTCAGCCCGGTGACGGTGACAAACTCGCTGGCGTGTTTACCGTTGTAGTAGCGGTGGTTGATGCCCAGGTGGCCGAGACCGTCAATCTGGCTGCCGATCCCCATCCAGGTCTGCAGCAGGTCATCGTTGGAGGTGAGCTGGTTGGCGGCCATCGGCGCGCCGACGCCATCGTCCAGTTGCAGCACGGTGAGGGCGTAGCTGCGGGGGCCATAGGCGGGCGAGTCCGGGCCGGTTGCCACGCCCAGGGCATAGGTCTTGCCGGCCTTTACCAGGCGGGCAGCCTGCAGTACCTTTTCCGGCGACAGGTAATTGATTGCGCCCAGGGTATCCTCCGCACCATGGCGCGAGGGATACCAGCTGTTGTCTTGTTCGGCGCTGTACCCGTGCAGGGCGGGCAACAGCAGGAGCAGGAGGGTCAGGCAGGTCATTGGCAGTGAAGTCATGGCACGGGTTCCGGTGAGCTGTTATTGATTCCCGGCCACTGATCGCCGGCATGTCCCCCAGCAGCATAGAGCAGATTGGTCGCTGCTGCCGCAGTCCCGCGCTGGCCGTCAGTCCGCGGCGTTGTGGTACACGTTCTGCACGTCGTCCAGGTAGTTGAGCATGTCCAGCAGCCTCTCCATGACCTGGGCATCGTCCTCCTCCAGGGTCACGGAGGTCTGGGGCACAAACTGCACTTCGTCCACCTCGAATTCGATCTCGCCGAAGGCGTCCAGCAGGGCCTGGCGAGCCTTGAAATGTTCGGTATGCGGGACAAAGGCGCTGATATTGCCGCCCTCGCTTTCGATATCGGTCACATCGACGTCCGCTTCCATCAGGGCCTCGAGCGCGGCGTCCTCGTCGTCGCCGGGAAATACCAGGATAGCGCTGTGATCGAACAGGTGGCTGACACTGCCGGGCGTGCCCAGCTTGCACTTGGTCTTGGTAAAGCAGTGGCGAACATCGCCGAAGGTGCGGTTGGGGTTGTCTGTCAGGCACTCGACAATGACCATGCTGCCGCCTGGGCCGAAGCCTTCGTAGCGGGCCACGGCGAAGTCCTCGCCGCCACCGCCTTTGGCCTTGTCGATCGCCTTCTCGATCACGTGGGCCGGCACCTGGTCCTTGCGGGCGCGTTCCAGCAGGCTGCGCAAGGCCAGGTTGGCGTCCGGGTCCGTGCCGCCGGCCTTGCCGGTGACATAGATTTCCCGTGCATATCTGCTGTATACCCTGGCCTTGGCGTCAGAGGTCTTGGCGATCGATTCCTTGCGGTTCTGGTAGGCGCGGCCCATGAGCGTTTTCCGATTGCAATTCAGCCGTGCATTATAGGTCCCTCCCCCCGGGGGCTGACAAGTCATCGCGCGGTCCGGATGCTTGCGTGAGGTGGTTGCCGCTGCGCCGTCGGATACCGGGGCCGGGTTATGCTATTGTTTGCCGACGAAGCGCGAGTGGGTAACGGGTTCGCGCGACTGGATGCTTCAACAGGGAGTCAACGATGTCCAGACGAGCAGCAAACTATGGCCGCGCCCTTGTGGCCGCGGTGGTCACCTTCGGCGCCGCGGTGCTGGCGCCCCTGGTGTCGGCGGAGGAGAGCGTCGCCACCACAGCCTTGAAGGTGCTGGTGCGCGCTGACGATGCCAAGTTCATCGGCAGCGGTGTTGGCGACATGAACATCGTCGTTCGCAACGCGGCGACAGGAGAGCTGCTGGCCCAGGGCGCCATTACCGGCCCCACCGGGGACACCGAAGCGCTGATGCAGACGCCCCAGACCCGCGGCCGCTCGGCCACGCTGGGGGATCCCGCCAGTTTTCAGGCAGAACTCGGCCTGGCGCGACCCACCCGGGTCGAGGTCAGCGTCACCGGTCCCCTGGCGGTTGCCCAGAGCATCCAGTCCACAGCCGTGACCCTGTGGTTGATCCCCGGCCAGGACCGGGTGCAGCAACCCGTGATCCTGCACCTGCCCGGGCTCATAACCGAACTGCTGAATTACACGCTGGGAGAGGAGCAGCTGGCCCTGAGCGCCAGTGTCACCATGATCTGCGGCTGTCCCATCACCACAGAGGGCCTGTGGCCAGCTGCCGATTTCCGCGCCAGGGTACAACTTTACCGCGAGGGCGAGCTGGTCGCGGAGGGACCGCTGGATTTCACCGGTACCGACAACGAGTTCGCCGGGAAACTGGACCTGCCAGGCCCGGGTGATTTCGACATGGTCGTCCTCGCCCACCAGATCAGCACTGGCAACGCGGGCGTTTACGAGCGCCCACTGCGTATTGAATAGGCGCCGCGATGGCGGGTGAACCTGCTGCGGGCGCTGGCAGCCATTGGGTGTTCGGCTACGGGTCACTGATCTACAAGGTTGATTTCCCGTTCCTGCAGCGTGAGGTGGCCGAGGTATCCGGGTGGGAGCGCCGCTTCTGGCAGGGTTCCCACGATCACCGGGGCACAGTGGCAGCTCCCGGGCGCGTGGTGACCCTGGTGCCTTCCCCAGGCGCGGTGTGCAAGGGCATGGCCTACCTGATTGACGAATCGGTATTCGGGCATCTGGATCATCGGGAAAAAAACGGCTATCACCGCCACGAGGTGGATATTTCCCTTTCCGGGCGGGGCAACAGCGTGGCGGGCGTGCTATACGTAGCGGATGAGGGTAATCACGCTTTCCTGGGGCCGGCGCCCGCTGCCGAGATTGCGGCACACATTGCGGCCGCCTCCGGGCCCAGCGGCAGCAACAGGGACTACCTTCTGCAATTGGCCCAGGCCCTGCGGGATCTTGATGCCGCCGATCCGCACGTGCACGAGTTGGCACAGCTGGTGCGGCAGATCACGGCCCCGGGCTCTTGACTACAATCTGCCCGATCACCGGCAACGGCCAGGAGCAGACACGGAGAACAGCACTTTATGGAAGACAACAACAGCTATGTACCACCGCGGGTCTGGTCACCGGACACCGCAACCGGCGGCCGCTTCGCCAGCATCAATCGGCCGGTGGCGGGGCCGACCCATGACAGGGTGCTGCCGACAGGCAAGCACCCTCTGCAGTTGTATTCACTGGCGACACCCAATGGCGTCAAGGTCACGGTGCTGCTGGAGGAGCTGCTGGCGCTCGGCAGGAGCGATGCGGAATACGATGCCTGGCCGATCAATATTCTCGAGGGCGAACAGTTCGGTTCCGGGTTCGTCGCCATCAACCCCAACTCCAAGATCCCGGCCCTGCTCGATCACAGCACCTCGCCGCCGACGCGGCTGTTCGAGTCCGGTGCGATCCTGGTGTACTTGGCGGAGAAATTCGCAGCCTTCCTGCCCACGGCCGCGTCCGCGCGCGCCGAGTGCCTGTCCTGGCTGTTCTGGCAGATGGGCAGCGCCCCCTACCTGGGTGGAGGCTTTGGCCACTTTTACGCTTACGCCCCGGAAAAGTGGGAGTATCCGATCAACCGCTTCACCATGGAGGTCAAGCGCCAGCTCGATGTGCTGGATCGCAACCTGGCGGACCGGCGCTACCTCTGTGGCGATGACTACACCATCGCCGACATGGCGGTCTGGCCCTGGTACGGTGGCCTGGTACTGGAGACGCTGTACGACGCCCAGGAGTTCCTGGACGTGGGCTCCTATGCGCACCTCAATCGCTGGGCACGGGACATCCAGGCGCGGCCCGCGGTGCAGCGCGGGCGCCGGGTCAACCGCATCTGGGGGCCGGAAGAGGAACAGTTGCCGGAACGGCACGCGGCCAGCGACTTCGGAGGGTAGCAAGTATGGCAGGCTCACTTCAGGATCAATTGCTCAAGGCCGGTCTGGCGGATACCGACAAGGCCAAAAAACTGGCGAAGGAAAAGCGCAAGCAGGCCAATGTTGCCCGACGCTCCGGTGAGGAGCTCGGGGTCGAGACCAAAGAGGCAGCCCGCGAGGCGCTGGCCTTAAAGGCCCGGCGCGACCGCGAGTTGAACGAGGCCCGCAACGCCGAGGCCCTGCGCAAGGCGATCAACGCCCAGATCAAGCAGCTCATCGAAGGCCACAAGTTGCCGCGTGGACGCGGCGACATCGGGTTCAATTTTACCGATGGCAAAAAGGTCAAGAAGCTCTACGTCACAGCCATGGAGCAAAAGCAGCTCGCGGCCGGCAACCTGGCCATTGGCAAGCAGGGGGACCAGTATGAGCTGCTGCCCTGGCCCATTGCGGCGAAGATCGCGGAGCGCGACAGCAGCCGAGTGATTGTCTGCAGTGAGGCGGGGGCCCAGGAACTGACGGCAGAAGAGCAGGAGTGGTACAAGGATTACGAAGTGCCCGATGATCTGATGTGGTGAGCTACGTTACTGTGCCCAGCTGCCGTATGGCCGCCGTGCATGACCGGACATTTGCCTGGACCCGGTGCGGGTCTGGAATCGCGAAGATCAGGCATCAGATCTGTAAATTTTGGTACAAGCTATGTAGGCTTGCAGAGATCCAGACCGAACAAGCGGAAGGAGCAAGAACGATGAAAGCACTATTGGCCTGCCTGATCATCGCGTTGCAGTCGTTGTCCGCGCTAGCAGACGCGGACTCTCATGGGTCTGGCAATGCCGATCTGCAGGTGCAACTCATGCCCGGCGACGATGTCGCGGTAGCCACCTCCTTCGTCGACAACCGCACGCGCGCCCCGGATGGCGCGACATCAACGGTGCGGGCATTCGAGACCGATGTCTGGCAGAAGATCAATGGCGAATGGAAGATCATCAGCCTGCACTACAGTGTCATCCCGCCGCCAGAGTGATTAATCCGGAAGGGCCGGCCCGAGCACGAGGACCGGATGTCATGGAAAGGTCGCTTAATCCAGCTGCAGCCAATCCCTGAGGCTGCGGCCGATATCCTGGATTTCCTCCATGCACACTTCGTGTTGCATGGGGTAGCTGCGGTACCTCGGTGCAAAGCCCATCCCCTGCAATATCTGGCTCGCGGTATGGCCCATTGATTCAGGCACCATGGGATCCCGGGTGCCATGGAAAATATGAATCGGCAGGGCCCTGTTTGCTTCCGAGAGACTCACTTCCCTGGCTGTCGCGAAGTAAGTGGACAGCGCCAGCAATCCGGCCAGGGTCTTTGGATAGGACAGTGCCGTATGGTAGGCGACTGCGCCTCCCTGGCTGAACCCGGCGATCACAATCCGCTCACTGGGAATACCCGCATCCAGTTCACGCTGGATCAATTCCCGGACGGCGGCAGAAGACGATTCTATCTGCTCCAGATCAATCTCGCGCTCTATCGACATGGCGAGAATGTCGTACCAGGCCGGCATCACCATGCCACCATTGATTGTCACGGGTATTTCCGGGGCGTGGGGAAATACGAAACGCACACCGTGTTTTTCCGGCAGGCCCAGATGAGGTACCACCGGGACGAAATCGTGGCCGCTGGCGCCCAACCCGTGCAGCCAGATTACAGCGGCATCTGCCGTGCCGCCGGGTTCCAAAACTTCACAATTCAGCAAGATCCAACTCCCCCGTATTCAAATATGTCGCAAAGGATATCATGGGAGCTGGAGGCGAGAAGGACTTGAATTCAGCCCCCCGCCGGCGTGGTAAGTTTCCAAGCGAATAAACGGGTTAGCGATAACGCCAGTGTCAGGCGTCGGTGTTGTCAGGCGCGCCCCTTGCTTTTACATTTCCCCGTATACCTTTAGCGCTCACCTGAGTACCTTCCGGATGAGACTCTCCATGGACCAGGGTAAACCCAGCTGTCAAAGCCTGAACAGTGGCGAGCCGGCAAATGCACATTCTGGCGTAAGTGGGCTAAACTGTGGTTGTGATTGGCAGACCGGTGCGATTTGGAAAACGGATCGACTATTGCCACATTCTCTGCCCATGTACCCACTCTGATAGAGTCAGGCATTGAACTCATTATCGATCCTGCTGGTAGAGGACACCCTCGCCATCGCCCGCCAGGTGACTGATTTCCTGGAGGGGCATGGCTGGCAGGTGGACCTTGCCCAGACTGGCACCCAGGCTGTAGCGCTCGCAGTGGAGAATCTCTATCACGTTGTACTTCTCGATCTTAATCTGCCCGATATGGACGGAGTGGATGTTTGTGCGCGTATTAAGGAATCCGCCGAGATAAATGTTCCGGTGCTGATGCTTACGGCACGCGACAGTTTCGAGGACAAGGCCACCGGCTTCGGTGTAGGTGCTGATGACTATGTGACCAAACCCTTTGATTTGCGGGAGCTTGCCCTGCGCTGCCAGGCCCTCGCCAGGCGTAACGCCCTGAATCACAGCAAGGTGCTGGAGCTTGGAGAGCTGCGCATCAACCTTTCGCAGAAAGCCGTATGGCGGCAGGAACAGCGACTGGCGCTCACCTCAATCAGCTTCAAAATTCTGGTGCAACTGGCGCAGGCCTATCCGAACCCTGTATCCCGCTCGGTGCTTATGCACCAGATTTGGGGGGATGCGCCACCGGACAGCGATGCACTCAAATCCCACATCTACAGCCTGCGCAATACCCTGGACAAGCCCTTCGAATCCAGCATCCTGATGACCATTACCAATGTGGGTTACAAGCTGGATATTCCCGGTGCCTGAAAGGAACAGTATCGAGCGGCAGGTCACGAGAACCTTCGTTGGCTTGACCCTGTTGCTCACCACAGTCTACGTGGGCATGGTAGTTCTCTTCGCCTATATCACCGAAGATGCGCTTGTCGAGAAGCTACTGGCCCGGGAGATCAGCTACCTGCAGGATACCTATGCCGGCACTGGCCAATGGCCCTCTCCCAGGCTTGACTACATGATGCTGTATGCCAGTGCTGAGCAGGCTCCGGTGCCTGTGCGCCGAAAGCTGCAGGCAAGCCCGGACAGCGGCGAGATATTCACTGCCGACGAGAGACACTATCATGTGCGCAACTTCTACCTGGATGAAGATCTTCAGGCGCTGCTGGTTGCGGAGGTGTCGTCCCTGCTGGTAGTGACCAATCTCTCCGGCAGCCTGTTGAAAATTCTGGCTGGCCTGGTGGTGATTACCCTCGCCGTGTCACTCTGGCTTGCCTACAGGGTGGCGCGACGGACGACGCGCCCGATTATCCAGCTGAGCGATGAAGTAAAGCAGATGCATCAGCAGGGCAAGGCGCTGGACCTCAGTGCAGCCGGCAGAAACGATGAGATTGGCTACCTGGCGGAGACCATTCAAAGCAACTTCAACCAGATACATGACGCACTCGAAAGAGAGGGTCACTTTACCCGAGATGTCAGCCACGAGTTGCGCACACCGCTCACGGTGATGAAAAATACCCTTACCCTCTTGGAAACCCGGCCGCCGCAGCCCCGGGATATTGAGCAACTGAAGCTGGCAGCGCAACATGTGCAGAGGACCGTCGCCATCCTGCTCGCCTTGGCTCGGCAGGACTCGGTACAGGCGCAGTCACTCAGGTTACGCCCCATTGTGGAAGAAGCGATACTGGGCTTGCATGGGGCACTCGAGCGCTCCAATTTTTCGGTGGAAGTGGCAATAGCAGATGATTGCGAGCTGATCGGCAATCGTCAGTTGATCACGCTGCTGGTCGGTAATCTGGTTGAGAATGCAATGCGCTATGCCGCTGAGCCTTCACTGAACATCTCACTGCACGAGGACAGCCTGGTGTTCAGCAACGCGGTCTTTGCGCCCGTGATCGATGACCCGGTCAAACCCGGCAGAAAACAGGCAGACAGCCCCGGCCTTGGACAAGGACTATTTCTGGTTGAGCGCATTGCTGCAAGGCTGAACTGGCTACTGTCAACCCGCTCTCAGGCGGGGATATTTAGCATTATCCTGAAAATTTCACCTTGATTTGACCTCCTGTCACTTAGCCTGTGGTCACGGCATAGGCAAGGCGAAATCACATGTTAAAGAAATTACTACTGGGCATAGCCCTGATAATACTTTGTTTCACAGGTGCTGGCGTATGGGTCATCAACTTGCTACAGAGCAGTGAATTGACGAACCTGGCCGCCACAACCCCGGATAAGCTCGCCTACCTTGACGCGAAAGTAAGCTCGAGCAGAGGGAAAATTCTCGCCGTTGTGACCAGCACCGGCGAGATGGGTGAGTCCGGAAAACGAACAGGCTATGAGCTCACTGAATTATCCCGGGCCTATTACGTATTCACCGCCAACGGCTTTACTGTCGATATCGCCAGTCCGGACGGAGGACAACCACCGGTAGTGATTGATGACGATGACATGGGGGAATTTGACTATGCGTTCCTCAATGACCCTGTGGCAAGAAGCAAAGTCATCAACTCCACTGCGGTAGCGAGCATCAATCCCGAGGAATACGCCGCTGTGTATTTCGTGGGTGGCAAGGGCGCCATGTGGGATTTCCCGGACAATGAGGCCATGCAGAACCTCGTTCGGCACTTCCACTACAAGAACAAGGTGATTGGTGCTATCTGCCACGGACCGGCGGCGCTGGTGAATGTGAAGCTCGACGGCGGTGAATACCTTCTTGCCGGTAGGCGGGTCAGTGGATTCAGTAACGACGAGGAGCTTTTCCTGATACCGGAAGCCCGGACAATTTTCCCGTTCCTGCTGGAGGACAGGCTGCGCGCTCGCGGCGCGGCGGTGCAGACAGGCCCGTCCTACCTGGAGCAGGTGAGCCGGGACGGGGCGCTGCTCACGGGGCAGAATCCCTGGTCGGTTTGGGCGCTGACTGAATCCATGATTGTGCAACTGGGCTATCAGCCTGTTCCCCGGCTGAAAACCGCGGATGAGTACAGCGTCCAGATTCTTGGCACCTATGAGCAGCATGGTTACCGCAATGCCCGGGCACAGCTGGAGTTTTTGGCCGGCAGGGCAGGCACGCCGATCAACCATCGCCTGATCGCTATGCACTCGCTGGTTGCCGCGATGAAGATGGAGTTTATCAAGGCGTTCGAACTGGTGATGATCGCCGCCGCTGCCAGGCAGGTTGGAGGCCGTATATGAAGCGCTTATTCAAAATTCTGGCCACTGTGGTAGTGCTTGCTGGACTGGCGATGGCGGTGCTCTCGCTTACGGCGCTGCCGGCCATGCCGCAGACTGGTATCCACAGCGACGTACTGTTGCGCAATGTACGGTTACTGGTGGTTGAGGGAGGCGAGATGACAGGGCCGCGGGATGTCCTAATTCGCGAAGGCCTGATTGTCCGTATTACTCCAGTAGGGCAGCTGGCACCCGTGAGCGATGTGCTGGAAATCGACGGCACTGGCAAGTACGCAATTCCCGGCCTGTGGGACATGCACACCCACTCCACCAAGTTATCCGCTCAATACCTGCATCCTCTTTTTCTCGCCAACGGGGTAACCGGGGTGCGTGAAATGTGGGGCTGTATGTCCGAACCCGACAGCTATATCGCCTGCCAGGAAGACCGTGTCAGCTGGAATCAGGGTCTGGTCAGGGGAGCTGCAAACAGTCCTCGCTATCTGCAACACAGCGGCTTCCAGATTAACGGCGGCAACGAGGTGCCCGAGAGCTACCCCGATTTCTTCCGGGTCCGCAATGGCGGCGAGGCCAAGGAGCTTGCGGCCTACTACGCGAATCAGGGTGTGGATTTTCTCAAGATCTACTCCGAACTGTCCCCCCAGGCCTATCGCAATCTGGCAGTTGAAGCACGGGCACATGGATTGTCCATGGCGGGGCACAGACCGCTGGGGGTGTCACTCCCCGAGCTGATTGCAGCGGGACAGCGCAGTGTGGAACACCCCCGTCTGTTCCTCCTGGAATGCTACCGTGGGGCCAGTGATTTCCGCGCTCTTCACGACCCGTTGGCCGCCTTTAACATGGACCTGCGTCGCGAACTGGTGGAACAGCATGACCCCGACACATGCGCTCGACTGATGACGTCGATGGCGAGCGCTGAAATCGCCTGGGTGCCCACCCTGCAGGTATTGGCCATGAGCGCTCGCGCCCAGGATGCTGGTTTTCGCAACGACCCCAGGCTGAAATACATCCCCTGGCCGATCCGTGAAGGCATGTGGAAGCCGGATGCGGACAATGCTGCCAAGAAATCCAGGCTGGCCGGACACGCGGAGACCTATGAGCAATTGTATCAGTTGGCGCGGCGTAACCTGGTGGACGCGCATGAAGCGGGCGTTGAGCTACTGGTGGGCACCGATGCCGGGGATAGCTATATATTCCCGGGCTTCTCCGTTCACGATGAGCTCCGGGAATTTGTCGAGGCCGGTATTTCTGCCGCTGATACCCTGCGTCTGGCCACGCTCGGGGCGGCGACCTTTAGCGGCCTTGATCACCAGTACGGCTCTATTGAAGAAGGCAAGGCAGCTGACATTCTACTACTCAACGACAACCCTTTGGCTAACATCGAGGCAACTCGGGACATTTACGGCCTGCTCTTTAACGGGCAGTTTTTCAATCGCGCGGCGCTCGACGAACTTTTGAGTTTCGCCGAGCAACAGAGCAACGGCGTTCAGTTCAACCTCAAGTTACTTTGGAGCCTGGTCAGCAGCCCTATTGTGCGGATGCAGTTCGCCGATTAGGGTGCAGACGAGTCAAATAGTCGAAATGGAGCGATGTCCGGGAGATTACCGCTGCTGTGATCAGAGCGTTCGGCCAGAAAGGCCCGAGCCCGGAATTCGATTTTACTGACAAAACAGGAATTCGCCAGGTACAGGCGCAGGGTAACCGGCGCCATTGCTTCTTGCCCGCTTATTCGTGGGTGCCCAGCATAATATCCCTGGTATCGGGGCGAGTGTAGGGCTTGCTCATGAAGTTATCGACTGTCCGGTTAAACAGCTCCGGCGATGTTTCCGGTGTGAAGTGCGTTTCACCGGGAAAGATGGCCAGATGAGCCCGGGGAATGTGCTGGTACATCAGTACAGTGTGTTCGTCTCGAATAACGTCTTTGTCTCCCGCCATTACCAGCACCGGTACTTTTATCTGGCCCAGTTCGCCCAGCGTCATATTGGGTTGCTCCCGTAATAGCCGCAGATGCTCGGCCTGTACCTTCCAGTTCTGGCTGGTATCGCCTGCAGTCAGCATGGCATCGACTTCCGCCGATGCCTGTTTCACCCAGGCGACGGCCCAGGGCTGCACCGCACTCGCATCGGGCTGGAGGTTGGCGCCCATGGTTGCCAGCTTGTCGATCAATTCGGGGTGATCGACCGCCATGCGCAGGCCGATGTTGCCGCCATCGCTCCACCCCACAACCTTCACCGGCCCGAGTTTCAGATGACGAAACAGATCTGCCCAGTCGTCGGCCATCTGGATATAGGTCAGCTCACCTTCGCCGAGACCGGATTTACCGTGAGCACGACTGTCGGCAGCTACCACCTTGTACTTGCCGGCGAAGTAATCGATCTGATGACGCATGGCCGATATATCCTGGCCACTGCCATGAATCAGGGCCATGGGTTCACCCTCACCATACACTTCGTAATACATTTTGATGCCGTTGATGTCCGCGTAACCACCACGGTCGGGGCTGTCGCCATAGCCTGCTTCACCGTTTTGGGCAGCGGCCAGCGGGATGATCAGCCAGCCGATTGCCAGGCAGCCCAATAGTCTGCGTAGGGTTTGGGTATTTTTTGTCATGGCGAAATTCCTGTCTGATCGTTAGCTGAAATGGCAGACTCTGGACAGAGTACCCCTCAGCAACCAATTTCTGCACTGTTACCTGTGTGACCGGTAAGCACCTATGGAAAATGGTGGGCCCAGAAGGACTTGAACCTTCGACCTGCCGATTATGAGTCGGATGCTCTAACCAACTGAGCTATGGGCCCGCAACAGGGAGTTGGAGATTATAAAGAAGAAGCTGTCGCAGGCACAGCCCCAGTCCCGGGGTTTCGCGGGGTGACAGGCCCGGCGTCCGGTCGCCGGGGCTGGGCCTGCCTGGGGTGTTGCTTCATTCGGCCGCTGGCGGCGCCAGAATCAGCTGGGCATCGTACATGTTGGGACTTTTGCAGCTGGAGACACCCTCGTGAAGCTCCATGGCCTTCGCCATGCCGCCGCCGTTGACGTAGGCCTCCCAGGCCTTGGCAAACGCCGGGTACGAAGGCCAGGCGGCAACGTGGTAGTAATCGAATTCGGCGTCGCCGAAACCGAGCCCGGGAACGAAAATCCAGCTCGAGCCTCCTGCCCCCATGTCCTCCATCATGTCTGCGACCCTTGCATGGCCGGCGGCCGCGTCAGCGACGCTGGCATCGTCCTCCAGCGAGCAGCGGGAGAACCAGACAACGCCGTCCCCCGGTGCGCCTTCCTGGCCGCCTGTGGCATAGGAGGACATCATGGCATGGCTGCAGTCCACTGCATCATAGTAGGCCTTCGACACACTGCCGGAAGCATTTACCCACTTGTCGGTGCTGGAGCCAAAGTCGGCGGCAGACTGGTAGGCGCCTATCCAGCCGACATGGAATTCAGTGTCCATCGAGCGGAATTGCGGGGTAATCATCCAGGCACTGTGGCCACTGGTGTTGCTGGCGGCCCACTTCTTGAAGTTGGCGTTGGCCTTTTCCAGATCCTGCATGCCCTTGCCGTCACGGAATGTACAGGCATAGAGCTCTACCGGCTGGGCGGTCATGTGATTATCGGCGTGGGTGGGCGCAATGGTTAGAGTGGCAAAAGCGACCGCCCCCAGCGTCATGTAAATGACATTCTTCATGGTTTTATTCCTGTTTTGGGGTGGGAGTTAGCCGGCGGAACCGCGGTCGGCGTCCCCAAAGCCTAGCCCACAAACAGGAATCGTCAATAAATTGACTGGACGAGGTGCTGCTACTCGTCCAGGAAGCTGCGCAGATAGTCCGAACGGGTCGGGTGGCGCAGCTTGCGCAGGGCCTTGGCTTCTATCTGGCGAATGCGCTCGCGGGTGACATCGAACTGCTTGCCCACTTCCTCGAGGGTGTGGTCGGTGTTCATGTCGATGCCGAAGCGCATGCGCAGCACCTTGGCCTCGCGGGCGGTGAGGCCCGCCAGCACTTCCTTAGTGGCCTCCTGCAGGCCCTGGCCGGTGGCGGCCTCGATCGGCGAGCTGATGGTGGCGTCTTCGATGAAGTCACCCAGGTGCGAATCCTCGTCGTCACCGATGGGCGTCTCCATGGAGATTGGCTCCTTGGCGATCTTCAGCACCTTGCGCACCTTGTCTTCCGGCATGTCCATGCGCTCGCCCAGTTCCTCAGGGGTGGGCTCGCGGCCCATCTCCTGCAGCATCTGCCGCGAGATGCGGTTGAGCTTGTTGATGGTCTCGATCATGTGCACCGGGATGCGGATGGTGCGTGCCTGGTCGGCGATGGAGCGGGTAATGGCCTGCCGGATCCACCAGGTGGCGTAGGTGGAGAACTTGTAGCCGCGGCGATATTCGAACTTGTCCACCGCCTTCATCAGGCCGATGTTGCCCTCCTGGATCAGGTCCAGGAACTGCAGGCCGCGGTTGGTGTACTTCTTGGCGATGGAGATTACCAGGCGCAGGTTGGCCTCGACCATTTCCTTCTTGGCGCGGCGGGCACGGGCCTCACCCATGGACATGCGGCGGTTGATTTCCTTGATTTCATGTACCGCCAGCCCGCACTGGTCTTCCACCGCGATGATGCGGCGTTGCAGGCGGGTAATGGTTTCCTTTTGCGCGCTCAGTTTGGCGACGTAATCCTTCTTGCCCTTGGTCTGACGGGTGATCCACTTGACGTCGGACTCCGAACCCTGGAACGAGGTAATGAAGTCCTTGCGCGGCATGCCGCAATCGCGGATGGCGATGGTCATGATCTGCCGTTCCTGGTCGCGTACGGCAGCCAGCACCTGGCGGGGCTTGTCCATCAGCGGATCGAATACCCGCGGGGTCAGCTTGAAGAACTTGAACAGTTCGCCCAGCTTTTCCATTTCCTTGATCGTGGTCTTGTCGCTGCGGCCATTGCTGGCAATGGCTTTCTCGGTCTTGCTGAACTGGCGCTTGAGGGCGGTGAAGCGCTTCTTGGCTTCCACCGGATCGGGGCCGGACTCGGTTTCCTCGTCGGAGTTGTCGGCGTCTGCAGACTCGGCGAGTTCTGCGGCAACCTCGGCGGCAGAGGGCACGTGATCGGCCGGGTCCAGGTAGCCGATGATGACATCGCCCAGCCGACGCTCTTCCCTCAGCACCTGGTCGTACTCGTCCAGCACCTGCTTCACCGCACCGGGGTAGTGGGCCAGGGCCGCCATCAGCTCGCGGATGCCTTCCTCAATACGCTTGGCGATAACGATCTCGCCTTCCCGGGTCAGCAGTTCGACGGTGCCCATTTCGCGCATGTACATGCGCACCGGGTCGGTAGTGCGACCGGCCTCGGTTTCGACGGCGGCGAGGGCGGCGGCGGCCTCGGCCGCGGCGATGTCATCGGCAGCGCTGTCGCCCTCGGTCATCAACAGTTCATCGGCATCCGGGGCGACCTCAAACACCTGGATGCCCATGTCGTTGATCATCTGGATGATGTCTTCAACCTGGTCCGGATCGGAGATGTCTTCCGGCAGGTGATCGTTGACTTCGGAGTAGGTCAGGTAACCCTGGTCCTTGCCGCGGGCGATGAGATCCTTGAGCCGGGACTGTTGTTGGGCGACGTTGGTCATTCAGCAGACACCTTCGAATAAAATGCAAAAAAAATTTAGCCGGCGATTATAACCGGAAAATCAGTGACTTAGCCAGCGAAATCCCTGGCAATTTAACGGCTCCTGGTCCCGCTGGTGCCTGCTTTCGGGCACCACTACCCGCTTTATATGGGGGCTATGGCTGCCGGTTGCAAGCCGCGCATCTGGATGCCTGCGGGGTGGCGGTGGAGTGACTCAGGACTTGCGCTTGTTGCGGGCCTCGTCCATGCGCTGTTTTTGCTGCAATAGTTCCTTGAGTCTCTGTTTCTCCGCGTCGCTCATGTCAGCGTAGTTGGTGGCTTTCAGTTTGTCGACCTGGGCGGACAATTGGCTGCGCTGGGGCAACTGCACCAGGGCGGCCAGGGTGTCACTGAACTGCTGTTCGATGCCTGCGCGCGGGATCAGCCGTTCCTGTCCCGCCAGGCGCCCCAGCAGCTCACCTTCGGGGGTGCCGTACCAGTGGCCCAGCAGCATGGCGGTATTGGAGTCCGGGCGCCGCTGCAGCAGGGCCAGCAGGTCCCGCAGCAGGGCGACGTCGTCGCCTTCGAGTGTGGCCAGCGGCTCGGGGTCCACCCGGGTGGACATCTCCGGCTGGTGCAGCAGCAGCGCAATGGCCGCCTGCGCCAGGTTGGAATAGCCCGCTCGGGCCCGGTCACTGGCCGCCCGCTGTCTCGGGGTGGGCTGGCTGGAATCGGCTCCCTGCGCCCATTCGGGTGCCGGTTCAGGTGCTGGCGGCGGGGGAGGCGGGGCCTCGAGATGCATCAACTCGGCAACGGTCAGTCCCGTGCGCTCGGCGAGAGCGCGAAACATGAGTTGGCGGAAGACGCCGTCCGGCAGTTGGCGGATATAGGGCAGCGCCTGCTTGCTCAAGCGGGCGCGGCCCTCCAGGGTGCTAGTGTCCAGGCCTTCGCCTGCCACGTCAAAGAGGAATGTTTCCAGCGGTGTGGCGGCAGTAACCAGTTCGCGGAAGCGATCCGCCCCCAGCTTGCGCACCAGGGTGTCCGGGTCCTCCCCCTCGTCCAGGAACAGGAACCGGGCCTGGCGTCCGTCTTCCATGCAGGGCAGGGTTGACTCCAGGGCACGCACCGCAGCCTTGCGCCCGGCGGCGTCGCCATCGAAGCAGAACACCACTTCCGGGGTCAGCCGGTACAGGCGCTCCAGGTGGGTCTGGCTGGTGGCGGTACCCAGGGTGGCGGTGGCGTTGCTGATACCGTGCTGCGCCAGGGCGATGACATCCATGTAGCCTTCCACTACCAGGGCCCGCTCCAGCTTGCGGTTGGCCTGGCGGGCCTGGTAGAGGCCGTAGAGTTCGCGGCCCTTGGAGAAGACGGGGGTTTCGGGTGAATTGAGGTACTTCGGCTTGTCGTCACCCAGTACCCGGCCACCGAAGGCTATGATGCGCCCGCGCTGGTCGCGAATGGGGAATACCACCCGGTCCCGGAAGCGGTCGTAGCTGCGTCCGGCGTCGTTCTGCACCAGCATGCCCGCATCCAGCAGCAGTTTGCGCTGGCTGTCGTCCTGTGCCAGCGCCTGCAGCAGGTTGTCCCAGCCCGGGGGCGCGAAGCCGAGGTCAAAATCCTTCGCGATCTGCCCGGTGAGCCCGCGCTGCTTGAGGTAGCTTACCGCGCGGTGAGCCTCGGGATGCGAGCGCAGCTGCTGTTGGTAGAAGCGGGCGGCCTGCTCCAGCAGGGCGTACAGCGCCTTGTTGCTGTCCTCGCGCTGGGCCTGGGCGGCACCGCCGCGAGTCTCCTCCCGCGGCACTTCCAGGCCCAGGCTGCCAGCCAGCGTCGCCACCGCCTGCGGGAAGTCCAGGTTCTCGTAGTCCATGACGAAGCCGAGGGCATTGCCGCCGGCGCCGCAGCCAAAGCAGTAGTAGAACTGCTTGTCCGGGTTGACGCTGAAGGAGGGTGTCTTCTCCTCGTGGAAGGGGCAGCGGGCGCTGTAGTTCTTGCCGGTTTTCTTGAGTTTGACCCGCCGGTCGATGACTTCCACGATGTCGACCCGGTCGAGCAGGTCGTCGAGGAATTTTTGGGGAATACGTCCAGCCATCAGGGGGTGTCAGCAGTGCTCTGTGAGAGACCGCATATTGAAGCACGGTGCGGGGGACTTGTCAGGGCCGGCGGCGCTTCTGGCAACGCCGGCGAGCCGGGGGTCAGGCGCTGAGGCGGGCCTTGACCAGCTTGCTGACGGCGCCGATATCGGCGCGGCCCTGCAGTTTCGGCTTGAGCTCGGCCATCACCGCGCCCATCGCCTGCATGCCGGAGCCGCCGGCGTTCGCCACGGCGGCGTCGATCATGGCTTCCAGCTCGGCGTCGCTGAGCTGGGCGGGAAGGAACTCCTGGATCACGGCGATTTCCCGCTCCTCCTGGTTCGCGAGCTCGTCGCGGCCGGCGGCGTGGTACTGTTGTGCGGAGTCGCGGCGCTGCTTGATCATCTTGTCGAGCACGACCAGCACCCGGGCATCATCGAGTTCGATGCGCTCGTCCACTTCAATGCGTTTGATTTCCGACTGGATCAGCCGGATGGTGCCCAGACGCTCCTTGTCTCGCGCCCTCATGGCCGCTTTCATGGCAGCCTTGATGGTTTCGGTCAGCGGCAGATCACTCATGGTGGGGACGCCTGGTTGGGGACGCTTGGTCGGGCACGCCTGGTGGGGGCGCCTAGTACAGGCGGACGCGCTTGCGGTTTTCCCGGGACAGCTTCTTCAGGTGGCGCTTGACCGCGGCTGCAGCGGCGCGCTTGCGCGTGGTGGTGGGCTTTTCGTAGTGTTCGCGCTTGCGAACTTCAGCCAGGACACCGGCTTTTTCACAGGAGCGTTTGAAGCGGCGCAGAGCGACGTCAAAAGGCTCGTTTTCCTTGATCTTGATATGCGGCATTAATTCTTTACCCGTTTCAGTAAGTAGTGCACCAGCCGCCCTCTGCGGCAACCAGAGCTTTAAAAGGTCGCGCATTCTATACTCAGTTGGCGGTATTTGCAAAGCCCTGTTGGCCGCCCGTCCCTTGGGCTGCGGGGGCAGTGCCGGAAATCATCAGCGCGACTGGGTCATCCGGGTTTGACAGGCCAGGTGGAACTGCAACAATGGAAAGACCGCGTATCGGCCGACTCTGCAAGGGTGCGCGATCCGACAGGAGTAAGTCATGAGTGCAATGAGATTGAAGATCCCTGCATTGGCGTTGCTGCTGGTGTTGGCCTGGGCGGTCCAGGCCGACGAAGTACGCTGGCCGCAAACGGTCGAGTCGGCCGACGGCATACCGATTGCCTTTGAGGTGATTGGCAACGGCGGCGAGCCGGCCCTGGTATTCATTCACGGCTGGAGTTGTGACGGGCGCTACTGGCGCGAGCAGGTTGCGCACTTCGCAGGCAAGCACCAGGTGGTGGTTATCGATCTGGCCGGTCACGGTCATTCCGGGCTTGGGCGAGAACGCTATAGCGTGGCTGCATTCGGCCAGGATGTGCGTGCTGTGGTCGACGCCGTGGGCGCCGAGCAGGTGATTCTGGTCGGGCACTCCATGGGCGGGCCGGTCGCAGTGGCGGCCACCCAGGCGATGCCCGAGCGGGTGATCGGGATTGTCGGGGTGGATACTTTTCAGGATATCGGCGGCACGATATCGCAGGAGGAATTCGACGCCCTGGTGGCGCCCATGCGGGCGGATTTCCGTCAGGGCGCAGCGGCTTTTGTGTCACAGATGCTTGTTGAAGAAACTGATCGCGGCCTGCGTGAATGGATCGTCGCCGACATGTCGGCAGCGCCACCGGAAGTGGCCGTCAGCGCCATGGAAGAGATGCTGACCGACACGCTCAGCGGCAGGTCCCGCTTGGCGTTTGACGGGCTGGATATACCTATTGTGGCGATAAATGCCGATTTGTGGCCAACCAATACCGAGGGCAACCGGCGCCACATCGGCTCCTTCGAGGCGGTGATCCTGGAAGGCACCGACCATTTCCTGCAGATGGGTGAACCGGAGTCCTTCAACCGTGAACTGGAGCGGGTGATTGCCAGCATGGTGAAGCAGCCACGCTGAACCGTACCGTCGCGGCGGTCGCGAACAGGGAGCTCGCTGAACCATAGCCGCGATGTTCCCCTGCCCATTGGCCTTCGGACCTCGCCGCGACCGCCCGAAGCCGTTATCATGCGCCCCTCTGCGACAGTGAAGATAACGATGCTGATTCTGGGTCTGGAAACGTCCTGCGACGAGACCGGGGTCGCGCTCTACGATACGGGGCGCGGCCTGCTGGCGCATGCCCTGTTCAGTCAGGTCGATATCCACGTCGAATACGGTGGCGTGGTGCCCGAGCTGGCTTCACGCGACCATATTCGCAAGGCGCTGCCGCTGCTGCAGCAGGTCCTCGATGACGCCGGGGTGGCGGCCACGGCGCTGGATGGTATTGCCTACACTGCCGGCCCCGGCCTGGTCGGGGCGCTGATGGTCGGCGCCACCCTGGCCCAGTCCCTCGCCTGGGCCTGGGGCATCCCGGCGCTGGGGGTGCATCACATGGAGGGGCATTTGCTGGCTCCCATGCTGGAGGACGAACACCCGGAGTTTCCCTTTGTTGCCCTGCTGGTCTCGGGTGGTCATACCCAGCTGGTGCGGGTGGACGGCATCGGCGAGTACCTGCTGCTGGGCGAATCCCTGGACGACGCCGCCGGCGAGGCATTCGACAAGGCGGCGAAGATGCTGGGGCTGCCCTACCCCGGCGGTCCCCATATCGCCCGGCTGGCGGAGTCCGGCGACCCGGCGCGGTTCGACTTTCCGCGGCCCATGGTCAACCGGCCCGGGCTGGATTTCAGTTTCAGCGGGCTCAAGACCTTCACCCTCAACACCGTCACGGCCTGCCGCGAGGACAGTGGCCTCAGCGAACAGGACAAGTGTGACATCGCCCGCGCCTTCGAGGAGGCGGTGGTCGCGACCCTGGTCATCAAGTGCCGCCGGGCGCTGGAGCAGGAGGGCCTGCAGACCCTGGTGATGGCGGGCGGCGTCAGCGCCAACCGCAACCTGCGGGCCCGGCTGCAGAAGGAGCTGGGCAAACTCGGTGCCAGGGTGTTCTATCCGGCGCCGGAATTCTGTACCGACAACGGCGCCATGATTGCCTACGCGGGTGCCCAGCGCCTGCAGGCGGGGCAGCATGACGGGCCGGAAACCACCGTGCGGCCGCGCTGGCCCATGACCGAATTGCCGTCGCTGCGGCCTGCCGTGGTGGCCTGATCGTGGATATCGTCTTCATCCGCGAGCTGCGCGCCGATGCCATCATTGGTGTTTATGACTGGGAGCGCAGCGTACGCCAGACCCTGGTGCTGGATCTGGAAATGGCCTGGGACAACCGGCCGGCGGCGGCAGGAGATGCCATTGGCCAGGCGCTGGACTATGCAGCGGTCTCCAGTCGGCTCATCGAGTATATAGAAGGCAGCAATTATCAGCTGCTGGAATCCCTGGCCGAGGACCTGGCGGCGCTGCTGCTGTCCGAATTCGGGGTGCCCTGGCTGCGCCTGCGCCTGTGCAAGCCCGGAGCGGTACAGGCGGCGCGGGATGTGGGTGTGTTGATCGAGCGCGGGGCCGGGTCGGCGTGACTACCGTGTACCTGGGCCTGGGCAGCAATATCGAGCGCGAACGCTACCTGCTGGCGGGGCTGGACGCCCTGCAACTGCTGCTCGGCGAGCTGGCGCTGTCGCCGGTTTACGACAGCCCCGCCATTGGCTTCGACGGCCAGCCATTCCTGAACATGGTGGTCGGTGCCCGCACCGAACTACCCCTGGCGGCGCTCGCAACACGCCTGCGGCACATCGAAACCGAGCACGGCCGGCCCGCCAACGCCACCCGCTTCTCCGCCCGGCAGCTGGACATCGATATCCTCACCTACGGTGACCTGGTCGGTGAGTTCGGCGGGGTGACCTTGCCGCGGGGAGAGATCCTGGAGAATGCCTTCGTGCTGCGGCCGCTGGCAGAGCTGGCACCCCGCGCGCAGCACCCCGTGGACGGCCGCAGCTTTGCCGAACTCTGGGCGGCCTTTGACCAGCGCAGCCAGGTACTGGCGCGGGTGGACTTCAGCTGGCGGGGGCGCTGGATCTCCCGGGCGGTTTAGGACAGTACGGCCAGGTCGCCGGGGCCTCTATACCTCATCTTTGTGCGCTGCGCGGAAAGCGTCCAGCAGCCGGGTCTGCTCCGCGGCAATCGCGTCGCCCAGGGCCTTGCCGCTTATCCCCCGGGCCACAAACGGTGCCGCAGTCACCGACTGCGCCAGGGTCAATGCCCGCTGCAGATACGCCGCCTGCGGGTAGTCTCGCTCCTCCATCCCCCTGCGGCCCCGGGCGTCGGCTTCACAGGCCAGCAGAAAAGCCCGGAACCGCTCCGGCTGGCGCAGGGCCCCGGTGGCGCGAAACAGCTTCAGCAGGGTCTTGCCCCGCAGCTCCTTGGCGCGGTGTACCAGCAGGTGGAACTCGCAGACCTGCAGCGCCAGGTCCCGATGCTGGTTGGGTGCGCGCAAGCGCTCACATACCCGGCGCACCAGGGCGAGTCCGCGTTGTTCATGGGCGATATGCCGTGGCCACTCCGTTTCCGGGGTCAGGCCCTTGCCCAGATCGTGCAACAGGGCGGCGAAGCGGACGTCCGTTGCCGGACTCAGGCGGGCTGCCTGCTGCAGTACCAGCAGGGTATGCAGGCCGCTGTCGATCTCCGGGTGATGCTCCGGGCTTTGCGGCACGCCGAACAGGGCCTCCAGTTCCGGCAGCAACGCCCGCAGGGCACCGCAGTCGCGCAGCACGCCAATGAACACCTCCGGATTGCGCTCACCGAGGGCGCGCTCCAGTTCCACCCAGATCCTTTCCGGGGGCAGGTGCCCCAGCTCGTCCTGGGCGACGATCTCCGCCATCAGGGCGATGGTCTCCGCGGCCACGGTGAAGCCCAGGTGGGCGTAGCGTGCGGCGAAACGGGCCGTGCGCAGTACCCGCAGCGGGTCCTCCACAAAGGCCGCAGATACGTGCCGCAGCACTCTCTGGGCGAGGTCCCGCTGGCCACCGTAGGGGTCGATGATGGCGCCGTCCGCATCCCGGGCCATGGCATTGACCGTCAGGTCCCGCCGCCGCAGGTCTTCCTCCAGCGTAACGGCGGGATCACAGTGCACCGCAAAGCCGGTGTAGCCGTGGCCCTGCTTGCGCTCGGTGCGGGCGAGGGCGTACTCGTCTTTGGTTTGCGGATGCAGGAATACGGGGAAGTCCTTGCCCACCTGCGTGTAGCCCTGCTCCAGCATCTCTGCAGGCGTGGCACCGACCACCACCCAGTCTCTTTCCGAGACCGGGTACTCGAGCAGGGCATCGCGGACCGCGCCGCCAACCAGGTAGGTTTTCATCGGCTGTATTGTACCGCCTCGGCGTGAATTATGAGCGGATATGATGAGGTCGAGGGTGGTGACAGTGGGTACGCTGCCCACGAATTGATCATTGAGTGAAGCTGCTATGTGTGATGTAATAACAAAGTTATTACATGCGGAGATTGTCCCCATGCGCTCGACCATTCGCAAGATAGGCAATTCTCGCGGTGTACTGATTCCCGCGGCGCTGCTGGCCGAATGTGGTATCTCGAAACACATCAACATGCGGGTTGAAGGCAAGTGTATTGTCATTGAGCCCCTCAGGGAGGTTCGTGAGGGCTGGTTTCCGGCTGCCGAGGCAGACGACGATACAGACTTCTGGGCCGAGTTCCCCACCGACGCAGACTGTGAGGACTGGGCGTGGTGAGCCGGCAGGTCGCTATCAGCCGCAGCGAAGTCTACTGGGTGAATCTCGATCCCACGGTGGGCACGGAGATTCGCAAGGTTCGCCCTGCACTGGTAGTGTCGCCGGATGACATGAACGCCGCCCTGCCCAGAGTGATCATTGCACCCATCACCAGCAAGGGCCAGGCTCTGGGCTGTCGTCCCGAGGTCATGCTGGAGGGTCGAGCTGCGAGAATCCTGCTGGATCAGTTGCGCAGTGTGGACAAGTCGCGTCTGGTCAGCAGGCTGGGGGTAATCAAGCCTGAACTGTGGCACGACGTATTGCTGGAGATGTTTGCCTGAGCCTTCATGCTTTCCTGCCCCCACTCTTGCAGCGGCAGGAGGTCAGTTCACCGGAATCCAGGTTGTACAGGGTCATGGCGCCGCCCCAGACACAGCCGGTGTCCAGGCCGATGGTATTGGGACTGTCCGTGTGCCCTTCAATCGAGGCCCAGTGGCCGAAGATAATCTTCTCGTTGGCGGTCTTGCGCTCCTTGTGGCTGAACCAGGGCGATACCTTCTTGCTGTCACCCTCCGGCCGGGGATTGGGACTGGGCCCCTTGCTGACCAGGTCCAGCACGCCCTTTTTGGTGCAGTAGCGCATCCGCGTCAGGTAGTTGGTGATGACCCGCAGCCGGATCATGCCGGTGAGGTCATCGGACCAGACCGCGGGCTCGTTGCCGTACATGGTGCGCAGGAATTCCACACAGTCCGGACTCTGCAGGACCTCTTCCACCTCCCAGGCATGGCGCATGGCGTCCTCCACACTCCACTGCGGCGGGATGCCGGCATGCACCATGGTATAGCCGTGCTCATAGTGCAGCAGCGGGCGGTGGGCCAGCCAGTTCAGCAGCGTGTCGCGGTCGGGTGCGGCGAGGATCTTGCCCAGGGTGTCAGAGGGTGCAGGCGTCCTGACGCCGGCGGCGACGGCCAGCAGGTGCAGGTCGTGATTGCCCAGCACCATCACCAGATTGTCCCGCATATCGTACAGAAAGCGCAGGGTTTTCAGGCACTTGGGGCCGCGGTTGACGATGTCGCCGACGGACCAGAGGACGTCCCGGTCGGGATTGAACCCGACCCGCTTCAGCAGGCACTGCAGGGGCTGCAGACAGCCCTGAATATCCCCCACGGCATAGGTCGCCACCCGCGGCCTCAGTTCAGCGCCGTTGGGGTGTGCAGGGTAAAGGCGCGGATCGGCACCTCGAAGGCGGGCAGCGCGCCGGGGTCGGTATCTTCGTCCTCCAGCACGATCATGGTATAGCTGCCCTGCATGAAGCCCACCGGTGTCGGCAGCGTTGCACCGCTGGTGTAGCGGAAGAAGCTGCCCGGCTGAATGACCGGCTGCTCACCCACGACACCCTCGCCGCGCACCTCCTGCACCTCGCCATCGGCGTCGGTGATGATCCAGTGCCGGGACAGCAACTGCACCGGAACGCCGCCCTCGTTGCTGATGGTGATGGTGTAGGCAAACGCGTATTGCTTGTCCGCCGGGCGCGAGTGGCGGGCGAGATAGGTGGCAAGGACGTCGACGCTGACTGTTTGGGTATCCATGTGTCTCAGTTGTTGCCCAGATGATTGGCCATGTGGATAAAGTCTTCAAGCTGCAGGGTCTCGGCCCGGCAACCGGGGTCTATACCCAAGTCCGCCAGTGCGGCCTCGTCAAGTATACCCTTCAAATTGTTGCGCAGGGTTTTCCGGCGCTGGCCGAAGGCGGCCTGGACCAGCTTCCGCAGACCGTGCACATCGCACTCGGGCCAGGGTGACTGCTGGTAGGGGGTCAGACGGACAATCGCCGACTGCACCCTGGGCGGCGGAAAAAACGCCTCTGGCGGCACATCGAAGAGATGCTCCACTGCGCAATGGTACTGCGCCATGATCCCCAGCCGTCCCCAGTGCTTGCTGCCGGGGCTGGCCGCGAGCCGGTTAACCACTTCCAGTTGCAGCATGAAATGCATGTCCTGGACCATCGGCGCGAAGTCCAGGAGCCGGAATAGCAGTGGCGTCGAGATATTGTAGGGCAGGTTGCCGACCACCCGCAGGGGCACGCCGTCCCGTGCCAGGGCGGCGAAGTCGAAAGTGAGCGCATCCGCACTGTGCAGCTTGAAGCCGGGATAAATGCTGAAGGCGGCGAGCAGGCCGGTGACCAGGTCCCGGTCCAGTTCCACCACGTCCAGGCGAATCTCCCGGCTGATCAGGGCCGCCGTCAGCGCTCCCTGTCCGGGCCCGATTTCCACCAGGTGCTCCCCGGGCTGGGGGTGGATGGCGTTGGCGATACCGGCGATCACTCCCGGGTCCTGTAGGAAGTTCTGGCCAAAGCGCTTGCGCGGGGTGTGGGATTTCAGCGTCATGCGCGGCAGTGTACTTTGCCCCGCGCCCGGGCGCAGCTGTTGTGGCTGAAAATTCCCGGCACTGGTAAACTCGCCCGCTGGTTTCTTGGGCAGCAGTCCTGCACGGGTATATGAATCTCACCCAGTATTTTTCCCTGGTCGACACCATGGCGCGCATGTCGCTGAAGGCGGATGCCTCGCGCTACTTCTTTGGCTATATATGGTGGGTGCTGGAGCCGCTGCTGTATGTGGCTGTGTTCTATGTGGTGTTCGAGCTTATCCTGCAGAACAGGAAGGAAGATTTCCTGGTCTTTCTGATGGTGGGCAAACTGACCTTCATCTGGTTCTCCAAGTCGGTCAACCAGGCATCGCGCAGCATCATCAACAGCCGTGGCCTGGTCAGCAAGGCCAACATCAGCAAGAGCCTGTTTCCGATAGCCACGGTCCAGGAGGGCCTGTACAAGCAACTGAGCGTATTCCTGCTGTTGTTTGCGGTACTGTTGTTCAGTGGTTACGGCATCAGTGAGGCGTGGCTGTGGCTGTTCCCCCTGATTCTGGTGAACTATATCGTGATCGTGGCCGCCTGCCTCGTCTGCGCCTTCCTGGTATGCCTGGTGTTCGACTTCGTCGTCATGGTGTCGCTGGGCACCATCTTCCTGCTGTTCGTGTCCGGGATCTTCTGGGACCCGCGCGGTCTGCCGGACCCGGCGGCCACGGATCTCATTCTCCTGCTGAACCCGCTGGCGTTCGTGATTGATGCCTACCGGCAGATTCTCATGGCGGGGGTGGCGCCGGATGGTTGGCACCTGCTTGGCATCGGCGCGGGCTTCGGGCTGCTGGCCCTGGGCATGGTGCTGCTCCTGCAGCGCACCAGCCGCTTCCTCGCGCTCAAGGTGCTGACCTCATGACTGCCGATGACATCCAGGCCGTAGCACCCCCGGCGGACGACGGCAGGCGGGTAATGCTGGAGCTGCGCAACGTCAGCCACAGCTTCCACGCGCGCAAGGAAAGTTTTGAGCACGGCGTGCACAGGGTGCTGGACGGCGTTTCGCTCAAGTTGCTGGAAGGCGAGACCCTCGGCATCGTCGGCCGCAACGGCGCCGGCAAGACCACCATGCTGCGCCTTATGGCCGGCATATTCGCCCCCACCTCGGGCAAGATCCTGCGCCAGCCCGGCGCCAGTGTGTCCCTCCTGAGCCTGGGTCTGGGCTTCCAGCCCCAGCTCTCGGGCAGGGACAACGCGCTGCTCTCGGCCATGCTTCAGGGCTTCAGCAAGCGCGAGGCCGAGTCCCGCCTAGAGGAGATCAGGGAGTTCTCCGAGCTGGGGCAATCCTTTGACGAGCCGGTGAAAACCTACTCCTCGGGCATGAATGCCCGGCTCGGCTTTACTACCGCCCTGTTGACCAAGGTCGATATCCTGCTGATCGATGAAGTACTGAGCGTGGGTGACGCCGAATTCCGGCAGAAGGCCGAGGAGGCCATGCGCGGCCGCCTCTCCGGTGGCCGCACCGCAGTGTTCGTGTCCCATGCGGAAGGCCAGGTGAAGAAACTGTGCAGCCGGGTGGTGTGGATAGAGGACGGCCTGGTCAGGGCCGAGGGTGACCCGGAGACGGTGTTGCGGGCGTATCGGCCGCCGCCGGTGGCGCCTGCTCCCGGCGGCGGTTCTCCACCGCGCCCATAACCAGCGCGACCAGTACCCCGAGCATGCCACCCGCCACGATGGCAATTGCCAGGGTCAGGCTTTTCCTGGGCCGAATGGGTGCGCTGCGGGCGATGGCGGGCTGGTCCACCCGGGCCAGGTGTACCGCGTCATAGCTCGCGGCCAGCAACTCTCGCAGCTGGCTGATTTCAGCGCGTAATGCGTCCGTGTTGTCCGCCAGTGCTTCATAGTTTTCCCGTGCCTGGAGGATTTCGATGCGGCGGTTCTGTGCCAGCAGGTCCAGTTGCTCCTGCAGGTCGCGCAGCTCTGGCACCATGTGGGCATCGGTCGTGCGCTTTTCGAGCACCGCCAGCTCCGCCTGCAGCATGCGGCTGCCGCGCAGGTACAGCGGGTCCCCCTGTCCCGTGGAGAGGTCCGCACTGACGGACACCGATTCGCGACCATTCTCGCGCCGGGACAGCATCTGCAGGATGGCGGGCTCGGTGATATCCAGGCTGCGAGCAATCGCAAGCGCTTCTTCCAGCTCGGCAACCTTGTCGGCCCGCAGCTGGCGTGCTTTTGTGGTGAGGGCGGCTATCTGATCCTGCAGTTGTAGCCGCTTCAATTCATCCTCTTCCTGCAGCCGTACGATCGTGTCCTTATCCCTGCGCTTCAGAATGTCGGCGCTTCGGGCAATCCGCGACTCCAGCATGCGGATCCGGGTTTCCAGCAGGGCGCGCAATTCATCCATGACGCTGGCCAGGGCGCGGCTGTGTGCGGTCGCCGCCAGGGCATTGGCAATCTCCGCGGCCAACTGGGCATCAGTGTGCTGGAAACGGATGGACATGATGGTTTCGGCGAGGACATCGTTCTTGCCCAGCCCGTCGATGTTGATGGACAGCGCGGGGGTGAAGGCGCGGAGAAAATGCTGCACGACCTGTTTCCGGTCCGCTGCCGGCTCGTGGAGTAGACGCTGGCTGAAGGCGAGGAAGACTTCCCGCTGCGTGTCCAGGGAGCGCGCTTCGAAGACCACCCTGCTGAATGCATCACTCGGAGGCAGTTCCACTTGTCCGGTTTCATTGATGGCAACCAATTGCGATGCTAGCGGCGGGCGCAGACGTGCGGTGGACTCGTACACCGGGCTGGCCAGCATAAGGTAGGCCGCGGCGACTGCCACGGCTACCGCGGTGATCCCAAGCACAATCCACTTGCGCTGCCAGAGGCCGGTGCCAAGTTCGAACAGGTCGATTTCATCATCGGCCCAAGCGGGCGGTGGCAGTTGTGAGGGCGAGGGGTAGTTGCTCGGTTGCGTCATGCGATATCCGTGGGGCTGATTTCAATGGTGATCTGGTTCACCGCGACTTGTCGCGCCCGCTTGCGTGCGATGTGCCACGCCTGACTCATGACGATACAGTACAGGATAAAGGCACCCACCAGAATGCTGAACTGGTATGATTCCGGAGTCCCCGCCCGGGCCAGCATCAGGCCGAGAAAGGGCGGGGCGACCCCCACGCTGCCAATCAGGAATAGGGCGCGTTTGTCGGACAATCCGAGTTCGCGCAGCAGGTGGTGGATATGGGTATTGTCCGCCCGGATCGGTGATTTCCCCTTCAGCACCCGGCGCAAGGTCGTGAGCGCCATATCAAACAGTGGCAGACCGAGCAGGTAGGCGGCGGTTATCGGCTGGATATAGCGCACACCGCCCACCTGGGCCGAGGTCACCGACAGCGTCAGTGCCACCACAATCAAACCGAGCAACTTGGAGCCGGCATCCCCCAGGAAAGATTTCGGAATAAAGGGCGCCAGGCCCAGGTTCGATGTCAGGAAGGCCACCAGGGCTGAGCTGATGACAATGGTAATGAGCCCAGGCGACAGGCCGGTGAACAGGTGGAAGGCAAACAGCGTGATCAGGACGATAACCCCGAGCAACCCGTCCATGCCGTCCAGCATGTTGTAGGCATTGATCACCACGAAAATGACCAGAACAGTGAAAGGGTAGCTGAGCCAGCCGCTGAGTCTTACGCTGCCCAGCCCCAGAAAGTCGCCCAGATTGGCCAGACGCAGGTCCAGGGACTCGATCAGGAACAGGGCCACCCCGATCTCCGCCAGGGTGCGGGTGAACACGCTCAGGTTAAAGCGGTCGTCGACGATGCCGAGCACTACCAGCATCCCGCCGGCCGTCATGAACAGGGTGAGGACATCGGTCTGCTCCGCCAGCCCCCCGGGATGGGTCTGGCCCCAGACCATAGAGTTAGAGAGCAAGGCCAGATAGATGGCGATGCCGCCTACCAGGGGAACATGGCCTTCATGTTGCTTGCGCTGATTGGGCGCATCCACCAAACCCAGGCGTATCGCGATCGGGCTCAGGGCCCAGATGAAAAACAGCGTAAGGGTAAAGGCGAGTGTGGCTTGTAGCAGCGTTGGTGACATGTCTAATTGCAATTCTGATCCTAGCGAGAAGATACAGCCGGGGTAGTGAAAAGGCCAGCGCAGTATGTTTGTAAGTTCAGGTTGAATAAAGGAAAATTTAGAAGTCTCAGCGGAAATCGGATTTCATGACAGACTCTGGCCGACAATGGTATGCCGTGGCGACGCGACCGCGCATGGAGCAAGCTGCCCGCGAGAATCTGGAGCGGCAGGGCTATGAGGTGTGCCTGCCGGAGATTCGGCTGCGCAAGCGGCGCGGAGGGCGTTGGCAGGCAGTGACTGAGGCGCTGTTTCCCGGGTATCTGTTCGTGGCGCTCGATCTGGAACACGACAATGCCGCGCCGATTCGCTCCACTGTCGGGGCCCGGGGCCTGGTTCGCTTCGGGCTGCACAGCCCTGCAATGCCGGTCGGGAGCGTGGAGTTCCTGCGAGGCCAAATTCCTCAAGGTGCGGAGGCTGAAACGCCGCTACCGTTTACTCCCGGGGACAAGCTTCGAATCACCCGGGGTCCCTTCGCGGGGCTGGACGCGGTGTATCAGATGCAGCGCGGGGCAGACCGGGTGCAGGTGCTGCTCGCGCTGCTGGGGCGGGAGCACAGTGTTGCGGTTGATGTGAACGATTTGGAGGTGCCCTGACATCCCGTTCCCCGGCAAGCTATCGTCCAATAACTGGCCCCTTTGCTTGCAATCCTGCTCACGCCAAGCGGGATGAAGGCCAAGATGGTGCTGTGGAGGCTTGCAAGCGAAAAATTGGCGGCCAAGAGTTCAACGCTGTTGCGCGCTCGGGACTCGAGGCCTGCGTCCCGAAGAAACACCCCTGCAAGGTCTCGCAGTCTATTATCGCCAGCAATCAAGAACGCGCGTTTCAGATAGTCGGTGGCAAGTACGGGATTATTTTCAAGCTGCATTGCCACCATTTCGTAGTGGTCAGCCTGTTCGTTCAGATCCTCAAGGTATGCCGAGAAGCTTGTCTCGAAATGTTCGTTGAATTCAATGTACTCCGTGCGGATGAAAGCGCTGGGTATTCTCGCATACCGGGATTTGACCAGTAGCGTTTCTTTGCCCATAGCTTGGGCAACGCCTAACTCGTAGAAGATATTTCCCTGTGTCTCGATTGAAATATCCTCATGGCAGATTCCGACGGACAAAGGTGCCGATGCGTTTATCTTCCAGATTTTCAGCAGAAAATCCCGCCCAGTCACTCGTGACGCTGCATCAATAACCTTATAGTCGTGGCCTCTGCAAACCGCAGTAATGGATGATCTTATTTCTGCCACCCCTGGCGGTATGGGTTTTCCTAACCTTGTCATGAGGAAGCAATGTCGAGGTTGTGCTTTGACAGCGCTCGTGAGGGCGCCTCCATCATGAGGGCTGTAGACAATCACTTGCGCTTCCTGGCTACCGGAACTCCTTTATAGGGCCCATCAGGTTATTTGTGCGCAACAATCAAATGTACCCAACCCTCCGACGCCGGCACACCCCGTGCTTGCACTTCCTCCCAACCTTCGCTAGCCTGTTCAGCTTTTGAACACCCAGTCACCACACCCCGGGAGCACCCCAAGCGTGCATTCCCTGCGGTAGCCTGCCCAGCCCCCCGATTTTTCACCACGAAACAGCCCTATGTCCGACAACGAACAGCACCTGAAAGTCCTGCGTCTGCTGCAGGACAATCCCGACATCACCCAACGGCAAATGGCCCAGCAGCTGGGTATCAGTCTGGGTGGGATGAACTATTGCCTCAAGGCCCTGGTGGAGAAGGGCTGGGTCAAGGTGGACAACTTCAGCCGGAATCCGAACAAGCTGAAGTACAGCTACTTGCTTACCCCGCGTGGGGTGAAGGCCAAGACCACCCTCACCGCCCGGTTCCTAAAGCGCAAGCTGGTGGAGTATGAGGCGCTGAGGACAGAAATCGAGACGTTGCGTACGGAAGTCCGCAAGACCGGCAACTAACCCCCCCCCTGAAATCACGCAAAGCACCCATGAATACAGCAACCAACAAGGCAAGCAACTTCCAATGACACTCGCCATCATAGGCCTCGGCTACGTCGGCCTGCCCTTGGCCGTGGAATTCGGCATGCAGCGCCCGGTCGTCGGCTTTGACATCAACGCCCAACGCATCGCTCAGGTGCAGGCAGGCCACGACGCCACCCGCGAAGTCATCAACGACGAACTCGCCCAGGCCGCGGGCTTAAGCCTTACCGCCAACCCCGAAGACCTGCGCCAGGCCACCATCTACATCGTCACCGTGCCTTCCCCCATCGACGGCCACAAACAGCCCGACCTGCGCCCTCTGCACGCCGTCAGCGAGATCATCGGCAAGGCGCTGAAGCCCGGGGATATAGTGGTGTACGAATCCACCGTGTACCCCGGTTGTACCGAGGAGGAGAGTGTGCCGGTGCTGCAGCGTGTTTCCAGCCTCACCTTCACCAAGGATTTATACGCCGGCTACAGCCCAGAGCGCATCAACCCCGGTGACAAAGTGCACCGGGTGCCGAACATCACCAAGGTGACCGCAGGCTACACTCTCGAAGTGGCGGAGACGGTAGACCAGCTCTATGCCAGCATCATCAACGCCGGCACCCACGAGGCGAGCAGCATCCGCGTGGCCGAAGCAGCCAAGGTGATCGAAAACACCCAGCGGGATCTGAATATTGCCCTGGTTAATGAGCTGGCGATGATCTTCAGCCGCATGGGCATCGATACCGAGAAAGTCCTGCAGGCGGCGGGCACCAAGTGGAAGTTCCTGCCCTTCCGACCCGGGCTGGTGAAGGGCACTGTATCGGCCTTGACCCCTACTATCTGACTCACAAGGCCCAGGCGATTGGTTACGACCCCGAGGTGATCCTGGCCGGCTGTCGTATCAACGATGGCATGGGCAGCTTCTTCGCCAGCGAGCTTATCAAGGTCATGCTGCACCGGGAGTTGCTGATCAAAGGCGCACGGGTGCTGGTACTGGGCCTGACCTTCAAGGAAAACTGTCCCGACCTGCGCAACACCCGGGTGGTGGGTGTGATCAAGGAACTGCGGGAATACAACGTGCAGGTGGACGTGCATGACCCCTGGGCCAGCCCGCAGGTAGCAGAAGCAGAAGAACGGCATCAGCCTTACTGCAGCACCGGAAGCGGGCACTTACGATGCAGTGGTAATTGCTGTTGTCCACGACGAATTCCGTGCCATGGGCGCCGATGGTATGCGCGCTCTGGGCAAAGTGGAACATGTATTGTATGACCTGAAATATGTGTTTCCATCAGATCAGACGGATCTGAGATTAAGAACGTCACCATCTTCGGCACCGCCTATGTCGGCTTGGTGCAAGCTGCCGTACTGGCGGAAGTCGACACACCATGTGCTCCGCATTGAATATGATGTGCACAAGATCGAGCAGCTGCGCAACAGCGTGGATGCCCTGCGCGAGGTGTACGAGCCTTTCAGCCGTAACCACAACAAGGTTGTCGTCATGGATGTGCGTAGCGACGAGCTGACCAAATACGCTGCCAACTGCATGTTGGCCACTAAAGTCAGTTTCATGAACGAAATTGCCAACCTCGCCGAGCGAAAGGGGGTAGATATTGAAATGGTGCGCAAGGGCATCGGCTCCGGCCCGCGAAGCGACTACCAGTTCATCTACCCCGGCGTCGGTTACGGCGGTTCTTGCTTTCCCAAGGATGTGCAGGCTCTGATCCGCACCGCCGAAGGTATCGACTTCGACTCCAGAATCCTCAAGGATGTTCATTTACACCCATAAATTACGTCACACGCGCGAGGAAAGATGCCCTTACTTGCGCGAGCTGGGCGGACTAATCGAAAGTAAAGGCATTGACTGAACAGGTTTCGAAACAGGGATTGCAGGGTCGCATAGCCGGCATGGCGCCACTAAGACTCCGCTATGCCGCTCAGGATCTTGGCGACTGGTTGGCGCGCATCGGGGCGAAAAAGCCAGCTTTCGTCATCATCGGCACAGGACGCTGCGGCACCAATTTCGTCGCCGACTATCTGACGGCAGCCGGGCACCCCTGTGGTCACGAACGCTTCTACCGCCCCTCCGGGCCGCTGTATCGCGCGACCCAGACACAGGTCACGCCCGAGGGCGATTCCTCCTGGTTGGCGGTGCCCTACCTGCCTGAAACCGGCATTACCGCCGTGCACCAGACCCGCGCTCCGCTGCCCGTCATCAAGTCCTTTCTCAAGCTCGGCTTCTTCCACACCGAGCATTACGCACGACACAAGCGCTTCGTCGATTTCGCCCGCGCGCATTTCGCGTTTTCCGACGATCCGCTGCGCTCCTCGATGCGCTGGTGGCTGGAGTGGAACGAGAAATGTACCGCCATCACCGGCCATCATTTCCGGCTAGAGGATTTCCACGACCGTACCGACCAGTTGTCCGACTGGTTGGGCTTAGATGCGCCGCTGCCGAAACTGGACGTGCCCGCCGACACGAACACGAAACGCTCTGTCGTGGCGATCTCAGAGGATGAGATTGAGAGTCGCATCCGCAGCTTCCCGGAATATCCCCGGCTGGTCGATTTGGCCGCGCGGCTGGGCTACGAACTCTGAGGCGGCAGGCATGGCGCGGGGGCTGAAGATCATTTCGGGTGCAATTGCCTTCCGGCTGTATTTTGCGCTCTTCTCAGTGCTGATCACCATCGCCCTGTCCCAGTATCTTGGAGTAGAGAACTTTGGCCGTTATGCCTGGCTGACCAGTATCGCCTTTTTACTGTCGGGCCTGGCGCAGGCCGGGGGCAACAGCCTGGTGGTGCGCGAGACTTCGCGCAGCATGGGGCGGCGGGTGCCGGTGCACGTGCTGTGCCGCACTACGCTGATATCGGGCGGAACGCTGGTGGCGCTGACTGCCGTGGCGCTTCTGTTCACCGGGGACCGCATGACGCCCGCCCTGCTGGTGCCACTGGGACTCCTAGCGGTGGGCCACCTGGCGCTGGTGTTGGTCTCCGCCTCCAACCGCGGCCTCGGACACTTGCAGGCGGGACAGATCCCCGAGCTGGTGCTGCGGCCAACACTGTTTCTGGTCCTGATCGGCGGGGTGGTTCTGGCGGGGTATGTCTCCGGCCCGGGCGTTGACTCGGCATTCGGCTCCGACACCATGGTCTACCTGCTGGCCGCGGCCTATGCCGGCGCCGGGCTAGTGGCCATCGTGCTGTTGGCCCAGGGCCTCGCCGCGCGCTCGGATCTGCCCGACGAGACGCCCGAGACCGACTGGCTGGGCAGCTTCTTTCGCCTCGGGCTGATTGGCTGGCTGGCGGTGGGCAACGCGCAGCTGCTGGTGATCGTGACGGGGGCGCTGGCTGATTTCTCCCAGGTTGGGCTCTACCGTGTCGCCACGCAGGCGGTGATGATCATGGGCCTCGGCCTGACCGCGATCGAGACAGTGCAGGCCCCGGGTTACGCCCGCGCCTGGAAGGACGGCGACCTGCGCCGCCTGCATGACCTGTTGCAACAGAGCTGCCGCATCGGCATCGCCTTCTCGGCGCCGGTCATGGTCCTCTTGCTGCTGCTGGGCCGCCCGATGTTGGGGCTCCTGTTCGGTGACAGCTTCACCGCGGCCTTCCCGGCACTCTGCTTGCTGGCGGGGGCGCAGCTACTGAACGCGCTGACGGGCAATGTCGGTGTTCTGATGATCGCCGCCAAGCAGGAGCGCAAGCTGATCCTCGGCAACCTCGCTGCGCTGACGGCGACGCTTCTGGCGGCCTGGCTCTTCATCCCGCAGAATGGCTCGCTGGCCGCTGCCGGGGCCGGTGCCTTTGGCCTGACACTACGTAACCTCCTGAACCTGTGGTTCTGCTACCGCACGCTGGGGTTGGTCTCGCTGCCCTTCGCCCCCTTCCGATTGCGTAGCGACGCCCCACCAACAACCCATGAGGTCCCATGACCAACAACCCCCCCAACGCCTTTCAAAGACTGCTGTCCGAATACCTCGCCCACAGCCTGTTGAAGCGTGCGCGCGGCTACCGCAGGACCCATCCGCAGATGGCGATTTTCGCGCATGACTTCATCGGCACGGAAATCAACGTCTACGGCCGCTACGAACACCGCGAGCTGATGGCCCTGTCCGGGCTGATCGCCGGTCTTGATCGGTCGAAACGGGTGCTGGATGTGGGGGCCAACATCGGCAACCATACACTATATTTTGTCGGCGAGGGGTTCGAGCATATCCATGCTTTCGAACCCAACCCGCGGACCCTCCGGCTGTTACAGTTCAACACCGAAAGTCACCCGCAGGTAACGGTGCACGACTTTGGACTGTCGGAGCAGGACGCCACGCTGGAGGCTGTGATCCCACTGGTAAACGCAGGTGGCGCGAGCCTCGAAGCTGGGCATCAGGAGGCCCATAGCGCCGACGCGGAACGGATTTCCTTCGATGTGAAGCGGTTTGACGACCTGCCACTGGCACAGGAACCTGTGAGCCTTGTCAAAATTGATGTGGAGGGCCATGAGCCCAAGGCCATAGCAGGCATGATGGAGATGCTCTGGCGGGACAGGCCGCTGGTGGTCTTTGAGTGCAACCGCAAGACGGAACGTTTTTCAGCCGTCCGGCTGGTCGCCATGCTGCAGGAAGCTGGATACAGCAGCTTCGCGGCCATCGAGGCTCCAGCCTCGGCCATTCCGCAAACCCTGCCCTCGCTCCTGCGCCGCCCCCTACGTCTGCTGGAGCGGCTGGTCTCAACGCGGCAGGCACACTGCAAGATCACGCAGATCTCCGATTTCGAAGAGCGCAACTACCCCATGGTCGTTGCGTCTCAGAGCATTGGCAATTGAGCACATTCGCGGAACACCAGTCCCAAGCTTTTAGGCTCTCGGGAGCGTTTGCAAGACGATACTGTCGGGCAAGAGGAAACTAACGTGCCCGCGCCCTATGAAACCATACGCGCAAGCTGTGTGATTCCCGCCTACAACACCGCCGAAACAATCGGGCGGGCGTTGGAGTCGGTACTACGCACCCCCGGCGTCGAGGAGGTGATTGTGGTCGATGACGGCTCCGTAGACGAAACCGGAATTCGGGTGGCGGCGCTAGCGGGAACAGCCCCGGTTCCAGTGCGTCTGATCCGGCAGGATAATTCTGGCGCTGGTGCGGCGCGCAACACGGGCATGCAGGCTGCAACACTTGACTGGATCACCTTCCTTGATGCCGATGATGAAATGCTGCCCGAAGCGATCATCGGCAAGGCGAAGCACCTGGCAACCTGTCCCGATCGAGAGACCGTCGATGCAGTGCATGGCAGCTTTGTGAGAGGCGACACTGGCGCCATCGCGAAATTCTCAGAGACCCGAACCCAGGTCGATCCCGATGGCATCGGCCGGTTGGGTGGCTTTCCGGGAGGAGTCCATTCTTTTGTCTTCCGCCGTGAGCCGCTTCTGGCTACGGGCGGGTTCCGACCTGAGCTGACCAATTACGAAGACTTCGAGCTCATTCTGCGCTTCATCGCGCAGGGCTCGCGGGTGGTGGGCTGTACTGCGCCAGGTTTTCATCGCCATTACACGCAAAATTCGTTGTCACGTGGGCTTGCAGTGCCAAAACGCCTGGAGTTAGAGCGCCGATTCTTGAACATGGCCGCAAGAGAGGATCTGATGGGTAAAACTGAGGTTATGCGGCGGTTACTGCGCAACCGGGTCCGGCAGTTGCATCACGTCGTGACAGGTCATTGAGCCATGCTGTATGTAAAAGAAAGCCTCAAGAATCTGATGCCAGAGGGACTGCGAATGGGGCAGTTGGTCCTGCGCCGCGCCGCTGCCTTGAAACAGGCTGGAGTGATCTTCGTACATGTTCCTAAGAACGGTGGCACCTCAATCAACAACGCAGTCTATGGCCGCTTCATGGGGCATTTCCGAGTGAGTGACATCGAGCGCGTTTGCCCCCACTTGCTACGAAGCTTACCTTCCTTTGCTGTAACCCGGAACCCTTGGGCGCGGGCTTACTCCGCTTGGAATTTCGCGCGAGCCGGTGCTGCAATGAAAGACGGAGCCCAGATCCGTACCCCTGCACGCTATCAAACGCCTGAGTTTGAGAGTTTCGAGCGTTTTGTGCTCGAATGGCTTCCAAGCCGGAACTTGAGCCGCGAGGACTACGTGTTCCGCCCACAAAGCCAATTCCTCCTTACCCGCCGCGGGGAAATCGGCGTGCGCCACCTAGGCCATATCGAGAGCCCCGACAGTTATTTACCGTTCATAGAGGAAATCTTTGGACGCGAGATTGAGATCAGTCACCTCAACCGCACCGCTCACACCTTTAGCTATCGCGAAGCTTATACGAAGGAGATGCGGGATATGTTGGCGCGTTGCTACTCGGTTGATCTTGAGAGGTTCAATTATGACTTCTGAAGTGATCGCGGGGATTAGAGCATGAGCCGCATTTCCCAGGCTGATCCACAGCCACCTAGCCTTCGGCAATATCTTTGCCGCAAGTGTGACACGCACGCCCTTGGTCTATACCTACCACAGCGAGAACGTCCGCTTTTCGCGGGCCTTCCAGACGTATTTCTGCCACCGCTTGGCGTAGTTCATCGGTATTTCCCGAAACTCTGCGACAAACCTGCAAATCTATGCCGGGCAGGACGTATGGGTTAGTACGACCATCAACGGCATCGATCTAGCGGCAATTCCCGCCCGTCCGGGATTTCGCGAGCTCGCGGTGCTGCACGCCATTTGGGTCTGGCGGATCCGCGGCGCAGAAGAATTACCCGCTCATGGCTTGCGCAGTGGCAGTACTGGAGCCCGCGCATCGTGAGGCTTACAGTCGACATCTGTGGTGAGGGCGATTTGACCATTGTCGCCAGCTGCATGGATATCCTGCCCGCTTCCGATGTGCCTGAGGATAGCCTGCGCTTTCACGGTGTTTCCACAGAGATCCGCGAAATTCTGCAGGGCTATGACATGCTGCTAATGACCTCGGACCGGGAGAGCCTGCCCATCGCGCTAATTGAGACGGCAGCGGCGGGTCTGCCTACCGTGGTGACCGACGTTGGCGGTTGCCGTGAGGTTACGGGCGCGGACCCTACCTCCGACACGGCGGGCATTGTCGTGCCGCCGGGGGGATTCGTTAGCCTTCCGCGATGCCACCGCTACGCTGCTCGACGATGCCGCCGCGCGTGTGCGCTGGTCGCGAAACGCGCGGGATATTGCGCGGGTATTTTCAAGCAAGCAGTCCGCCGAAGAACACGCGCGTCTCTACTAGGAGGTCATGGGATGAAGGATATCATCCTAGCCAAGGCACCGGTCTGGTTCCAGAATGCCGCGATTTCGGTCAATAATCGGCGCCAATGGTGGATATGACAAAGCGGGGAATACTAGCCTTGGTTTGAGCTGAATAAGGAAGCCACTCGCTGGAGCGCTGACCATAGCGCAAAGTACCAAGCTGGGTAGCTCGATACCTGCCTGCGCCACGCCATACCAAGGAATTACAGCAGACGGCGGGTATCCAGTGGAGCTTCCTGCCGTTCCGTTCCGGTCAAGACTGGTGGGTGGGCACCGCATCGGTGTGGACGACTACTATCTGACTCACAAGGCCTAGGCAATTGGTTGCCACTGGCTGGCCGGCGCATCAATGGCGGCATGGGCCGGTTTGTCGCCAGCGAGCGTATCAAGGCCATGCTGCATTGAGAGCTGCCGATCAAAGGCACGCGGGTGTTGGTATTGGGCCTGACCCTCAAGGAAAATTATTCAGATCTGCGCAACACCCGGGTAGTGGATGTGATCAAGGAACTGCGGCATTACAACGTGCAGGTGTACGTGCATGCCCCCTGGACCAGCCCACAGGAAGCAGAAGCGAAATACGGCATCAGCCTTACTGCAGCGCCGGAAACCGGCACTTACGATACGGTTGTAATTGCCGTGGTCCACGATGAATTCCGCAGCATGGGTAGCGAGGGCACTCGCGCCCTGGGAAATGCGGAACATGTACTGTACGACCTGACATACCTGTTGCCGGCGCACGCGTCGGACTTGCGTCTATAGGAGGAAAGCTCTTGATTCAAAACGCATACACGAAGTGCCAGGCAGCGCTTAAGGCTGACGCAAAGAACTGGCTGATTACCGGTGTCGCCGGCTTTATCGCGTCCAACCTGCTGGAAACCCTGCTCAGGTTGAACCAGAAGGTAGTCGGGCTGGACAACTTCGCCACCGGCCACCACCACAACCTGGCAGAAGTGGAATCCCCGGTGAGTCCCGAACAGTGGGCGCGCTTTCGATTTATGGAAGGAGACATCCGCACCCTGGCGAACTGCCACACTGCCTGCTAGGGTGTGGACTACGTGCTGCACCTGGCCGCCTTGGGCTCAGTTTCGCGCAGCCTGGAGGACCCGATCACGACCAACGCACCCTATATCAGCGGTTTCCTGAATATGCTGGTTGCCGCGCTGGACGCGCAGGTAAAGAGCTTTACCTACGCTGCCAGCAGCTCAACTCATGGTGACCACCCTGACCTGCCCAAGGTGGAAGACAAAATCGGCAAGCCACTCCGCCCCTATGCGGTGACCAAAGACGCCAACGAACTCTATGCTGATGTATTCGCCCGCTGTTATGACTTCAAAACCATCGGCCTGCGCTACTTCAACGTGTTTGGCGCTCGGCAGGATCCCAATGATGCCTACGCGGCCGTCATTCCCAAGTGGACTGCTGCAATGATCAAGGGGGAGGACGTGTACATCAATGGAGATGGGGAGACCAGCCGGGATTTTGCTATATTGAAAACATCGTACAGGCAAACCTATTGGCCGCTTCAGCAAATGAAGAAGAAAACAATCATGTTTACAACGTGGTCTGCAATGGGCGTACAAGTCTGAATCAATTATTTGGTTAATTAACAGAGTCACTAGAACAGCAGGGTTTCGAATATCGACAGGAGCCAACCTATCGCAGCTTCCGTGAAGGTGATGTAATACATTCGCAGGCGGATATTGGAATAACACAAAGCAAGCAGACTTACGACGTGATTTTTCGAGTTGGTGAGGGGGTGAAAGCGGTGATGCCTTGGTATATTAAATCGATCAGCACTACTGTCGAGTGAGATAGATGTTGGTGCGTTATTCCATTTCTAGCGATAACCGGACCGGGCTGTTGGCCCAAATGAATTACACCATCCGATTATTTCGTAAATGTTGATATCGGACCACCATTTTTCGCTCTCAGATGGCTTCAATATGTACCAAGTTAGTAAAGTGCTTGGCTGAAAATTTGATTGAGGGGGCCTGATAGTATGAGGATATTACATTTCATTTCGTCTCCTGCAGCTGGTGGAGCCGAAATATACGTGCGCGATTTAAGTATAGTGATGCGCGAATGTGGGCATGATATCCATATGGTATTCCTGCAGTCAGCAGCAGGAGAAGGTAGAGATCTGAAATTCGAAAAGCAATTTCTTGAATCACTTTCTCAACACTCAATTACCTATTCATTTATTGGGAAGGATGCGAGAAGCAAGCCGTGGGTAGGCGGGGCGCGTTTGCGTCACCAAGTACGCGTTTTCAATCCAGATGTAATCCATTGCCACCTTTACTATGCGCTTATATTTTCATTCTTTGTTTTGAAAACCCCAGTTGTATACACTCATCACAGCTTTGAACTAAGTCTACCAAGAATTATTTATCGATTTTTTGATTTCCGAGTGAAGGCGTATATAGGTATATGTAGTGCTTGCACAAATCTATTAAGGCCAATCGTCACTAGAGATGTTATTCAAATAGATAACGCTGCCGATCGGCGTCGTACTCCTTCTCGTTCCATTAATCGACAATCTAGAGAAGAGCTTGTTTTTGTTTTCGTAGGAAGTTTAAGGGCACCGAAAAATTTGAAGCTTATGCTGAATTCATTTTCCGTATTGAAAAATCGAAACGCTATATTAAAAATCGCGGGAGAAGGTCCAGACCGTAATGAGCTGGAGATATTGGCAAAAGCACTAGATATAGATAAAAAAGTCCAGTTTTTAGGAAATATTTCAAACGTTGGAGATGTCCTGGCTGACGCAGATGTCTTTCTAATGTCCTCGGCATGGGAGGGCCTCCCTATAGCTTTGATTGAGGCTACCCTTATTGGCCTGCCTGTGATAGTTACCAACGTTGGTGGGTGTGCAGAGGTCGTTCATCGGTGTGCAAACGGGTTCGTTGTGGATAGCTTGGATGTCATTGATTATCGAGCTGCTTTAGAGAAGATGATGAATAGTGCACAATTGAGACTGTTTTTTTCGCAGAACGCAATGGAATATTCTATGGAATATGAGATTCACGGGGCGGTAGAGAAACATTTAGATCTTTACCATAAGGTTGTCTAGTAGAATATCGCTGATTGGTTTTGTGCTCTTGATTTTTTGTAGATATTACTGGATTTCATAATTTGACTTCTTCTTTGAAGGTCAACTCGGCGGCATGCTTGATTCTTGATCAGGCGATCAACAAAGAATTGCCGTGCCAAATAATTCTGTACGGTCCCTACTAATATTTCTCTTTTGATTAGAGGATAAGTATTAAGCCTATGTGTGTGTTGTATAGAATTCGTCTCCCATGGAGATAATCTCGACAGGCTGGCATGTTTTTGGCGCGTTGCTGGTCTTTTTGCTGGGTGCATTTACATCTCTGGCTATTGCTAGCCGTTTTGGTATCGGTGATAAGCGAGGCTTGTTTCTTTATTTATGGCATACTCTTTGGTGTTTAGTTTATTTGATTTACGCAATTAACGCGGGTGGTGATTCGCTTTTTTACTACAGCGAATCCATTTCTGGAGAACTAAAAAGCTTCCGATTGGGTACTGTTGCTGTAATTTATTTCACACATTTCTTTTCGGATTTCGTGGGCCTATCTATTTTGGGAGTCTTCCTTGTCAATAATATCATTGGTTTTATAGGTTTATTAGGATTTGCTGGCGCGCTAAAAAAGGCAACTGTAGCCAAGAGTAGCCAGTTACGCTTGCTTGCGCTTGTCATCATACTTTTACCTTCGGTGAGTTTTTGGTCATCTGCAATTGGCAAGGACTCTATCGCATTCATGGCTGCCGGGTTGGCCCTCTGGGCAGCACTCGATTTGCGGCGTAGGGTGGGCCTGATGATTTTTGCCGTTTTGTCGATGTTTTTCGTCCGTGCTCACATGGCAGCAATGATGGTAATCGCTCTAAGTGCTACTTTCATTATTGATGCTAACATATCAATGTTAAAGCGCTTCTTTTTCGGTATGGCTAGCTTATCAGTTGCAACCTTGCTAATTCCGTTTGCACTTGAATATGCTGGCGTTGGAGATGTTGATGCTGATGGCTTAATCAGCTATGTCGAGGCTCGACAAGGTTACAATCAAGAAGGTGGAGGAGGAGTAGACATCGCCCCAATGAGTCTGCCTGTGCAGCTGTTTACCTATATGTTTCGTCCCTTGGTTTTTGAGGCTCGCTCTGTTTTTCACCTGGGCGCTGCTGTTGATAATTTAGTTCTAGCAATTCTGTTTATGGTCGGTGGATTGGTAGTTTGCAAGCGAAGGAAGAGCCGCATGGACGATGCGCGAGTGTTCCTCTGGGTGTATGCACTCTTTGCCTGGATCGTCCTGGCTATGACCACCGCTAACCTGGGGATCGCTATGCGGCAAAAATGGATGTTTGCTCCAATGCTGATCTACCTGATGATTTCGGTAATGGGCCAGTCAGGAAGTAACAGGCATAGCCCGCGAATATCAACAGGGCACATCAGTACTTCGGTGGTTACAGGTTCTGGCACGTCCGGCAAAGAAACTAGCAATGCATAAAATCAACGCTTGCGCTCCTCGCCGGATCGCCATCTTGGCAGGTCTTGGCTCCTCTCTCGTCAATTTCCGTGGCCCTTTGCTGAAGGCTCTTTGCGATTCTGGCATCGAAGTTCATGCTATCGCTAACGGCCTACGGGAAGACCTGGCGACTCGTAAGCGACTTGAGGACTGGGGTGTAGTCACCCATGATGTGGTAATGCAGCGCACCGGCACCAATCCGCTGAGCGATCTTGCGGCACTGCGAGAACTTTATCACCTTTACCGAGAGATCAAGCCTGATGCGGTGCTCGGGTATACCGTTAAGCCGGCTCTCTACGGTACCTTGACGGCTTGGCTCGCTCGGGTACCCAAGCGATATGCCCTGATTACCGGACTTGGGTATGCTTTTACCGGCGAAGCACGTGGTAAGAGGAGGTTGATTCAGTGGTTGGTGCGTGCTCTATACCGCCAGGCACTCAGTCGCGCAGAAAGGGTCTTTTTCCAGAATCCCGATGATGAGTCACTGTTCCGTCATCTGGAGCTACTGAGCAAACAAGTACCTTCTCAGGTGGTAAGCGGCTCTGGAATTGATACCTCGCACTTCGCTTGCTCTCCACTGCCTGAAAATGGTCCCAATTTTTTGTTGATCGCTCGATTGTTGGGTGACAAGGGAGTCCGTGAATATGTGGCGGCGGCGTCCAAAGTGCGCGAAAGGCACCCTGATGCTCGATTCCGCCTGGTAGGTTTCATCGATGGGAATCCGGATTCCATTACCCAGCGTGAGCTGGAGCAGTGGATAGTTGATGGGGATATCGATTACTTGGGTGAATTGGATGACGTCCGCCCAGCGATAGCTGATGCGAGCGTTTATGTGTTGCCCAGCTATCGCGAGGGCACACCGCGCACGGTCCTGGAGGCCATGTCCATGGGGCGACCGATCATAACCGCTGATGCGCCCGGTTGCCGAGAGACGGTATCACATGGCGACAACGGATATTTAGTCCCAGTAAAGGCAGTCGATGAGCTAGTTGAAGCTATGGAATACTTTATTACTCGGCCCGATTTGATCCACCAGATGGGTGCCCGATCCCGAGAAATCGCAGTTGAAAAATACGAAGTACAAAAGGTAAATGCACAGATGCTGGAAGGCATGGGTATATTAACTGCTAATTGTTGATTTGTTGCCGAATGCTGACTGGGTTTCCTTGACTATATAACTATGGGATATCGTTTTGACAGTACTGTTTGACCAGATTATTAGTGAAGTGCACACGATTTTTGGCGATGGCTTCGTCCCGCTTCATCGCCCTGTCTTTGAAGGCAACGAACGCCAGTACCTTGTCGATTGTATAGACTCTAACTTTGTCTCCTCGGTCGGCACCAAGGTCACCGAATTCGAACAACGCATCGCCGACTTCGCTGGTAGCAAATATGCGGTCGCCACGATAAATGGCACGGCCGCACTGCACATAGCGTTAGGTCTGGCCGGGGTGAGGGCAGGCGAGGAGGTGATCACCCAGGCCCTCACCTTTATCGCCACCTGTAACGCCACTCGTTATTGTGATGCCTGGCCAGTCTTTGTTGATGTGGAGAGCGACACGCTGGGCATGAGCCCCACAGCCTTGCGCAGGTTTTTGGAGGAGTTCGCTGAGCGGCGCCCGGAAGGCATATTCAATCGGACCAGTGGGCGCCGTTTGGCTGCGTGTGTGCCCATGCATACTTTTGGCTTGCCGTGCCGGATTACCGAGATCATCGCTATCTGCCAGGAATACGGTATTTCCGTGGTAGAGGATGCAGCGGAGTCCCTCGGCAGCTATGTCGGTGAGCAGCACACCGGTAGCTTTGGCACCCTGGGTACCTTCAGCTTTAACGGCAACAAGGTGATTACCACCGGCGGTGGCGGCATGATTGTCACCAATGACGAGGCACTGGCCCTGCGTGCCAAGCACATTACCACCACGGCTAAGGTTCCCCACGCCTGGGAATTCGTCCACGATGAGGTGGGCTACAACTACCGCCTGCCCAATCTTAATGCGGCCCTAGGCTGCGCGCAGATGGAGCGGCTGCCGGAAATTCTCGCCATCAAGGCGGGAATCGCCGCGCGCTATGCCGCCTTGCTGGAAGGGAGCCCCCTGGAAATGGTGCAGCCTTTGCCCGACACTACTGCCAATAACTGGCTGAATGCAGTCCTGTTGGAGAACCGTGAGGCCAGGGACGCCTTTCTGGAATACACCAACAGCCGCGAGGTGATGACCCGCCCGGTATGGCGGCTCATGCACCACCTGGAGATGTTTGCCCATTGCCAGCACGACGGGCTGGTGAATTCACTCTGGTTGGAAGACCGCCTGGTTAACCTGCCCTCCAGTGTGCCGGAAGGCGCCCTCGGGAAGTTGTGATACATGGATATCCTGAAATTGATTGGCCGTGATCGGCCACTTTTCGCGCAAGACGTCAAACAGCACGAGGTGGAGCTGTTGGAACTGGTGTCCAGTAGCCGCTTTCTGGTCATCGGGGGAGCCGGTTCCATCGGCCAAGCCGTCGCGCGTGAGATATTCAAGCGCAACCCCAAAGTGCTGCACGTGGTGGACATCAGTGAAAACAACATGGTCGAGCTGGTGCGCGATATCCGCAGCACCCTGGGCTATATAAACGGTGACTTCCACACCTTTGCCCTCGACTGCGGCTCCCGGGAATACCAGGCGCTGATCAACGCCAGTGGCGGCTACGACTACATTTTCAATCTGTCGGCCCTCAAGCATGTGCGTAGTGAGAAGGATCCCTTCACCTTGATGCGCCTGATCGAGGTCAATATTCTCAACACCCTGTCGACCATCGCCCAGGCGCGCAATACCGGCACCCGCAAGTACTTTTGCGTCTCCACCGACAAGGCTGCCAACCCGGTGAATATGATGGGGGCCAGCAAGCGCATTATGGAAATGTTCCTGATACGCGAGAGCCTGACCCTGCCCATATCCACCGCCCGCTTTGCCAACGTGGCGTTTTCCGATGGCTCCCTGCTGCACGGCTTCAACCAGCGCTTCTCCAAACGCCAGCCTATCTCTGCTCCAAGTGATGTGCGTCGCTATTTCGTTACCCCGCAAGAGTCCGGCGAATTGTGCCTGATGTCCGGCCTGCTGGGCGACAACCGCGATATCTTCTTCCCCAAGCTCAGCGAGCAGCTGGATCTAGTGCGTTTCAGCGACATCGCCGTGCGCTACTTGCACTGCCTGGGCTTCGAGCCCCACGAGTGTGCTTCTGAAGACGAAGCCCGCGACCGCGCCGCCGAGCTGATCGCCCGCAAGCAATGGCCCGTGTATTTCTTTGCCAGTGACACGACCGGTGAGAAGGATTTTGAGGAGTTTTATACCGACGCCGAAACTCTCGACATGCAGCGCTTCGATGCCATCGGCGTCATCAAAAATGAGCCGGTTATCGATGAGGCGCGCTTGGAGCACTTCCTTCAGCGCATTACCGAGATTCGTGCGGGCAGCACCTGGGATAAACCGGAAATTGTCGAACTGTTCAACTATATGATTCCGGATTTCAGGCACAAGGAAACTGGCAAGTACCTGGATGGGAGGATGTAGGCCATGCAGCGGATATTGGATATCCTCCTCTCCGGGCTCGCATTGCTCCTGCTGTCACCCCTGTTGATTCCGATAGTTATCGCCCTGCGCCTGACCGGCGAGGGTGAGATTTTTTTCGTCCAGCAGCGCATTGGCCGCGGCGGTAAGCCCTTCGGCCTTTACAAGCTCGCCACCATGCTCAAGAACAGCCCCAACCTGGGTACCGGCACCGTGACCGTCAAGGATGACCCCCGGGTACTTCCAATGGGCAAGCTGCTGCGCAAGACCAAGATTAACGAGCTGCCCCAGCTGTTGAACATCCTCTTTGGGGATATGAGCATCATCGGTCCCCGCCCGCAAACCCGGCGCTGTTTCGATGCGTTTCCTGTAGCCTCCCAGGCTGAAATCATCAAGGTTCGTCCGGGTCTTTCCGGCGTTGGGTCCATCATCTTTCGTGGCGAAGAGGACATGATGCATGCCAGCGATGATCCGGACCATTTCTACGACCATGTGATCATGCCCTACAAGGGCAAGCTGGAGGAGTGGTACGTGGCAAACCAGGGCATTTGGACGTATCTGAAGTGCATATTCGTGACGGCGTGGGTGGTGGTCTTTCCGGGTTCAAGGATTGCCTGGCGCGTTTTTGCCAAGCTGCCAGAGCCGCCGGCGGAGTTGGCGGAGAATTTGGTGTGGGCGTGATCAAGTTGGTTTTTTTTGATGTACCACTTCGGCCGGGAATTCGTCATGCTGTGGGTTCGAGGAGCAGAAGCAAACTCTATTTCTTCATACCCTGATGCCCGGATCCGTCGTTATCGTACTGGTAGTGCTGCGGCTGCAGCTTTGGTTGGAGTGAGATGGCGTCTTATATTAAAGCGTTTTGGCTTCCAGCGCGGTTTATAACCGAAAAACGTCTCCGCGGAGTTTTTTTCGAGCCGCAGGGGGTTAGTGGTTTGTTGTCTGATTGGACGAGCCCGATAAATTGGCCGAAAAACTCCGACCTTAATAATGCATGACCCCCACGTCTGGCAGCAGGTAGCCCGCCTGCATGTCGACAACCTGGACCAAGGCTTTCTGGCCACCCTCGGGCCTCGCTTCCTCGCGCTGATGTACCGGGCCATCGACGAGTGTGACAGCTCCGTACTGCTGGTCGAGCAGCGTAATGAACATGTTATCGGCTTCGTTTGCGGTGCCCACAGCATGGGGCCGATTTACCGTCACATGCTGCGGCACTGGCAGCGTTTGATTCCCTCTCTGTTCCCCTCCCTACTGAATCCGCGCCGTATTTGGCGTATCCTCGAGATCCTGCGCTATAGCGGGAAGGGCGCTGCGTTGGCTAATTTACCTGCTTACGAGCTTCTCAGTATCGCTGTCGAGCCGTCAGCACGAGGGCAGGGAGTGTCCGAGCGGCTCTACAAGGGACTGATGGACCATTGCCGTGAACACGGTATCCCTTCGTTCAAGATTGTCGTGGGGGAGAGTCTGGCGCCGGCGCACAGGTTTTACCTACGTATGGGGGCGGAGGTGGCCGGGGAGACTGAGGTGCACAGGGGGGAGAGGTCTGTGGTTTTTGTGCAGCGCGTTGGGCGGACCTGATGTACGTGTGCAAGCGAATTTGCTACAAACGTTCTGCTGCGGCTATCCACAAGCACCTGGAGCCAAGTGCATGGTATAACCGAAATGGGTTTGCGCGGAGGCGCCATTTCTTCTCAGCCCCCTGGCGCCGGAATTTGCCAACTAGCGACACCGGAGCCACGTGTGCCTCCGTTGCTGGTAGTTGTCAGTAGCCACGCCACAGCCAATGGCATGACATAGAGCAAAGCTCTGGAAAGTCCCGTGTGATCCAGCGCTGTCTCGGGCGCTGCCATAACAAAATACAGTACGATCACGGTTAGTCCACCCATAACGCCAAGATTTTCCACCCGCAGGAGCAGTGGCCACTTGCGAAGTGCCAACACCATCGCTGCAGCCCCCAGCCATAGATAGGCGGCCAGGTGCCAGTTTCCGAACTGCAATAGTGCCTCGAAAAACGGGGAGGGCTGCCAGTCCGGGTTGAAAGCAAAACGCACCAGGCCGGTGACGTGAAATTCCGAAGAGGAAAGCAGGAGTTTTTGGCCTCCCGGCAAGGGAAATTGAAGATTCATGTATCCCAACAGGGTCAGCCCCAGAATACCTGCCATCGTGATGCTTGCAATGACCAATGCTACGGCCACCGGCCTCGGTGCGCGCATGCCGATTTCGACAACCACGAGTGCCAAGAGCACGGCTGCAAAACCCATCCCTGCACGTTTTGCCTGCAAGCAGGCAGCGGCCATCAGCAAAGCCAAAACAAGCTGGCGATAGCGGTGGTTACACCTGAATTCACTCAAGGCCAGCACGCCTACGGTAAACGCCAGCGTCAGCCAGATATCCGCGTAGCCGGCGAGCGCAACATGGCTGTTTAAATAGGGCAGGCTCGTAACCAGATAGGCGCCGAGCGCGGCCACTAGGCTTGAAGAACGTTCGCGCAGATATCCGTATACGATGGCCGCCAGCGCCAGATACGCCAGAAGCCAGGGAAGATGCAGGAAGGGCTCGTGGCTTTTTTCACTGGCGAGCATCATCCACAACATTGCGAGAGTCGAGACCTCCCCATAATTGCCAATGGTCTCCATCGGTGCATCCAGGGAACGATTGGCAAAGAACTGGATGACTTTGGGTTCCCATCCTCGCCAGGCATCCCAGGGAAAAGTTGGGCGCAGTAGCAGCTCCTGCACAACGAAAAGCAGGTGAGCGCCCATAGCGAGGCAGAGCAAGGGTATGATTCCCTGCTGCCAGCCGGCTGTAGATGTGCCTGTCAGCTCTGCCGGGTGTGGAGGAGCCGGTTTGTCTGATATCTTGCGACGTAGTGCGCCAACGACCACCAGGATCGTGAGCACCAGCAATACCACCGCCATCGGCCGGAAGTGCAGAGTCCACCCACCTGCATCCCACGCCTTAATGAGCCACACCACAGCGAGCATGCCCAGAATGTACCCTTGTCCGAGGTACAGGAATACGGAGCGCCCCGGGCCCGATAACCAGCGGGCCAGCATCAGACCGAATATCCAGGGGAGAGAGGCGGCTAGCAGCAATGCGAGTGCAGTGCTTGTCATGATCCGGTGGCCGGTTGCGCTCTGTTGGTCGCATACAAGGCAACCGGGCCGTGCGTCCAAACCATGCTCCAGTTTGCAGCATTCGTATCTTCAAGTGCTCTTCTGAACACCGGCTGGGAGTAGGGCTTGCTACCTGATTCTGATAATAGAACCACATAGTCAAATTCCCGGTTCGCGCTTCGTATCCAGGTTTCGTTGGCGGTGTGAAGTTTTCTTGCCATGATTTGCGGCAGGAGATGAAACCGCATTCTTTGTGCCATGGCAGCGTGGCCTTCCTGATAGAGTATGATCACATCGTTGGTATGGTTACCTGCCAGTTCCTTGATTGACGCCACCCCTTGGTAGTACTCCCCATCCCAATCCGCCAGCTTTTTCTCATGTAGTGTCTTGCCCGCGAACAGATGGCGGGTTTCAGCATTCTGACGGAACAGCTGTTGCAGCCAGAGGCCGTCCAGAATTGCCCACGTCAGCCCGGTGGCAAGGATTGCGGGCAGCCAGAGTGGGGGCGATAGATTGTCACGACGGGTAAACTGGCGCAGCAGCAGGATGATGATCATGCTGGTTGCCAGCCAAATGGCTATTGCCGGCACCGGATACATCAATGCCCCACTGGGCACGCCGCGGTAGGCGTTGATCGAGCGTTGGTCCCAGGGCGCAAACGCAGTCCACTCTGCCCACACCGCCTGCAGTATTCCGCTGTGACTGTAGGGCTCCAGCTCCAACCCATGTAGCTTCACCGCCTCCCCCCGCAGATCCCCGAAAAATCCCACCGCCAGTTCGGTAATCGTGCCTCTCCACTCCTCGTGGCGCAGCAGGTTGTGAAGGCGCGGCCCCTCCCCTGAGTAGTCCAGTTCCGCGAAGTGATTTTCCCCGGGCGCGTCTGCTCTCTGCCAGAACAGCATGACTTGCAGGGCCGGATTGCGGCCTTCAATGTGGTAACGAAGGAAGGGGAACTGATCGGCACGGAACAGGCGCCGGTGCACCAGTACAGCGTGGTCCTCGGGCGGCACTTCAGCCAGCTCACTGATTATGGCGGCTGAGCCATCAACGCGGCTGTCTCCAGACACCACCGGCTGGAAGCGGTTGCCGGAGATGGCAATCGGATCCGCCCTGTCGCCTTCGATGTAGGGCTTGAATTCGGGGTGGAACACGGGTACGAGCCATAGGTACCCGGGTATCAGCAGTGCTGCGCTGGCCGCGAGGGCTGCCACTGCCAACCCAAGGGCCTTCAGGAAGTCCCGGTTGCTGATAGTGGAGATCATCGCAAGCGCGGGTCCCGATATTCAGGCAGATGACTGGTGGTTCGCATAGCGTGGAGCCGGGCTGTTTTTCGGGCGATTGTAGCATGCGGAATTGGGTGGGCAGGTCTCGTTTTGTAGCATTTCTCCAGAAATCGCAACAAGGCGAGACCCCACCATCCTGTCCCTGCCATCCGATGCCCCCACGTCCCCTCCGCCTTACCTGCCGGGAGGCGGAGCGAGCATTGTGCGGGCGGAATGCGATTGGACGGTTTTGATGTACCACTGCGGTCGCGAATTTGCGATGCTACTGATTCGGCAAGAGGCGGGCACTTGCCAGCGCCCGCAGGAGAGCTATCATGGCGACATTGGCATTCGATTCGCTCAGGTATGCCCGCAGGCTGAGAGACGCAGGTGTGCCCGAGCCCCAGGCTGATGCGCAGGCGGAGCTCATGGCGGAAGCGTTTGGATTTTATGCAGACAACATCCTGACGAAGGATCACTTTGAGGCGGTGCTGGACGCCAAGCTGGATGCGCGGTTTGCGCAGCAGGATGCAAAACTCGACAGGCGCTTCGCGGAGATCGACAGGCACTGCCTCGAGCAGGATGCCAAGTTCGAGGGGCGTTTCAGCAAGCAGGATCGAACGCTGGACGTCCACACCTGGATGCTCGGCGTTCTCGTGCTTGGCGTTTTCGTGCCGCAGCTGAGGGCTTTGCTGGGCTGAAGTGGTGGCCTATATCGAAGTGCCTTTGTTCCAGGCGCTGGTTATAACCGAAAAACGTCTCCGCGGAGATTCTGATCGGAATTGATCGCTAATGCAGGGGGCGGCCATCGAAGTACGCGATTTGATGACACGCATCAATCAGGGGGGAGCGCCAGGAGCTGGATATCGGCCTTAGCAAAACCGAGTTCGGCTGGCAGGACTGCGCGTAGCCCAGGGCGCTATAGAAGCTGCACAGCCAGGGGCACGACGTGTGATTCTCCATGCCGCCGCTGAGAGGGCACCCTGGGGTCACTCCCACGTGCATATTCAGAGAGATAGAATGCTGGCAAAGTTCTGGCTTGAGCCACCAATTCTCGCCAGTTCGACTCGTTTCTCGCCGCAGGAACTTCGAAAACTTGAGAGACTTGTCGAGGAAAATTGTATAGTTTTATTGGAGGCTTGGGATGGGTACTTTAGCGGTTGAGCTTCGTCCGTTGGCTCACAATGTCAGTTTTACAGAATATTCTATGAACGTCGATCTTGTGGACGGGCGCACTATCTCAGTGCCGATCGCGTGGTTCCCAGCGCTTTCCAGGGCATCGCAGTCACAAAGAGAAAAATGGGAGCTCCTGGGAGATGGAGGGCATTCACTGGCCCGAAATTGACGAAGACTTGAGCGTTTCAGGCCTTCTGGCCGGCGCGAGGTAGGAGCAGCTAGAAAGACAAGCTTGTCGGGTGCTTTGTCATAGGCATACCGGTAAACGCCGATCAAGACGCTGTCAGCCGAATCGCCAGCTCCAGCGCCGCCCGCAAACTCCCGTCACTCGCCTCCCCGGTACCCGCCAGGTCCAGCGCTGTGCCGTGGTCTACGCTGGTCCGTACAATCGGTAATCCCAAGGTGATGTTTACCGCATTGCCGAAACCCGCATATTTCAGCACCGGCAGGCCCTGGTCGTGGAACATGGCCAGGTAGGCGTCGGCCTGCTCCACCAGCTTGGGACTAAAGGCAGTATCCGCCGGCAGCGGCCCCAGCAGGTTCATGCCTTCACCTCGCAGCCTGTCCAGCACGGGACCGATTACCTCGATTTCCTCCCGCCCCAGGTGCCCGCCCTCGCCGGCGTGGGGATTCAGGCCGAGCACGGCGATGCAGGGTTCAAGGATGCCGAACTTGTTCTTCAGGTCAGCGTGGAGGATGTGCAGGGTGGTGGCCAATGACTCCGCAGTAATGGCCGCGGGAACCTGCGACAGCGGCAGGTGAGTCGTCGCCAGGGCGACCCGCAGTTCTCCCGCAGCAAGCAACATCACCACCCGGGCAGTACCGGTCTGCTCCGCCAGGAACTCGGTGTGGCCGCTGAAGGGGATACCGGCGTCGTTGATCACGGACTTCTGCACTGGCGCGGTGACCATGGCCTGGAACTGGCCGCTTGTGCAGCCGTCGACCGCGCGCTGCAGGGTCTCGACTACATAGGGCGCGTTGGCCACGTTGAGAACCCCGGGTTCCACCGCCTCAGCCAGGCCCGGCCCGGCCAGGCGCGGCCCGGCCTGGCGCGGCGCGGCCTGGCGCGGCTCGGCGCAGTCGCCACTGGCGGGCAGGACGCCAACAGTCCCCGCGGGCAAGGGATGGGACACACCGGCGAGGTCAATCACCTGCAATTGCAGCGGCAGCCCCAGCACTTGCGCCCGGGCTCGCAGCAGCTCCGGGTCGGCAATCACCACCAGCTCCGCTGCCCACTCGCTCTGGGCAATCATGGCGACGATATCCGGGCCGATCCCCGCCGGTTCCCCGGCGGTGATGGCGATCCTCGGCACCGTCACGGGCTGCGCCTACTTGATGTCGACGTAGGCTTCGTCGCGGATCTTGCGCAGCCAGGCGTCCAGTTCTTCCTCGTACTTGCGCTGGTGCAGGGCCTCGGTGGCGCGGGCGCGGATAGCCTGGCGGGTCATGTCCTGCTCGCGCCGCTCCAGCACCTCAAGTACGTGCCAGCCGAACTGGCTCTGTACCGGGTCGGACAGTTCGCCGACCGGGGTCTCCGCCATGGCCGCCTCGAACTCGGGCACCATTTGCCCGGGGGTGGTCCAGCCGAGGTCGCCGCCCTCGGCCGCGGAGCCAATGTCCTCGGAGAATTCCCGGGCGAGGTCGGCAAAGTCTTCACCCGCCTCGGCGCGCTCCTTCAGGCTGGCGACCAGGTCGCGGGCCTGTTCGTCGGTCATGATTTCGGAGGGCCGCACCAGGATGTGGCGCACGCGGGTCTGTTCCACCATCTGGTCACCACCACCGCGCATGTCCGCCATGTGCACCAGGTGCAGGCCGGAGGGGCTGCGGATGGGGTCGGAAGTGGCGCCGGTTTCCAGGCCGGGGGCCACATCGCTGAACAGGCTCGGCAGGTCATCGGCCTTGAGCCAACCGAGGTCGCCACCGGAAAACGGGTAGCGGTCGGTGCTGCCGGAAATGACCTGGTCGAATGCTTCGCCACCGCGGATCCGCCGCAGCAGACCCTCCAGGTAGGTGCGGGCCGTCTCGACCTCGCTCTCGGGCGCCTCGGGCGCCAGTGGCAGCAGGGCGTGCTGGATGCGGTACTCGGGCTGGCTGAGTTCCTGGCCCTCGGAGGAGGCGAGGAAATTGTTGACCTCCTGCTCCGATATCTGGATACGCTGGTTGACGTTACCGGACTGGACCCGCTGAATGATCATTTCACGCCTGATCTGCTCGCGCATGGCGGCGTAGGACTGACCCTCCTGCTCCAGCATGACCCGGAACTGCTCCAGGCTCATGCGGTTCTGGGCGGCGATGCGCTCCAGGGCGGCATTGAGCTGGGCATCGCTGATGCGAGCGCCCACCCGGTTGCCCATTTGCAGCTGAATGCTCTCGATGATCAGCCTGTCCAGGGTTTCGCGAATCAGCACATCCTCGGGGGGCAGCTCCATGCCGCGGGACTGCAGGGTCTGGGTGATGCTCTGGACCCTTTCCCGCAGCTCGCTGGCCATGATGACGTCGTCATCGACGATAGCCACCACCTGGTCCAGCATTTGGGTCTGGGCTTGTGCAGGCAGCCCCAGCAGCAGTGAGGTGGCGAGGCCGGCGGCCAGCAGTAAGGATTTAATAGTCACGATCGTTGAAACCTCGAATCATATCTTCAAGCAGGTCGGTAACCCGGTTACCAAAGCCGCCCATGCCCTTGAGTACGACTTGGACCTGTGTGGAGTGCTCCCGTTCCAGATCGGGGTTGGAGAAATCGGGATTCTGGCCGGGGACGGTATCTATGTAGCGCAGATGTAACAGGCGCACGCGCCAGCAGCAGGTATCGTATTCGATTCCGAACATATCTTCCACGCTGGTGCTGCCCTCGACACTGAAGTTGAGCGCCGCAAACACACTCCAGCGCTCGTCCACCGGGTAATAAGCCGACAGGTGCGCCTGCTCGGTGACGACATCCCGGTCGACCAGGGTGACCGGGCGGCGGTAGGAATAGCCGACGTTGAAGACCGCGCGGTCCCTGCGCTGATAGCTGGCGTGCAGGCTGCCGGCATTCATATTGCCGCTGTCCGGGTCCCACACCAGGCTGTTGCGCAGGCTCAGGCGCTGATTGGGAAAGAAGTTCAGGTCCGCCGCCATTTCCGAACTGGCCTGGTCCAGCACTTCGTCCCGTGGGTCCAGCCGCACCCGGCGGTCGCGCAGGTAGAAGGTCTGGCCGAGGCTGGCGTTCAGGTATTCGCGGCCGTCCTCCTGGCTGATGTAGCGGGTGGTCAGGCCCAGGGATATCTGGTTGGCATCATCGAGACGGTCGCGCCCGGAGAACCGCGTCTCCCGGAACAGCTGGTTGTAGCTGAAGGTCAGCTCGGCGCTGTCGAAATCGGGCTGGGTGGACTGGTTGTCGTACTCGCTGACCAGATAGTAGGCCCGTGGCTCCAGGGTCTGCAGCAGGTTCCGCCCCGCCAGTTTGGTGGCGCGTTCGAAGAACAGGCCGCCGTCGATGCTGAGCAGTCCCGACCCGGCCGAGGGGCTGTCGCTGCCGAGCAGGCCGCGGTCGTTCAGTTCGTATTCCAGATAGCGGTACTTGGCGGTGGGCTTGAGGAAGCCGTATTGCCACAGCAACGGCAGGGTGGCGCCGCCCTCCATGTACAGTCGCTGGCCGGTGACGCGTTCTGAATCCGAATCAAAGTAGGAATATTGGGCAAGGAAGATCGGGTCGAGCTGGAAGGGCGTGTTGTCGCCGCGAAAGCTCGCGGTAATCTGCGGCAGCTTCTTGTAGTCCTCGACGATATCGTCGGCCAGGGTCTGGAACTGCTGGAATTCCATGCCCACCAGCCAGTCCTCGCCCAGGTAGTCAACGGAACCCAGCTGCAGGAGGTTGGTCTTGCGCTGGGTATCCAGGTTGGAGGTGTCAAGATCCTTGAAATAGTCGACATCGCTGACCTTGCTGTAATCGACTCGCGAGCGCCAGCGCTGCTCGAACAGGCCGTAGTGTTCGACATTGGCCAGCCAGCGGTTGTCGCCGCTTTCCTGCGGCCGGTCCCGCTGCAGGCGGTCATCGCTGGGCATGTAGGCCCCGCCGACGGACCAGAAGCCGGTATGGCGGTTGAGATAGCGCGCCTCCAGCTCGTGGTTGAGGCCGCGATCCTGGATCAGGCGCGGTGTGTACAGCAGGTCGTAGTTCGGGGCCAGGTTGAAATAGATCGGCACCGCCAGGTCCAGACCGCCGTTGGTATCGGAGCTGATGTCGGGCCAGAGCAGGCCGGTACGACGCCGGTCGTCCAGCGGAAAGCGGATCCACGGTATGTAGAGCACGGGCACGCCGGCCAGGTCCAGCTTGGCGCCGGTGGCGGTACCCAGGCCTTCCTCCAGATCCAGCTTGATGCTGTCGGCACGAATGGCCCACTCTACGTCGTCCGGCGCGCAGTAGGACATGCTGCCGTCGCGGATGAACAGCTTGCCCGCCCCGTCCCGGCGCAGCTGGCCGGCGCTGCCGTGGATGTGCTGCTGGTGCAGCACGAATTCACTGTCGCGGATGCTGGCTTCGCCTGTGTCCGCGGAATACTGGGCCTCCTGGCCGCGCAGCAGCAGGCCGGGTTCGCGCAGGGTGATGCCCCCGGACACGGTGCCCTCGCGCTCGATGCGGTCGAAGTAGGCGTCCTCACCCCGCAGCTGTCGATAGCCCTGGTCCACGGCCACCCCGCCGCGCAGGTAGACATCGTCGCCCAGCAGTTCGGATTCGGTGGCGCTGGCGCGAATGTCGGAGCTGGCGGGCGTGTCGCTGAGATCAGATTCGGCCAGCGGGTCCAGGTAGCGGCCGCCGCAGCGGCGGCAGTGCTTGTCGCGCAGCGCCTCCGGCACGGATTGCAGTGGTACCCAGTCCAGCCCGGCGCTGTCACTGGCCCGGGCGAGCCCGGTGGTCAGAGCGGGCAGGACCAGGCTCAGGGCAACGGCGAGAAGGCGCAACCGGGGTTCGGCAGGGCTGTGCGGGCGCGGATTCATCAGGGCAAGATGCATTTTCTGGTATAAAACGGGATGATAAAGCATCACCCCGGGCTTGTCCGGGACTTTTTTGCCACAGGAGCCCTCCTTGCCGATCCCTTCGCCACAACTGCTGCCCTGGGCGCTGGCCGCCCTCGACCAGTCCCCGACAACCCCGGCGGTACTGTTGCCCGTGGCGGGCGATGCCAGCAACCGCCGCTATTTTCGCCTGCAGTGGCCCGGGCGCACCGCCATAGTGCTGGAGTCGCCGCCGGCGACAGAGAAAAACCGCGAGTTCCTGGCCATGCGCCAGCTGCTGGAGCGTGCGGGGGTGCGGGTACCTAAACTGCTGGGGGCGGATCTGGACCGGGGATTCCTGTTGCTGGAGGACCTGGGTGACCGGCTGCTGCTGGGTGAACTCGGTGCCGCGACCGTGGAGGCACACTACGCTCGCGCGCTTGCGGTCCTGCGCCAGCTGGCCGCGGTCGATCCCGGGGCGCTGGTTGCCCTGCCGGTCTATGATCGTGCCCTGCTGGCGGAGGAGTTCAGCCGCTTCCCCGCCTGGTTCCTGCAGCAACTGCTGGGCCTGGTGCTGACGGATGCGGAAATCCACCTGCTGGCGGAACTGGACGGCCTGCTGATCGGTAGCGCACTGGCACAGCCTCAGGTGCTGGTGCATCGGGACTTTCACAGCCGCAACCTGATGTGCCTCGGCGGCGCTGAGCTGGCGGTGATCGATTTCCAGGACGCCGTGGTGGGGCCGGTCACCTACGACGCGGTATCGCTGCTGAAGGACTGTTACATCTACTGGCCGCGGGAGCAGGTGACGGCCTGGGCGCTGGCCCACCGTGACGCCCTGCGCGCGCAGGGGCTACTGCCCGCGGTGGATGATGCCACCTTTTTGCGCTGGCTGGACTGGATGGGGCTGCAGCGGCATCTGAAGGTGCTGGGCACCTTCGCCCGCCTGTATCTGCGCGACGGGAAATCCGCCTATCTGCAGGACCTGCCGCTGGTGATCACCCATGTTCGCGAGGTATTGGCCGCCCACGCCGGCGAAACCGCGGTACTGGATAACTTTAGCGACTGGTTCGAACAGCGTCTGCAGCCGGTCATTGCGCAGCAGCCCTGGAGCGTGTCGCGGTGAAAGTGATGATCCTGGCCGCCGGGGTCGGCGAGCGCATGCGTCCCCTGACCGGGCATACGCCCAAGCCGCTGCTGGAAGCCGGCGGCAGGCCCCTGATTGCCTGGCATATCGAGGCCCTGGCTGAACTCGGGCTGCGGGACCTGGTGATCAATGTCTCCCACCTCGCCGAACAGATTGTCGACTGGTGTGGAGACGGCAGTCGCTGGGGCGTACAGATTCGCTATTCCCGGGAACCGGAGCCCCTGGAGACCGCCGGCGGTATCCACAGGGCCCTGCCGCTGCTGGGCGATGACCCGTTCCTGGTGGTGAATGGCGATGTCTGGACCACGTTTCCGCTGCAGCGCCTGCTGGTGCAGCGCAGTCTGCCCCCGGGGGCAGCCCACCTGGTGCTGGTCGACAATCCGCCCCAGCATCCCGACGGCGACTTCTGCGTCACGGCGGGGGGCGGATTGAGCGCCCGCCCGGCTGGCACGCGCGGACTGACCTACGCCGGTATCGGAGTCTACACTGCGGGATTTTTCGCCGACATGGTCCCGGGCAAGCTGCCGCTGCGACCGCTGCTGGATGCCGCCATCGCCGCGGGCCGGGTTTCGGGCGAGTATTTCGGTGGCGCCTGGACCGATGTCGGCACGCCGCAGCGACTGCGGGAACTGGACGCCCGGCTCTCCTCCCCACCGCAAAGGTAGGAGCGCACTCTGTGCGCGATCGCCCGCGGACAAGGTGAATGGCCGCGCAGCGGACAGAGAGGGTGGCCTGGGCCAGCGGGCTCCTACAATATCTGGGGTGGAATTTCGAGATGAAGCCGGGATGCATAGCCGCTAGAATGGCCCCCTTTGCCACTACCGGAGTTTCGCCGTGACCGACTACCTTATCGCACCGTCCATCCTGTCGGCGGATTTCGCCCGCCTTGGCGAGGAAGTCGACCAGGTGCTGGCAGCGGGCGCGGATGTGGTGCACTTCGATGTCATGGACAATCACTACGTCCCCAACCTCACCATCGGGCCCATGGTCTGCAAGGCGCTGCGCAAGCATGGAGTCACTGGGCCCATCGACGTGCATCTGATGGTGTCCCCGGTGGACCGCCTGATCGGCGACTTTGCCGAGGCCGGGGCCAGCTGGATCACCTTCCATCCGGACGCCTCCACCCACGTTGACCGCTCCCTGCAGATGATCCGTGAGGCGGGCTGCAAGAGCGGCCTGGTGTTCAATCCCCATGTCGGCCTGGATGCACTCAAATACGTGATGGACAAGGTGGATGTGGTACTGCTGATGTCGGTGAACCCGGGCTTCGGCGGCCAGTCCTTCATTCCCGCCACCCTCGACAAGCTGCGCGAGGCGCGAGCCCTGATCGATGCCTCCGGTTACCCCATCCGCCTGGAAGTCGATGGTGGTGTGTCGCCGAAGAATATCGCGGAGGTTGCCGCCGCGGGCGCGGACACCTTTGTCGCCGGCTCCGCGATCTTCAACCAGCCGGATTATGCCGCGGTGATCGCCGACATGCGCAACGCCCTGGCCAGGGTGGGCCGCAGCTGATGCAGCCAGAGGAGTTCGCCGCCCAGGCGGCCCGGGGCTACAACCGCATCCCTGTCAGCATGGAAGTGCTCGCCGACCTGGAAACCCCCATCAGTGCATACCGCAAGCTGGCGGAAGGGCCGTTTTCCTACTTCTTCGAGTCGGTCCAGGGCGGTGAGAAGTGGGGCCGCTACTCGATCATCGGCTTGCCCTGCCGCACCCTGCTGCGGGTGCATGACTACCAGGTGGATATCCTGGTCGATGGCGAGGTCACCGAGTCCCACGAGGTCGAGGATCCCCTGGCCTTTGTCGAGGCGTTTCAGGGCCGCTTCCAGGTGGCCCCGCAGCCGGAACTGCCCGTCTTCCACGGTGGTCTGGTGGGCTATTTTAGCTATGACAGCGTGCGCTACGTAGAGCCGAAGTTGAAGGGCGGGGCGCCACCGGACGAGCTGGGCAATCCGGATATCCTGCTGCTGCTGTCGGAAGAGGTGTTGGTGTTCGACAACCTGTCCGGCACCATCCGCATCATCGTCAATGCCGACCCGGCGCGGCCTGAGGCTCTGGCACAGGCCCGGGCACGCCTGCGGGCCCTGGCCGACAAGCTGCGCGAGCCGATGCCGCCCCTGCCCGAGGTGGCCCTCCACGGCGCCGATTCCAGTACCCTGGAGGGCAGCGCCAGCTCCCATTTCAGCGAACCGGAGTTTGCCGACGTGGTCAACCGCATCAAGGACTACGTGCTGGCGGGGGACGTCATGCAGGTGGTGCCTTCCCAGCGCCTGGAAGTGCCCTTCAGTGCGCCGCCGCTGAACCTGTACCGCGCCCTGCGCAATCTCAATCCCTCGCCCTACATGTACTACCTGGACCTGGACGATTTCCACATTGTCGGTTCTTCGCCGGAGATTCTCGCCCGTCTGCAGCAGGGCGAAGTGACAGTGCGGCCGCTGGCGGGCACCCGTCGCCGCGGCCACAACGAGGCCGAGGACCTGGCCCTGGAGGCGGAACTGCTGGCGGACCCGAAGGAGATCGCCGAGCACCTGATGCTGATCGACCTCGGCCGCAACGACATTGGCCGCATCGCCGAGACGGGGACCGTGCGGGTGTCGGACCAGATGGCGGTGGAGCGCTACTCCCACGTCATGCACATCGTTTCCAACGTGTGCGGCAAGCTGCAGGCGGGCAAGTCGGCCATGGACGTGCTGCGCGCGACCCTGCCGGCAGGCACCCTGAGCGGTGCGCCCAAGATCCGTGCCATGGAGATCATCGACGAGCTGGAACCGGTCAAGCGCGGGGTCTATGGCGGTGCCGTGGGCTATATTTCCTGGGCCGGGGAGATGGACACCGCCATCGCCATCCGCACCGCGGTGATCAAGGGCGGCAAGCTCTATGTGCAGGTGGGCGCCGGCGTGGTAGCCGATTCGGTGCCGCGGCTGGAGTGGAAGGAAACCCACAACAAGGCCCGGGCCATGTTCCGCGCCGCCTCCATGGTGCTGGCGGGGCTGGAGCAGCCGTGACACGGGGCAGGCAGGTGCTGGAGCGGGCACTGGCGGATGTCAGGCTGACTCTAGAGCCGCGAAGCCAGCCCGTCCGGCCCGGTCGCCCGGGCTTGCAAGCTAGAGTCCGGTAGACGGTAAACAGCCTCTGCATGCTATAATTCCGGCCTTTTCTCCATGACCCGTGCCTGGCCGCCGATGCGGGACAGCAAGTTTCAGCAGGCATCTCTGCCCACCCCGACCTGCCGAGCCTGCGCCCACAGAGATAGTTATGTCCAAGATACTCATGATCGACAACTACGACTCCTTCACCTGGAATATCGTGCAGTATCTGGGTGAACTCGGGGCCGAAGTGCAGGTGGTGCGCAACGATGAAATCGCCGTTGCCGACATCCCGGCGCTGGCGCCGGAGCGCATCGTCATTTCCCCGGGGCCCTGTACGCCCAATGAGGCAGGCATATCCATGGCGGTGATTGCCGAGTACGCCGGCAAACTGCCGATCCTGGGGGTGTGCCTGGGCATGCAGAGCATCGGCCAGGTTTACGGCGGGCAGGTGGTGCGCGCGCGGCAGGTGATGCACGGCAAGACTTCCCTCATCCACCACCGCGGGCAGGGCGTGTTTCGGGGCCTGAGTCAGCCCTTCGAGGCTACCCGCTACCACAGCCTGGTGGTGGCAGCGGAGGGATTGCCGGACTGTCTGGAAATCACCGCCTGGACCGAAACCGGGGACGGTGACATGGATGAGATCATGGGCCTGCGGCATCGCGAGCTGGCGGTGGAGGGGGTGCAGTTTCATCCGGAATCCATCCTCACCGCCCACGGTCACGATTTACTGCGTAATTTTCTGGAACTGGAGACGCGCTGATGGATATGCAACAGGCACTGGCGCGGCTGGTGGCAAGGCAGGACTTGAGCCAGGACGAGATGGCTTCGGTAATGACCACGGTGATGTCCGGCGGAGCCACCGACGCCCAGATCGGCGCCCTGCTGGTGGCGCTGCGGATGAAGGGCGAGACCATTGACGAAATCGCCGGTGCGGCCCAGGTGATGCGCGAACTGGCAACGCCGGTGGCGGTGTCGGGCCCGCACCTGGTGGACCTGGTGGGTACCGGCGGCGACGGCGCCAACCTGTTCAATGTCTCCACCGCCGCCACCTTTGTCGTGGCCGCGGCCGGCGCCCAGGTGGCCAAGCATGGCAACCGCTCGGTTTCCAGTACCTCTGGCAGCTCCGACCTGCTGCAGGAACTGGGTATGCCCATGGACCTCAGCCCCGCCCAGGTGGCCCGCAGCATCAACAGCGTGGGCATGGGCTTCATGTTCGCCCCCGCGCACCACTCGGCGATGCGCCACTCCGTCGGCCCGCGCCGGGAGCTGGGCATGCGCACCATCTTCAACGTGCTGGGGCCACTGACCAACCCCGCCGGCGTCAAGCGCCAGCTTGTCGGTGTCTTCGACCCGGCCCTGTGCCAGCCGCTGGCCGAGGTGCTGAAAGTGCTGGGCAGCGAGCATGTGCTGGTGGTGCACGGCGAAGGCGGTCTCGACGAGGTCACCATCAGTGGCAGTACCGAGGTGGCCGAATTGGTCCGCGGTACCGTGTCCAGCTACCGGATCACGCCGGAGGATTTCGGCCTTGAGCGGCAGGATCTTGACGGTCTCTCCGTGGGCAGTGCCAGCGAGTCGGCCGCGCTGATCCGCGCTGCCCTGGGCCGCGAGGACAGCGAGCTGGCGCGCAAGGCCGCGGCGATGATCGCGCTCAATGCCGGCGCCACCATCTATGTCAGCGGGCTGGCGGCCACCATTGCCGACGGCGTCGCGCTGGCGGAGGACCTGATTGCGACCGGGCAGGCAATGGAGAAACTCAAGGAGTTTGTCAGCTTCACCCAGATGATGAGCAGCGGAGGGCACGACTGATGGGCGAGGTATCCACCATCCTGCGCCGTATTCTCGCGCGCAAGCAGGAAGAGGTTGCCGAGGGTCGGGCACGCCAGTCGCTGGCGGACCTGGAGTCCCGCATCAGCGAGCAGTCCGCGGCCCGTGGCTTCGCCGCTGCGCTGCAGCAGCAGGTGGCCCAATCCCGGCCGGCGGTCATCGCCGAGGTCAAGAAGGCGTCGCCCAGCCAGGGGGTGATTCGCGAGGATTTCCAGCCCGGGCAGATTGCGGAAAGCTACCAGCGCGGTGGCGCCACCTGTCTTTCCGTGCTCACCGATGTGGACTTTTTCCAGGGCGCGAACGCCTATCTGCAGCAGGCGCGAGCGGCCTGTGAGCTGCCGGTGCTGCGTAAGGATTTCACTGTCGATGCCTGGCAGGTGGTGGAGGCCAGGGCCATTGGTGCCGATGCGGTGCTGTTGATCGCTGCCGCGCTGGATGATCGGCAGATGCGGGAGCTGGCGGCTGCCGCCGCCGAATATGGCCTCGATGTGCTGGTGGAGGTGCATGACCGCAGTGAGCTGGAGCGCGCCCTGGAGCTGGCAACACCGCTGCTGGGCATCAACAACCGCGACCTGCACAGCTTCGAGACGTCACTGCAGACAACCATCGGCCTGTTGCCCCATATTCCGGCGGATCGGGTGGTGGTCACGGAGAGCGGTATTCACACCCCCGGGGATGTGGCGCTGATGCGCGACGCCGGGGTATTCAGCTTTCTTGTCGGCGAGGCGTTCATGCGTGCTGCGGAGCCCGGCGACCGCCTGCGGGAGCTGTTCTTCCCGTCCCCATAGCGCAGTCCCGGTGGGAGCGCAGTCCCGGTGGGAGCGCAGTCCCTGCGCGATCGCCCGCGGACAAGGTGAATGGCCGCGCAGCGGACAGAGAGGGTGGCCTGGGCCGCAAGGTGAATGGCCGCGCAGCGGCCAGAGAGGGTGGCCTGGGTCAGCGACCGCCCGCGGCCCGGGTCCTACCGGGTGCCCAGCACCACCATGGTCTTGCCGGAAACAGAGACCAGCCCCTCTTCCTCCAGGGTCTTCAGCACCCGGCCCGCCATCTCCCGGGAGCAGCCGACAATCTTGCCCAGCTCCTGACGGGTGATCTTGATTTGCATGCCGTCGGGGTGGGTCATGGCATCGGGTTGCTTGCAGAGATCCAGCAGGGTGTGGGCGACGCGTCCGGAGACATCGACAAAAGCCAGGTCCTTCAGTTTGCGGGTGGTCTGGCGCAGACGGATACCCATCTGCTTGGCGATGGCAAACAGGATGTCGGGGAACTGGCTGCGCAGCTGGTGAAAGCGCTCATAGGAGATCTCGGCGACCTCGCATTGTTCCCGCGCCACAACCATGGCGCTGCGCACCTCCCCGGTGGCGCCGAACAGGCCCATCTCGCCAAAAAAATCGCCCGGATTCAGATAGCTCACCACCATCAGGTGGTCGGGGTCATTTTCATCCTGCACCATCACCGACACCGAGCCCTCGAGGATCAGGTAGAGACAGTCGCTGTCCCCACCCTCCCTGAGAATGACATGCTTGGAGCGGTATACCTGGCGATTGCAATGACGGAGAAAGTTCTCCACATTCGGTATGTTTCTGGTTATCTGGGGCTTCAGCATTCAGCAGTCTTCCTTTCGCCCGCAAGCTGTGACGGTAGCCAATGGTACCGCACGCTCAGCTCAAGTAAAACGCATACCGCTATGCTAAGCTCGCGATCCTGGTCAGGCTGGAGAGCGCAAGGCAATGCAGGTAACGGTCAAGTGGGTAGACGGCGCCATGTTCCTGGGGGAATCCGGTAGCGGTCACAGCGTGGTTATGGACGGACCGCCCGATCATGGCGGCCGCAACCTGGGGCCACGGCCGATGGAAATGCTGCTGCTGGGCGTGGGCGGCTGTGCGTCCTTTGATGTGATGGCGATGCTGCAGAAATCCCGCCAGCAGGTGGTGGACTGCCGGGTGGAGATCGCCGCCGAGCGCGCAGACGCGGTGCCGGCGGTGTTCACCAGAATCCACCTGCATTTCGTGGTTACCGGCGTGAACCTGAAGGAAAAGCAGGTGCAGCGGGCGGTGGAGCTGTCGGCGGAGAAATACTGCTCGGCATCGATCATGCTGGGCGCTGCCGGGGTGGTGATGAGTCACAGCTTCGAGGTCGTTGAATTTCCTTAGCGATCGCGCGGAGACCTCGCTCCTACAGGTGGTGTGGGAGCCCGCTCTGCGGGCGATTGGGCGACCGCCCACGGACAAGGTGAATGGCCGCGCAGCGGCCAGAGAGGGTGGCCTGGGCCACAAGGTGAATGGCCGCGCAGCGGACAGAGAAGGTGGCCTGGGCCAGTGGGCTCCTACAGGTAGTAGCTGCTGCGGGTCATCAGTTTCGATACCGCGCCCATCAGCTCCTTGACCGGCGCCGGCAGGTCGGCACCGCCCGCGGCCAAGGCGTTCTCTCCATGCCGCTCCTCATCCGCCAGCATCTGCTGCAGAATCAGCTGCGACTTGCGGTCATCGATGGGTAACTGCTTGAGGTGATCTCTCAGGTGTCGGCACACCCGCTCTTCGGTGGCAGCCACGAAGCCCAGGCTCCACTTGTCACCGATCGCGCCGGCGCCGGCACCCAGCAGGAAGGAGAGGCCATACCAGGCCGGGTTCAGGTGACTGGGGCGGCTGTCCAGCTCACGCAGACGCTCGGCGCACCAGGCCAGGTGATCCTCTTCCTCGCGCGCGGCCTCGCGCATCTCCTCGCGCACATCGGGCAGCTTCGCGGTCAGTGCCTGGCCCTGGTACAGGGCCTGGGCGCAGACTTCCCCGGTGTGGTTGACCCGCATCAGGCCGGCGATATGGCGCCGCTCGCTGTCGCTGAAGCTGCTGTCGCGGTGGCCCTCCGCCGGGGACGGGCGGCTGGCGGGCTGGCCGCGATTGTGCAGCGTGCGCAACACAGTGTCGGCTTCCGCGAGCAGGCGGTCCAGCAGTGTCAGTTGGCGGGCTCTCATCGCGGTAGCATCCAGTGGCGGCACAGGCCCTAACTATAGCGCGCCAGCGCGCGCCAACCAATGTCCCGGCGCAGGGTCATCCCGTCCCAGCTGATCTGCCCGGCGGCCTCGTAGCAGCTGCGCTGGGCGCTGGCGATGTCAGCCCCCAATGCGGTCACACAGAGTACCCTGCCGCCACTGGTAACGACGGTGCTACCCTCCAGGGCGGTGCCGGCATGGAATACTTTCACGCCGTCCGACGACACATTGTCGAGGCCCTGGATCGGGAAACCCTTGCCGTAGTCACCGGGATAGCCGCCGGCGGCCAGTACCACGCCGATGGCGCAGCGCGAGTCCCAGTCGGCACTCACCTGCTCAAGCTGGCCGTCCAGGGCGGCGTTGCAGAGCGCCACCAGGTCCGACTGCAGGCGCAGCATGATGGGCTGGGTTTCCGGGTCACCGAAGCGGCAGTTGTACTCGATGACTTTTGGCTCGCCACTGGACGAGATCATCAGCCCCGCGTACAGGAACCCGGTGTAGGGGTTGCCCTCGGCCGCCATGCCACGGACCGTGGGCAGGATGATTTCATCCATGACCCGCTGATGGACCGCAGCGGTTACCACCGGGGCCGGTGAGTAGGCGCCCATGCCGCCAGTGTTGGGGCCGGTGTCGCCATCGCCGATGCGCTTGTGGTCCTGGCTGGTGGCCATGGGCAGCACATGCTCGCCGTCCACCATGACGATGAAGCTGGCCTCCTCGCCCTCGAGGAATTCCTCGATGACCACGCGGCAGCCGGCCTCGCCAAAGGCATTGCCGGCGAGCATGTCAGTCACGGCGGCTTCCGCCTGTGCCAGGGTTTCGGCGACAATCACGCCCTTGCCCGCCGCCAGGCCGTCGGCCTTGACCACAATCGGGGCGCCCTGCGCCCGCAGGTAGGCCAGCGCCGGCTCCAGCTCGGTAAAGTTGCCGTAGGCGCCGGTGGGAATGTGGTGCCGGGCGAGAAAGTCCTTGGTGAAGGCCTTGGAACCCTCCAGCTGGGCCGCTCCCGAGCGCGGACCGAAGCAGCGCAGTCCGCGCTCACTGAAGTAGTCCACCACGCCCGCCACCAGCGGCGCTTCCGGGCCGACAATGGTCAGGGCGATGCCCTGCTCCACGGCGAAGGCCGCCAGGGCAGGAAAATCCATGGTGTCCAGGGCCACGTTGCGGACGCCGGGTTCGGTAGCGGTGCCGGCGTTGCCCGGTGCCACATAGACCTGTTCCACATCTGCAGCCTGCGCCGCCTTCCATGCCAGGGCGTGTTCGCGGCCACCGCTGCCGATGATCAGTACCTTCATCTTTGCTCCCGGATTCAGTGGCGGAAATGGCGCATGCCGGTGAAGACCATGGCCATGCCGTGTTCGTCGGCCGCCGCAATCACTTCCTCGTCACGGATGGAGCCGCCGGGCTGGATCACCGCGGCGATGCCCGCCTGGCCGGCGCTGTCGATACCGTCGCGGAACGGGAAGAAGGCATCCGAGGCCATCACCGACCCTTTGACGGCCAGCCCCGCATGTTCAGCCTTGATTGCGGCGATGCGGGCGGAATTGATCCGGCTCATCTGGCCGGCACCCACGCCCACGGTCTGGCCGTTGCTGGCGTAGACAATGGCATTGGACTTGACGTACTTGGCCACTTTCCAGGCGAACAGCAGGTCGCGCATCTGCTGTTCACTGGGGTGCAGCTTGCTGACCACTTTCAGCTCGGCTTCCGTCACCATGCCGAGGTCGCGGTCCTGCACCAGCAGGCCGCCGTTGACCCGCTTGTAGTCCAGGGCCGGGCTGCTGACGCCCCATTCGCCACAGGCCAGCAGGCGCACGTTCTGCTTGGCCGCCACCGCTTGCTGTGCTTCGTTGCTGACGCTGGGGGCGATGATCACTTCCACGAACTGGCGCTCGACAATGGCCCGGGCAGTGGCCGCGTCCAGCTCGCGGTTGAAGGCGATGATGCCGCCGAACGCGGATTCTGGGTCGGTGGCGAATGCCAGGTTGTAGGCATCCAGCAAGTTGCCGGCGACCGCTACGCCGCAGGGGTTGGCATGCTTGACGATGACGCAGGCGGGCTCGGCGAAATTCTTCACGCACTCCAGCGCCGCATCGGTATCGGCGACATTGTTGTAGGAAAGCTCCTTGCCCTGCAGCTGGCGAGCCGTGGCGATGCCCGCCTCGGCCGGCCGGGCTTCGGTGTAGAAGGCCGCGTGCTGATGCGGGTTCTCGCCGTAGCGCATTTCCTGCACCTTGTGGAACTGGGTATTGAAAGTGCGGGGGAAGGCCTCGGAGCCCCCTGCCACCAGCCGGCCGAAATGATTGGCAATGGCACCGTCGTAGGCTGCGGTATGTTCGTAGGCCCTGATCGCCAGGTTGAAACGGGTATCCAGGGTTGTGGCGCCGCCGTGGGCGCGCATTTCCTCGATGATCTGCGGGTAGTCGTCGGCGTTGACCACGATATTCACCCAGCGGTGGTTCTTGGCCGCGGCCCGGACCATGGTAGGCCCGCCAATGTCGATATTCTCGACGGCATCTTCCAGCGTGCAGTCCGGCTTTGCCACCGTTGCCGCAAACGGGTACAGATTGACCACCACCATGTCGATGGGCGCTATTCCGTGCTCGGCCATGATCGCGTCATCCTGGCCGCGACGGGCGAGTATGCCACCGTGGACCTTGGGGTGCAGGGTTTTTACCCGGCCGTCCATCATCTCCGGAAAGCCGGTGTAGTCCGCTACCTCGGTCACTTCGAGGCCGCTGTCCTGCAGCAGGCGGTAGGTGCCGCCGGTGGACAGCAGTTCCACCCCCAGCTCGCGCAGGGCGGTGGCGAAATCCACCAGGCCGGTTTTATCGGAAACGCTGAGCAGCGCGCGCTTGACGGTTACGGGATGGGAATCAGTCATGGGTTTGGGGTTGCCTGTCAGCTTTTGTCGGAGAGAAGGTTGTATTGCTTGAGTTTTTTGCGCAGGGTGCCGCGGTTGAGTCCCAGCATCTGCGAGGCGCGGGTCTGGTTGTTGCGGGTGTGGCGCATGACTTCCCGCAGCAGGGGCGCTTCCACCTGGGAGAGGACCAGCTCGTAGAAGCCCGTAGTGTCCTGCCCGTCCAGTTCGTCAAGGTAATTGCGAACGGCGCGGGTGACCGCATCGTGCAGGTGGCTGCCGGGTACCGGACCGGGCGTGTCGCTGCCATCAATGGCGGTCACTGTGGCTGGATGTGGTTGCGGTATTACGGGCCGGGTCATGCGGCAATGTCCTTTGCGCTGTCGCGCCTGTCCAGTTGTTCGATCATCCGCAGTTGTGCGCAGGCATCGGTCAGGCTGTTGAAAGCCTGTCGGCGAGCTGCAAGCCCGGGGTGCTGTTGCAGGAACCAGCCTACATGCTTGCGGGCGATACGCGGGCCCATGAAGTCACCGTAAAAGGCGTGCAGGGCACTGACATGGGTCTGCAATATTGCCAGCTGCTGTTCAAGCGGCGGCTCTGGCGGCGTCACCCCGGTGGCCAGCCGGGTGGCAATCTGGCCGCAAAGCCAGGGCCGGCCCTGGGCGGCGCGGCCGATCATGACGCCGGCGGCGCCAGTGTGGCGCAGTACCGCCTCCGCCTTCTCCGCGGAGTCGATATCACCGTTGGCGAACACCGGGAAGTCCGTGGCGGCGACAATCGCGGCGATAGTGTCGTACTCGGCTTCGCCGCGGAAGGCGCAGGCCCGGGTGCGGCCGTGTACGGCCAGGGCGGCGATGCCGGCATCCTCGGCAATGTGGGCGATACTCGCACCATTGCGCGCCGCCGGGGTCGGGCCGGTGCGGATCTTCAGGGTAACGGGAACCGGCACTGCCGCTACCACCGCTTCGAGTATGGATTGCACCAGCGCTTCATCGGCCAGCAGGGCGGACCCCGCCGCCTTGCGGCAGACCTTCTTTGCCGGACAGCCCATGTTGATGTCGATGATCTGGGCACCCAGCGCAACATTGTAGCGCGCAGCGGCGGCCATCTGCGCGGGGTCGCTGCCGGCGATCTGTACCGAGCGGGGTTCAATCCCGGTGTCGTGGCGGGTGCGCAGCAGGGTCTTGGCGGTGTCGCGCAGGCGCGGGTTGGCGTTGACCATTTCCGACACTGCCAGCCCGGCTCCCAGCCTGGCGCAGAGCTGCCGGAAGGGCAGGTCGGTCACGCCCGCCATGGGCGCCAGAGCCACGGGGTTGGACAGTTTGTAGGGCCCGATCTGCAGCATTGCGAGTGCACACGGCGGTCGTTTCAAGAGGGCGCGTATGATACTCGACCGCTCCCCGGGGTTAAAGCGTGGTGGCTAAAAATTCACCAGTCGGTTCACGACACCACTGCTTCAGGACAGAGTGCCGCGCAGGCAGACCCAGTCTTCGCGCTCGCCGACCACGCGCAGCTCAATGCGGTCGCGGTAGTGCGCGGTCAGCTCTGCCGCCTGCGTGTTCAGCAACCCCGACAGCAGCAGTGTGCCGCCGGGCTTCAGCAGGCCCAGCAGGGTCCCGGAGAGCGCCATCAGCGGGCCGGCGAGGATGTTCGCCACCACCAGGTCCGCCTGCTTTCGCCAGGGCTCGATGGCCTCGGCCCCGGGCAGGGCAATGTCCAGGGCACTGACGGGGAGGTGGTTGCGGGCGCAGTTGTCGCGGCTGGCGGCCAGGGCCTGGGGATCATTGTCCACGCCCAGGGCCCTGGCAGCCCCCAGTTTCAGCGCGGCCACCGCCAGAATCCCGGAGCCGCAGCCGTAGTCCACGACCTTGCAGCCGGCCAGGGACATGCCGTCCAGCTCGGTCAGGCACAGGGCCGTAGTCGGATGGGTGCCGGTTCCGAAGGCGAGGCCGGGGTCCAGCAGCAGATTGACTGCCCCGGGTTCGGGTGGGTCCAGCCAGCTTGGGCACACCCAGAGCCGTTCCCCAAAACGCATGGGCTGGTAGTGGGAGATCCACTCCCGCTCCCAGTCCTTGTCCTCGAGAATTTCCACCCGCTGGTTGCAGGTGTCGAGCAACTCCCGGGGGAACTGCGCCAGTACGGCGTCCATGTCGGTGTCCGCGTTGAAGAGGCCGGTGAGGCGGGTCTGGTGCCACAGGGGAGTCTCGCCGACGCCCGGTTCCAGTAGCGGCTGGTCGGCGTTGTCCTCCATGGTAACGGCCACCGCGCCCGCAGCCAGCATCAGCGCCTCCAGCGGTTCTACCTGTTCCGGGCTGGTATCCAGCCGCAGTTGCAGCCAGCTCACGAGGTCATACCGTCAGGCCCAGTCTTCCAGCTTGCCTTCGAGATAGTGAATGCTCACTCCGCCGGCCTGGAAGGAGCGGTCGATCACCAGTTCCCGGTGCAGGGCGGTGTTGGTGCGAATACCCTCGATGACCAGTTCGTCCAGGGCCTGGCGCATCCGCGCCAGCGCGCGCTCGCGGGTCTCGCCATAGCTGATGACCTTGGCGATCAGGGAGTCGTAGAACGGTGGCACCGTGTAGCCGTCATAGAGGTGCGAGTCCACCCTGATCCCGGGGCCGCCCGGGGCGTGGAAGGTCGTGACCTTGCCCGGCGAGGGCATGAAGGTCTGGTGGTCTTCGGCGTTGATGCGGCACTCGAAGGCGTGTCCCCGGAACACAACGTCCTGCTGGCGGACGGAGAGCGGCATGCCGCTGGCGATGCATAGCTGCTCGCGGACGATGTCGATGCCGGTAATCATTTCGGTGACCGGGTGCTCGACCTGGACCCGGGTGTTCATCTCGATGAAGTAGAAACCGCCGTCCTCATACAGGAATTCGAACGTGCCGGCGCCGCGGTAGCCGATCTCGATGCAGGCGGCGACACAGGCCTCGGCGACCTGGGCCCGCAGATGTTCATCCACTCCCGGGGCCGGGGCCTCTTCCAGCACTTTCTGGTGTCGGCGCTGCAGGGAGCAGTCGCGATCACCCAGGTGGATGGCATTGCCCTGGCCGTCGGCGATGATCTGCACTTCCACGTGGCGCGGCTTCTGCAGGAATTTCTCCAGGTACACCACCCCGGAGCCAAAGGCCGCGGCGGCCTCGGCCTGGGTGAGCTGCACGGAGTTCAGCAGTGCGGCCTCGTTGTGGACCACCCGCATGCCGCGACCACCGCCACCGGCGGCTGCCTTGACGATCACCGGATAACCGATGCGGCGCGCCACTTCCAGGGTGAGTTCGGCGTCGTCGGTCAGGGGCCCGTCAGAGCCGGGGACCGTGGGCACGCCGGCCTTTTTCATCGCCTCGATGGCGGAGACCTTGTCCCCCATCAGGCGAATGGTGTCTGCGCGCGGGCCAATGAAGACGAAGCCGCTCCTTTCTACCTGTTCGGCAAAGTCAGCGTTCTCCGCGAGGAAGCCATAACCCGGGTGGATGGCGGTGGCATTGGTGATCTCGGCCGCGCTGATAATGGCGGGGATATTGAGGTAACTGGCGGTGGAGGCGGCGGGGCCGATACACACCGACTCGTCAGCGAGACGGACGTGCATCAGCTCCCGGTCGGCCTTGGAGTGGACGGCGACGGTCTTGATGCCCAGCTCCTTGCAGGCCCGGAGAATGCGCAGGGCGATCTCACCGCGATTGGCGATGAGTACCTTTTCCAGCTTGGCCATGGTGTGTTCCTTTGCTTGCGGCGCACGGGCGCCCGGGGCTGTGTCAAACGATGGAGAACAGGGGCTGCTCAAACTCGACTGGCTCGCCGTTGTCGACCAGGATGGCCTCAATGGTGCCGGCCTTGTCGGCCTCGATCTGGTTCATCATCTTCATGGCTTCAACAATGCAGAGCACATCGCCGACCTTGACGGTCTGGCCCACTTCAACAAATGCCGGCGAAGTCGGCGAGGGCGAGCGATAGAACGTCCCCACCATGGGTGAGGTTATGACCTTGCCACTGCTGGCCGGTTCTGCCGCCTGGGCGGGGGCCGCCGCTGCTGCGGGTGCGGGTGCAGGTGCGGGTGCAGCGGGGGCGGGTGCAGGCGCGTACGCCGCCATCAGGGGCTGGGCGCTGTTGCGGCTGATGCGCACCGATTCCTCGCCTTCCTTGATCTCGATCTCATCGATGTTGGACTCCTCCAGCAACTCGATCAGCTTCTTGACTTTGCGAATGTCCATAGTGGGCTCTCTCTGGTTTTCGGTTAAGGCTGTTCCAGGCCGCGGATTGCAGCCAGCAGTCCAAGTTCATAGCCCTGGGCGCCCAGGCCGCAGATCACGCCGCGGGCCAGGTCCGAGAAATAGGAATGCTGCCGGAAGGGCTCGCGGGCGTGGGTATTCGACAAGTGTATCTCGATGAACGGGATGGCGACCGCGGCCAGGGCGTCGCGCAGGGCAACACTGGTGTGGGTAAATGCGGCGGGGTTGATCAGGATGAAGTTTACGCCTTCGCGGCGGGCGTCATGGATGCGCTCCACCAGTTCGTATTCGGCGTTGCTTTGCATTGCCAGCAGGTGATGACCCCGCTCGGTAGCCAGGGTGGCAAGGTCGCGATTGATGTCCGCAAGCGTTACCCGCCCGTAGATATCCGGCTCGCGCTCACCGAGTAGATTCAGGTTGGGACCGTGCAGTACCAGGATGGTGGCCATGATTCCCCGCCGTTGCTCATTTCGACCTTATTGGGCGGATTCTCGCGCAAATGCCAGATGCTGTCTATGTCTAATGTTATTTTTGGGAAATAGCGTCTGTTAGCCGCCAGTTAGCCGATTTTATCCATTTTCCAGACGATGGCGACACGCAAGGGGCTGTTTCGCCGCGATTTCGGGATAATGTCGGAAAAGGCGGCTATTTTCAGGAAAAACATCAGTAATTGACAGCAACCGCGCCAGTTCTGGGCACAATTCTGTCCAGAACCTGCAGTACCGTCCCTTTGGTCAGGATCTGTGGCAGCAGCACAGGTTCCGCTGCGGGGTTGGCGGGGTACATGACATAAAGTGGTATGCCCGTGCGACCGTGCTGGCGCAGGAAATCGGCGATGTCGGCATCGTAGTTGGTCCAGTCGGCCACCAGATAGACCATGCCGCGCTCGGCAAAGGCCGCACGTATATCGGCGGTGTGCAGTACCGCACGCTCGTTGGCGATGCAGGTGATGCACCAGTCCGCGGTGACGTCGACGAATACCGGTTGCCCACCCTGGCGCAGCGCCGCAACCGTGGCCGCGGACCAGGGTTGCGCCCCGGCCACAGACCTGCTGCTGCCAGCCTCCATGGGCGACCGCCACAGGCCCAGCATGATCGCCAGCACCAGGCAGGACAGTGCCAGCCCCCGGCGCCACAGGGCGCCCTGCCACAGCCACAGGCCCAGCGCCAGCAGCAGGCCGCCGCTCAGCGCGGCGGCCATGGTATCAACGCCGGTCTGGCGCCCGGCCACCCACAGCAGCCAGATTGCGCTGCCGTAGAGGGGGAATGCGAGCAGCTGCTTCAGGGTTTCCATCCAGGGGCCGGGACGGGGCAGCCAGTTGCGAGCCCGGGCACTGTAGCCCAACAGCAACAGCGGTGCGGCCATGCCGGCACCGAGGGCAAAGAATACTGCCAGCGCCACCGCGGCTGGCTGGGTGATGGCGAAGCCCAGCGCGGTGCCCATGAAGGGTGCGGTACAGGGGCTGGCGACCACCACCGCCAGCACGCCGGTAAAGAAGCTGCCACTGTCACCCTGGCGGCCGGCGAGGCCGCTGCCGATGTTCATCATGCCTCCCCCCAGTTGCAGCATGCCGGACAGGGAAAGACCCATGATCAGGAACAGGTAGGCCAGGGCGATGACAAAGCCCGGCGACTGCAGCTGGAAGCCCCAGCCAAGCGCCTGCCCCGCCCGCTGCAGCAGGATCAGCACGGTGGCGACCGCCAGGAAGCTCAACACGACCCCCGCGGAGTACAGCCAGCTGTGGCGCAGTCGTTCATGGCTGGCGCTGCTGGCGAAGCCCAGCACTTTCAGGGACAGAATCGGAAAAACACAGGGCATCAGGTTGAGGATGGTGCCGCCAAGGAACGCCAGCAGCATCATGTAAGGCAGGCTTCCCAGTGCGGCACCGGCGGGTTCTTCGGCCGCCGCGGGTGTCTGCCTGGTTGGCAGGGCCACCGGACTGACGCTGCCGCTGTCGAAATCGATATCAAACATCTCGGTGCGGGGTGGATAGCAGAGACCTGCGTCGGCGCAGCCCTGGGATTTGACTGTCAGCCTGGCGTAGCGGGGCACATCGGTTGCCTGCAAACGGACATCGGCATCCCGGTAGTACACGCGCACGTCGCCAAAGAATTCATCGTGGCGCTCCAGTGCCTCGGGCAACTGGGCGGTCAGGGGAACAGGGGTGCCGGCGCTCTGCAGGGAGAACTCGAAAGCGTGCTGGTACAGGTAGTAGGTATCGGCGATCTGCCAGTACAGTCGCAGCCCACCGGACGGCTGGGCTTCTATGTCCAGCTTGTACGCTTGCTCCACCGGCAGAAAATCCGGCTGGCTGAAAGCAGCGATAGTGCCATTGGCGGGCAACTGGGCCAGGCTCAGGCTGCTGCAGAGCAAGAGCAGGCTGGCAAACAGAAAACGCATGGAGAGTCCTTTTGCTGTTGCGGCCAGGCCGCTGCGCGGTACATTGTAGCAGCGCCGCGGCAGCGGCCCAATTCGAGATGGGTCCGGTGCCGGTGCCGATGGTATACTGTGACGCCGGGAGCTACTGATAGTTTCCGCGGTGCGGGCAGTTTTATCGGGCACGATGGTGTGCAAGGAGAGTCTAACGTGGAAGTCCTGAAACCGGTGTCATGTGTTCTGGGCTGTGTACTGGCGCTGTCCCCTGCGTTGGCAGCGCAGGGGCAAGAAGCCGTACTCGAGGATGCCTGGGTGCGTGCGCTGCCGCCAACCCAGGCCAATACGGCAGCCTATGTGACTGTTCGCAATCCGGGGCCGGAGCCGCTGGTGATCACGGGCGGCGCTGCCGCGCTGGCGGGCCGGCTTGAGCTGCATGATACGGTGGAGGTCGACGGCATGCTGCGCATGCGGCAACAGGAGTCGGTCACAGTGCCCGCGGGCGAGGCCGTTGCCTTTGCCCCGGGTGGGCTGCATCTGATGCTGCTGGATCTGGAAAGAATGCCCGCCGCGGGCGAGGTGCTCAAGCTGTGCCTGGAGATCAATGGCGCGCCCGTGTGCACCGAAGCCGAAACCCGGCGCGGACAGGCCAGCCCGGACCGCGAACACCAGCATCACCATTAATCGACACCGTTGGCCTGTGGCCACGGAAGGAATGCGAATATGACAGGATTCAGGGGCACCCTCGCCCGCTGGCGCGATGATTACCTGCCGCAGAAGGGCTGGGCCTACGGGCTGCTGGTGATTGCCGGCTTGTATCTTCTGTTGGCGCTGCTGGTCGGCATGTACTGGAGTGTCACGCCGGCCCCCTTTGACGTCAGCGAAAAGGCCAGGACCTATGCGGCCGAGGACGGCGCCCGTATCGCTACCGGCTCGACCACCACGGCGGCCCTGATTGGCGCCATGGAAACCCTGCTGGAAAAGCGCGGTGGCTACCTGTCGAACGATGTGTTCCCGCCCGGCGTCTGGCTGGACAACGTCCCCAACTGGGAGTTCGGGGTGCTGATCCAGTCCCGTGACCTGGCCCGGGCCATGCGCGAAGTGTTCAGTCGCTCCCAGTCCCAGTCGCGGGAAGACCCGGATCTGGCCCTGGCCGAACCGAAGTTCAATTTCAATTCCGACAGCTGGATCCTGCCGGCGACCGAGAGCCAGTACGGCGAAGGCGTCAAACTCCTGCGCAGCTATCTGCAGCGGCTGGCGGATACCGATGAAAGCGATGCCCAGTTCTATGCGCGGGCAGATAACCTGCGCTACTGGTTGTCCACGGTCAGCTCGCGCCTGGGCAGCCTGTCCCAGCGTCTGAGTGCCAGTGTCGGCCAGCGCCGCCTGAATACGGACCTGGCTGGCGATGACAGTGCCAGCCAATCCACCCCGGCACCGGCCGAGCTCGAGGTGCGTACGCCCTGGGCGGAAATCGATGACGTGTTCTTCGAGGCGCGCGGCACCGCCTGGGCGCTTATTCACTTCCTCAAGGCAGTGGAAGTGGACTTTGCCGAGGTGCTGGCCAATAAAAACGCCCAGGTGAGCCTGCAGCAAATCATCCGTGAACTGGAGGCGACCCAGGATACCGTGTGGAGCCCTGTCATTCTCAACGGCAGCGGCCTGGGCCTGCTCGCCAACCACTCGCTGGTGATGGCGTCCTACATCAGCCGGGCGAACTCGGCGATGATTGACCTGCGCGATCTGCTGTCGCAGGGCTGAAGCAGCTACCTGCGGTCGTAGCGCAGGCGGGTGCCGGTATCCAGCGACAGCCGGATCTCGGTGGCGCTGATGGCCTCGGGGAAGTAGGTTCCCGAGAGCTTGGCGTCCAGCAGGCTGGCGCCCTCCAGATTGGTTTCGCGAAAATCGATCCCGCTAAGGTCTGCATTGCGGAAGTAGGAATTGCTGAAGTCCAGGCCGCGGGCATTCATGTTGCGCAGGTCCCGGCCGCGGTAATCGCCGCTTTTCAGTTCGCTGGTATCCAGTTTGTCACGCTGTTCGTTGAAGCCCTTGATGTCCTCGTTGCGCAGCAGCTTGTAGAGGGGGTCCTGTTTGATAAAAGGCTTGGTCATGATGATCTTCCGGAAAATATGGGGCACGATTAATGGTATGGTCGAGGTTCATAGCTTAAGCCACCCGGTCGACCGTGCCTAGCACGCCCGCGCAGAACCCGCCTTCACGGGTGCAGCGCGAGGGTTTCCTGCTCACCCGCCAGTGGCGGGATACCGCGTCGGGCATCGAACTGGAGCTGTGGTTTGCCAGCGCAAGCGGCCCCCTGCAGGTGCTAATCAGCGGCGAGCGCAGCGTGTTCTTTCTCGCCGCGGATGCGGCAGAGCAGCACCGGGGACTGCTGGCCCTGCAGGCCGGTGTCGAGGTGGCGCCCGTGGCCCTGCGCAATTTCCTTCTGCAACCGGTCGTGGCTGTGTACAGTCGCAGCTATCGCCAGTCCAGGCAGCTGGCGGACCAGCTCAGCGCGCGCGGCGCCGAGCCGCTGGAGGCGGATATCAACCCCGCGGATCGCTTCCTCATGGAGCGCTTCATTGCCGGTGGCGCCTGTGTCGCCGGCATTGCCGCCAGCAGCGGCAGTTTTACCCGGATGCGTGAGGTGGCGCTGCGCCCGGCGACCCTGCGCCCGGCCCTCAGGCAGGTCTCCTTCGATATCGAGACCGCGATGGAGGGGCTGCAGCTCTACTCCATTGCAGTTCACGCTACCGCCCCGGATGGTGAAGTCCGCAAGGTGTTCATGCTGGGCGAGGCTGTGGCCGGCGGAGGTGTGGCCGTCGGAGGTGCGGCCGGCGAGTACGTGGTGTCGTTGCCCTCGCAGCAGGCCCTGCTGCAGGCCTTTCTGGAGTTTGTCGCCGACTGCGACCCGGACGTGCTGGTGGGCTGGAACGTGGTCAATTTCGACACCTGGTACCTGCAGCGGCTGGCGGACAGCCTGGGCGTGCCCCTGTGTCTGGGTCGTGGCGGCGCCCCGGTGCAGTGGCGGGAACTGGACGATGACGGCGAGCGCCGAACGGCCCGGGTACCCGGGCGCCTGCTGCTGGACGGCATCGAATTGTTGCGGGCCGCGTTCTATCGCTTCGAGAGCTTTTCGCTGGAAGCGGTGGCGCGGGAACTGCTGGGCGAGGGCAAGCTGCTGCATGGCAATGACCGCGGCGAGGAAATCGGCCGTCTGTTCCGGGAGGACAAGGCGCGGCTGGCAGCCTACAACCTGCGTGACTGCGAACTGGTATCGAGGATCTTTGCCCAGACCCGCCTGCTGGAGTTTGCCCTGGCCCGCAGTGTCATCACCGGGCTCAACCCGGACCGCCTCGGTGGCTCGGTAGCCTCTTTCGACAACCTTTATCTACCGCGCCTGCACCGTGCGGGCTTCGTCGCGCCCAACGCCAGCAGCGATCACAGCGCGAGTCCCGGCGGCTTCGTGCTCGACTCCCAGCCAGGTCTGTATGACCACGTGCTGGTGCTGGACTTCAAGAGCCTGTATCCCAGCATTATCCGTACCTTCGCCGTCGATCCGCTGGGGCTGGCCCTGGCCCTGCACGGAGAGTTGGCAGAGGGCGACACGGTACCGGGCTTCGCGGGCGCCCGTTTCGCTCGCAGTGGCCATATTCTGCCAGCCCTGATTACATCCCTCTGGGAGCAACGGGACGCGGCCAAGGCGGCGGCGGATGCGCCGTTGTCGCAGGCGATCAAGATCATCATGAATTCCTTCTACGGCGTGCTCGGCAGCCCCGGTTGCCGCTTCTTCGACGCTCGTCTGGCCAGCAGCATCACCCGCCGCGGCCACGAAATCCTGTTGCGCACGCGCGAGCGTATCGAGGCCAGTGGCCACCGGGTCATCTATGGCGATACCGACTCCGTGTTTGTCTGGATCGCCGAGGCGCACAGCGACGCCGGGGCAGAGCAGGCGGGCCGGATGCTGCAGGCGGACCTGAACAGCTGGTGGCAGCAGCACCTGCAGCAGGAGTTCGGCCTGGCCAGCGCGCTGGAGCTGGAGTTCGAAACCCACTACCGGCGTTTCCTGATGCCTACCATCCGCGGCTCCGAAAAAGGCAGCAAGAAGCGTTACGCGGGTCTTGTTGGCAGCGGCGACGCGCAGCGTCTGGTGTTCAAGGGTCTGGAGAACGTGCGCAGCGACTGGACCCGGCTGGCGCGGGATTTCCAGGAGGAGCTGTACCGGCGGATATTTCTGGACCAGCCCTGGGACGACTATGTGCGCGAGACAACCGCCGGTTTGCTGGCGGGTCGCCACGACTCAGGCCTGGTGTACCGCAAGCGCCTGCGCCGCCGCCTGGATGACTACCGGCGCAATGTGCCGCCCCACGTGCAGGCTGCGCGCCGCTACCCGGAGCAGGGGTTGCCGCTGCCGCGCCGCGGCGACTGGGTGGAGTACGTGATGACCATCGCGGGACCGGAGCCGGCCGCCGCACCGCGCTCGCCGCTGGATCACGAACACTATGTCGAGCGGCAATTGGAGCCCGTGGCGGACGGTATCCTCGGGTTGCTGGGGACCTCCTTCAGCGCGGTAACCGGGCGCCAGATCGATCTGTTCTGAGCGAGCGCCATGTCACAGTGACATGGCAGGAGTGTCAGTCGCCGAAGAACTCCGCCCGCAGTGCCGGGTAGTCCGCCGCCGGCAGGCGCGGGCCGAAATTGGCGACCACGCGCCCGGCAGCGAGGCTGGCGAAGCGGCCGGCGGTGGCGTGGTCCTCACCGCGACCGAGGGCGTACAGGAAGGCGCCGGCAAACATGTCGCCGGCACCGTTGCTGTCCACCGCCTGCACCCGGTGGGGCGGAATATCCTCCCGCCGTTCGCCGTCCCAGGTGATCGCGCCCTCGGCACCACAGGTAATGACAAAGCTGCGGGCGACCGGTTTCAGCCGTTCGATGGCGACGTCCAGGCGGTCCGTACGACCCCAGCACAGGGCCTCGTCGCGGTTGCAGAACACCAGGTCCAGTTGCCTGCCAATGATCGCCTGCAAGCCCTCGCGAAAGTACTCGACCATGCCCGGGTCCGAGAAGCTGAGTGAGGTCTTTACCCCGGCGGCCTCCGCCAGCTCGCGGGCGCGGATCGCCGCGGCGCGGCCGGTATCCGAGGTGACCAGGTAGCCCTCTATGTAAAGATACTCGGATGCGGCCAGCGCGGCGGGATCCAGCTGCTCGACGGACAGGGTTTCGCTGACACCGAGAAACGTGTTCATGCTGCGTTCCGCGTCCGGGGAAATCAGTACCAGGCATTTGCCGGTGGTACCCGCCGGGCGGCCCCGGGCCATGCTGTGGTCGACGCCGGCGGCCTCCAGGTCGCGGACATAAATGGTGCCATCGTCGTCGTCCGCGACCTTGCAGCTCATGAAGGTGGGAGCGCCAAATTGTGCGGCGGCAATCATGGAGTTGCCGGCACTGCCGCCGCTGGCGTGGCTGGCTTTCACCAGGTGGCCCTGCAGCTGCTGGAGAAGCTCCGCCTGGCGGGCCTCGTCTACCAGGGTCATCAGGCCCTTGTCCACGCCCATGCCGACGAGTTCATCATCCTGTACCTGGATTTCGGTGTCGACGAGGGCGGCACCCATGCCGTAAATTGCGTATTTTTTCATTCTCGGTTCGTACTCCCGTGGTCAGCGCGCTATTATCCCTGCCCCCCGACCCATTGCAACCGGGTGTGCTGTAAACTGCGAGACCATGGCCAGAACCCGTCGACCTTTCCTGAAGCTGTTCCTTGCCCTCGCGGTCGCGGGGGTGCTGTTCATGGTGTATCTCGACGTCCGCATAACGGCGACTTTCACCGACAAGATGTGGGAGATACCGGCCAAGGTGTACGCCCGCCCGCTGGAGCTGTTTCCGGGTGCCACCCTGTCGGCGGATGACCTGGCCTGGGAGCTCGAGATCCTCGGTTACCGCAAGGTCAGCACCCCGCGCCGCCCCGGCGAAGTGGCGCGCGCCGGCAACCGCTTTGAACTCTATACCCGCGGCTTCGATTTTCCCGGCGAACGCGAACCGCCCCGGCGGGTGCGCCTGGCCGTGGCGGGCGAGCGCCTGCAGTCACTGACCGGCAATAGTGGCGCCATTGATCTGATGCGTCTGGACCCGGTGCAGATTGGCGGCATTTATCCCCAGCACGGTGAAGACCGGATCCTGGTGCGCCTCGAGGATGTGCCGGAAAGCCTGCTGGCGACCCTGCTCGCGGTGGAGGACCAGCGTTTCTACCAGCACTGGGGCTTCTCGCTCACCGGTATTCTGCGCGCGGCGATCAGCAATCTGCGCTCCGGTCAGGTAGTCGCCGGCGGCAGCACCATCACCCAGCAGTTGGTGAAGAACTACTATCTCACCCCCGAGCGCACCATTGTCCGCAAGGTGACCGAGCTGTTGATGGCGGTGCTGCTGGAGTTGCACTTCAGCAAGGAGCAGATTCTCGAGAGCTATATCAACGAGGTCTACCTCGGCCAGGAAGGGCCGCGCGCCATCCATGGTTTCGCGCTGGCCGCGCGCCACTACTTCGACCGGCCGCTGGAGCAGCTGGGGCTGCACCAGCAGGCGCTGCTGGTGGGCATGGTCAAGGGACCCTCCCTGTACAACCCCCTGCGGAATCCCGAGCGGGCCCGCGAGCGCCGCAATCTGGTTCTGGATGTGATGGTGGAACAGGCGCTGGTGTCTGCCGAGCAGGCGACCGTCGCCCGCAACATGCCGCTGGATCTCAATAACCGCCAGGGTATACGCGACACCTTTCCCGCCTTTCTCGACCTGGTCCGGCGCCAGCTGCGGCTGGAGTATCGCGACGAGGACCTGACCACCATGGGGCTCAGTATTTTCACCAGCTTCGATCCACTGATCCAGCGCCAGATCGAGCACAGCAGTACCGCCATTCTGAAGCAGCTTGATGCCTCCGGCGAGTTGCAGACAGCCTCTGTCGTTACCCGCTTCGACAGTGGCGAAGTGGCGGCGCTGGTGGGCGGTCGCCAGGTGCGCTACGCGGGTTTCAACCGGGCCCTGGATGCCCAGCGTCCTGCCGGCTCCCTGCTCAAGCCCGCGGTGTATCTGGCGGCCCTCGAACAGCCCCGGCGCTACACCCTGGCTACGCCGCTTGCAGACACGCCACTGCAGGTCCCGGGTCCTCGCGGTGAAGTCTGGGAGCCGCGCAACTTCGACCGCCAGGCCCACGGCGAAGTGCTGCTGCACCGGGCCCTGTCCAATTCCTACAACCTCGCCACCGCCCGGCTGGGACTGGATATCGGCATCGACAGCGTGGTGGACATGCTGCGCCGTCTCGGTATCGAAGGTCCCATCCCGGAGGTGCCGGCACTGACCCTCGGCGCCGGCGCGTACTCGCCCATGGACATGGCGGCCATGTACCAGAGCATCGCCGCCGGCGGCTTCCGCATGCCCCTGCGCAGCATCCGCGATATCGTCGACGCCGATGGCAAGCCCCTGCGCCGCTACCCACTGGAATATGACCGTACGGTCAGTCTGCAGGCGATGCACCTGCTGCACTATGCCCTGCGCGAAGTGCTGCGCGAGGGTACCGGACGCGGCGCCTATGCCTATCTGGACAACAACTTCCAGGCCGCCGGCAAGACCGGCACCACCAACGATGGTCGCGATTCCTGGTTTGCCGGCTTTTCCGGCGACCTGCTGGCGGTAACCTGGATTGGTCGCGACGACAACGGCGGTACCGGCCTCACCGGCAGTAGCGGGGCGCTCAAGGTCTGGGCCCACTTCATGGCCAACGCCAGCCAGCGTTCGCTGGCCTACCGGATGCCGGAGGACATGCAGCCGCACTGGATCGACAGCGGTACCGGTTACCTCACCGGCGAGGGTTGCCCCGGCGCCCGGCTGATGCCCTTCGTGACCGGTTCCGAACCGCGCCAGCGCAGCAATTGCACCGGCAGGGAGAAGTCGGGCACTATCCGGGACTGGTTCCAGTCCCTGTTCAGGGGTGATAACTGATGCAAATGACGCTCATGTTCAAGCGCAGCCTGCTGCTGGGCCTAGCCCTGGGGCTGGCGGGGTGCTCGGTCTACACCATGCCCGGCGGTGAGCGTGCGCCGGTCGAAACCCGGCCGGTTCCGGGAGAAGTCATTCCCGACCCGCGAGAACCGGCGCCGCCTCCGTCCGCGCCGCTGCCACCGGCGACCGATCCCGGGGTCACGTCTGCCGCCGCCGGTCTGCTGGACAAGGCGCAGGCTGCATCCGCGCAGGGCGACTATGAACAGGCGCTGGCGCTGCTGGAGCGGGCCCAGCGCATTGATCCCAACAGTGCCCAGGTCTACCTGCGGCTGGCGCGTGTCTATGCCGCCCAGGGCCAGACCGAGAAAGCACGTGATACGGCGTCTCGCGGCACCCTGTATTGCCGCGATGAGCGCGAGTGCGCGTCCCTGCGCGCACTCGCGCGTTAGCGCAGAGCCGCGCTAGCGGTTTTCACAGACCACCCGAAAGCCGTCGCTGTCGGGTTCGAAGCGCAGCTGCTGGTTGATACAGGCGGGATTGTCGCCGGCGGAGTGGCTGACAAAAATGACCTGGGTGTCGCTGTTGGCGGCAATGTGGTCTACCGCCTGCAGCAGCAGTTTGCGGTGAGCGCCGTCCAGGCCCAGGGTGGGCTCGTCCAGAAGCAGAATGAGCGGCGACTTCACCATCGCCCGGGCCAGCAGCACCATGCGCTGCAGGCCGAATGACAGAGTGTCGAAATTGTCCCGGGCGCAGGCCCCGAGACCCAGCGCCGCCAGCCACTGCTCGGCGCTGCGGCGCTGGACATCACCCCAGTCGTCGAACAGGCCGACACTGTCAAAGAAACCCGATACCACCACTTCCACCACTTTCATGTTGCGGGCGAAATTCAGCTGCAGTTGGGTATCCAGCTGGCCATATTTCTGCTTGATCTCCCAGATGCTCTCGCCACTGCCGCGTTTGCGCCCGAACAGGGTAATATCCTGGCCGTAGGCCTTGTGGTTGTCGCCGGTAATCAGGCTCAGCAGGGTGGTCTTGCCGCAGCCATTGGGCCCGGACACGCAGCAGTGCTGGCCCCGATCCAGGCACCAGTCCAGGTCGCGCAGGACCTGCAGATCGCCGTAGGTCACACTGACATTGCGCAGGTCCAGTAGCGGCCCCTCGGGAATGTTGTAGTTGCGGGGCGCCGGGGCCGGCAGGGCACCCAGCGTTGGCAGGGGTGGCTGCATCAGGGCCTGCACATCGCTGCGCGCGAGTACTGTCTCGCGCTCCCCCCTGCACAACACCCGGCCCTCGTCGAGTACCAGCAGGTGGCTGACGCCAGCGGGAATGTCCTCCAGTTGCCGGCACAACAACAGCAGGCTGCGTTCGCCCGCCAGCAATTCGTCGATGGCCTCCTGCATGGCCTGCTGGCTGGCGCGGTCCAGGCCGTCCAGCGGACTGTCGAGGATCAACAGTGCCGGCTGGCTGAGCAGCGCCCGCACCAGCAGGGTCTTGCGCATTTCACCGGTGGAGATAAAGCGCAGGCCCCGGTCCAGAATGTGGCCCAGTCGCAGCCTGTTGACCCAGTCGTCAAAGCGCTGATCCGGCTCGCGTCCGCCGAGAATGGCGTCGCGGACCCGGGTGCCGGGGTCCGATGCGTCTGCCCGGTACTCGGAGTCATCGAGCTTGCGATCACGGGCACAGAGGGCCTGGGCCTGCTCAAAGCAGACATAGGCGATGCCCTCCTGCTCCAGGGCAGAAGAGCTGTGGTAGTCCCCGGAAAAGTGGCTGGCCTGGTGGCTGAGCACCCGCGCCAGGCTGGTCTTGCCGGCACCGTTGGGCCCGACGCAGGCCCAGTGCTGGCCAGCTCGCAGTTCCCAGTCCAGCTGCCGCAGCGCGGGTTTGGAGCGGTACACGAGGTTGACAGCCTGCAGGCTGAGCATGGTCTGGTCGTTGGTCATGGTTAAATCCTATAATCGACGCCCACCCTGACAGGAAAGCCCCAGTGCCTGTATCCCTGCAAATGCTGGAAACCCGCCTGGCGACCCACCGGCCGGCCAGGCCCTGGCTGCGACCGTTGATGAAGCGCTCGGCAGTGGCGCTGATTCTGCAGGTGCGGGAAGGTGAACTGCATATTCTAATGATCAAGCGCGCAGAAAGGGAGGGTGATCCCTGGTCGGGTCACATGGCTTTTCCGGGCGGGCGCATGGACCCCGGCGATGCCCACGGCTACGCGGTCGCCCTGCGCGAGACCCGCGAAGAGGTGGGGCTGGACCTGGAGCGCCAGGCTCACTGCATCGGGCGCCTCTCGGACATCAACGCCCGGCCCCATCGCGGTACCTTTGGCATGGCGGTCAGTCCCTTTGTATTTCGCATGGACCGCCCCGCCAAATTCCGCATCAACTACGAGGTTGCGGAAGTGGTCTGGGTGCCCCTGGAATTCCTGCTGGACAACGCCAACCGCGAAACGATGCGCTGGCGACGCAACCGCCTGACCCTGAAGATGCCCTGCTATCTCTACCGCCACTACCGCATCTGGGGCTTGTCGCTGGCCATGCTGGATGAGCTGATGGATCTGGTCGAAGGCACCGATCAGCGCCGCCGCAGCTGGCGGCGCTGAGCTGGTGCTGGTTCAGCGCACCTGGCGCAGGAATTCCCTGGTGTCCAGCATCAACTCGCGCAGGGCGGGGTCTTCGCGGCTTGCCTCCAGCAGGGCCTCGCTGGTCACATCGCCACGGGTATAGGCCGCCAGCAGATCCAGCAGTACCGGGGTCATTTTCGGTGCCCGCTCCCAGCGCGGGGCGTTGACCAGGTTGCCGGTCACCCGGTCTTCATGGAGTTCAAGCCAGTAGCCGCCGCAACTGGACAGGCGGTAGTCGCCGATGCGCCCGTAGCTGATGTTGGGTGTATCCGGATCGAAGCCGCCGGGCACCTCCTCGGCGATACGGTACAGGGCCATGACCCAGCGCGTACCGACCGGGAACCCTTCTGCATCCGGCCGGCAGTAGTCCCTTGCCTTGAGCCAGAGGCGCACTTTCTCATTGAATTCGCGGCCGCGCAGGATGCGGTCCACGGTGACGTCCAGGGAGTTGCCCTTGCCCCCCAGCACGGTAACTGCGGCGACCAGGTCAGTCTGCGCCTCGACCTCGGCGAAGCTGCCCTGCCAGAGACAGCTGCACTCCTCTTCCGGCGCGCCCTGGGCCAGTGTCCCAAGCAGCGCCAGGGCGGCACTGGCGAGGGTGAGCGACGTTCGCTGCCAGCCAGTCACGGGAACGCCCCTACTGCAGTGCCCGCGCTGCCTGCAGCGCAAAATAGGTGAGAATGCCGTCGCAGCCTGCGCGCTTGAAGGCCAGCAGCGATTCCAGCATGACCGGCTCATGGGCCAGCCAGCCCTGCTCAAACGCGGCCATGTGCATCGCGTACTCGCCGCTGACCTGATAGGCAAAGGTGGGGGCCTGCAACTCGTTCTTTACGCGCCTGACGATATCCAGGTAGGGCATGCCCGGTTTCACCATGATCATGTCCGCGCCCTCGGCCAGGTCCAGCGCGCATTCGTGGAGGGCTTCGTCGCTGTTGGCCGGGTCCATCTGGTAGCTGTGCTTGTTGCCGCCCTTGATGTTGCCGGCGGAGCCTACCGCATCGCGGAACGGTCCGTAGTAGCTGGAGGCATACTTGGCGGCGTAGGCCATGATCAGGGTGTTGTGATGGCTGTGTTTCTCCAGCGTGGTGCGGATGGCGCCGATACGGCCGTCCATCATGTCCGAGGGGGCGACCACGTCCGCCCCGGCATCCGCGTGTGAGAGTGCCTGCTGTACCAGGGCGTCGCTGGTGACGTCGTTCAGGACATAGCCGCTGTCGTCGATGATGCCGTCCTGGCCGTGGGTGGTGTAGGGGTCGAGCGCAACATCGGTGATCACCCCGAGCTCCGGCAGGGCATCTTTCAGTGACTTCACTGCCCGCTGCACCAGGCCTTCCGGGTTCCAGGCCTCCTCGGCGCGCAGGCTTTTTTTCTTGCCGGGGACCACCGGGAACAGGGCCAGGGCCGGCACACCGAGATTCTGTGCTTCCCGGGCCTGGGCCACCAGCAGGTCAATGCTGAGCCGTTCGATGCCGGGCATGGAGGCGATGGCTTCACGCTGGTTGCTGCCTTCCAGCACGAATACCGGGAAGATGAAGTCTGCGGGAGTGAGCATGTTCTCCCGGACCAGGCTCCGGGAGAATTCCTGCGCCCTCAAGCGACGCATGCGGGTGTGGGGGAAGGGACCGCGCGGGCTCTGGAACATGATTTCGGTCTCCAGTCAGAGGCTGGCGAACGCGGCGCGGGCGGCGTCCACGGTCGCAGCAATATCGGCATCGGTGTGGGCGGCCGACATGAATCCGGCCTCGTAGGAGGCGGGCGCGAGGTAGACACCGGCGTCCAGCATGGCATGGAAAAAGCGGTTGAACGCAGGCGTGTCGCAGGCCATGACCTGACTGTAATTGCTGACTGTCGCCGCGTCAGTAAAGAAGCCGCCAAACATGGTGCCGGCGTGATTGGTGGTGAAGGGGACTCCCGCGGCAGCCGCGGCCTGTTCCAGCCCCTCGCAGAGCTGGCTGGTGCGGGCGAAGACCGGCTCGTAGAAGCCCGGCGCCGAGATCACTTCCATCGTGGCGAGCCCGGCGGCCATCGCGATCGGGTTGCCGGACAGGGTGCCGGCCTGGTAGACCGGGCCCAGTGGCGCGATCTGATCCATGAACTCGCGCTTGCCGCCAAAGGCCCCGACCGGCATGCCGCCACCGATGACCTTGCCCAGGCAGGTCAGGTCGGCCTCGATCCCGTAGTACCCCTGGGCACCCTGCAGGCCGAAGCGGAAGCCGGTCATCACCTCGTCCAGGATCAGCACGGCGCCGTGCTTGCTGCACAATTCGCGCATGGTTTCCAGGAAGCCCGGTTGTGGCGGAATACAGTTCATGTTGCCGGCGACCGGCTCGACAATCACGCAGGCGATGGAGTCACCGTGCTCGGCAAAGGCGCGGCGCAGATCCTCGCTGTCGTTGTAGGTGAGGGTCATGGTGTGGTCGGCGAGTGCGGCGGGCACCCCGGGTGAACTGGGTACGCCCAGGGTCAGGGCGCCGGAGCCGGCTTTCACCAGCAGGGAGTCGGAGTGGCCGTGGTAGCAGCCCTCGAACTTGACGATGGTGTCGCGACCGGTGCAGCCGCGGGCCAGACGGATGGCGCTCATGGTGGCTTCGGTGCCTGAATTCACCATCCGCACCAGGTCCATCCCCGGCATGATCTCGCAGATCCGGTCCGCCAGCTGGATTTCCAGCTCCGTCGGAGCGCCGAAGCTCAGCCCCTTCTCGCACTGGCGAATGACCGCCTCGCGCACATGGGGGTGATTGTGGCCCATCAGCATCGGCCCCCAGGACAGCACGTAGTCGATGTAGCGTTTGCCCTCACAGTCATAAAACCAGGCGCCGTCCGCGCGCTCCACAAAGACCGGGGTGCCGCCCACGGCCTTGAAGGCGCGAACCGGGGAGTTGACCCCGCCGGGAATATGTTGGCGGGCGCGCTCGAATAGCTGCTCAGATGTACTCATGTTGTCCTATCCTGGTGTAGTGCGGGTGCTGCAGGCGGCAGGCGTTGCCACGTCCGATCATGTCGTGACCGGGCAGTATAGCCAGAGTAGCCCCACTTGCGTCAAAGGGGCCTGACGACTGCGAGGATGATGATTGCAAACAGGAACAGTACCGGTATCTCATTGAAAAACCGATAGAAAACGTGGCCGTGGCGATTGTGGTCAGCGTTTGCCGCGCGCACAAAGCGACCGCACTGGATGTGGTAGCCTACCAGCACCGCGACGGCGGCGATTTTCACCCACAGCCAGAGCGAGGTCAGGTAGTACCCCGGGTTGGTGGCGATCAGGGCGATGCCAAAGGCGATGGTGAGCAGCATGAACGGGGTCACGAAGCGATACAGCTTGCGCGCCATGATTGCGAGCTGGGCGCGGGTTGCGGCGTCCTTGCTGGCGGCGAAGTAGACCAGAATTCGCGGCAGGTAGAACAGGCCGGCAAACCAGCAGACCATGAAAATCAGGTGAAACGCCTTGAGCCACAGCATGGGAGCGATCTGACGCCTTGTGCGCTAATGTGTGAATCCCAATATTAACAGTTATCGGCAGCGAGTTTGCTTTTATACTGTGACGTTTTGATATTGTCCGGGGCCGTCGAGCCCGGGTACAGCAGCAGGGAGTGGTCATGATCAGGGCAGGTATCGTGGGGGGCACCGGGTACACCGGGGTCGAGTTGTTGCGTCTGCTGGCACTGCACCGGGAGGTGGACGTGGTTGCCATCACCTCCCGTGCCGAGGCGGGACGCCGGGTGGATGACCTGTTCCCCAATCTGCGGGGGCACTTTGATCTCGTTTTTGCCGAACCCGATGTGGCGCTGCTGGCGGCCTGTGATGTGGTGTTTTTCGCTACACCGCACAACGTTGCCATGCAGCTGGTGCCGGAGTTGCTGGCTGGCGGCACCCGGGTTATCGACCTCTCGGCGGACTACCGGATCCGCGATGCAGCCCTCTGGTCGCAGTGGTATGGTGAGCCTCACGCCAGTCCCGACCTGTTGCCGCAGGCCGTCTATGGGCTGCCGGAAGTGAACCGCGATCAAATCCGGGAAGCGAAGCTGGTCGCCTGCCCGGGTTGCTACCCCACGGCCATTCAGCTTGGCTGGATACCGCTGCTGGCCAGGGGCCTGGTCGATCCGGCCTCGCTGATTGCCAGCGCCGCTTCCGGCGCCAGCGGCGCCGGCCGCCAGGCCAAGATCGATAACCTGCTGAGTGAGGTTGCGGGCAGCTTCAAGGCCTACGGGGTCGGTGGCCACCGTCACCTGCCAGAGATAGAGCAGGGTCTGAGGGACGTCTCAGGCGCGCCGGTGGCGGTGACTTTCGTGCCTCACCTGTTGCCCATCGTGCGCGGCATTCATGCGACCCTGTTCGCGCGCCTGCACGGTCCGGCGGGAGATTTGCAGGCATTGTACGAGGACTATTATGCGGATGAACCCTTCGTGGATGTACTGCCTCGGGGCATGTTTCCCCAGACCCGCACCGTCAAGGGCGCCAACCGCTGCCAGCTGTCGATCATGGTGCCACAGGATCGCGACACTGTGGTGGTCATGTCGACCATCGACAATCTGGTGAAAGGCGCCTCCGGCCAGGCGCTGCAGAACATGAACATCATGTTCGGCCTGCCTGAGCAGACGGGGCTGGACCTGGTAGGGCTGCTGCCCTGAAATGCCCGTGACAGACGATCGCTACCGCACGGTGGTCCGGCGCTACCATGTCCGCCATCAGCAAATAGTGGTCCTGGTGTTGACCTTGTCCGCCGCACTGGTGATGGGCGTGGGATTCGTTCTCGGGCGGCAGGCTGCGTTCAGCGGCGTCGGCATCGACCCTCAGCGGCACCGGGCTCAGGCAGAGGCCCTGCAGGTCGCCCAGGTTGAACAGGCAGAGCTGAACCGTCAGCTGGGGGTGATTACCGCCAGGCACGAACTGGATCGCGCCGCGCTGGAGCTGGTGCGACAGGAGCTGGCCGCGCAGAAGGAACAGATAGCGGGCCTCGAGGAGGGTATCCGGTTTTATCGCAGCCTGATGGCGCCGGGCGAAATTGCCCAGGGGTTCAGCCTGCGCAAGATTGAGTTGGTGTCCAGGGAAGAGCCCGGTCGCTATGGTTTTCGCATTGTCGTGCAGCAGGAGGCACGCAAGCATACACCGCTGCAGGGGGAGCTGTTCGCCGAGGTTAGCGGACAGCAGGCAGGCGAGCCGCGGACATATCCCCTTGCGGAGTTGAGTGCAGATCTTGAGAGCACTATCCTGCCACTGCGGTTTCGCTACTTTCAGTCCATAGAGGGCGACCTGGTGCTACCGGAAGGGTTCGAACCCCAGGCGGTCAGTGTCGTGGCAACCCTGTCCTCCCCCAGCAAGGCGGAGGCGCGAGAGCAGTATCCTTGGCAAGTACAGGAGAAATTTACCCATGTTGGGAAGTAAGCGTGGTGGTACAACGGTTGCCGGTGGGACCACTCTGGTGTCGCGCGAAACCACCATTAACGGCGATCTCCATTTCAGCGGCAACCTGGAGATCGAGGGCCAGGTCAACGGCTGCGTCATTGCCGAGGCCGGCAAGGACGCCATGGTGCGAGTGGTTGCGGCCGGGCGCGTTGAGGGCGAGATCAGGGCGCCAGTGGTCATGATCAATGGCACTGTGGAAGGCTCTGTCCACGCCGCCCGACACCTGGAGCTCGCGCCCTGTGCCAGGGTGAGCGGGGATGTTTTTTACAACATTGTGGAAATGGCGGCGGGGGCAGAAATCAATGGCCGCCTGCTGCACCGGTCGGAGCCGGAGACAATCTCTGAGCCGGCCCGTATCGCCGAGCCCCAGCTGCGGGTAGCCAGTGGCGCCCGCACATCCGCCAGAACGCAATCGTCCGGGGATGCTCCGGGCTAGGCGCCCCCGGCTAGGCGCCCCCGGCTAGGCGCCCCTCGCCGGGCACCCCGCTATAGTTGACTGGAATGGTCAGGTTTACCATAATGCCTGCCCATTGCAGTCAGGTCGGGGACACTGTGGCCCCGGAGAAAAGTCATGTCCGTAGCTGAATCATTCAATCCCGGCGGGATCAATCTCACTGCCCGGGCGGTGGACAAGGTGCGCGAGCTGGTCGAGGAGGAGGAGAATCCGGAACTGAAGCTGCGCGTCTATATCACCGGGGGCGGGTGCTCCGGTTTCCAATACGGCTTTTCCTTCGAGGACACCGCCGCGGACGATGACACCGTTATCGAGCGTGACGGCATTGCCGTTCTGGTAGATCCCATGAGCTTCCAGTATCTGGTGGGCTCTGAGGTCGATTACACCGAGGGTCTGGAGGGGTCGCGTTTCGTCATCAACAACCCCAACGCCGCAACGACCTGCGGCTGCGGCGCGTCATTTTCTATCTGACAGCAGAGTTTCCCGGGACCTCTCCGGCAGGATGGATTGCGCCCAGTACGCGCGCGCCCCTGGCGCCAGTTACGGCGGCGCTGCTGCCCGCGAGGCCGCTCATGGTGCGCCACGCCAGCCAGGCAAAAGCGGCAGCTTCGACCCATTCCGGATCAATGCCCAGCGCTGCGGTAGTGTCCAGGTGTCTGGGCGCCAGCAGACGATACAGGCGTCGCATCAGGTCCGTGTTGCGGGCGCCGCCGCCGCAAACGTAGACTTCATCAACTGCCGTTTCTGCGCTGATGATGGCACCGGCAATACTGTCGGCGGTGAATTCAGCGAGAGTGGCCTGCACATCCCGGGGCTCCAGTTCCGGTAACGACAGCAGGCAGGATTGCAGCCACGCCAGGTTGAACGCTTCCTTGCCGGTGCTGCGGGGGCCGCGGCGAGCCAGGTAGGGGTGCCTCCGCAATTGCTCCAGCAGCGCGGTATTCACCTCGCCTTCGGCGGCCCACTGCCCGTCGCGGTCGTAAGCCAGGCCATTGTGTCGCCGGGTCCACTGGTCCAGCAGCGTGTTTCCCGGGCCGGTATCAAATCCGCTGACCAGTCGGGTCTCCGATAGCAGGGTGATATTGGCGATGCCGCCGATGTTGACGACTGCGCGGCTCTTGCCCTTGTGGGCGAATGCAGCCGCGTGGAAGCCCGGGGCCAGGGGGGCGCCCTCACCGGCAGCAGCGATGTCGCGGCGGCGGAAGTCGGCCACGGTGGTGATGCCGGTCAGCTCGGCGATGGTATTGGGATCACCGATTTGCAGGGTGAAAGGAGTCCTGTTGCCGGCCGATGGCGGACGGTGGCGAACGGTCTGTCCATGGCTGCCGACAGCCGCTATGTCTCCCTTGTCGTAACCGGTGTGGGCGAGAAGTGTCAGTACCGCGTCGGCAAAGAGGGCCCCAAGCTTTCGATCCAGCGGGCCAAGGCGCTCAATTTCGTCGTCACCTGGTTGGCTGATGGCGACAATATCGCCTCGCAATTCGGGCGCGATGGGATGTTCCAGGGTTGCCAGCAGTTCACAGTCCCGCCTCGTGCAGCGAACCAGTGCCGTATCAACGGCGTCAATACTGGTGCCGGACATGATGCCGACATAAAGCTCCCGGGCAGCCACGTCAGGGTGCCGGTGCGGAATCTCCGGTTTCGCGGCTGTTCAGTGCCAGCCTGTTTTCAGACTGCAGGCCTGCGAGTTGGCGGGAGGTGTTGGCGATAGTGGCCTTGAATGCTGGAATTTCGGCGGCCGCGAGCATCTTCGCCTTGGGCAGCTCCTGGTGCACTTTGCGCGGGTCGCGGTGGCGGCCGTCGATCAGGAATTCATAGTGCAGGTGGGGGCCAGTTGCCGCGCCGGTGGAGCCCACTGTACCAATTACCTGGCCCTGGGCAACACGTTGCCCCTCCTTGGCCTTGCGCTGGTGGAGGTGCAGATAACGGGTGACATAGCGGTCACCGTGCTGCACAAAAATGTAATTGCCGTTGGCCCGGGTGTAGCCGGCCTTGATCACGCGACCATCGCCAGCGGAATAGACCGGGGTGCCGGTAGGGGCAGCATAGTCCGTGCCGCGGTGCGGACGGGTGGTTTTGTAGATCGGGTGCAAGCGACGCGGGTTGTAGTTGGAGCTGATGCGGGTGAAGTCGACCGGTGCCAGCAGAAAGGCCTTGCGCATGCTTTCGCCGTCTTCATTGTAGTAGACCACGTCGCCTTCCTTGTCCTCGTAACGGAAGGCATTGAAGGTCTTGCCGCGGTTGGTAAAGGAGGCGGCGAGGATGGTGCCGTCGCGATACTTTTCGCCATCCAGGTACAACTCTTCGTAGATGACGTGGAATGTGTCACCCTTGCGGGGGTCCTGCACGAAATCGATGACGCCGCCGAAAATGTTGGCCAGGTCCAGGATCAGGGTATTGGAGAGCCCGGCGTCCTTGCCTGCCATGAACAGGGAAGAGGTGATCTCGGCACTGACCCAGGATTCATGCAGTTCGGTCTGGCGAAAGTCCCGCTCCGTTGCAAAGCCGTCATCGGTGCGCCGGTAGGTAACGGACTCCAGCGGCGAGATGACATGCCGTACAGCCTGCAGGGTGCCGTCACCTGCGGTTTCGAAGGCGATGGTCTGCCCCGGATAGATTCGCGACAGGGCCTTGCCTTCCGGCGCCTCGTTGACCACCCGGTAGACATCAGTGTTGCTGAAGCCGGCGCGCTTGAAGATCAGTGACAGGTTGTCGCCGCGGCGCACAGTCTGCTCTTCCCAGGCCGGCGCGGTTGTGGTTTCCGGGGCTGGTGCCGCTGTCGGCACCAATGGCTGCCGCGGATTCACCGCAATGGGCTGGAGAATGTCACTGTCCAGTTCAAAGCCGAGGTCCGCCGTGTCCTCGCGGTTGGCGTTGACGTCGCCAGAGGGGGTCAGGATGGTGGCTGCCGCAACGAGGACAGAGAGCAGGCCGACTGCCAGCAAGTGTTTGCGGGGCAGCCGCTTCGTGTCTGCTGGCATGGATGTCGCTCCCCGGTGATTTCCCAATTTGCGCATAATCGTTGTTAGCTGTGCCCTATAGGCCATTGAGTATATAAAAGATTCCGGCGTTCTGACAGAGCCTGGAGGAACATAAGATTTGCTTTTTTTCAGCCGTATTGTATGGTTTGCGCCCCTCAAAAGGCCATCTTGGCCAACAGATCCTGGAGTCGTTCGATGAGTAGTGCCCTGCTGACCGACCTCAAGGCCCGAGGCCTGATTTTCCAGGTGGCCGGCGAAGACCAGTTGCCAGCCTGGCTGGATGGCGGCACGCGTACCTTGTATTGCGGTTTTGACCCTACCGCCGACAGCCTGCATATCGGCTCCCTCGTGCCCTTGCTCATGCTGCGCCGCTTCCAGTTGGCGGGCCACCGGCCCCTGGCCCTTGTGGGCGGCGCCACCGGACTTATTGGCGACCCGTCTTTCAAGGCCCAGGAGCGCCAGCTCAATACCCCGGATGTCATTGCCGGCTGGGTGGAGAAGATTCACCAGCAGGTATCCCGCTTCATCGATTTTGATGCCGGCCCGGTGTCCGCGGAGGTGGTCAACAACCTGGACTGGACCCAGGGCATGGATGTCCTGACCTTCCTGCGGGATGTCGGCAAGCATTTCTCGGTGAACGCCATGATCCAGAAGGAATCGGTCAGGCAGCGCATTGAGCGCGAGGGTAGCGGTATCAGTTTTACCGAATTCACCTACATGATCCTGCAGTCCTTCGACTTTGCCGAACTCAGCCGTCGTTATGACTGCAGTCTGCAGCTGGGCGGGTCTGACCAGTGGGGTAACATCACCGGCGGTATTGACCTGGCCCGGCGCATGTACGGCAAGCAGGTTTTCGGGCTGACCATGCCACTCATCACCAAGGCAGACGGTACCAAATTCGGCAAGACCGAGTCCGGCACTGTCTGGCTGGACCCTGCTCGCACTTCTCCCTATGCCTTCTACCAATTCTGGCTGAATACAGCGGATGTGGATGTTTACCGATTCCTGAAGTACTTCACCTTCCTGCCGGTGGCTGCCATTGATGCGCTGCAGCGTGCCGACGAGGAGCGGCAGGGGCGGCCCGAGGCCCAGGCAGTGCTGGCGCGCGAGGTAACCCTGCTGGTGCACGGAGACGCGGGGCTCAGCGCGGCGCAGCGCATTACCGAGGCCTTGTTCAGTGGCGATCTGGGGCAGCTGTCGGAGAGCGACCTGGAACAATTGCGCCAGGACGGCCTCCCTGCCAGTGCCCTGGCAGCGGGATCGCTGCCAGCCACCCTGACCCAGCTGCTTGCCGATGCGGGCATGGCGGCTTCCGGGAAGCAGGTAAAGGACGCCCTGGGCCGGAAAGCGGTTTTCGTCAATGGCCGCGCCCTGGGCTGGGAAGACAATGAGCGGGTGGCGCAATGCCTGGATCGCAGCCTGGCGCTCCATGGCCGCTTTTTCCTCGCGCGTCTGGGCAAGAAGAAGTACCACCTGTTCGAGCTCCTGTGATGTCTCGGTCGGGGCGCATGAAAGCTGGCAAATCCGGGATAACCTGACTATTTTTTGCAAAGGGTATTGCGCGCGTCCGATCCGCTGCGTATAGTTCGCCTCCCTTCGCAGTGGCAGCGGCGCAAAGCCCGCGAAGAGGGCCTGGATTCCCTTTGCTATCAATCAGTTGGGTTATAAAGGTAAGGTGAGTTACCGGCAGCGGCTGCCAGCAGAAAATTGCAAATAGCTGTTGCCAAGCGGACGCTCATCGGTATAATACGCGTCCCTGTTAGAGGCTACGGCCTGCGACAGAAACCATGGCCCCGGCGGCTCTGGGTTATTTAACAAAGAAACGAAGACAGATGTGTGGGCACTTGTTGGGATAGTTGTACGACTATTCAGACACAACAAGTGACTCATCGATTCATTTAATGAATATATGATTTCGAATTGTGTCTGAGCCGAGATTTGGGTG
>NZ_JAVJWR010000003.1:0-12350 GCF_040221975.1 Haliea sp.
CACCCAAATCTCGGCTCAGACACAATTCGAAATCATATATTCATTAAATGAATCGATGAGTCACTTGTTGTGTCTGAATAGTCGTACAACTATCCCAACAAGTGCCCACACATCTGTCTTCGTTTCTTTGTTAAATAACCCGGAAGCGCTGCGGCTGCCGGTTTCTCGTTGGTGGTTGCCCCAACCGAGGATGCGCATTATACGTATCGCTTGAGACCCCGCAAGGCCTTTTACAAAAATATTTCAAAGTATTCGCCACAAGCGGGGAAACTGCTTAATAAAGCAGCAACAACCGGCGTTTACCTCAGGACGCGGCTCGTTTCTCCTGACGCCAGCGCTGCAATTGCATGACAGGCCCCGATACCGCATAGGCAAGAAATGCGAGCAGGAACATGCTGGGCGGGTTCAGGGTCACCAGACTAATGACCAGGATCAACACAATCATCGCCACGAAGGGCACCCGGCCGCGGAAATCCACATGCTTGAAGCTGTAATAGGGGAAATTGGCAATCATCAGCAGCCCGGTCACGGCAGTCAGTACTGCCACCACGATGGCGACCTCCAGAGGCAACTGCTCTCCGACCCAGCCCAGGTCGTTGCAGACCCACACCGTACTGGCGATGATCGCCGCCGCGGCGGGACTGGCAAGCCCGGTAAAGTAGTTCTTGTCCGCAGTGTCGATCTGGGTGTTGAACCGGGCCAGGCGCAGGGCGGCACAGGCCACGTAGACAAAGGCCGCACTCCAGCCAAACTTGCCCAGCTCCCCCAGGGCCCAACTGAACATGACCAGCGACGGTGCCACGCCAAAGGACACCATGTCCGAGAGGCTGTCGTACTCCGCTCCAAACTTGCTGGTGGTATTGGTCATGCGGGCAATGCGACCGTCCAGCCCGTCAAGCACCATGGCCGCGAAGATGGCGACAGCAGCGCTCTCGAAATCACCGCGCATCGCGGACACCACAGCGTAGAAGCCCGCAAACAGGGCACCCGTGGTCATCAGGTTCGGTAGCAGATAAACACCTTTGCGGCGCACGGTGCGGCCATTTTCGGAGAATTCCTCCTCGTGCTCGTCGACGATCCGCTCCAGCGGTTGTGTCACACCCTGCAGATCGCTCTGGGAATCCTGCGCTGAGTCCTGGGTTTTATCGTCCCTTGCGTCACTCATACTGGTGCCCGGATCAAATGGACCGACATTGTATCAAAAGGGGGTGCCGTAGGTCTGCCGGGCCACACCCCACAGGGCTTTGACCCGTGGATCCGTCAACCGGGAGGAAAGACTGACCAGACCGATGTCCAGCGGCGGCAGGGACTCCCACACCGGCACCGGACTCACCCGGGCCGCCATGCCGCTGGCCTGGATGACCAGTTCCGGGGCAATACCCACCCCCAGACCCAGCCCAACCATGGCGACTATGGCCTCGTGCCCCGCCACCTGGGCATAGATCCGCGGCTTGCTGCCACGTCGCTCCAGCCAGGCATCAAACATGTCCTTGGTCACACCCCGCTCGGGGACGATAAACGGAATACCCGACCAGTCAAACCCCGGTGAGGCCATGTCAGCGGACAGCATGCTGCGGCGTACAGCGCAGTCCGCAGCCGGCATGCACACCACCATCGGCGACTGCAGCAGGGAGAGAAAGGCGAGCCGCGCAGGCAGATACTCGGGTCGGCCGCTCACCGCCACATCGTCCTGTCCGGACAATACCCGGTCGACTCCGTCCGCCTGGTCACCGGTGTGCAACATGATCTCGACCCCGGGCTGACGCTGCCGAAAGGCCTCCAGCACCGGCGCCAGGATGCTGTAGCTGGCCGTCACCGAGCAGTACAGGTTGACCTCACCGGCGAGCTGCTGGTCCCCCCGCATCTGCCGGCGCAGGTCCTGCCACTCGGCGACACTACGCCGGGCGTACTCCAGAAACGTACGACCGGCCGGCGTCAGCCGCATGCTGCGCTGATCCCGCTGCAGCAGTTCCTGGCCCAACTCCTCCTCCAACCGCTGTACCGTGCGGCTGACAGCGCTGACACTCAGGTGCAGGCGCTCGGCGCTGCGGCTGAAGTTCAGCGAATCGGCGACCGATAGAAATACCTGCAAGCCTCTCGTATCCATGAGCCAATTTTGCACTTATTGCAAAACTGTTTCAACTATTTAGCGTTTTACGCAATACACGGATTGGCGTAGAGTGCGCCGTCAAACTCATCAATCGAGGTCTACCCGCATGGGCCAGAACTACTTCAATACCCTGCCGCTGCGCCTGCAGCTGCAGCAACTCGGCAAATGCCGCTTCATGAACCAGTCGGAGTTCGCGGACGGCGTGGAAAAACTGCGCGGCAAGAAGCTGGTGATCATCGGCTGCGGTGCCCAGGGTCTGAACCAGGGCCTGAACCTGCGCGACAGTGGCCTGGATGTCAGCTACACCCTGCGCGATAGCGCTATCGCCGAGAAGCGCCAGTCCTGGAAGAATGCCACCGACAACGGGTTCACTGTTGGCACCTACCAGGAACTGATCCCCACAGCCGACCTGGTGCTGAACCTGACCCCGGACAAGCAGCACAGCGCAGTGGTTAGCGAAATCATGCCGCTAATGAAGCACGGTGCGTGCCTGTCCTACTCCCACGGCTTCAATATCGTCGAAGAGGGCATGAAAATCCGCGAGGATATCACCGTCATCATGGTCGCACCCAAGTGCCCGGGCACCGAGGTGCGGGAGGAGTACAAGCGCGGCTTTGGTGTGCCCACCCTGATTGCGGTACACACCGAGAACGACCCCAATGGCGAAGGCCTGGAGCTGGCCAAGGCCTACGCCGCTGGCACCGGTGGACACCGCGCCGGCGTGCTCGAGTCCTCGTTTATCGCCGAAGTGAAGTCCGACCTGATGGGCGAGCAGACCATCCTCTGTGGCATGCTGCAAACCGGCTCCATCCTCTGCTTCGACAAGATGGTGGAAAAGGGTATTGAACCCGGCTACGCCTCCAAACTGATCCAGTATGGCTGGGAAACCGTCACCGAGGGCCTCAAGCACGGCGGCATCACCAACATGATGGACCGCCTGTCCAACCCGGCCAAGCTGCGCGCCTTCTACCTGGCGGAAGAGCTGAAGGACATCATGCGTACGCTGTACGAAAAGCACCAGGACGACATCATGACCGGGCACTTCTCCAAAACCATGATGGAAGACTGGGCCAACGACGACGCCAACCTGCTCAAGTGGCGCGCCGCTACCGCCGAGACCGCGTTCGAGAACACCCCCAATACCAGCGCCGAAATCAGCGAGCAGGAATTCTATGACCACGGTATCCTGATGGTCGCCATGGTCAAGGCGGGCGTCGAGCTGGCCTTTGAGACGATGGTCGCCACCGGTATCATCGATGAGTCGGCCTACTACGAGTCACTCCACGAGACGCCGCTGATCGCCAACACCATCGCACGCAAGAAGCTGTACGAGATGAACGTGGTGATCTCCGATACCGCCGAGTACGGATGCTACCTGTTCGACCATGCCTGCCGGCCGCTGCTGGCCGACTTCATGGCCAACATTGATACTGACGTCATCGGCAAGTCCATCGCCGGCGACAATGGCGTTGATAACCGGGAGCTGATTGCGGTGAACGACAAGATCCGCAGTCACCCGGTGGAAATAGTGGGCCGGCGACTGCGCGGCTACATGACGGCGATGAAGCGGATTGTCTGAGGCGCAGGCCAACTGAGTTTTCAGGGCCCTTCGGGGCCCTTTTTTGTGGCTTGTTCGGTAAAACGTCTACCCCACACTCCAGGCAACAACAATCGCAAACAGCGCCGACATCAAAGTCCCAATCAACATATACTCAGCAAACGTCTGGTTCTTGAGCTTGTCGAATCTCGCCAAGCCCTTGGCTGCAATAATGAAACCCAGCGCGCTCCAGTTGTTGCCAAACAACACCACGAGAAACATCAACCAGCGCTCCAAAATTCCGATTACCCTTCCCGCATTGTATTCCCGCTCATCTCTCGCCGCCGGTTGTCCACCGGTCTCCGACTCACCGAGTCGCGGAACCAGGTCAAGAGAATGAAAAATTCCGCGCATGGCAATGTTTACCTCATTTGCCAGGAGCAGCAGTCCCATGAGTGTAGAAACCACACGGCCCGACTCCAGCTGAACCGGCCCTGCGACAACCGCGACAATCTGGCCAGCATGATCCATCATGCCTGCAGCCATTGGAGATAGAGTAAAACCACCCAGCGCCGGGTAAAGGCCAGCAGGCATCACCGCAATGCCGCCCAACATGACTAACCGACACCAGTGTACTGGCAGAATTTTTTCCACTGCTCCAGACAGCGTTGTCAATGTAAATACGACAGCAAGAGTGGCCACTGTGAGAGAGCTGAAACCAAAGACCATCAACACTATCAGGGCCTGAACCAGACCGAGGCTGGCGGAAAACCACCAGCCTGTCGCTTCGTCCCTGTATAGGTAAACGAGTCGTGTAAACAATATGATGCAGAGGTAAAACTGGTATTCAACCACGCTGGCTCACCTTAACTGCTCTTCCAGCTGCTCTTCCAGCTGCTCTGAAATTGCAGACTGAATACCGTGGAAGGTTTCCAATAGGCCATCGTTGATATTTTTATATACCGCAGTCTTGCTGATCGACAAAGATTCGACAATCTGCTGCACCGGCCGCCCCTCCAGGTAGAATCGATAGACCTTGAAGCGGTTATGCTGCCACTGACTCTGCAACTCGGATATTAACCTGAGTGAGTGGTTAGCCAATTTCGTCCCGGATACCCCCTTGATGAAAAACAGACCACCTTCTTCTTTCAATACTGTCATCGCGTCCCGGGCATGATGAAAAGCCGGCCCATCCATCCCCAGCGCTGCCTCCGGGTTGATATCGGTTGCAATTGTCCCCACTCCGAAACCAAAGCGCATTCTCACGGGATAGAGAGAGGCCTGTATAACGGCCACCATCTCCCATATGGGTTTAGCAGATGTAAGTAGCGCCTGGAATTCATCCCCCAGGGTGACGGTAATTGGAGAAGCAAGCGCCTTGGCATGCGCCCCGTTGAGCTCCTCCAGTACAGAGTGCAAGGCGTGCTGCAATTCCCCACGGTCTGCAACCCCGCGCGAACCACAAATATCGCCAATCAATGCCAGGTAATTCATATCAGGCAGAGCCACTGACCGCTGAATGAGTTAACCATAGTAGTTTACTTCGCGAAATTCAACCCATAAGGTTTACTTTATATATTTTAAACCGATATGGTTTACAATGAGGCGCGCCCTGGCAGGGGGGCAGGTCCGATGAACCTTCCCCCGGCCACTACAGCCGCAACACCTTCTCCCCACGGGAAATCCCCGCCACCCCCGAACGCACGACCTCGAGGATATCGGCCTCCGCCATCGCGGCAACAAAGGAATCGAGCTTCTCTCCGGTGCCGGTGAGCTGGATGGTGTAGGTATTGGGGCCCACATCCACGATCTGGCCACGAAAGATATCCGTGGTGCGCTTGATCTCGTCGCGCATCTGGCCGCTGGCGCGCACCTTGATCAACATCATGTCGCGCTCGATGTGGGCGCCCTCGGTGAGGTCCACCAGCTTGACCACATCCACCAGCTTGTTCAGCTGCTTGGTGATCTGCTCCATGGTCTTGTCGTCCCCGGTGGTGGTCAGGGTCAGGCGCGACAGGGTCGCATCCTCTGTGGGAGCAACGTTGAGGGTCTCGATATTGTAGCCGCGCTGGGAGAACAGGCCGATCACGCGGGACAGGGCGCCGGGCTCGTTCTCCAGCAGAATTGAAATGATGCGTCGCATGTCAGGTCCTCTCGTTCTTGCTCAGCCACATGTCTTTCATGGCGCCGTTGGGGGCCACGTGCATGGGATACACGTGCTCCATCGGGTCGATGAAGATATCGAGGAAAACCAGCTTGTCCTTCATGGCGAAGGCTTCATCCATGCAGCGGTCCAGGTCTTCCAGCCTGGTGACCTGCATCCCCACATGGCCGTAGGCCTCCACCAGTTTGACAAAGTCAGGCAGGGAATCCTCGTAGGTACTCATGGCGTAGCGGCCCTCATACTGCATGTCCTGCCACTGCTTGACCATGCCCAGGTAGTTGTTGCGCAGGTTGATGATCTTGATCGGCGTCTTGTACTGGGTACAGGTGGATAGCTCCTGGATATTCATCTGGATGCTGCCTTCACCGGTAACGCAGGCCACTTCCATGTCCGGGAACGCCAGCTTCACACCCATGGCCGCGGGCAGGCCGAAACCCATGGTGCCGAGGCCGCCAGAGTTGATCCAGCGCCGGGGCTTGTCGAACTTGTAATACTGGGCAGCAAACATCTGGTGCTGGCCGACATCGGAGGTGACGTAGGCGTCGCCCTGCGTCGCCCGGTACAGGCTCTCGATCACCTGCTGAGGCATGATCCGGTCGCTCTCGCCGTAGCGGCGCCCGGTCCAGAGGCCGTGCTTGCCGCGCCATTCCTCGATCTGCTGCCACCAGCGACCCAGGGCGGATGCGTCGGGAAGCTGGGGCTCCTTTTCCTGCAGGTTGTCGATAATCTCCATCAGATCCTGCAGTACCGACTGCACCGGACCCACGATGGGGATATCCGCCGCCACGGTCTTGGAAATCGAGGTCGGGTCGATGTCGATGTGAATGATCTTGGCACCGGGGCAGAACTTGCCCACCGTGTTGGTCACGCGGTCATCAAAGCGGGCACCAACTGCCAGGATGACGTCGCTGTGATGCATGGCCATATTGGCCTCGTAGAAACCGTGCATCCCGAGCATGCCCAGGAACTGCCGGTCCGTGGCCGGGTACGCGCCCAGGCCCATCAGGGTATTGGTCACCGGATAGTTGAGCTTGCGTGCCAGGGCGGTCAGCAGCTCACAGCTCTCGCCCATGATCACCCCGCCACCACTGTAGATGATCGGACGCTTGGCACCCAGCAACAGCTTGGCCGCCTTGCGGATCTGGCCGGTGTGGCCGCGCTGGGCAGGAGCATAGGAGCGCAGTTTCACCGCGTCCGGGTAGTGGTACTCGAACTTTGCGTCCGGGCGCGTGCAATCTTTGGGAATATCGATCACCACCGGGCCGGGACGGCCGCTGGTGGCGATGTGGAACGCCTTCTTGATGGTGGCCGGAATCTCCTCGGCACGCCGGATCATGAAGCTGTGCTTCACGATCGGGCGGGAAATCCCGACCATATCCGTCTCCTGGAAGGCATCTTCACCGATCAGGTGGCTAGCCACCTGGCCGGACAGCACCACCATGGGGATCGAGTCCATGTAGGCAGTGGCGATACCGGTAATGGCATTGGTCGCGCCGGGGCCGGAGGTCACCAGCACCACCCCGGGCTTGCCGGTGGCGCGGGCATAGCCGTCCGCCGCGTGCGTGGCCGCCTGCTCGTGGCGCACCAGTACATGGGGCACCTTGCTGGTCTTGAACAGGGCATCGTAAATATGCAGAACCGCGCCGCCCGGATAGCCGAAAAGGTATTCGACGCCTTCATCTTCCAGGGCACGGGCGATCATTTCACCGCCGGATAACAACTCCACAATCTGTCTCCCAAATAACAAAAACCCCCGGCGCGTTACCCTCGCCGTGGCAGTTCAAGTTTCTGTGTAGACGTTGCAATGACAGGCACCTGGACCGGTACCGGACTGGCGACGCCACCCCCTCGGGCGCGATACAGTGCTGTGACCCGGCCCGCCGGACATGACCCGGAAGGGCACTCCGCGGAGGAAAACGATCACGAACACCCGTGCATCGGTCGCCCTGCGAGGTAGCGCAGTATCTGGCCCTCAACCCGGCCAATAGGGCGCGAGCTGAATACGGGACTCACAAACAGCCGCAGGGAATAATCACATCACTGCGGTGGACCAGTGGCCGAGGGTACCCGGCGGTAGTCGTTGCCATCTGCAAGACCCGGCTATTGTTGGTGTCCGAAGACGGCTTGTCAATGCCACGAACCGTCCAAAACTCGTCTCCTGCATCACTATTGCCGCCAGCTGCCGATTGCGCAGCCACCGCAGCTGCGGTACTTTAAAAGAGCAATACTCCGGGGGTGAGGGAAATGCGAGTGAAACAAGCATTCTGCAAAGGCCTGCAGGGCGGCCTGATAGTCCTTCTGGCGGCCGGCAGCCTTCACGCCGGCGCCGCTGACTCCTACTACCGCTGGCTGGACAGCCGTGGCAACCCCGTGCACAGCGACCGGCCGCCGCCGGCTGGCACCGATTACGAGGTCATCTCGACCCGGTCGGGCCTGAAGCGGATCGTGCCCGGGGAGCAGGGGGCGGTACCGCGGGAGGTTGTGCCCAGCGTGGGCAACGAGTTCGACCCTGTTGCCCGCAACCCCGCAACAGAAGTGCACAAGAATCCCGAAATTTGCGAGGTTGCACGCAAGAACCTGGAAACGCTGAATACCTACGCTAGAGTCCGGGTAAGAGACGACCAGGGCGATTTCCAATACATGTCTGAAGAAGAGCGGGAAGCCCAGCGCAATACTGCCCGCGCCTTGATCGAGCAGCACTGCGAATAACTGCGGCAAGCGGCCCCTCGAACTGCCTGGTGTGGAGCGTCAACCAAGAGGATGACGCGCCATCCCTTAGCGCTTGCCGAACGTAGTCCCCTCCCCTTCGACGTCTACCAATATGGTGTCGCCGGGACCGAATTCACCGGACAGGATGCGATTCGCCAGCGGGTTTTCCAGCTCGTGCTGGATGGCGCGCTTGAGCGGGCGGGCGCCGTAGACCGGGTCGTAGCCCACTGCCGCCAGGCGATCCATGAAGGCATCGGTGATCTCGATCTGCAGCTCGCGCTCGGCCAGACGCCGGCGCAAGGAGTGCAGCTGGATGTCGGCAATGCCACGGATCTGGTCTGCCGCCAGCGGGTGGAAAACTACCGTTTCATCGATGCGGTTGATGAACTCGGGCCGGAAATGTTTGCCCACCACACCCATCACCGCCGCCTTCATCGCACTGTAGTTCTCTTCGCCCGCCATTTCCTGGATTAGATCGGAGCCCAGGTTGGAGGTCATCACGATTACGGTATTGCGGAAATCCACTGTACGGCCCTGGCCGTCAGTCAGACGGCCGTCTTCTAGCACCTGCAGCAGGATGTTGAAGACATCCGGGTGCGCCTTCTCGACCTCATCCAGCAGCAGCAACGAGTACGGGCGACGGCGCACGGCCTCGGTCAGGTAGCCACCCTCCTCGTACCCGACATAACCCGGGGGCGCACCAATCATGCGCGCCACGGAGTGTTTCTCCATGAATTCTGACATATCCACCCGCACCATGGCCTGCTCGCTGTCGAACAGAAACTCGGCGAGTGCCTTGCACAGCTCGGTCTTGCCGACCCCGGTGGGTCCGAGGAACAGGAAGGAACCGTTGGGCCGGTTCGGATCCGACAGGCCGGCGCGGGAGCGGCGCACGGCATCGGATACCGCCGCAACAGCCTCATCCTGGCCCACCACGCGCTGGTGCAGGGAAGCCTCCATCCGCAGCAGCTTCTCGCGGTCGCCCTCCAGCATCTTCGACACCGGAATGCCGGTCCAGCGCGACACCACTTCCGCCACCTCTTCATCGGTGACCTTGTTGCGCAGCAGGGTGTGTTCTGTGGTCTCCGCCTCCTGGGCGGCCACCAGCTGGCGCTCCAGTTCCGGCATCCTGCCGTACTGCAGCTCGGACATGCGGGTCAGGTCGCCGGCGCGGCGGGCGGCCTCCATGTCCAGCTTGGCCTGCTCGATCTCGCTCTTGATGTGGGCGGCACCCTGCACGGAAGCCTTCTCTGACTTCCACACTTCCTCCAGGTCGGAGAACTCGCGCTGGACCTTTTCGATCTGCTCGTCGAGAAGTTCCAGCTGCTTTTTCGCCGCCGGGTCCTTGTCCTTTTTCACTGCCTCGCGCTCGATCTTGAGCTGGATCAGGCGCCGCTCCAGGCGATCCATGGCCTCGGGCTTGGAGTCGATCTCCATGCGAATGCGGCTGGCGGCCTCATCAATCAGGTCGATGGCCTTGTCCGGCAGCTGACGGTCGGTGATGTAGCGGGTGGAGAGCTTGGCAGCGGCGATAATGGCGCTGTCGGTGATATCCACCCCGTGGTGCACCTCATAGCGCTCCTTCAGGCCACGCAGGATGGCGATGGTGTCTTCCTCGTTAGGCTCGTCCACCAACACCTTCTGGAAGCGGCGCTCCAGGGCGGCGTCTTTCTCCACGTACTTGCGGTATTCGTCCAGAGTGGTGGCGCCGACGCAGTGCAGCTCGCCGCGGGCCAGGGCCGGTTTCAGCATGTTACCCGCGTCCATGGAGCCCTCGGCCTTGCCGGCGCCGACCATGGTGTGCAGCTCGTCGATAAAGAGAATGATGCGGCCTTCCTGCTTCGACAGCTCGTTGAGCACCGCCTTCAGACGCTCCTCGAAGTCACCGCGAAACTTGGCGCCCGCCAGCAGGGAACCCATGTCCAGGGACAGCACACGCTTGTCCTTCAGGCCTTCCGGCACCTCGCCATTGACGATACGCTGAGCCAAGCCCTCGATGATCGCGGTCTTGCCGACACCGGGCTCGCCGATCAGCACCGGGTTGTTCTTGGTACGCCGCTGCAGCACCTGGATGGTGCGGCGGATCTCGTCGTCGCGGCCGATGACCGGGTCCAGCTTGCCCTGCTCGGCGCGCTCGGTCAGGTCGACGGTGTACTTGTCCAGCGCCTGGCGGGACTCTTCGGCTTCGGGGTTGTTCACGGTTTCTCCTCCGCGTACCTGTTCAATGGCTGCCTGCAGGGCAATGGCAGTAACACCGTGCTCCTTCAGCATCTCGCCGGCACTGCTCTTGCTTTCCAGCATCGCCAGTAGTACCAGCTCGCTGGATATATAGGCGTCGCCACCCCTTTGCGCCAGCTTGTCGCTGACATTGAGGATGCGACCCAGGTCATTTGACATGTGCACATCGCCGCCGCTGCCACTGACGGTAGGCAGCGCCTCAACGGCCTTGGCAGTTGCCGCGGTCAGACCGGCAACGTTGGCACCGGCTTTCTGCAGCAGCGGCCGGGTGGAGCCACCTTCTTGCTGCAACAGCGCCGCCAGCAGGTGCACCGGCTCAATGAAATTGTTGTCCTTGCCCAGGGCCATGGACTGGGCATCGGCCAGCGCCAGTTGCAGCTGGTTGGTCAGTTTGTCCATTCTCATTCTTGCGTCTCCTGTCACACCGGCGTATGCACGGGTAATTCATTTCTCAATGGAGAGTAAATGGGGTGAGAATAGCCCTATTTCAAGTGGGGACTTGGTGACGGAAGGCGGTTTACTGAGCGGTTGCCGATATTCATTGGCAGGTAGTGGTGAAGCCCCTCGTATTCGAGGCTCGGTGTCATGCTCATACTCGGATCGGTGGCCCTCATCGCGGCGATCCGGAATCAGGAAAAAGGGGGTAGGACAGGTAGAACAGGCCAATCCTGGACGCGAGACAATTATCTGGTGCTAGCGGAATTTAGGCGATGATCGGGGAGAGCAGGGGCCGGGGGCGAACCTGACCCTTCTGTTTGATTGCCCGCTCGCAGGGTGGCCGCATTTGATGTAACGCGGTCCTTGGGGTTTTGCTGCGGCGCGCCTAAAATACTGTGTATCCATACAGTATTGAGGGCTTTGTCATGGGCGTACCGGCGATTGTGGAAGATTGGCCCCGGCGGCTGACCGGGGCGCAGCTGGGGCAGGCGATTACCCTGCTCTCGGCGCAAATGAATGCTGCGAATCACCGCCTTCTGAGGCTGATTGCGGAGTTCGACCGCTGTGGTGGCTGGCGCGAGCAGGGCACGTTTCGCTCCTGCGCCCACTGGCTGGTGGCCCACTGCGGCATCACCCTGGGTGCGGCGCGCGAGAAGGTGCGGGTGGCGCGGCAGCTGGAAGCGCTGCCGGAGGTGAATGACGCATTCTCGGAGGGCGGTCTCTCCTATTCCAAGGTGCGCGCCATCACCAGGGTGGCGACGCCGGAGAACGAGGGCTTCATGGTGAACCTGGCTCAGGAGAACAGCGCCGGGCATCTGGAGAGGCTGGTGAGCCGGTATGAGCCCGTTGCGGATCCGGTGTTGGTGGGGTTGCTGGACTGGGGGCCCGATGAGATCGCGCCGGCAGGCGGTTCCGCTGACGAAGCGGAGCGTGTCGCTGCCGGGTTGGTGGATGATGCCGGTGCCGGATTGGCGGATGAGGCCGCCGGGCATGGGGCCGCGCCGTCGCCGGATACCGAAGCCCTGCACGAGCTGGCCCGGGAGCTCTACTGGTTCCAGGACGAAGAGGGCATGTGGGTCATGCATGCCAAGTTCCCGCCAGAGCAGGGGCAGCTGGTCATCAAGGCCGTGCAGGCTGTGGTCCGGCCCCTGGCA
>NZ_JAVJWR010000004.1:0-68318 GCF_040221975.1 Haliea sp.
AACCAGCGGTGCCTACGAGTTCACCCAGAACGCGGCCTTCGGCCACGCACCGGGTGCGGACAGCGCCAGCGGCCTGGTCAGCATTACCCTCACCGACAGTGACGGCAGTGTTGCCAGCCCGACCCTGACCCTGACCATCAACGATGCTGGCCCGACGGCAGTTGATGACACGGGAATCAGCGTCGACCAGGGGACCCCGATGATCATTGATGTATTCGCCAATGATACTCAGGGCGCGGATGGTGTTGACCTGGTAGCCGGTGTCTCGTTGGCAACGGCGCCGGGCAAGGGAACCGTGGTCTACAACGAGGATGGCACGTTCACCTACACCCCCGATGCCGGGGAGGAAGGTGAGGACAGCTTCACCTATACCATCGTCGACAGCGATGGCGATGAATCCACTGCCACGGTGACCCTGACCATTGAGGCGGATTCAGAGCCGGTGGTTACCCTGTCAACCGGTTCCCTGGTGGATGAGGACGGCTTGCCCGCTGGGGTAGGCGATGCCGCGCCCGGTGATGACGTGCCGGTATCCGCTGGCACCATAGCGTTCAATACCGGGACGGTGGGTCTGGGGTCGATCGCGCTGGCGGCCTCCGCTGGCGGTCTGACCACCCTGGATGGCTCGGTGGTGAATTTCGCCTGGAATCCGGCCGGTGGTGCCGCGGGTGCCGGAGCGCTGCTGGGCTATACCGGGGCCATCGCACCGGATGATGCGGGCTTTGATGCCGGTAACCTGGTGGTGTCGGTGGCGCTGGATGCCTATACGCCGGGAGCAACAGGAGAGGGCAGCGTCGGCTACAGCGTGACGCTACACCAGCCCGTGGCGCACCCGCCGGTGAACGATGCCGGCGAGCCCGTGGCAGCCTGGGAAAACAACCTCGGCTTCGAGGTGACGGCGACCGTGACCAACAGCGACGGGGTGGCCTCCGCCAGTGGCCCCGACAGCGTGTTTACCGTCACGATTGACGACGACATGCCGGTCGCCAACCCGGTGGGCCAGATCCTCGAGGTTCCGGTCAGCGACACCGCCGTGGGCTCGCTCGCGGCAGGCTGGGACAATGTGGTGGCAACCAGTGGCAGTGGCAGCATCAATGCCAGTGGCGATACCGATGGTGTCTATCTGCAGTGGGGGGGGAGCAACGGTTCCGGCTACGATTTCCGCTACGCGGACGAGTTTACCGGCAGCACCGAGGTGCCGACGGATGCCCTGTTCACTCTGGGTACCCTGACCCACAACAACTTCCCGATCTCCGCGAGCAGCAAAGTTCTTGACTCTGTGGACCTGGATGTCACGTTTACCCTGGTGATAGACGGCGCGACGACCCAGGTGACCACGACCATCAGGCTGGATCACACGGAGACGCCCAATAGCGGGCCGAATTCGAACCCGGCCAACGACGACATCGTGCAGATCAGCAACGCCAGCCAGGTGCAGACCATCACTGTAGGCGGTCGCGAGTTCGAGCTGCGCATCCGCGGGTTCCTCGATGGCGACGGCAACCTGGTCAGTACGGTCAGGACGCCGGAGGGCGCTGCCACCAGTTTCCCCCTGGTGGCGGAAATCGCCTCAACCGATGATGTCCCGACGCTGAATGGGGTGCTGGAGCCGGTCTGGGGCGCGGATGGTCCCGCCATCGCGAATGCCATTACCTGGGATACCGGTAGTGGTACCACCAGCAGCGGGGTGATCCAGGGCAGCCACGGCAGCCTGACGGTGAGCCCGGACGGCAGCTACAGCTACAGCATGAGCCACGCTGGTCGCGATGCGATGGAAGCGGATGCCGAGGTCACCGAGACCTTCACCTACTACCTGACCGATGCCGATGGCGACCGGGTGGAAGCCAGCCTGGACGTGGTGTTGCAGGGTGTGCCCAACGCTCCTGCGGGCGAGATTGAAATCGCGCCGCGCCAGGTCCCGGAACCTGTCCTGAAACCTGCTGTGGTGTCGGAGGAGGTTGTTGAGCAGCCCGCGGTCGACGCACCGGGAGAGCCGGTAGCGGGTGGCTTGGTGCTGGCGACCCCGGAGGACGATGTGTTTGTGTTCACCCTCGACGAACAGCCGGAATCGGGTGCGACGACCATCGTTGGCTTTGGGGAGGGCGGTACCGACTCTCTGGACCTGCGCGATCTGCTGCAGGGCGAGGAGGCGGACGGGGTTGACCTGACCAGCTACCTGAAAGTGTCCTATGATGGCGCGGATACAGTCATCGAGGTCAGCAACAGCGGCCGCTTCCAGGACAATCCGGGTGACTTCGCCAAGATTGACCAGACCATTACCCTCGAGGGCGTGGACCTGGTTAGCGAGCACGACGACGTGGCTTCGGTGATCGCCAGCATGCTCAAGTCGGGCCAGCTGTCTATCGACCAGTAAGCCTCTGGGCTATGATCCATCCCCGGTACCCGCAAGGGTGCCGGGGATTTTCATGGGAGTGGAACAATGCCTTACGTCAAGCGCGACAACAGCGGCCGGATTGTCGCTGTCAGCCAGCTACCGGGGGAGTGTGACGAGGCTGTCGCGCCGGAGGACGCCGATCTCAGGGCCTACCTGGATGCCCTTGGTCGCCACCCCGGCGAACTCAGTTCGACCGATCAGGACTTTGTCAGGGTACTGGAGGACGTTGTCGAGCTGCTGATCGAGCGCGGCGTCATCCTGTTCACGGACCTGCCGGCGTCGGCACAGCAGAAGATGTTGCTGCGCCAGCGGCTGCGGGAGCACATGGCGACAAGCCTTGACCTGCTGGGTGACGACTGAGCGGCAGCCTGTCGCTGTCAGTCCCGCTGGCGGCCACGGGCAGTGGCTTGTCATTGCTCGTCGTCTCGTACCCCGGGCCCGGTGACACCATCGAAACCCAGTTGCGCCAGCTGCTGCTGCTCGGCGGCGGTGCGAACCCCTTCCGCGATGACGATGACTCCGATGGCGTGGCCGACTGTACACAAGGTGCGCAGCAGGGCCTGGTTGCCCGCATTGGTATCCACGTCGCGGACAAAGGCGGCATCGACCTTCAGATAGTCGAGGCCCACATCGTGCAACTGGCCAATGTCCGCCAGCTGGTGGCCGACATGTTCAATCCCGACCTTGCAGCCGAAGCGTCGCGCACTTGCCGCCAGGCGCTTGAACGCCTGCAGGTGACGGAAGGCCATGGATTCGGGGAGCTCCAGCCACAGATTGCCGGCAGCCGTGCCTGCGGTCGCCAGGCGATCGCTCAGCCACAGGGGGAAACTCGGCTCGACCAGTGCGCCCACGGACAGGTTTATGGCCAGTGGTTGTTGCTGTACCGCGGCAATGCGCAGCGCCAGGTCGACCACGTATTTGTCCAGTTCGCTTGACAGCTCCAGGCGGTTGATCCAGGGCAGGAAGACGCCGGCTGGCAGTTGTTTATCGGCCTGCTGCAGGCGTACCGGCGCCTCAAGGTGCAGAAGGCGCTTGTCCATGTCCTGGACCGGATAGGTGGCGAGGCTGAAGCCCTGCTCCGCGAACGCCCGGTCAAGGACTGTCTGCCAGTGGTCCATCTGGTCCCTCACCGGCATCGCCCGGATGTCACCCGCCCGGGTAATGCTGACGCCGGTGCTCTCGCTACTGTTCGCGGCCAGCAGCGCCCCATCCAGTCGGGTCAGCAGGGTCGCCTGCGTATCGCCGTGGTTGTAGACGGTGGCAGCGCAGGGCAGGGTGCAGTCTTCCAGCATGTTGCGGCTGGCGATGACTTCCCTGAACGCCGCCCGAACCTGTCGTGCCAGCTGCTCGGGCTCCAGGTTGCGGGGCGCCAGCAGGGCAAAATCCGAGCCATTGAGACGGGAAGCACTCCAGCGGCTGTGCTGGCGCGCAAGGGCATCCAGTGCTTTGCCAGCATCCCGCAACAGTCCGTCGACAACGTCGTGGCCGTAGCGCTGGTTGAGCGGGCCCAGCCCCCCGATACGGATCAGCACCACGGTGCCGGTGGCGTTGACATCGTCGCTCTCCAGGGTTGCGACAAGCGTGTGCATGAAGGGTTCGCGATTGGTCAGACCAGTCACCGCGTCCCGGTGGCTGGCGCGCTGCATCTGTTCAAGTTGCGCGCCCTCCCGCTGCAGGACCGTCTTGATCCGTTGTGACAGGGCATTCATGGCGCTGACGAGCCGCCGAAACTCCAGGGTGCGGGGTTCGGGGATCGTCACGAACCGGCGCTGGCCGATCGCTTCGGCCTGCTCGACCACTGCGTTAAGTGGCCGCAGGATCACCCGCAGCAGATAGCTGCCGAGAATGCCGCCAATCAGCAGGGTGACCAGGAAGACCAGCGCCAGCAGTTGCGCGCTGTCCCACAGTTCGCGGTAGGCAAAGCGCGAGTGGCTGCGCAGGGTCAGGGTGCCCACCTGCTGCCAGCCCTGCTGCACCTGGGCATGCCCAGGTTCCACCTCAATGGGCAACAGGCGAACGAACCAGGCAGGGGCATCGCTGACCTGCCGGGTGTCCTCCCGGCGGATGACGGGGTTTCCATCCGGGTCCACCAGCTCGATCAGTTCGTAGTGGCCGGTGTCAAACTGCGCCGCCAGCGTGAGTTCCAGCAATACCGGGTCCGCCTCCTGCTGGGTCAGTGACAGCGCCAGCGCAGCCGCGTTGTCGACGTTCTTCATGTACAGCTGCTGCTCGAGATAGCGCTTTGCCGACAGGCTGCTGACCACGAAGGTACTGCCAAATACCAGGGTCAGCAGGAGAATGATTGCCAGCCAGAGTTGTTTGAAAAGTGACATGCCGGTACTCCTTCAGTATTCCTGGTTCAGCCGAGCCCGTCGGCCGCCATGCGTTGCAGCACGTCGCGCCAGCGCGAGAGTCTGGCCCCGGGGTCGCGGGTAGCGGGTGCTGCGGCGCCGCCCACCCACAGGCCCTGACTGTTGAAGCCGAAAACCGGTTGCAGGTCTGCCCGGCGGGAGGCGGGGCGGATCTCGGAAACCATATTATCCAGAATCAGCGGCTCTGCGGAGGGGGTGGCGTAGTAGGCCAGAATCATGTGCGCTTCCGTGGCGTTGCTGTAGCCACCCCCGACCTGAGCCTTGACGTAGGTGATGCGCATCTTGCCGATATCCACGCCAGCGAGCAGCAGGGTCATGTACTTGGCGATGCTGAAATCCTCGCAGTCTCCCTCGCGTCGGGCCATGGTTTCCAGCGGTGTCGCCCAGTAGTCCTGCTGCTGCCAGATCGCGATATCGGTGCGCCAGCGTACCAGGCTGTTGAAGAAGTCGTTTACCCGGGCAAGCTTCTGCTCTTCGGGCAGGGGCCTGATCTCGTCGACGAGCGTGCGCCAGCGGGCAACCGTGACGGCGGTCTCGGTACCGTGGCGGGCGAGGGCGAGACGTTCCATGCGGTCCAGGTCCGCCTGGGCAAGCACCAGCGCACAGCCCAGCAGGGCGACGAGCATCGCCACCGTGAACGCGGTCATTCTCTTTCGCGCTGCCATTGCTGATATCATTGGTCCAGCCTGACGCCGGTGTCAAAGGTGGATGTTACGGTATTTTGTTCGCGTGTACGGTAGCGAAGTCAGCTTTCCGTGGAATTGTCGGCCGGGGCGGGCAATTCTGTGACGCGGTTCATGGAATCTGTTTGCACACGGCAAATTTCAGCCCTGTGTGCCTTATAATCGCTGGCGCAGACGAAGCTTATAGGCAGCACGGGACTGCTGTCGTGACAACAAGGGAAGAAAACGTATGAACAGGAAATTGGGGATGATCGGTGCGGTGGTTGCTGCCTGCGTTCTGCAGGGCGGCGCCGTACAGGCGCAACCGGTGGGGGACTTTCGTGCGGCCGTGACCCAGGCGGTGATGACCAATCCCCGGGTCAACGCGGCCTGGTACAATTTCGAGGCGACGCGCGAGGCCCAGCGCGCAGCCAAGGGTGGTTATTTCCCCAGCGTTGATATCAGCGCCGAGATAGGCCGCGAGGAACGTGAGACGCCGCTGGTGGACCTCGGCAGTTATACCCGCGACGCGACCCGTTTCACCATCACCCAGATGCTGTTTGACGGTTTTGCCACCCGCGAGGATGTGCGGGCTCTCGGCTTCGAGAAGCTGAACCAGTACTACGAGCTGCGCCGGGCCTCCGAGGAGATTGCCCTGGAGGCGGCCCAGGCCTACCTGGATACAGCGCGTTACCAGCATTTGGTCAGGCTGGCTGAAGACAACTACGTGTTTCACCGGCAGGTGTTTGACAAGATCGCCGAGCGCACTGAAGGCGGTGTCAGTCAGGGCGTGGACCTGGATCAGGCCTCGGCCCGGGTTGCGCTTGCGGAGTCCAATCTGCTGACGGAGCTGACCAACTTGCATGATGTGCAGGCCCGCTTTCAGCGGGTGGTCGGTGACATGCCGGCACCGGACCTGACCATGCCGACGGTGCCCGCGGGCATGATTCCCGAGCTGCGGACCGCGGCTCTCAATGTGGCCTATGAGCGCAGCCCCGAGATCAATGCGGCGATTGAGAACCTGCGCGCCACCCAGGCGCAGCTGAATCGCAGCAATGCCGCGTTCATGCCGCGGGTCGACCTGCGCTACCGCAATGAAGTCGAGCATGATACCGATGGCCTGGATGGGCGCTACGATGAAGAGGCTGTCGAACTGGTACTCAACTACAACCTGTTTCGCGGTGGCGCCGACAGCGCCCGCAAGCGCGAGTTCTACAATCGCTACAACTCGGCCATGGAAGAGCGCAAGCAGGCCTGTCTCAACGTGCGCCAGAACACCATGATTGCCTTTAACGACATCGGGGTGCTGGAGCAGCAGGTGGAGCTGCTGGACCGGAATCGCCTGGCCCAGGACAAGACCCGCCGGGCCTACCAGGACCAGTTCGATATTGGCCAGCGCACCCTGTTGGACCTGCTGGATTCCCAGAACGAGTATTTCGATACCCAGCGCGCCCATGTCAGCGCGCAATCCGCCCTGCGCCAGGCCCAGGCCCGGACCCTGGCCAACATGGGCCTGCTGCTGTCCGCAATGGACGTCAGCGACCTCAACGAAGAGCAGATCAAAGAATACAATCTGGACCTGGCGCGCGGCGATGACCCGAACGGCCAGCCCCTGTGCCCGCCGGAAGCACCGGCGGCAATGACAATCGACCGTGAGGCCCTGCTCGCACGCCTGGCGAACTCCGGCGCAGACAGCAGCCGCTATCGCGAGGTGAGTGAGAATCGCGTGGCGGTATCACTGAATGTCCAGTTCGCACACAACTCCTCGGTGATCACCCGCGAATACGATGCGGAAATCGGTCGTGCCGCGGATTTTCTGCGAGACAATCCTGCGGTGGTGGCAATCGTTGAAGGCCATACCGACATCACTGGCACCGCAGAGTACAACCAGTGGCTGTCGGATCGCCGGGCCAATGCCGTGCGCGAGATGCTGATCGACAAGCATGGCGTGCGTGCGTCCCAGATCACCGCCGTCGGTCACGGCCAGAGCATGCCGATCGCGGACAATAACACCGCCGAGGGGCGCAGCCTCAATCGCAGGGTAGATCTGGTGCTGGACAGTAACGGCGACTGAACCGGCTGCCAGGCAGCAGGAAAAAGCCCGGCGCCTCACAGCGCCGGGCTTTTTTTGGTGCCGGGTCACGGTTGGCCAGGGGCCAACCGCATTTCCTCAGAACGAGTACTTGGCGCGAACGCCAACGATGCGCCCCTCGTCAATGAACTGGCTGTGGGTTCCCGCCAGTACCGGGGTGTCAAAGCTCTGCACGAACACTTCCTTGTCGAAAATGTTGCGGCCGTAGGCCATGAGCTCCCAGTTCTCCCCGCGCAGACCCAGGCGCAGATTCACCTTGGAGTAGGAGTCCATGGTGTCGATCGGGTCATTGTCGCCACCCGGCTCGAAATCGTCGCGGTAGTTCGCCTCACCGGAGACAAAGGCTTCGAGGCCGTTGTTCAAGGGGTGGTTGTAGTCGGCCAGGAAAGAGGCGGTGTACTCGGGGGCGAACATGGTGCTCTCTCCCGACAGGTCGTTGTCGGTAAAGCCCAGGTCGGTGCCGCAGGCGGGATCCACATCCAGCTGGATCGCGGTGCAGGGCGCGTTCTCGAAGCTGTCGTAGCTGGCGTCGAGCCAGGCTGCATTGATCCCCAGCCGCAGGCGGTCGGTAGCCTGCCACAGCACATCCAGTTCCAGCCCCTTGATCTCCGACTTGGCGGCATTGGTTACCCCGAAGCTGATGCCCTTGAAGATCGAGGTCTGCAGGTTGTCGTAGACGGTGTAGAACGCGGCCCAGTTCAGGGTCATGCTGCCATCGAGCAGAGTGTGCTTGCCACCTATCTCGAAGGCATCCACCTCCTCGTCCTCAAACTCGAACTCATCGTTGGGGACGGTGGGGTCGTAGCACTCCGCCAGCGGTGCGCCCGGTGCGCAGGGAGAGCTGCCCGCATCCAGCTGCCCCGGCTCCTGATCGTCGGCATCGGTGAAGCCGCCGCTCTTGAAGCCCTGGGAAAAGCTCGCATACAGCATGCTGTTCTCGGTGGCGTCCCACTGCAGGGTGGCGGAGGGGATCCACTTGTCGGTCTTGCGGCTTTCACGGTAGTCGAAGGGATAGGTGTTGAAGCTGGTCGCTTCGATGAACAGGGCGAAATAGTTTTCCGTGGGATTGTCCAGCCCGGTGAGGTCGTCGCTGACAAACTGGGTGCTCACCACGTCTTTCTGTTCCTCCGTGTAGCGCAGACCCAGGGTCAGGCGCAGGTCGTCCCGCAGGTTGAAGGTACCCTGGCCGAACAGCGCCCAGGACTCCGAGTCCTGCTGGTGGTAGTGGTTGCGGGCGAGCTGGTTGGCGGGATAGGCGCCCCCGGTCAGCAGGGTGAAGAGGCTGTTGACGCCCAGCAGCTGCGGCACCAGGCCATCCGCGTTGAGGTCGATGGTGACCCGGCGGTCGATTTCCAGGTCGCTTTTCTCGAAGTAGCCGCCGACCACGTAATCGAAGAACTCGCCGCCAGGGGACACAAAGCGGAACTCCTGGCTGAACTGCTCGAAGTCCTGGACATCGTCGCGGTGGATAAACTGCAGCGGCAACCAGTCCACATCGACGCCGTCGATAAAGGTGTATTCGGACCAGCCGGTGACGGAGGTCAGGGTGCCGCCCGGCAGGTCGTAGTCCACCGTCAAGGCAAAGTTGTCATAGTCTTCATCGCTGCCGTCGGGGTACTGGCCGATACCCTGGCCGTCGGTAATGCTGTTGCCGTAGCCATTGTCCTTGTAGACCACGAATTCGCGGTTGCCGATTTCGGCAAAGTCCGGGAAGAAGGCGTCCATCAGCGCGTAGCCGATGCTGGCGAACGCGGAGCGGTTGGGGAACAGCCGGTCCCGTTCGGCGGGGTCGTCCAGGTAGAGCGTGGTGGTGGAGGGTGAGCCGATGCGCTCATACTCGGTGTTGCTGTACTTGAAGTTGACGTTGAGGTTGTCGCCGGGTTGCCAGACCGTGGTCAGCCGGAACCCGGTCTCGTCGATCTCGCCCTCGGAACGGTCGAGGAACTCGTTGTCCATGTAGCCGTCGGTCACCCGGTGCTTGAAGCCCAGGCGGGCGGCGAAGGTATCGGTGAGCGAGCCCTGCACGAAGCCCTCGTAGATCTGGCCGTCGTGGGATTCCAGGGACACGCCGATTTCGCCGCTCAAGCCCTCGCCGACCTTGGGCGAGGCGGTGATGATGTTGATCGCGCCCGCGACCGTATTCTTGCCGAACAGGGTGCCCTGGGGTCCGCGCAGGACCTCCACCCGTTCCAGGTCCATGAAGCCGGCGCGGTACTGGCGGCCGCGGCCCATGTAGATGCCGTCGATGTACATGCCCACGGACTGCTGGTACAGGGCGCTGGGGAGGCGCTGTAGACCGCGCTTATGGTTATCTGCGGTCTGTCAGGGTTGGGAGCTGCATTCGGCCCTTGCGGGCGATCTCAGTTCGTGGCCAGCATGTTTTCCCGCTGGCGGAAACTGTGCAGGGCGCTGTTCCAGGATTCAGCCGCGGTTTCCGCCAGGTAGACCGCGCGGTTGTGCTGCAGAGGGTGCAGACTGGCAGACCGGCAAGCGAGGTAGGCTTCGACGCCGGCGACATAGTGGCTGACCGCTTGCCGGGCTGCGTGCATCTCCTCAATGCTGGCAGTCTGGCCGTTGGGGATGGCCGGGGCGTCCTGTGGCATCGGCGCGGGGCAGCTGGCCCAGGTGCTGGCGGCCAGGAACAGGGCGGGAAGTACGAGCAGTTTCTTCATGACAATGACCTCGAGTGACTGTGGCTTGGACATTGGATGTTACCCAATATGTTACTAATATCCACATAAAGAGGAGGCCGCGCAACCCCGAATGCCTCCCGTCGCCAAATTTATTTGCCATTAAAATCAATAATATAAATTCCACGAAAGCATCGCGCACCAGAATGTTACTTTGTGTAACCCGATGTTTCGGGCAGTTGTGCGATGGTGGTGCGTCGCCGGCTGCAGAATGCTGGCCGCCGGCAGTCGTCGCCCCGGATTCGTGCGCACAATCCCGACCGGCGCATTACACTGGGGCATAGCCGCTGCAACGCGGAAATTCTCGACAGACCCTGGAATCCGGAGGTTGGATCATGTCCCAGCGAATGGAAAAGGACACCATGGGGGAGATTGCCGTGCCCGCGGCAGCCCTGTACGGCGCGCAGACCCAGCGCGCCCTCGACAACATCGCCATCGCCCCGCAGCGGCAATTGCCGCCGTCGTTTCTGCGGGCCCTGGCGCTGGTAAAAGCCGCCGCGGCCACGGCCAATGCGCAAGTGGGGGTACTGGACGACGCGATTGCGGCGGCCATTGTGTCGGCGGCAGAGACTGTCGCGGCGGGGGAGCACCCGCAGGCATTCCCGGTCTCGGTGTTCCAGACCGGCTCCGGCACCAGCAGCAACATGAACATGAATGAGGTGCTGGCCACGCTTGCCAGTCGCGCAAGCGGGCAGACGGTGCATCCCAATGACCATGTCAACTGTAGCCAGAGCAGCAACGATGTCGTGCCCACGGCGATCCAGGTCGCGGCGACGCTGGAACTGGAGTCGCTGCTGCTGCCCGCTGTCACTGCCCTTGAGGGTGCCCTGCAGCAGCGGGTGCCGGAGCTGGAGGCCGTGGTCAAGACCGGGCGCACCCACCTGATGGACGCGATGCCGGTGACCCTGGGCTTTGAATTGCGCACCTGGGAGCTGCAGTTGCAGGAGTGCCGGCAGCGGCTTGCGGACCTGCACCCGAGGTTGCAGGCACTGCCCATAGGCGGCTCTGCGGTGGGCACCGGGGTCAATGTGCCCGCGGGTTACATCGACGCGCTGCTGCAGGCGTTGCAGGTAAATTCCGGCGTCACCTTTACCGCCGCCGCCATGCCCTCTACCCGGATGGCGGCCCAGGATGTGAGCGTCGAGTGTTCAGCCTGCCTGCGCAGTGTGGCACTGGTGCTGATCAAGATGGCCAATGATCTGCGCTGGATGGGTTCCGGTCCGCTGGCGGGGCTGGGCGAGATCCAACTGCAGGCGCTGCAGCCAGGCTCCTCCATCATGCCCGGCAAAGTGAACCCGGTGGTGCCCGAAGCGGTGCTGATGGCCGCGACCGAGGTACTGGGCAATGACGCGACCATCGTGCTCGCCGGGCAGTCGGGCAGCTTCCAGCTCAACGTCATGCTGCCGCTGATCGCGGACAAGCTGCTCGGCAGTGTGGCCTTGCTGGCAGGTGCCTGCGCTGCCATGGGGGGCTGTATCGGGGGCCTTGAGCCCTGTACCGGGCACGCGGGCGATACGGTGGCCCGCAACCCTGTCCTGGTGACGGCGCTGAACCCGATTATCGGCTACGAAGCCGCCGCCGCGATTGCCAAGCGCGCCTATCGGGAGGGGCGCCCGGTGCTGGAGGTGGCACTGGAGGATACGGATCTGTCCCGGGATGAGCTGGCCAGGCTGCTGGACCCGATGCCGCTCGCCCGGGGCAACCGGAAGGATTTGCCGCACAGATGATGGCTTTCGGCTTGATCCGATGTACCCCCGTCAGCGGATTTGCGCGATGCTGTCAGCTCGCAGTTGCCAAGGACTGGCACGGGAGGACAGGGAATGTTTGCCACAGGTCACCACATTGCCGGCGCGATCCTGCTGGGGGCAGCCGTTGCCGCCGGCCCCGCGCAGGCACAGTTGCCGCTGAGCATTGAGGAGTTGCTGGTCGAGCAGCGCACACTCAAGCTGCAAACGTCGTTCACCTACAGAAACAGTAACACTGCGGGGTCCGCCGCAGCCGGCGCCATCGCAGCGGTGGCGCCGGCCTGGCAGCAACGGCAGCTGCAGGTGAGCGCGGTCACCAGCCGCATCCGCTACGGCTTGCGCCGCGACCTGGAGATCAATGCCAGCGCCACCCGGGCGCAGATTGACTGGCGCGGGCCCGCTGGCGCCGGGGGTTCTGACCAGCATGCCCTGGCGCTGGGGGCGAACTGGCTGCTGTCTGCGGACAACCGCAGCCCCGCGCTGCTGCTGACCGCGGCGGTGGATGTGCTGGAGACCAGTTGGCTGCAGCCCGGGGTGCGTCACCATGGCAGGACAGCGCGTCTGGGCGCGCACCTTTACCGCGCCATCGATCCGGTGGTGTTGTCGCTCGCAGTCAGTCAGGAGTGGCGCCTGTCGCGGGATTTTGCCGACGGCACGCTGGAACCGGGTAATCTGCTGAGCGTGCGTCCGCAAGTCAATTTTGCCGTCAACCACCGGGTGACGCTCACCGGCGGGGTCTCCTGGCAGCGCCGTGCGCGCGATCAGTTCGACGGTGCCACCCTGGCAGGCAGTCGCCATCAGACCGGCCTCTCCATGGGCCTTGGGCTGCAGGCCAGCGCGCGCTCGACGGTGTTTGTCGACAGTCATGTATCTACCAGCGGTGACAGCGGCGCCAGCCTGTCACTGGAATGGTTGTATCGGTTTTGATGTGGGAGCGGGAACGGGCGCGCCAGTCCGGCGTGCCATTGGATGCAATCTTGCCTACGAGGAGAAGTACCATGAAAAAACTATCTGGAATTGCAGCGGGCATTGCGCTTGCTGCCCTGATCAGCCAGCCGTTGGCCGCCAGTGCGGCGCCGGCGGCAGCCCCGGAAAACGCCTGGGTGAGCGCTGCGTTTGGCGATGTCGGCCCGGTCGCCTCCGGGGCGGCAATGTTGACCGACGCCGAACTGGAAAGCGCCAGCGGGCGCATTGCCCCGATCTATTTTGCCTTGTCCGTTGCGGGCTTTGACCTTGCGCTTATGGGTTTCTACTGGGGCGTTTATGTACCGCATTACGGCGGTGCTGGCAGCTGTGCGGGCTGCAATGACGCGATGCTCAATCAGCACTAACGCGGCACCGGCCCTGCGGCTGCAACTGATGAGGCAGCCGCGGGGCATGATCCCGGTATTTGACTAGACTGGAAGCAGAGAGCCGGACAGGAGGCCGCATGAAATATCCGCCACTGGAAAACAAGCTCAGGACTTACCGCTTCGAGCAATTGCAAACACGGTACATGCTGCGCTACTGGTTGCAGGGCATCATTGCCCTGCTCAGCGTGATGGCGTTGCTGGTGGCGCTGTTCCGGGAGCAGGCCCTGCCGGCTGCATTCCTGGTGCTGGCCGCGGCGGGCTTTGGCCTGGTTAGCCTGGCCGCAGGGTACCTGGGTCACAAGCGGGCCCTGGAGGCGCTGCGTCGCGAGCTGCCGCCAGGGGAGAGCTATGAGCCGCCACGGGAATGGTTTTGACGCAGTGGGCAGGGTGCTGCTGGCGAGCTGCCTGCTTGTCGCTGCCAGTCAATTGTTGCCGGCAGCAGTGGTGCGCGCGGAGGCGGGTGGTTTCCGCAACTGGGTAACCCTGCGCGATGCCGGTGTGGTCCGCCAGGCGCGTGATTTCTCCTGCGGTGTGGCGGCGCTGGCAACCTACCTTACCTACTATCTGCACAGTCCGGTGACCGAGGCAGAGCTGCTGACCCTGCTGGATCAGCATGGCGACGACTGGGGCTTGCCCGCGGACTGGCGCGAGCGGGGTGTCTCCTATGCCGTGCTGCAGCAGTTGGCGCGGTATCACGGCCTGCAGGGCGCGGGTATGGCGGTAACGCCAGAGCTGCTGGAGTCGCTCAGGGTGCCCGCGCTTGTGCGCCTGGAGGTCCACGGGGTCCCGCACTTCAGTGTTCTCAGAGGTGTCGGTGAGGGCGGCCAGGTGCAGTTGGCGGACCCCTCCTGGGGCAACCACCGCTTGAGTCGGGAGGCGTTCCGGGCACTGTGGCTGGACCCGGAGCATGGCGGGGACTCTGGCACCCTGATGCTGTTCCAGCCGATGGCGGGCAGTTCTCTGGAGCCGGATCCGGGCTACTTCCGCCTTGACTCTCCCCAGGCCCTGCTGCGCCCGCCGGCTTGAGCCTGCAGCACCAACAGGCATTGCTGTGGCGTTGACAATCTCGCCACGCTATTAAACTATGCTGCGTTCCTCTTTGCTGTTGCAGCGACCTCTGGGGTATCTGTCTGCCGATGAAGATTAGCCGTGCGATCCTTCTGGTAACTGCCGTTTGCCTGGCAGTTGGCAACACTCACGCATTGTCCGCAGCCGCGCAGGCCGCAGCCGCGCAGGCGCCAGCTGCAGACGCAGACCAGCGCCTGCAGCAGCTCTACGAAGCCGAATACGCCTGGCGCCAGCAGGAACTGGGGCAGGTGCGCGATGGCAAGGGCGGCTGGCGTGCCGGCGCCGTGCTGCCGCGGGTGGACGCCGCCAGCCAGGCCCGACGCCTCGCCCGCTGGGAGCGCAGCCTGGCGGAGCTCGCGGCAATCCCGGCCGCGGAACTGAGTCCGGAGGCGGGCATCAACGCGGCGGTGTTCAGGCAGATCGTGACCACACTGGCCGACGAGGTTCGCTACCGGACCTATGAGGCGCCGCTGAATTCCGACACCTTCTTCTGGACCGGTTTGTACCCGCGGCTGGGCGGGTTCGACAGCGAAGCGGCCTGGCGCGATTACCTCGCCCGCTTGCGCGACCTGCCCCGGTTTTTTGCCGAACACCGGGCCAACATGCGAACGGGCCTGGCCCGCGGCTACAGCGTCCCGCGGATTGCCCTGCTCGGGCGCGAGAATTCGATCGAACCCTATCTGCAGCCGGGTGAGGGCAATCCGTTCTGGTCGCCCATGCACTCGCTGCCGGCATCGATCCCAGCGGACCGGCAGGCAGCGCTGCGATCGGCCCTGCGCACCGTGATCGATGAAGCGGTGGTACCTGCCTACGCGGACTTGTTGCAGTTCATGCGCGAGGAATATCTGCCACGGACCCGGGAGACGCTGGCGGCCCGCGACCTTCCCGACGGGGCCGCCTTCTATGCTGCCCAGATCCGGACATTCACCACCCTCGATCTCACGGCGGAGGAGATTCACGCGGTGGGTCTGCAGGAAGTGGCGCGAATTCGCGCGGAAATGGAGACGACCCGCGAGGCGGCGGGATTCGAGGGCGACATGCCGGCCTTCCTGGAGTTCCTGCGCACCGACCCCCGGTTCTACGCGAAAACCCCGCGTGAGCTGCTGTCGTTCACGGCCTGGGTGGCCAAGCGGGTGGACGGCAAGCTGGCTCAGAACCTGGGGTTCCTGCCGCGGCGCCGCTTTACCATCCTGCCAGTGCCCGATGCGATCGCGCCCTTCTACACCGGTGGCCGCGGCGGACTCGACAGCTGCCTGTTCAACACCTGGGACCTGCCGTCGCGGCCCCTTTACACGCTGACCGCGCTCACCCTGCACGAGTGCGCACCGGGCCATTCCCTGCAGGCGGCCATCGCCCGGGAAGCGCCGGGCGCGATTCCGGAATTTCGTGCCAACAACTACTTCTCTGGCTACGGTGAAGGCTGGGGCCTGTACACAGAGTGGCTGGGAGTGGAGATGGGCGTCTACGACACGCCCCATGAGCATTTCGGGCGCCTCTCCTACGAGATGTGGCGCGCAGCCCGGCTGGTGATCGATACCGGCCTGCATCACTATGGTTGGACCCGGGAGCAGGCCCAGGCCTACCTGCGGGACAATACCGCGCTGTCCGAGCACGAGCTGACCACGGAGATCGATCGCTACATCTCCTGGCCCGGCCAGGCACTGGCCTACAAGCTCGGGGAGATGCTGATCCGGCGCAAGCGGGCGGAAGCGGAGACGGCACTCGGGGAGGCCTTCGACAAGCGCTATTTCCACGACGTGATCCTGGGTTTGCGCTCGGTGCCGCTGCCGGTGCTTGAGCAACAGCTGGACCAGTGGATCGCCGCGGGTGGGCCGGATCCCTATGCAGGCATGAGTCTCTGACAAAAAAACGGCGACCGCGAGGTCGCCGTAGTCAACTCAGGGGAGAATTCAGGAGGCAGGCAGGATGACGGTGTCGATGACGTGGATGACGCCGTTGCTGGTCTTGATGTCCGTGGTGACGACGGTGGCGTTGTTGATCTGGACGCCGCCGTCGGTCACAGCGATGCTGATGTCGGCGCCGTTGACCGTGGTAGCCTCGGTCAGCTCAACCACGTCTTTGGCGTAGACCTTGCCCGCGACGACGTGGTAAGTCAGGATGTCGACCAGCTGTTGCTTGTTGGCTGGCTCGAGCAGGCTCTCAACAGTGCCCGCGGGCAGCTTGGCGAAGGCGGCGTTGGTGGGTGCAAAGACGGTGAAGGGGCCTTCGCCGGACAGCACATCAACCAGGCCCGCTGCCTGGATGGCAGCCACCAGGGTGGAGAAATCTTCATTGTCGGCCGCTACCTCGACGATGTTGGACTTCTTCATGTCACCGTCGCTGTGGTGTTCAGCGCTGGCGGTAGCTGCGCCCAGGAGGCTGGCGCAGAAGGCAAAAATCGTCAGAAAGCGTGTTGCAGTAAGCATGGTTGGATCCTTTCGTGAGAGTGGGCTCGGCGTGCACTGGATATGCACATTGTGGATACGGTCCGGGGTCGGGCCCGGACCGCCACTGTCACGATTGTGCCCACCTCTGGCTCAGATGGCCTTGCTGCGCTCGCGGATGGTGACGTTCAGGGTCTGGTCGTTGAGGCTGTAGTCCACCGGTACATCAATCAGATGCACCGCAGGGTCCTCGAGGCAGGCCCTGATCCTGGGCTGCAGTTCCTCGGTGGCGCCCACGCGCCAGCCCTTGGCGCCGTAGGACTCGGCATAGGCAACAAAGTCCGGGTTGCCGTAGTCCAGGCCGTAGTTGGCAAATTGCATGTTGGCCTGCTTCCACTTGATCATGCCATAGGCGTCGTCGCGCAGGATGATCACCACGACATGCAACTTGAGGCGGACGGCGGTTTCCATCTCCTGGCTGTTCATCATGAAGCCGCCGTCGCCGCAGACCGCGATCACCGCGCGCTCCGGGTAGACCATCTTGGCGGCCAGGGCTGACGGCAGCCCGGCGCCCATGGTTGCGAGGGCGTTGTCCAGCAGCAGCGAGTTGGGGAAGGCCGCCGGATAGTTGCGCGCAAACCAGATCTTGTAGACCCCGTTGTCCAGGGTCACGATACCGTCCCTGGGCAGGGCGCCGCGGACATCTTTCACGAAGCGCTCAGGCAGTATCGGGAAGCGGTCGTCGTCCTCCAGCTCGCGGCGATGGGTCAGGTAGGCCGCGTGTACTTCGCGAAAGAAGTCGAAGTCCCACAGGGACTGTACCGTGACCTGTTCCTTGAGCTGCCAGATGCTGTTGGCGATGTCGCCGACCACTTCCAGTTGCGGGAAATAGACCGGGTCCACCGCCGCTGACTGGAAGTTGATGTGCACGACCTTGGCGCCACCGGGACGCATGAAGAAAGGAGGCTTCTCCACCACATCGTGGCCCACGTTGAGGATCAGGTCTGCCCTGGCCAGCGCCCGGTGAATGAAGTCGTTATCCGAGAGGGCGGTGTTGCCCAGGAACAGCTCGCCGTGCTCGTCCAGCACGCCCTTGCCCATCTGGGTAGTGATGAAAGGGATGCCGGTCTTGTCGACAAATTCCCGCAACATCTTGCAGGTCAGCTTGCGGTTGGCGCCGGCGCCGATCACCAGCACCGGGCTTTTTGCCTGCTCGATCATCGCCACGGCGGCGTTGATGGCCTTGTACTCGGCGATGGGTCGGCGCACGGTGCTGGCGGGAATCAGCGGGGCGCTGGTTTCCTCTGCGGCAATGTCCTCGGGCAGTTCAATATGCACCGCGCCCGGGCGCTCCTCCGACGCCAGCCGGAATGCCTCGCGCACCACCGAGGGAATGCGGTCGCCGCTGACGATCTGGGCAGTGAACTTGGTGATCGGCCGCATCATGTCAACCGCATCGATGACCTGGAAGCGGCCCTGCTTGCTGGTCTTGATCGGTTTCTGGCCGGTGATCATCAGCATCGGCATGGCGCCGAGCTGGGCGTAGGCTGCGGGGGTGACCAGGTTGGTGGCGCCGGGCCCGAGGGTGGACAGGCACACCCCCACCTTGCCGGTAAGGCGACCGTAGGTGGCGGCCATGAATCCCGCGCCCTGCTCGTGGCGGGTGAGGATGAGCTTGATTGAAGACTGTCGCAGTGACTCCAGCAGGTCGAGGTTCTCCTCCCCGGGAATGCCGAAAATGTACTCCACTCCCTCGGCCTCGAGTGCCTTGATCATCAGGTCCGATGCTTTCATTCTTCGTCTCCCTTGCGTGGGCTTGCCCTGTATCCGGTGTGGTTGTCAGGGAGCAGAGTTCACCATAGCACCAGTTCAGCGCTCGCGCCTGCTACGGCGTCGAATTCCCCGTCTCCAGCTTGCGGTACAACGATCTCAGGCTGATGCCGGCGATCGCGGCTGCCCGCTCCTTGTCGCCATGGCAGTGTCGCAGCAGATCGCGCAGGTAGCGTCGCTCCCGGGTCCTGAGGTCGGTCCATGTTTCGGGCGGGTCGGGCGCGGGGGTGCTGTCCGCAGCGAGCGTCGGAGTCGGTACGGCGAGGCAGCGCTCGATAACGCGGGCATCAATGACATTGCTGTGGGCGAAGATGATGGCTCGCTCGAGGATGTTGCGCAGTTCGCGGATATTGCCGGGAAAGGACTCCCGGCCGAGCCGGCGGATGGCGGAGTCGGTCAGGTGCAGGCGTTTTTCCCCCGCCAGCTTGCCCAGTATGGAGCGGGCCAGCAGTTGCAGGTCATCGTGCCGTTCGCGCAGGGAGGGCAGATGTACCGGGAAGGCATTGATCCGGTAGTACAGGTCACGGCGGAATTCGCCGCGTTCTACCATCGCCGCCAGGTCCTTGTGGGTGGCGCAAATGAGACGGAACTCGGCGCTGCGCAGCTGGGTGCTGCCCACCGCCCGGTAGCTGCCGGTCTCCAGCAAACGCAGCAGTTTGACCTGCATGCCCAGGGGCACGTCGCCGATTTCATCCAGGAACAGGGTGCCCTGGTGAGCCGCTTCGAGCAGGCCGGGCTTGTTCTGGGAAGCGCCGGTGAAGGCGCCTTTCGCGTGCCCAAACAGCTCGCTTTCAAACAGGGTTTCGGTGAGGCCTGCGCACTCCACCGTGACCAGGGCCCGGTCCCCGCGGTGGCTGGCCCGATGGATGGCCTCGGCGGCGAGTTCCTTGCCGGTGCCCGACTCGCCCAGCAACAGCACCGAGGTGTCGTGGGGGGCGACCAGGTTGAGATTGTTGATCAAGGCATTGAACGCCGGGCTGCGCCCGACCATCTGCTGTGTGCTCAGCTCGGCACTGGCAATGTGCACGGGTTTAAGCAGTTCGACGAAGTAGAGCAGCTCGCCGTCGTCGTCGTGAATGGGCAGCATTTCCACATCCACGTGCTGGCGCCCGGTCGCTGTCAGGTGGACGTGCAGCACGCGCTCCCGATGGCCGCTGCCGCGGGCCTCGGCCAGGGGGCAGCTTTCGCCTGCCTGGTCGCAGGGAACGCTGTAGCCGTGGGATATCTGGAAGCAGTGCGCATCGCTGTCCGCGGGGATGGCGCCGAAACTGTCGCAGTAGGCATCATTGGCCGCGAGTATCCGGTAGTCGGCATCGACCAGAATGGCTGGGCAGTCGTGGCCCTCCAGCATGTGGGCCAGACGCTGATCGGTGTCGCTGGCGATGATTTGTGACATGTCAAATCCGGCAGAATTTTTGTCAATATTGGCATAAACAGGCCGGGGTGACCACCCTGGGCTTGTGACGTGCGCGATCCCTGTCTGAAAAAAGCATATAAAACAAAAGGGTAGTGTGCTCTATGGTGATGTGGGCGACTTGGCACGCGCCTTGCAAATTTGCATGTGCGTAGCCCCTTCTGTCAGCGGCTACACCAACCAGACCTGTTGCCGGGAGAGGCCGATGCTCGACGATCCTGTATTGCTGGCGCGAATCCAGTTCGCTGCCAATATCAGTTTCCACATCCTGTTTCCCGCCATTACCATCGGCCTGGCGTGGGTATTGCTGTACTTTCGCTGGCGCGGTCTGCGCAGCGGCGACCGGGTCTGGGATCACGCCTACGCCTACTGGGTGAAGATCTTCGCCCTGACCTTCGCCATGGGCGTGGTGTCCGGCATCACCATGAGTTTCCAGTTCGGCACCAACTGGCCAGGGTTCATGGAAAAGGCCGGCAATGTCGCCGGGCCGCTGCTGGGGTACGAGGTGCTGACTGCCTTTTTCCTCGAGGCCTCCTTTCTCGGCATCATGTTGTTCGGTCGCAATCGTGTTTCCGAGCGCATGCACTTTGTGGCGACGCTGTTGGTCGCAGTCGGTACCACCCTGTCGGCATTCTGGATCCTCAGCCTGAATTCCTGGATGCAAACCCCCGCCGGCTACCGTCTGGAGAACGGCGTGGTGATGGTGGAAAGCTGGTGGGCAGTCATATTCAATCCCTCGTTTCCCTACCGTCTTGTGCACATGTTGCTGGCGTCCTTCCTGACCTGTGCCTTCCTCGTCGCCGGGGTCAGCGCATGGCGCCTGCGCGGGGGCGTTGGCGGCCCCGGAACGGTGCGGGTACTGCGCACGGGCCTGCTGCTGGCAGCCGTGGCGGCGCCCCTGCAAGTGATCACCGGCGACCTGCACGGCCTCAACACCCTCGAGCACCAGCCGGCGAAAGTGGCGGCGATGGAAGCGGTCTGGGAGACGCAGCGGGGGGCGCCTTTTACCCTGTTGGGGTGGCCGGATGAAGACCAGCGCCGCAACCGCCTGGCGCTGGAGATTCCCTACGCCGCCAGCCTGATTCTGACACACGATACTCAAGGCGAGGTGCGCGGTCTCAACGATTTTGCCGGGGAGCACCCGCCGGTGGCCGCCGTCTTCTGGTCCTTCCGCATCATGCTGGGTCTCGGTACGCTGATGTTACTGGTGGCGTGGTGGGGAACCTGGCAAACCCGGCGTGGGCGGGAGCCCTCGGCGATGCTGTTGATGACCCTGTCGTGGATGACCTTTTCCGGCTGGGTTGCGGTGCTGGCCGGCTGGTACGTCACCGAGGTCGGCCGCCAGCCGTGGATCGTGCAGGGACTGCTGCGGGTCGCGGATGTCGCCGCGGACCACGCACCCGCGACGGTGGCCAGCACCCTGTTCGGCTACCTGCTGCTGTACCTGCTGTTGCTGGCGTCCTACATCGGCGCCATCCGTCATCTGGCGTTGAAGCCGGCCGCGTCGCTCGGCCAATCGTTGCCAGGCCCGAACCGCCTCGTCACACCCGGAGCATGAACATGGAATACTGGTTGCCCGTTGTCTACATGATGATCATGGGATTTGCGTTGCTGGTCTACGTGATACTCGATGGCTATGACCTGGGCGTTGGCATGTTGCTGCCGCTGGCAGACGAGGGCGAGAAGGACACCATGGTCGCCTCAATCGGGCCCTTCTGGGATGCCAACGAGACCTGGATTGTGCTGGGTATCGGCGTGCTGCTGATCGCCTTCCCGCTGGCCCATGGCATTATCCTCAGCCATCTGTACATTCCGGTGACGCTCATGCTGATGGGGCTGATCCTGCGAGGGGTTGCATTCGACCTGCGGGTGAAGGCCGGCGATCATCGCAAGCGGCTGTGGAACAAGGCTTTCTTTGCGGGCTCGCTGCTGGCCTCGTTGTGCCAGGGCTGGATGCTGGGAGCCTGGGTCACCGGGCTGCAGGGCGGGGCCGTCGGCCTGTTCTTTGCCGCGCTCATTGCCCTGGCGTTGCCGGCACTGTATCTGCTGCTGGGTTGTGGCTGGCTGCTGATGAAGGCCGAGGAGACCTTGTTGTTGAAAGCTGTCCGTTGGGCGCAACTGGCGGTCTGGCCGATGGCTGCGGGACTGCTGCTGGTCAGCATTGCGACTCCCCTGGTCAGTGACGCCATCGCCGCGCGCTGGTTCACCCTGCCGAACATGATCCTGTTGGCGCCGATCCCGCTCGCCACGGCTGCATGCCTGGCCCTCATTGCCTACCTGTTGGGGCATCCGCGCCTGCTGTTGGAGGGACTTGGCTGGGCGCTGTTTGTGGCGACGGTGCTGATCTGCATATTGGCAACGCTCGGCCTGGCCTACAGCGTGTTTCCGGATGTGATCATCGGTCGCATGGATATCTGGGAGGCGTCGGCGTCGGTGGATTCGCTGCTGTTCACTCTGGTTGGCATAGTGATAACGCTGCCCGTGATCCTGTTTTACACCGTGTATGTCTACCGTGTGTTCCACGGCAAGGCGACCGCTCTGTCCTATGACTGAGCGCGCCACTGCCATTTTCTTTCCTGAATGAGGTGACTGTGATGCAAGCAAGAGAGACCTGGAAGCTGGACCTCGGCTGCAAGCCCGAAGTAGTACCGTTCTTTGACGAGGACACCAATACCTTTTCCTACGTCGTGCAGGACCCGGGTTCCCCGGCCTGTGCGGTGGTGGACTCGGTGCTGGACATCGACTATGCCGCCGGCCGCCTCAGTACCGCTGGCGCCGACAAGATCATAGCCTACATTCGCCAGCAGAAGCTGCAGCTGGAATGGATTATCGAGACCCATGTACACGCGGATCACCTGTCCGCGGCGCCCTACCTGCAGGAGGAACTGGGCGGCAGGATCGGTATCGGCGAGCAGATCACCACCGTGCAGGAAGTGTTTGGCAAGGTGTTCAACGCCGATACCCGTTTCGCCCGCGACGGGTCCCAGTTTGACCGTCTGTTCGCCGATGGTGACAGCTACCAGGTGGGCGGCATGCTCTGCCACGCCCTGCACACCCCCGGCCATACTCCTGCCTGCATGACCCATGTCATGGGGGATGCGGTCTTTGTCGGCGATACCCTGTTCATGCCGGATGGCGGCACCGCACGGGCGGACTTCCCCGGCGGCGATGCGCGGGTGCTGTACCGCTCCATCCAGCGCGTCCTCAGCCTGCCGGGCGAGGCCCGCCTGTTCATGTGTCACGATTACATGCCCAACGGCCGCGAGGTGGAGTACGAAACCACGGTGGCGGCTCAGCGCGCGGCCAACATCCATGTTCACGAAGGCATAAGCGAAGACGAATTCGTGGCCATGCGCGAAGCCCGTGACGCCACCCTGGACATGCCCAGGCTTATCCTGCCGTCCCTGCAGGTCAACATGCGTGCCGGGCATCTCCCGGAAGCGGACAGTAACGGTACCGTTTACCTGAGGGTACCGATCAACCTACTTTGAACCGCGGAGTGTTCGACCCGGTCTTTACAGCAAGGGAAATCACATGCAGACAAGAGATTTGGACGACGGCCTGACAGTATCCGGCCAGATTGGCAGCGACGACATGCCGGCACTCGCCGCCCGGGGGGTTCGGCATGTCATCTGCAACCGGCCCGATGGCGAGGGCCCGGACCAGCCCGCGTTTGCCGAGATCAAGCGCGCTGCCGAGGCCGTGGGTATCGAGGCGCACTACCTGCCGGTGACCGCGGGCAATGTGCGCGATGAAGAGGCCGCGGAATTCGGCCGTCTGCTGGCGGCGGTCACCGGGCCCGTGCACGCCTACTGCCGCACCGGCATGCGCTCGACTACCCTCTGGGCCCTGTCGCGCAATGCATCGGGTCCGGGGCTGGCGGAGATTGTCCGCCGCGCCCACGAGGCCGGCTACGACATGAGCGGGGTAGCCGCGCGTATCGCCGGCACCGGGGTCAAGGACGGCGGCATGGTGCTGGCGGAATACGATGTGGTGGTCGTGGGCGGCGGTGCCGGTGGTATCGCGGTGGCGTCCAGCCTGTTGGCCCGCGACAGGAACCTGAGCGTCGCCATCGTTGACCCGGCGGATATCCACTACTACCAGCCCGGCTGGACCTTTGTTGGCGCGGGGATTTTCAAGCCGGCGCAGACCGCGAAGACGATGGCCTCGCTGATCCCCAAGGGCGTCGACTGGGTCAAGGCCGCGGTGGCCGCGTTTGATCCCGGCCGGCACTCGGTGATCCTGGAGGGCTGTCGCATTCTGCGCTATCGCCGGCTGGTGGTGGCCGCCGGGCTGAAGTTGAACTGGGATGGGGTCGAGGGCTTGACCGAGACTCTGGGGCGCAATGGCGTGACCTCCAACTACCGCTTTGATCTCGCCCCCTATACCTGGCAGCTGGTGCGCAATCTGCGCGGTGGCCGGGCGCTGTTCACCCAGCCCCCCATGCCGATCAAGTGTGCCGGCGCTCCGCAGAAGGCGATGTACCTGTCCGCTGATCACTGGCGCCGGGAAAAATGCCTGGACAGTATCGAAATCGAGTTCTACAACGCTGGCGCGGTGTTGTTCGGGGTGCAGGACTATGTGCCGGCACTGATGGAGTATGTCGAGGCCTACGGCGCGCAACTCAATTTCAACCAGCGTCTGGTCCGGGTGGACGGCGACCAGCGCACCGCCTGGTTCGAGCACACGGATGCCGACGACAAGGTGGAGCGTGTCTCCCGTTACTTCGACCTGCTGCATGTAGTGCCGCCGCAGACAGCGCCCGATTTCATCCGCGCCAGTCCGTTGGCAGACGACAACGGTTGGGTGGACGTGGACCAGACCACCCTGCGCCACAAGCGCTTCGAGAATATCTGGGCCCTGGGTGATGTCATGAACGCGCCCAATGCGAAGACCGCCGCGGCGGCGCGGATGCAGGCCCCGGTGGTGGCCAACAACCTGCTGGCCGACATGGGCCGGGTGCGGGGAGTGGCTCACTACAACGGCTACGGCTCCTGCCCGTTGACCGTAGAGCGGGGCAAAATCGTACTCGCAGAGTTTGGCTACGGTGGTAAGCTGTTGCCGAGCATGCCGCGCTGGCTGATAGACGGTACCCGTCCCAGTCGCGCGGCGTGGTTTCTGAAGGAGCGGATGCTGCCACCGATCTACTGGAAAGCGATGTTGCGGGGCAAGGAGTGGCTGGCAAGCCCGGTAATTGGCGAGGATTGAGTATTTGCACACGCTGAGGCGCTACCTGCCGATACTGGACTGGGGTCGTCGCTACAACCGCGGCGCGCTCATGGACGATGGCCTCGCGGCACTGATCGTTACCGTGATGCTGATCCCCCAGTCCCTGGCCTACGCCATGCTGGCGGGGTTGCCGCCGGAGATGGGGCTGTACGCCAGCATGCTGCCGCTGGTGGCCTACGCCCTGTTCGGCACCAGCACCACGCTGTCGGTGGGTCCGGTGGCCGTGGTGTCGCTGATGACGGCCTCGGCCGTGGCGCAGATCGCCGAGGCGGGTTCCGGCGCCTATATCGAAGCGGCGATCCTGCTGTCCCTGATGTCCGGGGGCATGCTGCTGTTGTTCGGCTTTTTCCGCCTGGGCTTTCTCGCCAGCTTTCTTTCGCACCCCGTGATCGCCGGCTTTATCACCGCCTCCGGCGTGATCATCGCGATCAGCCAGGTGCGCCATATCCTCGGTATCGAGGCACACGGGGACAACCTGCTGCAGCTGGTGACCAGCCTTGCCGGCACCGTTGCCACTGCCCACCTGCCCACCCTGGTCACGGGGGGGGCGACGCTGCTGTTCCTGCTCTGGGTGCGCAGTGGCCTGAAACCGGTGCTGGTGCGGCTGGGCATGTCGGACTACTGGGCCGGCATGCTGACCCGCACCGGGCCGGTGTTTGCGGTGATCGGCACCAGCGTCGCGGCTTATTATCTTGACCTCGGCGCCCGGGGCGTGTCGCTGGTGGGGCATATCCCCGCCGGCCTGCCGGAATTTACCCTGCCGGTGCTGGTGCATCCGGCCTGGCGCGAGCTGCTGGTATCGGCGCTGCTGATTTCCATCATCGGCTTTGTCGAGTCAGTGTCGGTGGGGCATACGCTGGCCGCCCGGCGCCGCCAGCGCATCGTGCCGGACCAGGAACTGATCGGTCTCGGCGCCTCCAACATGGCCGCGGCCTTCTCCGGCGGCTACCCGGTCACTGGCGGTTTTGCCCGCTCCATCGTCAATTTTGATGCCGGTGCCGCCACTCCGGCGTCCGGCATCCTGACTGCGCTGGGGATAGCCCTGTCAGCCGTGTTCTTTACCCCGTACCTTGCCTACCTGCCCAATGCCACCCTGGCCGCAACCATTATCGTCGCGGTGCTGTCGCTGGTGGACTTTTCCATTCTCAAGCGCACCTGGGACTACGGTGTCTCGGATTTCGTGGCGGTCGCGATCACCATCTTTGTCACTCTGGGGCTCGGGGTGGAGACCGGGGTGGCCTGCGGTGTGCTGGCGTCGCTGGCGCTGCACCTGTACAAGACCTCGCGGCCGCACATGGCGGTGGTGGGTGAGGTGCCGGGTACCGAGCACTACCGCAATGTCGACCGCCACGAGGTGATTACCCGCAGCGATATCCTCTCCCTGCGCATCGATGAAAGCCTGTACTTCGCCAATGCCAGCTTTGTCGAATCGCGTCTCTACACCCTGCTGGAGGAGCGGCCGGAAGCGCGCCACGTGATCCTCATGTGCACCGCGGTCAACGAGATTGACCTGAGTGCGCTGGAAGCCCTGGAATCCATCAACCGCCAGTTGCGGGACCGCAACATCACCCTGCACCTGTCGGAGGTGAAAGGGCCGGTGATGGACGTGCTGCGCCACACCCATTTCCTCGAGGAATTGTCCGGCAAGGTATTCCTGTCCCAGCACCACGCGTTCCAGCACGTGATGGCGGTGGAGGACGAGACCCACAGGGACCAGCCACACAACTGGGTCATCTGACACCCGGGCCGCGATGTGCGTCGCCTGTCGCCCTGGCGGCGGTGACAAGCGGGCTCTTTGCCAGTAATGTGGACCGGTACTGAGTCAGCGGAGATAACAACATGAACTACTTCGTTACCGGCGGTACCGGGTTTATCGGCCGCTTCCTGGTGCCCCGGCTGCTGGATCGGGGCGGGCGCGTCTACCTGCTGGTGCGCCCCGGCTCCGTGGCCAAGGTGGATGGGCTCCGGGAACTCTGGGGGGCGACCCGGCAACAGGTGGTCGCGGTGGAGGGTGATCTCGGCCTGCCCAAACTCGGGGTGAAACCCGCGTGGGTGCGTCAGCATGCGGGCAAGATCGATCATTTCTTCCACCTCGCTGCCATCTATGACATGAAGGCCAGTGCCGCCAGTCAGCGAACCAGCAACGTCGAGGGAACCCGGCAGGCGGTGGCGCTGGCGAAGTCGCTGAAGGCCGGCTGCTTCCACCAGGTCAGTTCGATCGCGGCGGCCGGACTCTACGAGGGCACCTTTACCGAGGACATGTTCGAGGAAGCGGGGGCGCTGGATCATCCCTACTTCCAGACCAAGCACGAGTCCGAGGGTATCGTGCGCGCGGAAAAGCGCCTGAAGTGGCGCATCTACCGCCCCGGCATGGTTGTCGGCCACTCGCGCACCGGCGAGATGGACAAGGTCGACGGCCCCTACTATTTCTTCGAGACCCTGCACAACCTGAGCAGCGTCGTGCCGGAAGGCTTTCCGCTGCTGATGAACAAGGCCGGCCTGCTCAATATCGTGCCGGTGGATTACGTGGTCAAGGCCATGGACCATCTGGCCCACCTGCCCGGTCACGATCGCGAGTGTTTCTTTCTCACCGATCCGGACGGGATTCGGGTGGGCGATGTGCTCAAGACGCTGATGCGTGTCTCCCACGGCCCCCGCCTGCACGCGGTCAACGCCTCCCTGGTGGATGCCGCGACGCGCCTGGCGGGCAAGGGCATTGGCCGCATGCAACCGGTGAAAAAGCTGGGAGAGCGACTGCTGCAACGTATGGGCATACCGCCCCAGGTGGTTGCCTACATCAACTATCCGACGCGGTTTGATTCCAGCCGCACCCGCGCCCTGCTGGAACCCGCGGGCATCATCTGCCCGCCCTTCGAAGAGTACGCCCAGCCGATCTGGGACTACTGGCAGCATTTCCTGCGCAAGGACTCGGCGTCCGTGGTGGCGGAGGTCGACAGCCTGTTCGATCGACTGGTCGGCCGTCCCACCCTGGCGGCCCTGCGGCGGCGCGTGCGCGGCAAGGTTGTCGTGGTCACCGGAGCCACTTCGGGCATAGGCCGCGAGTGCGCCCTGCGGCTGGCGCGGGCCGATGCCCAGGTGGTCCTGGTGGCGCGCACGGTGGCAAAGCTGGACAGCACCCTGGCGGAGATCGCCGCGGCAGGTGGAACGGCCAGGGCCTATGCCTGTGACGTCGCCGATCTCGCGGCCTGTGACCGCCTGGTGCGCGATGTCAGCGCCGATCTCGGCGGTGCGGATATCCTGATCAACAACGCCGGCCGCTCCATCCGCCGCTCGGTGCGCTACAGCTATGATCGCTTTCACGACTTCGAGCGCACCATGCAGCTCAACTATTTTGGCGCACTGAGGTTGATTACGGGCTTCCTGCCCGGCATGGAGGCGCGTCAGGAGGGGCAGATCATCAACATCTCCTCGATTGGTGTACTCACCAGCCCGCCGCGCTTCTCCGCCTATGTGGCCTCCAAGGCGGCACTGGACGCGTTCAGCCTGTGCGCGGCGCCGGAGTACCGGCACTGCAATATCGAGTTCACCACTATCCACATGCCGCTGGTACGCACGCCCATGATCGCGCCCACCGGGCTCTACAGGGCCTTCCCCACCCTCTCTCCAGAGCAGGCGAGGGACCTGGTGATGCGGGCCATCGTGACCCGGACCAAGAAGGTGTCGACATCGCTGGGTGTGGCCGGGGCCCTGGCCCAGGCGACCATGCCGGGTTTCACCGAGGCCTTTCTGAGCCAGGCCTACGAACTGTTTCCCGACTCACCGGCGGCCCGGGGGCTGAGCGAAGAAGAGGCCACCGCGGAGCTGGCGGATCTGCCTTCATCGCGCCTGGCCCTGGCGCGCAAGCTCTTTTCCCAGGTCATGCGCGGCGGCCACTGGTGATACAGTAGCCACTCGGCGCCGCACGCCGCATGCGAACACACGCCTCCAGGAGAAGTGACTGATGGCAGTAACCGATCTCGAAATAGCGCCCTACCTGTCGGTCATGGTGACCAAGGGCGGTGAGGACATGTACCTGCACACGGGCGCGAAGATCCTGTTCAAGGGTCCCGGCGGTTTCGCCTGGATGGGCGATGAGCTGGAGCCGGGACACGTGGAACGGATATTCCGGTCCCTGGCCACGGACGTCAAGATCAGGGATTTCGAGGAGCACGGAGAGGTGGACTTCGGCGTCAGCATCCAGAAGGTGGGCCGCTTCCGCGCCAATGCCTTTCGCCAGCGCGGTGAAGTGTCCCTGGTGTTCCGCTACGTGCACAGTGAGATCCCCACCATTGAAAGCCTGTCCCTGCCGAAGGTCCTGCAGGACCTGGTAATGCAGAAAAACGGGCTGGTGCTGGTGGTCGGGGCCACCGGCAGCGGCAAGTCCACTACCCTGGCGGCGATGGTGGACCATCGCAACAGCAACGCGGCGGGACACATCCTGACGCTGGAAGAGCCGATCGAGTATCTGCACAAGCACAAGAAGTCGGTGGTGGCGCAGCGCGAGATCGGTGTGGATACCGAATCCTTCAGCACCGGCATGCGCTCGGCAATGCGCGAGGCCCCGAACGTGATTCTGGTGGGGGAGATTCGCGACACCGAGAGCATGGAGTACGCGCTCAAGTTTGCCAACACCGGGCACCTGTGCCTGAGCACCCTGCACTCGAACAACTCGGTCTCGGCGATCGAGCGCATGATCAGTTTTTTTGCCATAGAGAACTACAACCAGGAACTGCCACGCATTGCCGACAACTTGCGGGCGGTTATCTGCCAACGGCTGGTACCGACCGTGGATGGAAAAAAGACCGCTGCCACGGAAGTGCTGATCAACACCCCGCGGGTCAAGGACCTGATAGAGCGTCATGAGTTCGGAGACATCCACGAGGCCATCAAGGCCGGGCACAGTTACGGCATGCACACCTTCGACCAGTCACTGATTGCGCTCTACGAGGCCGGCACCATCAGTGCCGACGTGGCGGTGGAGTTCGCCGACTCGCGCAACAATGTGTCCCTGCATATCCGGGTCAACAGAAGCGGCAACGACGGTGACATGGACGACATGCAGCTGGAGAAGATCTAGCGCGACGGCGCATCCAGCAGGGGATTCGCCCGTTTGCGAATTCCGCGTTGACGGGCGGCAGGTCAGACACGATACTTGTGCGTCGTCGCTGTCCGGCTCGAAAGGGTAATACCCGGGCGAGGGCATACCAACAAAAGCACAGTTTGCCCAGAATCTCCGGAGAAGGAGATCGGCAGAAGGCTGCGGGGGAGTTTCGAGCATGGATAGTCGCCGTTGGGCCGGGATTGTTGCCACAATCCTGCTGAGTGTGATTTCGGCGGCAGTCAATGCCGCCACTGTTGCCGTGGGTCGCGACCAGGCCCTGGCTCTGTCGGATCCGGCTATCGTCCGGGTCGAGGTGCTGGGAGCGGATAATGTGGCTCCGGGAGATCCGGCCGCGCTGGTGGTCGGGTTCAGTGGCCAGAACGCCTGCCTGGTCTATGTCTACGATGACACTGCGACTCTCAACCAGGATGTGCGCCTGGCGCTGTTCGACGCCAACGACAATATAGTTGGCCTGCCGATCATCAGTGTCACCAACACCTATTACAACACTGTCGACCCAAGCTGTGGTCCGGTAGTGGTCCCGGCCACCAATGCCGCGCCGGTTGCAGTGAATGACAATTTCGGCAGTGACTATGCCGGCCGCAATGTGCTGGCCAACGATTTCGACGCCGACGGCGATCCGATCACCGCCAGCCTGGTGTCGGGGCCCCAGAACGGCAGCCTGACCCTGAACCAGAATGGCAGCTTTGCCTACGTGCCCAACGAGGGTTTCTTCGGCACCGACAGCTTCAGTTACCGGGCCGGTGACTTTGAGGTGCTGAGCAATGTGGCCACCGTCACCCTGGTGGTGCCGGAACCGGTCAACAACAGCCCGGTTGCCGTGGACGATGATTTCGGTACCGGCTTTGCCGATGCCAGTGTCCTGGCCAATGACTCGGATCCCGATGGTGATACTCTCAGTGCGGTACTCGAGCAGGGGCCCGCCAACGGTAGCCTGAGCCTCAACGCCAACGGCAGCTTCAGCTACGCGCCGGCCCCGGGCTTCGTCGGCCAGGTGACCTTTACCTATCGCGCCTCCGATGGCCGGGCCCTGAGCAGCGTGGCCACGGTCAGGTTCGTGATCAGCCTGGACGCCTCCGCGCCACCGGTCGCGGTGGACGATGACTTCGCCGCTGACTTCAGTGCCGGCAATGTGCTGGACAACGATCTCTTTTTCAACGCCGGTGACCTGACCGTGGTCAAGGTCACCGATCCCGTCGGCGGCGAGTTGCAGCTGAACGCGGATGGCAGCTACGATTATCGACCCTTCGCCGGGTTTACCGGCACCGACTCCTTTACCTACCTGTTGCGGGACCTGGCTGGGCGCGATTCCAATGTGGCGACGGTGGTCTTCAGTGTCGACGGCGATGAGGCCGGTGAGGAAGGTGTGACTGGCAAAGAGGACGAGGACGGCACCAGTGTATTGGCCAACGCCTCGCGCAACGAGCTGCGCATGTCGCGCCGTATCGACAGCATTTGTACCCGTTTGCAGCCGGACAGTGCCGACCAGGAGGATCTGCTCACTCTCTGTACCAATCTGCGCAAGCAGGGGACCACGGCGAAGCAGGCCCTGGAGGCGCTGCGCGCGCTGACGCCGGAAGAGCTGGCGGCCATGGGCAAGTCCGTGCGGGTGCTCTCTTTCTCCCGTTTCCGCAATATTGGCGCGCGCATGGCGCGGGTCCGCGAGGGCGGTTCCAAGGGCCTGAGCCTGGCGGGCTTGAACCTGAAGTACGGCGATACCGTGGTCTCCGGGGAGCAGCTTGATGTACTCCTCGACGAGTCTCGTAGGGCCCTGGGCATGGGCGCAAGCGGTGACGCGGATGTGGAGACGGGCGGGGGCGAGCTGCTCGCCGGCAGTCGCGCCGGTCTCTGGGTCCGCGGTGATCTCAGTTTTGGCGACCAGGATCGCACCGCCCTGGAATCCGGTTTCGACTTTGACGCCCAGACCCTGACCGGCGGCCTCGATTATCGCATCAGCGACAATCTCTTCGTTGGAACCTCGCTGTCGGTGGGAAAGACCGAGGTTGAATTCGAAGACAACGCGGCCACCACCGATACCGACAATTACGCGCTGGCCTTCTATGGGAGTGTCTATCGCGGCGCCAGCTACATTGACGGGGTGGTCAGCTACGGTTGGTCAGACGTTGAGACCGAGCGCAATATTGTCTACCAGGATTTCGGCGGCAGCGTCAGCCGCCGTGCGCAGGCGTCCACTGATGGCAACGAGTATTACATCAGCCTGAACGTGGGCCATTCGCTGGACTTCAGTGGCATCAAGTTTGACCCCCTGGTGCGGTTCTTCTATCTGGACGGGGAATTCGACGGCTTCACTGAAACCGGCGCCGGCGGTCTCGATCTTATCGTCGACAAGCAGGGTTTCGAGTCCATGAGCCTGACCGCCAGCGGCCAGCTCAGCTATACGTTCCTGCCGTCCTGGGGGGTGGTGACGCCCTATGTGCGTCTGGAGTACACCAGTGAATTCGAAGACAGCGCCGACGGCGTGCGCTACCGCTTTGCCAACGATCCCTTTGCCGGGGCGGCTGGCGAAGAGTCGCTGCTCATTGACGTCGATGACCCGGACAGCAGTTACCTGATCTATGGCGCCGGCGTGGCGGCACAATTCGCCTTCGGTGTCAGTGCCTTTGTCTCGTACCAGGCGCTGGGCAGCTATGAGAACCTGAGCGGCGAGATCATTTCGCTCGGGATGCGCTGGGAAATGGCGTTCTGACGCGGTTAGCGGCGACCCAACCAACAACAGGATTGACAGGGCAGGTATATGGCATCGTTAAAGCTTTCTGATTCCGCCTTTGGCTCGGTAGGTCTTAGCATCACCGAGAATCTGGATCTGGCGGCGCTGTCGGCGTCCCTGACTGCACTGCTGGGCCAGAACTACCAGTTCGACAGCCTGGACGTCTCCAGCGTCACTGTGGAGGGCTTGCCAAGTTTTGATCCCCAGTTGGGTGCGGACGGGCTCATCGCGACGGGGCTGGGCCTGAGCGGAAGCCGCATCACCGTCGGCGGTTTCGACGCCTTTTTTGCCAGTTTTCAGCTTGGAGACCCGCTGTCGTTCACCGGCTTTGAAACCCTGGCGTTGACGCCGCAGACTATTGCCGATGTTACGCAGTTCACCCCTTCCTTCACTATTTTTGACGGCATCATTGATGATGCATTTGAACGCTCCCTGACCTTCGACGATACGCTGCTTGCGTTTGATTTTTCAGCGCTGGGGACAGGGCCGCTGGAGATTCGTCTCCAATCGGTGGCCCCCGGTGATACCGACGCAAGCCCCCCTTTCTCTGGCTATCAGATAACAGGGAATGACGGCGACACCGTCATCTACGGTACTTCCGGGCTTGAAGTGTCCTACTTCGGCAGCAATACCTATCTCCTGGGTGAAGGCAACAATGCCTTCTTCGGTGGCTCCGACAACGCTGCGGTAACCGGCGGATCTGGCCGTGACCTGTTGTTTGGTGGCTTTGGTGACGACATCCTGCTGGGCGGCGCAGGCAATGACATCCTGTTCGGGGGTGAGAGCTTCAACTTTGGTACCAGTACGCTGGATGCTGGGGCCGGGAACGACATCCTTTTCGGCAGCAGCGGCAACCATGAACTGACGGGCGGTACCAACGGTGACCGGTTTGTATTTGCCAACGGCTACGATATTTCCGTCACCCTGGAAGGTGGCGGATCCACTGTTAATACTGGATTCAACGTCTCTGATGGTGAGTCGGGTAGCAATCGACTGATGGATTTCGACCCGACCCAGGACCTGATGGCTCTGGCGCTGGACGATGTCATGCTGGACCCGCAGTCGGGCTCCCTGATCCTGAACGTAGGGCAGCAGACGGGCAATCTCGGGGAGTCGCTGTTGAGTTTCTCCATCAACTTCATCTCGCAATTTGACTCCTTCACTGTCGAGGATGTCCTTGGTGACATGGGCCTGGCCAGCACCATCTACATGGTGGAGCAGTCGACCGCGCTCATCGTGGACCGGCAATACCTCGATCAAACAGTTTTCAACCCCAGCCAGGAGCAGTCCTTTGACGGCGCCTTTGAGCTTGTGTATCGCTCGGCCGACCAGTCCCAGGGTGCGAGTTACGATGTATTCGAAGGGCTCAGAATCCAGCCCGTGAACTTCACCCCCGATCCACCCGAGGGGCCGATCGGTGGTCAGGACAAATTCGATCTCACCGCTCTGGGACTCACCGACTTTGCGGTAGGGGCGGGCGGCACTGATAGCCGCGAGATCGTCGATGCCCAGGGCGGCTTCACGACCGTCGCGGGGACCGAGGTCGCCGTTGAGGATATCCTCTTCACCAACGCGGACTTTGACTATCTTCTGGACCGTTTGCTGCTGGATGGATCCCAGGAAGACACCAGCGATTTCTTCCTGGACGGCAGCGACCCCGACAACCCGGTGTACCGCGCCATGCACGTAGAGTATACAAATACTGAGGGCGAGGAGTTCATTACCTATATCGATGCCGATCGCAACGGCGGTTTTGACCTGGACACCGATATGGCCTTTTTTGTGCGGCTTGGATTTGACGGCAGCCCCGGTCTCGACGATGTCACTGACCTGTACAATCCGCTCGCGGCAGGCGGTGGCACCGGCATCTTCATCTTTGACGAGGGTCAGTACGATTTCTGGTTGAATGATGAGTATCTGGGGTAACTGATGTTCCATGTCCGGGCAGAGCCGAATCTGGCGCTCACCTGATGTGAGTGCCTCCCGCCCACGCTCCGAGCTTTACCAGGCGCTGGCAAGCTTTCGACCCTCCCTGTTGGTGTTGGGCCTGTTCAGCCTGTGTATCAACCTGTTGTTGTTGGCCCCCGCCATCTACATGCTGCAGGTGTACGACCGGGTGATTACCAGCGCCAGTGTGCCAACCCTGGTGATGCTGACCCTGGTGGTGCTGCTTCTGTTTGCTACCATCGGCGCGCTGGAATGGGTGCGCTCCCAGATTCTGCTGCGACTGGGGTTGCGGCTGGAACTGGCCCTGGATGACCGGGTGTTTGATGTCTCCTTCCGGGAGGCCCTGTACTCCGGTGGCCGGTCCGCCCAGGGCGAGTCGCTGTCGGACCTGGCGGGCCTGCGCCAGTATCTGGCCAGCCCGGCTCCCAATGCCCTGTTCGATGTTCCCTGGTTGCCGGTATACCTGTTCGTCATGTATCTGCTGCACCCCCTGTTCGGGTTGGCGGGGCTGGTGTCCGCCGCGGTGTTGATCATTCTGGCGCTGCTCAATGCCCGCCTCAGTCGGCAGCCGCTGCAGGAGATCAGCGACGCGACCACAGACAGCACTGCCTTTGTCGCGAGGAATCTGCGCAATGCCGAAGTGGTGGAGTCCATGGGTATGCTGGATGATATCCGCCGCCACTGGCAGCGGCGCCATTACCACCTGCTCTCGGCCCACGGCCGGGCGGGCGGGCGCAGTGCCGTGCTGGGGTCAATATCCAGGGTCTTCCGCCTGGCGGTTCAGTCGCTGGTGCTGGGCCTGGGTGCCTGGCTGGTAATTGAACAGCGTATCACCCCCGGAGTGATGATCGCGGGCTCTATCCTGCTCGGGCGCGCGTTGGCCCCGGTTGACATGCTGATCGGCGGCTGGCGCCAGTGGGTGCAGGCGCGTTTGCAGTACCGGCGCCTGCAGGCGGCGCTGGCGCGTATTCCACCGCGCCGTGAACGCATGTCGCTGCCCGCGCCCGAAGGGGTTATCACGGCGGAGAATGTCTCCATTGCCCCGCCCGGCAAGCGGGTGATGGTGGTACGCAACGCCACTTTCCGCATCGATCGCGGCGATGCCGTCGCCATTATCGGCCCCAGCGCATCGGGCAAGACCTCGCTGGTTCGGGCCATGCTGGGGATCTGGCCCACGACCTCGGGCAAGATGCGGCTGGATGGAGCCGAGGTATTCAGCTGGGACCGGACCGAACTGGGCCCGCATGTGGGGTACTTGCCCCAGGATGTGGAACTGTTCGAGGGTACTGTCAGCGCCAATATTGCCCGTTTTGGCGAGGTGGATCCGGCCCGGGTAGTGGCGGCGGCCAAGCTGGCCAGTGTGCATGAAGCCATCCTGCGCCTGCCGCTGGGCTATGACATGGACATCGGCGATGCCGGCAGTGCTCTCTCGGCGGGCCAGCGCCAGCGTCTGGCCCTGGCCCGCGCGCTCTACGGCAGCCCCCAGCTGCTGGTGCTGGATGAGCCCAACTCCAACCTGGACGATGAGGGCGAGCGCGCGCTGATCAACGCCCTGCAGGCAGAAAAGCGGCGCGGCGCTACCATCGTTGTCATTTCCCATCGCAATAGCATCCTGGCGGCGGTGGACAAGTTGCTGGTGCTGCGCGAGGGTGCCATCCTGGTTTATGGGCCCAAGGCCGAGGTGCTGCAGCAGATGGAGGCGGGGCGCAAGCAGGCGCAGGCAAAGCGCCAGGCTCCGGAGACGGGAGCGGCGCCATGAGCACTGCGCCTCCGGACAGTTCCGACCGTCGCTATCGCCTGATCGGCATGCTGGTTGTTTTTGTCACCTTCGGAGTTTTTGGCGGCTGGGCCAGTCTCGCGCCGTTGCAGAGTGCCGCGCTTGCTCCGGGCGTGGTCACGGTCAAGGACGCCCGCAAGACCCTGCAGCATCTGGAGGGCGGCATCGTCGAGGAAATCCTGGTGGCCGAGGGCAGCGCGGTACAGGCCGGTGATCCGCTGGTGCGGCTGGATACCACGCAACTGCAAGCGGAGCGCTCCCAGCTGCGGGGCCAGTATGTCAGTCTCCAGGCCCTGGAGGCGCGACTGCTGGCGGAACGGGACAATCTGGATGCGGTGGTGTATCCGGTGGAGTTTGCGGGTTTGCAGGACTCCCGTGTGGACGCGGCCATCGCCGGCCAGAACGCGGTGTTCAACGCCCGCCGCGAGGCCACTGCCGGCGAGCGCGAGGTGCTGGAGCAGCGCATAGAGCAGCTCAGCTCCCAGAGCGACGGCATTCGCGCCGTGCGCGCCAGCAACGCCCGCCTGCTGGAGTCATTCGAGACCGAGATTCGCGACCTGCGGCGCCTGCAGGAGCAGGGTTTCACCGGCAAACAGCGCCTGACCGAACTGGAGCGGGAGCGGGCCAGCCTGATGGGTGAGAACGCCGAGGCGCTGTCGCGAATTGCCGGCAACGAGATCCGCATCGGCGAGACCCGGCTGCAGATTATCCAGCTCGACCGCCATCGCCACACCGAGATCGTGAATGAACTGGAGACTGTGCAGGGCAGGCTCTACGACCTCGGTGAGCGTTTGCGCGCGCTGGAGGACCGCCTTGCACGGGGCATCATCCGGGCGCCGGTCAGCGGTGTCGTGCTCGGACTTGCCGTGCATACGGTCGGCGGCGTGGTGCGCCCGGGCACCGCGCTGATGGATATCGTGCCGGAGCAGCTGCAGCTGTTGATTGAGGCGGAAGTGTCACCGCTGGATATCGACCGCATCCAGGCTGGAGACCGCGCGCGGATCCGCTTCAGTACGTTCAAGTCGGCAACCACGCTGGTCGCCGAGGGCACCATCATCACGATCTCCGCCGACAGGCTGCTGCGGGAATCCAGCGGCGCCCCCTACTACCTGGCGCAAGTGGAAGTGGATCCCGCCAGCCTGGCGCGCATGCCCCACGTCCGCCTGCTGCCGGGCATGCCCGCCGAGGTGCTGATCAATACCGGCAGCCGCACCCTGCTGCAGTACCTGCTGCAGCCGGCCAGCAACGTGATCGCCCGTTCTTTCCTCGAGGAATAAGCTGGTGAAACCCGCGGAGAACCCAGTGACATGACGACACCAGTGCGGCCCGGGTTGATTCTTTTGCTGGTGCTGGTGGGTCTGAACCTGCGCCCGGCGCTGTCGTCCCTGGCCCCGCTGCTGGCCCGGGTGCAGGCGGAAACCGGGTTGTCGGCGGCCGCCATCGGTGCCCTGACCACGCTGCCGGTACTGTGCCTTGGGCTGTTTGCGCCGCTGGCACCCTGGCTGTCGCGCCGCATCGGGATCGAACGAACCCTGTCCCTGGCCCTGTTGTTGCTGGTTGTGGCACTGGCGCTGCGGGCCAGTGCCAGTGTCTGGCCCCTGTTCGCCGGCACCGCCATGGTGGGCGCGGCCATTGGCATTGCCGGCACGGTGCTGCCGGTACTGGTGAAGCGCGACTTGCCGCGGGGGGCAGACCTGATGACCGGCGTCTATACCATGGCGCTGTGTCTCGGCGGTGCCCTGGGCGCCGGCCTCAGCATACCGCTCGCCGACTGGCTGGGCAGTTGGCAGCGGGCGCTGGCGAGCTGGTCACTGCTGGCCCTGCTGGCGCTGGCGTGTTGGCGCCTGGGCGTCCCGCATCCGATCCCGGACCGGGTCGCCCGACAGCAGGTCAAGCCCGGTCGCGGCCTGCTGCGTTCGCCTTTGGCCTGGCAGGTGACCCTGCTGATGGGCTCCCAGTCATCGCTGGCCTACATCGTATTTGGCTGGCTGCCGATGCTGCTGCAGCGCCGCGGCGTGGGTGAGGCCGAAGCCGGTGTGCTGCTCGGAGCCTCGGTGTTCGTGCAGTTGTTCGCGGCCCTGGGCGCTCCCTGGCTGGCGCGACTCGGGCGTGACCAGCGCCCGGCCCTGGTGTTCCTGCTGCTGCTGATCGGCATCGGTTTCTACTGCTTGCTGCAGGGGCCGCCAGTGCTGCGTTGGCCCGGCGTGGTGGCGCTGGGCCTGGGCCAGGGCGGCAGTTTCAGTCTGGCCCTGACACTGCTGGTGCTGCGCAGCGCCACGCCGGCGGTGGCCGGCCAACTGTCGGGAATGACTCAGGGGATAGGCTACTGCCTGGCGGCACTGGGGCCCCTCGGGGTTGGCATCATGCTGCAGCTGCAGGCACCGCTGACAGTCATCTGGGTGGCCCTGACAGCAGTGGTTGCACTGGCGATTGCCCTGGCGCTGCTGGCGGGTCGACGCCTGCTGCTGGATGTGGATGAGGGCGGGCGCATCGTGACTCGTAGCCACACGGGGCGCTATAAGGGCCCAGCAGGGTGATGCACTACCCTAATCTTCCTCGAGTTCCTCATCTTCCTCTTCGGTCTGCCCCAGCGTCTGTGCATGGCTGTCCTCTGGTGCGACCGGGGCGGTCGGCGATGGCGTCGGAACGGCGATTACCCCGGAGCCGTTGTCGCCATCGTCGCTGCCCGCCGTTGTCTCTGCAGCAACGTCCCCGGGGGGCGGGGCGCCGGTCGGGCTGAGCTGGCCCCTGGGGGCGGCAATGCCAATGTGGTGCGTGGCAAAACCGGGCTGAACCACCTGGTTCAGGGCCATGCCAATGATACGGCCGTCATAGCTGGAGACGATGCGGGTGCGGACGTTGGTGATGGGGTTGGTAACGGTGCCCAGCAGGTCGCCCTTCCTGACGGATTGCCCCAGGGTGACGCGGCTGAAGACGATGCCGCCCACAGGCGCCCGCTGCCAGACTGAATTGTAGTAGACCGGCTCCGGGTCGCCCCAGAGGCTGAAGCGGGTGGTCATGCCCAGGTGGTTGAGCAGCGTGCGGATACCCTTGACACTGTGGCTGACGCTTTCCTCATCGAGCACCGACGGCGCGCCTGCTTCCAGGGTCACGGCGGGAATGCCGGCTTCGACAGCCGAGCGCCGCAGGGTACCCGAAGTGCCCTCGCTGTGTACCACTACCGTGGAGCCGAAGCCCTTGGTCAGGTCCACCACCCTGGGATTGCTGAGGTCGCCGCGCAGCTGTGGCAGGTTGGTGCGAAAGAAGGATCCTGTGTGCAGGTCCACCAGCGCGCTGCAGTGCGCTACCAGTTCATTGAAAAAGGAGTAGGCCAGGCGCGAGGCAGAGCTGCCATTGGGATCTCCCGGGAAGAAGCGGTTGAGGTCGCGGCGATCACTGAGGTAGCGTGAGCCGGAGTGAAATCCCTGCAGGTTGACGATGGGTACGCCGATCACGGCGCCCTTGAGCTTGCCCGGATCGAGGTTGTACAGCACCCGGCGCACGGTTTCGATGCCGTTGAGTTCGTCGCCATGCAGGGCCGCTGTGAGGCACAGGGTCGGACCGGGTTCCACGCCGTTGACCACCAGTACCGGGGTGGCGATGTAGATGCCCTCGAAGGACTGCGTGGGAGCCCAGGCGAGCCGGGTTGATGTCCTCGGCGGCACTTCGGTGCCGAGCAAAACCAGGTTGCGACCGGTCTCCGGTTCTTCCGCCGTCGCCGGTTCGACAACGGTGACGGGAGTGATCGGCTCGTCCAGGGGCATGTTGCGCGCCTTGGGCAGCTCGCCGCGGCCTGTCGCGCCTGTCTCTGTCTCCGCTGCTTCTGCGTCCGCTTCCCCGGATTCCGTGTCCATGGCCGACTCCGGATAGGGTTCCGGCGCCTGTTCCTCCGCGCCGATGGCGACAGTGTCAGGCAGACTGCCGATCTCTTCCGTGACCGGGGCCTCGGCCACCTGCGCCCGGACCGGGCCCGTGAACAACAACAGTGACCACAGCGCCGCGGTTGCAAGCCGTCCCGTGGTGGAGGCCATGCGGAGATTGCTGTCAATGGGGCGCTGCAAAACGGGCTTCCTGTTCAAATCTGGCCGCCAGTCTAGCAGATTTGCTGCCCCGCGAAGGCAGGTATTGACAATGTGCTTGTGTTTCCGGCGCGGCAATGCAAAATTAGGGTCATGCAGTCGCGGCAATGGGGTCGGGTACCTGGCAGCCAGTGCTGCAGCCATCAACAATAACCCGGGGGAAGTCGCAATGTTCAAGGAATTCAAGGAATTCGCCATGCGCGGCAATGTCGTGGACATGGCCGTGGGCATCATTATTGGCGGCGCCTTTGGCACCATAGTAAAAAGCCTGGTCAACGACGTGATCATGCCGCCGATAGGCTTGGTGTTGGGGGGGCGTGGATTTCTCCGACCTGTTCATTACCCTGAAGCAGGGCACAGAGGCGGGGCCCTATGCAACCCTGGCCAGTGCCCAGTCCGCGGGCGCTGTCACCATCAGCTACGGCCTGTTTATCAACGCCGTGATCAGTTTCCTGATCGTTGCCTTCGCCGTCTTTCTGCTGATTCGCGGCATCAACCGCCTGAAACGGGAGGAAGAGACGCCGGCGGCGGCGCCCAGCGAGAAGGAATGCCCCTACTGTTTTTCCAACATATCGATCAGGGCCACTCGCTGCAGTCACTGCACCTCAGAGCTGGAAGCAGCCTGACTGCCTGTGGCGTCCGCGACGGTAGACACAGGGAGACGGTGGCGCCACTCGCCTGCGGTGGGCGGGTGGTGGGCGCTGCCGCTGCTCCTGTTCGCCCCGGCCGCAGCGGCACAAATGCTGCTGGGCGCCACGGTCACCGAAACGACCTTGACTGTGCTGCTGGCAATGATGGCTCTGACCCTGGCTGTCGTTTTGGTGCTGTACCGCCGCCAACGGCTTCTGACGGCGCTGTTGCGGGAGGAGTCGCGCACCGATCATCTCACCCATATTCCCAATCGGCGCTACTTCTTCGAAGTGCTGGACAGCAACATTGCAATGGCGTCGAGGCATGGGCAGCCGCTGTGTCTGGCGGTGCTGGATGTCGACCATTTCAAGGAGGTCAACGACACCTACGGCCACACCGTGGGCGACAAGGTCCTGGTGGACATCGCCGATAGCCTGCAGGCCCGGCTGCGACGGTCGGATAGCGTGGGGCGCCTCGGTGGTGAAGAGTTCGCCGTGCAGCTGCCCATGACCACCCTGGGGGCCGGGGCGCTGATTGCCGAGCGCTTGCGTCAGCATATAGCCGCGCTCGAGTTTCCGGAACTGGACCCGCCCCTGACAGTCAGCTGCAGTATCGGGGTGGCGCTGTTCGCCGCCGACATGTCGGCAGAAGCTCTCTATCACCAGGCCGACAGTGCGCTGTATCGGGCCAAGGGTGGGGGGCGCAACCAGATCGTGCTGGCGGAGGAAGTGCCAGAGCGACAGTCATCCTCTGCGCTGGCGGCCCCGGCGACGGCTGTCTCAGGCTGACTTCAGCTTTTCCAGCTGCCGGCGTCGCTCGCGCTTGATCCGCGCCAGGTCCGTCACGGCGTCACCGGCGATATCAGTCACAGTGCCCAGCCAGCGGCCGCCGAGGCGGGTGTTGTTGATGGCGCAGCGGGGGACGGCGGTCAGCGGCGTCTCGCGCAGAATGCGCAGTGAATCGCTCAGCGATGTGCGCAGCGTCTCGGCGGTTGCCTGCGCTGCGCTCTGATTGGCGATACCCAGCACTTCCAGCGATTCCAGCACGGCCTCCAGGCCAGTCCACTCCGCCAGCACCCCCTGCTCGATACGCCGACGTGCCCCGCGGCGCAGCTTGCGTCTCAGGTTCCTGAACTCGCGGTCGATTCTGGGCCCGAACACCGGGTCGCTGGCGGGGCGCAGGCGATCATCCAGCTCCAGCTCCAGCCAGTCCGCTGCGGTCAGCACGGCTTCGATCCGGGGGAACACCAGCTCCTCTTCACTGCGCATGTGGGCAAGGCTGTGGTCAATGTAGGCGCGCCCGGCAGCGACCACTGCGTCACTGTCGGCAGCCCCCCGGCGCCAGTCGGCGATCAGCTGCTGCAGGGCCAGCGCCTTGTCGGCCATGGCGTCGTGCTGGCGCTGCAGGCTGTCGACGTCATCGGCCAGCTGCCGGTCCAGTTCCGCGGCGCGGCCATAGATCAGGTCCTCCCGTGGATGGTGGTAGCGATCGGCCCAGTCGACCATGTAGGACATGATTTCATAGAGCACATGGCTGTCGGCTGGCGCGTCGCTGGCAAGGGCCTGCAGCTGCGCGGCCATCAGTTCGGTGATGTGCGTCAGGTGCACATGCTCTGCCAGCAACGTGGCGATCAGGGGGGGGCTGTTGTGTCGGTCGTTCATGGGCGCTCCACAAGGGGAATACGGAGAAGTTCCCGCAGTTGGCGTTGCCGGTTGTCAACAAGATCTTCCAGGGTGTAGCCGTCCAGTGTCGTCACGAACGCCTCCAAGGCTTCGCGCAGGGCCCTGGTCAGGCCGCAGTTGCCCTGTATCGCGCAGTTGCCATTGCGATCGAAGCATTCCACCAGTGGGCTCGGGGTCTCCATCTTGCGGAATACGTCTCCCACCACAATGTCCGCCGCGGGACGCGCCAGGGTCAGGCCACCGCCCTTGCCGCGGGCGGCATCCACGAAACCGTGGTGGTGCAGGTGCTGCACTACCTTGGTCAGGTGGTGCCGCGAAATGCCGTAGGCATCCGCCACATCGCGAATGGTGTGGCGGCGGCCGGCGTCCACCGCGAGGTAGATCAGGGTGCGCAGGGCGAAGTCGGTGTATTGGGTCAAACGCATCTGTGAGCCTTGCCGTGAAACAGGCCACCATCGTCGGTGGCTGTGGCCGCTGGAAAGGGAGCGGGGTTGGGGTCATGCCCGCGGGCTCGACCGCCGGGAAGCGGCATTCTAGCGGCAATATTGCACCAATAACAGCGAGCCACTCCCTGTGCTGCTGCCTCCACTGTGCATCATCGCGCCTCTGGGTCCGGCAACGGGTTGATCTGGATCAGGCTTTTGGCGGATAGCCGCTGGCGGCCTGCCAGGCCGGCCGGCTGCATGATGGGCAGTGGTTGACCGCTGCCGGCCATCGGTGTGAAAATCCATAACATGCATATAAAATACGAGTTATCGACAGCAGCTCTGGCGGCGACCTCCCATTCCGGGAAGTTCAGCGGGAGCAGGGGGAAGGTACCATGATGGATTCGCTGACACGCTCGGCGGCGCGCAATATCTTTTTTGGCGGCTCGCTGTTTTTCTTTCTGGTCTTTGCTGCACTCACTGCACACAGCCACTGGTACATGGTGAATGTCTCCACCGACAGGGAGGGGCTCACGGACACCGTCGCGGCCGGCAAGCATGTGTGGGAGCAGCACAGCTGCATCAATTGTCACACCATACTCGGTGAAGGGGCCTACTTTGCGCCGGAGCTGGGCAACGTCTGGACCCGCTACGGCGGCCGCGACAATCCCGCGGCGGCCCGCGCCGGCATCAAGGGCTGGATCAAGGCGCAGCCCCTGAATGTGCCAGGGCGCCGACAGATGCCCTATTTCGAGATAAGCGAAAAAGAGCTGGACGACCTGGTGGACTTTTTCCGCTGGGCCGACTCCATCGATACCCAGGGCTGGCCGCCACACCCGGCGGGCTGAATACATGACCCGGCAGATCGGGCAGGCAAGCAGGCAGAGGACACAACGATGAAATACGAAACCCAGCGGGTGGCTTTACCCTTTTTCGCAGTGGCCATGGCGCTGTTCGCGCTGCAGGTGATCTTCGGCATTCTTGCCGCCATGGTCTATGTCCTGCCCGAGTTCATGGTGGATCTGGTACCGTTCCATGTCATGCGCATGAGTCATACCAACCTGCTCATAGTCTGGTTGCTGATGGGCTTCATGGGCTGTACCTATTTCCTGTTGCCGGAGGAGGCCGAGCGGGACATTCACAGTCCGATGATCGCCTATGTGCAGTTGGCGATCTTCGCCGTGGCCGGCGCCGGTGCGCTCATCAGCTACCAGTTCGGTATCCACGAGGGCCGGGAGTTTCTCGAGCAGCCCCTGTGGTCCAAGATCCTGATCACGATCTCCTTTCTGCTGTTTCTCTACAACACCAGCATTACCCTGTACCAGGGGCGCAAGACGGCGATCAACACCATCCTCATGCTGGGCCTGTGGCTGGCGGCGATATTCTGGTTCTTCGCCTTCTACAACCCGTCCAATCTGGCTGTGGACAAGTTGTACTGGTGGTGGATCGTGCATGTCTGGGTCGAGGGTGTGTGGGAGCTGATCATGGCGTCCCTGCTCGCCTACCTGCTGATCAAGCTCACCGGGGTGGATCGCGAGATCATTGAGAAGTGGCTGTACGTCATCATCGGCCTGGCGCTGTTTTCCGGCCTGCTGGGCACCGGACACCACTACTACTGGATCGGCGCGCCCGGGTACTGGCAGCCTGTCGGCAGTTTCTTTTCCACCCTGGAAGTGGCGCCGTTCTTCGCCATGGTGATGTTTGCCTTCTACATGTTCTGGAAGGGCCGTCGCAATCACGCCAACAAGAGCGCCATGCTCTGGACCCTGGGCAGCGCCACGGTGGCCTTTTTCGGGGCCGGCGTCTGGGGCTTCATGCACACCCTGCACTGGGTCAACTACTACACCCACGGCACCCAGGTCACCGCGGCTCACGGCCACCTCGCTTTCTACGGCGCCTATGTGATGATGGTCCTCGGGGTCATTACCTACGCCATGCCCCAGCTGCGCCGGCTACAGCCCTTCAACCAGATTCTCAACATGTGGAGCTTCTGGCTGATGACTTCGGCCATGTGTTTCATGACCTTTACCCTGACCTTCGCCGGGGTGGTCCAGACCCATCTGCAGCGGGTGCTGGGCATGAACTACATGGAGGTGCAGGAGCAGCTGGTTCTGTTCTACTACATGCGCCTTGGCGCCGGTGTGGTGGTGGCCATCGCCGCGATGCTGTTCCTGTATGCGGTGTTCGGACCCGCGCGGGAAGAGCTGCCCGAAGGCGATACCGCGCTGACGGCAGCGTGACAGTGAAGGTCGCCGCGATGCCGGAGCAAGCGGGGGAGTTGCCGTATTACGAGCCGGTGGGCGACGAATGCGCATTGTTCGAGCACGCCTGGCGCCACGGCCTGCCGCTGCTGCTGAAGGGGCCGACCGGCTGCGGCAAGACCCGTTTCGTGGCGCACATGGCGGCGCGGCTCGGGCGGCCCCTGTTTACCATTTCCTGCCACGACGATCTTACCGCCGCGGATCTCACCGGCCGTTTCCTGTTGCTGGAAGGGGAAACCCGCTGGGTCGATGGCCCCCTGACCCGCGCGGTGCGCGAAGGTGGTATCTGTTACCTGGACGAGGTGGTGGAGGCGCGCAAGGACGTGACCGTGATCCTGCACCCGCTCACCGATGACCGCCGCCTGCTGCCGCTGGAGCGCACCGGTGAACTGTTGCAGGCGCCGCCGGAATTCATGCTGGTGGTGTCGTACAACCCGGGCTACCAGAATGTCCTCAAGTCCCTGAAGCCCAGTACTCGCCAGCGTTTCGTTTCCAGCACCTTCGATTTTCCGCCGCTGGACCAGGAGGTGGCGATCGTGTCCCGGGAGAGCGGGCTGGCAGCGGCGCGTTGCCGTGCCCTGGTGGGCCTGGCGCAGCGCCTGCGGGCGCTGAAGGGGCAGGACCTCGAGGAGGGGGTGTCCACGCGGCTGCTGATCTACTGTGCCACCCTGATCGCGGCGGGGCTGCCGGTCATGCAGGCCGCCCGCGCTACCCTGGTGGAGCCGCTGACCGACGAGCCCGACGTGCAGGAGGCTCTGCTGGAGCTTGTCACCATGGCCTTCGGCGGCGACTGAACCGGCGCGCCCGGGGGCGGATTCCATGTTGCACTTTCTCGAACTGGAAGAGCTGGTCGGGCGCTACTGGCATCGCTGGGCCTCCGCCGCCGGTTCCTGGCCCCACCATGCCGCGGCCGCGGTCAGCCTGGAGGAGACCGCCCCGGTGCTGGCCGTTTTCTTTCGCGCCGTGGGCGGTGAAGGCAGTGCTGCGCTCGGCGCCATGGCGGCCCGCGAGTCGGGCCACCGCCTGCGCCTGCGACAGCGCCTGGGCTTCGACCGGGAGCGGCTGGACCAGGCCCGTATCGACGAGGAATCCCTGCTGCTGCCACCCGTCATCGGCCTGTTTCCCGAGCGGGCCCTGAACCGGGAACTCTATTTCTGGCTGGCGGCCCACGCGGCGGCGCTGGAACCGGTCGACGCCACCACCGACCCCCTGCAGGCCGACCTGCTGGCGCTGCGCGCGGCCCTGCTGGCGGCGGAGCGGGTTTGCAGCGAGCTGCCCGGTTTTCGCGCACGCTACCAGCGTCTCCGCGAGGCCCTGCTGGCAATTCGCCCGCGGCGTCCGCTGCCGGTCACGGAACAGGCACTGGAGTTTGTCATCCGCCATGCCCTGGGCGACCGCGGCGAGCAGCCGGCGTTGGCAGCGCAGCTGGTGATGCTGGTGTCCAGCCCGTCGGTACCGGTAGCGGGTGTACAGGCGCCCAGGGGCTACCGGCCGCCGCTGCCGGTGCCCCTGTGGGCCACCAGTTTCAGCCTCGGTACCCGCGCCATCGCGGAGCAGGGGGAGGAAGAAGAGCAGCAGGATCAGGCCCCTGCCAGCGGCGACGACAATGGCGGCAAGCGCAAGGCCAGTCGCCGCCACCAGGACCAGGCGGAGCGCGACGACTCGCTGATTTTCAATCGCTTCGAAAAAATGCTGTCCTTTGCCGAGATGGTCAACGTCAACCGCCTGGTGGATGACGAGGAGGACGAGGATGCGGGCAAGGCCGCCGAGCAGCTGGAGGAAATCACCCTCAGCCCGCACCGGCAACAGGCGGCGGCGCGGCTGCGCATGGAGCTGGACCTGCCGCCGGGAGAAGTGACCGGTGCCCCCGCGCAGGCGGCGGTGACCTACCCGGAGTGGAATTATCGCCTGCAGGCGCACCTGCCGGACCATTGCACCGTGCTCACCGGCCAGCAGGAAGCCGCGGCGGAACCCTGGCAACCGGACGCGGCCATGCAGCAGCGTATCCGCCGGGTGCGGCGCCAGTTCGAGGCCCTGCGTCCGCGGCGGGTCTTGCTGCGCGGCCAGCTCGACGGCAGCGAACTGGACATCGACGCCGTGGTCAGGGCCCACGCCGACCAGCGGGCCGCGGGCAGCAGCAGCGACCGCCTGTTCGCCGATGCCCGCACCCTGGAACGCGACCTGGCGGTATCCATCCTGGTGGATGTCTCCCTCTCCACCGAGGCCTGGGTGGATGACCGCCGGGTGATCGACATCGAACAGGAGGCGCTGCTGGTACTGGCCCATGGCCTGAGCGCCTGTGGCGACGAGTACAGTATCCACAGTTTTACCTCGAAGCGCCGCGACCGGGTCTGGCTGACGACCCTCAAGGACTTCCGCGAACCGATGGGGGGGCAGGTAGAGCAGCGCATCGCCGCCCTGCGGCCGGGCCACTACACCCGCATGGGCACGGCGATCCGTCACCTCACCCGCGGCCTCGCCGACTGCGGCAACCGCCACCGACTGCTGTTGCTGCTGACCGATGGCAAGCCCAATGACACGGACTATTACGAGGGCCGCTACGCGGTGGAGGATTCCCGGCGCGCGGTGCTGGAGGCACGCCGGGCGGGAGTGCGGGTATTCGCCGTGACCATCGACCGCGAATCCCAGGGTTATTTCCCGCGCATTTTCGGCCGCGGTGGCTATGCCGTCGTGTTCCGGCCCGAGCACCTGGCGACCGCGCTGCCGGCCATCTACCGGCAGCTGGTGACCCACTGAGTGCGTGTTTGTGGTCCCCGGGCGGACTCAGCCGAATAGCGGGCTGTAGGGTTTGGCAATGGGTTCGTTGCCGGTGAGGCGGTGAATGCCGGCGCCGCAGCGGCCGATGTACCAGGCGACCGCGGCGGTGATATACAGGTAGCCAAAAGTCCACGCCGTCAGCGGCGGTACCGCCAGTTTCCCCAGCAGCTGCCAGATCACCACGGCGCCAGCGGATGCCAGCAGCAGCAGCCAGAAGGTGAGGATCTGGAAGCGCAAGTGGGAATCGACCCAGGCGGCCCCGCGCCCCAGCTTGTAGTGCGCCAGCAGCGCGCCCACTGGCAGCGTGACGACCGTCATGATGGCGCCGAGGTAGAGGCCGTAGATGATGATGGCTGCGCCTCTGCCCGGCGCATCCTTGGCGCGCCTCTCTAATCCTGCGCCGCTGTTGTCCGCTGCTGTCATGTCACCCCTTTATTGCCGTTGGCCCGCCGATCGTGTTTCCGCGGTCAGTTGATGTGCCAGGTGGCTTTGAGCGAGATCCCGCGGCCGGGGGCCAGCAGGTTTTCGCTGGACTCCCGATAGCGGCGGTCCAGCAGGTTGTGCAGTTCCAGCGCCAGCAGCAGGTCCTCTCCCGGCCCCAGGTTCATGCCCAGGGCCGCGTTCAGCGTGGCCCAGCCGCTGCGCTCGCTGACCACGATCCCGCGCGAACCTGGCTCTTCCAGTCTGGAAGCGCTTTCGCCGCGCAGGTACAGGTCCGCCCACAGGGAGGACCAGTGACCACCCAGCCCGGGTTCCAGCACCACCCCCGCGCGGCCGGCCACCGCGGGGATGCCGGTGTCCCGGGTCGCGAAATCGCCAAAGTCATTCTCGCGCTGCATCCAGGTCAGGTTGAGATAGGGGCGTGTCCGCCGGTCGGGACTCTGCCAGCTGAGGTACAGCTCCAGTCCGCTGGCACTGGACGCGCCGATATTGCGGTAGATCTTGTCGCCCGCGTCCGGGCACTGGTCCTGCGGGCGGCAGAACAGATGGTCGATATAGTCGCGGGAATCCGAGTAGAACAGTGCCGTGTCGACGGTCCAGGAGCCGCTCATCAGGCGCCAGCCGAGTTCGTAGTTGATGCTGGTCTCCGGTTCCAGGGTCCGCGCCGGGTTGACGAAGCTGGAACCGGCATAGGCCCCGGTGGCGAGTTGCATCAGCGACGGGTACAGGTAGCCCTCGGAGATATTGAGGCGCCAGACGCTGTCCGGCTGCGGGGCCCAGTTGAGGCCGGCGGAGGCGACCAGGTGGCGGTCGGAGTCCAGTGTGGTCGCCACCAGCTCGGGGCGGTCGCTGTAGTCAAGCTTGCCGTCGACCCGGTAGTAGCGTGCGCCGATGATGGCGGTGAGGTGGTCGCCCAGGGCCCAGCGGTCCTGGACAAAGGCCGCCACGGTGCGAATGGTGGCGGCGTCGTCAATCCGTTCGCTGCCGCTTGCGGCGATCGCGGGCACCCAGGAGCGGGTTGCCACCGCGCGTTGCTGGCTGACATTGTCATCGCTGTACTGCAGTCCGGTGATCAGGCTGTGCCCGCCCAGCGGTTGCCAGTCTGCCTGCAGCAGCAGACCGTCGCTGCGCAGCGTGCCGCGAGTGTCGATGTCGCGCTGGTACCAGACGGTTTCGGTATTGCTGATGAAAGTGCGCAGGCTTTCCTGGGTAAATGTGGACAGGGTCAGCAGGTCCAGCGGGCCCTGTCCTGGCTCAAACTGGTAGTCGAGGCTGAAGCGTTCCCGGTCCCGCTGTGGCGTGCTGAGGGCAAAGTCGGTCAGCGGGAAGGTGGTTCGCGCTGCCTCTTCCACGAATACCTCGGAGCTGGATTCGAAGCGGTCCCAGGTCAGTCCCAGGCTGTGGCTGCCGGCGGTCTTCTCCAGGAAGCCGTAGTAGCCGCGGTGGTCGAAAGCGGTGTTTTCGGCCCGCCCCGCCGCAGTGCGGCGCTGGCCGTGCTCGCTGTTGGCCGCCGCCAGGCGATAGCTCCAGCCGTCACGGGCGCCGTGGACGCTGGCAAACAGGGTGTCGCCGCCGGTGGTGCCATCGTAGCCGCCCTTGATCGTCGCCTGCAGGGGGGCACTGCCACCCTTGAGCGTCATCAGGTTGGTCACCCCACTGAGCGCCTTGGAGCCATAGAGGACCGAACCCGAGCCGCGGATCACCTCGATGCGTCCCAGCATGTCCGGGTGAATGGTCAGCGGGGTCCCGACCTCGCTGTGATCGGACAATTCCTGGCTGTCGATGAGGATGGCACTGCGCCGGGAGGCCTCGCCGCGAACGCGAATACGCTTGAGGCCGGCCTGGCCGGAGTCGGTGACCTGCAGCCCGGGCACGTCGCGCAGGAAGTCGGCGACGCCGGTGCCGGTCATGCGCGCGAGGTCCTCGCGGGTGAGTACGCTGATACTGGCACTGCTGTCCAGCAGACGCTCCTGGACCCGGCTGGCGGTCACCACCACTTCTTCCAGCAGATTGTCGGTGCCGGCGGCAGCGCCCAGCTCCGGTGCCAGCAGAAGCGCCGAGGCCAGTGTCAGTGCACGTAGCCCGGGCGGATGCGCGCCGGATGCTCGCTCAGTCATGTTAGTGGTCACCTGCGGGTCGTGGGTACGGGCAGCGCTGTGCGCCGCGGAGTGCCTGTTGCAGCGCTTCATTGTCATTGCTCCGGTAAGCGGCGAGGAGGGCCCGGTAATCCGGGCAGTTCTCCACTTCCGCGACCCCGGGAGGTTGGTGAATGAACCGGCATTTTGTCAGTGCCTCCTCAATCTCTGCGCTGTTGGCGGTGCCTTCATGCAGCGTCGCCAGGGTTGCGCGGCAGTTCACACCCCAATGCGCCTCCCTGGCCGCGACCGAGGCAGTGAGGCGCTCGTTCACCAGGTCGCTCGCCGTCGCGGTCAGGGGCGCGCAAAGCATGAATACAAGCCACAACGTCATGCGCACAGTAAACCCCAGGCTCTGCTGCAATAAAATGATGCACATCATTTGCATCTTAAAAGAGCCTGTCTATGATGGCTACAGCTTGTTCATGGGAGCTTGCATGCGGAATCATTGGCAAAGTGTGCGTGTCTGCCTGCGTTTGTCAGCCCTGCTGTGGTTGCTGCTGGGGTCATCGTGGTCACTGGCGGCGCTGACGCTGGCCGATGCGCGCCAGCTGCTGCCGGCGGCGGCCGCGCTGGAGCCGGTTGTCGCTGTTCCCGGTCTGTACCGGGTGGCGGGTGCCAGCGGCGCGCCTGCGCTGCTGTTCCAGACCGACGACTTTGTCCACATTCCCGCCTACTCGGGATCCCCCGTCAACCTGCTGGTCAGCGTGTCTGCCGACGGCCTGATTCGGGGTGTCCGGGTGCGATCGCACCAGGAGCCGATTCTGGTCATCGGCATCACCGATGCCGATCTGCAGGCCTTTGTCGCCCAGCTCGAGGGCAAGCGCGCGGACGACCGTATCCGGGTAGGGGCGCAGGGACGCACGGGTTATGTCGGCATCGACGGCTTGAGTGGCGCCACCATCACCGCAATGGTGATTACCCGCACCGTCACCCAGGCCGCCGCCAATGTCCTGGCGGCCTACCGGGAACAGCTGCCGCAGACCCCTGCGGCACCGGTGTCGGGCCCCGCGGCCGCTTCCGTCACTGGCCCCGCGGCTGCCGCAGTGCCGGATTGGCACTGGAGCTGGCAGCAGCATCGGCTGCGGGTGATCGTGCTGGCGGCAGCGCTGGTGGTGCTGCTGCTGGTGCTGTTTCTGCAGGACTGGCTGGTACAGCACAAGACGTTTTTCCAGCGCCTGCGGGTGGGGTACCTGGTGTTTACCGTGGTGTTCATCGGCTGGCTCTGGCACGGCCAGCTGTCGGTAGTGAACCTGCTCGGCTTCGCCCGCAACCTGGCGGGCGGATTCTCCTGGGACAGCCTGCTGCTGGACCCGGTGGTATTCCTGCTCTGGGCCTTTGTCGCCCTCAGCATCCTGCTGTGGGGGCGGGGGGTGTACTGCGGCTGGCTGTGCCCCTTCGGCGCGGCCCAGGAGCTGCTGTCAAAGCTTTCCCGGCGGCTCGGTTTCGCCGGCTACATGCTGCCACAGGCCCTGCATGAGCGCCTCTGGGCCATCAAGTACCTGCTGTTGATCGCGATCTGTGGCCTGGCCCTGGATTCGATGGCCAATGCCGCACGCATGGCGGAGATCGAGCCCTTCAAGACCGTGTTCGTCATGCACTTCGAGCGTCCGCCGCTGTACGTTTTTTATGCCCTCGCGCTGCTGGCAGTCACTGTGTTCAACAGCAAGTTCTACTGCAAATACCTGTGTCCACTGGGTGCCGCGCTCAGCTTCGTCACCCGGTTCCGGGTCTTCGACTGGCTGCGCCGGCGGGTGGAGTGTGGTCACCCCTGCCAGACCTGCGCCAATGAGTGCCAGATTGCGGCCATCCGGCCGACGGGGGAGATCGTCGACAACGAGTGCCACTACTGCCTCGAGTGCCAGGTGACTTACTGGGATGAACACCGCTGCCCACCCCTGGTGCGCAAGCGCAGGAAGCGCGAGGTCAACCGCATCGGCGCCGACAGGGTGATTGCCTCGGATGCCACGGCGGAAAGCCCTCCGGGTTGACCTGCATCATGTCCTGAACTAAAACAGGACTATAAAATGCATCTTATGGCGGCGAATTTGCCGCTGCGGAAAAGGAGAGCTGACGATGAAAAAGCCCGGAAACGACTGGAAGCAACGGGCGGGTGCCTGCCTGCTGTCCGCCGCGCTGGGGCTGGGAGTGGCCGCCGCGGTGGCGCAGGAGGAGACCGATCACCCGGGCGTCACGCCCGGTGAAATGGCCTACAAGGGCGCGCCGACAACTTTGGGTGACGTCAAGCGGGTAATTTCACCCGGGGCGCCGGACATGACCCAGGCGGAGTACGATCATGCCACGCAGCTCTACTTCGAGCGCTGTGCCGGCTGCCATGGTGTGCTGCGCAAGGGCGCGACCGGCAAGCCGCTGACACCGGACATCACCCAGGAGCGCGGCACCGAATTTCTCAAGGTGTTGATCAACTACGGTTCCCCGGCGGGCATGCCCAACTGGGGTACCTCCGGTGATTTTACCGACGAGCAGATCGACATCATGGCGCGCTTCCTGCAGCACGAGCCGCCGGCCCCGCCCGAGTGGGGCATGGCCGAGATGCTGGACAGCTGGGAAGTTCTGGTCCCGGAAGCCGCGCGTCCCGACCAGCCACAGCACGACTACGATACCGACAACATCTTTGCGGTGACCCTGCGCGATTCCGGCGAAATCGCCCTGATCGACGGCGACAGCAAGGACATCATTGCCGTACTGCAGACCGGCTACGCGGTGCACATTTCGCGCGCGTCGCATTCCGGGCGCTATGTCTACACCATCGGCCGTGATGCCAAGATCGACATGATTGATCTGTGGATGAACCCGCCGCGCCAGGTCGCCACGGTGAAAATCGGCCTGGAGGCGCGCTCGGTTGAAACCTCCAAATTCCCGGGTTTCGAGGACAAGATCGCGATTGCCGGCGCCTACTGGCCGCCGCAGTATGTGCTGATGGACGGTGCCGACCTGAAGCCGCGCAAGATCGTCTCCACCCGGGGGATGACGGTGGACACCCAGGAATATCACCCGGAGCCGCGGGTGGCGGCTATCGTCGCCTCCCACGAGCATCCCGAGTTCATCGTCAACGTGAAGGAAACTGGCAAGATCCTGCTGGTGGACTACAGCAACCTCGACGCGCTGTCGGTGACCACCCTCGAGGCGGCCCGCTTCCTGCATGACGGCGGCTGGGATTCCACCCACCGCTATTTCCTTACCGCCGCCAACCAGTCCGACAAGATTGCGGTAGTGGATTCGAAGGCGCGCAAGATCGAGGCCCTGGTGGATGTCACCAAGATTCCCCACCCCGGCCGCGGCGCCAACCTGGAGGACCCCGAGTTCGGCCCGGTATGGGTAACCTCGGCGCTGGGCAATGAGAACGTGACTTTCATCGGCACGGATCCGGCGGGTCACCCCGAGCACGCCTGGAAAGTCGTGCGCACCCTCTCTGCCCAGGGGGGCGGCTCCCTGTTCGTGAAGACCCACCCCAAATCCCGCAATCTGTGGATCGACAACACCCTGCATCCGCAGGAGAGCGTCAGCCAGTCGGTGGCGGTCTACAACATCGACGATCTCGGTGCCGGCTACGAGGTGCTGCCGATCGCCGAATGGGCCGGGGTGGGCGAGGGTCCGGCGCGAGTGGTTCAGCCCGAGTTCAACGCCGCTGGCGACGAAGTCTGGTTCTCGGTCTGGAACGGCATGGAGCAGGTCTCCGCGATCGTGGTGGTGGACGACAGGACCCGCACCCTCAAGCACGTGATCAAGGATCCGCGCCTGGTGACTCCGACCGGCAAATTCAACGTGTACAACACGCGCCAGGACGTCTACTGACAGGAGGGTCTGTATACGGGCCTGCCGCTGCCAGCGGCAGTCCTGTGTGCGCTACTGCATGCTGAAATTCAATGTTTGTGCGCTGGTCGCAACTCTCGCGATCGGCGCTGCCTGCCCCCAGCTCGCGCGGGCCGCCCCCGATACTGATGCCGATAGTCTCTCGGGGATGGTACGCAACGGCTCGACGGCGCTCAACTTCCGCTACCGCCTTGAGCATGTGGACCAGGATGGCGTGCCCGAATCGGCCCTGGCATCCACCCTGCGTTCGCGGATCAGTCTCGCCTCCGCGCCACTGGCGGGGTTCGCCCTTGAACTGGAACTGGACGACGTCACCGCCGTCGGCAGTGACCGCTTCAATTCCACCCGCAATGGCCGCGGCCGCTATCCGGTTGTGGCGGACCCGGAGGGTACCGAGGTCAATCGTGCCCAGCTGGATTACCGTCGCGGCGCCCTGCACGCCACCGCCGGCCGTCAGCGCATTCTCCACGGCAGCCAGCGTTTCGTTGGCAATGTCGGCTGGCGCCAGAACGAGCAGACCTATGACGGCCTGCGTCTGCAGTGGCGGGACGATTTCGCGACGCTGGATGCCAGCTACGTGTACCGGGTGCAGCGGATTTTCGGCCCCGATGACGGCGCCCAGCCCGCGGATTGGGACGGTGACTTCGCCCTGCTGCGCGGGAGCTGGAAGCTGCATCCGGACCATACCCTCTCCGCCTTAGCCTACCGGCTGGACATCGACCCCAGCGGTTCATTCAGCAGCGCGCTGACGGTCGCCAATGCCAGTGAAACTGTCGGACTCGAGTACAGCGGCCAGTGGCGGGCACTGAACCTGGCGGCGACTTGGGCCAGCCAGGGGGATATCGGTACCAACCCTGAAAACTACCGTGCGCGCTACCACAACCTGGAGGCCGGGTGGGCGTTTTCCGGGGCCCAGCTGCGGGCCGGGCAGGAGGTGCTGGGGGCGGACAATGGCATGAGCTTTCGCACGCCCCTGGCCACCCTGCACAAGTTCCAGGGCTGGGCGGACATGTTCCTGGTCACCCCCGGCGACGGTCTGCGCGATCGCTGGCTGGGGCTGTCGGGAGACCGGGGCAGGCTCAACTGGGCTGCCGTCTACCACGATTTCCGCAGCGACCGGCGCAGCGGCGACCTCGGGCAAGAGCTGGATCTGCTGCTCGGCTGGAAGGTGAGCCCGCGGCTGTCGCTGCAGTTCAAACTGGCGCTGTTCGACGCCGCTGGCGGCTCCGGCTATCGCGATACCGACAAGGCCTGGTTGCTGGCCGAATTGCGTCTGTAGCGGCTACTTCAGCTCGGAGGCGAGGATAAACGCCTCCAGGTCCTTGTCGATACCGAGGACGTGGCGTTTCAGCCATTCGGTCAGGAAGGTCGAGACGGCGGCGCGGAAGGCCGGGTCGTCTTCGCCCAATTCCAGCAGCGAGCCGATTTCTTCCCGGAACTGGTCGTGAGCCTTGATGTGGTCTGCGGTCCAGGGGTAGTCGAGGGCGAGCATATAGTGCTCTTCCAGGGCAAAATGGTGCTCGCTGTAGTCGTGCAGGTGGCGCAGAACTTCATCGCCCGCGTCCGGCTGGGCAATCAGGTCCAGGATCTCGAACAGTACCTGGTGCTGGGCATCCTGCCAGAGGATGGCGCTGGTCTTCTTCATGTCTCAAGAATAGTCGCTTTCAGCCCTCCGCGCCCGGAATCCGGTATGATGTCGACAACCGATCCAGGGTTCAGCATCCACGGAGCCGTCAGTGACCCGATTTGTCAACAGTGCCGCCGAGGCCGTCGCCGCGATCGGCTCCGGAGAGTTTCTCTGGAGCCACTCCATGGCCGCAACGCCGACCGTTTTGCTGGACGCGATCGCTGCCCGGGCGCAGGAGCTGCAGGATGTCAACATCATGCAGCTGCACCTGGAGCACGCGGAAGCGCTGGCCGATCCGGTGCTGGAAGGGCATCTGCGCAACCGCTGTTTCTTCGCCGGCAAGGTGACCCGGGACCTGATCAACCAGGGCCGGGCCGACTATGTGCCGATCTTCCTCTCGGAAATCCCCAAGCTGTTCCGCCGCGGTGAACAGCGGGTGGACACGGCCATCATCCAGGTGTCGAAACCGGATCACCACGGCAACTGCTCGCTGGGCATTTCCGTGGAGGCCACCGCCGCCGCCTGCGACATGGCCGGCCGCATCATCGCCCATATCAATCCCAACATGCCGCGTACCCATGGCGACAGCTTCATCAACCTCAAACGGATCGACTACGCCTACGCCGAGGCCGCGCCGCTGATTCTGCACGAGAGCCGGGAAATTTCCGAGGTCGACCGGCAGGTGGGAGAGCACGTCGCCAGCCTGGTGGAAGACGGCAGCTGCCTGCAGATGGGGATAGGCGCCATTCCCGACGCGGCCCTGGCGTGCCTCGGCGATCGCAAGGACCTGGGCGTCCATACGGAGATGTTCTCCGACGGTGTGCTGGACCTGCTGGAGAGCGGGGTGGTCACCAATGCCCACAAGAAGATCGGCCGCGGCCGCGTGGTGACGAGCTTTGCCATGGGTTCGCGGCGGTTGTACGACTATGTCAACGACAACCCGGAAGTGGCCTTCCTGGATGTGGAGTATGTCAACAATCCGGTGATCATCGCGAAAAACCGGAAGGTCATGTCCATCAACAGCGCCATCCAGGTTGATCTCACCGGTCAGGTGTGTGCCGACTCGATGGGCTATCGCATCTACTCCGGGGTGGGAGGGCAGGTCGATTTTGTGCAGGGCGCCATGTACTCGGACGGGGGCAAATCGATCATCGCCCTGCCCAGCACGGCCCGCCACGGTACCGTGTCGCGGTTGGTGTCTGCGGTTGAGCGCGGTGCCGGCGTGGTGACCACCCGTGCCCAGGTCGACTACGTGGTCACCGAGTACGGTGTGGTCGAGTTGCGCGGCCGCTCCCTGACGGAGCGCACGGCGGCCCTCATCGGCATCGCACACCCGGATTTTCGCGAGCAGCTCGCCCGCGAGGCGCGGGACTCACTCGGCCTGCGGGTGTAGGATCAGGGCATGAAAGTCACCGACTATCTCAGCCGCGAGGACATCGCCCGCTTCACCGCCAAGAGCGACCTGCACGCCTGGCGGCTGGTGCTGGGTAACTGGCTGGGGATCATTGCGATCTTCGCCCTGATGGGGCTGTACCCGCACCCGCTGTTGCTGCTGTTGGCTGTGCCGCTGCTGGCCGGGCGCCAGCTGGGGCTGGCGGTGCTCACCCATGAGGCCGGGCATCGCACCCTGTTTCGGACCCCCTGGCTCAATGACCTGGTCGGACAGTGGCTCTGCGCGCTGCCGGTGTTCAACGACATGCCGTCCTATACCCGCGGGCACCTGCGTCATCACCGCCTGGCCGGCACCCCTGATGACCCCGATCTCTCCAATTACGCCAGTTACCCCGTGTCCCGCGCCAGTTTCCGGCGCAAGGTGCTGCGCGACCTCAGTGGCCGCACCGGGGTCAAGCTGCTGACCGCAATCCTGCGCGGGGCCGCCGGCATCACCAGCGGCGAGAAGCGGGCCAGTGCGCGGCCCTTTGTCAGCCAGCTGCTGGTGCAGGTGCTGCTGTTCCTGGCGCTGGCGGCCTGCGGCATCGGCTGGGTCTACCTGCTGTGGCTGGGCACCTTCCTGACCGTCTACATGCTGGTCATCCGCCTGCGCCAGATTGCCGAGCATGCGGCCGTGCCGGACCTGTATCACCCGGATCCGCGCTATAACACGCGCACTGTGGATGCGCCCTGGTGGCAGCGCCTGGTGCTGGCGCCCAACGGCGTCAACTACCATCTCGAGCACCACTTCATGGCCAGCGTGCCCTGTTACCGCCTGGCGGCGCTGCGGCAGCACTTGCGGGCGCGTCGGGCGCTGGATACTGTGCCCACCTTCAGCGGCTATGGCGCGGTACTGCGGCATGTGGTGGCCTGACCGTTGCGGTTTCTACCAACATAACAAGACAGGGAGCAATCCATGAGCAAGAACGTCGACCCCACCCGCGAGCAGTTTGACCAGTTCAAGGCGTTGCCGCGGGACACCCCGATCATGATGCTGAACCTGATACGGCTCAATCCCACCGCGACCTATCCCGATGGGGAGGCGGTGACCGGCGCCGAGGCCTACGCCCGCTATGGTCGCCACAGTGGCCCCATCTTCCAGCGCCTGGGGGGCAGCATCGTCTGGCGCGGTCGGCCCGAATGTGTGGTGATCGGGCCCGCGGACGAGCACTGGGATATCGCTTTCATTGCCCGCTACCCGGATGCCGGCGCTTTCATGGCGATGGTGACCGACGAGGACTATCGCAAGGCCGTGGTCCACCGCCAGCTGGCCGTTGCCGATAGCCGCCTGATCCGGATGGCGGATGCGAGCGCGGGGGAAGGTTTCGGTGGTTGACAGGTGGGCGCATGCGAGATTTCGGGATTGCGTGTTTGCGGCAGACAGGGAGCACCGCCTATGAGCTGGATTGCAGGGAATCTTCCGCGGGAGCAGATCATGGATCGGTTGCCCGCCATTGGGGAAAACTTCCAGCGCCTGTACGCCAGCTTTTACCAGCTGTCGCAGCTGCCGCCGGAGACAGTGGAGCTGTGTCGCCTGCGGCTGGCGCAGTTGCACCGCAGTGACGCTGATTTCGCCCGCGAGGAATACGCTGTCGTCGCCGACAAGCGCGCGCAGTTGCAGGACTGGCACCATGCAGCGCCTTTCTCCGCGGCCGAGCGAGCCTGCCTTGAACTCACCGAGGTGCACGCGATGGACTGCAGCGCCATCACCGACGCCCAGGCCGACGCGGTCAAGCAACATTTTGGCGAGGCGGGGCTGGTGGCGCTGCTGCAGGCGCTGGGTGTCTTCGACGGGTTTATTCGTCTGGGTTTGATCTGGCAGGCAGCGCCTGCGGAGGGCAGGCAACATGGGTAATGCGGCAAGGGTGAGCCCACCGGCGGGCAATACGGGCAATGTGATCAGGGACTCGGCGCTGGGTATTGTGCCGGAGACCCTGGACCACTACCTGGCGCTCAATGCAGCCATCTGGGATGCGGGGCCACTCGGCGCCGCGGAGGTCGAGCTGGCGCGGCTGCGCAATGCCCGCCACACCGGCTGCGTGCTGTGCCAGGCGGTGCGCTACGATGTCGCCATTGCGGACGGCCTCACCGAGGACAAGGTGCAGGTTATTCGGCAGGATGACCCAGCGGCCGGCCTCAGCGCTCGGGAGCAGCTCATTGTGGCCTTCGTCGACCAGTACAATCTCGATCCCGCCGGGATCTCGCAGCAACTGCAGCAGGCGCTGCTGGCTGCTTTCAGCGAAGCAGAGTTGTTGCACCTGTCACTGCTGGTGGCCTGGTTCAACGGTTCTTCGCGCTGCGCCGTGGCGCTGGGTGGAATGCCCGAGGAGATGCCGCGGCTCGAGATCAGCGTGCCGCGGTAGGAGCCCGCCGGCCGGCTATCGTGGGAGCCCACTCCGTGGGCGAAATACCTATCGCTCGCGGAGCGAGCTCCCACAGATCGCTCGCGGAGCGAGCTCCCACAGATTGCTCGCGGAGCGAGCTCCCACAGATCGCTCGCGGAGCGAGTTCCCTCAGATTGCTCGCTCTGCGAGCTCCCACGGAGAGGGGCTTGCTACGCCTGGTCGAGAAAGTGGCCGTACTTCTGCATGGCGGCTTCGCGCTGGGTGGGCGTGTGGTAGGTGGGGAACAGGCCCGGTGCCGGCTGGTAGTCCCGCAGCACGGTGCGCGCCACGGTAATCTTGTGGACTTCCGAGGGGCCGTCGACCACACCCAGCTCCGGAATGTTGGCCCACATGGTCATCAGCGGCACCTCATCGGACATGCCCAGGCTGCCGTGCAGGTGCATGGCGCGATAGATCACTTCCTGCAGCACCTTCGGGGTCGCGGCCTTGATCGCGGCGATTTCCTTGCGCACCTCGCGGTTGTACTCCTTGTACTTGTCGATCAGCCAGGCGGTGTACAGCACGTGCAGGCGGTATTGCAGGATCTGGGTATAGGAGTCGGCGATCTTCTCCTGGGTCAGTTGCTTGTTGGCCAGCGGCTCGCCCTTGGTGGTGCGGCTGAGTACCCGTTCGCACATCATGTCCATGGCCTTCTTGAGAACGGCGACGCTGCGCATGGCGTGGTGGACACGGCCGCCGCCGAGGCGGGTCTGGGCCACCAGGAAGCCCTTGCCTTCTTCGCCCAGCAGGTTGTCTGCGGGCACCCGGCAGTTTGTGAAGCGGATGTAGGCGTGGACGCCGTCACCCTGCTCGACATAGGGGCCCACGGCGGAGTTGCGCAGGATTTCCATGCCCGGGGTGCCCTTTTCTACCAGGATGATGGAGGCGCCCTCGTGGATCGGGACATCGGTATTGGTCACCACCATTACCAGCAGGAACTCGGAGAAGCGGGCGTGGGAAGCAAACCATTTTTCGCCATTGATGACCCACTCGTCACCGTCGCGGGTGGCGGTACAGGTAAACTCAGCGGGATCTGCGCCGGCCTGGGGCTCGGTCATGGAGTAGCAGGAAGCGATGTTGCCGTCCAGCAGCGGCTGCAGGAAGCGCTTCTTCTGGTCCGGGGTGCCGAAGTGGGCGAGAATTTCCGCGTTGCCGGAATCCGGTGCCTGGCAGCCGAAGACGCTGGGTCCAAAGCGGCTGCGACCGAGGATCTCGTTCATCAATCCCAGTTTGACCTGGCCATAGCCTTCTCCGCCCAGTTCCGGGCCAATGTGGCAAGCCCAGAGCCGCTTCTCCTTGACGATGGCTTTCAGGGGCGCCATCGCCCTGGCGGCGGGCGAGTCCGGGTCCCAGGGGTCGCCGGGGCCGCGAAACACCAGATCCAGCGGCTCTATCTCTTCCCGGGTAAAGGTTGCAATCCAGTCCAGCTGCTGCTGGAATTCAGGGTCAGTTTCGAAGCTCCAACTCACGGTGATGTCCTTATAATACGGGTTTGTGATTGCTGGCCGCCGGCTGTGCCGTGCCTGTGTTGCCAGCACTGTAACCGGTTCAATGTCGCCGGCAACATTACTTTTGCTTGACTTGAGCGGGACCTAGTTTAGACTTGTTAGATGCAAACAAGCAAATAATAAACTCACTCGGGTTGACGTAATATTATGGTAGACCAAAAAATCTGGTTCGTTACCGGAGCGTCGCGCGGCATCGGTCGAGCGATCGCCGAATGTGCGCTGGGCGCCGGTGACAAGGTGGCAATTGTGGCCCGCGGCGCTGAGGTCGAGTCCCTGGCGGAGGCACTGGGGGCCGACTGCATGGCCTGTCGCGCCGACGTCAGTGACGCCGAAGCGGTGACCGCTGCAGTGGCGGCGGTCGTCGCCCGCTGGGGCAGGATCGATGTCGTGGTAAACAATGCCGGGTTGCACCGCGGCGGCCGTATCGGCCGTATTCCGCTGGCAGACTGGGACAGCGTTGTCGACGTGAACCTGCGCGGCGCGGTCAACGTGATACGCGCTGCAGATCCGCACCTTGAGGCTGGCAGCGCCGTCATCAACGTGGGCGCCGTGGTCGGTTTCCGCGGCTTCCCGGGCGACTCCGCCTACGCCGCGTCCAAGGCCGGCCTGGCCGGGCTGACGCGGGCACTGGCGATTGAATTCGCTGCCCGCGGCATCACGGTCAATCTGGTGATCCCCGGGCTGGTGCTGACGGAGATGACCGGCGGGCTGTCGGAGAAGGCACTGGAGGGCATGCGCAAGACCATACCCCTGGGGCGCTACGGCGAGCCCGGGGAAATTGCCCAGGTGGTGGAGTGGGTTGCACGTTCCCGCTACATGACCGGCGCCTTCGTGCCCGTGGATGGAGGACTGCTGAGCAGCTTCGGGGTGCCGGGATGAGCGGCCACCCGTTTGATCAGCCGCTGGCCGCCTGGATCGCCGCGGAGGCAGGCATGCCGGGCGCCAGGGTCGTGCGCGCGCTCAGTGGTGGCAATGCCAACCTGACCCTGCTGCTGGAAACCGACAGCGGCCCCCTGGTGCTGCGGACCCCGCCGGAAAACGCCATTTCGGCCACGTCGCACCGCGGCATCGAGCGCGAAGCCACGGTGCTGAGGGCGATACAGGGGCATGTGAAGGCGCCGCAGGTGATGGGCTGGTGTGAGGACCCGGAAGTTATCGGGCGGCCGTTCCTGCTGGTGTCCCACGTCAATGGCATCGCCATTACCGATACCCTGCCGGCGGCTTACCCCGACACAGCCGCCAGCGTCAATCGCCTGGGCGAGGATCTGGTCGATGAGCTGGCTGCCATTCACCGGGCACCCTGGCGCGACATCGGGCTGGAGAAATTCGGCAACCCGGAGAATTTCCTGCGGCGCCAGATCACCCGCTGGCAGTCGGTGCGTGCGGAGGCGCCGGTGCGGGAACTGCCGCTATTGCAGGAGCTCGCCGACTGGCTGCTGCAGAATCTGCCTGCCGATGGCCCGGTGGGCCTGGTGCACGGCGACTACCACCTCGACAATACCCTGTCGCATCCGGACCGGCCCGGACTGGCCGCCGTGATTGACTGGGAGCTGGCAACCATCGGTGACCCACTCGCCGATCTCGGGCTGTTCCTCATGTTCTGGGGCCCCCGCGACCTGGATCCGCCGGGGTTCCGGCACATCCAGGCAGTGAGCCGCCGCAGCGGCATCATCAGCCGGCGGGCACTGGCGGAGCGCTGGGGTAACGCGACCGGCTATTCCCTGGGCAACCTTGATTTCTACCTGTGTTTCGCCTTCTGGCGCCTCGCGGCGATTGTCGAGGGAGCGTATGCCCTGTATCGCCAGGGCAAGGTGGACTCGGCCTACGCCCGCGGTCTTGAGTATGACGTGCCGGCCCTGCTGGCAGAGGCGCAAGCGGCGGCCAGGGGCCGCTGGTAAGGAGACAGTTCCGGATGATGGCGACAATGATGCACCTGCCGATGACGGTGCGGATGATTATGGAGCACGGCGCCGCCGTGTTCCCCAACAGCCGGGTGGGCGTGTTCGACGGCGAGGAAACCCGCTGGACTGCCTACCGCCAGGTGGCGGAGCGGGCCGAGCGCCTGGCCCAGGGCCTGCAGGCGCTGGGCGTTGAGCGCGGCGACCGGGTCGCCACCTTCAGCTGGAACAACCTGGCGCACATGGAGGCCTATCTGGCAGTACCCTCCATGGGCGCGGTGATGCATACGGTCAACATCCGCCTGGCCCCGGAGCAGGTCGCCTATGTGATCAACCACGCCGGCAACCGCGTGCTGATCCTGGATGCCAGCCTGCAGGAGCTGTTCCTGCCGGTGATACCGCTGCTGGAAACTGTCGAGCACATCCTGCTGGTGGGCGGCTCCGACCCGGCCCTGGGCAACATCCCGGCCACTGACTATGACGCCTTGCTGGCTGCCCAAAATGGTCACTTTGACTGGCCCGAGCTGGACGAGACGGCTGCGGCAGCAATCTGCTACACCAGCGGCACCACCGGCAATCCCAAGGGCGTGGTCTACAGCCACAAGACGACTTTCGTGCACTCGCTGGCGTCGCGGGCGACGGACACTTTCGGCATCAACGAGCGCGATCGTATCCTGCTGCTGCCGCCGATGTTCCACGCCAATGCCTGGGGCCTGCCCTACAGCGGCTGGCTCAGCGGCAGTGACTTCATCATGCCCGGGCCGCACCTGCAGGCGACGGGTATCGAGGCCATGATCCGCGCCAACCAGCCCACGTTTACTGCTACCGTGCCCACGATCCTGGGGGACCTGCTGCGCGCCTCGCAAAACAGCGGTCTCGACATGAGCAGCTTCCGCATGCTGGTTTGCGGCGGCGCCGCGGTGGCGCCGGCACTGATCGATGCCGCCCGCGAGCGCTGGGGTGTGCCGGTGTTGCAGGGCTGGGGGATGACCGAAACCAGTCCCCTGTGTCACCTGTCGCACCCGCCACGGGATCCCGGTGCGGGGGGGGAAACCCCCTGGCGGGCCAAGAGCGGGCGCCCGGTGCCCGGCATCCAGGTCCGGGTGGTGGATGCAGAGGGCCGGGAATTGCCGCACAATGGCCGCGATGTGGGTGAGCTGCAGCTGCGCGGGCCCTGGGTGACGGGTGCCTACCACAAGGACAGCGCGCCGGACTCCTTTACCGCGGATGGCTGGCTGCGCACGGGCGATGTCGGCCACATTGACGACAGGCACTTTGTCCAGTTGACGGACCGAACCAAGGATGTGATCAAGTCCGGGGGTGAATGGATCTCCTCGGTCGACCTGGAAAATGCGCTGTTGGCGCACCCCTCAGTGGTAGAGGTGGCCGTCATCGCGACGGATGACGAGCGCTGGCAGGAGCGGCCCCTGGCGATTCTGGTGACCGACAGCGAGATCGGCGCGGCGGAGCTGCGCGCGTTTCTGCGCGACCGGGTAGCAAAATTCTGGATTCCCGAGCACTGGGCGTTTGTCGCCGGGATACCGAAAACCAGTGTCGGCAAAATAGACAAGAAACTGTTGCGTCTCCAGCATGCCGCCGGAGAATTCAGCATCGAAACGATAAAATAAGTGCAGCCTTCGCCCTGAAGGTTGCCATCGGGGAGAACAGTTGATGAGACCACAGGCCAAGCAGCCAGAGGTGTCCGCCCGGCGCAGGACCCAGGCGGAACGGACGGCATTGTCGGACAAGCGCATGTTCGAGGCTGCCATTCAGCTGATTATCGAGCGTGGCACCGAGCGCACGACCCTGAAGGAAATCGGGGAGCTGGCGGGCTATAGCCGCGGCCTTGCACACTCGCGGTTCGGGTCCAAGGAAGGCTTCCTCAACAAGCTGTTCGTGCGCTTTGATGGCCGCTGGAAGCAGCATCTGACCAGCTACGTCGGTGGCAAGACCGGGATCGAGGCAGTGCTGGCGGCGTTGGATGCCCTGCGTGACTTTCTCACTGCCGAAGCCAACTACATGCGTGCCATGTATATCCTCTGGTACGAGTCCCTGGGGCACGATTCCCGGATTCGCAGCAAACTCGCCGACCACCACCGGGTCTATCGCGAAGACGCAGCCCGCTGGGTACGCGGCGGCATCGAGGCGGGCGAGATCGATCCCATCATCAACCCCGAGCAGTTCTCGGTACAGTTCAACGCCTTTATTTTCGGCATCATCTACCAGTGGCTGGTCAATGCCGATGCCCTGGACCTGCCGGCGATCTTCAATGACTACGAAGCCAATATAAAACGGCTTCTCAGCAAGAAGGAATAAAATCATGGCTTACCTGACGACCGATTGTGGCAAGAATGTCTACTACGAGGACTACGGCAGCGGCAGCAGCGCGATCCTGCTGATTCATGGCTGGGGCTTCAGCTGCCGCGCCTGGGACAATACCCTGCCGGTGTTGCTGGCCGCGGGCCACCGGGTGGTGATGATAGACCACCGTGGCTGCGGGCGCTCAGACAAGGATTTTGCCGACATGGGCATCCTGGCGATAGCGGGTGATGTCGTGGCCCTGGTCGCGAAGCTGGGTCTCGAATCAGTCGTGCTGAACGGCTGGTCCCTGGGCGGCGCGGTCGCGGTGGCAGCAGCGGATCGGCTCGGCAAGCGCTGCGCCGGTCTGGCCCTGACCGGTGGCGCCACACCGATCTATACCCAGAAGCCCGGTCTTGAGGCCGGTGGCACCGACGCGGACATGGCCGGCACGGTGGCGGCGCTGCAGGCGGATCGCATCGGCTTCCTCGCCGGGCTGTCGCAGGCGGTCTGTGCGAAGGATGTCGGGGAGCCGCTGGTCAACTGGATGTGGCAGGTGTTCTGCGAGGCTTCGCCCATGGCGCATGTCACCCTGGGGCAGCTGGCGCAGGTGGACCAGCGCCAGCAGCTCGCCGCCCTGGAGATGCCGATCATTTCCTTTGTCGGCAGCGAGGATGTATTTGTCGCCCCGGAAATTTGCCGCTGGGTCGGCGACAACAATACCAATGCGCGGGTAGTGGAGTACGAGGGGGTGGGCCACGCGCCCTTCGTCGAAGTGGCCGAACGCTACAACAGCGACCTGCTCGCCTTTCTTGCCGACCTCACCTGAGCGCTGGAGAATTCAAGCATGACATCATCTGTAAATTACGGCCTGTGGTACGATTTCCGCAATCCGGCTCCCTGGCGCGAGGATTTCGAACAGTTCTATGCCAGCCGCCTCGACCAGATCGCCGCCGCCGAGGAGCTGGGCTTCAATTCGGCCTGGCTCACCGAACACCATTTCTGTGAGGACGGCTATACACCCTCGCCGCTGGTGGTTGCCGCGGCCATTGCCGCGCGCACCCGCAACATGCACATCGGTACCAACCTCATGCTGCTGCCGCTGCACGATCCGGTACGCATGGCCGAGGACTGCTCGACCGTATCCCTGCTCAGCGGCGGCCGATTCGACCTCGGCGTGGGCATTGGCTACCGGCAGCTGGAGTTCGACCAGTTCGGGCGCAAGCTGTCGCATCGTCCCAGCCTGGTCGAGGAGGGCATCGAGGTGATTCGCCGCAGCTGGTCCGGGAAGCCGGTCAACTTCAGCGGCAAGCGTTTCACGGTGGGTGATCTCAGCGTTACCCCGGCGCCGGTGCACACACCGAAAATCCTGCTGGGCGGGATGGCGCCACCAGCCATTGACCGGGCGGCGCGGATTGCAGACGGCTTCCTCTGCACAGGCGGTCTGGGCATCGACACCTACTGCGAGGCGCTGCTGAACCAGGGCAAGACCCTGGAGCAGGGCAACGTGGTGCTGGGCTGCTGGGCGATCATTGCCGAGGACCCGGAAGCGGAAGCGCGCCGCATCGGCGAGCACATCCTCTACCAGACCAATGCGTACATCAAGTGGGGAGCTTTTGGTCCGCCCGAGAACGCGACGCTTTTCGACGACGTGTTCACCGCCATCGAGAACGGCTTGTACGAGCTGTGGGACGCCGACATGGCGGTGGCGAACCTGAGCAAGCTGGTCAAGGACTACCCGATGATCAGCGACATCCACTTCTGGGCGCAATTCCCCGGCGAGCCACTGGAGTCCGGCAACAGCCGGTTGCGCTACATCGCGGAGAAAGTGTTGCCGCGGCTGCGCTGATGTAGTGCGGCATAACCCATGGATACAGCGTCGCACCTGATGGGTGTCAAGGACCGCTCTTTCCCCTGGAATTCACTGCCGCTGAAAATCCTCCGGTGCCAGAACCTCACGGGGGCGCTCTTTCCCGTCGGAAGCCACGGCCCCTAACCATCATCTGGCGCCAGAATCTCCGCGGAGTCGCCGTTGAGGCGAATATCGAAGCACCCGCGGTGTAACTGACGGTGATGGAATCGGCACAGCGTCACCAGGTT
>NZ_JAVJWR010000005.1:0-42741 GCF_040221975.1 Haliea sp.
GTTGGGGGAGCTGTGCCTGAAAAAAGCAAAAACTCCAAAAACGACGAAAAAATGTACAGATGAAGGCGTGACTGCGCGCTACGGAATCGCTACGGCAAAAATATCGCCTTCACCGGCACACTCGTGCAACATTGGGGCTAGTATTCCGACAGGAGATCGCCGTGACCGGTGCCAATAGCCAACAGCAACAACCGCCCTTCAAGCCTGCCGACGTGCTGGATGCCCACATCATGGGCGACGAGCGCACCATGTATGCCCTGTTCGATTACCTCCGGGCCAACGATCCAGTGGCCTGGGTGGAGCATCCCGACTACCGTCCGTTCTGGTCCCTGAGCCGCTACGACGACATCAAGCGCATCGGCAGCGAGAACGACCGCTTTCTCAGTGCGCCGCGCACGGTACTGGTGCCAACGGCCTTTGAGGAAGCGCTACTGGAACGCTTTGGCACCCGCAACGGCCTGGAAACCCTGATTCACATGGACCGACCCAAGCACTTGAAACTGCGCCGGGTCACCCGCGAGTGGTTCCTGCCCCGCTCGATCGAGAGCCTGACCGCCGAGGTGCAGGCGCTGTCGAAGGAATTTGTCGACAAGATGCAGGAAATGGGCAGTGAGTGCGATTTTGTCCGCGACATCGCCCTGCTCTATCCACTGCGCATCATCCTCTCCATTCTGGGTCTGCCGCGGGAAGCTGAAGAGACCATGCTGAAGCTGACCCAGCAGCTGTTTGGCGGCCAGGACCCGACCCTGCAGCGCGGCGACAGCGAGACCGCCGGGCTGGATGTGCTCAATGACTTCGGCGCCTATTTCGGCGAGGTGATCGAGGACCGCAAGAAGAACCCGAAAGATGACCTGGCCACGGTGCTGGCCAATGCGGAAGTGGACGGCGAGCCGATGAACGTGCTCGACCAGGCCAGCTACTTCATCATCACTGCCACCGCCGGACACGACACCACCTCCGCGACCATCGGCGGCGGCATGAAGGCCCTGCTGGAGCACCCGGACCAGCTCGCCCTGTGGCGCAAGCGCCCGGACCTCGACAACAGCGCCGCCAAGGAGATCATCCGCTGGGTGTCACCGGTGCGGCACATGGTGCGCACCGCCACCGAGGACCTGGAACTGCACGGTCGCCAGATCCGCGCTGGCGACAACATCGCCCTCTGGTACCCCGCCGCCAACCGCGACCCGGAAGTCTTCGACCACCCCAATCGCCTCGATCTGCAACGGGACCCGAAAATCCAGCTGGCTTTCGGTTACGGCTCCCACATGTGCCTGGGCCAGCATCTGGCGGCACTGGAAGTGTCCTGTTTCTTCCGCGAACTGTTACCGCGCCTGAAGGACATGGAACTCGCCGGTGACCCGGAGTGGGTCAAGGCAATCTTTGTTGGCGGTCTGAAATCGATGCCAGAGCGCTACACTCTGAACTGAACCGGTCGCAATATTTGTTGCCAAAGCCCGGAAGCGCTGACGTCAACGAGGTGGACATGAAAACTTCGAGCATGCTGTTGATGACCACTGTACTGGCCCTGGCCGCGTGCTCGGGCACGCCCCGGCCCATCGTCGACACCAAGGGCGTCGACATGAACCAGTACCACCAGGATATGGCCGAGTGCCAGCGCTTCGCCGCAGAGGTGAATGTCGCCGGCGGCGTGGCGCGCGGCGCCGGGGTTGGTGCGGCTGTCGGTGGTGCCATCGGCGCAGTGACCGGCAGCGGCACCGAAGGCGCGGCCACCGGCGCCATAACCGGTGGCGCCACCTCCGGTATCAAGAATGACAGGGAGCGAGAGCGGGTGGCCAAGAACTGCATGCGCGGGCGCGGCTACCGGGTACTGAACTGACCCGCGCTCAACCCCGGACCAGCGCCGCGGGCGCTCAGAACAGCTTGCGCCCCTTGTTCGCCGCGATCCGCATGCGCAGCGCGTTCAACTTGATGAAGCCCTCCGCATCCTTCTGGTTGTAGGCACCGGCATCGTCCTCGAAGGTGGCGATGCTTTCGTCGAACAGGCTGTCCTCCGACTGGCGCCCGGCGAGGATGATGTTGCCCTTGTACAGCTTCAGACGCACCTTGCCGTTCACGTTCACCTGGCTCTGGTCGATAGCGGCCTGCAGCATCTGTCGCTCCGGCGACCACCAGTAGCCGTTGTAGATCATCTCGGCATAGCGTGGCATCAGGTCATCTTTCAGGTGGGCGACTTCCCGGTCCAGAGTGATGGACTCGATGGCACGGTGGGCCTTGAGCATGATGGTGCCGCCGGGGGTTTCGTAGCAACCGCGGGATTTCATCCCCACGTAGCGGTTTTCCACCAGGTCGAGGCGGCCAATGCCATTGGCGCCGCCGATTTTATTCAGGCGTTCCAGCACGGTGGCCGGGCTCAGGCGCTCGCCGTCGATGGCGACGATATCGCCGCGCTCATAGTCCAGTTCTATATAGGTAGGTGTGTCCGGAGCCGCCTCCGGGCTCACGCTCCAGCGCCACATGTCTTCCTCGGCTTCCGACCAGGGGTCCTCGAGTATCCCGCCCTCGTAGGAGATGTGCAGCAGGTTGGCGTCCATGGAGTAGGGCGACTTTTTCTTGCTGCTGCTGAAGTCCACCGGAATATCGCGCTCCTTGCAGTAGGCCATCAGCGTTTCCCGGGAGGTCAGGTCCCACTCGCGCCAGGGCGCGATCACCCTGATCCCGGGCTTCAGCGCATAGGCGCCCAGCTCAAAGCGGACCTGGTCATTGCCCTTGCCGGTGGCGCCGTGGGAAATGGCCTCGGCGCCGGTCTCGTTGGCGATCTCGATCAGGCGCTTGGCGATCAGCGGGCGGGCGATCGAGGTGCCCAGCAGGTACTCGCCCTCATAGACAGTGTTGGCGCGGAACATGGGATAGACGAAGTCGCGCACGAATTCCTCGCGCAGATCGTCGATGTAGATCTCCTTTACGCCCATGGCCTGGGCCTTGGCACGGGCGGGCTCGACTTCCTCACCCTGGCCGATGTCCGCAGTGAAGGTCACCACCTCGCAGGCATAGTTGTCCTGCAGCCAGCGCACGATAACCGAGGTATCCAGGCCGCCAGAGTAGGCCAGCACCACTTTCTTGATGTCAGACATGAGTTGCTCCGTTTTCAGGACTGTAAAGGGTCCGTATTCTACTCCGGGGCAACGGGTGATTCCCAGTCCGTATTCCCGTAGGGTGGGGTTTACGTTACCATCTCCGCTGACATTCCCTGCCCTGGCCCGCTGTGACTGAACTCACTCTTACCCGCCCCGACGACTGGCACGTGCACCTGCGCGACGATGACGCCCTGCCCCATACCTGCGCCGACATGGCACGGTATTTTGGCCGCGCCATCGTCATGCCCAACCTGACGCCGCCGGTGACCACCGTGGCTGCCGCCAGCGCCTACCGGGAGCGCATCCTGGCGGCCATGGCCGGGCTACCGCGGCAGTTCCAGCCGCTGATGACCCTATACCTGACCGACAGCACCGACGCCGCCGAGATTCGCCGCGCGGCAGACTGCGAGTTCGTGCACGCAGTCAAGCTTTACCCGGCGGGCGCCACCACCAACTCCGATGCCGGGGTGGCGCAGCTGGAGGCCCTGTACCCAACCCTGGAGGCCATGCAGGCGGCGGATCTGCCACTGCTGGTCCACGGCGAGGTCACCGACAGCGAAGTCGATATCTTCGACCGGGAAAAAGCCTTCATTGATCGCCATTTGGCGCCGATCGTGCAGCGATTCCCGGGTCTGCGGGTGGTACTGGAACACATCACCACCGCCGATGCAGTGGACTTTGTCAGCACCTCGCCGGCGACCGTGGCCGCCACCATTACCGCCCACCATCTGTTGCTGAACCGCAACGACATGCTGGTGGGGGGCATCCGGCCGCACCTGTATTGCCTGCCGGTACTGAAACGCAGCACCCACCAGCAGGCCTTGATTCGCGCGGCCTGCTCCGGTAGCCCGAAATTCTTCCTTGGTACCGACTCCGCACCCCACAGCACCGGGCGCAAGGAGACCGCCTGCGGTTGTGCCGGCTGTTACACCGCCCATGCCGCGCTCGAGCTGTATGCGGAAGTGTTCGAAGCCGAGGGCGCGCTGCCCCTGCTGGAGGGCTTCGCCAGCCACTTCGGGCCGGACTTCTACCGCCTGCCGCGCAACAGCGACAGCATCACCCTGCGCAAGGAAAGCTGGCAGGTACCGGCGCACCAGCCCCTGGGCGACACCACCCTGACCCCGCTGCGAGCGGGCGACGCCGTACACTGGCGAGTACTGGATCGGGACACCACGGTTTGACGGAAACCAGCGGGCAACGCATCTGCGACCGCTTCCGCGGCTTCCTGCCGGTGGTCATCGATGTGGAGTGCGGCGGCTTTGTCGCCGCCACTGACGCCATCCTGGAAATTGCCGCCACCATCGTGCGCATGGACGAGGACGGCAACCTGGGCGTGCATCGTACCCTCAACTTCCACGTCAAGCCTTTCGAGGGCGCCAACATCGAGCAGGCGGCGCTCGACTTCACCGGCATCGATCCCTGGCACCCCTTCCGGGAAGCGGTCGACGAGGCGGAAGCCTTCGACGAGCTGTTCAAAGTGGTGCGCAAGGAAGTTCGCGACCAGAGCTGCAATCGCGCCATCCTGGTAGGCCACAACGCCCACTTTGACGCCGGCTTTGTCAACGCGGCGGTGGAGCGCTGCGGTATCAAGCGCAACCCCTTCCATCCCTTCTCGTTCTTCGATACCGCTACCCTCGCGGGCCTGGCCTATGGCCAGACCGTCCTGGCCAAGGCCTGCAGGGAAGCGGGTATCGCCTTCGATAACGCCGAGGCACATTCCGCCGCCTATGACGCCGAGCGCACCGCCGAACTGTTCTGCGAAATCGTCAACCGCTGGAAGGACTCCGGCGGCTGGATGCCCAGCTTCGAGTAATCGGTCGTCCTACTTTGCCCCCGGCTGGCCGCGCTGCACGCCCTTGCGCACCAGCGGCCAGAACAGTTCCTCGCGCCAGTCAAACCGGCCCGGCAGGCCAAAGCGCTCCTGCCGCTCCCGCGGTATCTTCGCGGTACCGTAGAACACGTCCAGGCAGAACAGGGTGATGGCATAGTTGCCGCGCGCGTGGGCATGCTTGCCAAGTCCGTGGTGGGCATGGTGGGTGTCGGGCAAAGTAATGACCTTCTCCAGCACGTTGAACACCGGGGTCATGCCCGGCAACCGGCGCAAAGCCAGGTCCCAGCGGTAGGGGGTATGGGTCAGTGCATTCACCACGAATTCAATAAGGATGGCGGCGGCAAACACCTCGTACAGGCCCAGGTGCACGCAGATGGCACCGATCCAGGTCTGCGGTAGCAGCAGGGTCCAGAAAATGTTGTAGCGGTACAGTACCAGCGCATTCAACTGCGGCGCACTGTGGTGGGTGCGATGCAGCTTCCAGAGCCAGCGTTTCTCGTGGGACCAGCGGTGCAACCAGTAGTGGCAGAACTCCTGCAGGAAAAACACCACCGGGAACGCGAGCCAGAAACCGATCCCTGCCAGGGCACTCTCGGTACCGGTAAAGACCCTGCCGAACAGCAGGCCGATCATCAGGGCCACCACGGGACCCGCCATCAGGGTCTGGGCCGAGATGCCCGCGAGGGCGAAGCCACGGTCGCGCCAGGTATTGGTGCGCCGGCTGTGGTGCCCGCCCAGGGCTTCCAGCAGCAGCATGCTCACAAATACCGTCAGGACCACCACACCGACCAGCTGCTCTATTGTCATTGCTCGTTGCTCCCGGTAAAGGTGTCATCACGTTCCCGGCCCGCGGCCTGCAGGCCACCCGCCAGAAAATCCACCAACTGCCCTGTGCGGACCGCGACCTGCCGCCGCGACCAGGGCTGTTGCGCCTGCCGCCGCTGGTGTGCCCACAGGGCAGCGGTATGCACCAGGGTCAGGCTGGCCAGTTCCAGCCGCAGATGGCAGGTTGCCTCCGGCAAAGGTGCCAGCGCCCGGGTCAGCCACTCCGACAGCAGCCGCAGGGAGCGGCCGCGCTCGTGGCCGGCACCAAGCAGGAGTGCCTGGCGCTGCTGGCTGTGCAGCTGCGATACCAGGCTCAGATAGAAGCTGTCCTCGACAGCACCTGCCAGCAACTCGAGATAGGGCAACACCATCGCCTCGACCAGGGCCGGCAGCTGTGCAGTCCGCCCCTGCGCCTGCAGGGTTTCCAGCAGAACCATCCGGCGCCGGTTGATCGGACCCTGGCGGTATTCCAGCAACGCCTCCAGCAGCGCATCCTTGCTGCCGAAGTGGTACTGCAGGGCGGAGTTGTTGCGCTGCCCGGCCTCGCTGCTGATGCGACGCGTGGACAGGGCATCCAGGCCCTCTTCCGCAAACAGGCGCTCCGCTGTCAGCAGCAACTTGTGGGCGGTGGTGTTGGCAACATCCATGGTCATGGCGCCAGTTAAGACAATTGTCTTGATTAAGTCAAGCGTATTAACCGGTCGCAGCCTTAACTCTCGCGGTCATGATGCCGATCAAGCAACGTCAGCCCGAGGTGAACTATAGTGAAGCCTGCAGCAATCGCGTAAGGATGTACGTTATGGGCAAGACCAGCCTGACTATCGATGGCAATGAGGCGGCCGCACGCATCGCCCACCTGACCAGTGAAGTCATTGCCATCTACCCCATCACCCCCGCCTCCACCATGGGCGAATGGGCCGACGAATGGTCCGCCGCCGGGCGCCGCAATCTCTGGGGCAGTGTGCCCCGGGTGATTGAGATGCAGAGCGAAGCCGGCGCCGCCGGGGCGATTCACGGCGCCCTGCAGGCCGGTGCGCTCACCACGACCTTCACCGCTTCCCAGGGGCTGCTGCTGATGCTGCCCAACATGTACAAGATCGCCGGCGAGCTGAGCCCGACCGTATTCCACATCGCCGCCCGCTCGGTGGCCAGCCAGGCCCTGTCCATCTTTGGCGACCACAGCGACGTGATGGCAGCGCGAGCCACCGGTTTCGCCATGTTGGCCGCGAACAGTCCCCAGGAGGTCATGGACTTCGCCTTGATAGCCCACGCCGCCAGCCTGCGCGGGCGCCTGCCAGTGCTGCACTTCTTCGACGGCTTCCGCACCTCCCACGAAGTGGCCAAGATCGAAGCCGTGTCCGAAGATGTGGTGCGGGCACTCATTGATGAAGACGCGATTCGCGCTCACCGCGAGCGCGCATTGTCGCCGGAACACCCGGTACTGCGCGGCAGTTCGCAGAATCCGGATGTGTTTTTCCAGGCCCGGGAAACCGTCAACCCGTGGTACAGCGCCTTCCCCGGTATTGTCCAGGCCGTCATGGATGAGTTTGCGGCGCTGACCGGGCGCCGTTACCACATTTTCGACTATGTTGGTGATCCGGAGGCGGAGCGGGTGATCGCCTTGATGGGCTCCGGCGCCGAGACCGCCCAGGAAACCGTGGATCATCTGGTGGCTCGCGGCGAGAAGATCGGGCTGCTGAAAGTACGCCTGTTCCGGCCCTTTGATCCCGCCGCCCTGCTCGCAGCCATACCCGCCAGCACCCGCGCCATTGCCGTGCTCGATCGCAGCAAGGAACCCGGCGCGGACGGCGAGCCGCTGTACAAGGACATCCTCGCCGCGCTGGCGCAGGAAGCCATGACCGGGGGCGCCCGTGCCGGGCTGCCGCGGGTGATAGGCGGCCGTTTCGGGCTCTCCTCCAAGGAATTCACCCCCGGCATGGCCAGGGCGGTGTTCGATGAGCTTGCCAAAGACACACCGAAGAACCACTTCACCATCGGCATCCACGACGACGTCAGTCACAGCAGCCTGGACTGGGATCCAGACTTTCGCACCGATGCCCACGCCCACAGCATGCAGGCCCTGTTCTACGGCCTCGGCAGCGACGGTACCGTCAGCGCCAACAAGAACAGCATCAAGATCATCGGCGAGAGCACCGGCCTCCACGCCCAGGGCTATTTCGTCTATGACTCGAAAAAGTCCGGCGCCACCACCGTGTCCCACCTGCGCTTCGGGCCGCAACCGATCCACGCCAGCTACCTGATCGAGGACCACAGCGCCGGTTTCATTGCCTGCCACCAGCCGGGCTTTTTGCACAAGGTCGACATGCTGCACAAGGCCGCCCCCGGCGCCACGTTCCTGGTGAACTCGCCGCTGCCCCCGGACCGGTTCTGGGACAGCCTGCCGTCCCACTGCCAGCAACAGATTGTCGACAAGGATTTGCAGCTGTACTGCATCGACGCCTACCAGGTAGCCGCCGAAACTGGCATGGGCAAGCGCATCAACACCATCATGCAGGTCTGCTTTTTCGCCATCTCCGGCATTCTCCCAGCGGAGCAGGCCATTACCGCCATCAAGGACGCGGTGGAGAAAACCTACGGACGGCGCGGGGGTCGCATCATCGAGCGCAACTTCCAGGCCATCGACGCGGCACTGGCGGGGCTGCACCAGGTCGAGCCCGGCAGCGTGCGCGACAAGGTCGTTCCACTGCACGCAGATGTCGGCAGCGGCGACAGCTTTGTCGAGCGGGTCACCGCCCGCATCATGGCGGGCCAGGGCGACCTGATCCCCGTCAGCGCCCTGCCCGCGGACGGCAGTTTCCCGCTGGGGACGGCGGCGCTGGAGAAGCGCAACCTGGCGCTGGAGATTCCGGTCTGGGACGCGGACCTCTGCACCCAGTGCGGCAAGTGCGCCTTCGTCTGCCCCCACAGCGTCATTCGCAGCAAGATCTTCAGCGAGGCACTGCTGGCACAGGCACCCGCCACCTTCAAGGCAGCGCCGGTGCGCAACAAGGACTATCCGGCCGGCCAGGTCATGAGCTATCAGGTCGCGCCAGAGGACTGCACCGGCTGCACCCTGTGCGTAGACATCTGCCCCATCCGCGACAAGAGCAATGCCAGTCACAAGGCCGTCAACATGGCTCCCATCGAACCCCTGCTGGAAGAGGAAAAAGCCAACTGGAACTTTTTCCTGCAGCTGCCGGAGTTCCCCCGCGAACAGCTCAAGACCACTACCCTCCCCGGCGCCATGGTCATGCAGCCACTGTTCGAGTTTTCTGGTGCCTGCGTCGGCTGTGGCGAAACGCCCTACCTGCGGCTGGTAAGCCAGCTGTTCGGTGACCGCATGGTGATTGCCAATGCCACCGGTTGCTCCTCCATCTACGGCGGCAACCTGCCAACCACCCCCTGGGCGCACAACGCCGAGGGTCGGGGCCCGGCCTGGAACAATTCCCTGTTCGAGGACAACGCCGAGTTCGGTCTCGGTATCCGCATTGCCATCGACCAGCAGGTGAGTCAGGCCAGGGACCTCCTGCAACAGCTGCGCGGCGATGTGGAGCCGGCCCTGGCAGACGCGATTCTCGGTGCCGACGAGAGCGACGAGGCCGGTATTCACGAGCAGCGCCAGCGGGTGGCAGAACTGCGACAGGCATTGACAAGCCTGGAGGGAGACAGGGCCCGCCGCCTGCTGGAGTTGAGCGAAAACCTGTGCCGCAAGTCCGTCTGGTGCGTGGGCGGCGACGGCTGGGCCTATGACATCGGCTACGGCGGCCTGGATCATGTGCTGGCCACCGGCGAGGATATCAACATCCTGGTACTCGACACCGAGGTGTACTCCAATACCGGCGGCCAGACCTCCAAGGCCACGCCCCGCGGCGCGGTCGCCAAGTTCTCCGCCGGCGGCAAGCCGGTGGCGAAGAAGGACCTGGCCCTGCTGGCGATGGAATACCCGAACGTCTATGTGGCCCACGTCGCCTACGGCGCCAAGGACACCCAGACCCTGAAGGCCTTCCTGGAAGCGGAGGCCCACGACGGCCCGTCCCTGATCATTGCCTACAGCCCCTGCATAGCGCACGGGGTGGATCTGAGCAACAACCACCGGCAGCAGGACATGGCGGTAAAAAGCGGGCACTGGCCCCTGTTCCGCTTCAACCCGGCGCGGATTGCCCAGCACCAGAGTCCCCTGCAGCTGGATTCACCGGCGCCCAGCATTCCCTACCGGGAGTTCGCCGACTCGGAGACCCGCTTCAAGATGCTCTGGCACACCCACCCGGAGGCCGCGGAAAAATTTGTCGCCCAGGCGCAACACGACGTGGCCCTGCGCTACCAGCACTACCTGCAGCTGTCGCAGCTGGACTGGAGCGAGGAGGCCACCCTGTCGGCACCGCGCGCCCAGTTGCGCAAGAAAGGCGACCAGAACCGGAATGGGGAGACACCTGACCATGACTGACCTGAGCACCCGCTACCTGGGCCTGGCCCTGAAAAACCCGTTCGTGCCCTCTTCCTCTCCCCTCACCGGCAAAGTCGATAGCGCCCTGCGGCTGCAGGATGCCGGCGCCGCCGGTATTGTCATGCCGTCCCTGTTCGAGGAAAAAATCCAGCAGGAGCACGCGCTGCTGGACCGCTTCCTGGATGAACAGTCCCTGGGGCACGGCGAAGCCACCAGTTTCCGGCCCATTCCGGCAGAGTACAAGTCCAGCGAGGACCAGTACCTGGAGACTCTGCAGCAGCTGAAATCAGCGCTGGAGATCCCAGTGATTGCCAGCCTCAACGGCGTCACCGCCGGCGGCTGGCTGGAGTGCGCCCTGGCCATCCAGGATGCAGGCGCCGACGCGCTGGAGCTGAACGTGTACTACGTGCCGGGTGACAGCCGTGAAACCGCCACTGCAGTCGAGCAGCGCTACCTCGACATCGCCGCGGCACTGCAACCGCGGGTCAAGATTCCGGTAACGGTAAAACTCTCCTCGCAGTTCAGCGCGCCGCTGGATTTCATCCGCAAGCTGGAGCAAACCGGGGTCCAGGGCGTGTGCCTGTTCAACCGCTTCTACCAGCCGGATATCGATCTGGAGACACTGACGATGGTGCCGAAACTGGACCTGTCCAGCTCCATTGAGTCACTGCTGCGGGTGCGTTGGGCAGGCATGCTCCACGGGCACACGAGCTGCAACATTGCGGTAACCGGCGGTTTCCATACCGCCGCGGATGCGCTCAAGGCCCTGCTGGCCGGTGCTGATGTGGTACACCTGTGCAGCGCGCTGCTGCTGCAGGGGCCGCAGCTCATCGAGACACTGCTGGCGGACATGCAGCGCTGGCTGGAGGAAAAGGAGTACACATCGGTCGAGCAACTGCGGGGCAGCCTGAGCTGCCGCCACGCCCCCAACCCGGCCGACTACGCGCGGGCCAACTACATCGATGTGCTGGACAGCTACTCGGTTCCGGACGGCGTGCAGTTCTGACGCCGGCTCACGGCCGCAGCATCAGGCCCCGCTCGACAAACCAGCGCTCATCCAGCGGCGCGTAAAACTGTCCATGGCGGACTCCCGCGTAAAGGTTCAGTGGCCTCCCAGGGAGCCGTCGCCCTGCTCCACCGACTTCACCCGCAGGTGGCGAACACGCCCCGACGGCAGCGGCCACTCGATCTCGCCACCCACAGCGAGGCCGATCAGCGCACTGCCCACCGGGGTCAGCACAGACACCCGCATCTTGTCCACATCGGCTTCCTGGGGATAGACCAGCGTCACGGTGGTTTCCTGACCGGCGTCGGTGTCCTCGAATGTCACCCGGGAATGCATGCTGACAATACCCTCGGGAAATTCCTGATCGGGCACCGTATCGGCACGGGCCAGCTCTTCATCCAGGGCATCTGCCTGCGGACCTTCATGGTGCTCGATAGCCGCCTGCAGGCGGCGGTAGTCGCTGTCCCGGATAGTTATCGGGGAATTGATCTGGGCACTGTGCATCATTAAAACTCCATAACTCCTGATTGTCGACTGCGGAGGCCGGCCGTCAGGGTACTGTTGCTTTGATTGGTAAAGCGCAACCGCCGCCCGAACGGGCTGCAGCAAGCTCTGTTGTTATCGGGATACTGCCTGAGAGGGTGGCGCGACGATCAGGCCGGCAGGGAAGCCTGATCGCCGCGCACGGGGAAGACGCCGGCAGCACTCTGCGTCCGGGTTGCAATCGAGAATACAAAAATGTGCTGTGCACTGAACATGGGCGCAGCATAGCATAACGACGGTAGCTGGCGAACCTCAGCGCCGGTAGTCGCTGATCTGTACTTCCTCGCCGTAGTCACCGTAATCACCCAGGGCGCGCAGGTTGCGGAATTCCTGCCAGGGCAACGGACGATAGTGAGCGGGCGAGGACTCCGACACCAGGCCCGGGAGCGGCGCAATTATCGAGTCCCGGCCCGGGTTGAGAAACCAGGCAATGCTGAGACGCGCCTGACCCGAGCTGGCGCGAACCCGATGCAGCGGCGCCAGGTAGCGATCATTGGACCAGACCTGGAGCATGTCTCCCACGTTGATGGTGAGTGCGCCCGGCAGCGGGTCCACGTCCAGCCACGCCCCCCGGTACTGCACCTGCAGGCCCTGCACCTGATCCTGCAGCAGCACGGTCAGGGCACCCGCATCGGTATGGTGACTGATGCCGAAGGGGCCTGCCGGGGGAGCCTCCGCATCCAACGGCAAATCCCCGGTCGGATAGTGATTCAGTCGCAGGAAGCTGCCGTGTGTCGGGGCAAAGTGTGCGACCAGACTGGCCGGCGGTTGCGCCAGCCCCTCGCACAGGCGCTGCAACAGGTCCAGCGCCAACGCATGGCAGGCATCCGCGAATACTTGCAGCACCGGCCGCAGCTCCGGCATGGCGGGCGGCCACGGCGTTTGCCCCAGGGGTGCAAAATCAAAGATCTCCTTGCGATCCCGCAGGTTCTTGGTGAGCTCCCGGTCATAGTAGCCAAACGGGTTGTCGAGGGTACGGCTGGCAGCCTGCTTGAGCGCCGGATCGCTGGCGAAGAAGGCCCGGGCCGCGGCCTGGACATCAGCGACCAGCACCGGCGCCAGCCCGTGGCCGGTCACCTGGAAGAAACCCCAGCTGCCGGCGGCGGCCGCCAGCTCGGCGACGACAGCCTCGCGCCGGGCGCTGAGGTCGATAACAGGTATGGTTGGCGCGGTCATGCCGGGAGACTCCTGCTGTGGGTTCGCTGACAGGATACATTATGCCGCGCGGGTGCCCCGCGATGCACTATCCCGCCATACACTCCGCCGCCAGCTTTTGACCTCGGCAACCAGCTCTCTATACTGGCCACACACACAGCAAAGAGATTATCCGATGCAGGCATTTTTCCATTCCGCCCAGGACCAGCATATCCCGAAGACCTACTTTACACGAGGCCAGATGCGCCAGCCGCAGGAAGTGCCGGACCGCACCGGGCATATGCTGGAGGGCCTGAGGGAGCTGGGGGTAAGGGTTTCAGAGCCGGTAGACAGGGGTGCCGGCCCCATCTCCCGGGTGCACGACCTCGATTACCTGCGTTTCCTGCAGTCGGCGCACCGGCGCTGGCAGGAGATCCCGGAGGACTGGGGCGACGAGGTGATGTCCAATATCTTCGTGCGCGAGCCCAATGCGCTGCGCGGGATCCTGGCCGAAGCCGCTCGCTATCTGGCTGACGGCAGCTGTCCGGTGGGCGCCAATACCTGGCACGCCGCCTACTGGTCGGCCCAGTCGGCAGTCGCCGCGGCCGAGGCGCTGCTGGCGGGCGACCGCAGCGCCTACGCCGTCTGCCGCCCCCCGGGCCACCACGCCCGCCGCGACGCCGCGGGAGGCTTCTGCTACCTGAACAACGCTGCCATCGCCGCCCAGCACCTGACTTCGCGCTTCCCGCGCATCGCCATCCTCGACACCGACATGCACCACGGCCAGGGTATCCAGGATATCTTCTACCACCGCAGTGACGTGCTCTACGTCTCCATCCACGGCGACCCCACCAATTTCTACCCCGTGGTGAGCGGCTTCGAAGACGAGCGCGGCGCAGGCGAGGGGCTGGGCTACAACATCAACCTGCCCATGCCCCACGGCTCCTCGGAAGAGGACTTTTTCGCCAGGCTGGAGGAAGCCCTGGCGGCCGTTACCCTGTTCCAGCCCGACGCCCTGGTCCTCGCCCTGGGTTTCGACATCTACAAGGACGACCCCCAGGCCAAGGTGGCCGTCACCAGCGAGGGCTTCGCGCGGCTCGGCACTGCCATCAGCGAACTGCTCCTGCCCACCCTGGTGGTGCAGGAAGGCGGCTACGACCTGGATTCGCTGAGCACCAATGTCCAGCAGTTTTTCCGCGGCCTGGGGTAAGGGGCTTGAGGGGCCCTCCCCGGGCCCCTGTTCATCAGCCTCCTTTCCCACTTCGTCTATTCATCAAACCGTAACCCCGGTTTAGCACCACTGTCATATCCCACCGTTAGCCTTGTGGTCCGAATCGAGGCAGGGCAGGTGGAACTCGCATGCCTTGTCCACAACTACCCCCCACATGGATGCGATAGACAGATGACATTTCACAAGGCTTTCAATCTGCGCTCGGCACTGCTGAGTTCCTTTACGCTGCTGGCCGCCACGGCTTCTTCAGGTAGCCTGGCACAGCCAGCCTCCCGCGATCAGATCCAGTCACAGTCGCCTGCTCTGGAGGAGGTTGTGGTGACAGCGCAAAAGCGTGAACAGCGCCTGCAGGATATCGCGGCAGCTGTCAGCACCCTGGCAGGAGAGGATTTCGACGTACTGAACATCAGCAATCCCTTTGATTTCAGCGACCAGATCCCCGGGCTGGTTGCCAACAACGTGCAGGGCTACCGCCGCACCTTCTCCATTCGCGGCATTGGCAACGAACTGCCCGACAACGCCGCCACCAAGCCCGGGGTCGCCTACCACGTAGACGGCGTCTTCATGTCCAATGACTTTGCCCTGTTCCAGGATCTGGTAGATATCGAGCGTGTCGAAGTCATCCGCGGACCGGACGGCACCATCTATGGCAACAGTTCATCAGGCGGTGCGGTCAACGTCATCACCCGACGCCCCGATACTGAAGCAGTATCCGGATTTATAGGCGGCGAGACCGGCAGCTACGCCACCACTAATATTCGCGGCAGTTTCAACCTGCCCCTGGCCGAGACGCTGGCCCTGCGCCTGGCAGCGTCACATCGCGAACACGACGGTTTTACCAAGAATGTGCCCAATCCGGAAGCCAGCCCCCTGAATGTCCCCGGGGCTTTCAATGATCTCGATGACGAGAACAACACCTCCCTGAACGCCCAGCTGCTCTGGCAGGTAACGCCGGCGTTTTCCGCGCGCCTGTCCGTGCAGGACTTCGACATGGATATCAATGGGCCGGCACTGAAGGGCGGTTTCGATACGGTGTCGAGCGACAAGCGCGTGGTCTCCCACGATACAACCGAGTTTTTCCAGGTAGAGAACGCCATCGCCAGCCTGATCCTTGAATGGGAAGCTCCGGCTTTCGATGTCAAGGGCCTCTTCAGCCAGCAGGACTACAAAATGAGCCGTCGCCTGGACGCCGACCGCTCATCCCTCACCGCGAATGACCCTGCTCCCCTGGCCACTCCACCCTCCGGCGAGATCACCCTGTTGGGCCAGCTGCCCATCCGCCAGCATGTCGGCGGCCTTACCCAGGAAGACGAAACAGCGACTGCCGAAATCAACATCAGCTCGAGGGCTGACAACGGCGGCGCACTGGACTGGCTGGTTGGGGCTTTCTATCTGGACACGGATATCGAAAGCAATACACGCAATTTCGTCGACAATGACCGTGACGGTCTGCCGGTGAATTTCCGTGTGGTGGGCTTCGGCAACCCTGACACAGATTTCCAGAATTCCGATATTCGCTCGTTTGAGTCCACAGCCGTCTTCGGTCAGCTGACCTATGCTCTGACGGACCAGTTGAGCTTTACCGGCGGAGCACGCTGGACAGAAAACACGTTCGAGGACCGGCGCTGCAACATTTTCAGTGGCTGCCTGACCAATGAAGGTCGCGTTGGCACCCCTTCGCGGCCTTCAGAAAAGGAAGACAATGTAACCTACAAACTGGCCCTGGACTACGTCTGGAGCGATGACAACATGGCCTACCTGTCGGTGGCCACCGGTATAAAACCCGCCGCCTCCAACAATGGTTTCGTCGCGGACCCCAACGGTACCGGCTTCTTCCCGGAAATTTTTGAAGAAGAAGAAGTGACGGCCTGGGAGATTGGTTCCAAGAACTACCTGCTGGACCGACGGTTGCAGCTGAATGTCGCTGCGTACTACTACGATATTGAGAACTACCTGTTCAACTCCGCGGGACTGAACCTCACCGGCAACGGCGTCAGCGGTGGCAGCAACCTGCCTGAATCCGAGGTGTACGGAATCGAGATCGAGTCCGTAGCCAGGCTGACTGATCGTTTGACCCTCGACTTCATGTTCACCGCGGCTGAATCAAAAATCAAAAAAGGTCGTATGGCGGTTGATCGGGGAGAGCAGGTCAATCGCACCGCCGGTCTGAGCGACCCCGCCGAGATCGAGGCAACCATTCGCTCCATCGCCGTGGATCTGACCGGTAACGATCTGCCGAAAATCCCCGACGTTGTCGCCAATGCCCGCCTCACCTGGGACCAGCCCATCAGCAAAGGCGACCTGGAAGGCAACCTTGTCACCAGCATTACCTGGACGCATCGTGGGGAGTATTACAATCGGGTGTTCAACTCGGGTCGGGATATCGTCGAGTCTTACGACCTGGCGCACCTGAACTTTCGCTACCTCCCGCAGGATAGCAACTGGGACTTCGAGCTGAACATCCAGAACCTGTTTGACAGCGATGAGGTAAGCTCGGTCCACACCGATGATTTCTTCCAGGGTGTCACCAGCTTCCAGCTGCTTCCGCCCCGCGTAATCACCCTGGGAGCGCGCTACCAGTTCTGAGCTGATTGCCAACATGGCAACCAGCAATAACGCTTCCGGGAAAGGTGACTATGGACAGACAGGGAATCTCACGCAGGCGCCTGCTCAAGGCGGGCACCGGCGCACTCGCCGCCGGGAGCCTGGCGCCTGCCTTCGTCCGTTCCGCCTCCGGCCGCGGAACAGGCCGGCCAGCAACTCTCTCGGGCTCACAGGTCGGCGATGTGCGCGGCGACAGCGCAGTGCTGTGGTCGCGCACGGACCGCGACGCGCGCATGCAGGTGCGCTGGTCAACCGACCCGGGAATGACAAACCCGACGACCACACCATGGGTACATGCCCTCAAGGACTCCGACTACACCGCCAAACTGTTACTCGACGGCCTCCCGGCCAACGTCCGTATCTACTATGACCTGAGCTTCACGGACCTGGCCGACCTGCGTACTCAAAGCGAACCCGTCACTGGCAGTTTCATCACCCCGCCGGATGGAAACCGGGATGTGCGCTTCGTCTGGTCCGGCGACACCGCGGGCCAGGGCTGGGGTATCAATCCTGATTTTGGCGGCATGCGCATCTACGACACGATGCGCAAGCTGCAACCCGACTTCTTTATCCACTGTGGCGACACGGTCTATAGCGACAACCCCGTGGTGGAATCAGTGACCCTGGACGATGGCCGCGTCTGGCGCAATCGGGTAACCCCGGAGAAGACCAAAGTTGCCGAGACCCTGAACGAATTTCGCGGCCAGTTTCGCTATAACCTGCTGGACGAGCCCCTGCGCCGTTTCAACGCGGATGTGCCCATGTACGCCCAGTGGGACGATCACGAGGTCACCAACAACTGGTTCTGGGAAATGCGTCGCGATAACGACAAACGCTATCGCGAGGGTTCGGTGGCACGTCTGGCTGCGAGGGCGATGCGCGCCTTTCAGGAATACATGCCGGTACGCCAGCACCCCCTCAGTCCCGAGCGGATCTACGACAATTTCAGCTATGGCCCGCTCCTGGAAGTGTTCCGTGTCGACCTGCGCTCCTATCGCGGTCCCAACAGCGACGAGCAGCCGCTGGAGCTCACGCCCGAGTTCCGCATCCTGGGCGAGGCCCAGCTCACGTGGCTGCAACAGGCGCTGCGGCAATCAACAGCAACCTGGAAAATTATTGCCTCGGACATGCCGCTGGGGCTGGTGATTTACGATGACTGGGCGAATAGTCGCGGTACCGAAGCCATCGCCTTGCGCGACGGTGTGCCCGCAGGGCGGGAGCTGGAAATTGCGAAACTGCTGACTTTCATCCGCGACCAGGAAATTGGCAATGTGGTCTGGCTGACAGCGGATGTGCACTACACAGCCGCCCACTATTACGATCCGGCGAAGGCGCTGTATCCCCACTTCGCGCCATTCTGGGAGTTCGTGAGCGGGCCGCTGAACGCTGGCAACTACGGTCCCAACCGGCTGGACAACAGCTTCGGACCCCAACTTGTCTACCAGCGCGCCCCCGAGGACGGCCAGGTCAACCTGTCCCCGCTCGATGGCATGCAGTTCTTCGGCCAGGTGGATATCGATGGTGAATCCGGCGACCTCACCGTCACCCTGCGGGACATCGATGGCAGCGCCCTGTTCTCACAGCGTCTCGAACCTGCTAGCGCACTGAGCGCAGGAACTGCAGGTGGTTCTCGTACTGCCAGAGCAGGTCGTGCATGATCTGCTCCCGCGTCCAGCCCATGACATCGTAGTCCTGCCCGCCACGGAACAGGTGGACCTCCGCCCGATAGTATTTGTCCGCGTCGCCCAGGGCATCCAGCGGCGTGTCGACGGCAGCCTCTACCGGTCTCGGGTGAGCGCGGCAACGGACTTCGTAGACGAAATCCACGGCGTCGGCATGGCTTACCTCGAGCCGGACCGCGCCCTCATCGGCAATCGCATTCACCACTTTCGCCACCACATCGTGCAGTTGCAGCTCTGCGGCAAACGCCCTCAGTGACGGCAGCACCAGGTCCCGCTGAAAGGCATGCACACTGGTGTCACCGGGGTGTCGCAACAGGTTGGCGAGCCTCTCGCGCCAGTCCCCGGGTGAGGTGACCAGCGGTGCCACGCTGTGTATATCGCGGCGGTTGGCGTCGCGGCGCAGGGCTCGCCCCAGCCCCCAAATGGCACCCATGAGGGCCAGGGAGAAGGGTAGCGCGGTCACAATGGCGGCGGTCTGCAGGGCCGCAAGACCACCCGCAAGCAGCAGCACAATGGAGGTAGCGCCAATCACGCCAACCCAGTACAGGCGCTGTATCGGCGGGGTATCGTCGCGGCCGTTGGCCGAGAGCATGTTGAGCACCATCGCACCGCTGTCCGCCGAGGTGACAAAGAACACCACCACCATCAACAGGGCCACGCCGGACAGCAAGGTCGACAGCGGCAGATACTCGAAGAAGCGAAACAGGGCGATGGCCTGGTTGTCACTGACCGCGGCCCCGAGCCCGTTGTGGTTGCCGTGCAGGATCAGCTCAATGGCGCTGTTGCCAAATATTCCCATCCACAACAGGGTAAAGCCACAGGGCACGATCATGGCGCCCAGGACAAATTCGCGAATGGTCCGCCCGCGGGAGATCCGCGCGATGAACAGGCCGACAAAGGGGGCCCAGCTGAGCCACCAGCCCCAATAGAAAATGGTCCAGCCTCCGAGCCAGTCCGTCGGATCGTAGGCATAGAGATTGAAGGTCTTGGTCACCAGCTCACCGATGTAGGAACCAAAGTTCTCGATGGTCGCCTGCAGTACGATGACGGTCGGGCCGGCGAACAGGACTATCGCGAGGAGCAGGATAGCCAGACTCAGATTGAGTTCCGACAGGCGCTTGATGCCGGCATCCAGGCCCAGGACAACCGACACCCCCGCGAGGCCCAGGGTGAGCAGTATCAGTATCACCTGCACCCCGGGGGAGATAGGTACGCCAAACAGGTAGGACAGCCCGGAGTTGATCTGCAGCACGCCGAAACCAAGGCTGGTGGCAATGCCGCAGGTAGTGCAGACAATCGCGAACACATCAATCGTGGCGCCGGCACGGCCATAGATCCGCTCACCGATCAGCGGGTAGAAGGCGGAACGCATGGTCAGCGGCAAATCGTGGCGGTAGGCAAAGTACGCCAGAATCAGGGCCACAATCGCGTAGATACCCCAGGCGTGCAGCCCCCAGTGGAAGAAGGTCAGATTCATGGCCTCCCGGGCCGCCGGTACAGTTCCGCCCTCGCCCTGGGGCGGTGTCAGAAAGTGCATCACCGGCTCCGCAACGCCAAAGAACATCAGCCCGATACCCATGCCGGCGGCAAACAGCATTGCGATCCACGATGGATAGGCGTAGGCGGGCTCGGCGTGGTCCGGTCCCAGTTTTATATCGCCAAAGCGTGAGAGGCTGAATATGGCGACACTGACCAGGATAATGGCGACCACAAGCACGTAGTACCAGCTCGCATAGAGGACAATGGCGTCCTGCAGTGTCTGAAATAGACCCTCGCTGAGCTTCGGCTTGAGGCCGGCAAACAGCACCAGGGCAAACAACACCGCACTGGCTGGCCAGAAAACGGCCTTGTCTACCCGGAATCCGGGCGTCGCGCGGACACCATCTGTCGCACTCAAAAAGTTACCTCCCACGCTGCCTGTTGCCGCACAGAGCGGCATTGTGTACCGCGCTCAACGTCAACAATAATTACAGAGCTATGCTTAAGCCCGCAAAATTTGTGGTTGAAATCATAGAGCTGCATCTGTACAAATACCAACAATTCTCTGTAATTATTCTCGATTGGTGCCGATAGGCGCCTATTTATCACTATTTGTACTCTTTCACATGAATGTCCGCTGTTCCGTGACCGCGCTGTGCACTACAAGATATTAGTTTGAATCAAAAGCTTTGAGGCACACCGCAGCCCGTTGTCGGGCGCAGGCATCGGACAACAGGCGACACCCAGACATTAGCAACCAGGGGATCAAACAATGTCCAGCACAACAAGACTCAGTCAACGAAGCAGGCTCTACAGCGCCGTAGTCAGCGCGGTCGCGGGCTCGGCGATCGCCACCGGCGCTGCCGCGCAGGGGCTGGAGGAGGTTCTGGTCACCGCCACCAAGCGCGTCGCCAGCACCCAGGACATTCCCATCTCGGTACAGGCGCTGGGCGAAAACTCTCTCAATAACATGGGGATCGCCAATTTCAATGACTACCTGATCCAGCTGCCCGGCGTCACGGCCGGCGGCAGCGGCCCGGGTCAAAATACCATCTACATCCGCGGCGTTGCCTCGACCACGCCCAACCTCACCACCGCCGGTGTTGCCGGCCTGGCACCCAACGTTGCCCTCTATCTTGACGATCAACCCCTGTCCCAACCCGGACGCAACCTGGACGTCTATGCAGCCGACCTGAACCGTGTCGAGGTGCTGGCTGGGCCCCAGGGCACTCTCTTTGGCAGCAGCTCCCAGGCCGGCACGGTGCGACTGATCACCAACAAGCCCGACCCCAGCGGCACCTATGGCAGCGTCAAACTGGGAACTGCCTTCACCAGGGGCGGCGACATGAGCAACAACGTCACCGGCATGTTCAACCTGCCGGTGACCGATGCGTTCACCCTCCGCGGCGTTGTCTACGTTGACCGCATGGGTGGCTATATCGACAACGTGGCCGGCACTCGCGATGCCAGCGAAAGTGCCCGCTTTCGTCCCGCGGGCACGCCCCGTGCCAATGGTGTACCAGTGAATGCCCAGAGAGCGGGATTCCAGTCAACCGCCGACCTGAGCGATGTCGAGTTCCTCACCGCGGACAATTCCACCAAGACCGCCAAGAACATCAATGACACCGTGTACAACGGCTTCCGCCTCAGCGGCCTTTACGACATCAATGACCGCTGGAGCCTGCAGGTCAGCCACATGCAGCAATCGCTGGATTCGGACGGGGTGTTTTTCTCTGACCCGGATCTCGGCGACTACGAGATCAACCGCTTTCACGACGACAACATCGACGACAGCTTCGACAACACCAGCTGGACCCTGGACGGGCGCATCGGCAAGCTGGAGGCCGTCTATACAGGCGCCTTCACTGACCGCGAAACCAACCAGACAGTCGATTACACGGACTACCTGTTCGTCGGCCAGTATCTGCCCTACTACATCTGTGATGGCTCGGTGTCCTACCCGGGCGATGCGGCACCTTCGGGCACCTGCCAGCCACCGGACCTGTTCGTGAAGTCGGTCACGAAAACCGAGGTAATGACTCATGAGGTCCGCTTCAATACCCCGGTCGAGAATCGCCTGCGCGCCACTTTCGGCGGCTTCTACAGCGACCTGCAGCTCGACGAACGCAACGACTTCACCTATCCCGGCTCTACCCGGGTGGACGGCTTCGGGGTGCAGACCGGCTTTTCGCCCAACTTCCCCTTCACTACCGGCTTCACTTCCGACCCCGGCCCGTTTCCGGACGGGGTAATCTTCCGCAACGATATTCGTCGCACCGACAAGCAGTACGGCGTTTTCGGTGAACTGACCTTCGACTTCAACGAACAGTTCGCTCTCACTCTGGGAGCGCGCTGGTACGACATCGAGGTGGATTTCGAAGGTGGCGCCAACGCGTCGTTCTGCAATCTGTTCCAGCCCGACGTGAACGCGTTCGGCACTGATATCAGCGACCTCTACAACGGTGATGGCGAGGTCACCTTCCGGGGCTCCTGCGATCCCGCTGACCACATCACCTACACCCTGGATACCATCGATCAGGCACCGGCCCAGGTTGCCGCGGCGCTCCTCAACGCGCCTGACAAGGCCCAGACCGATGGTGTCATCGGCAAGGTCAGCCTCGCCTGGACACCCAGTGTGAATCAACTCTGGTATGCCACCTGGTCGGAAGGGTTCCGCGCCGGCCTGCTCAACCGGCCCGGCGGCGCCCAGGGGCCCGATGGGTTCACAGTACCCTTCGCACTGGATACCGACGATGTCACCAACTGGGAACTGGGCTGGAAACTGGACCTGCTGGACAACACGCTCAGGCTCAACGGCAGCCTGTTCTTCGTCGACATCGAGCGCCTGCAGACCACCATCTTCGACCCCAGCATCGCCAACCTGTTCTTTTCCGACAATGCGGCGGACGCCGAGGTCAAGGGCCTGGAGGGCATCGTCACCTGGGCACCGGCTACCGCGCCGGGCCTGACCGTAACCGGGTCGTTCTCGTTCCTCGACACCGAGATTACCGAAGTGCTGACGCCCACGGACGACGTCCGCAAGGGCGACGAACTGGCCTTCGCACCGGAGTTCCAGGGCAACCTGCGGGCGCGCTACGAATGGGAGCTCACCTCCGGCTACCGGGCTCATGTGATGCCGCATGTCGCCTACTCGGAGTCGTCCTACAGTGATATCATCACCATCAACCGCGCCGAACTCGACAGCTGGGTTCTGGTTGGCTTCACCGCGGGCGTAAGCACGATGGACTGGACCGCCGAGCTCTACGTCGACAATCTCTTCGATGAGCAGGCGGAACTGGCCAACAACTTCGTCTACGATCGGGAGCGCGTTACCCTGGCGCGGCCCAGGACTGCGGGCGTCAGAGTCAGCTACGACTTCTGACATGCACGCTGACGCGGCACCTCTGGCGCCCCTCCGGGGCGCTTTTGCCATCTGGCGGAGCCATTGGTGAACACGACCGACAACGGGCTGGACCTGGCATCCATCCAGCAGAAAATGCTGGCACAGGCGTTCGCCCCCGCCCTCGACGACCTGGCCGCTGTACTGGCCGCCGATCCGGACAACACCGAGGCGCTGTACATGGCAGCGGTCTGTCATCGCTATCTAGAACAGTTCGAACTGGCGGCAGCAAGGCTTGAACGCCTGAAGCACCTGGCTCCGGACTTTGGTCGCGCCCACCAGGAGGAGGGGCACCTGAACCGGGCCCAGGGCAGGGATGACGAGGCCCTGCTCGCGTACAGCCGCGCCTGCCAGGCCAACCCGGCGCTGGAGGCCAGCTACCGGGCGCAGCTGGATATTCTGGGGCGGCGCGGTGCCCGCGAGCAGCAGCGGCGGGTGCAGGCGCAACTGGATCACTTGCTGAGCCTGCCCAGGCCGGTGGTCGCAGCAACGGACCTGATCGCCCAGGGCAAGCTGGTCCGGGCCGAGGAAATTTGTCGCGCATTCCTGCAGAAGGTGCCCCATCACGTGGAGGCGATGCGCCTGCTGGCCGATATCGGCGCGCGCCTGGGAGCACTCGAGGAGGCGGAATTTCTGCTGGAGAGTGCCGCGGAGTTCGCTCCAGGCAACGTCCAGGTCAGGATCGACTACATTCGTACACTGCGCAAACGACAGAAGTTTGCGGCGGCGTTCGCGCAGGCCCGGCGCCTGCTTGCGACGGCTCCCGACAACCCCCAGTTCCAGTCACTCTACGCCATCGAATGCATGCAGACCGGTGACTACGAGGCGGCACTGGCTGCCTTCGACGATATACTGCGCAGACTGCCTGGAGATGCCACCACGCTGACCTCCCGCGGCCATGCCCTGAAGACCTGCGGACAATTCGACGAGGCCGTTGCCTCCTATCAGGCCGCCCTGGCAAGCAACCCGCAGCATGCCGAGGCCTGGCATTCCCTCGCCAACCTGAAGACCTATCGTTTCAGCGCCGCAGACAAGGCAGCGATGGCGGAATTGGCGGCAGACAACAATCTCTCTTTCATGGACCGGGTCTATGTTGCCTTCGCCCTGGGCAAGGCCTGCGAGGACGACGGTGACTATCGGGCATCCTTCGAGCACTATGCCCGGGGCAATCAGCTGAAGAAGAACCAGAGTCGCTACGATGCTGACAAAATGAGCGCGGAGTTGGCCGCCCAGCGGCAGGTGTGCAGTTCCGGCTTGTTCACCCGCAAGGCAGGCTGCGGCCATCCGGCCCCGGATCCGATTTTCATCGTTGGACTGCCGCGCGCGGGCTCGACATTGCTGGAGCAGATTCTGTCTTCCCACAGCCAGATCGACGGCACTCTGGAACTGCCCAATATTCTCTCCTGTGCCCAGCAATTGCGCCGGCGCAAGCGCGCCTCCGGCGCCGCCCCGGACTACCCGGAAGTGCTGGCAGAACTCTCGCCCCGGGAGCTTGCCGAGCTTGGCGAGAGATTCATCACCGACACCCGCATACACCGCCAGGGCGCGCCGTTCTTTATCGACAAGATGCCGAATAATTTCCGCCACATCGGGCTGATCAAACTGATTCTGCCCAACGCCAGGGTCATTGACGCCCGCCGGGAGCCCATGGCCTGCTGCTTCAGCAGTTTCAAACAGCTGTTCGCGGAAGGACAGGAGTTCAGCTACAGCCTGCAGGACCTGGGCCAGTATTATCGTGACTACGTCACGCTGATGCAGCACTGGGATCAGGTACTGCCCGGCTTCGTATTGCGGGTACAGCACGAGGACGTGCTGGCGGATCTTGAGGGGCAGGTGGCGCGCATGCTGGAGTTCATCGGCGTCCCCTTCGAGGACAGCTGTCTGCGCTACTACGAGACCGAGCGCGCCGTACGCACACCGAGCTCGGAGCAGGTGCGCCAGCCCCTCTACCGGGACGCCGTGAGCCAGTGGCAGCATTACGACGAGTGGCTGCAACCGCTGCGCAAAGCCCTAAGCCTGAGTTAAGGATCGCCGGGTACCCTGCTGTCAGTTCTTCGGAGGGTACTGCATGAAAATTTTTACTCGAACTCGCTGGTCCGCAATGGTTTATCTCGTCGTGTTTCTGGCCCCATCGCTGGTTTCTGCGGGGGCACTGGAGGCTTCATCAGCGGATGTGGCTGGTGTGCGAGCACAATGGGAGCAGGTCAATTTTGTCGTTGCCGAAGCCGAGCGCGAGCACCAGTTTCGCGCACTGATCGAAACCTGTGACTCTCTGCTCGCGACCCGGCCCAACGATGCGCAGGCGCTGACCTGGTGCGGCATCGTCCAGTCATCCTACGCCGGCGCCGCAGGTGGTCTCGGCGCACTGAAACACGCAAAGGCCGCGCGCAAGCACTTCCAACGGGCCATCGACATTGATCGCGGCGCCGTGAACGGCGCTGCCCTGACCAGCCTGGGCACACTCTACGCAAAAGTTCCCGGCTGGCCGGTGGGGTTCGGAAACGACAAAAAGGCGCGCCAGTATCTTGAGGAGGGTCTGCAGGCCAACCCGGAAGGGATGGACAGCAACTTCTTCATGGCCGAATTCCTGGCGGACCAGGGCGAGACCGAGGAGGCCAAGCGGCACCTGCAGCGTGCGCTGCAAGCACCCGGGCGCCCCGGCCGTGCCATTTCCGACACGGCTCGCCGCAAGGAAGTCGAAGCGTTGTTGGCCGAACTCGCGGCGCCCTGAGTAGCTCTCAAGCCAACACGGCAGACTGCATGGCGATCAGATCGAAGCCTCCCGGTCCAGCATTAGCGCCGGGCGCATGATGACGACCAGACACAGAATCAGCGCCAGCACCGCGGCGTTGATCACCAGATCATAGCGGTTGTCGCCCAGGAACAGGGAAGCCAGCAGGGGACCGCTGGCGAGGCCCATCTTGGATGCGAAACCACCCAATGACGCCATTTGTCCCACCGGGTCGAAGTGCGCGCACATGCCCAGCAGGTAGGGGATGACGAAGGCCCAGGTAATGCCCACGCCGCAGTTCGCCAGCAGGTAGGCCCAGGGCTGGCCGCTCCAGTGCAGCAGGGCGGTACCCAGGATCGTGAGACTCATGCCCAGGAACAGGGGCCACCAGCGGCCGTATTTCGTCGCCATGACAACCACCAGCAGGGCACCGATGATGCCCACCCAGGCTGCGGCCCCCAATGTCGGACTGATGAAGGCCATGCCGAGGCCGTAGTGCTTGCCCATGCCGATGATGAAGGCGTACAGCCCCATGTTGGCGGCCTGAAACAGAAACAGGGCGATCAGCACCGCCAGCATTGGGGCCCAGCGAATAGCCGCCGGCGGAGGCGAGCCGGCACTGGGCACTACCACCGGGTAGTCGTCGAGGAATGGCAGCATGGCGAGGGTCGCAACACTGAAAGCAATCAGGGACAGAAACAGGGCACTGGTACCGAAGTGTGGCACCAGTGGTGGCAGCAACATGACGCCGACGCCACCCAGACCAAACTGCACCACCAGCAGATAGCCGAAAGTGCGATCCGGCTTCAGAGTGCGGGCAATGACAGCAAAGCCGATGCCGACCAGCATGCCCCCGACAGCGCCGTGCAGGAAGCGAACCGCGACCAGCACCAGCGGCAGGCGCAGCAGGATGGAAACGAGATCCAGCGCGATCAGCGCAAGCAACAACAGGAACGCCGCCCTGCGCCAGCGAATGCGACGCACCAGGAATACCGCCGCCAGCGCGCCCAGGGCGGCACCGTAGACGTTGGCAGAGCCCACCAGTCCGGCCTCCCGGTTGGAGAACCCCAGCCCCTCCACCAGGCCGTCGACCAGGGCCGGCATGATGTTGACGTAGAACAACCCCGCCGTGGCCAGGAAAGCCAGCGCGACGCGGGCCCACTCTCCGTGTGGTGACAGGGTGCGACGGGCGGTTACGGTGGCTTGGCTCATGGCGGGACCCGGGTTATTGACAGAGTGGACGCTGCTGATGGACGGCGACTACCGCAGACAGCCAGCGGAATTCGTTGTTGTCACTGACGTAGTAGTACAGGGTGTTCTCGTTCAGCAGCGCCAGGGTGATGCCACCGTGCCCAGACAGGAAAGGAATCCAGTACGGTTGCGCGCAACCCAGGGTCGGGGCCGCATCCAGCAACCAGAAGCCGTGTTGATAGCGCAGGCCGGCGCTGCCCGCCGCCACCCCGGGCAGCGCTCCGCGGGGCGTGATCGCTGCACGGATCATGTCCGGATCCAGTAGCTCCGGTTGCCGGCCTTGCGCGGCCAGCCACAAACCGAGTTGCAGGAGATCATCCGCGGTCAGCAATTGGCCCCAGCCACCAAAGGGCTGCGCTGCGGCATCCGCCGTGCGCCGGGTGAAGGCCGCCAGCGGCCCCAGGGACAGTCTTGACCACGCTTCCCCGTGCAGCAGATCGCTGTAGAGATCCGCCCGCTCGTCGTCCCGGAGCTCACGCAACAGCGCCGCCATGGCGCTGACCAGAATGTAGGTATCGCCAGTGTGGTAGACCCAACGTTCTCCCGCGGCTTCCCGGCGCGGATAGGCCGTGCAGGCCCAGGCCAGCTTCGCCGCATGCCCCGGCGCCAGAAACAGGGGGCTGGCGATCGCCGCGTCCTCGTCCGCAAAATATACCGGCGAATCGTAGCGACCGGTTTGCATGTCCAGTGCCTGCCGCAGCGTCACCTGATCCCAGTCCTTGCCGCATGCGGGCAACAGTTCGCCGATGGTACGCTGGCTGCTGCCCGGTACCAGCCGCTCCAGGCGCATCAGTGCGACTCCCGCCACCAGGCTCTTGGACAGGGAAAACGATGGCAGCGGCAGCTGCTCGCAGCGGCGGCTCACGCCCGCCGCCGCAGCACAGCCGGACTGGTAGTGGCGCCCGTCCAACAGCAGCCCGGCCACGGTAAGGTGCTCCGCACTCACCCCCTCCGGCGGTGCCAGGCGAGCGCCCTCGATACCGGTGTCGCGCTGCAATTGTTCCAGGTTGTACACGGGAAAGCGGGATTCGTGGGCCGGCGCGACCGCCACCCCGGCCGGCCGCCAGCGCGCGCTACCCTGAAAGCGCGCGCGGAACTTGAAGTACTCGCAGGTCTGGCCGGTCACCTGCAGAACGGCAGTACCCTCGCCGCCGACAGGCAGGGTGGCCTCGAGCGTACCGTAGTGAATGCAGTTGGCACCCTGCTCCAGCAAGTCCAGCGGCAACTTCAAGACCAGGGTACGGGTTGCATCACGCTCCCAGCTGCCCTCTCCCGCCAGCGCCTGCCACAGTGGATGCGACCCGGGCATGGGCTGACGTTGCGCGGGCACCAGCACCCTGCCATCGGTCGCCAGCCGCAGCGTGAGATCGGGCAGGCGTCCCACCTGCCCGTGGAACTGCTCCGCCAGGCCGAGACGGTCGCTCTCGATTACAAGGCGCTCCGCGGCAGCGAACCGCAGCTGCAGTTCGCCTGCGGGGGAGTCGCCGGCATTTGCCAGGCAGGCCCACGGAACTGTCAGCAGAACCAGCAGGCACCACTCTAGCGGCGCTGCGCTAGAGCGACTCCATCGCCTCCCGGTTGCGCGCTGGCTGCGATGCACCCCGGCCTCAGTCACAGTCGATCCCGGCGCGCTGCAGCTGCTCGATCAGCGGTGCCAGTCCGACGCGGTACTGGCGCCAGAGATCCACCGAGCGAGTATGCATCGGCTCCCGCACCTGGGCCGCGCTGGCGGTGGCGACCGGAGCCGGGTTCGCATGAAACGCCAGGCAACCCGGCTCCCAGGGCAGGTCACAGGCGGCCAGCAGGCGACGGACGCCCGCCTCCGGTGCCGTCACCAGGGCCTCGTAGTCGACGTCCAGCCAACTGGTCGGACCCAGCACCTGGCGCCAGTGGTTCAACAGGTGGTGGTAGGCAATATAGTAGCGGGCCAGGTCGTCGAGGTCGTAGCTGAAGGGACACGCCATGCGAAACAGGGTCTTGAACAGGGCGTGGCAGCTGGCGACCGGGTGGCGCCGCAAATGCAGGATCCGGGCACCGGGCAGTGCCGCGACAATGATCCCCAGGTAAAGAAAGTTGAGCGGCGTCTTGTCCACCAGGTACACCGCCTGTGTCCCATACTGCGCAGTCGTAGTGCGATAGTCCCGGCCCAGCGCCGCCATGTCCGCCCGCGCCGCCTGCGTCATGAGGTCGCGCCGACTCCCGTGCGGGCCCGCGGCCCGCATCAGGGCGAGGGCGAAATCGTTGATCTCGCCCAGGCTGGCCACCTGGCTGTGACTCGCCAGCATGCGGTCCACGAGGGTAGTGCCGCTGCGCGGCAGCCCCAGCACGAATATCGGCCCCGGCACAGCGTCGCCGCGCTGCTGGCGCTGCAACCAATCGTCATCGAAGTGCTGCGCGATAGTCGCCATGGTCTGCTCGTCCCGCTCCACCCTGTAACTCAGGCGCGCCCGGCGTGCGCGGGCGCCGCGCTGGAGATAGTCCCAGGCGCCGGCATAGTCACCGCAGTCTTCATGCTCCTTGGCCAGGGCATAGCACAGCGGTGCCTCATCCTGTGGCCCGCCCTGCAGGGCCCTGGTCATCTCGGCAATATGATTGTCATCCACGGCCACCCGGCGCAGGGTGGCGCGGTTGTAGTGACTGTCTGCATCCAGTGGATCCTGCAGCAGCAGCTTGCTCAGCAACTGCTCTGCCTCCCCGCTCGCGCCGGTCACAGCGAGAACATTGGCAAGATTGGCCTGCGCAGCGGGATCCCCGGGCGCAAGCGCTGCAGCCCTGCGGTAGGCCGCGAGGGCGGCAGCGTAGTCCGTTGCCGACAGATAAAACTGGCCAATCGCGGCCCAGTCAGCCGCCCCGGAAGCGCGAGGCTCCTGCGCCAGAACCAGGGCCCGGGCGCGGGCCAGCTGGCCCGTCAGCACCAGCGCCTCGGCATGGCCAAGCTGGATCCCGAGGTCATCCGGCTCCAGCGCCGCAGCTTTGGCGGCCGCACTGCACTGACTGCTGTAATCGGCGCTCAGCTGCGCCAGCTTCGCCGCCAGCAGCCAGCCCCGGGCCTGCCGAGGCTGCGCCCGCAGAGCCTGCTGGCAGCACAGTTGCGCCCGCTGCATGTCGCCCCGGCGCAATGCCGCCGCAGCCTGTTCCAGCAGGTCTCCCTCGTCCCTCACGCTGCGCCCCCAACCATTCCCAGGGCAGAGCCTAAACCAGCGCCATCAGAAGCGATAGGTAGCAGCCAGACCAATGGTTCGCGGCAGCGAAATCACGTCCTTGGCGCCATTGCCGAAGTAGCCCTGGTCCGGGTCGGTGCCCATGTACTCTTCCTTGTAAACACCGGTCACGCCATCCTCGTTGAACAGGTTCTTGGCGAACAGGCTGACATCCCAGAACGCCGTCGTCACTCCGGTGGTGAGGTTCCAGAGCTGGAAGCTGTCCAGGGTTTCGGCGAAGCGCGCCGACGGGCTGATACTGTTCTCGCTGGAGGACTGATAGTAACCGTCAACCCGTGTCGTCCAGTTCATGTCCCCGGTGAGTGCGCGGGTGTAGTTCAGGGTCAGGTTTGCGCTGTGCTCGGGTGCCCCCGGCAGGCGGGTGCCGTCACCGGCCAAGGGCGTGGTGATTGCCGGATCCACCGACAGGAAATCCGCACTGAGCTCGGCATCGACGTAGGCGTAACCCAGGGTGTAGGTCAAGCCTTCCGCCAGCGGCCCGCTCACTTCCAGTTCCAGCCCGCGGCTGGTGGCCTCATCGCCATTCTGCACGGCAAAGAAAGCCCAGTTGGTGGTAGCGGAATTGAGCTGCACATCCTCCCAGTCGACGTAGAACAGGGCCGCGGTATAGCTGTGCTGACCTCTGCTGCCCTTGACCCCCAGCTCGTAATTGACCACCGAGTCGGCATCGTACAGCTGCCAGGCGGGATCTTCTGCAAAGACACCGACGGTGGGCACAGCATTGGCGCCGCCACGGCGGTAACCCTCGGATACGGTACCGTAGACCAGGGTGGTGTCGTTCATGTCCCAGGACAGGTTGATCTTGAACAGGGTATCGGAATCATCCCGACTGAAGTCGGCTTCCGCCGAGGGCCGGAAGCCTTCGTAGAAGCTGATCTGCTGGAAGGTATCGATATCGGACTTGTTGTCGAAGTAACGGACACCACCCGTGAGGTGTACGCTATCCGTCAGGTGCCAGGTCAGCTCGCCGTAAAGCGAGACGTCGCGAAAATCCTCGGTGCGCCGGTAGAGGAAGTCCTGGTCGTCGATCACCACGCCAGGGCCAAAGGCCACATCGGCCCAGTTCTTGAAACCCAGCAGGAAACTGTCCTGGCCGGACTTGATGGTCTGGTCCTGATAGTAGACACCGACCAGGTAATCGAAGGCACCATCGGTGCTGGATACCAGCCGCAGCTCCTGGATGAAGCTCTCGTCATCGTAGCTGCGCTGGGCGCTGGCCATGGGCCGCGGGTAGTTGTAGTAGAACGCGGCAATCCAGCCCAGCTGCGCGTAGAAGCCAGTGTTTTCGCTGGTACCTTCACCGCTGTGCTCGTAATGCGAGGTACTGGAGGTCAGGGTGGCGAACCCGAGGTCGATATCCGCCTCCAGGCTCACCAGATCGATATCGCGGGATGAGGGTTCCAGCAGTACCGCGCCCAGCTCGTTGTCACCGTAGGGTTCGCCGGCACCGTTGCTGCCGCGGGTAGTGCCACGACGGCCACCGATGTCATCGGACTGGGTATGGTAGCTGAGGGTGGCGTCGACGCGATCGTTGGGCTGGAAGCGCAGGGCCGCCCGCGCGAACCAGATATCCACATCATCCGCGTCTTCCACATCGCGGTAGACCGCGTCCGGCGCCAACACGCCGTTGGGTGCGACCGGCACACCGCTGTCGTCGAGCACGTACACATTCTTGTAGTCGGTGATACCGTCATAATCGTTCTGACCAGCGACCACCCGTAACGCCAGGGTGTCCGACAGCGGCAGGTTCAACATGGCATCCGTGGTCCAGTTCCAGCCATCGGAACCGTCAGTTCGGCTGAACCCCCCGGAGACTTTGCCATTGAGCTCATCGAACTCCGGCTCGCGCATGATGTAGCGCACGGTACCGGCCAGTGAACCGGAACCATAGAGCGTACCCTGGGGGCCGCGCAGCACCTCCACCCGCTCGAGATCCTTGAGCACGAAGTTGGCGAATACCGGTGTATCGTTGACATAGGTCGACACCGTGGGTGCCGATGCCACCGCGAAGTCACCGACAATGGAGCTGTCGACATTGAGCCCGCGGATACGGATGGTGTTGACCGTACCCGAGTTGCGATAGCCGCGATCAATGATCCCCACCCCGGCGATCGAGCGCAGCAGTTCGGCCTGGTCAGTCATCTGTGCCGCCTCGATACTGGCGCCACTGACCGCGGAAATATTGTAGGGAATATCGAGAATGGATTCGTCGCGGCGAGTTGCAGTCACCCTGACCTCTTCCAACACCGTGCCCTGGGCGAAACTGTAGTCCGGCACCAGCAGAGCGCTGCCCGCAGCGACTGCCAGAGAAAGGGTTTTCCTGCCTGTATTGAGTGTTCTCATATTCCTGCCCCTCAGCTTGAATCGTGGCGGTAGTCCGCCCGCATTATCTTCCGCCCCACGTTACGAGCCTGCCGCGGCAGGTCATAGGGCCAGTTTCGACTTGCCTATGGTTCCACATCCACTGCCGGGCCCCCGCGCGTTGGCACCTGCAGCGCCCCCAGGGCATCCAGTGCCGGACTGGCATGACCCTCCCGGTAGGGCGGGAACTGTACCGGGCTGTCGCGAAAACTCTTCAGCACCTGGCCCAACCCCATCAGCCCGCGCTCGCGGGTACGCCGCACCAGCCCGAAATCCGCCTCGAAGGCGATGATTTCGTGACCGATGCCCGCCTCGTGGATAATATTGCCCTCCGGCCCGCAGACGATGGAGCGGCCATTGCCCAGCCGCCCGGCGACATTGATGTCGACGAAATAGCATTGATTGATCGCCGCGTTGGTACGGGCAATAGCGAGTTCGAGGTCCCTGTCGATGGTGTTGGTCATGGTCGGGTGGATGATGACCTCGGCCCCCATCCAGGCCAGAGTGCGGGTGGTTTCCGGAAACCAGCCATCGTAGCAGATGGATACACCCATGCGACCAACGTCCGGCACGTCGAATACCACGAACTCGGTGCCCGGGCTGACGCCCTGTTCGTAGGGGTAGAACGGGAACATCTTGCGGTAGCGGGCCACCACTGCACCGGCGGGATTGATGACCGGCAGGGTATTGAAAACATGGTCACCGCAACGCTCAAACAGCGTCCCCGGCAGCAGCCAGATACCGTGTTGCGCGGCCAGGCTGCAATACTGGGCCTCTATGTCGGAGGGCAGGGGCTGGGCGTGCCGTGTTTCCGGGCCCAGGGTCGCCAGCTCTCCGACCACGACCATCTGCACCCAGGGAAAACGGGCCATGATCTTGTGGATCTCGGCATTGATACGGTAAAGGTTGTCCTGGTTGGTCAGCTCCAGTTGCAAACCGGCGATCGCGAAGCGGGCCATCAACATCTCCTGCGGCAATGTGCTACTGCCGGGGCGACAAAGCCTCGACACTGGTTGGCAGGGTAGCGATGGCAGGCGGTACGGGTTAGCGCCAGATCGGCGCCGTGGATGAGTCCAGATCAGGGTTCCGGCGGAGGCCACTGGATATAGGCGGCATCCACCAGTTGCCGCTCGCGGTCAAACCACTTGATCTGGTTGCCGTCGATGACGACGTACAGTGCCAGGGTCTTGCCGTAGGACCACTGTTCCCAGCGCCGCAACCAGAGCTCGCCTTCGACCCACCACTCGCCGCGGTCGCAGTCTTCAGCGGCGTAGCCCGCCTGCCCTGTCATGGTGCCATCCGGATGCAGGCGGATCCTGGCCGGGTCACCATAGACCGTGGTGAAGTGCAATTCCGCACCGGCCAACCGACTGCGCAGCAGGGCTCCACCGACACGCTCGCCCCGGGCATCATCCAGGGTTTCAGTATGGGTCGCCGAAAGATCGCGAATGACGGCGGCCAGCTCGGCCACGCCGCCACGGATCTGGCTTTCGTCCAGACTGGTCAGGCCGAGACGAAAACAGTTTTCCGGGTGAATGGAGTCCTGATAATAGTGCCCAACCGGCTCCAGCAGGACACCGCGGCGACCGGCCTCGCGCGCCAGCACCCGGGCATCCAGCCAATCGGGCCCGTTCACCCACAAGGCCGTACCGCCCTGGCTGGGGGCCGTCACCACCAGGTTTGGCAGATAGTGATTGAGCGCGTCCCGCAGTGCCAGCCAGCGCGTGCGGAACGCCGCGTCCAGGCGCCGATGGAAACTGTCGTAGTGCCCCAGGGACAGGAAATAGGCCATGGCGCGCTGGTTGTTCCGCGGGGGAATGCCGAACAGCGTGCGACGCAACTGCCGCGCCGCCTGCACCACCTCGGCAGGTGCCACGATAAAGGCCAGTTGCAGGCTGCCGGCCAGTACCTGGGCAAGTGAGGAGAGGTATATCACCCGGCCACCGCTATCCATGCTCAGCAACGCCGGGTGCGGCTGCCCCAGGTAGTTGGTCTCTGCCGCATGCTCGTCCTCGATCACCAGGGCGTCCAGTTCCGCGGCGCGCGCAAGCAGTACCTGGCGCCGTGACATGCTCATGGTGATACCGGTCGGTAGCTGGTGACTGGGCATGACCACCAACAACCGGTGCCGGCCCGACGCCGGCGGGACCATGCCCTCCTCGTCGATCGAATGCGAGTCGAGGCGCGCGCCCCGCTCCCGCAGCAGGGTGCGCCACTCGGGTGACCCGGGGTCTTCAATCGCCACGACATCGCCCCGCCCAGCCAGCAGCTGCGCCAGCAGTGCTCGGGCGGCATCAATGCCTGGCATGACGATGATCTGCTCGTCCGCCACCTGGATCCCCCGGGCCGGCAGCAGCTGGGTGCGAATAGCCTCCAGCAACAGCGGATCGTCGGCGTCGCCGCGATAACGGCTCCAGGCGCTGACCTCCCCCACCCCCAGCGCCAGGCGACTGGCCTCGCGCCACTCATGCACCGGAAACAGCGCCTGGTCATAGTAGCCATCAATAAAGGGGAAGGGATAGCGTTGCCAGTCGGGCGGCGCCTGGAACGCCTTGCGCTCCGGCACCCGGTGCAGGCGTCTTCCCCAGTCGACGGTGCTGTCATTGCCATCCTGATGGCCGGGCTGATAGCCCACCCGCCGGGCCAGCACCTCCTCGTTGACGAAGATACCGCTGCGCTCCCGGGTCAGCAGGTAGCCCTCGTCCATCAGTTGCTGGTAGGCCAGGACCACGGTATTGCGCGCCACACCCAGCTGGGCCGCCAGCTTGCGGGATGAGGGCAGGCGCCGACCGGGCACCAGACTGCCCACCATGATCGCCTCCACGATTTTCTGGCGCAGTTGGCTTTGCAGGCTGAGCGGGCTGTCCGGGTCGAGGTAGAACATGGGCCTCTGCGGGCGAGGGTTCAGCCCTCGCCGCTGATCTCGCTGAGGATAAGATCCAGCTGGTCCATCATCTCATCGACATCATCGGCGTTGAGCAGCGCGTATTTCAGCGACTCATCCAGCGGCAGCAGCTGGGCCAGGGTGTAGCCAACCTGCCAGGCATCCTCGAAGTCGATATCAAGGCCCATCCGGCGCACGTGAGGGTGTTGCCCCAGGTTCTCCAGAATCTCCCGCAGCGGCGACCACTCTTCATCCAGAGTCGCGGCTTCAGGCATGGCTTCCAGGGCTACATCGCCCACTACCAGGCCGTTTTTTGCCACCCGGGTATCACTCAGGCGAAAACGCTCCCGACCCTGGATGGTGACGCCCAGCAGGCCGTTGGGCAGCTGGTCGAAATCGACGATGCGGGCAACGGTGCCGGTGTCGCCCAGCTGTTGCTGGCCCGGTCCGGGCGCGACTTCCTCGCCACGTCGCAGCCACACCACCCCGAAACCGGAACTGGACTTCATGCAGTCACGGATGAGATCCAGGTAGCGCTGTTCAAAGATCTGCAGGGGCATGCGGCCATAGGGCAACAGCACGGCAGAGAGCGGGAACAGGGGCATTTCTGTGGTCGGCATGGGCATCTCCTGTTCAATCCGGGCGGCTGAGTATCTCCAGCTGCTGCAGGTTCACCAGAGCTGTCTCGCGATCATCTCCACAAACAGCATACTCGGCCTGGAAATCGTTGCACACCGCTGGTCTGCGGATATCTCCGAAAAGTCCACAGAGGCGCTCGCGAGTCAGGTGGATACAGGTGACACCGGCGGGCTTGCCCTGCGGCATGCCATGGAACGCCGTGGAAATGGATGGCGCCACACAGCAGGCGCCACAGCCGGCCCGGCACTCCACTAGCCCTGCCCCTCTGCTGCCGGCTCGCCCTCGGGCCCCAGCGGCCGCAGCACCAGAATCAACTTGGGCAGCAGCAGCAGGGCACCAATCACCGCCGCGACCATTGCCAGCACCGTCAACAGGCCAAAATATATACTGGGATTGAAGTTGGATACGGTCAGAGTGGAAAAACCAATCACCACCGTCACGGTGGTGTAGTACATCGCCCTGCCGATACTGTAGTGGCACCGGTGCATGGTCGCCAGATAGTCGCGGTCCTCGGGGAATTCGCGCATGAACCGGTGCACATAGTGAATGCAGTCATCCACGCCGATACCCACCACGATCGCGGCGATGGTGATGGTCATGATATCCAGCGGAATACCCGCCAGGCCCATGACACCAAGCACCAGCCCCGCGGCAACGATGTTCGGGGCCAGGGCAATAAACGCCAGGGACAGGGAACGAAACAACAGCATGAACATGGCAAGGATGGCCACGAATACCACGCCCAGCGTCAGGATCTGGGACTGGAACAGGCTCTGCAGCACGTTGTTGTAGAGCACCAGCATACCGGTAAACTGCAGCTGTTCCGGCTCCAGGCCGGTCACGTCAAGCAACTCGCTGTGCAGCCTCTGCAGGAACGCATTGCGACGCAACTGCTCACTGGTTTCCATCACCCTGACACTGATGCGCGCCTGCTCCTTGCCCTCGGAGAAGTAGGGCTCCACCATCAGCTCGGCGACATCCTGTGGCAGGCTCTTCTGTACCAGCGCCAGCTCCACACTGCCGATATCGTCGCCCAGCAGGTCCTTGACCACCGCGAAAGTGGTGGACAGGGACAGCACCTTGCCGGTCTCCTCCTGCTGGTCTACATGCCGGTGCGCGCGATCGAGGATACGCATGCCCTCGAGGCTGAACCAGAAGCTGGGGGTAAAGCTGTCCTCGCCAGTGCTGAAGCTGTCGAAATCCTCGCCAAATTCGTCGTCCCAGTCGTCAGCGGCCAAGCCCTCGTCGGCACCGAAGTCCTCGGCCTCTGCCAGGAAAGGATCATCCGCTGCCGGCGCCTCGGCCGCAGTATCGAGGTTCTCCAGGCCCGGCAGCGGCATATCGCCGTCCGGTGCCGAGAGGATAATGTCCAGCGGAATGGTGCCGCCAAGGCGCGAGTCCAGCAGCTCCATGCCCTGATAGATTTCAGTGCTGTCCTTGAAATAGTCGATAAAACGGTTCTCGACCTGCAGGCGCGAGATGCCCAGCGCGGTCAGGCCGAGAATGATCGCGGTGACCACCAGAATGGTAGTGCCGAAATGTTCCGTGGCGCGCGCAAAATGGACGGTCAGGGGCTGATGTTCCTTCTTGTGAACGAAGGGGCGCCCCTTGGGCCAGACCTCGGTCAGACAGGGCACCAGCACGAAGGCCAGTACCAGGGCAACGACGATGCCCACGGTCATCATCCAGCCAAAATCAATGACCGGCTGGATCCCCGACACCACCAGCGACATGAAGGCGACAATCGTCGTGATCCCGGTATAGATACAGGGCACCGCCATCAGTGCCACCGTCTGCAGGACGCGATCGTGAACACTCCAGTCGGGGTGCAGTGCATGCAGTTCGCGGTAGCGCACCACCAGGTGAATGGCGATGGCGAGGCTGATGATAAGCAGCACCGCGACAAAATTGGAGGAGATGACCGTCATCCGCCAGTCCAGGAACGCGAGCAACCCCAGCATGACCGTAGAGGTGGCTATGCAGGTCGCCAGCGGAATTACAGTCCAGCGTACGCGACGGAAAATGATCCCCAGCACCACCAGCATGACCCCGAGGATGGCGCTGCCGAACAGCATCAGGTCACTGCGAACAAAGCTCACCATGTCGGCGGTGATCATCGGCACGCCGCCGACGAAAATCCTGGCGTGGCTGCGGTAATCCTCCGCAATCTCGCGCACGGATTGCACCAGCGCGCTCTGCGCCTCCAGTGCCTGCGCCGTGTGAGCCTTGAAAGCGAGGGTTACCTCCTCCAGCCTTTCCGCCTCGGCGCTGGCCAGGGTTCCCTCGTCATCTTTCGCCCGCAACCGGTCGCGCTCCTGCAGGAGTTCAAAGTAGCGCTTATCCCGCTGCAGGTTGACCTGCACGGCAGTGAGATCGCCGTCACGACTGACCAGCAGCTCGGCATAGATGGGGCTGGTGGTGAATTCCTGCAGCGCCAGCTCGCGGTCGATGCCAGGGTCATCGAGACTCGGCAGCGGCTCGCCGGAGGTAATCTCGGACAGGCTGACCGGCGGGCTTTCCAGTAGCGGCACATCCCAAACTGTAACTACCGAAGACACTCCGGGCAGCTCGCGCAATTCATCCGCCATCCGCCGCAATGGCAGCAGAGACTCGTCGCTGAACAGCGGCGCCTGCGGTTGCCAGGTGAGCAGCAGGAAATCCTCGGCGCCATATTCCTCGGATACCTCGCGGAAAAAATCCAGGGCCGGGTCGCCCTGCAGCATCAGCGAGTCTGCGGAAGCGTCGAGCTTGAGTTTGCCCAGCTGGCTGACACTGGCAATCAACAGCAGCGCCACCAGCGCCAGGGAAACCAAGGGACGCCGCAGCACCAGGGCATCGTACGCAGTAAGCAAGGGGTGTGAGACCATCAGCAATTCGCCGCCTTCAATTCGTCGAGCAGGATCTGGTGAATGCCACCGAACCCCCCGTTGCTCATGATAACGACCCGGTCACCGGGTCGCGCCTGTTGTGTAACCTGTCGTGCCAGCTGCCTGACATCCGTGCTGAGACTCGCCGGCACCGGACTGCCGGCGATAACCGCATCCATTGACCAGTGCATGCCCGCGGGCTGGAACCAGTACACCTGGTCGGCTTCACGGGTGCTCGCGGCCAGTCGCGCCTTGTGTTCACCCATACGCATGGTATTGGAACGCGGCTCAATCAACGCGATCACCCGTCCCTCGGCGCTGCTGGCGCGCAGGCCCTGCAGGGTCGTGGCGATAGCCGTGGGGTGGTGGGCAAAATCGTCATACACCGTTACCCCACCGATCTGCCCCAGCAGTTCCAAACGGCGCTTGACGCCGCGAAACGCGCGCACCGCCGCGACCGCGTGTTGCAGCGGCACACCCACATGGTGGGCAGCCGCGATCGCGGCCAGGGCGTTCTCGGCATTGTGCCGGCCAAGGAAAGCCCAATCGACCTCACTCCTGCCACCGTCCGGCGCAGTCACCGTGAAACTGGCAGCGTCATCCTGCAGCAGCTCCGCGGTCCAGTCCGCTGCCCCGTCAATCCCGAAGGTCTGTAGCGGCGTCCAGCAACCCATGGCGAGGACCTCGTCGATCGCCGCAACAGCCGGCGGGTGAACTACCAGGCCCTCCCCCGGGACACAGCGCAGGAGGTGATGGAACTGGCGCTGGATCGCGGCCAGGTCGGGGAAGATATCCGCGTGATCGAATTCCAGGTTGTTGATGACCACCGTGCGCGGCCGGTAGTGGACGAACTTGGAGCGCTTGTCGAAAAAGGCGGTGTCGTACTCGTCCGCCTCCACCACAAAGAAGTCGCTGCCTCCGCAGCGGGCCGAGAGCCCGAAATTGGCCGGCACGCCGCCAATGAGGAAGCCCGGGGCCATGCCCGCGTACTCCAGGATCCACGCCAGCAGACTACTGGCAGTGGTCTTGCCATGGGTACCGGCAACCGCCAGCACCCACTTGTTCCGCAGCACGTTCTCCGCCAGCCACTGCGGGCCCGAGATATAGTCAAGGCCGGCATTGAGCATGTATTCCACCGCCGGATTGCCGCGGGTCATGGCATTGCCTACCACCACGACGTCCGGCGCGGGCTGCAGGTGCTCGGGGGCATAGCCCTCGGCCAGGGTAATACCCGCTGCCTCCAGCTGGGTACTCATGGGTGGATAAACATTGGCATCGGAGCCGGTGACCCGGTAGCCGAGCTCTCGGGCCAACAGGGCGACACCCCCCATGAAGGTGCCGCAAATGCCGAGTATATGTATGTGCCCTTTCAAGTTCCGCTCCCTTTGGCGAAGGCGGCGAGTTTAGCACGGGGGTTCCACAGCCCGCAGTAGCGGGCGGTAATACTGCCCATCGCGGTCTACAAGCCAGCCACTTTGGCGTATCATTACCGGTCAATGAATCGCCAACACGCCCCGCCAGCGGGCCCGGCCTGACACGGAATTTCTATGCCAGCCAAAAATGCCTTTTATGCCCAGTCCGGTGGTGTCACCGCTGTCATCAATGCCTCTGCCTGCGGCGTCATCGAGACCGCCCGTGCCCATCGAGGCAAGATTGGCAAGGTCTACGCGGGCCGCAACGGCATCATCGGCGCCCTGCGCGAAGACCTGATCGACACCAGCAAGGAAACCAAGGCGGCGATTCACGGCCTGCTCAGCACCCCGGCCGGCGCCTTCGGCTCCTGTCGCCACAAGCTGAAGGACCCGCGAGAAAACCGGGCCGAGTACGAGCGTCTGATCGAGGTGTTCAAGGCACACAACATCGGCTACTTTTTCTACAATGGCGGCGGTGACTCCGCCGATACCTGCCTCAAGGTGTCCCGGCTCAGCGAGTCCATGGGCTACCCGCTGCAGGCGATCCATATCCCCAAGACCATCGACAACGACCTGCCCCTGACCGACACCTGCCCGGGCTTCGGCTCGGTGGCGAAATACGTGGCCATCTCCACCCGCGAAGCCGCGCTTGACGTGGCTTCCATGTGCGCAACGTCGACCAGGGTGTTCATCCTCGAGGTGATGGGCCGGCACGCGGGCTGGATCGCAGCGGCTGCGGGGCTGGCCGCCGAGCAGGAAGGGGACGCGCCCCACATCATCCTGTTTCCGGAAGTCGCCTTTGATCGCAAGCGGTTCCTGGCCCGGGTCCAGCGCACAGTCAAGCGCCACGGCTACTGCGTGATCGTCGCCTCGGAAGGTACCCACGATGCCGACGGGCGCTTTCTCTCCGAATCCGGCCTCACCGACGCCTTTGGTCACAGCCAGCTCGGCGGGCTCGCCCCGACACTGGCCGACATGGTCAAGAGCGAGCTGGGTTACAAATACCACTGGGCGGTGGCCGACTATCTGCAGCGCTCCGCGCGGCACATCGCCTCCCAGACCGACGTCGACCAGGCCTACGCGGTCGGCAAGGCGGCGGTGGAATTCGCGCTGCAGGGCAGGAATGCGGTCATGCCCGCGATCCAGCGCGGCAAGGGCAAGCGCTACAGCTGGCATATCGGCGAGGCACCGCTGCAGGATGTGGCCAACCGGGAGAAAAAAATGCCCCGGGATTTCATTACCCGGGACGGCTTTGCCATTACCGAAAAGGCCCGCGACTATCTCGCCCCGCTGATCGTTGGCGAAGCCTATCCGCAGTACCGCAACGGCCTGCCCATCTATACGCGGCTGAAACTGGTGGCGGTGCCGCGCAAGCTGAAGACAGCGTTCAAGGTTTGAGCAGAGCCTGCTATACTCCGCACCCCCAAACAGCAACCCTCTATCACAGGAACACCCATGAGCCTGAACCTCGTGCCAGCCGGGAACAACATTCCCGACGAAATCAATGTCATTATCGAAGTCCCCGCCCACTCTGATCCGGTCAAATACGAAGTGGATCACGAAAGCGGCGCCATTACCGTAGACCGCTTCATGACGGCCGCGATGTTCTACCCCTGCAACTATGGCTATATCCCCAACACCCTGGCAGATGACGGCGACCCGCTGGATGTTCTGGTGCACACCCCCCATACCGTCATCAGCGGCTGCGTCATTCCCTGCCGCCCGGTGGGTATTCTGCACATGTCCGATGAGGGTGGCGGCGATGCCAAGCTGATTGCGGTCCCCACCGACAAGCTGAGCAAGGCCTACAAGGACATCAAGGAAGCCACTGACCTGCCACCCCTGCTGATCCAGCAGATCCAGCATTTCTTCGAGCACTACAAGGACCTGGAGCAGGGCAAGTGGGTCAAGATCGACGGTTGGGGTCCCGCCGAAGAGGCGCGCAAGGCCATCGTCGACGCCGTGCGCAACTTTGACCAGACATCGATGATCGAACGCTAGTGGGCTGCGCGGCTAATTCGGTAACATTCAGCCGTGGCCCAAGCGTTGTGGGGGAGGCGCGCGAGGGCAGGGCTGGCCGGGGCCCAATCAAACGAGCGCC
>NZ_JAVJWR010000006.1:0-94361 GCF_040221975.1 Haliea sp.
GATGGTAATGCCGGGTGACAACGTGCAGATGGTTGTGACCCTGATTGCGCCGATCGCGATGGAAGACGGTCTGCGCTTTGCGATCCGCGAAGGCGGCCGCACCGTGGGTGCCGGCGTCGTCGCCAAGATCATCGAGTAAGAGCTCGAGCGTTAACGCATAGCCCGGCCTGGTGCCGGGCTTTTTCGTTTCTGGACCCGGCTACCGGTTCTTCTCGGAAATCTGCCCGTTCAGGGTCAGGAAGTCGTACAGTATCCCCAGGCCGAACAGGCCCACAGTCAGCAGGTAGATCAGACCGGTGATGATCTTGCCCATGTAGAAGCGGTGGACCCCGAAGATTCCCAGGAAGGTCAACAGTATCCAGGCGAGGTTGTAGTCGACCGGACCTTCGCTGTAGCGCCGGTCCGCGGCCCGGGACATGCCGGGTATCAGGAACAGGTCGATAATCCAGCCAATGAACAGCAGCCCCAGGGTAAAGAACCAGATGACACCGGTAATCTGCCGCCCATAATAGAAGCGGTGGGCCCCCATGAAGCCGAAAATCCAGAGCAGGTAGCCCATGAATACCGAATGTGTCTCGTTGCCTTCCCGCACTGGCCTGAACTCCGTACAATGTGTGCCCCTATCGTCTGCTGCAGCCGACTTCGGGTCAAGCACAAGTTGGTGTCGCGGGCAGGACATCTGGATAGCCTGCCCGGCCGGGCCGGGCCTGATCTGGCCGGGCCTGACCTGGCCGGGCCTGATCTGGATCATGGAGTCGAGGCCGCGGCTGCACTATGCTGCCGAAGTGGCAAAATCAGCCCGATTCACAAGGAGTCACCATGTCAGTAGAACACCATGACCTTATCCACGAATTTCCGGAATTTCGCGACCGCATCCACGAACTGAAAATGGGGGACGCACACTTCCGCAAGCTGTTTGACGAGTACCACGAGCTGACGCGAAGCATTGAGAACATGGAAAATGAAGTGACGCCGGTGGCGACACATACAGAGGAGCAGGCCAAGGTGCGTCGCTTGCACCTCAAGGACGCCCTGTACTGCATGTTGAATGCGGCGGCCGGCTAGGTGCCGGCTAGGTGCGGCCGGCCAGGTGCGGCAGCCGGCCAGGTGCGGCGGCCAGGCGCCCATGACCAGGCGTCCCTGACCGGGCGTCCCTGACCGGGCGTCCCAATAAATGTAGAGGAGGTATGATGTGACGGAATCGGCAATTCGGGCCCAGCTCGAAGCAAAGCTGGCAGGACTTGAGCAGCGTCTCGCCAGCATCAAGCGCGATGTTACCCGCAGTCACTCGATCGACTCGGCTGAGCAGGCACAGGAGCGCGAGAACGATGAGGTCGAGGAAGCCATTGGGGTGGAGACCGAGCAGTCCCTCCGCGATGTCAAGGCGGCTCTGGCGCGGCTGGACGAGGGGCTCTACGGAATCTGCGAGCGTTGCGGCGACGAAATTGCCCCGGGCCGGCTTGAGGTCTTGCCGGAAACCGTGTTGTGTGTGAAATGTGCGCAATAAGTGGCGCGCCCCGCTAAAATAATCCGGAGGCCTGCTTGACAGGCAGGTAGGCGCTCATTAGAATTCGCGTTCCTTTTTCGGGGGGCTCCTTCGCGGACCCCTGGTTTTTTATTGATTGGAGTTAGGTCTGGTGCAGAGTCAACGCATTCGTATTCGCCTCAAGGCTTTCGACCACCGCCTGATAGATACGTCTACTCAGGAGATCGTGGAAACGGCACGCCGTACCGGTGCCCAGGTCAAGGGGCCGATCCCGCTTCCGACCCGGAAAGAAAAGTTCACCGTGCTGATTTCACCGCACGTTAATAAAGATGCGCGTGATCAGTACGAGATTCGTACTCACAAGCGTCTGTTGGACATCGTGGAGCCCACGGAAAAAACCGTGGACGCCCTGATGAAACTGGACCTGGCAGCAGGTGTGGAAGTACAGATCAGTCTTGGTTAACTACAATTTGTAGCAAGACCTGCCCGCAGGCCCACATGGTCTGCGGGTGTGTAACGCCCGGTTCTTTAAAGCAAGGCGGGGCGGCCATAGAGGGTAAGCCCCGTACACTGAGAGGTTAGCAAAATGACTATTGGCTTAGTCGGCCGCAAGTCCGGTATGACTCGTGTTTTTACCGAGGACGGCGCATCCATCCCAGTAACCGTAGTGGAGGTCTCTCCAAACCGGGTTACTCAGATCAAAGAGCTCGAGAGCCACGGCTATCGTGCGATTCAGGTGACTGCGGGCAACCGCAAGGCCTCGAAAGTGAGTAAATCAGAAGCCGGACACTTCGCCAAGGCGGGTGTCGAGGCGGGCTACGGTTTGTGGGAATTCCGCCTCGGTGCGAGCGATGACGCTCCCGCTGTCGGTTCCGAATTGACCGTAGAGCGCTTCGAGGCCGGGCAGAAAGTTGATGTGGCGGGCAAGTCCAAGGGCAAGGGTTTCCAGGGCGTTATCAAGCGCTGGAACTTTTCCATGCAGGACGCTACCCACGGCAACTCCCTGTCGCACCGTGCCCCGGGTTCCATCGGCCAGTGCCAAACGCCTGGTCGCGTTTTCAAGGGCAAGAAGATGTCCGGGCACATGGGTGCAGAGAATGTCACCACCCAGGGGTTGGAAATCGTGCGCGTTGATCTGGAGCGGAACCTGCTCCTCATCAAGGGCGCTGTCCCCGGTGCACCCGGCGGCGACGTGATCGTGCGTCCCGCGGTCAAGGCTTAAGGTTAGGGGGTCTCTAGCGTGGAATTGAGTGTAGTCAAGCCAGGTAACGCCACAGCGGGCACGGTTTCCGTGTCTGATGTCGCCTTTGCCCGCGAGTACAATGAGGACCTGGTTCACCAGGTGGTTACTGCCTATCTGGCCGGCGCCCGTCAGGGCACCCGGGCCCAGAAGACCCGCTCTGAAGTGAGTGGCGGTGGCAAGAAGCCGTGGCGCCAGAAGGGCACCGGCCGCGCCCGAGCGGGAACCATTCGTTCGCCCATCTGGCGCAGCGGCGGTGTGACCTTTGCGGCCCGGCCGCAGGATCATTCGCAGAAAGTGAACCGCAAGATGTACCGCGCGGCCATGCGTTCAATCATGTCCGAGCTGGCCCGCCAGGGTCGCCTGCTGGTGGTTGAAAGTGTCGAGATTGAGGCGCCGAAGACCAAGCTGCTGGTGCAGCAGCTGGGTGAATACGGGCTCGACAACGTGCTGATCGTGACCTCGGAGCTGGGTGAAAACCTGTATCTCGCGGCTCGCAACCTGCACAAGGTGGACGTGCGCGATGTCGACGGCGTGGACCCGGTCAGCCTGATCGCCTATGACAAGGTGATGGTCACCGTCGATGCGGTGAAGAAGTTTGAGGAGATGCTGGCATGAACCAGGAGCGAATTTTCCAGGTGCTGGTCGCCCCGCACGTGTCCGAAAAGGCCGCGGTGCTGGCAGACAGTAATAACCAGTACGTGTTCAAGGTTGCGGTCAACGCAACCAAGGCCGAAATCAAGAAGTCGGTTGAGCAGCTGTTCAAGGTCAAGGTTGACGCGGTCCAGACTCTCAAGGTCAAGGGCAAGGTCAAGCGCAACAAGTACGGCCTGAGCGCCAAGCCGACCTGGAAGAAAGCATATGTTCAACTGGAGCAGGGTCAGGACATTGACTTTGCCGTGGCTGAATAAGGAGTAGGTTCGAGATGGCAGTATTAACAAGTAAGCCCACTTCGCCCGGACGTCGTCACGTCGTCCGTGTGACGACTGAGGACCTGCACAAGGGCGCTCCCTATGCCCCGCTGCTGGAAAAGCAGACCCGCAATGGTGGCCGCAACAACAACGGTCGTATCACCACGCGGCACATCGGTGGCGGCCACAAGCAGCACTACCGCATCATTGATTTCAAGCGCACCAAGGACGGTATCCCGGCCAAGGTTGAGCGGATTGAATATGACCCGAACCGTACCGCGCACATTGCGCTGCTGCTGTTCGCTGATGGCGAGCGCCGCTACATTATCGCACCCAAGGGTGTGAAGGCCGGTGATGCCCTGCAGTCCGGTGCCGCAGCGCCGATCAAGAACGGCAACTGCCTGCCGCTGCGCAACATCCCGGTGGGCTCCGTGATCCATGCGGTCGAATTGAAGCCGGGCAAGGGTGCCCAGCTTGCACGCTCGGCGGGTGCTTCCATCCAGCTGGTCGCTCGGGAAGGCCAGTACGCGACACTGCGCTTGCGCTCTGGCGAAATGCGCAAGGTGCTGTCCGACTGCCGCGCAACCCTGGGCGAAGTGTCGAACTCCGAGCACAGCCTGCGCAAGCTCGGCAAGGCTGGCGCCACGCGCTGGCGCGGTGTGCGCCCGACTGTTCGCGGTGTGGCGATGAACCCGGTCGATCACCCGCATGGTGGTGGCGAGGGTCGCACCTCCGGTGGCCGTCATCCGGTCAGCCCCTGGGGTACTCCGACCAAGGGATACAAGACGCGCTCGAACAAGCGCACTGACGGCCTCATTATACGCCGTCGTGGCAAGAAGTAAGTTCGGTCGACAGACTAGAGATTAGAGGAAGACACTGTGCCGCGTTCACTGAAGAAAGGTCCATTTATCGACCTTCACTTGATTAAGAAAGTCGAAGCCGCGATTGAGAGCAACGATCGTCGTCCGATCAAGACCTGGTCGCGCCGTTCCATGATATCGCCCGATATGGTTGGTCTGACGATCGCCGTTCACAACGGCCGGCAGCACGTTCCGGTGTTGATCAACGAAGACATGGTTGGTCACAAGCTCGGTGAATTTGCGGCGACCCGTACGTTCAAGGGCCACATTGTGGACAAGAAGGCGAAGCGCTGAGCGCTGGTCTATAGCGAGGTTTAGGAAGATGGAAGTTGCAGCAAGACTGAAAGGCGCGCGGATCTCGGCCCAGAAAGCCCGCCTGGTCGCAGACCAGGTACGTGGCAAGCCCGTGGAAGAGGCGCTGAGCCTGCTGGAATTCAGCACCAAGAAGGCGGCCCATATTGTCAAGAAGATCCTTGACTCTGCGATTGCCAACGCGGAAAACAATGAAGGTGCGGACGTGGACGAGTTGAAAGTGTCCAGCATCTTCGTGGATGAAGGTATGACCATGAAGCGTCTGCGGCCTCGAGCCAAGGGTCGCGCTGATCGGATTTTAAAGCGCACCTGTCATATCACAGTGAAAGTTGCAGACGGCCAAAGCTAAGTTCAGGAGAAGACCACATGGGTCAGAAAGTACATCCGGTCGGCATACGGTTGGGAATCGTCAAGGATCATAATTCGATCTGGTATGCGGATAGCAAAAACTATGCGAAGACGCTGATCACCGACCTCGCTGTGCGCAAGTACATCGAGAAGACGCTGGACCACGCGTCGGTCAGCCGTGTAGTAATCGAGCGTCCGGCGCAGACTGCACGAATCACCATTCACACTGCCCGCCCCGGCATTGTTATTGGCAAGAAGGGTGAGGACGTGGATGGTCTGCGCAAGAAGCTGGCCGAGCTGATGGGTGTGCCCGTGCACATCAACATCGAAGAGATCCGCAAGCCGGATCTGGATGCCAAGCTAGTCGCCCAGAACGTGGCGCAGCAGCTTGAGCGCCGGGTGATGTTTCGCCGGGCGATGAAGCGTGTGGTGCAGAACGCCATGCGCCAGGGTGCGGAGGGTATCAAGATCCAGGTGGGTGGTCGCCTGGGCGGTGCCGAGATTGCCCGTACCGAATGGTACCGCGAAGGTCGTGTGCCGCTGCACACCCTGCGTGCGGATATTGATTACGCCACCTACGAGGCATCCACGACCTACGGCATCATCGGGGTCAAGGTGTGGATCTTCAAGGGTGAAGTGATTGGCACTGAAGGCCATTCCGACGGCGCCAAGAAGACAGCAACTAATTAAGGGTTACGCAGATGCTTCAACCAAAGCGTACTAAATTTCGCAAGATGATGAAGGGCCGCAATCGCGGCCTGGCCGAGCGTGGCAGCAAGGTAAGCTTCGGCGAATTCGGTTTGAAGGCGACTGGCCGCGGCCGTATTACGGCGCGGCAGATCGAGGCGGCCCGTCGTGCGATGACACGCCACATCAAGCGTGGTGGCAAGATCTGGATCCGCGTCTTCCCGGACAAGCCGATTACCGGCAAGCCACTGGAAGTTCGTCAGGGCAAGGGCAAGGGTAACGTTGAGTACTGGGTGGCACAGGTTCAGCCCGGAAAGGTGCTGTACGAAGTGCAGGGCGTATCCGAGGAGCTTGCGCGTGAAGCATTCGCGCTGGCAGCTGCCAAGATCCCGGTGGCGACAACATTTGTAAAACGGTCGGTGATGTGATGAAAGCTAGCGAATTGCGTGATAAGTCCGCGGAGGACCTGAACAAGCAGTTGCTTACCCTGCGTGAAGAGCAGTTCAAGCTGCGGATGCAGAAGTCAACTGGTCAGCTTGGGCAGACACATCTGCTGCAACAGAACCAGCGCGACATCGCACGCGTCAAGACTGTACTGAATGAAAAGGCGGGTAACTGAACATGTCTGGTGCAGAGAAGCGGATACGGACGGCGACCGGCAAGGTTGTCAGCAACAAAATGGACAAAACCATCACGGTTCTGATTGAGCGTCGGGTCAAGCACCCGGTGTACGGCAAGTACATTACCCGCTCTTCCAAGATCCATGCGCATGATGAAGAGAATGTGTGTGGTATTGGCGATACCGTCAAGGTTACCGAGTCGCGGCCCATTTCCAAGAGCAAGACCTGGAAGTTGCTCGAAGTCGTGGAAAGTGCCCCACAGGTATAAGCGCTGTATTTTGCGGTCTGGCCGCAGTTTGGAGTAAGAGATGATTCAGACAGAGTCGTATTTGGATGTCGCTGACAACAGCGGTGCCCGCCGGGTGATGTGTATCAAGGTGCTGGGTGGCTCCAAGCGTCGCTATGCGCGTGTGGGCGACCTGATCAAGGTGACTGTCAAGGAAGCGATTCCCCGGGGCAAGGTCAAGAAGGGCCAGGTCATGACCGCGGTTGTGGTGCGTACCCGCAAGGGTGTGCGTCGCCCCGACGGCTCGCTGATCAAGTTTGACGACAATGCGGCAGTTCTGCTGAACAACCAGCAGGCGCCCATTGGTACCCGTATATTTGGCCCCGTAACTCGTGAGCTGCGCGGCGAGAAGTTCATGAAGATCATTTCCCTGGCGCCGGAAGTTATCTGATTCGGCCCCAGGAGGAGAGGAAAGGAAATGTCCAAGATCAAGCGCGATGATGAAGTGGTTATCCTGGCCGGCAAGGACAAGGGTAAGCGCGGGAAGGTTCGCAAGGTGATGGCTGACAACCGGGTGGTTGTTGCAGGCATCAACATGGTGAAAAAGCACACCAAGCCCAATCCGCAAATGGGTGTGGCTGGCGGTATTGTTGAGCAGGAGGCCCCCATTCAGGTCTCCAATGTGGCGATCTACAACCCCGCCACCAGCAAGGCCGACAAGGTTGGTTACAAAGTTGATGGGGATACCAAGGTGCGTATCTTCAAATCCAGTGGCGAGGCGATTGACGCCTGAGTCGGGTGTCAAGGGTAAAAGACATGGCAACGTTGAAAGAAAGATACAATAGCGAGCTTGCTCCCCGGCTGCAGGAAGAGCTGGGTCTGAAGAACGTGATGGAGATTCCGCGCATCACCAAGATTACCCTGAACATGGGTGTTGGCGAGGCCGTGGGCGACAAGAAGGTTCTGGAAAACGCGGTAGCGGACATGGAGAAAATCTCCGGCCAGAAGCCCATCATCACTCTGGCGCGCAAGTCCATCGCCGGCTTCAAGATCCGCGACGGCTGGCCAATTGGCTGCAAGGTCACCCTGCGCTCGGAGCGGATGTACGAGTTCCTGGACCGCCTGATCAGCATCGCCATCCCGCGTATTCGCGACTTCCGCGGCGTTAGCCCGAAGTCCTTTGACGGTCGCGGCAATTTCGCCATGGGCGTGAGCGAGCAGATTATTTTCCCGGAAATCGAGTACGACCAGGTGGACACCTTGCGTGGCATGGACATTACCATCACCACCACGGCTCGTACGGATGATGAAGGCCGCGCGCTGCTGCGTGCCTTCAACTTCCCCCTGAAAGGTTAAGAGGCTTACCATGGCTAAGAAATCGATGATCGCACGTGAGAAGAAGCGCGCGCAGACGGTAGTAAAGTATGCCGCCAAGCGGGCTGCGTTGAAGGCGGTCCTGAGCGATCAGGGCGCCACCGAAGACGCCAAGTGGGAAGCACAGATTGCGCTGCAGAAGTTGCCCCGCGATGCCAGCCCGGTGCGCAAGCAGCGTCGCTGCCAGCTGACCGGCCGTCCTCACGGTGTCTATCGTAAATTTGGCCTGTGCCGTAACAAGCTGCGTGAAGCAGCGATGCGCGGTGATGTACCTGGTCTGGTTAAAGCCAGCTGGTAACGGAGAGATTCGATCATGAGTATGCAAGATCCGCTGTCAGATATGCTGACCCGTATTCGCAACGCCCAGATGGCCGGCAAGCCCCGTGTGGAGATGCCCGGTTCCAAGCTCAAGGCCGCCGTTGCGGAAGTACTGAAGCAAGAAGGTTACATTGGTGATTTCGCAGCTGCGACAGACACCGGCAAGCCGCGCCTGAGCATCGAGCTCAAGTATTTCGAGGGCAAGCCGGTTATTGCAGAGATTGATCGAGTCAGCCGTCCGGGCCTGCGCAATTATGCAGCCAAGGGTGAGTTGCCGACAGTCCGCGGAGGCCTGGGTGTAGCTATAGTGTCCACCTCCCGGGGTGTGATGACCGATCGTGCTGCCCGGGCTGCCGGTGTCGGCGGCGAAGTGCTCTGCACCGTTTTCTAGAATTACTGAGGAAGGGCATTCAACATGTCTAGAGTCGCAAAATTTCCGGTACAACTGCCCAAAGGGGTGGAAGTCAACCAGAGTGGTCGGGATCTCACTGTCAAGGGTGGTCGAGGTACATTGGCGCTTGAAATGGGTGAGGGCATTGCCATCACTCAGGAAGGCGGCGCGGTGACCATTGCCTATGAGAGTGACAAGTCAAGCGCACTGGCTGGCACTACGCGTGCGCTGCTGAACAATATGGTCATCGGTGTCAGTGACGGTTGGGAGAAGAAACTGATTCTCAACGGCGTTGGCTACCGTGCCAAGGCGGACGGCAAGACGGTGAACCTGACCGTGGGCCTGTCGCACCCGGTGGACTATCAGTTGCCAGAGGGTGTCAGCGCCGAGACCCCGACGCAGACTGAAATCGTCGTCAAGGGTATAGACAAGCAGGCTGTTGGCCAGGCCGCTGCAGAGATTCGCAGCTTCCGTCCGCCGGAGCCTTACAAGGGCAAGGGTATTCGTTACGCGAACGAAGTCGTTCGCCGTAAAGAAGCCAAGAAGAAGTAGGTAGGTTGAGATGAGTGCAAAGAATGAATCAAGGCTGCGCCGCGCACGTCGCGCTCGCAACCGGATGCGTGAGCAGGGCGTCAACCGCCTGACAGTGCACCGTACCCCGCGCCACATCTATGCGCAGGTTATTGCTCCTGCCGGCGATCGTGTTCTGGCCAGCGCTTCGACGCTGGACGGCAGCTTGCGCAGCGGCAGCACTGGCAACCAGACCGCTGCCGCTGCGGTAGGCAAGCTGGTCGCCGAGCGGGCGAAGGCTGCAGGCGTCGACAAGGTCGCGTTTGATCGCGCTGGCTACAAGTACCACGGACGTGTCAAGGCGCTTGCCGACGCAGCCCGTGAAAGTGGACTGGAATTCTAGGGTAGGGCTATGGCGTTTAACGATCAGAAGAAGCAGCAGCAGGACGGTGACCTCCAGGAGAAACTGGTACAGGTCAACCGCGTTGCCAAGGTGGTCAAGGGTGGCCGTATATTCAGCTTCACCGCCCTCACTGTGGTCGGCGATGGCAATGGCAAGGTCGGTTTTGGCCGCGGCAAGGCGCGTGAGGTGCCGGTGGCGATCCAGAAGGCCATGGAGGCCGCTCGTCGCAACATGATTCAGGTCGACCTGAACAACGGCACGATCCAGTATCCGGTCAAGGCCAGCCACGGCGCCTCCAAGGTGTACATGCAGCCCGCGTCCGAGGGTACCGGCGTGATTGCCGGTGGCGCGATGCGCGCCGTACTGGAAATTGCCGGGGTACACAACGTACTGGCCAAGTGCTATGGCTCCACCAACCCGGTCAACGTGGTGCGCGCGACCTTTAACGGCCTGCGCGACATGGTTGCTCCGGAAGATGTTGCCGCCAAGCGTGGCAAGACTGTTGAAGAAATTCTGAACTAATTACTGGGTTGGCTAGTCATGGCTAAAGCAACAATCAAGGTTACGCAGATCAAGAGCGTCCACGGTCGCCTGAAGAACCATCGCGCCTGTATCGCAGGCCTGGGTCTGCGCCGCATCGGTCATACCGTCGAGGTGGAAGACACACCTTCCGTTCGCGGCATGATCAACAAAGTGAACTACATGGTTCGGATCGAGGAATAGATCATGTCTGATGTTTTGCGACTGAATAGCCTGAGCCCGAGCCCGGGCTCCCGCAAGGACGCCAAGCGCGTCGGACGCGGTATCGGCAGTGGCCTCGGCAAGACAGCCGGCCGCGGCCACAAGGGGCAGAAGTCCCGTTCCGGCGGCACTGTTCGTCCGGGTTTCGAGGGCGGCCAGATGCCGCTGCAGAAGCGCCTGCCGAAATATGGTTTCACTTCGCGCGTTTCGCGGACGACTGCGCAGGTACGCCTGGGCGAGTTGAACGCAGTGCAGTCCGATGTGGTGGATCTCGAGGCGCTCAAGGACGCCGATGTGATTCGTCAGGACGTGTTGCGCGTGCGTGTGTTCCTGTCTGGCGAAGTCACCAGGCCGCTGACCCTCAAGGGCCTGGCAATCACCAAGGGTGCCCGCGAGGCAATCGAACAGGCCGGCGGGAAAGTAGAGGAATAAATGGCACAAGGTCAGCTGCCAGGTAGCAACAAGGCCGGACTGGGCGAGCTCTTTGCTCGCCTTCGTTTCGTTTTGCTGGCTATTATCGTTTACCGGATCGGTACCCATATCCCGGTGCCGGGTATTGACCCTGCCCAGCTGGCGGCCCTGTTCAATCAGAACCAGGGCACCATCCTCGGTCTGGCGAACATGTTTTCCGGTGGCGCACTCGAGCGCATGAGTATTCTCGCGCTGGGGATCATGCCCTATATCTCCGCCTCCATCATCATGCAATTGATGTCGGCGGTAACGCCTCAGCTGGAGGCCTTGAAGAAGGAAGGTGAATCCGGAAGGCGGAAGATCAGTCAGTACACGCGCTACCTGACGGTGGTGCTGGCGATCATCCAGGCGACGGGCATGACAGTGGGCATGGCCAACCAGGGCATGTCCTACGATGCCTCCGTGGTGTTCTACGTGATTGCCATTACCTCGCTGGTCACCGGCGCAGTGTTCATGATGTGGCTGGGCGAGCAGATCACCGAGAAAGGTGTGGGGAACGGCATCTCGTTGCTGATCTTTGCCGGCATTGTCGCTGGCCTGCCCTCCGCCATTGGGCAGTCACTGGAGTCGGCGCGGCAGGGTGAGCTGAATATCCTCGTGCTGCTCTTTATCCTGACCCTGGCGATCGCGGTGATCTACATGATCGTGTTCATTGAGCGCGGCCAGCGGCGGATCACGGTGAACTACGCCAAGCGCCAGCAGGGTCGCAAGATGATGCAGGCGCAGAGCTCGCACCTGCCACTGAAGGTCAACATGGCGGGGGTGATTCCCGCGATCTTTGCCAGCAGCATATTGCTGTTTCCGGCCTCGATCGCCCAGTGGTTCGGGTCCAGTGGTTCTGCCGACTGGCTGCAGGATCTCGCTCTGGCCATTGGCCCCGGGCAGCCTTTGAACATCCTGCTGTTCACCGGCTTCATTGTGTTTTTCTGCTTCTTCTATACGGCGTTGATGTTCAACCCGCAGGAAGTGGCCGACAACCTCAAGCGCTCCGGCGCGTTTGTCCCCGGCATCCGCCCCGGGCAGCAGACCGCCAACTATATAGACGGCGTATTGACGAGGTTGACAGTATTTGGATCGGCATACATTGCGCTGGTCTGCCTCATGCCCCAGTTTCTGGTGGTGATGTGGAACGTACCGTTTTATCTGGGTGGTACCTCCCTGCTGATCGTTGTGGTCGTAGTGATGGACTTCATGGCCCAGGTCCAGAGTCACCTGATGTCGCACCAGTACGATTCGGTGATGAAGAAGGCGAAATTGAATACTTATGGTGCTTCCGGCCGCTGACAGGATGGCCGGTTTTTGGAGAAAAGCGAAATGAAAGTACGTGCATCAGTAAAGAAGGTCTGCAGGAACTGCAAGATCGTTCGTCGCAACAGTGTCGTGCGTGTGATCTGTCATACAGATCCCCGTCACAAACAGCGCCAGGGCTGATCCCGGTTCCGGGCTGCTGACTGTTGATTTTTAGTAAACATACCGCTAGAATGCTGCGCCTTTCGCGCCCACCCACGGAGCCAAGCAGGTTCCAGGGTGGGGCTTGATTGCCCAGCGCAAAGCGACGATTTGAGTATTTGGAGAGAGTTGGATGGCTCGTATTGCCGGCGTCAACGTACCCGATAACAAGCACGCTGTTATCGCCCTGACCTATATATATGGTGTCGGTCGCACTCAGGCCAAGCGCCTCTGCGCCGATACGGGTGTTGCTGAAAACAGCAAGATCGGTGAGCTCAGTGAAGAGCAAATGGACGCACTGCGGACCAGGGTGGGCGATCTGACGGTAGAGGGTGACCTGCGCCGGGAAGTGTCGATGAATATCAAGCGTCTGATGGACCTGGGCTGCAACCGTGGCCTGCGTCATCGTCGCAGCTTGCCGCTGCGTGGTCAGCGCACCAAGACCAATGCCCGCACCCGCAAGGGTCCGCGCAAGCCGATTCGCCGGTAGGGCGTCGCCCCGGGCGAATCCTTTTAGTGTAGCTGCACCCGTGTGCAGTGTTGATATTAAAGCAGGAAACAAAGTATGGCCAAGCCAGGTGCCAAGAGCACTCGCAAGAAGATTACCAAGACCGTGGTAGACGGCATTGCCCACGTGCATGCGTCTTTCAACAACACGATCATCACCATTACCGACCGCCAGGGCAATACGCTGAGCTGGGCGACTTCCGGCGGCTCCGGCTTCCGCGGCTCGCGCAAGAGCACTCCCTTCGCTGCGCAGGTCGCTGCGGAACGCGCAGGTGAAGCGGCCAAGGAATACGGGCTGAAGAATCTTGATGTGCAGGTGAAAGGCCCCGGCCCGGGTCGCGAGTCAGCAGTGCGTGCGCTCAATTCCTGCGGCTACAAGATCACCAATATCACCGACGTGACGCCGATCCCGCATAACGGTTGCCGTCCACCCAAGAAACGTCGCGTCTAGCGCTCACAGGAATATTTGACATGGCTCGATATATTGGACCCACGTGCAAGCTCTCCCGTCGTGAAGGAACAGATCTGTTCCTGAAGAGCGGAGTCCGTGCGCTGGAAAGCAAGTGCAAGCCCGAATCGGCTCCCGGCCAGCACGGCGCCCGTCGCGGCCGTCTGTCTGACTACGGTGTGCAGCTGCGCGAGAAGCAGAAAGTACGCCGTATCTACGGTGTCCTTGAGAAGCAGTTTCGGAACTATTACAAGGAAGCTGCTCGCCTCAAGGGCGCAACCGGTGAGAACCTGTTGCAGCTGCTGGAAAGTCGCCTCGACAATGTGGTCTACCGCATGGGGTTTGGGTCCACCCGCGCCGAGTCGCGGCAGCTGGTCAGCCACAAGGGCATCCTGGTCAATGGCGCCGTGGTAAATGTGCCTTCTTACCAGGTGCAGGCCGGTGACATCGTTTCCTTGCGCGAAAAAGCCAAAAAGCAGCTGCGGGTGCAGTCTGCCATGGCCCTGGCTGCCCAGCGTGGCGAGCCCGAGTGGATAGACTTCAACAGCGAGAAGCTGGAAGGAGTTTTCAAGTCAGCCCCTGAGCGTCAGGACCTGTCTTCCGAGATCAATGAAAACCTGATCGTGGAACTGTACTCCAAGTAATCCGACTCAGGACCAACCTACTCATACAGGTGCCAGAATGCAGATTGCAGTAAACGAATTTTTGACTCCGCGCGTGATCAACGTCGAAGAGAAGACCAGTACCCGCGCCCAGGTCACTCTGGAGCCGCTGGAGCGGGGCTTTGGCCATACTCTTGGCAATGCCCTGCGTCGCATACTGCTGTCTTCAATGCCAGGCTGCGCTATCACTGAAGTCGAGATCGACGGTGTTGAGCACGAATACAGCGCCATTGAGGGCGTGCAGGAAGACGTCATTGAAATCCTGCTGAACCTGAAGGGCGTGGCCCTGGTCATGAGCGGCAAGGAAGAGGCCGAGCTGACTTTGAGCCGCAAGGGTCCGGGTGTCGTCACTGCGGGTGATATCCAGGTTGATCACGATATCGAGATTCGCAATCCCGAGCACGTTATCTGTACGCTCACTGGCAGCTCGCATGTCAGCATGAAGCTGACGGTGGCACGCGGTCGCGGCTACTCTCCCGCCGACTCCCGCGAGAATCCCGAGGAAGAGACCCGCTCCATTGGTCGCCTGCACCTGGACGCCACTTTCTCGCCCATCAATCGCGTCTCCTACGTGGTTGAAGCGGCCCGGGTCGAGCAGCGCACGGACCTGGACAAGCTGGTACTGGATCTCGAGACCAACGGTACCATTGATCCCGAGGAAGCCATCCGTCGCGCGGCGACCATCCTCCAGCAGCAGCTGGCTGTGTTCGTGGACCTGGAAAGCGAGAGCCACAGCGAGTCCGTGGTCGAGGAAGACGAAGTCGACCCGATTCTGCTGCGCCCGGTGGACGATCTCGAACTCACCGTTCGCTCGGCCAACTGCCTCAAGGCAGAGAATATTTACTACATCGGTGACCTGGTTCAGCGTACAGAGGTGGAGTTGCTGAAAACTCCCAACCTGGGCAAGAAGTCACTGACCGAAATAAAGGATGTACTGGCGTCTCGCGGCTTGTCCCTGGGTATGCGCCTGGACAACTGGCCGCCGGCCAGCCTCAGAAACGACGACCGGGTGCTGAGCATCTAAGCTCCCGAGTTAACAGTTGGCAGTGCTGAGATAGCACAGACAGTATAGGAAAGTAAAAATGCGTCACCGTCACAGCGGACGTCAGTTGAACCGGAATGCCTCCCACCGCAAGGCCATGTTTCGGAACATGACCGTGTCTCTGGTAGAGCACGAGTTGATCAAGACCACCCTGCCCAAGGCCAAGGAGCTGCGCAGCTACGCCGAGCCCCTGATAACCCTGGCCAAGAGCGACAGCGTCGCCAACCGGCGCCTGGCGTTCGACCGCATGCGCGACAAGGCAGCCGTTGGCAAGCTCTTCTCCGAGCTGGGTCCGCGCTACCAGGCCCGCCCCGGCGGCTACATCCGCATCCTCAAGTGCGGCTTCCGCTCCGGCGACCAGGCTCCCATGGCCTACGTCGAGCTGGTTGATCGTCCGCTGGAAGATGACGCGGATTCCGACGAGTCGTAACGACTCGTCGTTGTGAAGAAGCCGGGCCAGTCCCGGCTTTTTTGTGCCCGGTGCCCCGTGTTCGGGGCCCAGTCGCCGCCCGCAGGTACTCTCGGGGGCTGCCCGGACCGTTGACGGCATGGATGCCGTCACCGAGCCCCCATGGATGGGTTCACGGCGTGTCCGGCCGGCCCCCAACAGCCACGCACGGGGCTCGGGCCGAAGCGCTACCCATCCAACAACTCAAGCGGCTGCACGCTTCCCGGCCTTGCGCTTTGGTGCCTTGGGCTTCCCGGCAGCGTCCCTGGAGGCCTGTCGCTTCAGTAGCGGCCCCAGGAACCGCCCGGTGTAGGATTTCTTCACCTTGGCCACGTCCTCGGGGGTGCCGGTGGCGATGATCTGGCCGCCACCCGACCCGCCCTCGGGCCCCAGGTCAATGATCCAGTCCGCGGTTTTGATCACATCCAGGTTGTGCTCGATGATGACCACGGTGTTGCCGTGGTCGCGCAGGCGGTGGAGGACTTCCAGCAGCTGGCGGATGTCCTCGAAGTGGAGGCCTGTGGTGGGCTCGTCGAGGATGTAGAGGGTCTTGCCGGTGTCGCGCTTGGACAGCTCGCGGGACAGCTTTACCCGCTGGGCCTCGCCCCCGGACAGGGTGGTGGCGGCTTGGCCGAGGCGGATGTAGGACAGGCCCACGTCGATCAGGGTCTGCAGTTTCCGGGCAATGGCGGGCACGGGTTCGAAAAAGGCCAGTGCATCCTCCACCGTCATTTCCAGCACTTCGTGGATGTTCCTGCCCTTGTAGCGGATTTCCAGGGTCTCGCGGTTGTAGCGCTTGCCCTTGCAGACATCGCAGGGGACGAAGATATCCGGCAGGAAGTGCATCTCGACCTTGGTGACGCCGTCGCCCTGGCAGGCCTCGCAGCGGCCACCCTTGACGTTGAAGCTGAAGCGGCCCGGCTTGTAGCCGCGGGAGCGCGCTTCCTGGGTGCCGGCGAACAGCTCCCGCACCGGGGTAAAGATGCCGGTGTAGGTGGCGGGGTTGGAGCGTGGAGTGCGCCCGATGGGACTCTGGTCGATATCAATGCACTTGTCGATGTGCTCCATGCCCCTGATCCCGGTGTGGGGTGCCGGGTTCAGCGTGGTAGCACCGTTGAGCTCGGTGGCAGCGATCGGGTACAGGGTGTTGTTGATCAGGGTGGATTTGCCGGAACCGGAGACGCCGGTGACACAGGTCAACAGCCCCAGCGGCAGCTCGAGGTCCACTGCCTGCAGATTGTTGCCGCTGGCTCCGGTCAACTGCAGCAGGCGTTTCGGATCGGCCGGGATGCGCTTGTCCGGGACCGCGATACTGCGCTTGCCGGAGAGGTAGGCGCCGGTCAGGGACTCGTCGTTGTCGATGATATCCTGCAGGCTGCCCTGGGCGACGATGCGGCCGCCGTGGACCCCGGCGCCGGGGCCGATGTCGATGATGTGGTCTGCCTTGCGGATGGCGTCCTCGTCGTGCTCCACCACCAGGACGGTATTGCCCAGGTCCCGCAGGTGGGTGAGGGTACCCAGCAGGCGCTCGTTGTCGCGCTGGTGCAGGCCGATGGAGGGCTCGTCGAGGATATACATGACACCCACCAGGCCGGCGCCGATCTGGGAGGCCAGGCGGATGCGCTGAGCCTCGCCGCCAGACAGGGTTTCGGCGCTGCGGCTCAGGGTCAGGTAGTTCAGGCCCACATCCACCAGAAAGCGGTAGCGGGCGCGCAGCTCCTTGAGGATCTTGCCGGCGATTTCGCCCTTGCGACCCTCCAGTTCAAGCTGGCCAAAATACACCTCTGCCTCACCCACGGGAAGCTCGGTGATGCTGGGCAGGTTGCGGTCGTCCACGAACACGTGGCGAGCATCCCGGCGCAGGCGGGTGCCGTGGCAGTCGGGGCAGGGCTGGGTGGACAGGAACTTCGCCAGCTCTTCGCGCACGGACTGGGATTCGGTGTCGCGGTAGCGCCGCTCCATGTTGGGGATGATGCCCTCGAAAGGATGGGTGCGCTTGTAGACGTCACCGCGATCATTCATGTAGGCGAACGCCACCTCCTCATCGCCGCTGCCGTGGAGTATGGCTGCGCGGTGGCCCTTCTTCAGCTGCTGGAACGGGGTGTCGATGGAAAAGCCGTAGTGATCCGCGAGGCTGGTGAGCATGTGGAAGTAGTAGACGTTGCGGCGATCCCAGCCGCGTATCGCCCCCTCGGCCAGGCTCGCCTCCGGGTGCAGGACAATCCGGTCGGGGTCAAAGTACTGTTTTACACCGAGGCCATCACAGGTGGGACACGCGCCCGCGGGGTTGTTGAAGGAAAACAGGCGCGGTTCCAGTTCATCGATGCTGTGGCCGCAGACCGGGCAGGCAAATCGGGCCGAAAACATGATGTCCTCGCCGCCACCGTCCATGTAGTTGATCGTCGCCAGACCGTCGGTCAGTCCGAGCGCGGTCTCGAAGGACTCCGCCAGCCTCAGGTTCAGGTCGGCGCGGACCTTGAAGCGGTCCACTACCACCTCGATGTCGTGCTTCCTCTTCTTGTCCAGCTTTGGCAGGTCGTCCAGATCGGTGACGATGCCGTTGACCCGGGCGCGGACGAAGCCGGCGGCGCGCAGTTCCTCGAAGATGTGCAGGTGCTCGCCCTTGCGCGCTTTCACCACAGGCGCCAGCAGCATCAGGCGGGTGCCCTCGGGCAGCGCCAGCACCGAATCCACCATCTGGCTGACGGTCTGGGCCCGCAGGCTCTCACCGTGTTCGGGGCAGCGCGGTTCGCCTACGCGGGCATACAGCAGGCGCAGATAGTCGTAGATTTCGGTAATGGTACCGACAGTGGAGCGCGGATTGTGGGAGGTGGACTTCTGTTCGATGGAAATTGCCGGTGACAGCCCCTCGATATGGTCCATATCCGGCTTTTCCATCATCGACAGGAACTGCCTCGCGTAGGTGGACAGCGATTCAACGTAGCGCCGCTGGCCCTCGGCGTAGAGTGTGTCGAAGGCAAGGGACGACTTGCCGGAACCGGACAGCCCGGTAATGACCACCAGCTGGTCGCGAGGGATGTCCAGATCGATGTTCTTGAGATTGTGGGTGCGTGCACCGCGGACGTAAATGGTGTCCATGAGTCTCCGGTCAGGGCCTGCCAGTCGAACCTGACAGTATAGGGGGTCGGTTCATGTTGAAGCAAAATATACCGGGTTCTACGCAGGCCCGGGAGCGGCGGATGCCACCGGGGCAGGGAAGCTGTTAACATTAGGGTTTTTGCGAAGCTGCCGGCCTGTGATTACCGAACACCCCATGACTGCCCTGGAACGTCGCTCCGTGACGTCCCTCGCTCTGCTGTACAACTTTCGCATGTTGGGGCTGTTCATGGTCCTGCCGCTGCTGGCGCTGTATGCAATCGATTTCGAGGGCGCGACCCCGACCCTGATCGGCATTGCTCTCGGCGCCTACGGCCTGACCCAGGCCTGTCTGCAGATTCCATTTGGCTGGTTATCCGACCGGGTCGGGCGCAAGCCGGTGATCATCGGCGGGCTGCTCATTTTTGCCTTCGGCAGCATTGTCGCAGCGCTGGCAGACAGCATCGACGGGATCATCCTGGGGCGCGCCCTGCAGGGCGCCGGTGCCATTGCCAGCAGCGTGATGGCCCTGGTGGCGGACCTCACCCGGCCGGAGCAGCGTACCAAGGCGATGGCGATTGTCGGTGCCAGTATCGGCCTGGCGTTCGCCCTGGCGCTGGTTCTGGGACCGCTGGTGGCGGGGTTTGGCGGCCTCGAGGCGGTCTTCGGCTTCACCGCTTTCCTCGCCCTTTGCGGTATTGCCATCGTCACCTGGCAGATACCGGACCCGCCGCGGACCGGTACAATTCATGCTGAAGTCGGCGCCCGACCAGGCCTGATGGGGCTCAGTCTGCGCAATCCCACCCTGCTGCGGCTGGACGCGGGAATATTCACCCTGCATTTTGTCCTCATGGCCAGCTTCCAGGTGGTCCCCGGGGTTCTGGAAGGGGCCATCGGCGTTGACCGTGAGCAGCACTGGCAGGTGTATCTGCCGGCGGTTTTGCTGTCCGTGTTGGGGATTCTGCCGCTGATGCGTCTGGCGGAGAAGGGCGGCCGCCCCCACCTCGTATTCCTCGGCAGTATTGGCCTGCTGTTTCTGTCGCTGGCGCTGCTGGGTCTGGTGCGGGAGCCCTGGCTGTTCTATGCCGCCCTGTGGCTGTTTTTCGTAGGTTTCAACTACATGGAGGCGGTATTGCCCTCCATGGTCAGCAAGGCGGTAGACCCGGGCGGCAAGGGCACCGCCCTGGGTATATTCTCCACCGCCCAGTTCCTGGGAATCTTCGCGGGCGGAGCCGCCGGGGGCTGGGTTCTGGAGCAGTATGGCGTGACCGGGATGACGGAACTCTGCCTGGGGCTCATTGCGCTCTGGTTCCTGGTCGCCCTGCCGGTGCCGCGCACAGTGCCGGCGGCGGTCGGCGGGGTGTCCTCGCCCTGACCTTCTCGCCTGCTTTTCCCGAGGTCAGTCTCTGGCACGACAGCGCCGGCCGGCCTGCCCCTCTTCCCGCATTGACGGGCGAGCAGCAGTGCGATGTGGCAATAATCGGCGGTGGCTACAGCGGCCTGTGGACTGCCTATTACCTGAAAACCCTGGCGCCCGATTGCGCGGTCTGCATCCTTGAGGCGGAACACTGCGGCTTCGGTGCTTCCGGCCGCAACGGTGGCTGGATGATGGCAGCACTGCAGGGCGAGCAGCGCTTTCATCATGACCAGTGGGGCGGGGATGGCGCCGAGGTGCGTCAGACAATCCTCGATATCCTGCCTGAAGTGGAGCGCGTGCTCGCTCGGGAGCGGCTGGAATGCGACTATCAGCGGGGTGGCGGGCTGTTCGCCGCGGCCCGCTATCCCGAACAGCTGGAGTGGCAGCGGCAGCATTTGGCAGCACTGTACTCCCTGGGCTACGACGAGGCGGATTACCGCTGGCTGGATAGCGCCGAACTCGGTGCACGACTGCGTGTGGCCCAGCCGCTGGGTGCCATCTATACCCCCCATGTCGCCCGCATCCAGCCGGCGATGCTGGCTTTCGGACTCGCCGCTGCGGTGAGCCGCCTGGGGGTGACAGTCTATGAGCAGACACCCGTGGTCGCCAGCAGTGGCGAGACACTGACCACTCCCGGTGGCAGCATGAAAGCGCCGGTCAGGGTGCTGGCGGTGGAGGGGTTCAACAGCCGGTTTGGAGATTACCGCAGGCGGGTACTGCCGGTGCAGAGCCGCATTATAGCGACCGAGCCGCTGACCGCGGGGCAGTGGCAGGAGCTCGGTCTTGCCAGCGGCGAGGTGTTCTCGGATGCCAGCCCGGTTGTCACCTACGGCCAGCGCAGTGCCGACAACCGGCTGGTGTTCGGCGCCCGCGGCGCCTACCGTTTTGCTGGCCGTCCCCGCAGTTGCTTTACTGGTGACCGGGAGGCGTTCCTTGAGGTCCGGCGGCTGCTGTTGGCCTGCCTGCCGCAACTGCAGGAGGTCGCGGTGACCCACGCCTGGGGCGGCACCCTGGGTATTCCCCGCTCGGGCAGCCCCCACGCGGTGCTGGACCCCGTCTCCGGGTTTGCCTGTCTTGGTGGCTACAGCGGCGAGGGTGTCGGCGCGTCGAACCTGCTGGCGCGCAGCCTGGTCGATCTTATCCTGAATCGCAATAGCCGGCTGAGCCGCATGCCCTGGTGCCGGCGCCTGCCAGTGAGCAGGGCACTCCCGCGCTGGGAGCCGGAACCATTGCGCTGGCTGGGATTCAGGGCTACCAGTGCAGTGCTGGGTTGGCAGGAGGCGGCCTGTGCCGGTGGCGCACCCCTTTGGCGGCGGCGTTTGCTGGGCCTGGCCGCCGATCGTCTGAATGGCTTGCGCGACCGGGATTGACGGTTTCTGGCGGTTATTGCTGTCGCATTTGCAGTAGGGGATTGCTATAGTCGCCGACACTATTTCATTCCCTAAACCGTCCATGACAAAGGAGTTGCTATGGCTTCACGGGGCGTAAACAAAGTCATACTGGTCGGTAACCTGGGTGCGGATCCGGAAACCCGCTACATGCCTTCCGGGGGTGCCGTCACCAACGTCAATCTCGCCACCTCCGAGAGCTGGAAGGACAAGCAGACCGGTCAGCCACAGGAACGCACGGAATGGCATCGGGTGGTGTTCTTCAACCGCCTGGCCGAGATTGCGGGTGAGTACCTGAAGAAGGGCTCCAAGGTCTATGTCGAGGGGTCCCTGCGTACGCGCAAGTGGCAGGGGCAGGATGGCCAGGATCGCTACACCACCGAGATCGTTGCCAATGAAATGCAGATGCTGGACAGCCGCAGTGGCGGTCAGCAGGGTGGCAATTATCCGCAGGACGACTACAACCAGGGCGGCCAGGGCCAGGGCGGCGCACCCCAGCAACAGCAGCCGGCGGCCTCTGGTCGGCAGACGAGCGCGCCACCTCCCGGTGATTTCGGCGACTTCGACGACGACATCCCGTTCTGATTGCGGGCTCGGCCACCTTGATCTTGGCTCACGACCGGAGACTGTGCCTTGCGCGTGTTGCTGATTGGATCCGACACCCCACTGGGTCTGGCGCTGGTGGATCATTTGCGGCGTTGGGGGCGGCATGAGCTTGAGGTTGTTTCCAGCTCCACATCACGCTGGAAGAGCGAGCGTCACGCCAAGAAAGTGGTCCGCCGTGTCCGCGCCGACATTGTGGTGGATGCGCGCCTGCAGGGCGCGATAGACAGCGGCGAACTGATTACCGAGCTTGACGTCGAGCGCAGCCACTGGCTGGCAAAGGCCTGCCAGCGCAGTAGTGGCAGCTATTTCCTGCTGTCGACGGCGCGCGTATTTGCCGGCGACGCCGGCCGCGCCTATCGCGAACAGGATGTACCCGACAATACGGAGACGGTGGGGCGGCTGTTGGCTGCGGCCGAGGCTCGCACCCGGGAGACCTGTGTCCAGCATGTCATTCTGCGGCTAGGGCCGGTGTTTGCTCCCAGTGGCATCAATGTCTTGTCGCACATGCTGGCGCAGCTTGTCGATGGTGGCAAACTGGTGCTGGACAATCAGTTGCGCGGTTGTCCCGTGGAAGCCGCGGACGCCGCCAGGGTGGTGGCCGGGGTCCTCGACCAGTTGGGCGCGGGCGCGGAGGCCTGGGGCACCTATCACTACTGCAGCCCGGACCCCACCAACTGCTACGAGTTTGCGGAAGTGCTGCTGGCTTCGGCGTCCCAGTTTTCCGAGTTTTCAGCCAACGCGGTGCAACTGCAGCCGGTGGGGCAGGACAGCCTGCCACGCAACCGCGCCCTGCAATGTGGCCGTATCCGCGGCACCTTCGCCATCAAGCAGGTGCCCTGGCGCGGCTTCGTCGCCGATGCCGTGCGTCAGTACTTCTACCAACAGCAACACCAGCAACAAAACCGCAAGGAGGCCTGAACTGTCCATGTCTGCTCCTGTTGATGAACCCCAGGTGACGCTCGGCGTTGCTGTGCTGACGGTTTCCGATAGCCGTACTGCTGACACGGACAGTTCCGGTCAGTATTTGGAGGATGCGCTGCTGGCCGCCGGACACCGCTGCGTCGACCGCCAGATCGTCAGGGACGATATCTACCAGATTCGCGCGGTACTTTCGCGCTGGATTGCGGATGAGTCGGTGGCAGCGGTGCTGGTCACGGGCGGCACCGGCTTTTCGGGGCGGGATTCCACGCCGGAGGCGGTGACGCCGCTGTTCGACAAATCCATTGACGGTTTTGGCGAGGTGTTCCGGGCTCTTTCCCTGGCGGAAATAGGTTCCTCCACCGTACAGTCCCGGGCGCTCGGCGGGTTGGCCAATAACACGGTAATTTTTTGCATGCCAGGCTCTACCGGGGCCTGCCGCACCGCCTGGACCGGAATCATTCGCGACCAGCTCGACAGTCGCCATCGTCCCTGCAATTTTGTCGGTGTGCTGCAGACCCGGGCCTCGCTGCCGTGAGCGGGCTACTGCCGGTTTCTGATGCGCTGGCGACGATGCTGGCCCGGGCGCCCGCACCGCCCCCATCGGAGGTGCGCAGCCTGCTCGCGGCCCGCGGTGCCGTGCTGGCTGGTGATGTCGTCGCCGCGATCGCCGTGCCGCCGGAGGACAACAGCGCGATGGACGGGTATGCGTTGCGCGCTGCGGAGGCTGGTGGTCCGCTGCCAGTCAGCCAGCGCATTGCCGCCGGTACCGCGGCCGCGCCACTGGCGCCGGGTACGGCGGCGAGGATTTTTACCGGTGCCACAGTGCCGCCCGGTGCTGACGCGGTAGTAATCCAGGAACAGTGCCGGGAGGTTGACGGCTGTGTGCAGGTCCTGGAGCCGGTCAGTCCCGGCGACAATATCAGGCTTCGGGGGCAGGACATCGCCGAGGGCTCACGGGTATTTGCCGTCGGGCGCCGCCTGCGCGCCCCCGATCTCGGTCTGCTCGCTGCGCTGGGCCTGGCCGAGGTGCCCGTATATCGCCCCCTCCGGGTCGCGCTGCTGTCTACCGGCAGTGAGCTGGTAGCCCCGGGCAGCGGACCCCTACGCCCCGGCCAGATCTACAACGCCAACCGGGTCGCGCTCGGCGCCCAGCTGCAGGCTCTGGGCATGGAGGTAGTGGACTGCGGGATCGTCGCGGACAGTCCGGAGGCAACGGCTGCGGCGCTCGAGAACGCGGCCGGCAGGGCAGATTGCATTCTCAGTTCCGGCGGGGTTTCCGTGGGCGAGGAAGACCATGTCCGCGAGCAGGTGGAGCGCCTGGGCTCACTGACACTCTGGCGCCTCGCCATCAAGCCCGGCAAACCGCTGGCATTCGGCGAGGTCCGGGGCGTCCCGTTTATCGGCCTGCCCGGCAATCCAACCTCCAGTTACGTGACCTTCTGTCTGCTGGCGCGCCCCTTTTTGCTGCGTGCACAGGGCGCGGTCGAGGTGGAGCCCCTGCATTTGTCTGCGCGTGCGGATTTTGTCCGGGCCCGTCCGGGAAGTCGTCAGGAATACCTGCGGGTGACGCTGGCACCGGGCGCGGACGGCATGCTGGCGACGCCGTTTGCCAACCAGAGCTCAGGGGTGCTGAGCTCGGTGTGCCAGAGCAATGCCCTGGCAGTGGTGCCGGTGGGTGTTGCGGTGAAGGCCGGTGACTGGCTGGAAGTGGTGCTGCTGGAGACGCTGGAATGAGGAGCGGCACATCAGTTGAGGTTCACTCCGACGGCCCGCAACCTGGCGGGCAGCCCTGGTGGTCGTCGGCTAATGCAGATTGACCTGACCGCAACGCCGCTGCGACGGGCAACCATCCGGGACTGGAAACAGCTGGTCGACATAACGGCCGAAGCGTTTTCCGAAGATCCGGTGGGCCGGTGGGTTTTTGGCTCGCCGCGTGGCATGAAAGTGGCCTTTCAGGTGATGGCGCGCAGTATCTATCTCAAGCATGGAATCTGCCATTTGGCAGGTGATGACGCGGCGACGATGTGGGCGCGGCATGACACGGATATGTCGCTGTCGTTACCGGGGATGCTGAAGCTTGCAGCTGGGCTGGCTGTGTACGGAAGTCGGGGGGCGGTTGCGCGGGGGACGCGCGCCGGAGAGCTGATGGCGCAATATCATCCCAGCAGCCCGCACTGGTACCTGTTTGCGATCGGGACGCGGCAGGCGGCGCGCGGCACAGGGCTCGGCAAGGCATTACTCGCCCCGGTTCTGTCCGCATGTGACCGCGATCGCATGCCTGTCTATCTGGAGAACTCCAATCCGGCCAATACCAGATTCTATGCCGCCCACGGATTCGAGCGGATGCAGGTTTTTGCCTGTGGCGAGGGCGGTCCGCCTCTTGAGGCGATGTGGCGTGAGCCGAAGTCGTAAAGCCTGGTCGCGCGCCCCTGGGCGGGCCCCCCTGGCCGGGCGCCCCTGGGCGGCCCCCCCTGGCCGGGCGCCCCTACACAGGATACTTCTGGAAGACCAGAGAGGCGTTGGTGCCGCCAAAGCCGAAGCTGTTGGACATCACCCGCTGCAGGTCGACGTTGTCGTGGCGTTTGATCGCGATCGGCAGTCCCTCCGCCTCGGGGTCAAGCGTCTCGATATTGGCCGAGGCGGCAATGAATCCGCGTTGCTGCATCAATAGCGAGTAGATGGCTTCCTGCACGCCCGCGGCGCCGAGGGAGTGCCCCGACAGCGACTTGGTAGAGCCGATGACCGGGATATGGTCGCGATCGCGATAGGCTTCGCGCACGGCCTTGAGTTCCTGTATGTCCCCGGCGGGAGTGCTGGTACCGTGGGCATTGATATAGTCCACCGGGCCCTGCACTGTGGCCAGTGCCTGCTGCATGCAGCGGACTGCACCCTCGCCCGAGGGCGACACCATGTCATGGCCGTCGGAAGTGGCGCCATAGCCCACCAACTCGGCATAGATTTTCGCTCCACGGGCCAGCGCATGGTCCAGTTCCTCGAGCACCAGCATGCCGCCGCCGCCGGCGATGACGAAACCGTCGCGGTTGGCATCGTAGGCGCGGGAGGCGCGCTCCGGGGTCTCGTTGTACTTGGTCGACAACGCGCCCATGGCGTCGAACAGGCTGCTCAGGGTCCAGTGCAGCTCCTCGCCGCCGCCGGCAAACACCACATCCTGCTTGTTCATCTGAATCTGTTCCATGGCGCTGCCAATGCAGTGGGCGCTGGTGGAACAGGCAGACGATATGGAGTAGTTGACGCCCTTGATCTTGAAGGGAGTGGCGAGGCAGGCGGACACCGTGCTGCCCATGGTCTGGGTGACGCGATAGGGGCCAACGCGGCGCAGACCCTTTTCGCGCAGGATATCCGCTGCCTCGGTCTGGCTGGCGGAGGAGGCGCCGCCGGAGCCGGCAATGATGCCGGTGCGGACATTGGACACATCCTGGTCGCTGAGCCCCGAGTCGGCGATCGCCTGCTGCATGGCAATATAGGCAAATGCAGCGGCATCGGCCATGAATCGCAGCTGCTTGCGGTCGATGTGCTCGGCGACCTCGATGACCGGGGCGCCGGCAACATGCGAGCGCATGCCCATGTCGATCTGTTCCTGCCGCAGGCTGATGCCTGAGCGACCCTCGTACAGGGCCTCGGCAACTGTTTCGGCGCTGTTGCCCAGGCAGGACACGATACCGAGCCCTGTGATCACTACCCGTCTACTCATAGGACTAGAACGACTCCGTTGATTTGAACAGCCCGACCCGGAGGTCGCTGGCATTGTAGATTTCGCGTCCATCCACGGACACCACGCCATCGGCGATACCCATGATCAGCCTGCGTTCGATGACCCGCTTCATGTGAATGTGATAGCTGACCTTGCTTGCGGTGGGGAGCACCTGTCCGGTGAATTTGACCTCACCTGAGCCCAGCGCCCGGCCGCGGCCGGGATTGCCGCGCCAACCCAGGAAGAAACCCACCAGCTGCCACATGGCGTCGAGTCCGAGGCAGCCGGGCATGACCGGGTCGCCGGGAAAGTGGCACTGAAAAAACCACAGGTCCGGGTGGATATCCAGTTCTGCAATGATTTCGCCCTTGCCATAGCGACCACCTTCCGAGCTGACGTGGGTGATGCGATCGAGCATCAGCATGTTGTCGGTGGGAAGCTGGGCATTCCCGGGGCCAAACAGCTCGCCGAGGCCGCAGGCAACCAGCTCCTCTTTGGCAAATGCGTGTTGTACGGTCATAGTGTGTCCAGTAGGGCCCTGCAGTAGGGGAGCTGCACCGGGGTCTGCGCCGTGTCCATCCGGTGGGGATTCAGATTTTAGCCGCCCATTCTAATACCTGCGGGGCACAAGTCCAGCACCGCGGGTGGGAGCCGCGAGCCCTTGCTGGCCTCGTCGTCCGTGCATCGGCTAAGATACGGGCTTTAACGAGAACGGATATACCATGCTTACACCTGTTTTGCTCTCCGGCGGTGTCGGGAGCCGCCTCTGGCCAGTGTCCAGGGAGCTGCACCCGAAGCAGTTCCTGCCCCTGGCGGGTGAACTCACCATGCTGCAGCAGACCCTGGAGCGTACCGGCAGCCTGGAAGCCAGCGCGCCGGTGGTGGTGTGTAACGAAGAGCATCGCTTCATGGTGGCCGAGCAGCTGCGGCAGGTGGGCATTGCTCCCAGCGCATTGATACTGGAACCTGTCGGCCGCAACACTGCGCCCGCGGTGGCCCTGGCGGCACTGCAGGAGCTGGCGCGGGATCCGGATGCCATCCTGCTGGTGCTGCCCGCGGATCACATCATCCAGGACACGGCGGCCTTTGCCGAAGCAGTCGCCCGCGCCCTGCCGCTGGCGCGGGAAGGTCGCCTGATGACTTTCGGGGTGGTGCCGCAGGCAGCGGAAACCGGTTACGGCTATATTCGCTGTGGCGCCTCCCTGGGCGAGGAGCTGTACGCGCTCGAGGCCTTTGTCGAGAAGCCGGATGCCGAGACCGCCCAGTCCTATCTCGACAGTGGCAGCTATCTGTGGAACAGCGGCATGTTCCTGCTGCGTGCGGCCACCTATATCCAGCAACTTGGGGAATTCCAGCCGGACATGCTGGCTTGCTGCCAGCGTGCGATGGCGAGCGCCACGGTGGATATGGACTTCATCCGCCCGGAGGCCGCCTCGTTTGCCGCCTGCCCGGGGGACAGCATTGACTACGCGGTCATGGAGCATACCCGCGCCGGCGGCGTGGTGGCACTGGACTGCGGCTGGAGCGATGTCGGCGCCTGGTCCGCCCTCTGGGAGGTGGCTGTGCGCGATGAACACGGCAATGCCATCCAGGGTGATGTCATGCTCGACAACTGTCGCGACAGCTATTTCCGCAGCGAATCGCGGCTGGTGGCTGCAACCGGTGTCGCCAACCTTGTTGTGGTGGAAACGGCTGATGCCATCCTGGTCGCGGATCGCGATCGGGTGCAGGACGTCAAGCGCATCGTCAACCGGCTCAAGGCCGAGTCGCGGCCCGAGGCCTCCCTGCACTCCCGCGTCTACCGGCCCTGGGGCTCCTATGAATCCCTGGTGACCGCGGCTCGCTTCCAGGTCAAGCGCATCATCGTCAACCCCGGCCAGACCCTGTCCCTGCAGATGCACCATCACCGGGCAGAACACTGGATCGTGGTGCACGGCACCGCCGAGGTGACCTGTGAGGAGCGGGTGTTCATGCTCGCGGAAGACGAGTCCACCTACATTCCGCTGGGCCGCAAGCACCGCCTGGCGAACCCCGGTCGCATCCCGCTGGAATTGATAGAAGTGCAGTCCGGAACCTATCTCGGTGAGGACGACATCGTCCGCTTTGAAGACGTCTACGGTCGTGACCAGTCCCCCGCCAGCAAGGAGAAAAACTGATGATCAAGAAGTGCCTGTTCCCGGTAGCCGGTTACGGTACCCGGTTTTTACCCGCCACCAAGAGCATGCCCAAGGAGATGCTGCCCATCGTCAACAAGCCGCTGGTCCAATACGGGGTCGAGGAGGCCATTGCCGCTGGCATGACTACCTGCGCGATGGTCACCGGGCGCGGCAAGCGCGCGATTGCCGACCACTTCGACATCAGCTTTGAACTGGAACACCAGATCTCCGGCACCGGCAAGGAGGTGTATCTGGAGAGCATCCGCGAGGTCCTCGACAAGGGCGTGTTCACCATGGTGCGGCAGCGGGAAATGAAGGGTCTCGGGCACGCTATCCTTACCGGCGAAGTCCTGATTGGCAACGAGCCCTTCGGTGTGGTGCTGTCCGACGACCTCTGCCTGAACGATGAGGGCCCCGGAGTGCTGAGCCAGATGTCCGAGCTGTACCGCCAGTTCCGCTGCTCCATTGTCGCCATCCAGGAGGTGCCGATGGAGGAAGTTCACAAGTATGGCGTCATTGCCGGCGAGGCGTTGAAAGATGGCATTTACCGGGTGGATGAGATGGTGGAAAAGCCCGATCCGGCGGCGGCCCCCTCCAACCTCGCCATTATCGGCCGCTACATCCTGACCCCGGACATTTTCGATATCCTGCGCGAGACCCCACCTGGCGCCAACGGCGAGGTGCAGCTCACTGATGCGCTGCAGACCCAGGCCCGGCAGGGTTGCGTCATGGCCTATCGTTTCCAGGGCCGGCGCTTCGACTGCGGCAGCGTGCCCGGCTTTGTCGAGGCCACCAACTTCGTCTATGAAAATCATTATTCCCACGGCTGAGCCAGGAGCTCCACCTTGCAGTCACTGGATTGTTTCAAGGCCTACGATGTGCGCGGCCGGGTACCGGATCAGCTCAATGAGGACATCGCCCGCCGCATAGGCCGCGCCTTCGCCCAGGTCATTGAGCCGCGCAAGGTGGTGCTCGGCCACGATGTCCGTCTCAGCAGCGAGGCGATCAAGGGCGCCCTCGCGGCGGGCCTGCGGGAGCAGGGGGTGGATGTCTACGATATCGGTCTCTGTGGTACGGAGGAAATCTACTTCGCCACCTCCCATGCCGGCATGGACGGGGGCATTGTGGTCACGGCCAGCCACAACCCGAAGGATTACAACGGGATGAAATTCGTGCGCGACCTGTCCCGGCCGATCTCCGGCGACAGTGGCCTGTTCGCAATCCGCGACCTGGCGGCCGGCAATGACTTCACCCCCGCGGCAACAGCGGGCGGCTACTACCCCCTGGATACCGCCGCCGCCTATATAGAACACCTGCTCGGCTATGTGGATGTGGCCGCGCTGCCACCACTGCGAATTGTGGTGGATGCCGGTAACGGTGGCGCTGGCCGGGTAATCGACCTGCTGGAACCACACCTGCCCTTCGAGTTCATCAAGCTGCACCACGAGCCGGACGGCAACTTCCCCAACGGTGTGCCCAACCCGCTGTTGCCGGAAAACCGCGCGCTGACCAGCGCCGCAGTCGTCGCCCACGGCGCCGACATGGGCATCGCCTGGGATGGCGACTTCGATCGCTGCTTTTTCTTCGATGAACGCGGCGAGTTTGTCGAGGGCTACTACCTGGTGGGCCTGTTGGCGGTGGCGTTCCTGCTGCAGGATCCGGGGGCCGCCATCGTGCACGATCCACGCCTGACCTGGAACACGGTGGACCTGGTGCAGGCCTTCGGTGGCCGTGCGGTGCAGAGCAAGACCGGCCACGCCTTCATCAAGGAACGGATGCGCAAGGAAAATGCAGTCTACGGCGGCGAGATGAGTGCGCACCACTACTTTCGCGACTTCGCCTACTGCGACAGCGGCATGATTCCGTGGCTGCTGGTGGCGGGCCTTATTGGCAGCCGCGGGCTGCCCCTGTCAGCGCTGGTGGCGGAGCGGGTCGCGGCGTTTCCCTGCAGTGGCGAGATCAATCGCAGTATTGCCGATCCGCAGGCGCTGTTGGCGCGGATTGCGGAACGCTATGGGCCGGAAGCATTACTGGTGGAGTCTGTGGACGGTGTCAGCATGGCATTCGAAACATGGCGCTTCAACCTGCGCCTGTCCAATACCGAGCCGGTTGTGCGCCTGAATGTGGAAAGCCGCGGTGATGCCGGCCTGATGCGCGCGCGCACCGACGAGCTGCTGGCGCTGATTGACGCTCAGGCCTGAGCGTCGGCTGGCGGTTCCCCCTGGGCCGCGAACCATTGCGACAGCAGACGCTCGGTAGCGGCGTCCATGCTCTTGCGGCTGTCCGGGTTGCGCAGGCGATCGAGAATCGCAACCCCGATCTCCTTGCCCAGTTCCACGCCCCACTGGTCGAATGAGTTGACTCCCCAGAGCTGGCCGCTGCAGAAGGTCCTGTGTTCGTACAGGGCCAGCAGGGCGCCGAGACTGTGGGGTGTTACCGCATCCAGTGTGATCACGCTGCTGGGGCGATTGCCGGGCATGGCCAGGTGTGGCGCCAGCCGATTCGCCTCCGCCGCGTCCAGGCCCCGCTCCAGCAGGCTCGCCCGTGCTTCATCTTCACTGCGCCCGACCATCAGGGTACGGCTCTGGGCGAGGCCGTTGGCGACCAGCATTTGGTGTCGAGCGCTGTCCCCGACCGCCGTGGTCAGCGGCAGGATGAAGTCCGCCGGGCACAGGCGTGTGCCCTGGTGTAGCAACTGGTGGAACGAATGTTGCCCCATGGTGCCCGCCGAGCCCCACAGTACCGGTGCGCTGTCATAGTCCAGCGGCTCGCCGTCGCGGGTGACGCGCTTGCCGTTGCTTTCCATGGTGAGCTGCTGGAGGAAGTCCGGCAGCCGCGCCAGGCCCTGATCATAGGGCAGTACCACATGGTTGCCGGCGCCGAAGAAGTTGCAGTACCAGATCTCCAGCAGGCTCAGCAACATCGGCAGGTTGAAGGCGCAGCTGGCGCTGGCGAAATGACTGTCCATCTCCTCGGCGCCCGCCAGCAGGTCGCTGAAGTTTTCCCAGCCGATTGCGATGGCGACGCTCAAGCCCACCGCCGACCACAGCGAGTAGCGCCCGCCCACCCAGTCCCACAGCGGCAAACAATTGTCGGCGGGCACACCAAAGCTGGCGGCGGCTTCCAGATTGGTGGTGATTGCCAGGAAGTGGCGCTGCAGATCGTCCACTGGCACCCCCGCGGCCAGTAGCCAGTCGCGGGCCGCCAGCCCGTTGGCCAGGGTTTCTTCGGTGCGGAAGGATTTGGAGCAGAGAATGAACAGGGTGGTGCCGGGATCCAGGCCCTGCAGGGTGTAGTGGAGGTCGGCCGGGTCAACATTGGCCACATAGTGGCAGCGCACCGGGCCGTGGCAGGCGGCCAGAGCGCCGCTGACCAGGCGCGGCCCCAGGTCGGAGCCGCCGATGCCGATATTCACCACATCCTGGATGGCATTGCCGGAAAAGCCCGTCAACTGGCCGCTGTGGATGCGCTCGCACCAGAGCCGCATGCGCTGGCGGGTATCTTCGACCGCGCTGAACTCCGCCTCGAGGCCGCCCGGGGCCGAGCGCGCACGCAACAGGGTGTGCAGAGCCGGGCGCGACTCCGTGTTGTTCAGTGGTGCACCGGCCAGCAGTTGCGCTGCCCGCTGTGGCAGCCGGGCTTGCTCCGCCAGCCGCAGCAGCGCAGCGCGGCTGTCGCGGCACAGCAGGTGTTTGGAATAATCCAGGGTCAGCCCCGCGGCACTGGCGGTAAACTCCGAGGCCCGCTGCGCGTCCTTGCTGAACAGGGTGGCAATGGAAGTGTCCTGCATCTGTGCCGCGAGGGCTTGCAGTTCACGCCAGGACGGAAGATCTGAGAGACGCGGGGTGTAGGTCATTGCGGGCACCGCCAGTGTGGTTGTGCAGTATAGGCAGCGCTGAGGCGGCCTGCAATTTGCGCTTAGTGATCCCGCTCCAGCGACAGCCTGGTGAGGGCGTGCAGGGCATCCAGGGCCGGACCCGGCGGCAGCCCCGCGAGTGCCGCCAGTGCCAGGTCGTGGTGTTCGCGGGCTCGCTCGCGGGTGTAATCCGCGGCGCCGCAGCGACCGATCGCCGCGACAATACCGGCGATATCAGCTGCCGTTTTGCCGGTGATTGCGCGCCGTACCAGGGCCTGCTCGTCGCTGTTGCCGCAACGCAGCACATGGATCAGGGGCAGGGTGAGCTTGCCCTCGCTCAGGTCGTCGCCGACATTCTTGCCCATGGTTGCGGCATCACCCTCATAATCCAGCATGTCGTCGACCATCTGGAAGGCTAGGCCGAGGTGCAGGCCGAAGGTGGCCATCCGCTCCGATCTGGCTGGATCGGTAGCGCCGAGGACGGCGGCGCCGTGGCAGGCGGCGGCAAACAGTACTGCGGTCTTGCGGGTGATGATGTCCAGGTAATCCTGTTCGCTGGTGTCGGCATTGCCTGCCCGCACCAGCTGCAGGACCTCGCCCTCGGCGATGGTGTTGGTGGTGTCCGCCATGTAGCGCAGGATGTTCATGTCCCGCAATTCAACCATCAACTGGAAGGCGCGGGTATAGAGGAAGTCACCGACCAGTACGCTGGGCGCATTGCCGAAGGTGGCATTGGCGGTGGGCCGGCCACGCCGCAGTTCGGAGACATCGACCACGTCATCGTGGAGCAGGGTTGCGGTGTGAATGAATTCGATGACCGCGGCAAAGGTGATGTGCTCGTCGCGGCAACCACCGAGAGCGGCTCCGGTGAGCAGGGCCAGCAACGGGCGCAGCCGCTTGCCTCCCGCATCAACGATATAGTGGCCGACATTCTCGACCATGGGGACATCGGACTGGAGCTGGTCGATGATCAGCCGGTTGACCCGTTCGAACTCCCCGGAGACGGTGGCGCGAATGTGTTGCATAGTATGCTGGCTTGGTAAGTGCCCGCGCATGCTAGGGTGCACCGGCAGGGGTGTCAAGCCACTGCTTTGAGGGGCAAATAAACCTTGCCCACAACGCCATGTTTGAGTAGAATCGCCGCCCTCTGGAGCTGGTCCCGCACCGTGCGGATGTCTCCGGGTTTCATGGACACTGTTAGTGCCTGGCTCTGCCCCCTTGATCGCCAAGGGTATTTTCCGAGACCGCGAGCAGGCTAACTCAACGGAGAAGACAATGTACGCAGTAATCGAGAGCGGCGGCAAGCAGCACCGCGTGGTTGAGGGTGAAACCCTCAAGCTGGAAAAAATTGAAGCCGCCACCGGGGACACGGTTGAGTTCGACCGGGTACTGATGATTGGCGGCGACCAGGTCAGGATCGGTACCCCGCTGGTGGCTGGTGGCAAGGTGACCGCAGAAGTGGTCAACCATGGCCGCCACAAGAAAGTAAAGATTGTGAAGTTCAACCGCCGCAAGCACTATCGGAGAGAAACCGGGCATCGCCAGTGGTTCACCGAAGTGAAAATTACCGGCATCACGGCGTAACGGAGGCTATCGACAATGGCACACAAGAAAGCAGGCGGCAGTACCCGCAACGGTCGCGATTCCGAAAGCAAACGCCTCGGCGTCAAGCGCTTCGGCGGCGAAGTGGTCAAGGCTGGCAACATTATCGTGCGCCAGCGCGGCACCCGTTTCCACCCCGGCGAAAATGTTCGCTGCGGCAGGGACCATACACTGTTCGCCACGTCCGAGGGGCGGGTCGAGTTTGTGGTCAGGGGTCCCAACAACCGCAAGTTCGTTCAGGTCGTGAGCGCCTGATCGGGCGCTTGCACCGAGCGGTTACAAAAGCCTCGTCAACTGACGGGGCTTTTTTTTTATACTTACAGGCAATCCCCGGGCGCGATGGCGCGCCCGGCACAGGGTGGCAATGGCAGGTCCATGAAATTTGTAGATGAAGCAAGCATCAAGGTGTTTGCGGGCAACGGTGGCAATGGCTGCCTCAGCTTCCGCAGGGAAAAGTACGTGCCTCGCGGTGGCCCGGATGGCGGCGATGGCGGCGACGGCGGCAGCGTCATCATGGAGGCCGATGAAGGCCTGAATACGATGGTGGACTATCGTTTCGTGCGCAGCTACCGGGCCCAGAATGGCGAGTCCGGCAAAAGTCGCAACTGTACCGGCAAGGGTGGTGAAGACCTGGTGCTGCGAGTGCCGGTGGGGACCACCATCATCGACGAGGACAGTGCCGAGGTGCTGGGTGACCTGGCGGAGCACGGGCAGCGGCTGGTGGTGGCCCAGGGCGGCTGGCACGGGCTGGGTAATGCCCGCTTCAAGTCCAGCACCAACCGGGCGCCGCGCCAGACCAGCCCCGGCACCGAAGGCGAGCAGCGCTCGCTGAAGCTGGAGCTGAAAGTGCTGGCGGACGTCGGCCTGCTGGGCCTGCCCAATGCGGGCAAGTCCACGTTCATACGCGCGGTGTCCGCCGCGCGCCCGAAAGTGGCTGACTATCCCTTCACCACGCTGGTGCCCAACCTGGGCGTCGTCAAGGTGGACTCCCACCGCAGCTTCGTGGTCGCGGACATTCCCGGCCTGATCGCGGGCGCTTCCGATGGCGCCGGCCTGGGTATCCGCTTTCTCAAGCACCTGACCCGCAACCGGATTCTGTTGCACCTGGTGGATATGGCGCCGGTGGATGGCAGTGAGCCGGTGGACGCTGCCGTTGCCATCGTGCAGGAGCTGGAGCGATTCAGCCCGACCCTGGCGCAGCGCCCGCGCTGGCTGGTGCTGAACAAGATTGACCTGGTGCCGGAGGGGGAACTCGCCGCCCGGCGTGCGGCGGTGCTGGAAGCGCTGGCCTGGACCGGGCCGGTGTACGAGATTGCAGCCATCAGCGGCGAGGGCACCACGCGCCTGTGCCAGGACCTCATGGTTGTGCTGGAAGAGCAGAAGGCCCTCGAAAAGACCGATCCGGAGATAGCAGAGGCCGAAGCGCAACAGCAGGCACGGATGCAGCAGGAGGCGCGGGAGCGGATCGAAGCCCTGCGTGCCCAGTATCGACGCGCAGCCTCGGCTGCTGGCAGCGACGAAGATGATGACGATGACGACGAGGTAGAAGTGGAATACGTTCACTGATGAGCAGCGGTGCGCGCACGGAAATCGCTGCTGCCCGACGCTGGGTAATCAAGGTTGGCAGCGCCCTGCTGACCAACGACGGCCGCGGCCTGGACAGCGCCATGATTGGCAGCCTGGTGGCACAGATTGCCGCGCTCAGGGCTGGCGGTGCGGAGGTGGTGCTGGTCTCCAGTGGCGCCGTTGCCGCAGGCATCGTGCGTCTCGGCTGGCCCCGACGACCATCACAGCTGCATGAACTGCAGGCGGCTGCGGCCGTGGGTCAGTCCGCCCTTATCCAGAGCTATGAAACCGCTTTTAGGGGCTACGATATCGCCTCCGCCCAGATCCTCCTGGGCCACGATGACATCACGGCCCGCGACCGTTACCTCAATGCCCGCGGTACGCTGACGACACTGCTGCGCCTGGGGGTGGTACCGATCGTCAATGAAAACGATACGGTTGTCACCGACGAAATCCGCTTCGGTGACAACGACACCCTGGCCGCACTGGTCGCCAACCTGATTGACGCGGATGCCCTGCTCCTGCTCACCGACCAGCAGGGTCTCTACGAGGAAGACCCGCGCATGAATCCCTTTGCCGCTCTGGTGGAAGCCCGTGATGTCCACGACGTCGCGCTGGACGCGATGGCTGGAGAGGGCGGTGCGCTGGGGCGGGGCGGCATGATCACGAAACTGCGGGCTGCACGGTTGGCGGCCAGGTCGGGTACGGAGACCGTGATTGCCAGCGGCCGCCATCCGGATGTGCTGGCGGAAGTGGCGGCCGGGGTCATTGTCGGCACCTGGCTGCGCACCGGCAAGCGGCCGCAGAATGCCCGCAAGCAATGGCTCGCGGGGATGGTCCAGGTTGCCGGCAGTCTGGAACTGGACGAAGGCGCGGTGCGGGTGCTGCGGGAATCCGGCCGCAGCCTGCTGCCTGTGGGTGTGCGCGCCGTGTCAGGCCGCTTCCAGCGCGGTGACATGGTGTCCTGTCGCTGCCCGGAAGGGCGCGAGGTGGCCCGCGGACTGGTCAACTATGGTGCCGATGACACCCGCCGCATCATGGGTCAGCCGTCCGCGGCGATCGAGCAGGTGCTGGGTTACCAGGGCGATGAGGAGCTCATTCATCGCGACAACCTGGTGCTGTGCTAGGCTCATGCAGATGACCCCCGAAGTGTTGCTGGTCGCCTACTGTGTTGCAATTGCCTTGCTGTCGCTGGCAGGTGGCCTGTTGCCGAACTGGGTGCAGATGACGCACACTCGCACGCAGCTGGTCATGAGCTTTGTTTCGGGCCTGATGCTGGGAGTCGCGTTCTACCACTTGCTGCCGCACAGTATCGCCCTGCAGCCATCGGCTCAGGGCGCGGACGTTTCGGTATGGTGGTTGATGATTGGGCTGATCACCATGCTCATGTTGCTGCGCATGTTCCATTTTCACCAGCATGACTTCAGTGCCGCAGAGATAGAGCATCTCGATCTGCACCCGCAGGTCGATGACCCCCATCACCATGACCACCACCATTCCGGGACGGCCCCCACCGCTCACCGCCTGAGCTGGGTCGGCCTTGCCCTCGGCCTCGGGCTGCATACCCTGATTGATGGTGTCGCCCTGGGGGCGGCCATGCAGGGTGAGCTGGGCCACACGGCCGGCTTGCTGGGGGTGGGCGTGTTCCTGGCCATCCTGCTGCACAAACCCCTGGATGCCATGTCCATTACCACGATCATGGAGGCCGGGGGCTGGAGCCGCCGGTCCCGGGCCCTGGCCAATGTGGGTTTTGCCCTTTTGTGCCCGCTGGGGGCGCTGCTGTTTTATTTCGGGGTGGACCTGCTGGGTGACGCTCGCCACTATGCGGTGGCGGTCGCGCTGGCATTTTCAGCCGGCGCCTTTATCTGCATTGCTCTCAGCGATCTGCTGCCGGAAGTACATTTTCACAGTCACGATCGCGGCAAGCTGACGCTGGCATTCGTGGTCGGTATCATTCTCGCCTACGCCATCGGCGTCATCGAGCCCGCCGGGGCGCACCTGCACGGAATCTGAGCAATCAGGAGGAACTGGTGGTAAAGCGGATTATCTACCCGCCCATGTGGCTGGTATTCGGTATCGTGGCAATTTTCGCGCTGAACGAATTCTATCCGGGGCCGCGCTTCACCAGTCTCGGCAGCCAGCTGGTCGGCGGCGCGATCCTGGTGGCGGGGCTCGCCCTGCTGGTACTTGCCGGCGGCCTGTTCAAGCGTGCCGGCACCGACATGATCCCGTTTCGCGACGTCTCGGCGCTGGTCACCGGGGGGGTCTACCGCTTCAGCCGCAACCCCATGTATCTCGGCATGGCCGCCATTCTGCTGGGCTGTGCCGTAACGGTCGGAGCCGCCAGCGCCCTGCTGGTACCGCTGCTGTTCATGGTCATTATCGAATGGCGCTACATTCGCCCGGAGGAAGCGTTGTTGCGGGGCTTGTTTGCGCAGGAGTACGCAGCCTACTGCCAGCGGGTACGTCGCTGGCTGTAGGCTCGCTAACGGCTGGCGCCCAGGGCCTGAGCCCGGGACTGGGTGGCGTCGGGGTCGAAAGTCAGCGGCAGCCAGCCGTCGATCTGCTGCTCAATGATGGTGGTCAGGGCGTCAATGTGGCCCGGATCACTGTTCAGGCAGGGAATGTACTCGTAGCGTTCACCGCCTGCCTCCAGGAAATAATCCCGGTTTTCTACTCCGATTTCCTCAATCGTCTCCAGACAGTCCGCGGAGAAGCCCGGACAGATCATCTGCACTGATCTGACGCCTGCGGCGGGCAGCCCCTGCAGCGTGTCGTCAGTGTAGGGCGTCAGCCAGGGCTCGCGACCGAAGCGGGACTGGAAACAGGTCAGGTAGTCCTCGCTGACCAGCCCCAGGGCTTCGGCCAGCAGGCGGCTGGTCTTGTGGCATTGACAGTGATACGGGTCGCCCTGCTCCAGATAGCGCTGTGGTTCACCGTGGAAGGACATCAGCAGCTTGTCGGCGCGGCCGTGCTGCTGCCAGTGGCTGCGTACGCTGGCGGCAAGCGCCTCAATGTAGGCCGGATGGTCATGGTACTGGGCCACGAAACGCAGCTCCGGCAGCCAGCGCCGGCGGCGGAAATCCGCGGCCACTGCGTCGAAGGTGGAGCCGGTCGTGGGGCCGCTGTACTGCGGGTATAGCGGCAGCACCAACAGGTGCTGGACGCCGCGGGCAAGCAGGGATTGCAGCTGCTCGGGGATGGAGTGGGAGCCGTAGCGCATGGCGTACTCGACCTGGACGGACTCACCATGCCGCGCCGTCAGCCGGGCCTGCAGTGCCCCGGCCTGGGCCTGGGTGTGCAGCAGCAGCGGCGAGCCTTCCGGGGTCCAGACAGAGCGGTAGGCGGCGGCGGAGCGCGCCGGCCGCACATTGAGAATGATACCGTGCAGGATCACAAACCAGATCAGGCGCGGCACCTCCACCACGCGCGGGTCAGACAGAAACTCACGCAGGTAGCGGCGCAAGGCGCCTTTCTCCGGCGCATCGGGCGTGCCCAGATTGGTCACCAGGACGCCGATCCGTGGTGGCTGGCGGTGGTTGTAGTCGGTGGTTCCACGGTAGCGCATGGGGCCGCATTATCCTGTGAGTGGCGCGTAAAGCCAAGCAAAGAGATGCTCGGGAGAGGGGATACGCTGGCGCCGCAGCCCCGGATTAATGCAGCAGCGTGTCGAGCACGACACCGAGCAGGAACAGGGGCGTGAAGTGGCGGGTATGGCGGAAGCAGGCGGCGGAAAACCACAGCGGCCAGAGCTTTGCCGGGTAGCGTTGGGGGCGGGTTTCAGGCTTGGGGCTGCGCAGCAGTTGCAGGTTGCGATACAGGCTCGGCAGGCTGGCAAATACCAGCAGCAGGGGCCAGCTGAAGGCGCCCGCGAGCACCAGCCCCAGGGTCAGCCCGTACTGCGCCAGCAGCAGCGCCAGCGTCGCCCGCCGCGCCCGGCGCTCGCCGAGAATGACAGGCAGGGTGTGCACCGATTTGTCGCGGTCCGCCGCCAGCTTGTCGGTGTGCTTGCCGAACAGCACGGTGGTCGGCCCGAGGGCGAACACCAGGCTCAGCCACGCGACTTCATTGCTCCAGCTGCCTGTGACCACGAAGTAGGTGCCCCCCACCATCAACGGCCCCCAGACCAGCAGCACCGAGGGCTCGCCGAGGCCGATATATTTGAGGGGCCAGGTGTAGAACAGCACGAAGAAGGCGCCCGCCAGCATCAGTGCCAGGGTCGGCCCGCTGCGCACGCTTGCCAGCCACAGGCCCAGGGCCAGGGCAATGGCCGCAGTGAAGGCAAAATAGCGCCAGAACTGCGGTTCACTCATCAGGCCATCTTCCAGTACATGCACGCCGTACTGGTTGCGGTAGTAATTGTTGCGGTCAATGCCGCGGCGGGAGTCGGTGTAGTCATTGAGCAGGTTATTGCTGGCATGGGCGAACATCAGGCCCAGGGTGCAGGCCAGCCACAGCAGGGCATTGAACTGTCCGTCGCGCCAGGCCAGCAAACCTCCCAGCATGGCTGCGGTCAGGGTCATGAACAGTACCGATGCCCGGCAGGCAAGCAACCAGCGTGACACCGGGTCCAGCTGTTCCCACTGGGTGGCATTGACCCCGGGCATTCCGTTGAGCGCGGCGGCCCACAGCTTGATATCTGGCACTGACGGTGTCCTGATCGATTTCCCCTGACGTGCGCAGCATAGCAGGCATTGCGGCCCATGCGATGGTAAGGTGAGGTTTTCAACTGGACAATGAAGGAGCTTTTCATGGCAGGCTTGCTGCGAGCGCTGGCCCTGGGCCTGTTGCTGTTGCCGGGGGCGGCGATGGCCCTGGATGATGAAGATGTTCTCGCCTGGCTGGACCGGGAGCAGGAACAGTATGCCGCCCTGGCGCTGGCGCTCTGGGACGAGGCGGAATTGGGTTACCTGGAAACCGAAAGCAGTGGTCTGCTGCAGCAAGAGCTGGCGGCTGCCGATTTTCGCATCGAGACCGGGGTTGCCGGCCTGCCGACAGCATTTGTGGCCAGCTACGGTTCGGGGGAGCCGGTGATCGGCATTCTGGCGGAGTTTGACGCCCTGCCGGGGATTTCCCAGACCGCCGCGCCGCGTCGCGAACCCCACCCTGACAAGCACAGTGGCCATGCCTGTGGCCATCATCTGTTCGGCGCCGGTTCGACCGCGGCGGCGGTGGCGGTGCGGCAGTGGATGGAGGCGAACAATATCCCGGGCACCCTGCGGCTTTACGGCACGCCGGCGGAGGAGGGGGGCTCAGGCAAGGTGTACATGGTGCGCGCGGGTTTGTTCGATGATGTCGACTCCGTGCTGGTGTGGCATCCCGCTGACCGCAACGCCGCCGATATCGCGACCACGCTCGCCAACAAGTCGGCCAGGTTCCGCTTCCGCGGCATTGCCTCCCACGCGGCTGTAGCGCCCGAGCGCGGGCGCTCCGCGCTGGATGCGGTAGAGGCAATGAACTATATGGCCAACCTGATGCGTGAGCACATGCCGCAGGAAGCGCGCATGCACTATGTGATTACCAGCGGTGGCTCGGCCCCCAATGTCGTGCCGGATTTTGCCGAGTCCTTTTATTACCTGCGCCATCCGCAGGCCGCGACCCTGGAGCAGCTCTGGAGCCGTCTGCTGGAGACAGCGGAGGGTGCGGCGCTTGGCACCGGTACAGAAATGGAGCTGGAGGTCATACACGGTAATCACAGTGTGCTGCCCAACGAAACCCTGGCAAGCGCCATGCACCGGCGCCTGACCATGGTGGGCGGGGTCACTTATGACGCGGCAGACCTGGCTTTCGCCACCGAGCTGGCGGAGTCGCTCGCCAGCCGCGAAGCGGACCTCGCTGCCGCCGCTGCCCGTATTGAACCCATGAGCCTGCTCCAGGGCATGGGCTCCACCGATGTCGGCGATGTCAGCTGGACGGTTCCGACCGCCGAGATGCGCGCGGCGACCTGGGTGCCGGGCACTGCACCCCACACCTGGCAGGCGATTGCGGCCGGCGGTACGGCAATAGGAACGAAGGGGATGATGGTGGCGGCAAAAACCATGGCGCTCACCGCGATCGACCTGTTCCTGCAGCCCGAGCTGTTGCAGGCAGCGCGCGCTGAGTTCGAGCAGCGCCGCGGAACGGACTTTGAGTACCGGCCGCTGCTGGGCGACCGCGAGCCGCCACTGGACTATCGTCGCTGAGCCAGGGGAGCAGCTTCCGGAGAACTGGTTGCTTTTGAAACCAGTTCTCCGGAGAGCTATACTGCAGAAACGCCCATCTGCCGCGGGATCCGCATGCACCACGCTCTCAGCCTGACCCGATTTTTGCCCTACCGATGCAACGCCCTGGCGCGCAAGATCAGCGTGTCGCTGTCGCGTATCTACACTGAACGCTTTGGCATCACGGTCGCGGAATGGCGGGTGCTGGTCACGCTGGCAGAGTACGGTGAGCTGCAGGCAAAACGTGTCAGTGAGCTCACCAACATGGACAAGGTGCAGGTCTCGCGGGCAGTGGCCGCAATGCAGGGCCGGGGCCTGCTGCAGCGCCGGCCCTGTGAGCGCGACAGTCGCGCTGCATTGCTGTGCCTGAGCGCGGACGGTGCCGAGCTGTACCGGCGCATAGAACCGGAGGTCCTGGCCTGGGAGCAGTCGCTGCTGGCGCCACTGGCGCCGGCGGAGCGGGACACCCTGTTTGCCCTGATCGACAAGCTGGAGTTGCAATTGGCCGCCATGCCCGAGACACCCGCCCTCGATAACCGGGATGCGCCATGACCCGGCAGCTGCAGGACTGCGGCCGGTAGTCCCCGGCGTAGCCGCTTTACGCATGCATCCGGTGCCGGCTTGCACTAAGATACCTCCTCTCGCAAAAGGACTACCCTGAGACGGACCATGTCACTGGACTTTGACAGCGCGCGCTTGCCCAACCCCCATATCACTGCGGAGCACGAGGCCTGGCGAACGCAGCTGCGCCGCTTCATCGACACCGAGATCATGCCTCATGCGGACGCCTGGGATGAAGCCGGCCATATTCCCATCGAGCTGTGGCCCAAGGCCGCTGCGATCGGGTTGCTGGGCCTGGGCTATCCCGAGGCCTGGGGTGGCACCCGCGAGGGTATCGACAGCTGGCACAGCTGGATTACCCAGGAAGAGCTGGCCCGCATCGGCGCCGGGGGCATCCCCGCCAGCCTGATGGTGCACGGCATCGGCCTGCCGCCGGTGATCAACTGGGGTTCCGAGGCCATGAAACAGGCAGTGGCGCCGCTGGTGCTGGCGGGGGAAAAACACATTGCGCTCGGCATCACCGAGCCCGGCGGCGGCTCCGATGTGGCTGGGCTGGCCACCACGGCGGTGCGCGACGGCGACCACTACGTCGTCGACGGCTCCAAGACCTACATTACCGGCGGCATGCGTGCGAACTGGGTGTCCACCGCGGTGCGCACCGGCGGTCCGGGGGCCAAGGGTATCTCCATGCTGCTGATTCCCACCGACGCCGCGGGTTTTTCCCGCACCCCGCTGGAGCGCAAGCAGGGCTGGTGGGCCTCGGACACCGCCACTCTCTATTTCGACAATGTGCGGGTACCGGTGGACCAGCTGATCGGGCCGGAAAACCAGGGCTTCCTGGTGATCATGACCAATTTCAACGGCGAGCGCATGGCGATGGCCGCGGGGATGGAGGCCATGGCCCGGGTCTGCCTGGAGGAGGCGGTAGCCTGGGCGCAGGAGCGCACGACGTTTGGCAAGCGGCTCGCCGACCACCAGGTGATCCGCCACAAGATCGCGCAGATGAAGCAGAAGATCAACGCCACCCAGGCCTACATCCGGCTCTGCTTCGAGTCGATCGAGGCGGGCACTGCCAACCCCGGTGACATCGCCCTGCTCAAGGTGCAGGCCAGCGAGACTGTTGAATTCTGCGCCCGCGAGGCCATGCAGATTCTTGGCGGTATCGGCTTCATGCGCGGCAGCCGGGTAGAGCGGATCTACCGCGAGGTGCGGGTCAACGCCATTGGCGGCGGTTCCGAGGAAATCATGCGCGACCTGGCGGCACGCCAGTATGGAGTCTGAAATGAAACTGTGGCATTGCGCCGGGGCGCGCTCGCTGCGCCCCCTCTGGACCCTGGAGGAGATGGGGCTGGAGTATGAGCTGGAGGTGCTGCCGTTCCCGCCGCGGATGCTGCAGCCCGACTTTTTACAGGTAAACAGCCTGGGAACCGTGCCGTTCTTTGTCGATGGCGCCACGGAAATGACCGAGTCCGCCGGAATCTGCCAGTATCTGGTGGACCGTTATCCGGCGCAGGCGGGAGACCTCGCTGTGGGGCCGCAGGACGCGGACTACGGCGCCTGGCTCAACTGGCTGCACCACAGTGATGCCACCCTGACGTTTCCCCAGACCATTGCCCTGCGCTATTACTTTTTCGAGCCGGATCCGGCCAAGCGCGCGGTCGCCGACGACTATGCAAAGTGGTTTCGCGCCCGCCTGCGCCGGGTCGACGACCGGGTTGCCAACCACGAGTACCTGGTCGCGGATCGCTTCACGATCGCGGACATCGCGGTGGGCTATGCCCTGTTCCTGGGCTCTGTCCTGCATCTGGACAAGTACTACAGGCCCGCGACCAAGGCCTATCTTGAACGCCTGATGTCGCGCCCCGCCTTCCAGCGCGCCAATGCCCACGGTGAGCCGCTGGTGTTGCCGGATGTGGTGTGACCCGATTGAATCTCTGCCAGGGAGTAACGCGTGAGTACGGTTAGTGAACAGGACAAGCAAGACTTCCGCAGGGAAGTGGCGGCCTGGTTGCGGGCGAACAAGCCTGCGGATCCGGGCTTTCTCCTGCCCCAGTCCTTCATGGAGGTGGGCAATGAGCAGCAGCTCGAGTTCCTGCGGGAGTGGCAACACAAGGTCTGGAATGCGGGTTACCTGGGCATGGCCTGGCCACGGCAGTACGGCGGCCAGGGGCTGGACCCGGTATTCCAGTCCATCGCCGACCAGGAGATGCGCCGTGCCGCGGTGCCGATCTGCTTCAATGTCATTGGTCTCGGCTGGGCCGGCCCGCTGATCAACGATATCGGCACCGAGGAGGAGAAGGCCCGTTACCTGAAGGGGATCCTGACCGGCGAGGATATCTGGTGCCAGGGCTTTTCCGAGCCGGATCACGGCTCCGACCTGGGCAACGCCCAGACCCGGGCGCTGCGCGACGGTGACGACTACGTCATCAACGGCACCAAGATCTGGACCACCATGGGCAACTTCGCCAAATACATGATCCTGCTGGCGCGCACCAATCCGGCGGCGGAGCGGAAATACGATGGCCTGTCCTTTTTCCTGGCGCCGATGCAGGTGCCGGGCATTGATCCGCGGCCTATCCGAAAGCTGACCGGGGAGTACGGGTTCACCGAGACTTTCTTTACCGACGCGCGCATACCCGCCAGCTGCCTGATGGGCGCCGAGGGCCAGGGCTGGAAGATCGCCATGAAGACCCTGCAGTACGAGCGCGGTGCCGAGGCCGGCGCTGCCGGTGGCCTGGCCTTCGTGCGTATTGTCATTGACGACATGATCGCAGAGCTGGCGGATGTGGAGCGCGATGGCGCGCCTGTGCTGCAGGATCCGGCGGTCCGCGACCAGCTGGTACAGCTGATCATGGAGGAGAAAGCGGTGGTGCTGGGCGACCGGCGTGCGGGCATCGGCCCCTTGACCACGGACTATCCGTTTTCCCTGCCCCTGTCCAACAAGCTGCGTTTCACCGAGAGCACCCGCCGCATGCGACAGCTGGCGATCAATCTCCAGGGCGCCGACGGCGGCCTCTACGTCGGCGACGCGGGTGCGCGCCAGGGCGGTTTCTGGCAGCGGGCCTACCTCAACAGCTTTTCCGCCACCATCGGCGGCGGCACCAGCCAGGTGCAGGCCAATATCATTGCCGAGCATATTCTCGGCCTGCCCAAATAAGGAGCGCCCGGCGTGTCAGTTATTGGTAGTACAGCGCTGAGCTTCAGCGAAGACCAGGCGATGATTCTGGATGTGGCGCGCTCATTCTGCCGCGACCAGTCGACTATTCCCGCAGTACGGGCGCTGCTGGAGTCCGCCACCGGCTTCGACCCGGCGGTATGGCAACAGATGGTCGACATGGGCTGGCCGGGCATGGCGCTGCCGGAGGCCGTGGGTGGCTCCGGCCTCGGTGTGGCGGCGGTGGTGCCGGTAATGGAGGCCATGGGCAGGTCCCTGCTCGGGGGGCCGCTGCTGAGCAGCGTGCTGGCGGGCCAGTTGCTGCTGCGATCGGTGGCAGAGCCGGCACAGGAAACCCTGCTGGCGGCGCTGGCGGCGGGGGCACCCGCCACGGTGGGGCTGCTGGACAATCACGATTGGGGTGCCCGTCAAATCCGCTGTGAGCTGGGGGTCGATGGTGTGCTGCAGGGTGCCAAGCAGCAGGTGATGGATGCGGCCGTGGCTGAATGGTTTGTGGTCGTGGCACAGCAGGCCGGTGAGCCGGTGCTGGCGCTGGTTGCCGCCGCGGATGTGCCCGCCGCGGCCCGCCGTGAGCACACCCTCATCGATTGCACCCGCCGCGCCCAGGCGATTGACTTCAGCGGCATCAAGGTGGCGGAGGACGCGGTTGTCCGCGGTCCCCGGGTGGCCAGCGGCCTGCGCGACTTGCGTCTGCTGGGCGCTCTGCTGGTAGCGGCCGAGGCCGGCGGCAGCGCGGCGGCCTGTCTCGATAATACGGTCGAGTACCTCAAGACCCGCAAGCAGTTCGGCAAGTTGATCGGGTCCTATCAGGCCCTGAAACATCCCTGCGTGGATATCCTGGTCGGCGTCGACTCGACCCGCTCGTTTGTCTACCATGCCGCGACCCTGCTCGGCGAGGACGCTCTCGATCGCGACGCCGAGATCGCCTGCCGCATGGCCAAGGCCCAGGCCACCGAGACGCTCAAGTACGCCGGTGATCGCGCGATCCAGTTTCACGGTGGCATGGGTTTTACCTGGGAGTGCGATGCCCAGCTCTATGTGCGCCGGGCGCAGTGGAGCCAGCAGGCCTATGGCGATGCCCAGCATCACCGCAAGCAGCTTGCGCATCTGCTCCTCGACCACTGAGGCCGGGCCGGACCCGGTCCGCTTCCCGTCCGTCACGTCCAGCCGTAGCGCCGCTGCGTATCAAGGGCCATGAAAAAGAAATCATCCACCATTCGCCAGGGTAGTCTAGGGCGTGGACTGGCAGTGTCCCTGGCCGGATTGCGCGCGGGCAGTGCCTTTGCCATCGACGGTGCCCTGCAGCGATTGCGTCCGGGCGGGGAGCAGGACGAGGCCGCTGCGGACTCTCCTTTCATCCGCAGGGAGGCGCGTCGCTTCGTCGCCGAGCTGGGGCGCCTCAAGGGTACCTATGTCAAGATTGGGCAGATGTTTGCCCTGCTCGGCGAGCACTTCCTGCCCCGAGCCCTGACGGAAGCGCTGCAGGAGCTGAACGCCGCGACCGAGCCGCTGCCCTGGGAGGAGATCGAGCCGCAGCTGCGGGCCAGTCTGGGCAAGCGCCTGGCAGAACTCGACGTGGAACACGAGGCGCTGGCGGCGGCTTCCCTGGCCCAGGTGCACCGTGCCACGGTGACCGCGACCGGGGAACAGATCTGCCTGAAGGTGCAGTACCCGGGCCTGCGCGAGGTCATCGACAGCGACTTTGATGCGGTGGTGCGGATGCTGTTGCTGGCGCGCTGGATCAAGGCCGGGCGCGAACTGGACGACTGGCTGGAGTCCATGCGTGCGCACCTGCACCAGGAGATCGACTACCGGCACGAGGCACACATGGGCGATACCGTGGCGGAGCTGGTGGCCCGGGATACGGCCAGCCCCGGCGGCAGCCCCTACTATGTCCCCAGGCGCTTCCCGCGCTACTGCAGCGACGATGTGCTGGCGCTGGAATACATCGACGGCTGGCAGGTCAATCGCCCGGAAGTGGCCGCCCTGTCCCAGCGCCGCCGCAATGCCCTGGGCCGCAGCATGCTGGCGCTGTTCTTTCACGAACTGTACCGCTGGGGCGTGCTGCAGACCGACCCCAATTTCGGCAACTACCTGGTCCGCAGCGGCGCCCGTAGCGACCAGCTGGTACTGCTGGACTTCGGCTCTACCCTGAGCTGTGACAAGGCCTTTCTCCGGCACCTGGGCAATGCCATTGCTGCCGGTCAGGAACAGGACCGGGATGCCCTGCTGCAGAGCCTGATCGGACTCGGTTGCCTGGATGCCAACAGCAGCGCCTATGCCCGGGAATCCTTCACTGATTTCTGTCTCGGCCTGTTGGAACCACTGCGTCCCCCGGCCGAGCTGCCCCCGGAGTATCTGAACGCGAAGGGTGAGTACCGCTGGGGCAAGTCCCGTCTGCTGCGGCGGGCGGGCAAGGCGGCGGCGAGTTCGGCGGCGTCGCTGGATTTTGCCACCCCGTCCCGGGATTTTGCCCTGATTGCGCGCAAGCTGACCGGGGTATATACCTTCATCGCGGTGCTGGATGCCGAGTTCAATGCCCACGACCTGGTGCGCCGGCATATCCGCCACTGGCGGGAGAACACCGAATGAGTGAAGAAGACACTACCAGTGCGGTGCCGGCGGGCCGGTTGCGGCGGCTGGCGGGGATGGCGCGCCTGGCCGGCGGCGTTGCCGGCGGCATGCTGGCGGAAGGCGAGCGCCAGCTGCGCGCGGGCAAGCGCCCCAAGGCGCGGGACCTGCTGCTGACCCCGGGCAACGCCCGCCGGGTGACCAAACAGCTGGCGCGGATGCGCGGCGCCGCCATGAAGCTGGGCCAGATCCTGTCCATGGATAGCGGCGACCTGCTGCCGCGAGAGCTGGCGGAGATCCTGGCACGGTTGCGGGCGGATGGCGAGTCGATGCCGGTCAAGCAGTTGCGGGAGGCCCTGCGGCAGGCTTTCGGCCCCGACTGGGATCCCGCGCTGTTCGAGTTCGAGTGGCGTCCCCTGGCGGCGGCCTCCATCGGCCAGGTACACCGCATCCGCGCCCCCGACGGCCGCGCCGCGGTGCTCAAGATCCAGTACCCGGGCATCGCCGACAGCATCGACAGCGATGTCGACAACATCGCCACCCTGTTGCGCATGTCGGGGCTGCTGCCGCGGCACCTGGATCTGCAGCCGCTGCTGCTGGATGCCCGCGCCCAGCTCAAGGATGAGGCCGACTATCTCAAGGAAGCGAAATACCTTAACCGGTTTCGTAGAGCCCTTGCCCACGACCAGCGCTTTGTCCTGCCGGAAGTGCTGCCGGAACTGACCTGGCGCAACGTGCTGGGCATGACCTACGTCGAGGGCGAGTCCATCGAGACGCTGGCCCTGCAGCCGGCGGCCGAACGCGACCGGGTCATGAGCGCCCTGATCGAGTTGTTGCTGACCGAAATGTTCGAGCTGCGGCTGGTGCAAACCGATCCCAATTTTGCCAATTATCAGTATCGTGAGCGCGATGGCGCCATCGTGCTGCTGGATTTCGGTGCCACCCGCCCGTTCAAGGCCGCCTTTGTGCGCGACTACGGCAAGCTGGCAGCGGCCGCCATGGCCGGCGACCGGGAGCGCGCGGCAAGGGCCGCGGAGCGTGTTGGCTACTCCATGGGCGAACCGGGTTCGCGTTACCGGGAGCTGGTACTGGACATGCTGCTGCTGGCGCTGGAGCCGCTGCGGCAGGAGGGGCCCTACGACTTCGGCGCCTCCGACATGCCCGCCCGGCTGATGGAAATGGGCCAGTCAGTAACCGGCTTCAGGGATTTCTGGCAGGCGCCGCCCACCCATGCGGTCTATTTTCACCGCAAGCTGGGGGGCATGTTCATGCTCGCCAATCGCCTCAAGGCCAAGGTGGATGTGCGGGCACTGATGGCGCAGCGGGTTAATGAAGCCTGAGGCTCACTGCGGTTGCGCGTGATTCTCGCGCTGGCCCGCGAGCCAGGTGGCATTGACCCGCAAATCCTCGTCCAGCAGCACCATATCCGCCCTTGAGCCTGCAGCGATCCGCCCCAGCTGTGGTTTGCCGATCAATGCGGCCGGGTACAGGGAGGCCATCCGCAAGCACTCGTCCAGCGGCAGGCCCACGATCTGGTGACAGTAGCGCACCGCGTCAATCAGAGCGATTGCGCTGCCCGCGAGGGCTCCTTCCGCATTGAGCAAACGGCCGTCCCGCACCGTGATGCGCTCCCCGTACAGCGTGAACCAGGATTGCCCGCTGCCGACCGTGGCCATGGCGTCGCTCACCAGAAACAGTTTGCCGGGCGCGGCGCAGCGGTGGGCAATGCGAATGCTGGCGGGGTGTACATGGTGACCGTCAGCGATGATGCCCAGCCAGCAGTCGTCGCTGTCCAGGGCGGCGCCGGTGACACCCGGTTCGCGGGCGGTCAGGGGACTCATGGCGTTGAACAGGTGGGTGAAGCTGCGCAGGCCGTCCTGCCTCGCCCGGCGAAGCGCTTCCCAGCTGGCTGCGCTGTGACCGGCGCTGACGATAATGCCGGCGTCGGTGAGCTGGCGTATCATGCCGGGCGCCATCGCCTCCGGCGCCAGGGTGATCAGGCAGCGGAGGTCGGTCAGGCTGCACAGCCAGTCCATGTCCTGCTGCGTCGGCCGGCGCAGGCGGTCCGCCCGATGGGTGCCGCGGCGCGCGCTGGCAAAGAACGGTCCTTCGATATGAATGCCGAGAATGGCTTTTGCGGCCGCCTGCGTCGACTCCCTCGCCGAACACACCGCGGCCACCCCCGCTGCCAACACGGCGGCGGTATCGCTGAGCAGGGTGGGCAGCAGCGCCGTGGTGCCATAGCGGCGATGGGCGGCGGCAATGTGCAATACGGTGTCGGCGCTGGGTGCATTGTTGAACAGCAGGCCGCCGCCGCCGTTGACCTGCAGGTCTACCAGGCCGGGTACCAGGAAACCGTCCGGGACATGCTCGCAGGGCAGCGACGCGGGGATGTCCGTGGCAGGCAGTAGCGCCTGCACGGTCTCGCCTGCCAGCAGCAGGCCGCAATCACTGTGCCACTGGCCGCCATCGAACAGGCGGGCAGCGCGCAGGGCCCGGTCGGGTTGCGGTTGCGTCATCCGCTGTCACTCCCGCGCAAGCGGGTTGTCCCAGCTGCCTTCGAAACAGGTCTCGTTCCAGTCCTTGCGTTGTCTTTCCGCCTCCTCGGCGCGCTGCTGTTTTTCGTTCAGCATCTGCGGGTCACCGCGGTAACCGATGGCCGCTGCCGCCATTGGCCGAAAACCACCGGGGATGGCGAAGTTCTCTTGCGCCCTGTCACTGTCAAATCCGGCCATCTGGTGCACGTGGATATCGAATTCCGCCGCCTGCAGGCTGAGAAAGGCCATGGCAGCGCCAGTGTCATAGGCGTGGTGATCATTGGGCTTGTCATTCGCGGTGAAGTGGGTCCTGGCTACCGCGAGCAGCAATACCGGTGCCTGCCTTGCCCACTCCTGATTGAATCCTATCAACGAGTCGAAAATCTTGCGGTAGCTGTCGCCCCGGTCTTTTATCCCCAGGATAAAACGCCAGGGTTGCTCATTGAAACAGGAGGGTGCCCAGCGCGCGGCCTCAAGCATGGTAAACAGCTGGTCGAGTGGCGGCACCTCAGCCCGAAAAGCCCGGGGGCTCCAGCGTGTCCGGATGAGAGTGTTGATGGGGGCGTGGGTCTGTGCTTCCTTGTGCTTCATAACAATCGCTTGTGTGATGGGGGCTGAATGGTTGGATCAAGAGCATGTGGGAATTCCCGGCCCCTGCTGGTCGAAAGACTATAGCAGGAACCCGGAATCCTCAACACTCGTTGTCCGCTCAGGCCCCGGTGCGAATGCCTCGCTTCTCGAGTATGGGCAACACGTGCTCGGCAAAATACGGGAACTCGTCGGCGTAGTTCACGAACGCGAGTGTGGTGCCGCCAAAGCCGGTCTCGTAAAGCTCGGTGATACCGTCGGCGACCTGTTCCGGCGTGCCTACCAGCGGGAAGCCGCCGTGTCCTGCCGCCATGCGGTCGCGGATGAGGCTCAGGAGATCGTGCGGGAACGAGTGGGCGTGGGCGAACTGCAGGCGTACCAGGTTGTCCACCGCGGCCCAGTCCGCATTCGTGTCGGCGTAATGCTTGTGGTAGTCCTGGGCTTCCTTCTCCGTGGGCCGGCAGACCACGTAGGAGAACGTCAACACGTTGACGTCGCGGCCCGCGTTACTTGCCTGTTCTCTCAGTTCCGCAAGCTCGTCGCGGGAGCGCGCCAGGTCGATCGCGGGCGTGAAAAGGAAGTTGGCATTTTTAACCGCGAACTCGCGTCCCTGGGGGGAACCTGCCGCGTTGACGATGGGCGGCAGATTCGAGATCGGCTTGGGGTCGGAGTGCACGCCCTTGAGCTGGAAATACTTGCCATCCCAGTCGAAGGCCCCGCTCTCGGTCCACAGCTTCCTGACGATATCGAACCACTCCTGGGCATAGCCGTAGCGGGTTTCGTGATCATCGGCCAACTTTATACCCATCGCCTCGTACTCGGGCTGGTTCCAGCCCGCGACGATGTTCAGCCCGGCCCGTCCGGCGCCAATCTGGTCGATGGTTGCAATCTGCTTGGCGACCACGACCGGGTGATTGAACGCGGTGTGCATGGTCGCGATCACCGAGATCCGGTCGGTAATCGCCAGCAGCCCCGCCGCCCAGGCCATGGTCTCCAGGACGTTGTAGTGAAAGTTGGTCTCGCCTCCGTAGCCGATCCAGCGGGCGATGGGCAGCATGAAATCCAGCCCGGCCTGGTCACATTGACGGACCAGGCGGGCATTGTTCTCCCAGGAGTTGACCCAGCGCTCCGGTACCTTGGTGACAGCCATGCCCGAGGAGCAGTTGGCTGAAAAGGTGCCGAGCTTGAAGTGATTTTTGCGGAACATGCGGTTTTCTGCTTGGTTCATGACGATCCCTCCCAGGGAATGTGAAATTTCATTATTGAATTTAAATTTAAATTTCAATCGTATTTAACTACAAATATCCAGATTGTCAACCAGCAGATCACGATCTGTGAGAAACTTGCCAGGTGGCGCCACGGGTTGCCCCGCGCGTGGTTTATTGGAGGAGGGATGTCATGCCAGGAAACAAAAAGCCCGGTTCCCCGGGCTTGCCAAGGAAGTCGAAGGAGAAACAGCCTGCGGCTCCGGATCTTGCCACCGTAGGCAGTGCCGAGGATGGTGGGCTCACTCTGGACCGGCGCTGGCATCTCGCCGAGACACCCCATGAGATTGCGGTCAGCGAGCTCGAGTACGCCATTCTCCGCTGCAACGAGGCATTCACCCGCTGGCAGGCCGAGTGTCTTGCCGCCGTCAGCGGCATCGATGTGGGGGGCAGCGACAACGCGCTCCTGCATGTGATCCGGATGAAGGAGCGAGCCAAGGGGGTCAAGGAGATTGCGCGGCTGATGAATCGCGACGACATACCCAATATCCAGTATTCACTGCGCAAACTCCTCAAGGCCGGCTTGATAGAAAAGAGTGCGCAGAGCTCCCACCGGCAGGGTGTCACCTACCATGTTACCGACAAGGGCCATGAGATCACCGAACTCTATGCCGGACTGCGGCGCAGTCTGTTGCTGGATTTCACCGGTACGGTCCACGAATTCGTGCCGCAACTGACGGATGCGGCGCGTACGCTGGATCTGATGTCGGGAATCTACGAGCAGGCGGCGCGTATCGCGGCCACCCATCGCAGCGACCAGCCGGAGTAGGCACTGCCGCGGAGCGGCGGGTCTAGACCAGGTAGAACGCGGTAGTCTCCATGCGCAATACCTCGACAGTGTCCTGGCGTTGCAGGCTGACTTCCGCGGTGACCACGCCCCGATCCGGCTTGCTTCGGCTGAGGCGCGTTGCCTGAATTCTGCACTGCCCGCTCACTGTGTCGCCAGGTCGAACGGGGGCGAGCCAGCGAACATGATCCACCCCGGGCGCAGCCACCGAGCTCGAATCGGTAATGAAGGCGTCACACAATAGCCGCATGGCGATAGCACAGCTGTGCCAGCCGCTGGCTATCAACTCCCCCATGGGTGAGTGTGCCGCCGCCACCGGATCGGTATGCATCGGCTGGGGGTCGTAGCGGCTCCCAAACTCGATTATTTCCGCTGCCGTGAGCCGATACTGCCCCAGCTGAATGAGTTGGCCGGCCTCGAAGTCATTGAAACGCCACATCTTTTTCTCTCCCGCTCAGGTTATGTGCAGTGTTGAACCTTCTGTAAACAGGGTATTTACAAGCTCGCCGATTAAACCTATGATCAAAAACACTTTAAGCCTAAAGTTTAACTGAAAAGAGTCGGTAGGTGCGAAAAGCCCGATCTTCAATAACGATATATTCACATTGGGCGCTTCTTTTGCCGGAAGAATAACGTTTTTCGAATTAAACTACGTGTAGGGGAAATTGCCATGAAGAAAAAATCGGTGTTCAAGCTGGGTTCGCTATTCGCTGCCCTGACTGTGCCAATTACCGGTGCCGCCCAGAACCTGCTTGAAGAAGTCACGGTCACCGCACAGAAGCGCGAACAGAATCTGCAGGATGTCGGGATCGCCATAACGGTATTCAGCGGCGAGCAGGTGCGCGCGCTGGGGGTGCAGCAGAGTTTCGATATTGCCGGGTTTACCCCGGGGGTGCATATCAGCGGCAATATTGCCGGCCAGAATACCCAGTTCTCGATTCGCGGTGTCACCCAGAATGATTTCAACGACATCATCGAAGCGCCCAACGCCGCTTATCTTGATGAAGGGTATCTGGCGGTGGCGCAGGCCCAGACCTTTGCGGTCTACGATATTGAGCGACTCGAGATTCTCAAGGGGCCGCAGGGTACCCTGTTCGGCCGCAATGCCACGGGTGGCCTGGTTCACTACATTTCCAACAAACCCAATTTTGATGGCACCGAAGGATACCTGGATTTTCAGGTCGGCGAGTTTGATACCCCAGCCAACGCCAGCCAGATCGTGGTCGAGGGTGCGCTGGGGGGAGCCCTGAGTGACACTGTTGCGGGCAGGGTGGCGTTTCGCTACAAGGACCAGGACGGTTATCTGAAAAATCTCTATCCGGACACTGCCTTCCTCGGCCCGCCGGGTCCCGGCGCCGGCGCTGATCTGGGCGGACAGGAAGACAAGTCCGCACGCACTACCCTGCTGTTCCAGCCAGATGACAGAATGCAGGCCATGGTCTCGCTCAACTATTCCAAATCCGAGCTGTCTTCGGGGCCTTACCAGAGCAAGCCCACCATCGGCATACTCGACCAGAATGGCGAGCTCATCAACGTGATTGACATGCCGGCTGACGAAACCCGGTTCACCATCCAGGGTGATCAGGACGGCGGTGCCAACGCCATCGATGGCAGCAGTTTCCTGCCGGGTGCGGGTATTGGTTTGCCGGGCCGCCTGGCGCCCGGTGGAGATTTTTTCGGCTACATCGACCCTGACGGCGAGGACTTTACCTTTTCCGGCGACTTTGCGTTTGAGGACCAGGCGTTTACTGAAACCTGGGGTGTCAATGTCAATCTGCAATATGAGCTGTCGAACGGTATTCAATTTACCTCGATTACGGACTTCAAGGACTACGAGAAGCTGTTGTTCATCGATGTGGATGCCGCTCCCGCCAACCAGCTGGCGAACTATGCCGGGGTCGACGCAACCAGTTTTACCCAGGAGTTCAGGCTGAACGGTGAAACCGAGCGCACCCGCTGGGTCGCCGGTGCCTTCTATCTGAATATCGATACCACCTCCGACAATGGCCTGAAGGCGCCGGTCAACAGTATTGCCGGCAGCCCGCCCTTCGCGCCGGTTGATATAGGTGTGGTCGCTGATCTGGAGACCAATTCCTACAGCGTGTTCGGTCAGGTCGATTACGACTTGACCGAGACACTGACGCTCACCGCGGGCGCTCGCCTGATTCAGGAAGAGAAGGACTTTGACCTGCTGATTGCCATCTTCCCCTCTTTTGACAGCTTCTCTGTCAATCGGGGCGATCCGATTCCCAACGCGTTTGGCGCCGGCTCGCCGTATACCAATACCGATGACAGTTCCGACACCCTGTGGACGGGCAAGCTGCAGCTGGACTGGCGCTACACCGATGATCTGTTGTTGTACGCCGGGATAAATCGCGGGGTAAAGGCCGGCAGTTTCAACGCGCCCTTGCTGGGTGCCTTTCTCGGCGCCGGCGGGGATGAAAGCCTGCCCTACGACGAAGAGATCCTGGTGTCCTATGAGGGCGGCTTCAAGAAGTCCTTTGCCGGTGGCATGACCCGCTTGAACGGCACGGCGTTTTACTACGATTACACCGATTATCAGTCGTTCCTGTTCGTGGGTGTCGGCGGCGTCGTGCAGAATAACGATGCCCGTACCTATGGCGCGGAACTCGAGTTGCAGACATCACCCATGGACGGACTGGACATCATGCTCAGCGGTGCCTGGTTCGATGCGACTGTGAAGGATGTGCCTCTGCGCAGGGGGTCGCCACTGCCTCCACGTGACGTCAAGCCAACCTATGCGCCTGAATTGCAGGCGGCGGGCCTGATTCGCTACCAGTGGCCCGCGCTGGGTGGCAACCTGGCAGTACAGGCGGACTTCTCCTATTCGGACGAATTTTTCTACAATCTCCGCAACTTTGATGCCGACAAGTTCGACAGCTATACCATCTACAACTCGTCCGTCAGCTGGAGCAGCACTGACAGCCAGTGGCAGTTGACACTGGCGGTGCGGAACTTGACGGATGAAAGAGCGGGCACCCAGGGTTTTGACCTGGCGTCCCTGTGCGGCTGTAACGAAATTGCATTCCGCGAGCCGCGCTTGTACTCCGTTGCCCTGCGGTACGAGTTCTGAGGCTGATGCAGCCGTCACCACAGCGGCGTAGCGTTCTCAAGGCCCTGGTGCTGGCGTATCCGCTGGTGTCCGGGACCCTGCTGCTGTCGCCGGCACAGGCGCGGCTGCGCAAGCTGCCGCTTGCGGTACTCGATGCCGGGGAAGCTGCAGACCTCGAGGCGGTAATAGAAGCCCTGGTGCCCGGCTCTGCGGGCGCAGGCGCGGTACATTTCATCGATTACCAGTTGGCGCGACCGGCCGCCGACAGCCTCCTGATGCTTCGCTATCTGGGTGTGCCGCAACCTCATGCGGATTTTTATCGCGGTGGCCTGGCGGCGCTGGCACAGCATTCCATCGACCGCTATGGCAAGCGCCCGGCGGCATTGCCGGATCCCGCGCTGGAGCAACTGATTGCCGATCTGATCGCTGATGACACGCCGGTGTGGGCTGGCCCCCCGGCATCATTCCTCTATTTCGTCTGGCGCAGCGATGGGGTTGATGTGACCTATGGCACAGAGGACGGCATGGTAGCACTGGGCATGCCCTACATGGCTCATATCAGGCCGCAGCAGGTATGGTGACAGTGCGCGACAAGGTTGACCTGCTGGTGGTTGGCAGTGGCGCCGCAGGCAGCGTATTCGCCGCCGAGGCGAGTGCGGCAGGCAAGCAGGTGGTGCTGCTGGAGGCGGGCCCGGCGCGCCCGCCCGGTGATCTGGTTAGCTCGCAGCTCTGGGCGCGTCGACAGAAATGGGGCGGCGCGCATGTGGAAGAAGAGGGTGATCACCGGGTCGGACACAACTTCAATGCGGGCTGGGGTACTGGCGGCAGCACCATGCACCATTACGGGGTATGGCCGCGGCTGCATGAAAATGATTTCCGGACCTTCACAGAGTATGGCCGCGGTCTTGATTGGCCGTTTCAGTATGCCGAGTTGAGGCCTTACTACGACAGAATACAGGCAGCCATAGGCCTCAGTGGCGACGCGACCCGGGAGCGCTGGCGCCCCCCGGGAGCGGCGTATCCCATGCCGCCCGTGCCCGTGTTCGGCCAGGGGCGCCTCATTGCTGCAGGCTTCTCAAGGCTGGACCTCCACACTGCGCCGTTGCCGCTGGCGATCAACACCATTCCCTATCGCGGTCGCCCGGCGTGCCTGTACGACGGCTGGTGTGATGCGGGTTGTCCCATCGGTGCGCTTGGCAATGCCCAGACCGTGTTTCTTGCCGAGGCGTTGAGATCGGGGGCAGAGCTGCGCAACGGAGCGACGGTAACCCGGCTGCTCACCAGTACTGATGGCCGCCGTGTCGAGGGTGTCGAATACCGGTCTGAGGACGGCGTGCAGCAGCGCCAGTACGCCGATGTCGTGGTGCTTGCGGCATTTACTGTCCAGAATGCCCGCTTGCTGCTGGCCTCTGCCAATAGTCATCATCCGCGGGGGCTGGCCAACCACAGTGGGCTGGTCGGACGTTATCTGATGACCCATCCTGCCGTCAGCCTTTACGGAATGTTCGACGCCGAAACCCAGCCCGGTTTCGGCCCGACCGGAGGGCAGCTGATCAACCAGGACGGTTACGACAATAAACAGGCGGTAAAGGATGCCTATGGCAGCTTTCAGTGGATCATTGCCAACGCCGTCAAGCCAAATGGCTTGCTGGGGATCGCCAACAACCGCGCGGATATCCATGGGGCGCAACTCAAGCCTTTCTTGCAGCGAGCGGTGAATCATCTCGGAGTAATGACACTCGTCGCGGAGGATATTGCGCTGCCGGAAAACAGGGTGGAACTGAGCAGCAGACGCGATGCTTTTGGCGTGCCGCTGGCTCGCGCCGTGCATAACCAGAGCAAGCCGAGCGCTGCGTTGGTCGCCCATGCCGTGCGGCAGGGGGAAGCTGTGCTGGATGCGGCCGGTGCCCGGGAACAATGGCGCGGGCCGCAAGCCGGAATGCACATCATGGGGGGCACGGTAATGGGTGTGGATCCGGCAAAGTCCGTGACCAACGGCTACGGCCAGAGTCACGATATCGAGAATCTGTATATCGCCGGCCCCGGCCTGTTCCCCGGCTCCGGTGCAGTCAACCCGACCTTCACTATCCACGCCCTGGCCCTGCGCGCCGCCGAACATTTGCTCCGCAACTGGCCCTGAACAAATTCCGGAGAAAGTCCCGGTACTTCCCGGTTAGCCATCTTTTCGTACCGCCCGAGGACAGCCTGCCACTACTGCGCGCCCGGCGACCGGGTAGCACCAAGGTGTGAAATTAGCGGCGCGACGGGGTGGTGGCGGTGGTATTCTGCCCAGTAGCTGCGGCACCTGACCACTTGCACTATTATCACGCCAGGCCCTTGGCCGGATAACATCTGGCCAAACAGTGGTCTGAGTACCCCGACGGGGGTTCTGCGCAACTGTCCAGGAGTATTTCCATGAGAGTCATCGTCATTTCCAACCTGTGGCCGGTCTCCGGGCGCATCGTATGAAGAAGCGCATCATTGTCGGCCTGAGCGGCGCATCGGGGGTCATCTATGGCATTCGTGCGCTGCAGCACTTGAGTCGCATCGAGGAGGTTGAAACACACCTGATCATTTCCGATGGTGCAGTCACCAACATCCAGGTGGAAACCGAGTGGAAAATTGACGATGTGAAGGCCCTGGCTGACGTTGTGCATCGCAACAACAATTTGGCTGCGAGTGTGGCCAGTGGCTCCTTTAACACCCACGGCATGATCATCATCCCCTGCTCCATCAAGACGCTTTCCGGCGTGGCCAATGCCTACGCGGACAACTTGCTGGTCCGCGCCGCTGACGTGGTGCTGAAAGAACAGCGCCGACTGATCCTCATGGTGCGGGAAACGCCGCTGCACAGGATTCACCTGGGCCTCATGCTGCGGGTGGTGGAGGCAGGCGCCATCATGATGCCGCCGACTCCGGCTTTTTATCACAGCCCCAGGACCATCGATGACCTGATCGACCAGAGCGTGGGCAAAGCTTTCGATCTTCTTGGGCTGGAACACGATTTGTTCCAGCGCTGGGGAGACCGCAAGAGCGGCAAACTATACGAATGAACATCGACTGCAGCGCCTGACCTGAACCATTCCCGAGGGGTGGGAGGGAGTGGTAGTCGCTGGTGGTAAAAGTGTGCACAATAACCCGCGGATACTTTAGGTGTAAACTATCAGGAGAAAGGCAATGAGTGAGCTTTCCATTCTTGGCGCACTGACCGCGGGCATGGCCGGCGGTACCATCAAAACCGTGGATTTGACTGCCACCCTCACCCCCGAATACCCCGTGATTGAGCTGCCGCCGGAATTCGGCCAGGCGGCACAGTTCCAGAAGAAGGAAATATCCCGCTACGACGAGCGCGGCCCGGCCTGGTACTGGAACGATTTCACGCTCAATGAGCATACCGGCACGCACTTTGACGCGCCTATCCACTGGGTCAGCGGCAAGGATCTGCCCAACAATGCGGTGGACACGATTCCGCCACACCACTTCATCGCCCCGGTCTGCGTTGTGGACGTCTCCAGGGAAGTCGCCGCCGACCAGGACTTTATCCTGACCCGCGGCCATCTGGAGAACTGGGAGGCGGAACACGGTCGCATTCCCGCCGGTTCATGGCTGTTCATGCGCTCCGACTGGGCAAAGGTCGTCAGTCCGGACAATTTCAAGAACGAGCGCGAGGATGGCGCCCATCACCCCGGGCCGGATGCCGGGTGCGTGCGCTTCCTGGTGGAGGAGCGCGATGTCCTCGGTTTTGGCTCCGAATGTGTTGGTACGGACCACGGACAGGCGTTTCACTTTGATCCGCCGCTGCCCTGTCATTTTTACATGCACGGCGCGGGCAAGTACGGACTCCAGTGCATGATCAACCTGGACCAGCTGCCGCCCACGGGTGCGGTGATCGTGGCGCCGCCGCTGAAGATCGAAGAGGGTTCCGGAAGCCCGCTGCGGGTGCTGGCACTGGTGCCTGCCTGAAGAACCCGGTGGCGGGACGCTTGCGGGACGCCGGGGTGGTGGTATGCTCGCAGCCACGGACGTCAATATAACAAGAGGGATCTCATGCGTCGCCGCCTACTGCCTACCCTGGTGCTGAGCCTGGCGCTCGCCGCCTGCAGCGATTCCAACGACCGCCTTGTGCTGTCACCGGCGCCGGAACCCGAGCCGGAGCCCACGGTCACCTACTCGGCGGAAGTACGGCGCACGGAGTATGGTATCCCCCATATCAAGGCCGACGACTGGGGCAGCCTGGGCTATGGCTTCGGTTACGCCTATGCCCAGGACAACTTCTGCGTGGCCATGCGGGAGATCGTGTTTGCCAGCGGGCGCTCAGCGGAACTGATGGGCGAGACCATGGGCAATGTCGAATCGGACTTCCTGTTCAGCTTTCTGAACGGCGACAAAGAGGCCTTCGAGGAAGAATTTGTTTCCGTCCTGCCCCAGTTTGCCCGCGACCTCGCCGAAGGCTATACCCGCGGCATGAACCGATACCTGGAAGAGACCGGGCTCAGTGGTCTGCCGGATGGGGAGCTGGGCTGCCGCGATGCGGAGTGGGTATTCGCGTTCGACAGCGTTGACCTGTTCCTGTTCCTGCGCCGGGAGGCCCTGCGCGGGAGCTCCGAGCAGGGTATTTTCCGGCGTGCGATTCTCGCCACCACGGGCCCCGACAACGCTGGCGGCAGTGTCTCTGCCGAAGGCCTGGACCAGGCGGCAGCTGCGCTCTCCGCAGCCGCCGCCCAACTGCGCGATCTCGACCGCGGCAGCAACGGCCTCGCCCTGGGCCGGGATGCCACCAGAAATGGCAGCGGCATGCTGCTGGGCAACCCGCACCAGCCCTGGTTTGGTTCTGGAGCCTGGTATCAGGCCCACCTGACCCTGCCCGGTACCTATGATGTCGCCGGCGCCGCGCTGCACGGCTTTCCCTTTATCGGTATCGGTTTCAACCGCGACCTGGCGTGGACCCACACGGTGTCCCTGGCGAATCGCTTCAGCCTCTACGAACTGAAGCTGAATCCGGACAACCCCCTGCAGTATGTCTATGACGGCGAATGGCGCGATATCGTGCCGCAGACCGTCACCATCAAGGTCAAGCGCGATGATGGCAGCCTGGAGGAGCGGGAACAGGTGTTCTACCTGTCGCATTATGGCCCGGTGATCAATCTCAAGGGCGTGAGTCCGGTACTGGACGGCTGGCCCATGTTCAATGGCTCGGTGCTGGCCTTCCGCGATGCCAATATCCTCACCGGGATCCGCGGTATTGAACAGTGGATCACCAAGGGGCAGGCCAGTTCCATCAGCGGGTACGTGGACGCCCTGCAGGGCATCGGCAACCCGGTCTTCCACGAGCTGGCGGCAGACCGCGACGGCAATGCCTTCTATGGTGAGCTGTCGGCGATCCCCTTCATCACCCAGGATCAACTGGATCGCTGCATCAACGGGGTGGTGGGGCCGTTGCTGGCCGCTGCCACCAGCAATGTGATCCTGTCCCTGGACGGCTCCGATTCCAGTTGTGAGTGGGGCACGGACCCGGAAGCCCCCGCCGGCAGCAACCTCTACGGCGCCTCCAAATTGCCGCAACTGGTCACTACCGATTACGTTGGCAACAGCAACAACAGCTATTGGCTCAGCGATGCCAACAACCCGCTGGAAGGTTTCCCGGTGATCATGGGTCCGGTCGGGCACGAGGGCCGTCAACAGTTCCTGCGTACCCGCATCGGTCACATCATGGTCGCGGAGCGCAAGACCGCCAGCGATGGCCTGGACAGTGAACCCCTGTTCGATCTTGAGAGCCTGCAAGGCCTGATGTACGCCAACCGGGTGTACGGTGCCGAAGTGGTGCTCGATGACGTTCTGGCGATCTGCGCCACCGGGGCTGCGGAGCCTGTTCTGGAGGCTTGCAGCGTACTCGCCAACTGGGACCGCAGGGTCAATGTCGACAGCAGGGGCGCCCAGGTTTTTACCGAGTTCTGGAAGGTGATCAGCAGTGAGCTGGGCAATGCCTTCCAGAATATCGTCCAGAGTGACGAATTCTGGGCGGTGGATTTCGATCCCGGGGACCCGCTGCACACCCCGACAGGCATTGATATCGCGGTACCCGGCAACCACGACCGGGTGATCAACGCGCTCGCGGTTGCCACTGCCCGGCTGGAGGCGGCCGGCGTCGCCCTCAATGCGCCATGGGGCGAAGTGCAGGTGCTGGAACGCAATGGGGTGCGGGTGCCGATCCATGGCGGTGCCGGCACCATGGGCGTCTACGGTGCCATCAGTGTGGGCCTCTCGGAGAGTGGCTACGTCAACCCCGGCGCCGGCAACTCCTACATCCAGGCGGTGACCTGGGATGACAGCGAGTGCCCGATCGCGGATGTGATCCTGGTGCCGTCGCAATCCACCGATCCGGCTTCGCCGCATTTCGCCGACCAGACCGAGCTGTATGCGGAGAAACAGTGGGTGCGCTTCCCTTTCTGTGAGGCAGAGATCAGTGCCGCCCAGATTGGCGAGACCCTGCTGCTGGAAGAGTAAATTCTCCGCTCTCGGCGCCTGGTCTGCCCGGTGCCGGGGTGCGTAGCAAGCACATGTCCGATTCCACACTGATTCTGGTGCTGGGTGACCAGCTGTCGCTGGCGAACCCGGCCCTGGCTACCGCCGATCCCGTCCACGACCTTGTCGTGCTGGCGGAAGTCGCGGAGGAGGCCGTCTATGTGCCCCACAACCGGCACAAGATCGCGCTCATTTTTGCCGCCATGCGCCATTTTCGAGATGAGTTGCAGCAGCGGGGCTTGCAGGTCCGCTATTTTACCTTGGCAGATGGGCTGCCCACCCTTGAGGCTGCGGTAGTCCAGGCTCTGAAAGACACTCCCTGCGCCGCGCTGCGGGTCTGTGAACCCGGTGAGTATCGCCTGCGGCAGGCCGTGGCCGGTTGGCAGGAGGCGCTGGGGGTGCCGGTAGAGGTGCTGGAGGACAGTCGCTATCTCGCCAGCCACGCCGAGTTCCGCGCCTGGGCAAACGGTCGCAAACAGCTGCGCATGGAATACTTCTACCGGGAGATGCGCCGCAAGCACGGCATATTACTGGAGGTGGACGGCAGGCCAGCCGGTGATCGCTGGAATTTCGATCAGGAAAACCGCGTCGGCTGGCGCGGGCAGGAATCCATTCCCGAGCGGCGCCAGTTGCGGCAGGATGACATCACCCGAACGGTGCTGGCGGAAGTTGCGGCCGCCTTCCCCGACAATCCGGGTGATCTCGAACAGTTCAATTATGCCTGCACGGCCGCCGAGGCCTGCCTTGAGTTCGACTGGTTCTGCCGTCATGCCCTGCCCGGGTTTGGCAGCTACCAGGACGCGCTGGTGGAGGAGTCGCCCTGGGTATTTCACAGCAAACTGTCCATGTACCTCAATATCGGCCTGCTGGAGCCGCTGCCTCTCTGCGCCAGGGTTGAGCAGGCCTGGCGCGACGGCAGCTGCAGCCTGGCGGCGGCGGAGGGTTTTATTCGCCAGGTCCTCGGCTGGCGCGAGTATGTGCGCGGGGTCTACTGGTTGACCATGCCGGAATACAAGACACGCAACACCTTCGCCGCGAAAACGCCGCTACCGGCATTTTTCTGGACCGGGGATACGGAGTTGCGCTGCCTGCAGCGGGCCCTGCGCCAGACTCTGGATCTCGGTTACGCCCACCACATCCAGCGCCTGATGGTAATCGGCAACTTCGCCCTGCTGGCGGGGCTGGATGTAGAAGCGGTCTGTGACTGGTACCTGGCCGTGTATGTGGACGCGTTCGAGTGGGTGGAGCTGCCCAATACCCTGGGCATGGCGCTGCATGCGGATAATGGGCTGATGGCCAGCAAGCCCTATGCCGCCAGCGGCAAGTACATCCAGCGCCAGGGCGACCATTGCAAGGAGTGCAAATTCAGCCCGGCGAAAATGACCGGGGAGGGCGCCTGTCCCTTCAATGCCCTGTACTGGCGCTTCATTGACCGCCACCTGGATCGCCTGGCGGCAAACCCGCGCATGGGGCTGATTGTCGCCAATTGGCGCAAGCGCGCGCCGGCGGAACGCAAGGCGATTACCGACTGGGCAGATCGCAGCCTGGCTCTGTTGCTGGCAGAGGCCAGTCCGCCGCATCGGTCACATAGAGCGGCTGACGCGGACGATTGCCGCCCCACTTGGCGGTAAAGGTGCCGTCCGGGTCGTGCTCCGCGGCCTGTTTGTGCTGGTTGCAACGGCGCCCGCCCCGCGGGTCGCAGCCCACGCCGGCGATGTACTGCCAGTTGCCGTAGTTGCTGCCCACGTCATAGTCGATCAGGTGCTTTTCGAAGAAGGCGGCGCCGTAGCGCCAGTCCAGCCCCAGCTCATGGATCAGGCAGCTGGCGCTGATCTGGCGCCCGCGGTTGCTCATCCAGCCGGTAGCCAGCAGCTGCCGCTGCAGGGCGTTGACCAGGGGATAGTCGGTATCACCCTGGCACCAGCGGGCGAAGGCGCGCGGGTCGAAAGTGCAGAAACGGTGCTTGCGGCCATTGCCGAGGCCGTGAAAACGGAACAGCCTCGGGCCATCCAGTAGGGCCCGCCAATGGAAGTACTCCCGCCACAGCAGCTCAAGGTAGAGCCAGCCGGTGGACTCGTTGCGCAACCGCTGTTGCTCGAAGGCTGCAATGGCATGCGCGACCTCTCGCGCCGACAGCGCGCCACTGGCCAGCCAGGGCGATAGTGTGCTGGAGCCGCTCAGGGGGTCCAGGCAGTTGCGAGTCAGCTTGTAGTCAGCGATGCCCTGTTCGCCAACAGTAAACTGCTGCAGGCGCCGGTGACCGGCCCGGCTGCCACCGCGCAGGGGCAGCGAGGTGTGGGGCGCGACCTCGGCGGGCGGCAGCGGCGGGAACGCGGCGGCCGTCGGTGGCGGTGGCAGACTTGTCGGGGCTGGCAGTGGCTCGGCGCACAAGTGCTCGACTGCGCGGCGAAACGGGGTGAATTGTGCGGGCAGGTCTTCCAGGTCGAAGGGGAGCTGTTGGCGCTGGAACAGGCTGTTGCCGCCATGTACCTGCAGGGGCACCGGCAGCCGTTCGCGCAGCTCCTCCAGCTGGCGCGTCTCGTAGTCTCCCGGGCAGCGGCTGGTGCCGACACGCTCTATTCGCCAGCGTTTTACCAGCGCCGGCAGCAGCTGTTGGGGGTGGCCCTCGAGAAACAGGAGGTCCTGGCCGAGTGCCTGCAGTCCCTGGCGCAACTCCAGCAGATGTTCCAGCTGCATGCGTCGACGCTGCTGCCCGATGCCCCGCAAATTGCACCAGGGCCGGGGTTCCTGCCAGATGTAGACCAGCAGCAGTTCCGACGCCGACGCGTGGGCCAATAACCCCGGGTTGTCCTGCAACCTCAGGTCCTGTTGAAACCAGTAGAGTTCGCGCATGATTGCATTGTAGTGGAATGAACAGGAGTTACGCACAATGAGAGCCTGCGGATCTCACAGTGACGGCTACGCAGCCTCTTCCCGCCTGCTGTCGCCATCGCTGGCGCCGGGGCTACAGCTGGTATACGCTTGCCGCGCATCAGCAAGCGACCCGGAGCCCGCATGAGTCACAACAACGCCCTTCTGCAACCCTGTGTACTGGGCAACCTCAGTTTGCGCAATCGCGTGGTCATGGCGCCGATGACCCGCAATTTTTCCCCGGGGAATGTGCCGGGGGATAACGTGGTGGAATATTACCGGCGGCGGGCGGCGGGCGGGACCGGGTTGATCATCACCGAAGGTACCTGCGTCGGACACATTGCCGCCAGCGGCTACCCGGACGTGCCTTATTTTCACGGCGAGGAACGCCTCGCTGGCTGGCGCCGGGTGGTGGAGGCGGTGCACGCCGAGGGTGGCAAGATCGCCCCGCAGCTGTGGCACGTCGGTGGCATGCGCAAGCCGACCATCACCGTCGGCAGTGTGGGGCTCAATGCCGACTTCATTCCAAAAGCCGGGGAGACCACTTTCCGCGAAGCCGAGCCGGCCAGCCTGGATGAACTGCTGCAGCGGCTGCAGGCAGGGGAGTTCGATCTGGTGGCCGTGGGCAGGGCATTGCTGGCCAACCCGGACTGGGTGCAGTTGCTGCACTCCGATGGGCTGGCGAACATGAAAGCGTTCCGCAAGGAATACCTTGCGACTCTGGCCTGACGGGGGGCTGTATGCACAAGACCATTATTGTTGTCGATGAAGAAGATCCGCGGCTGGCCAGTGATGCGCTCGAAGTCATCTCCTTCGAACGCTATCTGGTGGAGTTCCCCAAGCGCAATGAGCCCAAGACCCGGCTGATCAATCTCTGTGATACCGAGTACTACCTGAGCCGCGGCTATTACTGTTCCCTGCTGGCGGAGGCGCGGCAGCACAAGGTGCTGCCCAGCGTCAGCACGATCAATGATCTGCGCGATCTCACCCTGGGGCCGGACGACGATATCAACCTGGCGGCATTCGCCCCTGACCCGCTGCAGGAAGGCGAGTCGCGGGAGTTCCTGGCGTACTTCGGCTGGACCGGGGATGAGCGCCTGCGGCAACCGGTGCGGCGCCTTTTCGAGCGCTACCCCGCTCCCATTCTCTACTTCAGTCTTGCACGCAATGGTGATGGCCTGCAGCTGGTGGTGCGGCGCCACAGCTACAATCGCCTGACCGGGAGTGAACGCGACCTGTTTCAGCAGCGTCTGCAGACCTTCACCGAACGCGTCTGGCGCAGCTCTGGTTCGCGCAAGCAAAGCCGCTGGGACCTGGCCATCCTGGTCAACCCCGACGAGGCCATCCCGCCCAGCGATGCGGAAGCGATCAAGCGTTTTATCAAGGCCGCGGCCAAGGTCGGCATGCAGGCCGAAACCATCACCGCCAGCCAGGCCTCACAGATCGCCCAGTACGATGCGCTGTTCATTCGTGAAACCACGGCGATCGATCATCATACCTACCGCCTGGCACGCAAGGCTGAGCGCGAGGGACTGGTGGTGATCGACGACTCCACCTCCATTCTGCGCTGCTGCAACAAGGTATTCCTGCACGACGCCTTCAGTTACCACCGGGTGCCGTCACTGAAGACCCGCAGCGTCATCGGCGTCTCCGAGGCGGAACTGGATGAGATAGAGGCCCAGTTCAGCTATCCCTGCATACTGAAGATGCCCGAGGGTTCCTTCTCCAAGGGTATCTACAAGGTGGCCAACCGTGACGAGCTGGCATCCCGGTTGCGGGAGCTGCTGAGCGATACCGCCCTGGTGCTGGTGCAGGAGTTCATGTACACGGATTTCGACTGGCGGGTGGGTGTACTGGCGGGGCGCGCGATCTACGCCTGCCGCTACCACATGGCCCGGGATCACTGGCAGATCTACAATCACGGGGCCAAGCGCTTCGCCTCCGGTGGCTACGAAACCTTGCCGACCTTCGAGGTGCCCAAGGTGGTGCTGGATGCGGCGCTCAAGGCCTGCAAGGTGGTCGGCAAGGGCCTGTACGGCGTCGATATCAAGCAGAAAGGTCAGCAGGTCTATGTCATGGAGGTCAACGACAATCCCAGCATTGAGCACAAGGTGGAAGATGCCTACCTGGGCAAGGAACTGTACATGCTGATCATGGCCGAATTCCACCAGCGCCTGGAGCAGCGCGGCCGGTGAGTGCCCTGCCTGATCTGGCGCCGGCGGCGCTGGCCTGCAATGAGGAGCAGCTGTTTCGCCGTATCGTCCGGGACCTGCGCGAGCGCGGTTTCACTGTGTGTCCGGATGCCCTGCCGCGGTCTCTGACGGCCAGCCTGCAGGGCCACCTGGCAGAGATGAATGACGCCCGCTTTTCCCGGGCGGGGGTCGGTCGCCAGCAGGCCCATACCCTGAATGACTTCGTGCGCACCGACGAGATCTGCTGGATCAACGGCGAGTCTGCTGCCGGCCGGGACTGGCTGGACTGGGCGGGACGGCTGCAGCGCTTCCTCAACCGTGAGCTGCTGCTGGGCCTGTTCTCCTTCGAGAGCCACTTTGCCCACTACCGCCCCGGCGACTTCTACCGCAAGCATCTGGACGCTTTTCGCGGCGAGGCCAACCGCGTCCTGTCGCTGGTGGTGTACCTGAATCCGGACTGGCAGCTGGCGGATGGCGGTGAGCTGGTGCTGTATGACGAGGATGATGCAAGCGCGAGCCTGAAGATATTGCCTGGCCTGGGTACTGTAGTTGTGTTCCTGAGCGAGGAGTTTCCGCACGAGGTATTGCCCGCCACCCGCGACCGCTATTCCGTCGCCGGCTGGTTCCGCGTCAACCAGTCCACGGGGCAGCGGGTGGATCCGCCGAGATAGTGGCCTGTCAGATCTTGCCGCCGCGCTCCAGCAAGGCCTGCAGTGACGCCACGGCCTCGCCGTAGTGGCGCCAGCGCTCGAGCCCGTCGCGATAAATGCCCCGCCTGACCTGTACCGCACTGGCGGTGGCGACCGCCCCGGCCTGGTGCTGGAACGCAAGGCATGCGGGCTCCCAGGGCAGCCCGCACCAGCCGAGCAGGCGCCTTGCCTCTGTTTCGACATCGTCGATCAGCGCCTCGTAGTGGACCTCCAGCAGGCCGCCGGGCAGTACCGCCTGCCAGTGCCTGATCAGCCGGTCGAAGGCCAGGTAGTAGCGCCCGCAGTCCTCCAGGTCCAGGGCATAGCGATAGTAGGGGAAGTTGCTGGCGAACGGCTGCCGGTAGTTGCTCAGGCAGGTGTCCAGCGGGTTGCGTCGCAGGCAGATGAAGCGGGCCCGCGGCAGGGCGCGGCGGATCAGGCCGAGGTAGGCAAAGTTGAGCGGCAGTTTGTCGATGAAATGTGCAGTGTTTCCGGTTCGCGGCCGGGTGTTGTCGAGGTAGTGACGGCCCAGGGCTTTGGGATCCAGCATCAGCCCCGCCCCCAGGGTGTCGATATTGAGCACCTCGCTGCCCGGCGTCGCGGCCAGGCGCTTCACCGCCAGCGGGAAGTGGGGCAGTTCTCCGGCGGCGTAGACCGCACTGTGGGCGCCGAGGATTTGCTCCACCAGGGTGGTGCCGGTGCGCGGCATGCCGACGATAAATATTGGCTCCTCTGATTCAAGACCGTTTTTCCCCGTTCCGAACTGATCGCGCCCAAACAGGGTCGCGATGGCGCTCAGCAGGGCTTCGTCGTCGGCCACGTTGTAGTTGAGCTGCGAGCGCAGGCGCTGCTTGGCCCACTGCAGGGCCCGCATGGCTCCCGCGTAGTCCCCCGTGTCCTCCCGTTCCCGGGCTATGGCGTGACCCAGGTTGAGCTGGTCCTCCGCCGTGCGCACCTGCTCCCGCAACGGTTCCAGCCGCTCCAGGTGGTGGCCGCCGGGCTGTCCGGGGCCCAGCTGCGCAAGGCCGGCGTGGGCCCGAAAATGGGTGGGCTGCAGGGCAATGGCCCGCTCATAGGCCTGCCTCGCCGCGGCGAAATCGCCACAAAACTTGCTGCTCGCTCCCAGGTTGAAATGGAGGTCTGCCTGCCACTCGGGGCCAAGGCCCGCCGCTGCCCCCTCCGCCAGTCGGGCGCAGGCGGCGTCAAAGCAGGACAGGGCCCGCTGGTGTTCACCCGCGTGACTGAATACCGTCCCCAGGGTGTTCCAGGTACTGGCACGCCGGGGCCCGCAGGCCAGCGCCTGCTCCGCCGCCAGCAGCGCCTCCCGATGACGGCGCAGGGCAATCAGGACTTTGCCCGCCTCGGCGTGGTACTCGGCCTGCCCCGGTGCCAGCGCCGTTGCCCGCTCGATTATCTGCAGGGCTTTTTCCCGCTGGCCATTGTGGGCGGCAATCACCCCGCAGAGGAACCAGGCATCGGCATGCTCCGGGTCCGTGCGCAGGATTTCCAGGCACAGCGCGTGGGCCTCCCGCAGGCGGCCCCTGTTCAGTGCGGCCTCGGCTTCGCGCTGGAGTTGCGCGGCGGTGGCCCCTGCGTTCAGAAGCGGTACACCAGCCGCAGGCCCGTCTGCCGCGGCCGGTTCACGTTCTTGTAGTAGCGACGCAGATCCACGTCGCCGACCTGGCGGATAAAGCTGCTGTCCTGGCGCACGGAGGTCTCGGCGTACTTGTCGAAGACATTATCGGCATACACGGTCAGGGTCCAGGCATCCTTGTACCAGCTGGCGGACACGTTGTGCAGGGCGTAGCCTGGCAGTGTCTCGCCATTGTTGCGGTTACCCACCTTGGTGAGGATGTCGCCGGTGGCGGTCATTGACCAGTCCAGCTCCACCTCGCTGCCGTCCGCCAGCGGGATGGCATAGTTCAGTGCCAGGCTGCCCTGATGCTCCGGTGTGCCGGCCAGGCGGTCGCCATCAAGGGCATCCTCGCCATCCACCAGCCCGGGTGCATCCTCCGCCAGCTCGGCGTCGGTGTAGGCGTAGGAGCCCATCAGGGTGATGCGGTCAGTGAGCAGCCACTGGCCGGCCATTTCCACGCCCATGCTGCGGGCCGAGTTGCCGTTGCCGATAATCGGCAGGCCGCCGTTGGCGGTGACGTCGGCCACCTGGATGTCGTCCCAGTCGATATAGAACAGCGACGCGTTGAACAGGATGTGTTCGCCGAACTGCGAGTGCAGGCCCAGTTCGTAGTTCACGGTCTTGTCCGGCTCGATCAGGACTTCATCCGGCAGGGCGCAGACGTTCTGCACACCGGGAGGCAGCGGGTCGGGGCATTCCGGAACCGAGTTGAGACCGCCGATGCGGTAGCCCTCGCTGATGGTGAAGAAGGCCATGATGTCATCGGTAAAGTGATAGGAGGTATTGAATTTGAACAGGCTGCCGTCGTCCTCGACGCTGTTGCTTTGCAGGATCGGGTCGATCAGGTCGGGAGGTGCGCCAAAAAACACCGTGTTCAGCAGCGGCAGGTCGAAGCCGGTCCCGATGTCACTTTCATACTCGAAGTAGCGCGCCCCCAGGGTCACCTGCCAGGCGTCGGTAATCTGGTAGCCGATCTCACCGAACACCGCTTTCTCGGTCAGGCTGTTTGCCGTGATCTCGATGTATTCAAGGGCATCCGGGCGCAGCTGCACACCGCCGAAGTTGTCCACTGCGAATTGGTCGAAGCCCGGGGTGAATTCCCGCGACAGGGCGTCCAGCTCGGATTTGTTGTAGAACAGTCCCGCGATCCAGGTCAGCGGGCCTTCACTGGTGGACACAAGGCGCAGTTCCTGGTTGAGTCGGTCTTCCTCGGCGTCCTCGCGAGTGAAAGCGGCAAAGGCGGGGAATTCCTCGTAGCCGTACTCAAAGTTGAGCAACAGGTCGGTCTGGTCCCGTTGACCCTGCTCCTCGTAGCGCGATACTCCCGTGGCCGAGGTGAGTTCGGCAAATCCCAGATCGGCCACCAGTTCCAGTGCCAGCAGCTGGTTTTCCCGTTCATTTGGCTCCAGGTAGCGGTGGGCCGCTTCGTACCTGCCGGTGCCAAACGCTTCCCGATGATTGATCTGGCGGGCGCCCACGTCCATGTTCTGATAATAGTAGGTGAGCGTGCCGTCGATCTGTTCGCCCCTGTAGCGCAGGGCGACGCGGCCAGACAGTGTTTCCTCGGTGTTCGCATCTGCCTGTCGGCGCAGGTTGTTCCGCACCGCGTCCGGGTCACCGAAATCCGGTTGTGGCAGCGATATGCCCGGCCTGCGCACCAGGAAGTTGTAGTCGATAAAGCCCGGGTCGTCGGTGAAGTCCACCGAGGCACGCATGGCCAACCTGTCGTCCAGCAGCGGTATGTTGATGGTCAGGCCGCCCTCGGTGCCCAGGTCCGAGGACTGGCTGAGGTCGTAAAGCTCGCCGCGCAACTCCAGGGCCAGGGCCTCCGGGTCGGGCTTGCGGGGGATGAAGCGCACTGCGCCACCGAGGGTGCCGGCGCCGTACAGGGTTCCCTGGGGCCCGATCAGCACCTCGACCCGCTCCATGTCATTGAGCTTGAGGTCGATGTAGAGGGGAATTTCGCCGACATAGGTGGCCACGGTATCGCCACCACTGTTGCCGAGAACCTCCGAGGCGTTGAGGGAGTCCACGTTGAGGCCGCGCACGGTCAGGATGTCGCCTCCGCGCGCGCCCTGGTCGACGACGGTCATGCCCGGTACCCGGCGCGACACCTCCGCCAGATTCGTCAGGCGCTCGCGCTCGATCATGTCCGCGGACAGGGCGGTGATGTTGATCGGGATATCCTGCACCGACTCTGCGCGACGGGTGGCCGTGACGATCACTTCCTCCAGCGCTCCCGGCTGGGCCACCGTGGTGCCTGGCTGGACAATGCCGGCAATCGCAGCGGAAAGGGCGCTGGCGCGAAACAGAGCGTGTGGGTTCATGTTCTTGTTCCCCTGTTGTATTGCTTGAATAATCCCAAGCAGGGTCTATTGTCTCAAGGCCGGATGCGGTGAATATTACCGATAGTGCGACGAATGGCGGCCGCTGCGCCGTGGGCTGCCTCGCGCAGGGTATTGGACGCCGGTCATTTGCGCGGCTAAGCTGTCTCTGGCGGACAGCGGGCGCCAGGTTCGGCATTTGCCGGGTTGCAGCGATCACAACAAGGAGAAGAATAGCGTGAATTCACATCAAGCCGACGACCTGGCCACATTCATGGCGGGGGTGGAACGCCGCAATCCCGGGGAGCCGGAATTCCTGCAGGCGGTACATGAAGTGGCGATGGATATCATCCCCTACATTGCCGACAAACCCATTTTCCAGGAACTCAAGATTCTCGAGCGGATGACCGAGCCCGACCGCATCGTCAGCTTTCGCGTGGTGTGGGAGGACGACAGGGGCGAGATCAGGGTCAATCGCGGCTTTCGTATCCAGCAGAACAACGCCATTGGTCCCTACAAGGGCGGAATTCGTTTCCATCCGTCCGTCAATCAGTCGGTACTCAAGTTTCTCGCCTTTGAGCAGGTGTTCAAGAACAGCCTGACCGGCCTGCCCATGGGGGGCGGCAAGGGCGGCGCAGACTTCAATCCCAAGGAAAAGAGCGAGCGTGAAATCATGCGCTTCTGCCAGGCATTCATGACCGAGTTGTACAAGCATATTGGTCCGGATACGGATGTGCCTGCGGGTGACATCGGTGTCGGCGCTCGCGAGGTAGGCTACATGTTCGGGCAGTACAAGCGCATTGTCGGTCGCTTCGAGGGCGTGTTGACGGGCAAGGCGCTGGAATTTGGCGGCAGCCGCATTCGTTCCGAGGCTACCGGCTACGGTGCGGTCTACATGATGGAAGAGATGCTCGCGCATCACCAGGAAACCATTGAGGGGCGCATCTGTGTGGTCTCCGGTTCCGGCAATGTGGCGACTTACTGTGCCGAAAAACTGATCGGCATGGGTGGCAAGGTGGTCACCATGTCTGACTCCTCCGGCTTTATCTACGATCCCGAAGGCCTGACCCATGACAAGCTGCAGTGGATCATGGAATTGAAGAGCAAGCGACGCGGCCGTATCGAAGAGTACGTTCGCGAATTTGGCGGTACCTACCATGAGGGTGAGCGCCCCTGGGGGGTGCCCTGCGACCTGGCGTTCCCCTGCGCGACCCAGAACGAAATCACCGCGGACGATGCCAGGACCCTGATCGACAACGGTTGCCGCGGCTTGTCCGAGGGGGCCAACATGCCCACCACCCCGGAAGCCATTCGCGTCATTCAGGCCAGCAAGACCCTGCTGCACGCCCCCGGCAAGGCCGCCAATGCTGGCGGTGTATCGGTCTCCGGCCTGGAAATGAGCCAGAACAGCCTGCGTTTACAGTGGACCCGTGCCGAGGTGGATCAGCACCTGCGCCGGATAATCCGCGGTGTCCACGACCAGTGCGTGGAGTTTGGCACGGCGGCTGACGGCCATATCGACTACTTCAAGGGGGCCAACATCGCCGGCTTCAACAAGGTGGCAGCGGCGATGATTGCCTACGGCGTGATGTAGCGGTCAGTCCTCCAGCCGGGGCACTGCAGCCAGCAGTGCCCGGGTATAGGGGTGTTGCGGGGCGGTCAGGATCTGCTCCGCGCTACCCTGTTCCACCAGTTTCCCCAATTGCATGACGCCAACCTTGTGTGCGAGGGTCGGGACAATCGACAGGTCGTGGGTGATGAACAGGTAGGACACCCCGAACTCCCGTTGCAGCTCCGCCAGCAGTTCCAGCACCTCGGCACGAATGGACACATCCAGCGCACTGGTGGGTTCATCGCAGACGATCAGTTCCGGGTTTACCGCCAGGGCCCGCGCTATCGCTATCCGCTGCAGCTGACCACCGGAGAATTCGTGCGGGTAGCGGCGGGCGTGTTCCGCACCCAACTGCACCCGCTCCAGCAATTCCCGGATGCGTTCATTGCGCGCATCCTCCGACAGCGCCAGACCGAGGCTGATCATGCCCTCGGCGATGATGTCGCCGACGGTCATGCGCGGATTCATGGAGGAAAACGGGTTCTGGAAAATCACCTGGATCTGCTTGCGATAGGGCAGCATGGCGCTGCGGCCAATGCCCTGGATGGGTTCGCCGCGAAACAGGATTTCACCGCCGGCAATGTCTTCCAGGTTGAGAATCGCCCGGCCCAGTGTGGACTTGCCGCTGCCTGATTCCCCCACCAGGGCGAAGGTCTCGCCGCGGCCAATCGCCAGGGAAACGCCGTCCACGGCGCGGGTATAATCCACAGTGCGCTGCAGCAGGCCCTGGCGGATGGGGAAATGCACCTTGACGTCCTTCAGCACCAGCAGCGGTTCCTCGGTCGCTGCCGCGCGAAAGTGCCCGAGGTCGGGCAGGGCATCGATCAGCTTGCGGCTGTAGGCCTGCTGTGGATTGTGGAAGAACTGGTCGACGCTGGCGCGCTCGATCAGCTCTCCGCGATACATCACCGCCACGGCATCGGCCGTGTTCCTGACCACGCCCATGTCGTGGGTGATCAACAGCACCGCCAGCTGGCGCGAGCGGGTCAGCTCGCGGATCAGGTTCAGCACCTGCAGCTGGATGGTGACATCCAGCGCGGTGGTGGGCTCGTCGGCGATCAGCACATCCGGTTCGCAGGCCAGTGCCATGGCAATCATGACCCGCTGCTGTTGGCCGCCAGAGAGCTGGTGCGGGAAAAAACCGAAGCGCTGTTCCGGATCGGGGATGCCCACTTCAGTGAACAACTGCACAACGCGCTGGCGCAGGGCTGCGCCCCGCAGCGGCGTGTGCAATTTCAGGGTCTCGGCCACCTGGGCACCCACGGTTTGGACCGGGTTCAGGGCGCTCATCGCGTTCTGGAAAATCATCGCGACCTTGCGGCCGCGGATCTCCTGCATCCGTGCCTCGGACAGGGCGAACAGGTCCGTGCCTTCGACATCGACCCTGCCGGCGTTTATTTTCAGGGCGTCGGGCAGCAGTCGCATGGCGGCCAGCGAGGTCACGGACTTGCCGCTGCCTGACTCGCCCACCAGGGCGAAAATCTGCCCCGCCGTGAGCTCAAAACTGACGTCCCTGACGATGGGTTCGCCGCTCTCGGCAAGGACGACGGTCAGGTTGGAGACCCGCATGCAGACGCTGCCGGCCGTTTGCTGCTGTTTGGGGGCGTTCATGCGTCTACCCTCCGCAGGCTGGTACGCGGATCGAAGGCGTCGCGCACCAGATCGGAGAACAGGTTGGCCGCCAGCACCAGCGCGAACATGAAGAAGAACGCGCCGCTCAGGGTCCACCAGATGGTGGGCTCGCGCGACAGCTCGGAGCGGGCGCCGTTGATCATGTTGCCCCAGCTGCCCATGGACGGATCCACGCCGACCCCGATATAGGACAGCACGGCTTCCGCCAGCACCAGGGCGCTGAAGTCCAGCACGAAGGTAATGAGAATAATGTGTACCACGTTGGGCAGCACATGGCGCGCGAGGATACGGGTATGGCTGACACCGAAGGCGTGGGCCGCCTGCACATACCCAAGCTGGCTGATCTTCAGGGTTTCCGCCCGGATCAGGCGGCACAGGGTAGCCCAGCTGGTGACCCCGAGAATAAAGCACAGAGCGATGAACTTGGCATCCGCCTTCTCCATGCCGACCGCAAAGAAGTCCGGATTGAGGTCGATGTAGACCTGGAACAGCAGCACTGAGGCGGCGATCAGCAGGATGCCGGGGATAGAGCTCAGGGTGGTGTACAGGTACTGCACCACATCGTCTACCCAGCCCTTGAAGTAACCGGCCATGACCCCGAGCGTCACCGCGATCGGCAGCATGATCAGGGTCGCCAGGGTGCCCAGCAGCACCCCGGTGCGAATGCCCTTGAGCGACTGGTAGAGCACATCGGCGCCGCCGAGGTCGGTGCCCAGGATGTGATAGTAGCGGCTCAGGCTGACGATCCAGACACCGCCGCAAAGAATCACCCCCTGCACCACCCAGGAGGCGTGCCAGGGGTAGCGGCTGCGGCGCAGCAGCAGCCACTGGGGGCCGATCAGCAGCGCCGACAGCAGCAGACCCCAGAACAGGGCAGTGAAAGTCTTGCCCAGGATGTCCGCGCCGCGAAGGGACGGGTCGGCCAGATGTTGACCGGCGTGGCGCAGGGGCGGGTAATCGCGAATATCCTGGCCCTGTGCGTCCTTGAGATTTTCCTTCTCAAAGGAGATCAGTGCAAAGGGGGCCGAATAGGTGCGTTCGAAACGGTCGCCCATGCCTCCGGTCAGCAGGTCAAAGACGCTGCTGACCTTGTTGTCATAGAACACCTCCTCGACGGCCATGCCCTCCGGGTTCTCCAGGGCGCGGCGAAAGTGCAGGGAGTCCAGCAGGGCGATTGCGATGTAGGCGGCAATGACGGTGAAAGTAACCATGCCCAGTTTCGAACTGAACACTTCTGCCCAGCGCTCACGGGTCTGGGGGTCCTTGCGCAGGCGGTAAAAAAAGCAGGCCAGCGCAATCACCAATAGATAGATCAGGGCGTCGGACCAGAGAATCACGGGTTTCATCAGCACCACGCCCTCAGGACAGTCGTACCCGGGGATCAGCCCAGGTGTAGGAAATGTCGGTCAGGAGCAGACCGAGGATGTAGAGGACGGAGCCGATGAAGACCATGCTGCGAACGATGGCAAAATCCTGGGAATTGATGGCGTCGAGCATGTAGCTGCCCAACCCCGGGATGCCGAAGAACGACTCGATCAACAGACTGCCCATGAACAGGGAGGGAATCAATACCACGACCCCGGTGAGGATGGGGATCAGGGCATTGGGGAGAATGTGCCGGAACAGGATGCTGAGCTCGCTGCAGCCCTTGGCGCGGGCGGTACGGACGTAGTCCTGGTTGGCTTCCTCCAAAAACAGGGTGCGGTACCAGCGTGCGCCGGCGCCAATGCCAGCGACCACACCCACCAGCACCGGCAGGATCAGGAATTTCCACACCTGGCCCTCGGCGTGGAAGCCGGAAATGGGCACCAGGCGCCAGGTCTTGGCGATCAGGAACTGGCCGCCGATGATATAGAACAGGTAGGAAATCGACATCAGCGCCACGAACAGGAATACGGCGCCGCGATCCAGCCGGGTACCGTGGAACATCACCACCATCAGCGCCACGCAGATGTTGACGCCGATGCCCACCAGGAACGTGGGCAGCGCCACGGCCAGGCTGGGCCACATGCGGGAGGCGACGTCGGTGGTGATGTCGCGGCCGCTTTCCGAGCGGCCGAAGTCAAAGACGAACAGGCGCACGGACTTGTCGAAGAAGATTGTCTCGGTAAGGCGTGCCACCCCGGCGGCGTCGGGGTTCAGGAACAGCGGCTTGTCGTAGCCGTTCTTTTGCTTCCAGTTTTCGATGGCCTCGGGGGTGACGTACTTGTCGCCGAGTTGAGACGCGGCCATGTCGTCCGGGGAGTTGACCACGAAGAACAGGGTGAAGGTCAGCAGGTTGACGCCGATGAGGATGGGAATGGCATACAGCAACCGACGAACAATGTAGGCAAACATGGGGAGATCCTGTTATTGGCGCGCAGTCGCCCTGAGGCGGCGGCGGTAGGCGATTATTCCCGGCAGCAGCAGCGCGAGCAGCAGCACGGCTCCGGCGTACAGCGGCCAGATCACTGGCTGGTTCCACTCGGCGCGCTTCTGCTCGCGCAGCGATTCGTCGATGCGCACGTACTTGAGCGTGCTCTTGGAGATTCCGTGGCGCTTGTTGTTGTGCACCCAGCTGTTGTTCAGGTAGATGTCCTTTGGATAGTAGGCGAACAGCCAGACTGCGTCTTCACGGAACAGCTCCACCATCCTGGCGACAATGGTTTCGCGCTTCGGGCCCGGGGGCAGCACGCGCATCTCGCGAAACAGCTCATCGTACTCTTCCGACGCGTAGTTGGCGTTGTTGGCGCCGTCGCATTTGCAGATCAGCGGGCTCTCCGGGCCGAACAGCAGGAACAGGAAGTTCTCCGGGTCGGGATAGTCCGCCAGCCAGCCGTGAGAGAAGATCTGGGTATTGCCGGTGAGCAGTTTTTCCCGGGTGCGGTTCCAGTCCGCCGGCCGATATTCCACCTGCACCCCGATACGGGCGAAGGCGCGGTCGATCCAGTTCATGCTGGTATTGGAGATGGCCTGGCTCTGGACATCAATGAAGATCTTCAGGGGCTCGCCGGTGCGGGCGTCCCGGCCGTTGGGATAGCCCGCTTCCACCAGCAGCTGCCGCGCGTGTTCAATCGACTTGCGCTTCGGTTTGCCGTCCACCCAGTCATAGACGTAGGGATTGATACCTGCCTCGCCTTCGACAAACCCGGGAATGCCGGGCGGTATCGGCATATGGGCGGCAATACCGTTGCCCTTGTAGAAAATGTTCAGGTATTCCTCGGTATCAAAAGCGATCTGCAGTGCCCGGCGCAGCTTGCGCTTTTCCTCGCTGTAGCCGCCCACCACCGGGTCGCGCATGTTGAAGCCATAGTAGTAGAGGGCGGGCTTCACATCCGGTGATACGCTGATATTGCGGTCGGCCATTTCCGCGCTCAGTTCCACGCCGTCGGGGCCGACCACGAAAGCCTGGTCAAACACGCGGTTGGTGTTGCCATGGTTCTCTCCGGAGCGGTCGTAGTAGCCCTGCAGGAACTTGGTCCAGAGGGAGAGCACTTCCTTTTCCAGCCGGAATACCGCCCGGTCTACCAGCGGCAGGCGCTTGCCGGCATCGTCCAGCAGACCCGCCTCCGCATCACCTGGCTCGCCCTCGCTGGGGTAGTAGTCCTCGCGGAAATTGGGGTTGCGCTCCAGCACAATCTCGCTGTTCGGGTCGTTCTTCACCATCATGAACGGACCGCTGCCCACCGGCCACCAGTCCAGGGTCAGGTTGCGATCGATAAACCCCGGGTTATGGAAAAAACGATCCACCTCGGGAGGAATGGGCGAGAAGAAATGCATCGCCAGCCAATAGCGGAACTGCGGGTAGCGGCCGATGATGGTGATCTCGAAAGTGTGCTCGTCGATCACCTCCAGTCCCTGCATCGGGTACTGGTCGAGATCCAGCCAGCCGTCCCGCTGCACGTCCTGCAGGCGCTCAGAGAATTCCGTCATGCCGACAATGTACTGGGCCATGAAGCCGAGCATGGGCGAGCCGTTGAAGGGGTCGGCCAGGCGCTTGATCGCGTAGACGTAGTCATTGGCGTGGACGGCGCGGGAGCCGGTGTGGGGAAAATCGCCTATCTGGCTGAAGCTGCGCCCCTCCCGCGGATCGCTGAAAACATAGCGCGGGGCTCCCGATTCGTCGACTGCAAAGGCCGGATGCGGCTGATAGCGGGCGTCCGCGCGCACGGTCAGCCGGTAGCGGGAAAACGCCACTTCCTCGAGGTCGGGATCGATTTCGTCGCCGTTCGCGTTCAGGTAGGTGATGTCGGGAAGAGCCTCGGCGCCCAGGGGAATCAGTTGGTAGGGGCGTTTCAGGAAGTGGTAACCCATGGGCGGCTCGTAGATCTGCATCAGGATAAGCGATTCATCCGAGGCGTAGGAAATGGCAGGATCCAGGTGTTTCGGTGGCGCCGGCGATATCATCGACTGGTAGGTGATCAGGCCTGCAGGCGCGGGCGGGTGTGGATTGTTCCAGGGGCCGTCGGTGCAGGCGGCAAGGAGCAGGGAACAGCAGAGCAGGGCGGCGGCCCGGTTCCGGGCGGCCAGTCGCGACAGCATGTTTGTTAGTCCGTTTGGCGGTCAGGGGTGCGATGTTAACAGCAAATACACTGGCGGTTAACTGTGCGCCCGCTTGTGCTCGCGAAACGGCGAAGGCGGCGTATAGTAGCGGCTGGGAGGAGAGTCGATGCGCGTATGGATTGGGTGGCTGGTGGTGTTGTTGGGGGCCTGCGGGCAGGTGGATGAGTTGCCGGTAGAGCCGGGGGTGTCACTGGCGCTGGCGGAACACCGCGCCGAGCGCCTGGCGGGTCTGCATTACAGTCTGTACTTCGACATCCCTGCGCAGCAATCGCAGCCGATTCACGGTGAGATGGAGATCCGGTTTACCCTCGCCAATGCCAGTGCTCCCCTGCAGCTCGACTTTCGGGCCGGGGCGGAGGCAGTGAAAACACTGGTGGTCAACGGCAGGGCGCTGACAGCGCTGCCGCAGCGCGAGCATATTGTGCTGCCGGCGACATCCCTGCGTACCGGCACCAATACAGTGGCAATAACCTTCGTTGCCGGCGACAGCGCTCTCAACCGCAATCCGGATTATCTCTATACCCTGTTCGTGCCGGACCGCGCCCGCACTGCCTTCCCGTTGTTCGACCAGCCCGACCTGAAGGCGACCTGGGAGCTCAGCCTCAGGCTGCCCACCGACTGGACTGCGCTGGCCAACGGTCCGCTACTGGTCGCGGCGCCGGACGCGGGGGCCACCCGGTACCGGTTTGCGGTCACCGAGCCGGTCAGTTCCTACCTGTTTGCTTTTGTCGCCGGGCGCTTTGACGCTGTATCCCAGTCCTGGGGCGAGCGCGACATGACCCTGCTGCACCGGGAAACCGACCCCGACATGCTCGCCCGCAACCTGGATGCCATTTTTGCCCAGCACCGGGCGGCGGTTGCCTGGCTGGAGGACTACACTGGTATTGCCTACCCGTTCGCAAAGCTCGACTTCGCGCTGATACCGGCATTCCAGTACGGCGGCATGGAGCATGTTGGCGCCATCCAGTACCGGGCCGAGTTGCTGTTGCTGGATGAGAACCCGACCGACGAGGAGCTGCTGCGCCGGGCCAGCCTGATCGCCCACGAAGTCGCCCACATGTGGTTTGGCAACCTGGTGACCATGCGCTGGTTCAATGATGTCTGGACCAAGGAAGTGTTCGCCAACTTCATGGCGGCGAAAATGGTGAATCCCGAATTTCCCGACATGGACCACGAGCTGGGCTTCCTGCTGCGCCACTATCCCGCTGCCTATGCTGTTGACCGCTCGGCGGGGGCGAACCCTATCCGCCAGCACCTGGGTAATCTGAACGAAGCCGGGCAGATGTACGGCCCCATTATCTACAACAAGGCGCCGATCATGATGCGGCAGCTGGAGCGGATAGTGGGGGAGGAAGCATTCCGTCGCGGCATGCGGGAGTATCTTTCCCGGTACGCTCACGGCAATGCCAGCTGGCCGGCGCTGGTGACAATTCTGGATCCGCTGACCGAGGTGGACCTGCGAGCCTGGAGCGAGGTCTGGGTACACGGCAGCGGATTTCCCGAGCCTTCCCTGCAGGTAGAGGATGAGGCGCTTTTCTATGGCCCGCGGCCGGCGCGGCTGGCTGATCTTGACGGCTGGCAGGATCTGGCGCTGGTGGACAGGGGGCGACTGCTGCTGGACCTGTACGAGGGGGTGCTGGCCGGCGCGGACATCAGTGCCCCGGCTTACGCCGACGCGCTGCTGGACATCGTGGCGGAAGAGCCCAACCAGCTTCTGCTGGCGACCGCCCTGTCTCAGCTCAGCCGCCTGCAGCAGTCATTGTTGCCGGATGCAGCCCGTGGCAAGCTGCAGCCGCGCCTGGAGGCTGTGTTATGGGCGGGTATGGCCGCCAGCGATGAAGCCGGCCGCATCAGACTGTTGTTCGACAGCCTGTCGCTGTTGGCCGTGGAGGCGGAGTCGCTGCAGCGTTTGCTGGCGATCTGGCGGGGCGAGGCCTCCGTGCCCGGGCTGCAGTTGTCCGAAAACGACCGTATCCGTCTCGTCGAGCGTCTTGCCCTGCGCTTGCCGGAGCAGGCGCAGGCCATTGTCAGCGCGCAGCTGGCAAAGACCGGCAACCCCGACAGCAGGCGTCGACTGGCGTTTCTGGCACCGGCGCTGGCGCCAGACCCCGCTGTCCGCGACCGTTTCTTTGCCAGCCTGGCGGAACCCGGCAACCGGACTACCGAGAACTGGGTGCTGGATGCACTGGGTTATCTCCACCATCCTTCGCGTACCGCGCATTCGGTGCGCTATATCCTCCCCAGCCTGGAGCTGCTGGAGGAAATCCAGGTGACAGGAGATATCTTTTTCCCCTCGGGCTGGTTGCACGCTACGCTGGAGAACCACCATTCCGCGGAGGCTGTGGCCACAGTGCGGGCGTTCCTCGCGGCGATGCCGGACTACAATGAGCAATTGCGGATGAAGATTCTGCAGGCGCTGGACATGCCCCTGCGGGCCCAGCGACTGGCGCAATAAAAAACCCCGCTACCGGTTGCCGGTAGCGGGGTTGATGTGTCGGCTCCCGATGATCAGGAACCGATGATGCCACCGTCCTTGCGGGTAATGACGATGGTGCAATCGCGGGGGATGGTCACACCGTCGGTGGGGGCGGGAAATTGGTTCGCGTAGGATCCCCGTTACCCGGGTGCTGGGTATTGATGAACATGGTGCGCCGGTCTGGCGTAACCGCGATGCCGGTGATTTCATCACTGGTAACGCCGCTGAACAGCCGCCGCACGTCCATGTCCGGACCGCTGTCGTAGGTGCTGGCAACGACCATCTGGTTGTTGAGCCCCTTCTTCTGGCCGCCGTCGGTCTGGATAAAGATGCGCCCGTCGGGGTCGATCCAGATGCCGTCCGGGTCGGAGAAGGTGCGCTCGTCACCATCGGCGTGGGTGTCCTGGGCGATGATGAAGATGTCCCAGGTAAAGCTCAGGCCCGTGTGCTGGTCGCTGTCGTGCCAGCGGATGATATGGCCGTCGGCGTTGGGTGCCAACGGGTTGGCGGCATCGGCCACAGTGCGCGCACTGTTGTTGGTCAAGGCACAGTAGACGTCGCCGTTGGGTGCCACGGTGGTCCACTCCGGGCGGTCCATGGGGGTGGCGCCGGCCTTGTCGGCAGCGACCCGGGCGAAAGTCAGGATCTCTTCCAGGCTCATGCCGGCGAGGGCCGGATTGTTGGGGGAAAGCTCCAGCCAGTCACCGCTGCCATCGTCATTGAATTTTGCCGCATACAGGGTGCCGTGATCCAGCGGGCTCATGCCCTGGGCGCGCATGGATTTCCAGTTGCGCTCGGAGACAAACTTGTAGATATAGTCAAAGCGCTGGTCGTCCCCCATGTGGCCAACGATGCGTCCGCCGCGGCCTTCAACAATGGCGATGCCCTCGTGCTTGCAGCGACCCACGGCGTGTAGCCGTTGGCGCAGTTGTTGACCGTGCCCATGGGCACGCTGTCGGAGGCAATAAGATCGCTGCCCGCAACCGGGCCGCTGAAGGTGACTGGCGTGTTGACATGGACCCTGCGGTTATATTTGCTGCCCTTGACCAGCTTCCAGCTGCCATTTTGCTTGCGAATCTCGACGACGGATATGCCGTGGGCATGCTGGGATGTGTTGACGTCGGCAACACTCTCCGGTGCAGCCTTGCCAAGCACGGTGCCGTTGCCGCCGAACTCGTGGTTGATCGCCAGCAGGCCACGGGTATTGCTGCCGCGGAAGGGGAAGAACCACATCCCGTCGTGGCCGATACCGACCTGCTGCGCCTGTTGTGCGGCGCTGGAGCGGGTGTCGGGGTCACCCAGGTAGTCCGTCACTGTGTTGTCGAGGGAGGTACCCCAGGGAATCAGCACCTCGTACTGGTAGTCCGCGGAAATGGAGGGCACGGGGCCCGTGCCCTCGGCGACAGGGACCGGACTGAAACTGACGCTGTGAAGGTGGAATTTGAGCACGGCCGCAGGCCCATTGCTGTGGCCGCCGTACGCTCAGCGACCCGCGATGTCCCGCGAGTCCGCTGTTAGTCGATGGTGGGTCTGGTTTATTGCAGCGCCGTGGCGGATTCGTGGCAGAAAAATGAACTTTTTGGGTTGGGGGTGGTGCGGTGGCCTATGGGAGGCACAAAAAAGGGCCAGCGCGAGGCTGACCCTTGGGTAGAGCGGGGATTGGGTTGGGCGCCCCCGGCTGGGCGCCCCCGGCTGGGCGCCCCCTCAGAACCGATAGATCGCGTCGAAACCAAAGGTGCGGGGCTGGTTCCAGACGTTGCCGGCGAAGCCGAGGGTGCCGAAGTCGATACCCCACTCCCGGTACTCCTCGTCGGTGAAGTTCTTGACCCAGGCTGACAGGCGCAGCTCGCCACCATTTCCCACGGACAGTTCATCCAGCGTCAGGCGGGCGTTGGCCACCGTGCGGCTGTCCGCTGTGTCGAACTGGTTCTGGAACGGATGGAAGGTCATGCTGTCGGTATAGGTGACATCCACCCGCGCGCTCAAGGCGCCCATTCCGGTGTTGGGCAGGCTGTACTGCAGTCCCAGGGAGCCGGTATTTTCCGGAGCCCGGGTAACCGTGGTGACACTGGCGATGTTCTCGATCTGGTTGGTGACCGGGTTGCGGGCGTTGTATTCGTCGAACTCCGCATCCAGGTAGCCATAGGTCAGGTCCAGGGTGATGTTTTCGCTGAGCAGGGCGAAAAGCTCCACCTCAAGCCCCTGGTATGTCGACTCCCCGGCATTGGTGATCCGGCTGGAGGCACCGCCGCTTCCCGCTTCGAAGACGGCAATCTGCATGTCCTGGTAGTCATTGTAGAACAGGGCGGCATTGACCCGCAGGCGCTGGTTCAGCCAGTCGGACTTCAGGCCCAGCTCGTAGGAGTCGAGTTGCTCCTCATCATAGGCCTCCTCCCAGGCCGTGACACTGGAAGCCCTGGAGTTGAAGCCGCCACCATTGTAGCCGGTGGAGTGGGTGAAGTAGACATTCATGTCCGGGGTGACCGCGTAGTTCAGGGTCAGCAGGTAGCTCAGGTCATCCCACTTGTCGCGATTGGTGAGGCGGTCGTCGATACTGGTGTGGCCCAGAGTCTCGTTGAACAGGAAACCGTCGCGCTTGTCCTCGGTGTAACGCAGGCCGACGGTGATATCCAGGTCCTCGGTGAGAGAGTAGGTTGCCTGCCCGTAGACCGCGCTGGATTCGGTGGTCTGGCCGTAAATGAAGTCTACGAAGCCGTTCAGGTTCGGATCCGCACCCGGGAAGGGGAATGGCAGCGGCAGGCGCTGGCTGCCTTGGCACACCGGCCCGGTGCCGAAGTCCTGGCAGAAACCGGCGCCGATAAAGGCGCCCCCGATGGCGCTGCCCACAAGGAACTGGATCGGCAGGGCGAAGGTTTGCGGGTTGTCCTGGTAGATCTCTTCTTCGTAGTAGTAGAGGCCGACGGTGTACTGCAGCCGGTCATTCATGGCATCGCCAATCAGTTGCAGTTCGTGCGTCTCCAGCTCGATCCCGCCCTCGGGTATCGAGGCCTGGAAACCCTGGGTGGGAATGGACTGGCCACCGCCGTAGAACAGGTCGCGCATGGTGTAGGCGCCGCCGTCGAGGTCAGTGGAGTCGTAGCCGGAATCGGTCTCCCGGTTGGCGTAGATATACTTGATCATGAACGGTTCCAGCTCCCAGGAAACCGTCAGGTTGTGGCCGTCCACCTCCAGCCACTCGTCGCTGACACCATCCAGGGTGAACTGCTCGCGCCGCTTGTTCGGGTCGCCCACGGTGGCGGCCATCTGCTGGAAAATCTCCCCCCCCAGGAAGGTGTAGGGAAAGGGTGTGTCGGTAAAGCCGTTGAAGATACTGTCCTTGACCTTGGTGACCTGGAACGGTGTGGGTACACCGCGATTGTCGGTGCGGTCGAAGGTGTAGTCGATGATCAGGTTATCCGTTGGCTCCAGGCGCAGGGCCAGGCGGTAGGACTGGTTGTCTTCGCTGCCGAGGTCGCGCTCGCCTTCTGGCCAGTCATTCGTGGCCCAGCCGTCATACTCCATCTTCGCCGCCGACAGTTTTACCGACAGCATATCGGCCAGCTTTGGCAGGTCTACCGAGCCGGAGAGGCGCCGGTAGCCATCGTTACCGACGCTGGCTTCAAGTTTGCCGCCCAGTTCGCCGGTGGGCTTGATGGTGGTGACGTTAATGGCGCCGCCGGTACTGTTGCGTCCGAACAGGGTACCCTGCGGGCCGCGCAGTACTTCCACGGACTGCAGGTCGACAATATCGAAGACTGCGCCCACGGTCTTGCTCATGTAGACCCCGTCCAGGTAGAAGCTGGTCTTCGGGTCAACCATCAGCGAAGTCTCGCCGCTGCCTACCCCGCGAATGTAGATCGACATGTTGGAGTTGGAGGATGGCTGTTTCTGGATATTGGTATTGGGCGCAAAGCTGCCGATGTCAGTGACGTTGTAAATTCCGAGGTCCGCGATTTTCTCGGCGTTGAACGCGGTGATCGCGATAGGGGTGTCCTGGAGCAGGGTCTCCCGCCGCTGGGCGGTGACGACCACCTCTTCCAGGGCCAGGGTCTGGGCCTGCGCCACGGACATTACCGGGAACGGTGCCGCGGCGATTAATGCTGCTGCTATGGGGGTGCGAAGGTTCTTCGGCATGGTAAGGCTCCGTAATCGTTATTATGGGCGCCCGTGGGGGCAGCCTGGTCACCGTGGCAACACGTCGTGTTGGACTACGCGGATAAATTGTGCTTGTTGTAATCCGCAACCGCAGTTTAACTTTTTTTGCGCCTCCCTCGTCAAGCCCTGCATAGTGTAAAAATTACCCCGTGGTTCAGGCTGTCGGCCTCGGCTGGGATTCTGCCCTGCTGATGTTTCCGGGCACGGGTCACGACCCTGCGGTGAGGGCATTGCCAAGCAGGCTGCGGCGTGCTTTCATCACCCGAGGCGGCCAAATTGTAGTCGCTGTAAGTGAGGCGTTAACAGCCATGGATGCAGTACACAGGCATCGCTATGCCGGGGTTCTGCCTGGGCTTTTGGCCATGGTGGTGCTGGTGGTGGGAGTGACTGCCAGCGTGCTCGTCTGGGAGCACAGCCGCCAGCGTGAACGCTCCCTGGTCGAGAATGCCTTTGTCGCTGAGGCGGACCGGCTGGCCGCCGTTATCAAGCGTCAACTGGATACCTACGCTATCGTCATGCGCGGTCTGCAGGGCCTCTTTCAGGGTGCCCGGGAAGTGCAGTACCGCGACTTTCTGGCCTATACCCGCGCCCTGCGCGCGACCTCGGATGTTGCCGGTCTGCAGGGCGTCGCCTGGGTGGAGCTGGTGCGGCGCGAGCAGTTGGCCGCACACACAGCAAGAGTGCGCTCCCAGTTGCCGGTCGATTACAACATCCATCCCGGCAGTGACAGCGACCTGCTGGCCCCGATCATCTACATTGAGCCGCTGACCGGGGATAACCTGGCGGCGATCGGGCTGGATATCTACCAGGTGCCGAGGGCGCGGGAGGCGGCCGAGCTGGCCAGGGACAGCGGCACTATTGTCATCACCCGGCCCATTGGGCTGGTACAGGACAGCCTGCGCGATCCGTCCCCCTCGTTTGTCATGTACCTGCCGGTCTATGCGGCGGGACTGGCCGCCGATACGGTTGCTGCCAGGCGGGAACACATCATCGGTTTTGTCGATGTCCCCTTCCGGGTAACCGACCTGATGGCCGGATTGCGCAATGAGATCAATCCGGCAATCGACCTGGACATCCACGATGGTGATCTGGCTGACCCGGCCAATGTTTTGTATGCCACCGACGCGGTGTCCCACGCAGAGCGGCTGCAGGCGGGAGAACTGCAGCGACGGCAGGTCCTGGAGGTGGGTACTCGCAGCTGGACGCTGCTGATGAGCACGACCCCCGCGTTCCGGGCGGCCATTGTGGTTCCCGCGCAGTCGCTGCTGTTGCTGTTCGCGGGCACTATCGCCAGTCTCGCGCTGGCACTGCTGGTGCTTGTCCTGGCCCGGGGTCGCGATCGCAGTGAGCGACGTGCGGCGCGCCTGAGCAATCTCTACCACGCTCTGAGCGAAGTGAATCAGGCCATCGTCAGGATGGACAGCGAGCGCGACCTGATGCCCCTGGTGTGTCGGATGGCGGTTGAATTTGGCGGCATGCGAATGGCCTGGGTGGGCCGGGTTGATGCCGACACCGGGCGGATTGTCACGGCTGCCAGTGTCGGCGAGGGTTGCGACTATCTGGACAGCCTTGAGCTCTCTGCCCGCGCGGACCAGCCGGGTGGCAGCGGCCCGACCGGCACGGCTGTGCGGGAAAATCGCCCGGTCATCATTAACGATTACCTGGGCTCTGACCTGACCCGGCCCTGGCATGAGCGCGCCCGCAACTATGGCTGGCGCGCGGCAGCGGCGTTTCCGATCCAGCGTGGCGGTCGACCGTTCGCGGTGCTCAACGTTTACCACCACAAGCCCGACGCCTTTGATCCGGACGCGACCAATCTGTTAGCGGAAATGACCACCGACATCAGCTTTGCCCTGGACAACTTCGACCGCGAAGCGCAGCGGTCCAGGTTCCAGAAGGCGGTGCGAGAGAGCGAGGCCCTGTTGTCGACAATCCTGGAGAATGTCGGCGCCTGTATCTACCTCAAGGATCTCGAGGGCAAATACCTGTTTGTGAACCAGCAGGTACTGGATCTGTGGGGTGTCGAGCGGGAGCAGGTGATCGGTTTTGGCGACGACAGGTTCTTCGACGAGCGCACAGTGGCGCGGGTTCGCGAAAACGACCGGCGGGTGCTGGACTCGGGCCAACCCGAGGAGATGGAGGAAGTCGACAGCATCCGTGGTGGCAAGACCCACGTATTCTGGTCGGTGAAGATTCCCCTGCGGGATGCAGAGGGCAAAATCTATGCGCTGTGCGGTATCTCCACCGACCTGACCGAGCATCACGACAATCTTGAGCGCATTCGCCTCCTGAGCAACTACGATTCCCTCACCGGCCTGCCCAACCGGGAGCTGCTGCGGGAGAAGACCCGCATTGCGCTGACCTCGGCGCAGTCAGGCGGCGCTGAGGCAGCACTGCTGTATATCGATATTGACCGGTTCCAGATCATCAACGACTCCCTTGGCCTGAATGTCGGGGACACGGTGCTGAAGGAGCTTTCGAAGCGCCTGACGGCGGAGCTGAGCCTGGAGGCCACCCTCTCGCGGATGGGGGGCGATGAGTTTTTCCTGCTGCTGCCAAATACCGATGCCGGGCAGGCTGTGGCCATGGCCGAGCGTCTGCTGCTGCTGGTGGCAGGGCCATTGCAGGCCGGCCGGCACCGCCTCAATCTCACCGCCAGTATCGGCGTGGCCTGCTTTCCCCGCCACGGGCGGGATCTGGACCAGCTCACCCAGTCCGCCGATGCCGCCCTGTCCCGGGCCAAGCGGGCCGGGCGCAACACGTTCAAGGTCTTTTCGGAAGAGATGCGGGCGCGGGCCAATGAGACCCTGCTGATCGAAAATGAACTGCGCGATGCCCTGGCCAACCAGCGACTGAGCTTGCACTACCAGCCCCAGGTCAGCATCACCAGCGGCGAGATTACCGGGGTGGAAGCGCTGGTGCGCTGGCAGCACCCCGAGATCGGCTACGTTTCTCCGGCGCGCTTCATTCCCATTGCCGAAGAGAGCGGCCTGATCCTTGAGATTGGCAACTGGGTGTTGCGCACGGCGATTGCACAGCAGGCAGAATGGCTGGAGGCGGGACTGCCGGTGAGTTCAGTCGCGGTCAACCTGTCCGCGGTACAGCTCTTTCGCGCCGACTTCACGGCCATGGTGAGTGGTTTGCTGGAGGAGCACGGGTTGCCCGCGGGGATGCTGGACCTGGAGCTGACCGAGCGTATCGCGATGGAGAACTCCGGCAGGACCCTCGCGACCCTGACGGATCTCAACGATCGGGGTGTAGTGCTGTCCATCGATGATTTTGGTACCGGTTATTCTTCCCTGAGCTACCTCAAGCGCTACCCGGTTCAAAAGTTGAAGATCGACAAGGGTTTCATCGACGGGCTCGCCGACGACCCCGAGGACCAGGCGATCGTGCTGGCGATTATTGGCATTGCCAGGGGCCTCGGCTTCCAGACCGTGGCGGAGGGAGTGGAAACCAGGGAGCAGTTGCAGTTCCTGCAGCAACACGGTTGTGAGGAATATCAGGGCTACTACTTCAGCAAGCCACTGCCACCGGCAGAGCTGGAGACGCTGTTACGCAGGCAGGTCGCGTCAGATACTGGTCGTTAACACCCAGGCGGTATAGGCGCCAAAGCACAACAGCAGTACCCCGCCTTCGAGGCGATTGATCCGTCCCGGACCCCGGCGACGGTAGCCCATTACGCACAGCAGCACGGCGAGACCGGCCATCGTGGCCACGTCCCGGCCGAGGACTTCCGGCGGCACCGTGATCGAACTGATGCCGCCCGCGATACCCACAACCGCCAGCGTATTGAACAGGTTGGAGCCGATGATATTGCCGAGGGCAATGTCGTTCTCACCCTTGCGGGCGGCGATGACCGAGGATGCCAGCTCTGGCAGCGAGGTGCCGATGGCAACAACCGTCAGACCGATAACCAGGTCGCTGATCCCGAGGCTCAGCGCAATATCGACTGCGCCCCAGACCAGCAGGCGGGAGGCGGCAATCAGCGCCAGCAGGCCTGCCACCAGCCACAGTAGCGCACGGCGCAGGGGCATGTGGGCGACGGCTTCGAGATCCGCGCTGACCTCAGTGCCAAGCTGGTCGGCCTTGCCGCTCATGCCCTCGCGTATGCTCCAGGTCATCAGCGCCGCGAATACCGCGAGCAGCACCACCGCTTCCATCCGGGAGACGGTACCATCCAGCAGTTGCCAGGCTGCCAGGGCGGTCACCGCCAGCAGGATCGGCAGTTCCTTGCGCAGGATCTGCGAGTGCACCAGCAGAGGACTGATGAGGGCAGTGATGCCGAGGATCAGCGCAATGTTGGTGATATTGGAACCGTAGGCGTTCCCCAGCGCCAGCCCCGGATTACCCTGGTAGGCGGCCATGGCCGAGACCACCATCTCCGGTGCCGAGGTACCGAAACCGATGATCACCATGCCGATCAGCAGTGGCGGCACCTGGAAATGCCAGGCAGTTGCCGATGCTCCCGCTACAAACCTGTCCGCACTCAACACCAGAATAACCAGGCCCACCAGAACGGCCCCCACTGCGATCATTGGTTTCCTCCTCTGCCGTGCCGGCACCCGGATGGGTGGCCGACGAGAGGCCCACGATACTGCGCAAACAGCACCACCGCTACTACCCCCGCAGCGGTAATAATCCGCTTGTCGGTCAGCAATGTGCACTGAAAAATTATGCCGAACACCCTTTTACGCGCTAGTCTATGTCTTACCTAAACATAAACATAAAAAGGTGTGATCCGATGGCTTATTCAGGCAAAGGCTTGTTGCTCGTCCTGCTGACTTTGGGTCTGCTGGCCTGCTCCGACAGCAGTGACCGGCCGGCGCCGGCAGAGCCGCCGGTCCAGCCTGAAGCGGTGGATCCCAATCTCGTCGAAGTGGCGCCAGGGGAGGACTTCCAGCGGCGCCTGCTGGAAGCGCTCATCAACGCCGAGCCGGGCCAGACTATCGAGCTCCCCGAGGGGGAGTTCGCACTGGATGGCACCCTCTCCCTGGATGTCGACAATGTCACGGTACGCGGACAGGGACCCGGGCGGACGGTGCTCAATTTCGCGACACAGGCCTCAGGGGGGGAGAGCATTCTGGTGACCAGCAACAATGTGGTGCTGGAAAATTTCGCTCTCATCGACCCCCCTGCCGATGGCGTAAAATTCAAGTTCTCCAACGGCGTCACCATGAGGTCGCTGCGGGTGGAGTGGACCTGTGGCCCCTGTGCCAGCAATGGCGCCTATGGCCTGTATCCGGTGCAGACGCAGAACGTATTGATTGAAGATAGCGAGGTCATCGGTGCCAGCGATGCCGGCATCTACGTGGGCCAGTCCGACAACATCATCGTGCGCCGCAACCGGGTATCACTGAACGTCGCGGGCATTGAAATCGAAAACTCGATCAACTCCGATGTCTACGAGAATATCGCCGAGAACAATACCGGTGGCATTCTGGTGTTCGACCTGCCCAACCTGGCGCTGGACGGGGAGCGTGCGCGAATCTACGACAACACCATCCGCAACAACAATACCCCCAACTTTGCGCCAGAGGGGAATATCGTTGCGATCGTGCCCACAGGCACCGGCATCCTTGCCATGGCCTTCGACGACATCGAAATTTTTGGCAACCGTATCGAGGGCAACCAGTCGCTGGCTATCGCCATTGTCAGCTACGCGATCAGCGGACTGACCACCGACGATGTCAACTACAATCCCGACCCGCGGCGCATCCATGTGCACGACAATGAATACAGCGACAACGCCCATGATCCCCAGGACCTGGTGGCCGATATTGCCGGTCTGTTCGACGGGTTCGGTGGCCTCCCGGAGATTGTTTACGATGGCCTCGGGGAAGGACCGGGCGCCTTCGCCGACGCCGACCGCATCTGCATAGCGGAAGCCGAAGCGGTGCGTCGAGGAGTGCTGTTCCAGCCTGGTGGTGGCGGCCCCAGTGTCGATCCAGCCTTTTTTGACTGCGCCCACGCCTCCCTGGCGGAGGTTGCGCTGGATACACCCGAGGTGATTGCCGAAGGCGAGCGGCCTCCGACTGAAGCGGAGATCGCCGAGCTCTGTACCCCCGCCGGCAGCGAGGTCAATTTCGATGCCGTGGAGGTGAATTGCCGGGAACTGGCGGGATACAACCTGTTCGCGGACGCGCTGGAGCCGCGCAGCGAAGCCAATGGCGGTATCCTCTACGAACTGACCAGCGAGCTGTTTACCGACTACGCGGAGAAATACCGCTTTATCTACGTACCCGATGGTCTGCAGGCGGCGTATTCCACCCGCGACGCATTCGATTTCCCGGTGGGGACCATCATCGCCAAGACCTTCACCATGCCCAATGACTTCCTCAACCCGGCAGCGGGTGAAGTCATCATCGAGACCCGCCTGTTGCTGCACCGCCGCCAGGGCTGGGCGACGCTGCCCTATATCTGGCGCGCAGACGGCAGCGGGGCGGATCTCACCGTGGCCGGCGGCCGCCGCACTCTGGAGTGGATCCACAGCGATGGCATGACCCGCAGCACCGACTACGTTATCCCCGATGCCAACAGCTGCAAGACCTGCCATGGCGTGACCCGCGCCGAGACCGGAAGCGGCGTCAATCGGGAAACGGTGAGCCTGCCGATTGGCCCCAAGGCGCGGTTCGTGAACCGCGACAACCGCTACGCGGGCGCAAGCAAGAACCAGCTCGTGCACATGGCCGAACTGGGAGTGCTGGCCGGCCTGCCTGCGGACCTTGCCGCCATCGAGACGGCACCGGATTGGGAGGATCCTGCGCAACCGCTGCAGGCGCGGGCCAAGGCCTACCTGGATATCAACTGCGCCCACTGTCACAGTCCCGGCGGCTTCGCCAGTAATTCCGGCATGTTCCTGGAGTTCTGGCGCGAGGTGAATTCCACCTACGGTATCTGCAAGCCGCCGGTGGCAGCGGGCGCCGGCTCGGGAGGCCTGCAGTTCGATTTTGTCCCCGGCGATGCCGATACTTCCATCACCGTATTCCGCATGGATTCCAACGACCCGGATGTGCGCATGCCCGAGATCGGACGCAGCATCATCCACGATGAAGCGGTCGCCCTGGTGCGGGAGTGGCTGAACAGCTTGAGTGGCGGCTGCTAGTGGGCTGCGCGGCTAATTCGGTAACATTCAGCCGTCGCACAAGCGTTGTGGGCAAGGCGCGCGAGCGCAGGACT
>NZ_JAVJWR010000007.1:0-129088 GCF_040221975.1 Haliea sp.
GTTGGGGGAGCTGTGCCTGAAAAAAGCAAAAACTCCAAAAACGACGAAAAAATGTACAGATGAAGGCGTGACTGCGCGCTACGGAATCGCTACGGCAAAAATATCGCCTTCACCGGCACACTCGTGCAACATTGGGGCTAGAAGGCATAGCTCAGAGCCACACCAACCCGTCTCGGTTCGTTGGCGTACCCAACGCCACTCACTCCTGTTCCGGCGTTAACCGTATAACCGTTCAGATATGTGTACTCGTTTAACAGATTGTTGACGTACACATTCAAGGAGATGTTTCCTCGAGTAAATTCTGTGTTGAAATCCACCAGGAAATAGTCCTCTATCGGAAACTCAAACGTACCAAGGCTGACATCCATAGCAAACTCTGAGCTATACCCCCCCAAGTACACGGTATTATAGTCACCAACATAGCGAACACCGAGAGTCGAAATTGCGCTAACCGAACCAAGTTCAAAGTGGAAATTACCCTGTAACGATGCGGTCCAGTCAGGTATTTCGCGCGTCTTCTCACCGTCTAGAGCCCCCAGCGCCGGGCTGTCACCCTGCAGCTCGCTTCTGACACGAGCAATACCGAGCGAAATATCCAGTTGGCTGTTCAACCGTACCTGCACGCTGCCTTCAAACCCTGATGCAACTACAGGAGAGTCGCTGTTACCGCCAGTGTTCACGCCACCCAGCCTGAGTGTTGACTGGAAATCCTCCCAGTCAGCGTACCAAAGTGACAGCTCGTACGAGACCCGGTCGTCGAAGGAGTTCCCTTTAACGCCAATCTCGTAATTCCATAAACTGTCGGAATCGATAATAGTCGACGAACTCGCACCGGTATTGGGATCAGTGATTGGCGTGTTGACGTATGCCGGTCGGTATCCGCTGGCGATACTGGCATACAGTGACATCTCGTCGGAGGGTCGCCACCTCGCATTGAGCAGATAGGTGGCGACCTCATCACTTACGTCGGCTTTCATTACACTCTGAGGCCCCACAAGGAAACCACCAAAGGCAAATTCCGAGTCGAGGGAATTTTCACTAAACCTCAGCCCCACGGTAAAGTCGATCTCGGGAGTCAGGTAATAGGTGATGTCTCCAAAGAACGCGAGTTCTTCGTAGGTTGAGGGGAATGACACATCTATCAGGGAAGCGCCGGATGGTGCTGCTCGCACATCCTGTATATTATTGGTCTCTTCATGCGCGTAGAAAATTCCGGCTATCCATTCAATTTTTTCGTTGTTCAGGGAGCTGAGTCTCAACTCCTGAACAAAACGTCTGGAGTCGCGGTAGAACGTAGTCGGAATGCCGGTGGTTGTGCCAATCGGAACACCCAAAATCGAATCGACAAAGGCATTCAGGCCCGGTATGTTCCCCTGATTGATAACTGTTGGAGTCTCATATTCGGAGTAACCAGAGACGGCGGTGAATTCAGACCAACCCAGATCATAGTTGAATGTCATGCTGGCAGCCGTGTAATCCAGACCAACGCTACCCGGTTCATCGGCCGCCAGGGACAACTCTCCATCGACCCTCGAAAAGTCAGGCTTCGAATTGTCGAGTTCCGGAGAGAACAGCGCCACCTCGTTGGTGCCGAACGTCTCTGTTTCCTGCCTGAGACCAGAGAATTTCACGCGAGCTCGATCATTGATATTCCACAACACGGCGGCGCTGAAGCCTGATATTTCAGCTGAATTGTAGTCCTTTTCCACCACATCCAATGTCGCAGGGTCCAACCGATCGATGTAGCCGCCCTTGTCATTCCAGAATCCGCTGAAGGTAATGCCCAGACGATCCCTGACCACGGGAACGCTTATCATCCCGCGATAGATCTGGCTGGTATCACCATCCTTGATGGTAGCCATATTCACCGAAAGATTGCCGCGCATTTCGTCCGTGGCAGGCTCTCGGGTCACATACTTCACCACCCCACCCATGGCGCCAGCACCATACAATGTCCCTTGCGGACCTTTAACAATCTCTATTCTCTCGAGATCCCCCAAGAGCCCATCAAAGAAGAACGAGTTGGCAGCGGCAAATGGTGACGCCGAAGTAATCGGCACGTCGTCAATGTAGATACCGGTAACCGGTATTTGACCTTCCTGACCGATACCCCGCAGGACCACCTGCCCCTGCCCAGGGGCGGCTCCGTTCACAAAATTGGCGCCCGGAGAATAATCGATCATGTCTTCGATCGAAGACAGGCCCGTCTTGAGAAACTTCTCTGGATTAAAGGTCGTCACCGACGCCGGAACATCCTGTAGGCTTTGCTCGCGCCTGCTCGCTGTCACTATCACTTCTTCCAGTGCAGCGCCCTCTCCATCCTTTGCCGCAGCCTGACCCGCCGGCGCACAAGCGCAAAGCACACCCGCGAAATATATCCAAGTACTCATACTGTTCATGGCTTCCCCTCTCTACTGGCAAGTGGATGGATTACACCGAGCCTATTGCGGAGCTATTGTCATGCATCCAGCCGCATATTATGACTGTCATGTAATTTACTAAAACGATTTGTGACGGTCTAGTTTTATTTTAATGTATTTTATGACTGACTTGAATTCCTGCACTTTCATTCCGCCAGGCCAATTCAGGCCCACCCGGAACACATATAACCTTTTCTTATATTTAAAGTTTTTTTATTCTGCTTTCGACTATCATGGAACATCGGAGCGCTGTCCGCACCCATTTGGGTTTGCGGGAAGAGGGACTTGCGGTGACGAGGCCTCGACTCTATTCGAAAAGAAAGGCACGCATTCGGTGTACAATCTCGCGGATTAGTCTGCGGGTAAAGCCAAAAAGGACTCTCAATGTCTGCACGGGATTTCAGAAGTCACGACGAGGAAAGCGCCTACGAAGCCATAATGGATGCTATCGTAACCCAGGAACTCGCCCCCAATCAGAAGGTGTCTGAGCATATTTTCAGCGACATGTTCAGCATCAGTCGCAGCACTGCACGTACCTTGATTGAGCGGTTGATATCAAAGCAGTTTCTTGTCTCAAACTCTCCTCGGGTCACAGTGGTTACGCCTTTGAGGGCACTTGAAGTGCGCCAAAATTTTACCCTGCGCAAGATCCTGCTGCCACCGCTTTGGACTAAAGCAGCAAGCAAAGTAGACCACAAAAAGCTTTGCAAATTACATCAGGAAATCAAGCAGCTGCATCCAATTGACAGTGACGACACCGCACTGCAGCTACTCAAGAAAAACAAGGAATTTAATATGAATATCTGCGAGAAGACTGGCTTTCCAGTGGCTGTGGAGTGGGCAAGCCAGCTGGAAGACACGGCAATGCGCATATATTGGCTATATATAAAGCTTAACAGGCAATCCCCTTATTTGCCGGAACATCAAGGGATGTTGATAGAGCAATTGCGGGCATATGACCCTGCTCGAATTCAGTCTGCGGTGCACGACATCATTACCCAAGCAGAAGACAACGTTCTTGATTCACTGTTCTCCAGTCAGCAGTTTAATAGCCACGAGCTCCGGAACTAAATATCGCAAGGCCTAGTTTATGTAGTTGAAGCCTAGAAGGTGAATGGCGTTCAACTGCGCAACAAGTAGCCAGACAGCCAATACAAGCAGGGTGTAGTAACATCGCCATCCGATTGACCACGCTTTCTCGCGCCAAAGCAGGATAGCTGTCCAAGTGGGAAGCAGTGCCACCAGGCAAGCAACGATGCCGATCGCCAAGGCACCAACCACAAGTTGAGACGGGAACTCAGTAATAAGGTCATTCGCCCAGATATGCTTGATTATTCCTGCAATCAATGCAACAAAGAAGGCGCCCCAGACCGTCAGGCTTGCTAGAAGCCGTCGCCGAGCTTTTTGGAGCAAGGCCCCATCTTTCCGGGAAAATCGACCCAATGAGCGTATCCCCAGGACAACATACCCCACACCCAGGAAGACAAGCGTCGCTGCCAGCAGTAGCAAGCGGTTCTCTGGCGCTTGGTGCCAAGCCACCTTGTCGTGGGACGCCATGGTCTTCAAATAAAGGACATCGCCAGATTTATCTTCAACAAATTCGAAATATTCATCCTTATCGACTGCCCGAAAGAGGTTTGGCTTCACCTCCGCGGCCTTGACCGGCTCTGCGTCCGAATTGATGACCAGATAACCTTCTGAATCCACCGTGACCTTCACCGATCCTTGAAAAAGCGAATTCAGCACTTCAATGCTACTATAGTTCCGCCGCGTGGACTGGTAATAACCAACATACTTGTCTGCACGAGCCGCAAAATCACCCGGGGGCTCAATGGCTTCGGGCATGACGGTGTTGTCGCCAAACATCCATTTGACTATCGTTTCTTCCATGTGTTTATAAAGCTGCGGCCCTGTGTTTGTGTTGGTGGACATTAGAAAGGCGAAATCCAGATCAGGATACAAGCTCATTTGTGAATGGAAAAATATCGTGCCGCCATTATGCCAAAGACGGTCATGTCCACCGATCGAATAATCCTGGAAAAAGCCGTGATTGTTGCTCATCTTGCCGCCCGCATTCAACGGCAACAGGCCAGAATGCATAAGCGTGCAAGTCTCTGTCTGTAGGATGCGAGCACCGTTCAAAGCACAGTCTTCGAGATGCGCACGGGCAAATTTCGCCATGTCGATTGCGGTCGAGGAGATTGCACCAGCCGGCGCGACCTGGCTAACAAAGGTAAATCCGTCAATTTGCCGAGGTCCGTTTTCCGCTGCCAGAAATCCCTTGCTCACTCGCTCGTATAGTCTTGGCGCCATGATGTCACCAAAGGCTTCAGGCAGCGGCTCGAGGAACGTGGTGTCCGTCATATCCAATGGCCTGAAGATATTGGCCTGGAGGTAGTCCTCAAATGACATACCGGTAACATTCTCGACGATGTGGCCAGCCAAGGCGGAACCATAATTTGAATAGGCGAGAGCTTCGCCTGCAGGTCGGACACGATTTGGCCGATACTTGAGTAGATAATCCTTGAGGGTAAGCACTTCCTCAGGGTTCTTCTCAAATAAATAGCCAAGGCCTCCATCTTCGAAGCCAGGTGTGTGCGACAACAGATGTTTCACGCGTATGGGACCATCAAAAGCAGGAGGAATAGAGACCTCATCAAGATATTCGTTTACATCAGCCTCAAGGCTTACCTTGCCCCGCTCCACCAACTGCATAATTGCAGTCCAGGTAAAAGTTTTTGAGATCGATCCCCAGCGAAATAGCGTCTCCTCGGCAACAACCTTTCTCCCTGCCTCGACGTCGGCATCCCCGAAGCCTCTAGCGTAGATAACTTCTCCGGCGCGGACGAGCGCCAAGGTAGCTCCAACAACTTTGAACTCCCGCATCTTTTCCTGCATCTCACGCTCAATAAACGCTTCCAGCGGTTCTCCCGCCTCTGACGGAGGCTGATCTGGCAATGGCGCAACCTCTGTTAGCGCAGCCGCACTACCAGCATGGAATGCCAGCAATAGCGTTACGACAGACATGACCTTTGCCAGGGTCACTTCGATTTTCTGTTCCATTTTGCCAAGCATTACATTCCCTACTCTACTGGGAGAAAAAGCCGTCTTACTCAATATTTTCAAGTGCTTCAAAGGTCTCGTTTCCGAGCGGGTATTGCTCCCAGCCGTCGAAATCGAAATGCCACCATTCATACTCGTACACCTTGAAGCCGCCGCGCTCCATTTCCTGCATAAGCAAATCACGGTGCCAACGCTGCAACGAGGATCCGCCCGGATAGTGCGGGTATGAGCGCTCCGACATTTCATCGTAGACGCCAACCATCTCGATCGGTTTACCAGTTTTCAGGTCATATAAAGTGAGGTCAACGGCACACCCGCGGTTATGGCGAGACCCGTCCGCCGGATTGGCGACGAATATTTTCTTGTCTTCAGGTGTCGCCTCCCAAAACACCCGGGTTACGTACCAGGGACGGTAGGCATCATGGACTAGAAGTCCATAGCCCAACGCCTCCAGGCGCTTGCTGATCAGAGCGAGGGACTCTGCCGCTCTGCGCTGCAAGAACGCCTTTGATCTTGAATAGACAGGCGTGCCAAGAAAGTTATCGTTAGAAGCATACCGGATGTCCAACTTGACGTTGTCTACAAAGTTCGTGATATCGACCAGATCGGATTTCACGAAATCACCCTCCTCTTGTGGAGGGGCAACCAGCAGCGCTTCAGCCACCAGCTCGCTCACAGGCCGCTGCGGGGAAATTCGGTACACCCCGTCGCTTACACCAACAGTGTCGCGGCGATGGAACAGGATACCTCCCAGGTCTGCGGCAACCACATCGCCGTTACTCTCTGATCTGCGGAAACGGATCGTCTCATGGGGATAAAGTCCATAGTCGGGAAACTTGAAAACATCCTTCCCCACCAGTTCCAGCGGATACTCTGCTTCCCATTCAATGAGCGCGTGAAGCTTGCCGTACTTCTCGCTAATGTAGAGAATATTGTAGTCCTCGCCATATTCACCGAAAAACATGTCAAGGCCTGTGGTATCGTAATCCGGCATTTTTGATGGGATGCGGTCATAGACAGAACCAGACACTTCAATCCGATCCGGGCCTATATGCACGCTGTCATCGTAGGTCATGAGACCATCCACGATCACACGCTGTCCGGTTTGCATCAGCTCCAGAGGAAAGCCGCCAACGCGCTCCAGGAATAGCTTTCCATGCCTCTTCTTTACTGACACACGCTGGCCCTGAGCGCTTTGAAACTCTCCCTCCAGGGCAAGCGCCATTTGCGCGCTGATGGGCTGGGATATTTCGAATCCAGGGGCCGCGTCACCATTTGACAGGGCCAGGGCATAGCGCAGAGCATAATCTGCCAATCTGTTCACCGCTCCATTGGCAAAATCCATGTTTGTTGAAACAACCACACCAAGTTTGCTCGCTGGCAACACCTTGAGTTGTGAAGAAAACCCGTATATTGCTCCGCCATGCCCGACAGACAATTCCCCCTCAAATTCCTCCAGGATAAAGCCGAGACCAAACTGGCGGTTCCTTGCGCTTTGGGTAGCACCAGCTGGTGTCCACATTAGCGTTAATGTCTCTGGCTCCAGAATTTTCGCATTCTCTCCCTGCCCCATATGGAGCAGCGCCCAGACCAGTTTTCCCAGATCATTCATGGATGTGTAGAGATTGCCGGCAGGTGAAATTCCCAAGGTGAAATTTGGGGCAGGAAACGGGCGAGCATGGTAGGGCCGCATATACCCGACTGGCATCTTGGAGTTCAGGCTTTCTGATTGCTCAAAACTACCCTCCATGCCTAGTGGCAGCAGAAGACGACTATGAATGACTTCGTTAAAGGGCTTTCCCCTCATAACCTCGACGATCCGTCCAACAACAGTCACTGCCGCGTTGGAATATTGCATCCGGGTACCCGGCTCATACACCAGTTCTGTGTCATTCAGGCTTTCGACAATTGCTTTGATCGTAGGCTCGGTGTCATCAAAGTAATTGCCTAGCGGTGGTTCACGTACCAACCCAGAGCGATGAGACATCAACGCCTCAACCGTGACCTCGGCCTCAAATGGATTTATTGGCGAAAACGAAGGCAGGTAAGTGGAAACCGGGGCGCTCAAGTCAACGATGCCTTCCTCGACGAGCTGCATCAATGCGATATCAGTGAACAACTTCGAAATCGAGCCGATACGGTAGACCGTGTTGGAATCCACGGTTGCTTCCCCTGGCTCCGGCGTGGCGGCAAATCCCGCTGACCAGAGAGGACCATGTTCGTTCACAATCTGAATGGATAGAGCTGGAAGCTGTTTTTGTTCAACAAACTCCTGGATATTTTTCTCCAGGTCCACGTAGTCAGTCTGTGCGACTGAGACCTGTGCAAGCCCGAAGAAGCCCCAAAAAAACATGATCGCCTTAAGATAGTTGGTCACCACCTTCCTCCTCGCTTTTCCTTTCGAATCTCACTGGGTTTCGCCCTCCTTGGTTATACAAAGGGGTATCGGACCCGATTTAGAGCCCACAATACCCTGCAGCCGCCCAATACCATCCCCCAGAACAGGCCCGACAAGCCAAGGGCGACGTGAGATACCTGAGAAACTAAACCATATTGATGCCTCTTGTACAGCTTTATTATCATTTATGGCTGCATTATTATTCATTGTAATAAATTTAATCAGTGTTTGCAGCGGGGTGCTTTGCTATCCTACTTTCAGAGAAGGATCGAGGGCCACGAAAAATGAAGCAACCAGAAATCAAGGAAGACAATAGAATCAATGACCTGGAAGCTGCTTCAACTATTATCATGGACGCGATCGTCACTCAGGCACTGGCGCCGGGGCAGAAGGTATCTGAGAATATCCTGAGTGATAGTTTCGGTATCAGCCGAACCATCTCCCGCAATCTTATAGAGCGCCTGATTGCCAAGCATTTTCTGACAACAGTCTCTCAGCGAGTGACCCAGGTGTCCGCTCTGACACTTCTGGACATCAAGCAGAATTTCATTCTCCGTAAAACACTGCTCCCTGAAATCTTCTCTTTGGCTTCAACCAATATAGATCATGAACACCTGATGACGCTGAACGGCCGGATTGACACGCATCTGCCAATCACCGGCGACAGCACCGCGCTTGATATCCTGAAGACGAACAAAGAACTGAATATAGCCATTTGTGAAAGGTCAAGTTATCCGCTAATGCTCGATTGGGCCGAACAACTTGAGGATATGGCGATGCGGATCTATTGGCTTTACATTAAGACCACAAGCCATTTCCCCTATTCCAGCGAGCAACAGGCAACAATAATCGAGATTGTCAGGAACGGAGATGCAGCAGCGATCCGCCGGGCCATTCACGACATGCTTTCCCAAACCGAGGATAGAATCCTCAATGCGATTTTTTCACATGAACGGTTCTATACACAGAATCTGACTTTATAGATGCGGTGCGGTTATTCCGTCGCTTGCAGCAGGGAGTAGACTGACGTTCCGAGGATTATCCTCAAGACCGAGTCTCGGAACTTCGAATTCCTGGCCAATCTGGCCATTGAGAAAAGCCCCTGGCTGGTGGCCTCCCGTCCATGAAGCCAGCGAAAACAGAAATAACACCACCAGTTCCCCCACATCTCCACCTGCTATTTTTCTACCCGAATCTATCGCCGGCTGGGAGACAAGGTAAGGTCCGCGCCTGTAGCAATAATCCTCTGCTGCCAGTATGCTTGCGCGCAGTAGCAGCCGATGGACCCCGACCCCGCCCCATGACCTATTGCCTCGCCATCGCCGTGGAAGACGGCCTGATCTTCTGCTCCGACTCAAGGACCAATGCAGGCCCCGACCGCGTCAGCACCTACAGCAAGATGCACCGGTTCTCGGTGGCCTACGATCGTTCCCTGATCCTGCTCAGCGCCGGCAATCTGGCCACCAGCCAGGCGGTGATCGCCCAGATCCAGCGCGATCTGGAGGAGGACGCCAAGTTCAACATTCTCAAGGCCCGCTATGTCGCCGATGTCGCTGACTACGTCGGTGAAATCAGCGTCCGCGAGCAGGCCAAGTACACTGCTTCCAGCGCGCCGGTGGCGGGACCGGGGTTCAACGCCTCGGCCACCTTTATCCTCGGCGGGCAGATCAAGGGCCACCCGCAGGCCCTGTACCTGATCTATCCGGAGGGCAATCACATCACCGCCTCCGAGCTGTACCCCTATCTGCAGATCGGCGAGACCAAGTACGGCAAGCCCATCCTCGACCGGATCGTGCGCCCGGACACGCCCTACGAGACCGCCATGCGCTGCGCCCTGGTCTCCATGGACTCCACCATTCGCTCCAACGCCACCGTGGGCCCGCCGCTGGAGTGCCTGTACTACCGTAACGACAGCCTCAAACCCTACGCGCGTTACTTCACCCTGGAGGAGCACCACCCCTATCTGGCGAAGCTGCGCCAAAGCTGGGATGACAACATACGCGAGGCCTTCGAGAAACTGCCCTCCCTGAGCGAAGTGCTGGAAGACGACGACTAGGCCGATGAAGAAAACCGCGCCCGGATCCGAAGCAGAAAAAGCTGCCCAGGCCGCCTCTACCCTCGCCCTGCGCCGGGTAGGCATCGATACCTACCGCGAAAACGTGGCCTATCTGCACCGGGAATGCGAGCTGTACCGGGCGGAAGGCTTCCAGGCGCTGGCCAAGGTGGAGGTGAGCAGCAATGGCCACCGCATTCTGGCAAGCGTCAATGTGGTGGATGACAGCGCGATCGTGGGCTGCAACGAGCTGGGGCTGTCCGAGGACGCCTTTGCCCTGCTGGGGCTGGATGAGGGGCACCAGGTCCATGTCTCCCAGGCCGAACCGGCCAGCTCCATCCCTGCCCTGCACCGCAAGATCGCCGGGGAGCGCCTCACTGCGAAGGACTTCCAGGCGATCGTCAGTGACATCGCCGAACACCGGTATTCCAAGATCGAGCTGACCGCCTTCGTGGTGGCCTGCAACCAGTCGGAACTGGACCGGGAAGAGGTCTTCTTCCTGAGCGATGCCATGAGTCGTGTCGGTCGGCGTCTGAACTGGGGCGAACATCCGGTGGTGGACAAACACTGTATCGGCGGCATCCCCGGCAACCGCACGTCCATGCTGGTAGTGCCCATTGTCGCCGCCCACGGCATGCTGTGCCCGAAGACCTCCTCCCGGGCAATCACCTCCCCCGCCGGTACCGCCGACACCATGGAGATGCTGGCGACAGTGGAGCTGCAGTTCGAGCAACTCGAGGACATCGTCCACACCCACCGCGGCTGCCTGGCCTGGGGCGGGACCAGCGACCTGTCGCCGGCGGATGACGTCCTGATTGCAGTGGAGCGGCCGCTGTCGATCGACTCGCCGGGACAGATGGTGGCCTCCATCCTGTCGAAGAAAATCTCCGCCGGTTCCACCCACCTGGTCCTGGACATCCCCATCGGGCCCACCGCCAAGGTGCGCTCCATGCCGGAGGCCCAGCGCCTGCGGCGCCTGTTCGAATTCGTTGCCAAGCGGATGGGGCTTACCCTGGACGTGGTGATCACCGACGGCCGCCAACCTATCGGCAACGGCATCGGTCCGGCGCTGGAGGCCCGCGATGTGATGCGGGTGCTGCACAACCACGAGAAGGCGCCCAATGATCTGCGCCAGAAGGCCCTGCGCCTCGCTGGCCGTATGCTCGAATTCGATCCGGACGTACGCGGCGGTGACGGCTTCGCCATCGCCCGGGACATTCTCGACTCGGGGCGGGCGCTGCAGAAAATGCAGGACATCATCGCCGCCCAGGGGACGAAGTCCTTTGACCCGGAACACCCGCCGCTGGCGCCCCTGTGCTTCGACATCCACGCCGGCCAGTCCGGCACGGTTATCGGCATCGACAACCTGCAACTGGCACGGATCGCCCGCCAGGCGGGCGCTCCCCGGGCCACTGGCGCCGGCGTCGACCTGCTGGCCAAGCTGGGCAGCACGGTCGAAGCGGGCGATCTCCTGTACCGGGTCTATGCCGCCTATCCCACTGAACTCGGTTTCGCCCGCCAGCTCTGCGAGCGCGCCACTGGCTTTACCGTGGGCGACGCCGCCGCCATACCGCCACTGTTCGTGGAGTTCTGATGCCTGCCCAGTTGCTGCACTTTGCCGAGGATCGGGGCGCGGCCGAGCGACTGGCCCGGGCCTGTGCCATGCCGGCGGCCGAAATTGCCAGCCACCGGTTTCCGGATGATGAACTCAAGCTGACGCTGCCCGCTGCAGCCGCTGATTCGCCACCGAACACCCTGGTGATCTACCGCGGTCTTGACCGGCCCAACGAAAAACTCGTCGAACTGCTGCTGGTGGCCCGGCATGCGCGGCAACTCGGCGTGCGGCGACTCTTGCTGGTAACACCCTACCTGGGCTACATGCGCCAGGACATCGCCTTCCAGCCGGGGGAAATTGTCAGCCAGAAGATCATCGGCGGCTTTCTGGCAGAGCTGTTTGACGGCCTGATCACCGTGGATCCTCATCTTCATCGCATCAATCGCCTGCAAGAGGCCGTGCCGCTGGCGCAGGCCATAGCCCTGTCCGCCGCGCCCAGCCTGGCAGAGCTGGTGAGCCAGCGCAGGGAACGGCCGCTGCTGATCGGTCCGGATGCGGAGTCCGCACAGTGGGTTGAAAGTGCCGCCCGGGCAGAGGCCCTTGAACACGCCGTGTGCCGCAAGGTACGCCGCGGAGACACCGAGGTGGAGATCGCGCTGCCGGCCATCGACGTCAACGGCCGCGCGGTCGTGTTGCTGGATGACGTCGCCAGTTCCGGGCGCACCCTGGCCGCTGCCGCTGGCCTGTTGCTGGCGGCGGGAGCCCGCTCCGTCGATGTCGCCGTGACCCACGCCCTGTTTGCCGGGGATGCGCTGGAGGTAATGGCCGCCGCCGGCATCGGCGAGGTGTGGAGCACAGACTGCATCGCCCACCCCAGCAACGCAGTGCCCATGGCGCCGCTGCTGGCACAGGCCCTGCTCAAAATGGAACCCTGATAAAGTGGCGCCGGTTCGGACCTGGCCCCCACTTTCTCACATGGTCTGCAGCCGCCGAATTGCCTTCTCCACGAAACAGAGCTTGGACTCTACGAAACTGTTGATGACGAAGGGATAGGCATCGCCGCGGCCAACGCTGCGGTTGAGCTCATTCAGGGTGATGCTGAGGTCGCGCCAGAGGGCTATGCGGGCATTGATGTCCAGGCTATTGATGTCCTCGCTGGTCACCCCGTAGGCCGCCGCCGTCTCCAGGGCATCCTCGATGTGCAGATAGTGGCCCCAGGTTTCGGCCCAGTCCTCCGCGGGGTGGGCGCTGGCATAGGCACTGATGTAGTAGTTGCGCCACTCGGGTGACGGCCCTTCCCGGTAGTGCCGGGCCAGGGCGCCGGCGTAGTCCATGGTCTCGTCGCCAAACAGTTCGGCGAAATCCGCCCGCAGGTCGCTGTCGCGCCAGAGCCGCGACCAGTAGTAGTGTCCGGACTCGTGGCGCAGATGGCCCAGTACCGTGCGGTAGCTCTCGTTCATCTGTTCCCGCGCCGCCACCCGGGCCACTTCGTCGGCCTCCAGGGTGTTGATGGTGATGACGCCACCCAGAAAGCCGGTACTGACGAACGTCTCCGCATAATCGTCGCGGCTGCGACCATCCTCGATAAAGTCCAGCAACAGACCGTTGCGCGGGTCACGCCAGCCGTCCACCAATGGCAGGCCGAGGCTGAGCAGGGTATAGAACAGCCTCTTCTTGCCCTGCTCCAGGATCCACCAGCGCTGGATATTGCCGGGCAGGGACAGATTGGGGATGACGCGGTTGAACTGGCAGCCGAAACAGAGGGGGTGGGAGTCCTCGGCCGGGGGCGCCTCAGCCGGGCGTACCTCAGCCGGGCACACCTCAGCCGGCCGCAACCAATTACAGACGTCCCATTGGGTGGCGTTGTCGCAGAAGCGGTAGTAGCCGCCGTTGGCGCCGAGGTAGAGCCCGTCGCCCTCGGGCTGCAGGCTCTGCATGCTCAGGGTTGCGGGATCAAAACCCAGTCTGGCACCGCAGCGCACGCAGTCCCGGCTCTCGAAAAAGACCTGGCTGCCGCAGGCACACTGCAGGCGCTTCATGGCGTGTCCGGGTGGAACCAGGTCGCCGTAATCGCGCGGTGCAATTCGCTCAGCAATGACTGGAATTCATCAATATAGCGGTGCAGCTGCTCCCGCGACATGGCCTCGGCATCCAGTCGCGACAGCTTGCGGCGGCCGCGGTCGAGCACCCGCAGGGCCGCCTGGTGATTGGGCAGCGGCTTCAGCTCCTCGCGCACACCGGCGAGGCAGAACGCCACCGAACGCGGCAGTATTGCCTCCCGGAATACGAACTCCACTACCCGCTCGGCCTCCACCAGCGGCCCGATCATGCGCCGGTAGGCACCGAAAGCCGACAGGGCCTGCAACAGGGACGCCCAGATCAGCGGATCGATGGCGCCGTGGGTGCCGTCCCGGGCCAGGATTTCCCCTGCGCCAACGTCCATCAGGCGCGTTGTCATGTCCGACCGCTCCAGCAAATGGCCCAGCCTGAGAAAGCGGAAGGCGTGATCCCGCGGCAGGGTGGAGGCCAGCATGCCGTTGATCAGCTGGCAGCGGTTGACGATTTCTTCCAGGAAGGCCTGGCGATTGCGACGGCCCACGGACTTTTCCGCCGCGTCGTTGGTGTAGAGATAGAGTTCGTTGATCTGCTCCCAGGTTTCCTCGGGCAGCACATCGCGGGTCGTGCGCACGTTTTCCCGGGCCCAGCGCACCGAGAAGGGAATGCTGGATACATTGTCCTTCTCGGCCAACAGGTAGCGCAGCACGTTCTGCTCATTGCCCACACGATAATGCTCGTAGAAGGCGGGCTCGGCATCGAGAATGCGGATCAATACGTCCCAGCCCAGTTCAGAGCCCCGGGGGATATCCATGATCAGGTGGTTGTAGGCCGCCACCAGGCGCGCGGTATCCTCCGCACGCTCCAGATAGCGCGCCATCCAGTACAGGCGTTCAGCAACGCTGGAGAGCATGGTCATGTCTTGCCCTCCACGATCCAGGTATCCTTGCTGCCACCCCCCTGTGAGGAGTTCACCACCAGGGAGCCCCTGACAAGCGCCACCCGCGTCAGGCCCCCGGGAGTCACCCAGCTGTCCTTGCCCTGCAGGATAAAGGGGCGCAGGTCCAGGTGACGCGGCTCGACGGCATCGTCGATGTAGGTGGGCGCCGTGGACAGGGACAGGGTCGGCTGGGCCACGTAGTTGCGCGGGTTTTCCTCGATCAGGCGGGCGAACTTGCGCCGCACCGCGGCGCTGCTGTGTGGGCCGACCATGATGCCGTAGCCACCGGATTCGTTGGCGGGCTTCACTACCAGCTTGTCCAGGTTCTTCAGTACATACTCCCGGTCCTTCTCCCGCATGCACAGGTAGGTGGGGACGCTGGCCAGCAATGGTTTCTCCTTCAGATAGTAGCGAATCATCTCCGGCACGTAGGCGTAGATAACCTTGTCGTCTGCCACGCCGCTGCCGGGAGCGTTGGCAATGGCGACCTTGCCCGCCTTCCAGGCCCGCATCAGGCCGGGCACACCAAGCATGGAATCCGGCCGGAACACCTCCGGATCCATGAACTCCTCATCAATGCGGCGATAAATCACATCCACCGGCACCGGCCCGTCAACCGTGCGCATGTAGACACAGTCATCGTCCGCCACCAGCAGGTCGCTGCCCTCGACCAGTTCCGCGCCCATGCCCTGGGCGAGGTAGGCGTGCTCGAAATAGGCGGAGTTGTAGATACCCGGGGTCAAGACCACGATGCAGGGACGGCGGCGCTCCCGCGGCGACAGGGAAGCCAGGGTCTGGTAGAGCTTGGATGGATAGTCGTCCACCGGCAGGATGCTGTAGTTCTCGAACAGCTCTGGCAGCACGCGCTTGGTGATCTCGCGGTTTTCCAGCATGTAGGACACGCCCGACGGCACGCGCAGGTTGTCCTCCAGTACGTAGAACTTGCCGTCGCCATCGCGCACCAGGTCCGAGCCGCAGACGTGGGCCCAGACACCAAAGCGCGGTGACATGCCGGCACAGGGCGCCTTGTAGTTACTGGACTCCAGCACGATGTCCGCCGGCACTACACCATCGGCGAGAATCGACTGCTTGTTGTAGACGTCGTCAATGAAACGGTTGAGGGCGCGGCTGCGCTGGCGCAGGCCATCGCTGACCGCCTGCCACTGTCGTGCGGAGATGACCCGCGGGATGATGTCGAAGGGCCAGGCGCGGTCAATGTTGCCGCCTTCGGTATAGACGGTGAAGGAAATGCCCATCTCGCGGATGGCGAGTTCGGCGGCGGCACGGCGCGCGGCCATTTCCTCCAACGGCAGCTGCTGCAACAGCCTGATCGCGCCGCGGGCCGCTGCCCGGGGTTGCCCCTTGGGGGTGATCAGTTCGTCGAAAAAGTTGCCCGTTTGATAGGACTTCCAGCTCTCGTTCATCGTTTCCCTGACCGCTGTGGGGCATCTCGCCCGAGGTTACACAAAAGCTGCAGGCACCGCCAGCGGCAGCTGCTTAACCGCCCCGCCGAAACCCGCTACACTGCACTCACTCTCATAACCATAACGTTGTGCCCATGACCAGAGCTATCCACCATCGTGCCTGCCATCTCTGTGAAGCCATCTGCGGCCTGCTTATTGAAACCGACGGTGAGCAGGTGCTGTCAATCAAGGGCGATCCGGATGACCCCCTGAGTCGCGGCCACATCTGCCCCAAGGCGGTGGCCCTGCAGGATATCCACGAGGACCCGGACCGGCTGCGCGGTCCGGTGCGCCGGATCCGGGGCGCAAACGGCACGGCGGACCAGTGGCAGGACATCAGCTGGGACGAGGCCCTCGACACCACCGCCCGGCGCCTGGTGGAGATTGCCCAGCGCGACGGGGTCAATGCCATCGGCATCTACATGGGCAACCCGACCGTCCACAACTACGGCATGATGACCCACCAGAAGAACCTGTTCCGTCATTTCCGCACCGACAACCGTTTCTCCGCAACATCGGTGGACCAGCTGCCGCACCACCTGGTAGCGATGTGGCTGTTCGGGCACAAGTCCCTGTTTCCGATCCCGGACATCGACCGCTGCGACTATTTCCTGATGCTGGGTGCCAATCCCATCGCCTCCAACGGCAGTATCTGGACCGTGCCCGACGTGCGCCGGCGCATCAAGGATCTCAAGCGCCGCGGCGGCAAACTGGTGGTGGTGGACCCGCGGCGGACGGAAACGGCACAGCTCGCCAGCGAACACCTGTTCATCACCCCGGGCACCGACGCCCTGTTCCTGCTGGCAATGCTGCAGACGCTGTTTGCCGAGGATCTGGTCGATCCCGGCGCGCTCAACGGCTTTGTCACCGGGCTGGATACCATCGCTGCGGCCTGCGCCGACTTTACCCCCGAATTCGCCGCTGCCCACACGGGCATCAATGCAGAGACCACCCGGCGTATCGCCCGCGAACTGGCCGCCGCCGGCGCCGGGATCTGCTATGGCCGCATGGGGGTGTCCACCCAGGCCTACGGCACCCTGTGCCAGTGGGTGCTGCAGCTGCTCAATATCGTCACCGGCAATCTCGACAAGCCCGGTGGCTCCCTGTTCACCCTGCCGGCGGTGGACCAGGTCAGCAGCATCAGCCCCGGCGGCTTCGGGCGCCACCACAGCCGGGTGCGCAAGCTGCCCGAGTTCGACCGGGAACTGCCCGCCGCGGCCATGGCCGAGGAGATTACCACCCCCGGGGAGGGCCAGATCCGGGCCCTGTTCGTCGGCGCCGGCAACCCGGTGCTGTCCACCCCCAACGGTCGCCAGCTGGATACGGCACTGGAGCAGCTGGAGTTCATGGCCTGTCTCGACCCCTACCTGAACGAAACCACCCGCCACGCGGACATCATCCTGCCCCCCACCTCGCCGCTGGAGCACGACCACTACGACCTCGGCTTCCACATCAACGCCATCCGCAATACCGCCCGCCACAGCGAAGCGGTGTTCACCAAACCCGACGGCGCCCTGCACGACTGGGAAATCTTTGCCGAACTCGGCAATCGGGTGGCGACACTGCTGGGCCAGGCCACCCAGCCGCCGCTGCCACCACACCAGATTATCGACATGGGCCTGCAGATGGGGCCCTACAGCGAGCGCCAGGGCAGCCCCCATGCCCTGAGCCTGGCCAGACTGCGGCAGCATCCCTCGGGCGTTGACCTGGGCCCGCTGCAGCCACAGCTGCCCCAGCGCCTGCATACCCGGGATAAAACCATCGACTGCGCCACCCCGCAGCCGCTGGCGGACCTGCAGCGACTGCGTGACGAATTCGCCGAAACCGGGGATGGTCTGCTGCGACTGATCGGGCGACGCCATGTGCGCTCCAACAACTCCTGGATGCACAACTACCGGCGGCTGGTGAAGGGCAAGGACCGCTGTACCCTGCTGATGCACCCGCGGGACATGCACAGCCGCGACATCCGCGACGGCGCCGAGGTCACACTGCGCTCCCGGGCCGGCGCGGTCACGGTGAAGGTAAAGGCGAGCGAGGACATGATGCCCGGTGTGGTGAGCCTGCCCCACGGTTTCGGCCACGACCGTCCCGGCATCCGCATGCAGACCGCGGTGCGCCATGCCGGGGTCAGCTGCAACGACGTCACCGATGAACTGGCGCTGGACGTGCTGTCGGGCAACGCCGCGGTCAACGGCGTGCCGGTGACCGTCGCGATGGCTTGAGCTCCGCCGCCGCAGGCCGGATGCTGCGCCGCAGCGCCGGGTAGTAATACAACAGCGCCACGGCCCGCAACAGCACCAGCGCAATAAATGCCAGCCACAAGCCGGTCACGCCCAGTGCTGCCGTCAGCGGAAAGCTCAGCAGGAAAAAGGTGACCGTCGCGGCCAGGGTCGCGTTGCGCATCTCCGCGGTGCGAGTGGTACCGATAAAGATGCCATCCAGCTGGAACGCGGCAAAGGAGAGCAGGATATAAACTGCCACCGGCAGCAGCTGGTCAATGGCCGCGAGCTGCACCGCGCTGTGGCCGGTCAGGGCCCGCACTGCGAACTCGCCACCGAGCAGCACACCTGCCGCCAGCAGCAGGGCACTGCCGGCTGCCAGCTCCGTGCTGCGCCGCACCGCGATGTCAAAGCGCCGCCGACGACCGCTGCCAGCGGCGGCGCCGGTCACGGCTTCGGCGACAAAGGCAAAGCCGTCCAGGAAAAAGGCCGAAAAGGAAATCAGCTGCAGCAGGATATGGTTCGCGGCCAGCACCGCGTCGCCAAACTCGCCACTCTGCCGAACGAACCAGGCAAAACTGGAGACCAGCAACAGGGTGCGAATCATGATATCGCTGTTGGCGCCCAGGGTGCGGCGCAACGGTGCCAGCGCCCGCACCCTTGTCACCGGAATAAAGGGTTCCGCGTCCCGGTGCCGCTCGCGCAGCAGACGCCAGACGATCAGCAACGCGAACAGCAGGCTGCACCACTCTGCCAGCGCGGTACCCAGGGCGATGCCATCGGCCCCCATGTCCAGGACCCCGGCGAAGAGGATGTCCAGGGCGATGTTGAGCCCGTTGAGAAACAGCTGTACCAGCAGCAGGGTCTTGCTCTTGCCGAGGCCGATCAGAACGCCCACCAGCGCAAACAGCCCCAGCGTTGCCGGGGCGCCCCAGATGCGGATGGAGAAATAGCTGCCGGCCAGTTCGCTGACCGGATCGCTGCCGCCGAGCAGGAACAGGGCGCTGTCTCTTATCGGCACCTGCAACGACAGCAGCGTCAGGCTGATGGCCAGCGCCAGCAACAGTGCCCGCACCAGCGCCGCGCGCACCTCGGCTTCATCGCCAGCCCCCGCGGCCTGGGCCACGAAGCCAGTGGTGCCCATGCGCAGGAAACCAAAGCCCCAGTAGACGAAACTGAAAATCACCGAGCCGAAGGCCACCGCGCCCAGGTCCTCCAGGCTGGCGAAATGACCGATCACCGCGGTATCCGCCAGGCCCAGCAGCGGCACGGCGGCGTTGGCCAGAATAATGGGCCAGGCCAGGGACGCGATGCGACCCCGGGTCAGGCGCTCAGTACCACGCATTGTGGAGGATCCGCTACGATTCAGGAGGTGACGGCACAGTGCCGACGCCAATGATACCGCCATTCGGAGTTTCCGCGAAAACCCCCCCTGGACCAGCGGCAGGCAAACACGGCAGGGCTGGCGATTCTGGGATAGAATCCCGGTGACAACAACGCCTCGGGAGGGCGCAGGCATGGAAATCTCCACCATCATATTCTGGCTGGTATTGCTGGCGCTGGTGATTTACATCATCGGCATCTACAACCGGCTGGTCACGCTGAAGAACCGTTTCCAGAACGCGTTTGCCCAGATCGAGGTGCAACTCAAGCGCCGCTACGACCTGATTCCCAACCTGGTGGAAACCGCCAGGGGCTACATGAGCCACGAGCGGGAGACGCTGGATGCAGTGACCACAGCGCGCAACGAGGCCGCGGCCATCCTCAAGTCACTGGGCGCCGGCAACGTCGGTGGGGCGGACATGGCCAGGCTGGCGGGGGCGGAAAACGCCCTGCAGGGTGCGCTGGGCAAACTCAGCGTCACCATGGAAGCCTACCCCGACCTGAAAGCCAGCGACAACATGCAGCAGTTGTCCGAAGAGCTGACCAATACCGAGAACCGGGTGGCCTTCGCGCGCCAGGGCTACAATGACGCCGTGATGGCGTTCAACACCTATCGCCAGAGTATGCCGCCGGTGCTGCTGGCGGCCACGTTCGGCCATCCCGATGACGCCCAGCTGCTGGAGTTCGACGACTCGGTGCAGATCCAGGCGGCACCGAAAGTCAGCTTCTGAGCAGCCAGCTCGCAGCACCCGCCTGAGGGCTCGCAGTGGATTTCTTTGCCCAACAGGATCTCGCGCGACGCAATACACGCCTGCTGACCATTCTGTTCCTGGCCGCCGTGGCAGGCCTGATCCTGCTGACCAACGCCATGGTCGCCGCTTTCCTCTGGTGGGGCGACAGCTATAACCTGTATGCCGGCCAGCGCGGGGGCTGGCGCGAGTTTCTCTCCTACTTCAGCTGGCAGCGCTTTGGCGGTATCGGCCTCGGCATCGGCGCCACCGTGGCCTTGGTCTCGCTGGTCAAGTGGCTGCAACTCGCCTCCGGCGGCAAGGTGGTGGCAGAGGCCATGGGCGGCACCCGGGTACTGCCGCAGACCCGGGACCGGGCGGAACGCCGCTGCCTCAATATCGTCGATGAAATGGCCCTGGCCGCGGGCATGCCAGTACCGCCGGTCTATGTCATGAACGGCGAGCGCGGCATCAACGCCTTTGCCGCCGGTGTCAGCCCCGCCGACGCGGTCATTGGCGTCACCCGCGGCACCATTGAACACCTCAAGCGGCACGAACTGCAGGGCGTTATCGCCCACGAATTCAGTCACATCATCAATGGCGACATGCGCCTCAATATCCGCCTGGCAGCCCTGCTCAAGGGGATTACCTTCATCGGCGATGTCGGCTACCTGCTGTTGCGCTCCAGCCGCCATCATCGCACCGGCAATGATCGCGACCGCAAATCCGGTGGCCCGGCCCTGCCCCTGCTGGGGCTGGGGCTGTGGATAAGCGGCTGGCTGGGGGGGTTGGCTGCAGGTTTCATCAAGGCCGCCATCAGCCGCCAGAAGGAATACCTGGCGGATGCCTGTGCGGTGCAGTACACCCGCGACAACAGCGGTATTGCCGATGCCCTCAAGGTCATTGGTGGCTATGTCCCGGGCTCGCTGGTGCACGCCGCCCGGGCCGACGAGATGTCACACATTTTCTTCGGCCAGATCCGGCACCAGTTGTGGCAGCTGTTCGCCACCCATCCGCCGCTGTCGCAGCGGATCAGGCGCCTCGATCCGCAGTGGAACGGCCAGTACATTGAGCGGAAGGTAGAACATTACCGGGAACATGCCAGCAGGCCGGGGGCCGGCGAGGCAGGCGTCGGGCGTGCGGCCCTGGTGACCGCGGCCCTGGCTGCCACAGAGATGGCGCGGGAAGCCGCAGAGGATAACCCGGAAGCCGATGCCGATTTCGGTCCCGAGCCGGATCAGCTGGAGCAGGCAACCGCTGCCCGCCATGATCTGCCACTGGCCTTTGTCCGCCACAGTCATGAACCGCTGGGGGCCACCGCGCTGGTCATGGCCCTGCTGCTCAGCCCCGATACCGCGGTGCGCAAGGCTCAGTATGCACTGCTCCGGGGCACCGGCATCCAGGGCCTGGAGGATCTGGCCCACACGTTCCACGAGGGGGTGGCACAACTGGACCCGGGCCTGCGCCTGCCGCTGCTGGAACTGTGCCTGCCGGCACTGAAGAGTCAATCCGCACCCCAGTACCAGCAGTTCAAACGCACTCTGCTGGGCCTGATCCGGGCCGACCGCCGCACCGACCTGCGGGAATGGTGCCTGTACCAGCTGCTGCGCCACTATCTCGATCCCGAATTCGTGCAGGTCAAACCGGCCACCGCGCGCCACCGGAGCCTGGACAAGGTGCGTTATTCGCTGCGCGTGGTGCTGTCGATGCTGGCCTACCATGGCAGTGGCGAAACGGAAACAACGTTCCGGCTGGCGGCGGACAAGCTCGGCTACCCCGCGCTGCAGTTGCTGCCAGCGGAAGACTGCAGCCTCCAGGCATTTGCCCGGGCAGTGCATCAGCTCGCCGATTGTTACCCCCTGCTCAAGCCGCCGGTGCTGAAAGCCATGAGCAGGGCGGCCAGTGCCGATGGCACTCTGAGCGCTGTGGAACGGGAGTTGCTGGCCAGTATCGCCGCAGTCATGGACTGCCCTCTGCCCGATGCCCTTGGTAACCAGGCCACAACCCGCCAGTAACCTGCCTCCCAAGTAGCACTGCCTTCCGCGCGGCTGTGCGGCCCCTGCCGGTGCCGGCACCGCCTTTTCACCAATTGTGTCCAACCACGGGGGCCCCGCGGCAGAGCCGCTGATTCTCTGCTATCTTTTTGGTCCGGCGCCATCAAACTGCCTGCCTGCTGCTCCACGGACGGAGCCAGCAGTGCCGGCTGGGCGCCGCCAACAGTGACTTGCAATGACCTGAACAAGGAGGTTCTGGTAATGGAACACACTCAGACTGCACTCAATCCGGTCCGCTGGCGCGATGCCCGCCCCACCACCAGCGTCAGCCACCACTCCGAATCCCGCACCACCGACCGGGTGCTTCACATCCTGCTGCGTGGGGACCTGTCGCGACTGCGGGTGGATGCGGTGGCCGCGCAACTTGGCATGAGCGCCACCACCCTGCGGCGACGCCTGCGGAGCGACCACACCCACTATCAGTTCCTGCTCGACCGCGCCCGGCAGTACCGCTGCGAGCAGGCCCTGCGCAGCAACTGGCGACCGGGGAAATGCCTGGCCCATGAGCTGGGCTATCTGGAGGTCAACAGCTTCTACCGGGCCTTCCGCCGCTGGACCGGCATCGGTTTCAGCGTCTGGAAGCAGCGCCACTGCTGACAGCGCTGGACAAGCCGGCAGCGTGGGCGGTATAAGAAGAGCCCACACACAGTCCGGAACAACCCGCATGGCTCTGGTAGCGTTGATCACCCTGTTGATTCTGTTGCAGTACCTGGCTTTTACCATGCTCTGCGGGGTCGAGCGCGGCCGCTCCGGCCTGGCCGCGCCGGCCATGACCGGCGATCCCGGCTTCGAGCGCGCCTACCGGGTGCAGATGAACACCCTGGAGCAGCTGCTGGTGACCTTGCCGGCCCTGTGGTTGAGCGGCCTGTACTTCATCCCCGAGGTGGCCGCGAGCCTCGGGCTCGCGTTCATCATCGGTCGCATCCTGTACCGCAACAGCTACGTCAGGAACCCTGCGAAACGGGGACCGGGCATGATCATTGGCTTCCTCGCCAATATCGGGTTACTGGCTACTGCCCTGTGGGGCCTGGTGCCTCACCTCTGGTAGGCAGCAGCCGCAACGCGCTCAGGCGTCGAAGGGGTGGCGCAGGACGATGGTCTCTACCCGGTCCGGGCCCGTGGAGATGATGTCGATCGGCGCGCCCACCACGTCCTCGATCTTGTGGATGTAATCCCGGGCCGCTTGCGGCAGCTCGTCGAGCGTGCGCGCGCCGACGGTGGACTCCTTCCAGCCCGGAACCTCTTCATACACCGGCACCAGGCCGTCGTAGTCGTCCGAGTCCACCGGGTTCGGCACCGGGTTGCCGCTGCTGTCGGCATAGCCGATACAGATCTGGATCGTCTCCAGCCCATCCAGCACATCCAGCTTGGTCAGGCACAGCCCGGATACCGAGTTGATGTTCACGGCATTGCGCAGGGCCACGGCGTCAAACCAGCCGCAGCGGCGGGGGCGACCGGTGGTGGCACCGAACTCGTGACCGCGGGATGCCAGGTGGGCACCCGTGGCGTCGAACAGTTCGGTGGGAAACGGGCCCGAACCCACCCGCGTGGTATAGGCCTTGGTGATGCCCAGCACGTAGTCCAGGAACAGCGGCCCGAAACCGGAGCCGGTGGCAGTGCCGCCCGCGGTGGTGTTGGAGCTGGTGACAAAGGGGTAGGTACCGTGGTCGATATCCAGCAGGGAGCCCTGGGCACCCTCGAACATGATGTTGGCATCGGTCTTCCGGCACTCGTGCAGAATGGCGGTGACGTCGGCCACCATGGGCAGCAGCTGGGTCGCCATGGCCAGGGTTTCTCGCAGTACCGTGTCGTAGTCCAGTGGCTCGACCTTGTAGTAATGCTCCAGCTGGAAATTGTGGTAGTCCATGACTTCCCGCAGCTTGTTGGCAAAACGCTCCGGATCCTTGAGATCGCCGAGGCGAACGCCACGGCGGGCGGCCTTGTCCTCATAGGCGGGGCCAATGCCGCGCCCGGTGGTGCCAATTTTCTCCACCCCGCGGCGGACCTCCCGGGCTACATCCAGCGCCACGTGGTAGGGCAGGATCAGGGGGCAGGAGGGGGAAATCCGCAGGCGCTCGCGCACCGGCACCGCCCTGGCTTCGAGCTCACCAATCTCCTTCAGCAGGGCATCTGGCGCCAGCACCACACCGTTGCCGATCAGGCACTGGACATTGGCCCGCAGGATACCCGAGGGAATCAGGTGCAACACCGTCTTCTGGCCGTCGATAACCAGGGTGTGGCCGGCATTGTGGCCGCCCTGGAAGCGAACCACGGCGTTGGCCTGGTCGGTCAGCAAATCAACGATCTTGCCTTTGCCCTCATCGCCCCACTGGGTACCGAGAACCACTACATTCTTGCTCATGAACATCCAACTCGTGTGATTGATCAGGAAGCGAGCGACTGCACCAGCCACTCGCCAGCAACTTCCACCAACTCCCGGTCGCAGCGCGGATCCGGTTCAGCCCCCAGGCAGTTGATGACGACCTCGCCAGCGGCACGCAGAGCCGCAACGCGAGCCAGCAGCCCGGGGGCATCGGCCGCCGGTGCGCTGATGGCGCCGCGCTCGGCGGCCGCAGCCGGGAACAGGGCCATCAGGGACTTGAGATCGGTGGCGAAGCCGGTGGCGGGCCGGGCCCGACCGAAAACCTTGCCGACATCGTTGTAACGGCCGCCGTTCGCCAGCGCCTGGCCGTGACCGGGCACATAAGCGGCAAATACCATGCCGGTATGATAGTGATAGCCGCGCAGCTCGGCGAGATCAAAGTAGATCGCCAGGTCCGGGTGGCGGCGCGCAACCGCCACGGCCACTGCCTCCAGAGCTGCTACCGCGGCCAGGGCGTCGGGTGCGGAGCTGGCCAGCTGCTCCCGGGCCCGCCCCAGCACGGAAGTGTCGCCGTGCAGGTCGAGCAAGCCCGTAATCAGCGTTGCCACCGGCTCGGCCAATCCCGCGAGAGCCTGTGCCAGGTCCGGCCGCGACTTGCGCTGCAGGGCATCGAAGACTTCCGCTTCCTGCTCGGCCGTCAGGCCGGCCACCGCCAGCACGGCCTCATAGACCCCTACGTGACCCAGGTCCAGGGTTATTTCGGCAAGTCCGGCATGCTCCAGCGTAGCCAGCATCAGTCCGATCACTTCCACGTCGGCGGCGAGACTGTCGTCGCCGTAGAGTTCGGCACCCAGCTGGATCGGCGAGCGGGAGGCGAGCAGGGATTGGGGACGGGTGTGCAGGGTGGAACCCGCATAGCAGAGGCGGGTGACACCTGGCTCGGCCAGGCTGTGGGCGTCAATACGGGCGACCTGGGGGGTGATGTCGGCGCGGATCCCGAGGGTGCGGCCACTGATCTGGTCGGTCATCTTGAAGGTGAGCAGGTCCAGGTCTTCGCCCAGGCCGATCAGAAGGGATTCGGTGAACTCCATCAGGGGCGGGATCACCAGCTGATAGCCCCAGCTCTGATAGAGATCCAGCAGCTCACGCCGCAGACGCTCCACCACCAGCGCCTGCTCGGGCAGCACCTCCTCGACCCCGTCGGGTAATTGCCAGCGATCCACTGTTGTCATAACCAGCCTTAATGCACCCAATACAAAAGCGCCAACCCGAACAGCATGCTGCCCAGGCCAACGTTGCGGATAACCCGGTCCGGCTGCTGGGCCACCCCGAGCACCATTTGCCGCCAGGCCCTGGGGCTCAGGAACGGCACAATGCCCTCGATAATCAGCACCAGCGCCAGGGCTACCGGCAGAACCTGCCAGAACTCCACATCAACCCCCTGCTGCGCGGTCATAAAAAAACCGCGGTTCCGGCGTTTGTGGGTAAAACGCCGGATCCCACGGTTATCGAATTCTACCACAGGCGCTGCTGAAGGCACCTGCGTTTTTCCGACCTATTTGCCGCCCGACGAGTCCTTCAGGTAACGGAAGAATTCGCTGTCAGGCTGGATCAGCAGCAGGTCACCGCTACCCTGGAAGGCGTCCTGATAGGCACGCAGGCTGCGGGTAAAGGAATAGAACTCGCGGTCGGCGTTGAAGGCGCTGGCATAAATCGCGGTCGCACTGGCGTCCCCTTCCCCGCGGATGAGTTCCGCATCGCGGTAGGCGTTGGCCTCGAGTACCGTCACTTCACGGTCGGCGGCTGCCCGAATGCCCTCGGCCAGCTCCTGACCCTGGGCACGATGCTCGCGGGCTTCCTTTTCCCGCTCGGCGTTCATGCGCCGGTAAACGGACTCGGACACATCCGGCGGCAGGTCGATCTGCTTGACCCGCACATCCAGCACCTCGACCCCGTACTCCTCGCGCGCCACCACAGTGAGCTCCGAGGTCAGCGCCTCCATCAGCTCATCGCGCTGGCCGGACACCACTTCCTGAATGGTCCGGATCGCCACCTGGTTGCGCAGGCCGTCGTTGATCCGCTGCCCCAGCAGGGCACTGGCGCGAGCCTCTTCACCATTGGTGGCGGTGTAGAACTTCGCCGTATCCGCCACCCGGAACTTGGCGTAGGAATCCACGATCAGGGCCTTTTTCTCCTGGGTGAAGAAACGCTCGGCGGTGGCGTCCACGGTCAGCAGGCGCGCCTCGAACTTGCGCACACTATTGACGAAGGGAACCTTCACATGCAGCCCGGGCCGGATGTCGGGATCGACCACCTCGCCGAACTGCAGCATTACCGCGCGCTCTGTTTCCTTGACCACAAAGACCGTGTTGCTGAGCACAAACAGCGCCAGCACCGCGACCAACATCCAGGTCATACCTTTACCGCCCATCTTAGCGACCTCCTCTGCGGTTGTTGGCCGACGCGGCATCCTGCCGCAGCTGCTCTGTCACGGCGTTGGTCAGCTCGCGAATGGTGTTGGGGTCCAGCCTGCCGCCACTGCGGGGCACCGCCGGCCCGGAGGCCTCCGTCATCTTGTCCAGCGGCAGGTACATCACGTTGTTGCCGCCCTCGACATCGACCATGACCTTGCTGGTGTTGCGGAATACCCGCTGCACCGCATCCAGGTACAGACGCTCGCGTGTGACTTCCGGCGCCTTGGCGTATTCCGCCAGCAGCGCCTTGAAGCGTTCCGCCTCGCCTTCGGCTTCCGCCACCACCTGCTCGCGGTAGGCGCTGGCTTCCTCGATCACACGCTGGGCGCGACCGCGGGCCTCCGGAACGATGCCGTTGGCGTAGGCCTGGGCTTCGTTTTTCAGCCGCTCCTCATCCTCACGGGCCTTGATCACGTCGTCAAACGCCGCCTGGACCTGGCTCGGGGGCTTGGATTCGTCGATGTTGACCTTCACTACGCGGATGCCGGTCTCGTACATGTCGACATAGCGCTGCAGGCGAGTCTGTACGTCGACACCGATCTGGGCGCGGCCTTCAGTCAGCACCGAATCCATGCTGGTGTCGCCCACCACGTGCCGCAGGGCACTCTGGGCAGCGTGTTGCAGGGAATTTTCCGGATCGCGCACCTTGAGTACGAAACTGGTGGGGTCGAGAATCACATACTGCACCGACATCCGCACCTCGACGATATTCTCGTCCCGGGTCAGCATGATTTCGCGGAAAGTCGCCGCGCGGACCTTGGTCGTATTGACCTTGATCACCTCGTCGATCAGCGGCGGGTTCCACTGCAGGCCCGGCTGCACCGTGTCGTAGTACTTGCCAAAGCGAAGCACCACCGCCCGCTCCTGCTCATCGACCTGGTAGAGACCCATCAGGCCCCACACCACCACTGCGACCAGGGCAGCAACCACGAACAGGCTGGCCGGGATACCCTTGCCACCGCCGGATTTGCCGCCGCCGCTGGCACCGCGACCACCAAAAATGCCGCCCAGTTTTTCCTGCAGCTTTTTCAGCGCCTCGTCGAGGTCTGGTGGTCCCTGCTCGCCGCCACCCCAAGGGTCCTTGGGCTTGTTGCCGCCACCACCCGGTTCATTCCAGGCCATACCAAACTCCTGTTAGCAAAGTCGACGCAGTCTATCAAAAAATCACTGGCGCAGGGGTTTTACTCCCAGGGCGCCGGCTCTGGTGCCAATTTCATCAGGCGGTTCCAGTCCGCCCGCGGCAAACGCACGTTCAGATGGGCAACACCGTCATCGCCATAACGCTCGGCGGCAACTGCGCCGAGGCGGTACAGGGCCGCTCGCAGGCTGCCCTGCTCCGGTTCCAGCTGCAGCTCCTCCTCGACCATGTCATCGCCGACCAGTTCGGCAATGGCCTTGAGCAGCAACTCGCAGCCGGCGCCAGTGGACGCACTCAGCCACACGCGCTCGGGTCTTCCACCCTCATCGTAATCAATCCGGGGGGCCTGCTCCAACAAGTCCAGTTTGTTGTAGACCTGCAGCAGCGGGATGTCGGCTGCACCAATCTCCTCCAGCACGGCCTCGACCTGGTGGATATTGTCCTCCCGAGCCTCGGCGGCAACGTCGATTACGTGCAACAGCAGATCGGCACTGACAGTTTCCTCCAGGGTGGCCTTGAAGGCCTCCACCAGCTTGTGCGGCAGATGGGCGATAAAACCCACGGTATCCGCGAGGATGACCGGGCCCGCCTCCTCCAGGTCCAGCCGTCGCAGGGTCGGATCCAGGGTGGCAAAAAGCTGGTCGGCGGCAAAGACCGAGGAACCGGTCAGGCGGTTGAACAGCGTCGACTTGCCGGCATTGGTGTACCCCACCAGCGCAATCGTGGGCACCTCGGCCCGGCGTCGGGAACGCCGCCCCTGGTCGCGCTGGCGCTGCACTTTCTGCAAGCGGCCCTGAATCGACTTGATTCGCGCCCGCAGCAAGCGACGGTCGGTCTCAAGCTGGGTTTCCCCCGGGCCGCGCAGGCCGATGCCTCCCTTCTGCCGCTCCAGGTGGGTCCAGCCCCGCACCAGCCGGGTACTCATGTGCTGCAACTGCGCCAGCTCCACCTGCAACTTGCCTTCATGGGTGCGCGCGCGCTGGGCGAATATGTCCAGAATCAGGCCGGTTCGATCCAGCACCCGACACTTGAGCTCACGCTCCAGATTGCGCTCCTGGCTGGGGCTGAGAGCATGGTTGAACATGACAATCTCGGCTTCGTGCAGCTGCACCTCATCGGCGATCTCCTGCAGCTTGCCGGAGCCGACAAAAGTACGCGAATCCGGCACGCTGCGACTGCCCATGACAAAGGCCACGGGATCGCCGCCCGCGGACAGGACCAGTTCCTCGAACTCGCGGGGATCTTCCCGCTCGTCTTCGCTGGCTATCGTGAGGTGGACCAGAACTGCGCGCTCGCCGGACGCCGGACGCTCAAAAAACAAGCGCACCTCGAGTGCAGCGGGCAGTAGCTGCGACGCCGGAGCGCCACAGGCCGCCGCTAGCTATCGGCTTCATCATCTTCCGGCGGATTCTGCATGGGCATGCGCACCACGCGGGAAGGCACAACGGTAGAGATGGCATGCTTGTAGACCATCTGGCTGACGGTGTTCTTGAGCAGGACGACAAACTGGTCGAAAGACTCGATCTGGCCCTGCAACTTGATACCGTTCACCAGATAAATGGAAACGGGGACGCGTTCCTTACGCAAAATGTTCAGGTAAGGGTCTTGTAGCGTGTGCCCTTTTGACATAATTCTCTCCTTGGTCGGCTCAACAGGAGCCCAAAATGATTGATTGTTTACGGTCCCCGCTCATCCCCGCTACCGGGTTGAACCTGGCGCACGAAGCACACCGCAGATCGTGTTTCACCGCCCCTGCTACAGTATAGAACAGGTTTGCAGCTTTACATGGGGTCTACACCCAGGTACTTCAAGGCTGCCCGCAGCGGAATATCTTCCGTTTCCCGGCCCCCAGCTTCTGACTCTCCAGCAGCGCAAACGTTCCCCGTCGCATCAGTCAGCAGCCAGTGCAGCCCCGGCCACTTGCGCAACCAGGTCAACTGCCGCTTGGCCAGCTGTCGGGTGGCCGCCAGGCCCTGCTGTACTGCCTCCTCCAGGCTGCACTCACCGTCGAGATGGCGCCACAGCTGCCGGTAGCCAACGGCGCGTATCGCCGGCAGGCCGGGGTGCAGGTCCGGGCGCCGGTGCAGCGCCGCCACTTCCTGCAGGAACCCCTGCGCCAGCATCGACCGGAACCTGAGATCGATACGGCGATGCAACTCTGCCCGCTGCTGCGGACACAAGGCCAGCTGCACCACCCGGTAGCGAACCGCCGGACTTACTACAGGCCGCTGGTGCCACTCGCTCAGGGGAATGCCACTGCCTGCGAACACTTCCAAAGCTCTGCTTATACGCTGTGAGTGGTGCGGATGGATTGCCGCCGCGGCAATCGGATCGATCTCCGCCAGCCTGGCATGCAGTGCCGGCCAGCCCTCGCGCCCGGCCGTTGCCGCCAGCTCCGCGCGAATGGCGGGGTCGCTGGCGGGCATTGCCGCGAGTCCCTCGAGAAATGCCCGGAAGTAGAGCATGGTGCCGCCGACCAGAATCGGGGTGCGACCGCGGCCGACAATGTCCGCTACCACCCTGCTCGCATCCGCGACAAAATCGGCCGCCGAGTAGCTCTCGGCCGGATCGCGAATATCGATCAGATGATGGGGGTAGTCGGGCTTGGCGCTGCCAATATCCAGGCCGCGGTACACCAGGGCGGAATCGACGCTGACCAGTTCACCGTCCAGCGCCTCGGCCAGGCCCGTGGCCAGGTCGGTCTTGCCCGCCGCCGTGGGTCCCATGACACACAGCAGCAGCGGCTTGTCCGGCGTGTGGCCCACTAACGCCCCCGCAGGAACAGCTTGTCCAGTTCCTCCAGTGCCAGCCGGGTCCAGGTCGGGCGGCCATGATTGCACTGCCCGGCGCGCTCGGTCTCCTCCATGTCCCGCAGCAGGGCGTTCATTTCCGGGATGGTGAGCCTGCGGTTGGCGCGCACCGAGCCGTGGCAGGCCATGGTGGAGAGGATTTCATCCATGTGCGCCTCGATGCGATCGGAGCTGCCGTACTCGAGGAGGTCCGACAACACATCCCGCACCAGGGCTTCAACATCGGAGTCGCGCAGACTGACCGGAATCTGCCGCAGCAGCAGGGACTCCTCACCTGCCACGTCCACCGCCAGACCCAGGCGCTGGAACAGTTCCGCATGTTCCTGGGCCAGCAGCGCCTCGCGCTGGCTCACCGCAATAGCCTGCGGTACCAGCAGGGGCTGGGCGGGAATGGCATCCAGCGCCCGGGCCGCCTTCAGGCGCTCGTAGGTAATCCGTTCGTGGGCCGCGTGCATGTCGACCAGCACCAGCCCCTCGGCGTTTTCCGCCAGGATGTAAATGCCTTTGAGCTGCGCCAGGGCGTAGCCCAGCGGTGGCACGTCTTCCGGCGTCTCCTGCTCCTGCAGGCGCGGGGGATGCAGGCCGGAGTAGCTGCGCACCTGTTCCAGTGCCCGGCCCGGCGCTGGCGTCGCCGAGGGGCGGTAGGCCGGCGCGCCGTCACCCCAGCCGAGACCGGGCTGACGCGCGATCTCGCCGGTGTGGCTGTCCACCGCCAGGCCCTCCGGCGTGACCAGGGGAGCCGGAGCCGATGCCGGCCGCACCTCCGCCAGGGCCCGATGCAGGCCGCTGAAGATGCACTGGTGGACCGCGCGGCTGTCGCGGAAACGCACCTCGTGCTTGCCCGGGTGCACATTGACATCGACCTGCGCCGGATCCAGCTCCAGGTACAGCACGAACGCCGGGTGGCGGCCGTGGTAGAGCACATCGCGGTAGGCCTGCTTGACGGCGTGCGCCACCAGCTTGTCGCGGATCACCCGGCCATTGACGAAAAAGTACTGCAGGTCCGCCTGGCTGCGGGAAAAGGTGGGCAGTGCCAGCCAGCCGTGCAGGCGCATGTCACTGCGTTCCGTTTCTATATGCAGGGCCTGCTCCATGAAGGCCGGCCCGCAGACCGCCGCTACCCGCCGCTGCTGCTCGGCGGTGCTGGCGGCGCTGCCCAGGTTATGGATGAGCTTGCCGTTGTGACGCAGGCTGAACGCGACTTCAAAACGGGACAGGGCCAGCCGCTTGACCACCTCTTCCAGATGATTGAACTCGGTCTTTTCGGTGCGCAGGAACTTGCGCCGGGCCGGGGTGTTGAAGAACAGGTCGCGCACTTCCACGGTAGTCCCGCGGGGATGGGGGGCAGGCCGCAGTTGCACCTCCATCTCGCGCCCCTCGCAAAGGGCGCTGCAGCCCTCGCTGCTGTCATCGCGGTGATTGCTGGTGAGGGTCAGGCGCGACACCGAGCCAATGGAAGCCAGGGCCTCGCCGCGGAAACCCAGGCTGCCGACGGATTCGAGGTCCTCAAGCGAGGCGATCTTGCTGGTGGCGTGGCGGGCCAGGGCCAGCGGCAGGTCATCCGGTTCCATGCCGGCGCCGTTGTCGCGGATACGAATCAGACGGGTACCGCCGGACTCGACGTCGATTTCCACCCGGGTGGCACCGGCATCCAGGCTGTTCTCCAGCACTTCCTTGGCGACGGAGGCAGGGCGCTCGACCACCTCACCGGCTGCGATCTGGTTGGCGAGCCTCGGGTTGAGACGATGGATTCTGGACATGGGCCGGCGGCGCCAAAGCGCTCAGGTAGTGGGGATTTTCAGCGTCTGGCCCACCAGGATGCGGGAGTCACGGAGACCGTTGTGATCCCGCAACCGGTTTACGGGCACGTTGAAGCGCTGGGCGATATCCGACAGTGTATCACCCCGGGCGATGACATACTCCTGATCGCCCTGCTGCTTGCGCCAGGCCAGCAGCGTACCGGGTGGCGGCTGGGCAATAAACCAGTCGCGGATGCCGGCGTGAATGGCCTGCGCCACCTTGCGCTGGTATTCCCGGGTGCCCAGCTTCTGGGCCTCGCCCGGGTTTGATATGAAGCCGGTTTCCACCAGGATCGAGGGTATGTCCGGCGACTTCAGCACCGCAAACCCGGCCTGCTCCACGTTGCGCTTGTGCAGGCGCGCCACCGTGTCCATGCGCCGCAACACCTTGTCGCCCACTTTCAGGCTGTGGTCCAGGGTATTGGTCATGGAGAGATCGGTGAGAACGCTGGCCAGCACGTCGTCCTTGTCCGAGAGCCGGACCCCGCCCACCAGGTCTGCCTCGTTTTCGCGCCGGGCCAGATAACTGGCAGTGGTGCTGGTGGCGCCGCGGGTAGAGAGGGCATAGACCGAGGCACCGTTGGCCTCGCGGCGGGTGAAGGCATCAGCGTGGATCGATACAAAAAGGTCCGCCTGGCGCTTGCGGGCAATATCGCGACGTCCCTTGAGACTGATGTAGTAATCCCCGGTCCGTACCATGGTTGGACTGAAACCTTCATCCCGTTCCAGCAGCGCGTGCAGTTCCCGTGAGATCGCCATGACCACGTCTTTCTCGCGCAGGCGGTTGGGCCCTGTTGCGCCGGGATCCTCGCCACCGTGGCCGGCATCAATCGCGATAATGAGGTCCCGACGCCCGGACCGGGCTGCGGCGCTTTTGCTCACCTCCGCCACCGCCGGCTTCTTGCCCGGAGTGCGGTCGTAAAGATCCAGTACCAGCCGGTCTCCGGCCTGGGCGTTGGCCTTGAGAGCAAAACTGCGGGGATCGACACCTTCCTTGATATCGAACACCACGCGCAGGTCGCGCCCATCGCGGACGCCAGAGCGCACCAGGGAGATCGGGGTATTGGTCAGATCGAGGTCGGTGAGGCTGGCCTTGAGGGTTGCGATAGAGAGGTCGAGGACAATGCGGTCCGGATTCTCCAGGGTCAAGAGACGGTGCTCGGCGGGCCCGGTGAGGTCAAACACGACGCGGGTGTGGTCCGGAGCGCGCCAAAGGCGCACATCGTGCACCTCCACCGCCAGCGCGGGGGAAACCACCAACCACGCCAGGACCAGCCTGATCCAGAAAGCCCTGCTCATTTCACTCCAGCCGATTATCGGTCGCTTTGTTCAGGCACCGGGTTGCCAGCGCGCCAGAACCCTACTTCCCGGTACCGACCCGGCTCGCGCCCTGACACTGCGGCTGCTGCCGGCAGACACTATAGTAATCGCTAAGTCCGCAGGGGGTAAAGCACCGACGCCGCGCTCTGGCCATTCGACCAGGCACAGACTGTCAGCGGTGAAGTAGTCGCGAATGCCGATAAATTCGAGTTCGGCGGGATCGCCGAGGCGATAGAGGTCAAAGTGAAATACGTCCAGTTGCCCCAGCCGGTAAGGCTCCACCAGCGTGTAGGTAGGACTCTTCACTGCGCCGACATGCCCCAAACCCTGGATAAAGCCCCGACAAAAGGTCGTCTTGCCCATGCCGAGATCGCCCTGCAGATAGACCACCAGACCCGGCTCGCTGGCGTCGGCAAGCGCCGCACCCAGCGCAACCATGGCGTCCTCGTCGGGGACCTGCCAGCAGGCCTCGCCCGGGCTCATCCCAGCAGTCGCCGCAGCGGCACCATCAGGTCGCTGGCAAGCAGGCCGCGCTGCCCCTGCTCCGCGGCGGCATCGGCTGCGGCGCCGTGCAGGCACACGCCCAGGGCGGCGGCTGCGCTGCCCTCCAGGCCCTGGGCCAGCAAACCACCGACGATGCCGCTGAGGACATCGCCCATGCCGCCCGATGCCATGCCCGGGTTGCCGTAATCGGAAAGCAGGCGCTGGTCACCTGCGACGACCAGGCTGCCGTTGCCCTTGAGTATCATCGTGCCGCCCAGCTGCTCCTGCAACCGCACCGCTGCAGCAAACCGGTCCGCCTGTACCTCGGCGGTGCTCACGCCCAGCAGGCGGGCGGCCTCGCCTGGATGCGGGGTATAAAGCCAGTGTTCACGGCGCTTCCGCGCCAGCACGCGACCCTCGGCCAACAGGTTGAGCCCGTCCGCATCAAGAATACAGGGCAGATCGCTCGCTGCTGCCGCCTGCAGCAGTTGCTGCGACCAGCTGCTGCGGCCCAGCCCCGGCCCCAGCACCAGCACATCCGCAGCGGCCAGCAAAGGCTGCAAATCCTGGCCCGAGCGCACACCGGTCACCATGGCCTCGGGGGTGCGGGCAATAATGGCTGACAGGTGTTCCCGCTGCGTCGCGACTCGCACCAGGCCAGCACCGCTGCGCAGGGCAGCCTCCGCTGCCAGCGCCACGGCACCGGGCATGCCAACATCCCCGCCTACCACCAATACCGTGCCAAAACTGCCCTTGTGCGCCATCGCCGGCCGCCGCGGCCACTGCGCCAGCATCTGTTCAAGACACAGCCGGCGCCACTCTGGCGCCACCGCCCGGTAAGCCTCAAGGGGCACGGCCAGATCGGAAAATTCCAGTGCCCCGCAGCAGTCGGGACCATCCAGGGTGAACAGGCCGCGCTTGTAGCCAATAAAGGTCACAGTGAGTTCGGCAGCAACCGCGCACCCCAGTATCCGCCCGCTATCGCTGCACAGGCCGGAGGGAATATCCACCGCGACCACAGGCAGCCCGGCTCCGTTGCAGGCATCGATGGCGGCAGTAAACGGCGCCCTGACCTCGCCCCCCAGACCGGTACCCAGCATGGCGTCGACCAGAACGCCGGATTGCTGCAGGGCATCGGGACTGAATGGCAGCACCGCGACGCCGTTGGCCAGTGCCTGTTCCCGGGCTCGCAGCGCATCGCCGCCAATCTTCGCCGGGTCACCCACCTGCAACACCTGCGCGGAAATGCCGCGGCGGTGGGCCTGGTCGGCGACCAGGTAGCCGTCGCCACCGTTGTTGCCGGTGCCGCAGAGGACCTGCAGCAGCCCTGGCTCGGGCCAGCGCCCCAGCAGCTGCTCCAGGGTGGCGGCGGCAGCTCGGGACATCAGCAGAGCACCGCTGACGCCGCCCTGGTCAATGGCCCAATGGTCCAGCGCCCGGGTCTCCGCCGCGCTGTACAGGGCCTCATGGTCCGCCCAGGTAAATCCCAGCCTGCCTGTCGTCGCCAAATCAAACTCCACGCTGCTACACTGCCGGATACTGAAAGTTATCGCAAACCCGCGAATTATAGGCAGGTTTCACTGCCCCGGCCCAGCCCCATGGCAACGACACTGACCCAGGAACAGCAATCCCGTTTGCGCCGGCAGCTTGAGCTGTGGGCCGTCGAGCTCGGCTTCGCCCAGCTCGGGATCAGCGACATTCATCTGCAGCAGCACGAAGCCTACCTGCAGAAATGGCTGCAGGCAGGCCACCACGGCAGCATGGATTACATGGAGCGCCACGGCGAGAAACGCGCGCGCCCGGCGCAGCTGATCCCGGATACCTGCCGTGTCATAACCCTGCGCATGGATTACCTCGCCGCGGATTCCCGGCCGGAAGCGGTGCTGGAAACCCCGGAAAAAGCCTATATATCCCGCTACGCCCTGGGGCGCGACTATCACAAGCTGGTCCGGAAGCGCCTCGCGCAACTGGCCACGCGGCTGCAGCAGGCGGCAGGCGGCGGCCAGTACCGCGCTTTCGTCGACAGCGCCCCGGTGCTGGAGCGTGCCCTGGCCGAGCGCGCGGGCATGGGCTGGATCGCCAAGAACACCATGTTGATCAATGAGCGTGCCGGTTCCTGGTTTTTTCTCGGTGAGATCTACACCGATCTGCCGCTGGCGGCGGACCCGCCGCGGGAGGCAAAACACTGTGGCAGCTGCACTGCCTGCCTGACCGTGTGTCCCACCGATGCCTTCGTCGGTCCCTTCCAGCTCGATGCGCGGCGCTGCATCTCCTACCTCACCATTGAGCACAAGGGCAGTATCGACGAGGCCCTGCGCCCGCTAATGGGCAACCGTATCTTTGGCTGCGACGACTGCCAGCTGGTCTGCCCCTGGAACAAGTTTGCCCGGCACAGCAATGAGCCCGATTTCCAGCCCCGCCATGGTCTCCAGGACAGCGACCTGGTGGAACTGTTTCTGTGGGATGAAGCCACCTTCCTGGCCCGCACCGAGGGCTCGGCCATTCGCCGCATCGGCCACGAACGCTGGCTGCGCAACATCGCCGTGGCCCTCGGCAATGCGCCGCCAGCCGCAGCGGTCGTTGCGGCACTGGGTCAGCGCCTGCAGCACCCTTCCGCCCTGGTCCGCGAACACGTGACCTGGGCCCTGCAGCGGCAGCGCGACAAGGGTTCCCACCAGTGCTAGCATCCAGATCCGAACAACGCACCCAGGACTCCTGAGTCGGCGCCAGTGCGGTGCATCACCCTGTTGGGCATTACACTAGTGGGCGCCGCCGGTGTTGTCCCGGCTGCCAGTGCTTTCAATCGTGGTGGTGTCGTCCAACCCTGTTCCGGGCGGGACCCAGGCACTATTGCGGCTCACCCGAAAGATGATGTCGTGAAAGCGGATTTCATCCTGGTTTTGCAACGCGCAACGCCCTGTCATGGGGCGCCCGTTCACCACCGTACCGTTTGCGGAGCCCAGGTCCTCCAGCATGAGCTGGCCAGCATCCAGATCCAGGCGCGCGTGCTGGCGCGACACATGGGGGCTGACCACGGCTATATCGCACTGCAGGGAGCGCCCCAGCACCAGCGAGCGGTCCACTCCAAAACTCAGCCCCGCCAGGGGGCCCGTCTCGGCGGCAAGGGTCCACTCAAAATCCGGCGCGACTTCGCTTTTGCGAAAATAGCGGAGCTGGCCGCCGGTATGACGACGATCGTTGAGTGGCGGGACATTGGACAGCACCCGCCGCTCGACAAACGGGGTTGAACGCACGATTCCGTTGGGGGTGATCTGGAAGAACCAGGCCAGGGCCAGTGTCAGCGGGAAACCCGCCATGGTCACGACCACAATGATCCGGGAGATCCTGTCGCCATCAAGATCCAGCAGGGGGAACAGCACATCGACTATCTGCAGACTGCCCCAGACCGCGAAGAGGTACAGAAAACAGGTCTGGAACACCTTGCGCCGCCGCAGTTCACGGTACAACGCCAGCGCCGTGGACTCCCTCGAATGGCCCATCCCGCGAGTCAATTCAGCTGCCGCGGCCGGTGTTGCAATGCAACCGCCTGCGCCCGGTAAAGTGCTGCATTGTCATGCTCCGGATCCACTGTCGGCAACCGGCCCCAGAGGCCAATGGCCCGCCCATCCAATCACTGCTTGTCTCACGCGAATCCCCTATCCCCCGAAGGTTCGGCCAAGGTCAGGTCAACCGGTTTACTCTTTTCCTCACTATAGATTACCGCCAACGATCTGGGAAAGCGCGAGAGTTGTTTTTATCTGCCACCAGGGTCGGCGCCGGCCCGTAAAAAGTGCTGCCGGTAGTAGCGCAGCTCCGCTATGGACTCGCGAATGTCCTCCAGAGCCTGGTGACTGCCAGCCTTGACGATGCCCTGCTCCAGCTCGGGACGCCAGAGCTGCATCAATATCTTGAGCGTGCTGACATCGAGGTTGCGGTAATGGAAGTAGCGTTCGAGACGCGGCAGGTGCCGGACCATGAAGCGGCGATCCTGGCAGATGCTGTTGCCACAGATAGGCGAACTGCCGGCAACCACCCACTGCTGCAGGAAAGCCAGGGTCTGGTCTTCGGCGGCCGCTGCATCAACGGTACTTGTGCGAACCCTCTCGACCAGGCCGGAGCGCGTGTGATGCGTGGTATTCCAGTCGTCCATGGCTGCCAGCACCACATCTGGCTGATGGATCGCAATCACGGGACCCTCAGCGAGAGTGTTGAGCTCGCTGTCGGTAACAATGGACGCAATTTCAATCACCACGTCCCGGTCTGGATCGAGGCCCGTCATCTCGAGATCCACCCAGATCAGGTTGTCCGGTCGCTGCATGTACCCGTTCTCTTCCCGCATTCCTGGCCGCAGTGTAACAAATTGCCTGTACAGCGCCATGCCGGCACCCAATAATGACCCGCATGAGCAAACGCAAACTGAGCCGTCAGCAGAGCTGGCGCATCAGCAAGATCCAGGATGAACGCACGGCCCGGGCCCAGCGCCGCGGAGCGCGTGGGGAAGATGTCCTCGGCGCGGGTGAGCTGGGTGCCGAGCAGACTGGCCTGGTGATTGCCCACTTCGGCACCCAGGTCGATGTAGAGGCCGACGATGGCAGCACCCGGCGCTGTCACCTGCGGGCGAACCTCGACGGCCTGGTCACCGGCGACCGCGTTATCTGGTGCGCCGGCGATACCACGGGGGTCGTTGTCGCCCGGGAGCCACGCCACAGCGAGCTGCGGCGCCCGGACCCCTACGGGAAACTGAAGCCGATCGCGGCCAATATCGACCAGATCCTGGTGGTGATTGCACCTTTTCCTGAGCCTCACGCCAACCTCATTGACCGCTACCTGGTCGCTTCCGAGGCAGTGGGTATTGAGCCGGTCCTGGTATTGAACAAGTCGGACCTGCTGGACCTGGATCCTGACCTGCGCGTGCGGCTGCAGGCGCTACTGGCCATCTACCCGACCCTGGGCTATCGGTTGCTGGAGGTGAGCAGCCACAGCGGCAGCCTGACCCTGCTGAAGGAGGCACTGCGGGACCGGATCAGCATTTTTGTCGGCCAGTCGGGGGTCGGCAAGTCCTCGCTGGTCAATGCCCTGCTGCCCGCTGCCGGTCTGCGGGTCGGAGCCCTGTCAGAGTTGCGCCAGAAAGGCGTGCATACCACGACTACCGCCCAGTTGTTTCACCTGCCAGCCGGAGGCAGCCTGATCGACTCGCCGGGGATTCGCGAATTCGGCCTCTGGCACATGAGCCGGGAGCAGGTCGAGCAGGGTTTTCGGGAATTCAAGCCACTACTGGGCCACTGCCGCTTTCGCGACTGCAGCCACGAGCACGAGCCGGGCTGTGCGATCCTGGCCGCGGTCGAGGCCGGCGCCATCAGCGCGACCCGGCTGGCCAGTTACCGCCATATCGTGACTACGCTGGGTCAGCCCGCCTGAGCCGCCGCAGGGTCTTCCGCCGGTTGGGCGGCGAGACTGCCCAGAGCCTCGCCCAGGCGCGTTGCAGAATCTGCGACATAGTCAGGCGACCAGTCCACGCGACCTTCCGGGAACAGCAGAATAACGGTTGAACCGAGCTTGAAGCGCCCCATTTCCTCACCCTTGAGCAGACGCACCGGAGCCGGCAACTCGCGATAATCGCGGTGCAGCATGGCCCGGGGCGGTGGCGCCACCTGCCCTTCCCACACCGTTTCTATACCTGCCACCACCATCGCGCCTACCAGCACCATCGCCATGGGCCCCGCCGCGGTGTCGAAATAACAGACCAGGCGCTCGTTGCGAGCGAACAGGCGCTCGACTCCGGCCGCCGTCGTTGCATTGACCGAGAACAGCTTGCCGGGGATATAGCGGGTAGCCACCAGTTCACCATCAATCGGCATGTGTACCCGGTGGTAATCCCGGGGCGACAGGTAAATGGTGGCAAAGTGGCCGTTGCGAAACTGTGCCGCACGCGCCTCATCACCGCCCAACAGGGCCCAGGTCGAGTAGCGGCGACCCTTGGCCTGCAGCAGGCTGAACTCTTCACTGCGGCCGATCTGGTTGATGCTGCCATCTGCCGGGCAGACGATATCGGCCGCCGCCAGGGGCCTCGCGCCGGGGCGCAGAGGCCGGGTAAAGAAGGCGTTGAAACTGGGATAGGCCTCGGGGTAAGGCTCCTCGGCCTCTGCCATGTCCACGCCGAAGGCCCTGATAAAGGCGCTGATCATCAGGTCCTTGAGCCAACGGGGATGGCGCAGTTCCGCCAGGGCCCCGGTGAGCCGGGACAGCAGCTGCTGCGGCAGGAAATACTGCATCATCACGAACAGGGTTTTCATGAGCTCAGATGCTCCTTCTGTACCAGCTGGCGGTTCCGGGCGGCGACATCACGGCCCAGGTACATGTAGACAGCGGGCAGTACATAGAGGGTAAACAGGGTGCCGATCGTCATCCCGGAGGCGATCACCAGCCCCATGGAAAAGCGCGCGCCGGCCCCGGGGCCCGAGGACAACAGCAGCGGCACCATGGCCAGCACCAGCGCCGCGGTGGTCATCAACACTGGCCGCAGGCGCACCGAGGCCGCCTCCTCGATGGCCTCGCGCTTGGCCATGCCTTCATCCTGCAGGCGGTTGGCGAATTCCACAATGAGGATGCCGTGCTTGGAAATCACTCCAATCAGGGTGACGAGCCCGACCTGGCTGTAGATGTTGAGAGTGGCACCATTGACCTGGAACAGGGCCAGAACATTCAGGCACAGCAGCGCTCCGGAGATCGACATGGGCACGGTCACCAGCATGATGAACGGGTCGCGGAAGGATTCGAACTGGGCCGCCAGCACCAGGTAGATCAGCAGCAGCGCAAAGAAGAAGCTGGCAATCAGGGTGCTGCCTTCGGTCTTGAACTGGCGGCTCAGCCCCGCATAGTCGACACCGTACTCGCGACCCAACTCCCCGGCGACGATGGTTTCCAGGGTGGCCAGGGCCTCGCCCAGCGGCACGCCGGGGCGCGGCAGTCCGCTCAGCGTCACCGCGTTGAGCTGCTGGAAACCTGGTAACACCCGCGGTGTCACCTCATCGTCCAGCGTGACCAGGGTCGCCAGCGGGATCAGCTTCCCGCTTCCGGTACGCGTATGATAGTTGTCCAGGTCTTCCGGGTTCAGGCGCTGGGTCCTGCGCACCTGGGGGATAACCTTGTAGGACCTGTCGTGCATGGCAAAGCGATTGACGAACCCACCCGACAGCAGGGCGGAGAGGTCATCACTCAGGGTCTGCATGCTCACCCCCAGCAGGGCGGCCTTTTCGCGGTCGACACGAATGCGCTGCTGCGGCTTGTCCAGTTGCAGGTTCTGCTCGATGAAGATGAATTTGCCACTGGCACGGGCCCGCGCCAGCACTGTCTCGGCGCTGTCGTACAGCACCCGGTAATCCAGCGTACTGTTGATCACGAACTCCACCGGAAAAATGCCGGGGGAAGGCAGCGGCGGCGGGTTCACCGCGTTGACCTGGAGCCCGGCTATGGCCGCGGTGAGTGGCTGGATGGTTTCGTTCAGCACTTCTGTGGAGCTGCGTTCGCGCTCGCCCCAGGGCTTGAAGATGAAACCGCCAAAAGCGCCATTGTTGCCGCCACTGCCCCCGGGATTTTCTCCATTGAACAGGAAGTTGACCACGATTTCCGGCGTGTCGCGGGTAATCCGGCCGATCTCCGCGCTGTATTGCTCGATGTATTCCAGGGTCACGTAGGGGTCTGACTCGGCGAGGTAGAAGATCAGGCCCAGGTCTTCCGCCGGGGCCAGTTCCGCGGGCGACCTGACGAACAGAAAGTAGCAGGATGCCAGGATCACGGCCCCGAACACCAGCACCCCCGCGCGGTCATCCAGCACCCGGTCCAGGTCCCGCTGGTAGACCCGGCGCAGGGCCTCGAAGCGCCGATCCAGCCAGCGCTCAAGGCGGTTGTCGGCGCTGTCCTCAGTGCTTTGCAACATCTTCGCGCACATCATCGGCGACAGGGTCAGGGCCACCACGCCGGAGATCAGTACCGCGCCGGCCAGGGTGAAGGCAAATTCAGTAAACAGGGTCCCGGTAAGGCCACCGATAAAGCCGATGGGCAGGTATACCGCCACCAGGGTGGTGGTCATGGCGACGATGGGCCAGGCCAGCTCCCGCGCACCCTTGAGCGCAGCCTCTGTGGGCGTCATGCCATGTTCGATGTGACGGTGGATGTTTTCCACCACGATAATGGCATCGTCCACCACGATGCCAATGGCGAGGACAAAGGCAAGCAGCGTTAACAGATTGATACTGAACCCCATCAGCAGCATCAGGAACAGGGCGCCGACCAGGGACAGGGGCACCGCCACTGCCGGGATCAGCACTGAACGCATGGAGCCCAGAAACAGGAAGATCACCAGGATCACGATCAGCATCGCCTCGACGATGGTAGCCTGGACCTGGCTGATGGCGGCCTCGATATAGACCGTGGCATCGTAGTTGATACTGCCCTCTATTCCCTGCGGCAGGCTGGGAACGATGTCCCGCTCGTAGACTTCCCGCACCCCCGCGATCACCTCCAGGGCATTGGCGTCACTGGCAACACTGATGGGCACGAAGACCGCGCGCTGGTCGATGACCATGGCAGAGCTGCTGTAGGCTTCGGAGCCCAGCTCCACCGTGGCCACGTCCTGCAGGCGGATGATGGCGCCATCCTTTTCCCTCAGCACGAGCTGGCGAAAGCCCGCCTCCGAGGTGATGTCCGTGTCCGCCTTGAGCGTGACCTCGACCATGCTGCCGCGGGTCGCCCCCACCGCGGAGAGCACGTTGTTCGCCTGCAGCGCCGCGCGCACGTCACTGGCGGTGAGATCCAGCGCCGTCAGCCGCTCGCTGTCCAGCCAGATGCGCATGGCGAAGATATCGGTGGTATCCGCGCTGGCGCGCTGCACCCCGGGCAAAGTCGCGAGCTTGGGCTCGACCTCCCGGATCACGTAGTCCGCGACCCGGTTGATGGGCAATTCAGTGCTGGAGAAGGAGATGTACATGGTGCCCACCTGCTCTCCCACCGCGAGGGTCAGCACCGGGTCCTCCGACTCCCGGGGCAGCTCGTTGCGCAGCTTGTTGACCTTGGTGACGACCTGGGTCAGCACTTCGTCCGGATTGGCGCCGGCACGCACATGGGCCGAGATCACACTGAGTCCGCGGGTGCTGTTGGAGGTCAGGTAATCGATATTCTCCGCGGTGGCAATCTCCCGCTCCAGGGGCGTGGTAATAAACCCCTTGATCAGCTCCGCGTCGGCACCGGTGTAGGTGGTCGACACCGTGATCACCGCGTTTTCCAGCAGCGGAAATTCGCGCACATTGAGTTCCCCGGCCGCGCGCAACCCCAGCACCACCAGGAACAGGCTGACCACGGTGGCCAGCACCGGCTTGCGGATAAACAGGTCGGTGAATGCCACGGTCAGCGATTTTCCGGTTGCGGCTGCAGGCTGCTCGCCGGAGGTGAGCTGTTGTCCACCTGCACCGGCACCCCGCCATCAAGCTTCAGCAGCCCGCTGGTAGCCACCACCTCACCGGCTTCAAGGCCTGACGCCACCGCAATCATGTCACCCCGCGGCGGGCCCAGCTCGACAAAACGCTGCCGCACCGTACTCTGGCCGTCGTCCTGCTGCTCCACTACGTAGACAGAATTGCCGTAGGGACGATAGGAAATGGCCGTCGCCGGCACCACGATCTGGTCGCGCGGCTCCCCGAGAAGCAGGCTGACCCGGGCGAACATGCCCGGCCGCAACTGCTCGCCAGGATTGTCGACCAGCGCCTGCAGGGCGATGTTGCGGGTATCCGGGTCAACCGCCGGAGCGATGGCGTTGAGGGTGCCACTGAAGGTTTCCGGCCCCAGCGCCTGGACCCGTGCCGTCAGTGCCATCCCGGGTGTGAGTTGCGGGATGTGGCTGTCGGGCAGGGTGAAATCGAGGTAGAGCCGGTCCAGCGCCTGCAGCTCGACAATCGGATCCCCCGCCAGCACATACGCACCGACATTGACGCGACGAATGCCCAGCCGGCCCGCAAACGGGGCGCGCAGTGTTTTTTGTTCAATCCGCGCCTTCTGCGCCGTGACCCGGGCCCGGGCCTGGTCCAGCTCGCTGGCACGCCGGTCCAGTTCCGACTCGGAAATGTTGCGCTCGCGCAGCAGGGACTCCGCCCGCTTCAGCTCCGCAGCTGCCAGGGCCTGCGCCGCTTCCAGCACTGCCAGTTCGGCCCGGTCCGGCGCCGCGCTGAGCTCCAGGATCACATCCCCCGCCGCCACCGTGGCACCATTGTCGAAGTTCAGCCGGGCGATGATGCCGGGCACCTCCAGCGCCAGCTGCGCGCCGTTGATGGGCGCCAGGGTGCCCACGGCATCCACGCCGGGTTGCCACTGCACCCGTTCTGCCGCCGCTGCGGTGATGGTCACCAGCTGCCGCGGCATGTTGTCCATGGCCCGGTTCATCATCTGCTGGCCATACCACTGCATCGCGAACAGGCCGCCAAACACCAGCAGCGTGGCCAACAGCATGAGCCACATGCGCTTGCCAAAGAGGAACTTTTTCATGGGTACCCAGTTACAGAAAAGGACAGGATGCTCGGAACGCGCCCGTGCTTGCCGGACGCAATGATACTGATTCGATGGCCCGAGTGAAACCGCGGCGCGGCGCTACCGCCGCGCCGGGATGGGAAAGACTACAGATTTTCCTCTGCAAAAGCTGCCAACCTGGAGCGCACGATACCATTGACGTGCATGATGCCGGCGTGGGGATAGGCCTTGGTCTTTTCCACCAGGTAGGTGAGACCCGAGGTCAGGGGTGAAATGTACTTGTTGTCGATCTGCGCAAGGTTGCCCAGCACCACGATCTTCGAGTCGGCCCCGACCCGGCTGATCACCGATTTAAGCTGGAATTGGGTCAGGCCCTGGGCTTCGTCGATGATGATGTAGGCGTTGTTGAAGGAGCGTCCGCGCATGAAGTTGAGCGACTTGAACTGGATGTTGGCCCGCTCCTTCACATAGGCGATGCTGCCATGGCAGGACTCGTCGGTGCCGTGCAGGATCTCCAGGTTGTCGTCGAAGGCCGCCAGCCAGGGCGCCATCTTCTCCTCCTCGGTACCCGGAAGAAAGCCGATATCCTCGGCAATGGGCGGGGTGGAGCGGGCCACGATAAGCTTGCTGAACCGCTTCTGCTCCAGGATTGCATGCAGGCCATAGGCCAGGGCCAGCAGGGTCTTGCCGGAGCCCGCAGGCCCGGTCATCACCGTCATGTCGACATTGTCGTTCTCCAGCAGGGACATGGCCATGGCCTGCTCCAGATTGCGCGGTGTAAGCCCCCAGAAGCGGCGGTGCATCAACTTGTCCCGGCTGTCACAGCGCAGGTAGACATAGTCACTGTCGATGCGCTTCACAAAGGCCATGAAGTCCTGGTCGTCGTAAACGAACATATTGGGGTAGGCGCCGGGCAGCGAGCGCCGCGGAATCCGGTGCAAGGTGCAATCGCCCTCGCGCAGGGTGTCGACCTCGGAGATCCCGGACCAGAAGTCACCCTCCACGTGCTCGTAACCGCGGGCCAGCAGGTCGATATCATCCAGCACCCTATCTCGGCGATAGTCCTCCACGTGCACCAGACCCGAGCCCTTGGCCTTGATCCGCATGTTGATGTCCTTGGTCACCAGGCAGACGAAGGCGCCGGGATTTTCCGCCTGCAGGCGCAGGGCCACGTTGATGATGCGGTTGTCGTTGGCCTGGTCCTGGGTGGCGTCGAGGTAGGGAATGTCGCTGGCATCGCTGAGCAACTGGTCCGGGTAAATGGCGAGAGTGCCCAGCGCCCCTTCCAGGTTGCTGCCCGGAATCGGCACGCCCTCCTGAATATCCCGGGGCGAGGCGACGTCCACCACCTTGTCGATGATCTGGATCGCGATCCTGGCCTCGCGGCTGACGGTCTTCTCGTGCCGGTCCTTGATGTGGTCCAGCTCCTCCAGCACGGTCATGGGGATCACGATGTGGTGTTCATTGAAGGCGGTGACAGCGTTGGGGTCGTGCAACAGGACATTGGTGTCCAGGACATAGGTTTTCTTGACCACGGCTTTGAGGGTGGTTTTTTCTACGCGCAGGGGCGAGCCTGGGTCCATAGCGGATTCCTCATGAGGGCGGGTGACGGTGACAGGGGCAAGGGGGTCGGGCAGGATACCGGCAACGGGGGCCGGGCAGGGGTTGGACGAAGCGAACAGCGTGTATTCAAAAGCGCTTCCCGGTTGGGGCGAAACCACAGCGTTGGCTTGATTACAAACCCTGCCCGGGAGAATGTCAACGCACAATACCGCCCCAGTTCGGTGCATGTGCCCGCCTCGCACAGCGAATCCTGACAGGGCCGATCTTTTCGGCTACGATAGCCGGCTCATCCATTCCCAGCCAAAGACGTTACCCCGCGATGCTCAACCCGGACTCACTCGCCCAGCTGAAGGGCCTTAAATCCCAGATGGAGGCCGAGAAAGAGCGGGCCGAAGCGGTGATCAAGGGCACCCAGTCCCGCTACGGCTTCGCTGTGCTTGACGACGGTCGGGAAGTCTTCATTCCGCCGGACGAGATGCTCAAGGCATTCCCGGACGACAGGGTGTGGGTCTGTATCCGCCCCTCCGGCGACAACAAGACCATCGCCGCTATCGAAAAGCTTGTCGACAGCCCGCTGGGGGACTTCAGCGGCCGCTGCGTGCGCAAGGGCAATGCCCTGTTCGTGCAGCCGGACCTGCCCCAGCTCAAGCGCTGGCTGTTCATTCCCCCTCACGCCCGCAACGGCGTGCGCGAGGGCGACTACGTCCGCTGCGCCATACTTCGCCACCCTATCCGGGATGGCAAACCCCAGGCCAAGATCCTCCAGGTGCTGGGCAATGACGACACCCCCGGCATCGAAAACCTGTACTGCATGGCCAAGTACCGGCTGGCTCCAGCCTGGAGCACACCGGCGCTGAAGGACATGGAGAAGCAGCTTGCCGAATGCCGGCCGCTGGCAACCGAGCGCCGCCGGGACCTGACCGATCTCGAGTTCGTCTCCATCGACGCCGCCAAGACCCAGGACATCGACGACGCTCTCTACGCCGATATCAGCAGCGACGGCTGGACCCTCTACGTTGCCATCGCCGACCCCACCGCCTGGATTCCCGAGGGTTCCAGCCTGCAACAGGACATCGCCGCCCGCAGCACCTCGGTCTATTTCCATGGCGACGTGCTGCCGATGCTGCCGGAGCAGATGGCCCAGGACACCTGCGCGCTGTCCGAGGGCAATGACCGCGCCGCCCTGGTGTGCAAGGTCGCTGTCAGCGACAGCGGCGAGGTCGGCAGTTTCGAGTTTATCGAAGCCACCGTGCGCTCCCGGGCCAAACTGTCCTACTTCGCGGTGGACCGCTACCTGAACGGGAATGGCGACGACCTGATGAGCCACGCCACCCCGCTGGAGGCGCTGTACCAGGTTTATCGGGCCCTGCGCGGTCGCCGCGAGGCCGATGAACTGGTGATGGAGGATCGCCGGGAGTTCCGCTGGATCCTCAATGACCGCAAGCAGATTGAGTCCATCGAGCCCCATGACAAGCTGCTGTCACAAAAGCTGGTGGAAGAGTGCATGATCGCTGCCAACCGTTGCGCGGCCCGCTTCCTGGCCGAGCGCGAGGCCAGTGGCCCCTTCGTCACCCACCCTGGCTTTCGCGCCGATCGTATCGACGAGTGCCGCAAGTTCCTGACCCTGCATGCACCGGAAGCCGCGGAGCTGGACCCGGCCAGCCGCGAGGGCTATCGCGACATCATGCGCCACCTGGCGGGCAGCGCCAATAGCCTGCCCCTGCGCGCCATGGTCAATCGCCTGCTGACCCGGGCCGAGCTGTCCACCAAGGCCGGATTGCACATGGGCATGGGGCTGGAGTGCTATACCAATTGCACCTCACCGCTACGCAAGTACGTCGACTTCCTGGTCCACTTGCAGATCAAGGCCGCACTGCACGGCAAGCAGCCGGATCTGGTGACCCGGGAACAGCTGGCCGTCCTCAAGGAACGACTTGCCAACGCCCGCGCCGCCACCCGGGAAGCAGAGCGCTGGCTGGCGAGCAAGTACCTGGCGCGCCAGGCGGCGTCGCAGCCGACAGGTTTCAGTGGCCGTATCATCCACGTCAACAGTTCCGGCTTCAGCGTACGCCTGGTGGACTGCGGCCTGGAGGGCTTTGTCGACCTGCGCAAGGACCCGGAGAAATTCAGCTACGACAAGTGGACCGCCAGCCTGACCAGCACCACCCGCCGCTTCCAGCTGGAGCAGGTGGTGGAGCTGGACTATATCGGTACGGACACCGACAACGACTACCAGGCGCTGTTCCGCCTGCGCCCCGACAGCGGCCTGAAGCCGCCCAAAACCGCTGCGGAATAAGCGCGGCAGGATGCTCCCGGCCTAAAAACTGGCGTTGCCCGGCGTGCGCGGGAAAGGAATGGCGTCGCGCACGTTTTCCATTCCGGTCACGTAGTTCAACAGGCGCTCGAAACCCAGGCCAAAACCGGCGTGGGGGACGGTGCCATAGCGGCGCAGATCCCGGTACCACCAAAGTTCCTCGCGCAAGTGGGGGTCCATGCGTGCATCCAGCACCTCCAGGCGCTCCTCCCGCTGGCTGCCACCGATGATTTCGCCGATGCCCGGTGCCAGCACGTCCATCGCCGCCACCGTGCGCCCGTCATCGTTCAGGCGCATGTAGAAGGCCTTGATTTCCCTCGGGTAATTCATCACCACCAGGGGCCGCCCGACATGGGTTTCCGCCAGGTAGCGCTCGTGCTCGGAGGCCAGGTCCACACCCCAGGCCACCGGGAACTCGAAGGATTTGCCGCAGTTCTCCAGGATGCGGATCGCTTCGCTGTAGTCCAGGCGCTCAAAGGGGCTGTCGATCACCGTGCGCAGCCGCTCGATCACCGTGCTGTCCACCCGCTGCCGGAAAAATGCCATGTCGTCCTCGCGCTCCTCCAGCAGCCGCGTGAACAGATGCTTGAGCAGGCTCTCCGCAAGGTCGGCATTGGCGTCGAGATCGGCAAAGGCAATCTCCGGCTCCACCATCCAGAATTCCGCCAGGTGGCGGCTGGTATTGGAGTTCTCCGCGCGGAAGGTCGGACCAAAGGTATAGACCTTGCTCATGGCCAGGCAGTAGGCCTCCACTTCCAGCTGCCCGGAGACCGTCAGGAAGGCATCACCGGCAAAGAAATCCTCGCTGTGGTCCACGCTGCCGTCGGGCCTGCGCGGCAGGTTGGCCAGGTCCAGGCTGCTGACCCGGAACAGCTCCCCCGCCCCCTCACAGTCACTGCCGGTGATGATCGGCGTGTTGATCCAGTGGAAGCCGTGATCGTAGAAGTAGTTGTGAATGGCGTTGGCCAGGGTATTGCGGACCCGGGTGATGGCGCCGAAGGTATTGGTCCGCGGGCGCAGGTGGGCCTGGGTGCGCAAATATTCGAACGTGTGCCGCTTCTTGGCGATGGGGTAGGCCTCGGCATCCTCCACCCAGCCCACCACCTCGACTTCGCTGGCCTGGATTTCCAGCGCCTGGCCCTGGCCCTGAGAGGCCACCAGTTCACCGCGTACACAGACCGCGCACCCGGTCGACAGCTTCAGTACTTCACTCTCGTAATTACCCAGGCTTGCCGGCGCCACTGCCTGTATCGGGTCGAACGAAGAACCGTCGTGAACGGCGAGGAAGGAAATACCCGCCTTGGAATCGCGCTTGCTGCGCAGCCACCCGCGAACAGTGACAGTGCTGCCCAGGGGCAGGTCACCCCTGAGGGCGGCGGCGACCGAAACGTGTTCAAGCATGACCATTGTCTCCCGGGAGGATAGAGCGAGCGGCGCAGGATACCCAAACCGCGGGATACCCGCCAGTGCCGGGCCCAGGCGGAGCGCGTTGCCCTGAACGCCCGCCTCCGATTGCCAGCCGGGGCACCCGCTTCTATGATGCTCTCTACCCAGCGGCACAGAAACCGGGAACCGTCACAGCAGTGAACAGATCATCGGACATCGTGGTCGCCGGAGGCGGCCCTGCAGGCTGCTGCGCAGCGCTGGGTTTGCAGCAACTGGGTTATCGGGTGCTACTGCTGGCGACACCGCGCCCCTGGCCGAGCTGCGAGGGCTTTTCCGCCCGGGCGCTACAGGGCCTGCGCCAGGCGGGCCTGCCCTCGGCGGTGGCCTGCGCCAGTGCTGCCAGCCCTCGATGCGCGACCTGGAACGGCACCAGCAACGATGCCAATAGCGAACACCTGGTACTGCGGGAGGCGCTGGACCAGGCACTGCTGAGCGATGTCAGCAGCGCCGGCGTCGAGATCGTGGCGGGACAGCTCGGATCAATCCACGCACCGGAGGGCGGTGGCTGTGAGCTGCGAGTCAGACTGGCCCGCGGTGGCAACACAGCGCTGGCATGCAAGTTCCTCATCGATGCCCGCGGGCGCGCGGCGACGGGAGGGGGCAACCGGCTGCGCGGCCCGGAATCGGTGTCGCTGGTACAGGTGCGGCAGGGGCGACCCGGGGCTGGAAGCAGCTATTTATGCAGCCTGCCATCAGGCTGGGCCTGGCTTGCCCGGACTGATGGCGGCAGGCTGTTTCTGCAACTGACAATCAGTGCGGAGGATGGTGCACTCCCCCCCCGCAAAGACCTGGACAGTTGGTTCAACGACCTGCTGCAGCCCAACCAGGACCTCCTGGACCGGATCGCCGGCACCTCGCCGACGGGGCCGGTATTCGCGCGGGGCAGCACCTCAATACTGCGGGACGAGTTGGTCACTGGCGCGGTGCTGCGTGTCGGTGATGCTGCAATGGCCGTGGACCCGCTTTCCGGCAACGGCGTATTCCAGGCCCTGTCCTCTGCGCTGGCTGCGCCGGCCGTAGTCAATACCCTGCTGCAATACCCCGACGACCGTCCTGTGGCGGAAGCGTTTTACCGGCAGCGGGTGGAACACCTGTTCCTGCGCTTTGCCCGGACAGGACGCGATTTCTATCGGCTGGAACAACGTTGGCCACAGGAACCCTTCTGGCGCCAGCGGCGCGACTGGCCCGACGATGAACCCTCCCACAGCGATATCCCGCCCCGCTTTCTCGGCCTGCAGGCAGGTACCGTGCTCGACGGCGACAGAATTCGCGCAGCCGCGGTGGCCGTCACCAGCGACCAGCCCCTGGGCGTCTGGCATGTGGCGGGCATCAGACTCGCGCCATTGCTGGAAAACCTGCCAGACACTACCGAAGCGCGGCGTCAAGCGCTGCTCGACAGGATAAAGCAGACCGTTTCCGAGCCGCAGAAAGCGCAGTTGGTGCGGGCCTGGCTGCAGCGGTATGGACTCCTGTAGCGTTCCACCCTGCGTGCCGCACCATCAATGCTGGCGATGTTCCGGCCCGTGAAACCGGGCACTGGCAGCCAGTTGACCGTGAATCTCCTGCAGGCTCGCATCGGGCTCCTCGAGCAGATACTGCGCCACCGCGACAGTGACGTGGGCACAGCCGATGCTGGCGCCAGCAAGCCCTGACCCCGCGGCGCGTACGCAGGCCCCGAAATCCGCCTGCGAACTGCCCAGGTGGGAAAGCTCTCCCGGGCCACAGCGCGCGTCTCCCGTTGCCCGGATAACCCCGGGATAGCTGGCGGGAAACACCGGGGCGCCACGAGCCGGGCTGGCGGCAACGAGGACGATGCCCTGTGCCAGGGCCCGGGCACAGGCCCCGGCAAGCTCGGGACAATCCCGCAACAAGCCGAAACTGAGGTTGACCAGGCGTACGTCTTCAGCCATCAGCCAATCCAGTGCCGCCACCACCTGGCGACTGCTGCAGGTCAGCCGGTCGTCAAACACCTGCGCGTTGAGCAACGCCATGTCGGGTACCTGCTGCAGAAGTACTCCTGCAACGGCACTGCCATGGCCCAGCCGGTCGACGTGCGGCTCCGCGGCAGTCACTGCGCCGGGGCCAGCACCCGTGATCCTGAAGGCCCGACCCGCCATGACAGCAGGCAACAACGCAAGGTCCAGGCCACTGTCCACGATGCCAACACGCAGGGGTTTCACCTGCTGCCCCGGTGCCATCGCAGTTCCAGTTTGCGATCAACGATCGACAGACGACCATCACAGTGTGCCAACGCGGAATCCCGATGACTTATCAATAATCGGGTCTGCCCCGAGAAAACCTCGTCCACCATCGCCAACACGTCCTGCTCAACTTCCCGGTCAACCGCCGAGGTTGCCTCGTCGAGGATAACCAGCAACGGCCGCTGCAACAGCGCACGGGCGATGGCAATACGCTGCCGCTCACCACCCGACAAACGCGTGCCGCGATCACCCACCGGGGTATCCAGGCCGAGGGGCAGGCGCTGTACCAGCTCCCCGAGCCGGGCCCGCTGGGCCGCTTCCTCCACCTCCACACCGGTGGCGTCGGGCCTTGCGTAACGGATATTGTCGCGAATGGAGCCCCTAAACAGCACGATGTCCTGGGCCACCAGGGCGATGCGGCTGCGCCACAGACCCAGGTCAAATTGCCGCAGGTTGATGCCGTCCACCAGGATGGTTCCCGCCTGGGGATCGTAGTGGCGCAGCAACAGGTCGACGATAGTGGTCTTGCCCGACCCAGAGGGGCTCTGCAGGCCAATGCTGCTTCCGGCGGGGATTTCCAGGGAAGCACCCTGCAGCACATCCTCATCGTGCAGGGGATAGTGGAAACTCACCGCATCGAGCACAATTCCCTGCCGCAGCTGTTGCGGCGGCTCCACATCTCCTCCGGCATCGACATCGGGAGGCGCGTCAAGCAGGTAGCGCACACGGTCGAGGCTGACCTGTACCCGGGCCAGCGCCATGTAGAGGCCCAGCAGGCCCTGCACCGGCCCCGCCGCCATGCCCAGATAGCTGGCAAAGGCGACCAGCGAACCCAGTTCCAGCTGCCCCTGGATCACCCAGTAGCCCCCTATCAGGAATACAGCGGCACGGCCCACCGACGTCAAGGTGTTGGGGACGGCCGCCGTCGCGAACTCGACCAGCTGCAGGCGCAACAGCCGGTCCAGGTAGCGAGCGTTGAGCCCGCCCAGGCGGCGGGACTCCCGGCGCTCACTTGCCATGCCCTGAATGAATTTCATCGCCGGCAGGGTTTCCACGAGGAATGCCGAGATATCGCTGGAGCGCTCGCGCAGCAGGCGCGTCTGGTCCTGAACTCGCGGGCGCATGAATCTGAGATAGAACCACTGCAATGGCGCGATAACAGCCAGCACCATGGTCAACTGCCAGCTCAACAGCAGCATGAACCCGATCGTGCCCACCAGCCCGAGCAGCGCGCTGACCGCTGCAAACAGGCTGTCGACCGAAAAACGCTGCAGTTCCGCCACATCCCCATCGAGACGCGCCAGGATGTCTCCGCTACGGTTGCGGCTGAAGAAGGCCGGTGACAGGGTCTGCAGGTGACGGTAAACCGACTCCCGCAGGGCAAACAGTACCCGCCCGGACAGGCGAGTGTAGTAGTACCGGTTGACGCCGGACAGCAGTGTTGCCAACAGGCCGGCGCCCAGGATAAGGCCGACAATGACCAATAGCGCATCGACCCGTCCTGCAAGCAGGGCGTCGTCTATCAGCAATTTTGTCAGGTAGGGCTGGACCAGGACCAGCAGGGACGAGGTGATCGACAGCAACAGCAGCCCCGCCAGAGCGATCCGGTGGGGCAGGAGAAACCCCGCCAGCCAGCGCAGGCCCGCGGCACGGCTGGCGGATTGCGGCGGCCGGGGGCTGTCGGAGAACAGCAAACGCTATAGCACCCGCCTGAACACCTGGGCAGTGGCCAGCGACATGTCCCCGCCGGGGAGCTGGATATTACCCAGCTTTTCCAGGGTATCGGGGTCATAGATGGCGATATCGTTGAATGTGCCGGCCAGATACAGCTCGCTGCCGTCGCTGGCAAAGTTGATGCAATAATAGCTGTGCTCAAGATCAACCGAGCCGAGCTCCTGGGCGGTCGCCACATCAAACTTCTTCAACTGCGTCAACACACCGAAGAACTCCTGCGGACGGCCTGGCCTCGCCATCCCGGAGAACAACACCACTTCCAGCGGACCAAACACCCGGTCCTCGGCAACGCCGGTACCCAGATCGATACGCTCGTAACCCCAAACCCAGTCCGCGGTTTCCATATCCTGCGACTCATCCTGGAACCGCGCCGCAGAATACATTCTCACCATCTCATTGTTGACCGAACCGAGGGGCCAGATTGACAACACATCGCGCTGGCTCTCCAGTGCTATATCCGCGCTTTGGCTGGGCAGGGCCACATGAACATCCCCGCTGGCGGGGTTCATGGCGAAGATATCGCGACCACCGAGGTAAACGGTCCCATCCTCACCGGTGGCCATGATGGTAACCTGGCGCGGGGCCGGATGAGTCCTGACCGGCAGGCTGTCAAGACCACCGGTAGTGTCGTACACCGCCAGGCGGGCACCCTGGACCTCGTAGCGATCCGTCAGCAGCCGCGTGGGACTCTGGTGGGTATAGAGTTCCCGCCCGTCCTTGCTGACCGCTATACCGGCGAAGCTCTTGACCCGCTCCTGGCCGTGGGACTGGCGTGCGGAAAACACGATTTCGCAGCTATCGATGGCGACGCCATAGACATTTTCAAAGCGGTTGGTAAGGGCATAGGCCGTTTTGCCGTCGGGGGCCACGACCACCGTCCCAGGCCCGAAGTCCCCCGGCAGTTCGCAGGTCCTGAGCACGCGCCGCTCACCGAGATCAATCACATGCAGATTGTTGGGCCTGTTCATCACCACCATCAAGTCACCAGCGGTGCTCTCCTGCCGCGAGGCATCGGACTGGGTCCCTGTATCACAGCCTGCCGCCAGCAGTGCCATGCTCATCACCAGCAGGGCGCGGGTGGTGCGGCCGAACCCAGCACCGTTTCTGAATCCTCTCAACATGTCTGCCTGCCTCATGAATCGCTGTCGGGAAAAACGGCGTCAAGCTTGCGCCAGTCCTTGCCTGCGGAAGGTGCCTGACCATCCCAGTCGGGATAGCTCACCATGACATCCGGGACCTGCGCGGGCCACCAGCACGGGTCCGCACAGCCGTAAAGATCTGCCTCCATGGGCTGACAGAGACCCGCGACACCGCCAAACATGTCGACCTCCCAGCCTGGATCCGTGGTCGAGGTGCAGCCCACCACGCTCTGCATGGCAACGACCTCATCCATCCCCTCGGGGCCAGCTGCCTCGTCCAGCAACCGTGCCTTGTGATTCAAAGGCTTAAGGTGTTTCATCAGCTTGCCCTCCGGGGGGTGATGTAATCGGTAAAGAAACGGGGGTTGGCGGCGGCGATACGGGCGTAAGCGCGCACCCCGAAGTCTACCCAGTCACGCATCAGCTCACAGTAATGATAAACAGGGTGCGCCGGATCGTTGTAGCGCTGGTAACTCTCGTGATAGCAGCCACCAGAGCACAGATTGCGGATATGGCAGGTACTGCAGCCGGTGTCACTGCGATCGAGGCGCTGGGAAAGGAATTCTCCAAGGGCCGCCACATCGAGGCCACGACCGTCGCTGACGGAACCAAAGGTCGGCAGCTCGGAACCGGTGAAGCGGTGGCAGAGATTGACGCCACCATCCTTGTCGACCGCCACCATGGAATACCCTGCGCCACACGGAAGTGCCTTCTTGGTACCTTCGTGGATATCCGTGAGCAGCTGATGCAGGTTGGAAAATCCGATATTGCGGTGCTGCAGCGCCTCCTCGACATAGCGCTCGCCCAGGCGCTTCATGCCGGCAAACACCGCCACCAGCTCTTCTTCGCCGAGATTGAAACTGTCCATGTCACCGGCTGTTACAGGTGCAAAGCCCACTTCCGCAAAGCCCAGTTCATTGAACAGGTGATCCCAGATAAGCTCGATATCCGTGGTGCCACGGGTGAGCGTGACGCGCGCACCTACCGGCCGGGAACGATAGCTGGACAACAGGAGCTCCACCTTGCGAGCCACGGTTTCGTAGGTACCCTGACCGCCGACAGTGATCCGGTTACGATCGTGGATGGCCTTGGGCCCATCAATGCTTACGGCGATGCCGAAGCGATGGCTATCGAGATAGTCAATGGTGCTGGGGTTCAGCATGGTGGCGTTGGTGGTAAGGGAGAAGTCAACGCGTTTGCCCAGGGCTCCGAAACGCTGCTCGGCAAAATCCACTACTTCGCGAATCAGGGGCAGGTTGGACAGGGGCTCGCCGCCAAAGAAAACCACATTGTAGCGGGGCTGCTCCGGTGACTGCGCCAACAGCATTTCGAGGGAATCAACAGCCGTTTGCAGCTGCATCTTTTCCCCCGCTGTCGGTGTCGCCAGATCCTCCTTGTAGCAATAGGTGCAGCTCAGGTTGCAGCCCGTATTGACGTTGAGGACGACAGTAGTCAGGGGCAACTTGTCGGGTATCGACAGGTGTCCCGCAGTGCCGACAACAGCGCCACTGACAATCCCCAGGCTGTCGAGCTCGGCGACAGCCTCTGTCACCGAGACACCTCCGAGCCGCTTGCCAAGCTCCTCCGCTGACAGTGGCCCCCACTGCCGCAGCCCGGCAATGACCCGGTCCAGGGTCTCGTCGGCCTCGAACAGGCTGCTGCTGGGGATATGAAACAGGAGCTGGCGACCTTCCACTTCCACCTGGTGAAAATTGTTTTCGTTCAGATTCAAAGCCACGCCCATGGTGGTTGCTCCCCGGTAAACTAGCGTATGGGTGGATTATTCCAGCGCTGTACAGTCACTATAAGTTGGCCCTCGGCATTGAGGAGAGCATCTTCCTGCGCAACAGTCGCCAGCACCTTCAGGTTGCCCGCATTGTTGGTCTGGTACTTGCGCTCGGGATTCGGGCCGGCCGCTCCCGGCGTGAACACCCCGGAGTCCGCGTCCATGGCGCCGGCAAAACGTACATCCTCATCCGCCGCGGCCTGCGCATCGAACGGGGCAACCGACCACTTTGCCGGCAGCGGCCCCACTTTTATATCGTCCGCGGTACCGGCTTCACCATCGGGACCGTCGCTGAAACCAATAGCATCGAACATGGCCTCCACCACCGGCTGTGAACCACCGTTGCCGCCCACCCGTGCCACCGCGTAGGCAGGCTCTACTGCAACCCGGTCCAGGGCACGATAGATCGTCACCAGCCCTTCTGCCCCAGCCTCGCCGACACTGACGGTGCGCTCTCCCTCCGCGGCGTCCGCTGCGGCGCGAACCTGCAACAGCATGCCGTCGGCGCTGCGGTCAGTGACAGCAATGACTTCCAGACCCTCTCCCAGGCCAATCTCGGCTTCCGGGTCCAGCCCGGCACCCACCAACAGCAGCTGCTGCTCGGTGCCGGCGCGGATATAAGATGGCTGCATGGCCAGTAACCGGGCTTCACCGTCCGCCCGGACAGCCTGCATGCGCAAGCCCCATTCCACGTTGTCGCGACGGAACATGCGGCCGTCGAGCTGGCCGCTGTCGGGCTCCGCCATCAGCACCTGTTGGTAGACCTCACCGTCCAGGGTCAGGCTGGCGCGCCACTCATGACCACTGTAGACCAGCGCCTTGCCGGCACCTGCCAGTGGCTCCCCGGCTTCGAACGCACCATCAAGCTCCACCTGGTAGTCACCGTCACTGTCGTTCGTCACTACCATGTTGCCCGCAAACAACCCCTTGCCCGGCATGTGGCCGCTTACCCGCCAGCGTCCCGCAAACGACTCCCGCGGCAGGGACTGCCACTGCGTCCAGGCATCGCTGTCCAGGGCAAACTCGCGCGCCAGCCAGGGCACCATGTCATTGAGAGCGACACCCAGCCAATCCCGATCCCGCCCCATGAGCGAGTACTCGGCCGAGGGGAACTGGCCCAGGTGGAAGTGCACCAGATGACGCCACTCCTCTTCACTGCGGCGCTGCAGACCAACCCTTGCACCCGAGTGGCAGCGCGCACACATTTCCGTGAACATTGCAGAATCATGCTGTTCAATGGTATTCAATTCACGCTCCAGCACATAGCGCCAGGGAGCGCTTTCAGCCGGAGTCAGCCCCTGGGTGTCGGCCAGATGCCGGACCAGCGTGCGCATCGCGGCGCCGGCTTCGCCACCTGCGGGGTCAACGATGCTGGCACCGTGTATCTCCTGCATTCGCACCAGCGTCATCTGCCAGCCCTCGGGAGTCTTGCGCTGTTCGCTGATGCGACTCCACCGGCCGCTGTCATCCTGACTGTGACAGCCGGCGCAGCTCGCCGCCATGATGGCTTCCGCCGATCCTGCGGCCTGTGCACCCAGGTGACACGCCAGCAATACTGCCGCCACCAGTGAAGAAATCAGTCGAGTCTTGTTGGTCACGTTTCGTCTCCAGGGTTACCTGTCTCAATACCCAATTCGCGGGACATGTGCTCCCGCATGAGGAATTTCTGGATCTTGCCGGTCACGGTCATGGGGAATTCGTCCACCAGGCGCACATGCCGGGGAACCTTGAAATGGGTGATCTGCCCGGCACAGTATTCCAGGATATGCTCCACTTCCACGGAAGAGCCCTCCCGCAGCTTGATCCAGGCGCAGACCTGCTCGCCGTAGCGGTGGTCGGCGACCCCGAAGACCTGCGCTTCCTGTATCTCTGGATGGGTATAGAGAAATTCCTCGACCTCGCGCGGGTAGATGTTCTCGCCACCGCGAATGATCATGTCCTTGATCCGGCCCGTGACCTGGGTATAGCCCTCCGCATCCATGACCCCGATATCCCCGGAATGCAGCCAGCCATCGCGGTCGATGGTCTCCGCAGTGCGCTCCGGGTCATCCCAGTAACCGCGCATGACCCCATAGCCCCGGCAACAAATCTCACCCTTCTCGCCTACCGGCACGATCTTGCCTTCGGCATCGACGATCTTGATCTCGCAATGGGGGGCCGGGCGACCGACGGTGCTGACGCGCTTGTCAATAGAGTCGTCGGACGAGGTCATGTGATTGACGGGGCTGGTCTCGGTCTGGCCGTAGGCGATCAGCACATCCTCCATGTGCATTCTGCCTACTACCCGCTTCATGACTTCTACCGGACAGGTAGCACCCGCCATGATCCCGGTGCGGAGACTGCTGAGATCGTAGTCATTGAAGTCGGGGAGATCGAGTTCGGCAATGAACATGGTGGGGACGCCATGCAGCGCCGTACAGCGCTCCTCGGTCACGGTGGCCAGCGTTGCCGCCGGATCAAAGGCTTCTCCGGGAAATACCGCGGCCGCACCGTGAGTGATGCACGCCAGGTTACCCATCACCATGCCGAAGCAGTGGTACAGGGGCACAGGAATGCACAGTCGATCGTGCTCCGTCAGGCGCATGCCATCGCCCACGAGCTTGCCATTATTGAGGATATTGAGATGGGTCAGGGTGGCACCCTTGGGATTGCCGGTAGTACCGCTGGTGAACTGTATATTGATCGCATCAGCTGGCGACAGCGATTCCGCCCGCTGCCGCAGTGCCCGTCGGTCAGTACCAGCACCGCTGGCACAGACCGCGGCAAAATTGAACATGCCCGGCGTGCTGTCCGCTCCCATACTGATCACCCGCTGCAGGTCCGGCAAGCGCTGTGAGCGCAGCGCGCCCGCCGCGCAGCTCTCCAGTTCGGGCGCGAGAGTCTGCAGCATGCCCAGGTAGTCGCTGGTCTTGAAGTGATGCGCGGTGATGAGCGTTCGACACTGCACCTTGTTCAGCGCATATTCCAGCTCATAAAGGCGATAAGCGGGATTGATGCACACCATGATGGCGCCAATTTTTGCGGTGGCGAACTGGGTCAGGCACCACTCGCTGGAATTCGGCCCCCAGATCCCGACCCGCTCTCCCGCTTCCACGCCCAGGGCCAGCAGCCCGCAGGCGAGGTCATCCACACGCTGCTGGTACTCGCGATAACTCCAGCGCACCTCCTGATGCCTGACCACGAGAGCTTCATGATCCGGGAATTGCGCGACCGTTGCATCAAAAGCCTCACCGATGGTCTGGTAAAGAAGAGGCTGGTCCGTGGGGCCATCCGCTGCACTGAGTGCAAGTTGCCTGTTCATTGTTCTGTGTGTCCTGTCCTGTTGGCGAGGCTGCCGCGGGCAGCGCCCCCCCGGGAGATTGCCACCGTGTATTCGCTCAAACCCTGCCCCACTCCTTCTCGCGCAGCTCCACCCGACGGATCTTGCCGCTGACGGTCTTGGGCAACTCCGCGACGAACTCGATGCGGCGGGGATATTTGTAGGGTGCGGTGACCGCTTTCACATGGTCCTGCAGCTCGCGACTCAAGGCCTCGCCAGGTTCATGCCCCGGTGCCAGCACGACAAAGGCCTTGACGACTTCCCCACGCTGCTCGTCCGGACTCGCGACTACTGCCGACTCGGCCACGGCAGGGTGTTCGATCAGAGCGCTTTCCACCTCAAACGGACCGATCCGGTAACCCGCGGAAAGAATGACATCATCGGCACGGCTGACAAACCAGAAGTAGGCATCATCATCCACGCGAGCCCGGTCTCCGGTGATATACCAATCCCCGCGGAAACTGCGGGCGGTCTTGTCCGCCTCCCCCTTGTAGCCGACGAAGAGCCCCAGCGGTGGCTCCGGCCGGACCCGAACCGCGAGGTCTCCCTCTACCCCCGGGGCCACAACATTGCCGTCATCGTCGATAACCTGCAGGTCAATACCCGGCGCCGGCTTGCCCATGGAACCATAGCGCGGCTCCATCCCGCGATAGTTGCCGCACAGCAGTACGGTCTCCGTTTGCCCGTAGCCATCGTGGATAACGATTCCGGTATGCCGCTGCCAGGCGCCGATAACTTCCGGGTTCAGCGGCTCACCCGCACCCACGCAATGCCGCAGGGCGGCGAAGCGATAGTTTTCCAGGGGTTGCTGGACGAACATCCGGTAGATCGTGGGAGCACCGCAGAAGGTGGTCACCGGATACTGCGACAACAGCTCCAGGGTTCGCTGTGGGTTGAAGCTGGCGCTGTGGTGCACGAAAAGGGCCGCACCCTGGTACCAGGGTCCGAAGTAGCTGCTCCAGGCCGCCTTCGCCCAGCCGGTATCGGAGCAGTTCCAGTGCAGATCATCCGGCCCCAGGTCCAGCCAGTACTTGCCGGTAGTCTGGTGTGCCAGGCCGTAACCGTGACTGTGCAGGCACATCTTGGGGAAGCCTGTAGTGCCGGAAGTGAAATAGCACATGGCCTCGTCGCTTGCCAGGCTTGCAACCGCCGGAAAGCTCACGGGCTGACGGGGCACTGCGTCACGATAGTCTATCCAGCCTTCGCGAGTGCCATCCACCAGCACCCGTGCCCGCAGTGCAGGCAGATCGGCCAGCACCTCGTCGACCTTGCCGGCATTGGCGCTGTCGGTGACCACGCAGGTAGCAGCCGCGGCCGCGCCCCGGTAGGCGATATCCTTGGCCGACAGCTGAGTGGTACCGGGGCTGATAACGACACCCATGCGCAGGGCAGCGGTAAACACCTCCCACCAGGCAATCTGCCGCCCCAGGATCATGAGCACATAATCGCCCCGCCTGACTCCCGCCGCCGACAGCAGATTGGCGACACGACAGGAGCTTTCTGCTATCTGGGCAAAAGTGCGTCGCTCCTCATGCCCTTCGTCATCCACCCACAGCAGTGCCAGCTTGTCCGGATTCTGTGCCGCCCAGTAATCGACCACGTCAGCGGCAAAATTGAAGTACTCCGGACGCGGCCACTGGAACTCCCTGTAGGCGGTCTGATAATCGTGTTCTGGCATTATTCTTATACTCTCCGCTGACAATTGTACTTATCCGCCCCAGTTATAGCGCAAGGATAAACCCCACCAGCGCGGCCTGCCATAGTACTGCTCGGTAATGCCAAACACATCCAGTCCTGACAAGTCGAAGGTCTGAACCAGGTATTCCTCGTCAGCAAGGTTCTTGACGAAGGCCGTTGCCTGCCAGCGCAGGTCGGTTGAAGTCCAGGACAATGAGGCATTGGTCACCGTATATCCGGATTCGGTTACGGTCTCAGCCTCGGTCAGGGCGAAATAATGCTCGGAACGATACACTGCGTCCGCCTGCACAGCCAGCTTGCCACCGAGCGCGGGCCACTCATAGCGGATGAGCGCATTCAGGTTCCATTCCGGGGACTGCACAGATGACACGGTTCTGCCATCAAGGTCCACATCGATATCATTCCAGGCTGCGCCCAGGAGAATATCCAGGCCCGGGATGGGGTTGGCCTGCAGTTCCAGTTCCGCACCTACACTCTCCGCATCGGTGTTGAAAGTTATGGTATCGATGCCAATAATGAAGAATGCCTGATAATCATTGTAGTCGTAGTAGTACGCCGCACCATTGAGCTGTGCGAGGCCACCTGCCAGGGTGCTCTTGAATCCGACCTCAAAAGCATCCAGTTGCTCGGGGTCATACGACATGGTGGCGTCGTCGTAGTCGAGTGGCGGCGACAGCGGGAAGATCGGCGCATTGAAGCCACCCCCACGGACCCCGCGGTTCCAGCCCCCATACACCAGCAGGTCGTCACCCGCCATCCAGTCGAGTTGCAGTCTTGCCGACCACTCCTTGTCCTCGCGGCTGCCCTCATAGGCAGCAAGTTCGACCACATTGGCGAGATTACCTCCCGCGTTGAATCCCCGGGCGTCGGGATCCAGGAATTCGACTGCATTGGTGCCATAGGCGAACTCCTTTTCGTCCTGGATATAGCGACCACCGACAATCAGCGTCAACTCATTGCTGAGCGGAACATCCAGCTGACCGAACAGTGAAATCGACTCCAGCTCGGAAACATAGGCGTTGTTAAGTCCGGCCTCCGCGCCCGGTGTCCGGGCGATACCAATGTCGTCGTAAACCGGGCCAATGAAGGGTTCGGTGATGGCGCCATTGGTATCGTTGATCTTCAGGTCCATGTAATAAAGACCGGCCACCCAGTCGAAGGACTCTGTTTCGCCATCCAGCCGCAGCTCCTGCGATACCTGCTCGGCATCGGTCGTCAGGTAGAAATTAAATACCGACACTGGCGAGGCATCTGAGTCCTCAATGTAAACACGCTCCACATTGGAGATGTCGCTGATCGATGTCAGATTGAAATCGTCGAAGCGCCAATTGAGAGTCGCACTAAAGCCATTGGTCTCCAGGTCATTGAAGCCGGGATCGTCGTAGTCGCCGGCGTAGACATCGCCATCGTTATCGATGTATCCAAGAACCGGGTTTAACTCATCCGGCGTCAGCTCGCCAGAGCGTATTGACGAAACATTTTCAAAGAAGCCGGTGCGTATGTCCTGTTCCGACATCCTTGCGTTGAGAAGAATGTCGAGGTTCTCCTGCGGGGAGAACAATACCTGCATTCGTGCCGCGAGATCATCGGCATTGTTCAGCTTGGTGCCGGGGTCCAGGCGATTGGTGATATAGCCGTCATTCTCGTGGTAGGACGCTGTCAGACGCGCGGCAACTGTCTCAGTACCGCCCCCGATCGCACCCTCGACCTTGAACTGGTCATAATCACCGACTGTTCCCTTGAGGTAGCCATCCAATTCGGCGGTCGGTTTGCGAGTGATGTAGTGCACCAGGCCGCCCGTGGCATTGCGGCCGAACAGGGTGCCCTGGGGTCCGCGCAGAATCTCCACCCGCTCCATGTCAAACAGCATGAAACCGGCGCCCGACATCTGGCTGACGTAAACCTCATCGACATAGAGTGCCACCGGGCTCTCTACATTGGTGGTGAAGTCGCTGGAAGCGACACCCCGCATCGCAATCGCATAGTTGGCTTCGCCGTTGGGCTGGATCGTATGCACCCCCGGTGCCATGGCAGTCACCTGCTGCGCATTATCGAATCCAAGCTGCTCCAACTGGTTGCCTGTGTAGGCTGAAATCGCGATTCCCACGTCCTGGGAACTTTGCTGGCGCTTGGTGGCAGTCACGAACACTTCCTCGAGTACTGACGCCTGCAGGCAGGCAGGCACAACTGCAAGGGATGTTGCGAGCGCGAGTACACCTGGCTTCGATCTGATCATGGGCTGATATCTCCGGTTATTTGTCGTCTGCTCCAGCGCTGATCATTCCGCAGTTCCCACTGCCCCCCTAACCAGCTTCATGCAGGGTAGACAGCCGCGGATGCCGGCGACAATTGGCCAAAGGGAGCATGACGAGGAAAAACCTGCTACTAAAGTAGCAAACGCACAGGAGTATCGGCCCCCTGTCAGGTACCTCGGTACTATTTACCTTTGTTCGCCAGGCTCTATGCTGACTCAAACCGACGCACAGCTGCCCGCAAGGCAACAGGTATCGGCAAATAACCAGCGGAGAAAGCCGTAATGACCGTAGCAATGAATAATCTGGACGCCATCAACCCCGCCACCCGGGAATTCCTGCAGGCAACTCACCACAATTACATCAATGGCCACTGGCACCCTGCCGCCAGCGGCAAGACTCTGGCGGTGCAGGATCCGGCCACAGACAAGACAGTAACTCATGTCGCCGAGAGCGATGCCGCGGATATTGACGTTGCCGTGGGCGCGGCCCGCCAGGCATTCGAGAACCATGGCTGGCGCACCATGAAACCAGCGCTGCGGGAACGGCTGCTGCACCGCCTCGCCGACCTCATGGAAGCCAACACTACCGTGCTCGCGGAACTGGAGTCCATCGACAACGGCAAGTCCGCGGCGATTGCCGCCGCAGTCGACATCGCCTGCGCCATCGACTGTGTGCGTTTCATGGCCGGGATGCCGTCGAAACTCAATGGCAGCACCCTGAAGCCGTCCGCACCCTTCCTGCCCGATACCGAACTGTTTGCCTGGGCGAACCATGTACCCATCGGCGTGGTGGGGGCCATCATTCCATGGAATTTCCCGACACTGCTGTTTTGCTGGAAACTGGCGCCGGCGCTGGCGGCAGGCTGCGCCATCGTGATCAAGCCGGCAGAGGAAACACCGTTGACCGCCCTGTATATGGCACAACTGATCGAGGAGGCGGGCTTTCCCCCTGGCATTGTCAATGTTGTAACAGGGTACGGCCACACCGCCGGAGCCGCCATTTCCTCACACCCCGGGATAGACAAGGTGACCTTCACCGGCTCTACCGAGGTGGGTCGCCTGATTCTCCAGGCCGCGACCGGAAACCTGAAGAAAGTCACCCTGGAGTTGGGTGGCAAGTCACCGGCGATCGTCATGCCCGATGCCGACCTGGACATCGCCATCCCCGGGGCCGCAAGTGGCATATTCTTCAACCACGGGCAGGTCTGTACCGCCGGCTCACGTCTCTATGTGCACCGCTCAATATTTGACAAGGTCGTGGAGGGCGTCGCCGAGATCGCTCGCAACATGAAAGTGGGCCCGGGGCTGGATCCGGCCACGGAACTGGGGCCACTGGTGTCGCGCACCCAGCAAGAACGCGTTTGCGCCTATATCGCCGCGGGCATGGAAGGGGGCGCCGAAATCCTGGCGGGGGGTACCACCCCGGACAGCAACGGGTTTTTCGTCAACCCGACGGTCTTCGTCAATACCCGTCACGACATGTCGATTGTGCGCGAGGAAATCTTTGGTCCGGTACTGGTCGCCATGCCTTTCGACGACCTCGATGAGGTGGTCGCGCAGGCCAATGATACCCGCTTCGGTCTGGCGGCCAGCATCTGGTCGCGCGACATTTCATTGGTACACAAGCTCGCGCCGCGCCTGCGGGCGGGCACGGTCTGGGTGAACTGTCACAACGTCATCGACGCCGCACTGCCCTTTGGCGGCTTCAAGGAGTCCGGGTGGGGCCGGGAAAACGGCATGGACGCAGTCAAGGCGTTTACTGAAACCCAGACTACTGTCATTTCGCTCTAGCGCTGGCGCAGCCGCAAAGCAGCTTCCCGCTGGCGACAGTCATCGGCTATGCTTGCCCCATGGCCAACGGCATCCTTACAGCCCACTCCTGCAATCCCGTAACGGCCGCGGCCGTTGCGGAAATTGACGCGGCTACAGCACCGGCGAAAGCGGCTTTTACCCTGCTGTTCCACGGCCCCAACCACGCTAACGCCGACCTGGAACAGGGACTGGCCTCCATGGAGGGGAGCAACGTTTACGGGTGTTCCACCTCCGGCGAAATCACTCCCGGGGGCTATTTCGAGAATTCGCTTGTAGCGCTGTCCTTCGCCAGGAAACACTTCAGCTGTGTCGCCCGGAGCATCACCGATCTCGACAGCTTCGGGCTGCAACAGGCACGGGAACTGGTGCTGTCCATGCAGTGGGAATTGCGGGAACGCGCCGCCCAGTCGAATTCTTCCAACACCTTCGCCATTCTGCTGATCGACAGCCTGGTCCAGGTGGAGGAGTTCGTGGCGGCGGCACTGGGCGGCGAACTGGGCAATACCCACCTGATAGGAGCCTCTTCGGGCGACAACTGGCGCCTGCAGCGAACACCAGTGCTTTTCAGGGGCCGCTTGCAGGACGCCGCCGCGGTCGTGCTTCTGGTCCATACAGCGCTGGAATTTCGCCACTACAATTTCCACAATTTTGTTCCCAGCAAACAGCGCGGCGTGATCACGTCTGCCACCCCGTCACAACGCGTGGTGCACGAGATCAACGGGCGTCCCGCCTGCAGTGAATATGCCCGCTTGTGTAATATCGATATTGCCGAGTTTGACCGGGAAAAGCTGTCACTTTTCCCCGCAATCATAACAGTCGGTGATCGCGCCTATCCCCGAGGCTTTCTGGAAATCCTTGCGGATGGCTCCCTGCGCTGCGCCTGTGCCATTGACGAGGGCGTGGTATTCCGGGTCGCTGACCAGGTGGACTACGCAGAACAATTGCAGACCGCGCTCGGTCGGATACGCAGGGATCTCGGCAATGATGCCGTGCTGCTCGGTTTCGAGTGCGCGGCGCGCAAGCAACTGGTCCAGCTTTACGAACTCGAGGCGCCGGTCACCGCGCTATTCGGTGAGTATAACGTCTGGGGCTTTTCTTGCATGGGTGAGCAGTCCAGTGTTCTCAATGTGAACAACTCGTTCAACTGTATCGCCTTTCGTGCCCATCGATGAACGACGGGAACCCGCCAGCGTTGACCGCCAGGGAGACGACCGCCGAAACCAGGCTACGACAACTGGAGGATGAAGTCGCCAGCCTGAAAAAAACCAACCGGATCTTGATGGACCGCGTGGAACACCGGATCAACGTCGAGGGAGGCGCCTTCGCCGCCTTTCAGGTGGCCAGCAATCTGGAGAAGACTGTAGCGGACCGCACCACAGAACTGCGCAGGCTCAATGAGCGCATGGAACATGAGCTGGACCTGCGGCGCAGCTTCGAAAATGCCCTGCTGCGCGCCAAGGAACAGGCCGAGGAAGCCACCGCCAGCCGCACCCGCTTTGTGGCCGCCGCCAGCCATGACCTGCGCCAACCTCTCAATGCCGCAATGCTGTATCTGGAGACCATCAAGGGCGACAGCCTCCACCCCGCCGACCGCGAGGGCCTGCGGGGCGTCGCCCTTGCCCTGGAAACCCTGAACCGGCTGCTGAGTGCACTGCTGGACATCTCGCGCCTGGACAGTGGCGGCCTGCACCCCGAGCCGAGGCATTTCAGCCTGCAACTACTGTTCGAACGGCTGGCGACCGAGTACCGCTCGGTGGCAGAGGCCAAACACCTGGGACTGAAAGTCATCCCGACCTCCTGCACCGTTCACAGCGACCCCATGCTGGTCGAAACCATCCTGCGCAACCTTATCAGCAATGCCATCAAGTATACCCGCCATGGCCGCGTACTGATGGGCGTGCGGCGCAGAGGCAATCGCATAGCGATAGAGGTTCGCGACACGGGGGTCGGAATCAGCCTGGAGCACCAACACAGAATCTTCGAGGAGTTCTGGCGTGCTCCGGGCGCGAGCATGGGCCGGGAAGGCAGCATGGGCCTCGGACTTGCGATTGTGGAGCGGATCTGTCGCTTGCTGGGCACCAGTATCGCGGTCCAGTCCGCTCCCGGTAGAGGCAGCAGTTTCTCCCTGGAACTGGCGGTCGGGGCAGCCGATGCCGTCACCGCGGTGGAGGCGAGCGCAACAGCTCCGGGGCCGGTGGGCTTCAATCAGTGTCCCGTGGTGGTGATCGATGACAACGTCCATGTCCTGCGGAGCATGGTGCGACTGCTGGAAGGCTGGGACTGCAAGGTAATCGCAGCTCCGGGTTACGAAGAAGTGCTGACCAAGATCATCGACCAGGACCTGCTGCCAAGACTGCTGCTTACCGACTACCATCTTGCCGAGGGCGCCACAGGCCTCGAGGCCATTCGCAGCATCAATGCGGAGCTTGCACGGGAAGCTCCTGCCATCATGATTAGCCCCAATGTTGCACGAGTGTGCCGGTGAAGGCGATATTTTTGCCGTAGCGATTCCGTAGCGCGCAGTCACGCCTTCATCTGTACATTTTTTCGTCGTTTTTGGAGTTTTTGCTTTTTTCAGGCACAGCTCCCCCAACCCCCATTGTTTATCAACGTGCCGGGGCAGCACTCATGAGGGACTACGTGGTGTTGAGGCGCTGGGCCACGATACGGAAGAGATCCTGATGCGGGCAGGCACTGCTCAGCAGGATGCGGATCCGGCGAGTGTTCCGGATCACCACCGCGCCGATTTTCAGAAGGGTCAGTCGCAGGGTGTTGGGACTGGCGGTCGCCAGCCGGGTGTTCAGGAGGGCGCGGCGGCGCAACCCTTCAAACAAGGTGTATGCCAAGCCCGACAACAACTGCCGGAACTGATTCGGCCACCAGCGGTGGCTTGAGGTACGACCTGCAAACAGGTCGAGCTGCTGATCCTTGATGCGATTCTCCATGTCGCCGCGGGCGCAGTAGAGCTTGTCGTATAAGTATTGACTCGTCTGCGGGAGATTGGTGACTACGAAGCGGGGATTGGCACCGAGACGGCTGTGCTCAGCCTTGACGATCACCCGTCGCGGCCTGTCCCAGCTGAGGGCGCCATAGCGAACCGAGGCGAACAAACGCTGCTTCTTGCCCGTCAGCTCGTACAATGATTCGGCCATGTTGAGCCACTGGGCCGCCTGTGCCTTGATCCGTGCGTTCTTGGCCAGTCCAACGATGTAGCGCACATCATGCTGCTCGCACCAGCGCAGAATTCTCCACCGGCAGAAGCCGCTATCACCGCGGAAGACAATCTCCACCTTCGGCCAGTGTCTGCGCAGCGCCTTGACCAGCAGCGACAGGATCGCCCAGGTGTGGCGAGCCGGATCGCTGTCGCTGCGGCGCAGGTAGCTCACCAGCAGGTGGCGACCACAGAAGACATACAGCGGCAGGAAGCAATAGTGATCGTAATAGCCGTGGAAGAAACGGCCCTCCTGATCACCGTGCAGCGGCGTGTCCGTGGCATCAAAGTCCAGGATCAGTCGGCGGGGCGGCTTGTCATGCGCTTTGACAAACTGTTCGAACAACACCTCGTGGATAGCAACCGCGGTCTGGCGATCGGTGCGATGTTCCAGTCGGCAAAGAGTCGAAGGGCTGGCCAGCGTCTCGATCCGTGAGGTGGCGGTTTGCAGCGCCAGGTCGTTGCGCAATTCCTGGTGGTCGTTCAGATCCTCATAGCCCAGCGCCAGGGCGTAGATCCTCTGCCGCAACAGTTCCAGCAGGGAGTGTTCGCAGCTGGCCTGCCGACGACTATCCCCGATGACTTTGGCCACTGCCTGGGTCAGCCCCATCTGCCGATCGACCTGCGATAGCAGCGGGATACCGCCGTTGCTGGTGATGTCGCCGCCGCTGAAATCAGCTTCAACTTTACGACGTTTAACGGATGGAAATTCGAGGGAAGTCTGGTAGCATTCTGTCACGGCGGAAGTCTCTTTTGAATCAATGGTCGCACACTGATTTTTAAGGAGTTTCCGCCGTTTTTCTACCCCTACTTATGAAATATTCGGGTTAGCAGTGACAGCTCCACACCCCTGCGAGAAGAGCTGAGGTCCCTGGGTATACCGCTGCTGACCAAACCGATCGATCCGGCGCGACTGCGCGCCGCCATGCGCCACCTGCTCGCTCCGGCGCCCGACTTCAGCCCTTGAGCGCGCGGGCAGCAACCACTGCCTGTACCCTGTTATCCACCCCCAGCTTGCGCAGGATCGCGGATACGTGCGCCTTGACGGTGATCTCGCCGATCCCCAACTCGCGGGCAATGAGCTTGTTGGACATGCCCTGCTCCAGTAGAGCGAGCACGGCCTGTTGCCGCGGCGTGAGATCGGCAGTCGCGCTTTCTGCGGGATTCGGCTCCCGGGACCGGGGCGAGGGCACTGTAGCGGCAGTCATGGCTTCCCCCAACGCCTCGGTCGGCACATACACGCCACCTCCGCGCACCAACTGCAATGCGTGGCGGGTAATGTGGGTACCCGATGATTTCGGCAAGTAACCGGACACACCCAGCTTGAACGCAGCACGGACAAGCGCGGGATCATCGTGAGCGGAGCAGACAATCATGGGGCAGGTGGGACTGGCATCCCGCAGCCGCCGCACGCCATCCAGATCCTCCGTATCCGGAAGCCCGATATCCAGCAACATCAGGTCCACAGCTGACCTCTGCAGGCATTCGAGGGCGGACGCGATATCCTCGCACTCGAGTACTTCAACATCCGCAAATGCCTCCAGTACCACATTGCGAAGGGCGTCGCGATAAAGCGGATGATCGTCTGCAATCAGAACCCGGTATTTATCCACTGTGGCCCCCGACTCAGCGAGCGATTCGGTTGATCGTATTGCCGTTCAGGTCCAGGCCCTCCATCAACCCCAGATCAGAGAAGCCGAGGGCCAACACCGGATGCTCCGCCCGTGCCGGACGCACCGTGTCACCCACCACCCGGACCAGGTCCACCTTGCCGTGCACCCCTATCTGCCAGCCAACCGTATTGCGAAAAGACACCAGCGCATCATCCGTCATGAACAAAATGACCTTGGCGGTACGCAATGCGCCCTCTGGGAGTTGATGACGGGATCCGGTAGTGGCGTAATAGGCGACAGTCTCTCCTCCCACGAGCAGCGCGCCTTCGCCATACTGGCCGCCGGTGCCAAACCCCATGCCGACGATATCGGGAAATACCAGCACACCACTGGCCCTGCGCAGCAGCCTCTGCACGTCCGGTGCAAACTGGCGCAACTCCAGCAGCGCTGCACCCGACTTGCTCTCAATCTGATCCCGGCTGTCGGCGTGCGCTACAGCTGTTGCCAGAACCAGCGCCAAGCCAAGAATGCCCAGAGTGCTCCTGTGCCGCATGGTTATGCCTCGCCTCCGTACACCCACCGCTCCGAAAGCAGCCACAGTCGCTCGGCCGCAGCGGGATCCACGGCCCAGGGCTGCACCCCTCCGGAACTGTCGGCGTCAGCCAGGTCGGCAACATGACAGTCCTCCAGATAGAGACCGCCGCGCCCCTCGAGCTCCGGTGCGGTCGCCGCCCAGACACTGGTGGCAGCGCCCTGGGGAATACTCTTGAACGCCATCTTGCCGCCGGGAAAGCTGGCGGCGATGCGGGCCATGTCATCACTGTCCATGTGGCGCCCCAGTTCGGTGGAGATTGCCCCCGGATGTACCGCGAATGCCCGCACGCCAGAATCCCTGGTGCGCGCATCCAGCGCCACCGAGAACAGGACATTGGCGGTCTTGGATTGTCCATAGGCCTGCCACTTGTCGTAGGGCCGCTGGCGATAGTTGGGATCCTCGAAGTCGAAGGCGGAGAACCGGTGCCCGGCCGAGCTCAGATTCACCACACGCGCCTCTCGACCCTCCGCCGCAGCAGCCTTGAGCGCGGGCAACAGCAGGCCGGTGAAGAGGAAGTGCCCGACATGATTGGTGCCCAGCTGCATTTCAAAGCCCTGCGCGGTCTCGGCGTGAGGACAGGCCATGACACCGGCATTGTTGACCAGCAGGTCAATCCGCGGACAGGTATCGAGCAGCTGCGCCGCCGCCGTGCGCACCTGGTCCAGATCGGCCAGGTCCAGCAGGGCGGACTCGAGGCGCCCCGGCAGTGACTCCGCCTGCAGTGTCGCCAACGTGGTGTCCAGCTTGGCGCGGTCACGCGCCAACAGCCACACCGTCGCCCCCGCGCCCGCGAGCGTTCGGGCCGTTTCCACGCCCAACCCGGCCGAGGCCCCTGTAACCAGCGCCACGCGCCCGCTCAGGTCCTGTCCTGCGATCACTTCCGCCGTGGTCGAGTCAAAACCGAATTCCCGCATTTGCACACTCCCTCTTGTCGCAGTTCTGTTATCGTGGCTGACATTGTGCAACAAGATACCACTGGACACGCCATGGACAGCAAATTACTTGCGCGCCTGGAGCGCGGGGCCTATGTCAGTTTCGCCACCCGCAAACGCAGCGGGGAATTTGTACCCACCCCGGTCTGGTTCGCACCCGGAGACGGCGGTTACTACCTGTTTTCCGCCGGCGATGCCGGCAAGGTCAAGCGGCTGCGCAATTTCAGTGAGTGCCGGTTGGCGCCCTGCACGGTCACCGGCCGCGTCACCGGGGACTGGCTGCAGGCCCGGGCCTTTCTGCTCGAGGAACCCGGGGATATAGCCCGGGCCCTCGCCGCCCTGCGCCGCAAATACGGCTGGCAATTGCGCCTGCTGGACACCCTCTCACGGGTAGCGGGCAAACTGGAGCGCAGGGCCTATATCCGGGTTGAGCCCGACCCGGATGCCGGCTGAACCTCGGCCAACTGGCGCTGCCTGACCACCTCCAGCTGGGCTTGATAACCCTGGATATCGCTGCGCAGGCTCGCCGCGGCAATGGCCTGCTCAATCAGGCGCTCGGCGGCCGCGTATTGCTGCAGGCGGAAGTGGATGATGCCGGTGGCGTAGAGCAGGGCGCTATCGTCTGGATGCAGCTTGAGCGCAACGCGATAGTGCGCCAGCGCCGTCGTCCAGTCACCGGCCTCACCCGCCCTGTCTCCGAGCCAGGCGTGATACCAGGGATTCCGGTCGCGGTAGCGATTGATGCGGTCGACCCAGTAGTCGCGCTCGTCGGTGCGACCCATTTGTCCGTATAGCACCACCAGGTTGTTCATCGCCGAGCGATCGGCACGATCAATGGCCAGGGCCTGCAGCAGGCTCCACTCGGCCTCGCTGAACTGACCGGCGTGGCGGTACACGGCACCGAGATTCACCCACAGATGGGGCAGGCCGGGACTCAGCTGCAGTGCCCGTGCCAGTTCGATCCACGCGGCCTCCAGATCGCCCCGAGAAAGCGCCTCGACGCCAATGTTATTGTGGTCCAGCGCCGCCGCATCCGCGTCCTCCAGCAACCTGGAGGCGGCAATATCCCGCGACTGCAATGGATCGATATCCACCATGAACTGCTCGCCCGAGGGCATCTGCACCATCACATTGACATGCAGGCGCACCGCGATGCGCTCTCCCAGGCGGGTCCACTGCGGGCGCACTTCCAGCCACTGGTATTGGGCATCAAGCCCCGCCTCCCGGGCGAGGGCAACAAACAGATGGGCAAAGGACAGGCAATTGGCGGCCCCCGTCCGGAACACCGTTGCCGCCGTGCCGTCGGCGAAGGGATCGTAGGCGACCCCCAGGGCTCCCTGCCCCTTCACCGCCTCGTGCAGGCTCAACAGGCGCTGGCGTGCGCCACCGCGGGGAGGTGCGTAGCGCGCCACGAAGGCCTGCATCTCCGGCGTCAGCGCCAGCAGGTCGGGGGCAGGAGCACGAGTGCCGACCTCCGCCAGGGTGACGGGAATGCCGCCGTGCACCAGCGGCGGCAGTTGGCCCGCAGCGACCGCGGGGCCGTCGAGTGTCGAACAGCCTGTCGACACAAGCAGGCACGACAGCAGCGCTGCGGCCCGCAACCAGGAAACCTGTGTCATCGCAACCTCCCGGCCTGCCCCACGGGCACGCCTGCCCCTATTATAGCGCGCCGAGACCTCCGCTGCCCCGCTTGCAACAGGCGCGGATTTCTTGACCCGCATCAAGGCGGGCCGGCATCTGCTTTGCCAGACTTGGCAGACAATCCGTCTGACAACAATCAGGAGGCAGCGATGACGACACAGCATTCGCTACAGAAAAACGCCCTCGAAGATCAGAAAACGCTGCGGCGGCTCGGTACCGTGGTTGGACTGTTCATTCTGGCGACCGCGGCCATGGCCCTGGTGATCGGCATCACAATGGGCTGAGACGCGATCCGGCGATCCGTTCAGGCCGCGGTATGGAGGCCGCACTCGCGGCCGTCGTGAACCTTGGTCGGGTCAAAGTAGTGGCGACAGGTGGGTAGCTGGTGCTGCGCCATATACTGTTCCACATCCTGCTCCGACCAGTAAAACAGGGGCGCCACCTTGAGGATCCCGCGGTCATCGAGGGACACGATATCCAGGGTCCTGCGGTATTCTGTTTCTTCCCGCCGGATGCCCGTAAACCAGACTTCCGGTTGCAGATCCGCCAACGCCCTGGCGAAGGGCTCCAGCTTGACCTGACGGGTAAACTCCCGGTGCCGCTCTTCCTCGTCCACCGTGGGTATGCCGCCCATGATCGCATTGCGCCGCTCGGAGGTCATGAGTGGGCTGTAGACACGGATATCCAGAGCCAGGTCCTGAATCAGCCGTTCCGCCACAACATAGGTGTCGCGCAGGTTGTAGCCAGTGTCCACCCATACGGTGGGCACCGCGGGGTCCGCGGAGCTGACCAGGTGCAACATGACCGCCGCGTTGCGACCCATGCTGGTGGTGGCAATGGTGGGCTTGCCCAGCGCCAGCGCCCACTGCACGATGGCGGACGCACTGGCCCCGCGGAGGGCTTCGTTGGCGCTTTTCAGGTCAATACTCACGAGCGGTCGGGGCTGCCGTTATGGACGAAGACCGGCAACTCTAAAGAATCAGAACAGCAGTGACAAATAACCAGTTTTTATAAGGTTATTCGCAGCCGCACCCGGCCTGCTGAGCAGATGGGCCAGTTTTGCTGGCCCATTGCCACCATTGCCCGGGAGGGCACAAACTACAATACTGAGGTCCCGAACCCGTATCCGGAGGAAACCCGTGGCCAACTCACTGAGCGCTCGCCTGGGCATTGACTACCCCATTTTTGCCTTCACACATTGCCGCGATGTCGTGGTCGCTGTCAGCAAGGCCGGCGGCATCGGCGTTCTTGGCGCTGTCGGCTTCAGCCCGGAACAGCTGAAAGAGGAACTGGACTGGATTGATGAGCACATCGGCGACAAGCCCTATGGCGTCGATATTGTCATCCCGCAGAAGTACGAGGGCATGGAAGCCGTGTCCGCGGAAGAGATGGAAAAGCAGCTCTGGGCCCTGGTGCCGCAGGAGCACATCGACTTTGCCCAGCAACTGCTGGCCAACGCCGGCGTGCCGGAGTGGCCCGATGGCAGCAAGACCATGGGCCTGATGGGCTGGACGGACGCCACCGCCACGCCCCTGCTGGAGGAGGCCCTGACCCGCCCCAAGTGCAAGCTCATCGCCAACGCCCTGGGAACGCCGCCTGCGGAAAAAATCAAGCAGGTGAAGGATTCCGGCCGCCTGATCGGGGCACTCTGCGGCAAGGTCAAGCAGGCCGTTGCGCACAAGGAGGCAGGGCTGGACTTTGTCATTGCCCAGGGCGGCGAGGGCGGCGGCCATACCGGCGACGTCGGCTCCATTGTACTGTGGCCGCAGATTGTCGACGCCATCGGCGACCTGCCCATGCTCGCCGCGGGCGGTATCGGCAACGGCCGCCAGATCGCCGCCGCCATGGCCATGGGCGCCGCTGGCGTCTGGACCGGCTCCCTGTGGCTCACCGTCGAGGAGGCCCATTCCCAACCAGCGCAGAAAGAGTCCCTGCTCAGGGCCACCAGCGAGGATACCGTGCGCTCCCGGTCCTGGACCGGCAAGCCCTGCCGCATGCTCAAGAGCGAGTGGACCGAAGCCTGGGACCGGGCCGATACGCCCGACCCGCTGGGGATGCCCCTGCAGGGACTGGTGACCTCGGACGGCATCCGCCGCACTGCGGTTTACGCCGACAAGGGCGAATGCCAGAAGGTTGCCTTCAACCCCTGCGGCCAGGTCATTGGCCAGATCAACAGCGTCGAGTCCTGCCGCCAGGTCATTTACCGGCTGCTGGACGAATACGTGGACGCTGTGCAGAAAGCCGGCAGCCTGCTCCCGGAGACCTGAGGCGGCGGCGCGCCGCGAGTGAACAACCTATTGCGAGATCACCGCTAGGCGCCCCGAGCTACGCGCCCCGAGCTACGCGCCCCGAGCTAGGCGCCCCGACCCTCAAGCTCGTCGTACAGTTCGAGGAACTGCAGGGTGAGCTTGTGGCTGGGCGCCATGTCCACCAGCGGCCGGTGTTCCCGGTGTGACTCCTTCATCTTCACCGAGGTGTTGAGGTAGGTGCGACACACCGGATAGCCCTCCTCCTCCAGCTCCGCCACCAGTTCGCCGGGCAGCCGCGCCTGGCTGTTGAACTGGTTGATGACAATGCCCTCGACCTCGAGATCGGGATTGTGGTCCTCCTGCAGCTCGGCGATGTTTTCCATCAGCGAGTACAGACTCTGGCGGGCGAAACTGTCGCAGTCAAAGGGGATGAGCACTACATCGGCGGCGATCAGCGCCGATTTGGAGTAGAAATTGAAGTTGGGCGGAGTATCAATATAGACCCGGTCGTACTCCTCGTCCAGCTTCTCCAGGGCATCGCGCAACTTGTAGATCTTGTAGCGCGACTCCAGCTCCTTTTCCAGCTGGGTCAGCACCGGGCTGGAGGGCAGCAGGAACAGGTTTTCCCAGGGAGTCTCCCAGACGAAGGAATCCGGGTTCTGGCGCATCTTGCGCGAACCCACTGTCTGCTTGAACAGCCCGGCCACGCCCTGGGCCTCCGCCGGGAACGTCTCCGCGTCGATCTCGCCGACTAGGTAGTGGGTACTGTTGCCCTGCACATCGAGGTCGACCACCAGCGTCCGCAGGCCGCGGGCAGCGCTGATTGCCGCCAGGTTGCAGGTAATGCTGGTCTTGCCAACCCCGCCTTTCTGGTTGAAAACGACACGTTTCATGCTGGAGGATCTCCCGGGATTATTGCTGGAAGGGTCGCGCAGTGTAGCCAAAGCGGGCCGGATTGGGTAGATGACCGGGGCAGGCGGCCGACGTCAGCCCGCCCAGACCCGGCGGTACAGCCCCTCGATATCCGCCGCGTCGGGAATGCGCGGGTTGTTGCCCGGCGAACCCGACGCCAGCGCCTGTTGCGCCATCGCCCCCAGGGCCCCAAACCAGTCGTCCTCGGCTATTCCCCACGCCCCGGGGCCGGGCACCTGCAGATCGGCCGTCAACTGCCGCAAACCGGCGACCAGCTTGTCCAGCGCCAGCGCGTCGCTGTCACCCGCGGCCGCCATGTCCATGGCGCGGGCACAGCGGGCATAGCGTTCCGGGGCGTGTGCCACCGACCAGGCGGTGACCTCGGCCAGCAACATGGCGTTGCTGAGCCCGTGGGGCACATGGAACAGGGCGCCGATGGGCCGGCTCATGCCGTGGATCAAGGTCACCGAGGCGTTGGCGAAGGCGATCCCGCCCTGGGTGGCCGCCAGCATCATTGCCTCCCGGGCCGCACGGTTGTCCGGCTCGGCCCACGCAGTGCGGATATGCTTGCTGATGCTCTGCATGGCGGCGAGGGCAATGCTGTCGGTGAAGGGGTTGGCCCTGCGGCTGACATAGGCTTCGATGGCGTGACAGAGGCTGTCCAGGCCGGTGTCCGCGGTCAGCCGGGGCGGCATGCTCAGGGTCAGCTCAAAGTCCACCAGTGCCGCCAGGGGCACCAGCCCCAGGCCCATGCAGAGCATTTTTTCCTGGTTCGCGGTATCGGTGATGACCGCGGCGCGGGTTACCTCGGCACCGGTGCCGGCAGTGGTCGGAATGGCGATGACGGGGAGACCACTGGCCACGCTGGCGGGCATCTTGTAGTCGCGCATCTCGCCGCCGTGCAGTGCCAGCACCGATACCGCCTTGGCGGTATCCAGGGAACTGCCGCCGCCCAGCGCCACCAGGCAGTCGTAGTCACCGCCATGCAGCACCTGCAGGCAGGCGGCGACGCTGTCAGTGGTGGGGTCGGGCACACAGTCAGCAAACATCCCACAGGAGACCCCCGCTGCCGCCAGTGGCGCCAGCAGGCGCTCGCTGAAGCCCTGCTGTATCAGAAAGGGATCGGTGACCAGCAGGGGCCGCGCCAGTCCCAGTTCCCGCAGTGTCGCCACCAGGGTCTGGCTGGCACCGGCGCCGATGCGGAGGATCCTCGGCAGCTGTATCGCCGCGGCCGACATCCGCGTCAATCCCTGATTTCCAGCAGATGGATCTCGAATACCAGTGGCGTATTGGGTGGAATACTGTCTCCCGCACCCTGCTCGCCGTAGGCCAGGGCCGGTGGGCAGGTAATGCGCCACTTGTCGCCGATGCCCATCAGCTGCAGGGCCTCGGTCCAGCCAGGTATGACCTGGTGAATGCCGAACTGGGCAGGCTCACCGCGCTGCACCGAACTGTCAAAGACAGTGCCGTCGACAAAGGTGCCGTGATAATGCGTCACCACGGTACTGCGCGGACCGGGGCTGGCGCCGCCGCCGGCTTCCAGCACCTCGTACTGCAGGCCGCTGGTGGTGGTGGTCACTTCGGGCCGGGCAGCATTGGCCGCCAGGAACTTCTCCGCCAGCTGCTGCTGCTGAACGGCCAGGGCGCTGGCCGCAGCCTGCTGCCTGGCCTTGATCACATCGTAGCTGGGATTCAACTCGCCGTCGGCCAGCAGGGACTGTTGCTGCTGGTACCAGTGCTGCATGCCGGCGATGACCGCCTGCAGGTCGAGCCCGTCGAATCGGTTGCGCAACAACTGGTCGCCGAACTGCAGGCCAAAACCGTAACTGACTTTCTGCTCATCGGTGGCCAGTTCCACCTCGGGGAGTAACGCCATGAATACCGTCCATATGCGGCTTGGGGGGAGATCCGCAGCTTAACATAGTCGCCCACAGGATGCCGCCGACGCGCCCTGCTCAGTGCTCCTGTCGAACCTTGTGGCGTTGATAGCGGGCGGCCGTCATTTCCGTGTGCCAGATGGCAAACGTGCCGGAATCGAGGTCGTCATAGGCCTGGATGATGGCGTCGTTCACCTCGGGATAGGCGACCTCGTCCCAGGGGCATTCCTCGCGGGAAAAGTAGCGACAGGCCAGGGATTCGCTGCCGGCAAAAGTGTCCTCAGTGGCGACGCGGGCGCGAAAGGCCACGTAGATCTGGTTGATGAAGGTGATCGTGCCCATCATGTAGAACTCAAGCTCCGCGGGCGGCAGCACCACGCCCGCCTCTTCCCGCAGTTCGCGGGCGGCGCCCTCTGCCAGGGTTTCGCCCAGCTCCATGAAGCCGCCCGGGATCGCCCAGGCTCCCTGCTTCGGAGGCAGCGCGCGCTGCACCCACAGCAGGCGCTTGCCGCAGGCGATAAAGGTGGTCAGCACAATCATGGGGTGGTCGTGGTGCAGGCGGCCGCAACCCGTGCAGCGCCAGTGATTGCGCAGCTCGCCGCCGACCCGGTTGCGCGCCAGGACGGCGCCACATTGCGGACAATAACGGGTCATCGGCTTGCTGTCCTCACCTTCGCGGAACGCCTGTTGGATCATGGAGAGAGCAAAAATAGCACTTTGCCCCGGGAAAAGCATTGGCACTACACTGACGCTTCTTTATCTCAAGGAACACACCCGTGCAAAGCGATCCCCAGGTGCAGCTGCTGCTGACCGGCAACGAAATCATGAGCGGTGATACCGTCGACTCCAATTCCGCGATGATCGCCCTGCGCCTGGCCGAGATTGGCCTCGGCGTCTACCGCAAGGTCACTGTGGGCGACAACAGCGAGCTGCTGCGCACAGAGCTGCTGGCCATGGCCGGGCAGGCAGATACCGTCATCATCAATGGCGGCCTCGGCCCCACCGTGGACGACCTGACGGCCGAAATACTGGCGGCAGCGGCCGGTGTGGAGCTGACCGAACACCCCGAGGCCCTGGCCCATCTGCAGGACTGGTGCGCACGCCGCAACCTGCCGCTGAATGCCGCCAATCGCAAGCAGGCCCTGTTGCCAGCGGGCGCCCGTGTCATCCCCAACCCGATCGGCAGTGCCGTGGGCTTCGAGCTGAACCTCGGACGTTGCCGCGTAATCTGCACCCCGGGCGTACCGGGTGAGCTGCGGCGCATGCTGGACGGCATCATCGACGACCTGGGCCGTTCCCTGGCACGGCCCACGCAGCGCCATATCCTGCGCCTGCAGACCTTTGGCCTGGGAGAGTCCACGGCGCAACAGATGATCAGCGATGCCCTGCCGAACTGGCCCCCGGCGGTGGAACTGGGTTTCCGCGCCGGCGCGCCGCAAATGGAGATCAAGCTGGCAGTGACAGACGCCGCCGACCTGCCGCTGCGGACCCAGTGTGAGCAGCAGTTGCGGGAGCTGTTCGGCGACCACATCATCGGCGAGGGCGATAGCCAACTGGCCGGGCGCGTACTGGAATTGCTGCAGGCACAGGGCAGGACCCTCACCACTGCCGAGTCGTGTACTGGCGGCCTCATTGCCAGCATGCTGACCCGCATTCCCGGCTCGTCAGCAGCTTTTCACGCCGGCTTCGTCACCTATGCCGACGACATCAAGACCGCGGTCCTGGGGGTGCGCGCGGAGACCCTGGCGGCACAAGGCGCGGTCAGCGAAGAAGTGGTCCGGGAAATGGCCCTGGGAGCCCTGCAGCGGTCCCGGGCGGACTACGCCATCGCCGTATCCGGGATCGCCGGACCCGACGGCGGCAGCGCCGACAAGCCGGTGGGCACGGTGTGGCTGGCCTGGGGCAGCGCCGACCGGCTGCAGACGGCCTGCCTGCTGTGGCCGGTGGAGCGCGGCCTGTTCCAGACCATGGTTGCCGCCACTGGCCTGGACCTGATCCGCCGGCACCTGCTCGGCATTGCCAGCGAACCGCGCTATGTCAGCCAGCGCCGGACGCGCTGATCAACCCGCGCCGGGACTGGTCGCCGGCGCCCGGTGCCAGACCAGGGTGTGGAAGCGTGTTACCCCGCGCACCTCGTCCTTGCCACTCAATACCAGCGTCTGGCCATCCAGCTCGGCGTGCCGCAGCTGCTCGGTACCGGGAAAGTTCGGATTCAGGCTCTGGGTCACGTAGTGCACCACATCGCCATTGATCACCCGGTAGCGGCCGGCGTAATGGAAGTAGCTGCTGTAGGCGCTGGCCTTGACCGCATCCGGCATCTTGCGGGGGCTTTCGTCTTCCGGCAACCGGGCCCGGTCATGCCGGCAGATGGACGCGCTCATCCAGCCATCTTCGCTGTAGAGCAGCAGGCCGCGCGGGTCCTCGCCGAAGGGGTTGCTGATGTCATCGCGGCCGGCAAAGCCGATGGACCAGGACTCAAGTTGCCAGGTCCCCACCAGTTGCTGTTGTTCAATCATCTCGTTGCCTTGCTCCTGTGTCTGAATTCCCGGTCTACGGTTGCAGGCGCTCAATACGCCAGCCGTCAGCATCTTCCCGATAATAGCGGAATCGATCGTGCAGCCGATGGGCCCCACCCTGCCAGAACTCCACGCGCTCGGGCAGTACCCGGTAACCGCCCCAGAAATCCGGAACCGGCACCTCGCCGCGGGCGAACTTCTCTTTCAGGGAGTTCATCTGTGCCTCCAGCAGGGAGCGGGCGGAAATCGGCCGGCTCTGCCTTGATGCCCAGGCGGCAAGCTGGCTCTCCCGTGGCCGGCTGAGAAAATAGCGCGCAGACTCTGCCTTCGACATGCGCTCGGCGCGACCGGCGACAATGACCTGTCGCTCCAGCATGTTCCAGGGAAATAACAGAGACACCATGGGATTGTGGGCGATGGCACGGGCCTTGCCACTGCTGAAATTGGTGTAGAAGACGAAGCCGCGGGTGGAGACGCCCTTGAGCAGGACGATGCGCTGCCAGGGGCAGCCGGTTTCATCGGCGGTCGCCAGCACCATGGCCGTGGGGTCGCTGATCTCGCCGCTCACCGCCTGTTGCAGCCAGCGCTCGAACTGTTCGATCGGGCAATCCGCGAGCATATCCCGATCCAGCCCGCCGGCCAAGTATTCGCGCCTGAATTCCTCGTAGTTCACAACGGTTTCCCTGTGTTGACGGCGGGCATTATAGATCATCCCGGGTGCTGGGAAAGACGGGCGCCCTGCGGGCCATCGCGGGAATCTGCGGAAAGGGGAAGAATGACCGCCAGTCCTCGCCCAGGTCATCCTCCAGCGAATGACCGAACGCTTCCCGGTAGCGGGACTCCAGCAGGGTCCGCAACTCCGTCTCGGTGGCAACGTCCACCAGCCGCGCCGCCTCCATGAGGCCCTCCAGCCGCAAACGCTGTCCCGGGGGAGCATCCAGCCCAGCGGCCAGCCGGGACAACAGGTCCACCAGCCGCTGGTCTATGTTCTCCATCAGTTTGTGCATACCATCCCCCGTTCGCCAGACCCGGAGTATGCGTTGCCGGGCAAAACAGTTAAAGTCGGGCTTTGGCCACAAGGAATCCTGCCACCGTGAGATTGTCGCGTCACCTCACCACCTTTTTCTTCCTCTGCCTGGCGTTTGCCCCCGGCACCAGTGCCCGGGAAACCCCCGCCGCCGAGACACCCATCATCGACTTCGGCAGCAGGTTCCTGCCGGTGGTGGCTCGCCAGGGCATGGTGGTCGGGCCGGAGCGGTTGGCGGCGGAAATCGGCCGCGAGATCCTGGAACAGGGTGGCAACGCGGTGGATGCCGCTGTCGCCACCGGTTTTGCCCTGGCTGTCAGCTATCCGCGCGCAGGCAACCTCGGCGGCGGCGGCTTCATGCTGGTGCACCTGGCCGAGGACAACCGGCAGACGCTGATCGACTACCGCGAAACCGCCCCTGCCAGTGCCGGGCGCGACCTGTTCCTCAACGAGGCCGGCGAGGTGGACCGCGAGCGCACCTACTTCAGCCACCAGGCGGCGGGCGTTCCGGGCACCGTTGCCGGCCTGGTACTGGCCCAGGCACGCTACGGCACCCTGCCCCTGACGCAGGTAATGGCTCCCGCCATCGCCCTGGCCGAAGACGGCCTGCCGGTATCCTTCGCCCTCAACCTGGAGATCAGCGCCCGGGCCGAACGCCTGGCAATGAACCCGGAGGCGCGCAGGCTGTTCCTGACCCCGGAGGGAGCAGCCCCCGAAGTCGGCACCACCTGGCGCCAGCCGCAACTCGCCTGGACTTTGCGCCAGATCGCCGAGCACGGTCACGAGGGCTTCTACGAGGGCGCAGTCGCCGCCCGCCTGGTCGCGGAAATGGAGGCCGGCAAAGGCCTGATCACCGCGGACGACCTCGCAGGCTACCGGGCCCTGGAGCGGGCGCCGGTGCGCGGCAGCTTCCGGGGTGTCGAGCTTGTCTCCACGCCGCCGCCCTCTTCCGGCGGCGTGCACATTATCCAGATGCTGAACATCCTCGAAGACTTCGACCTGGCGGCGATGGGGCACAACAGCGCCGCCTATATCCATCATCTGGCGGAATCGATGAAACTGGCCTACGCCGATCGCAGCGAGTACCTGGCAGACCCCGACTTCGAGCCGGTACCGGTGGCGAAGCTGATCGACAAGGACTACGCTGCCCGCCAGCGGACCCTGATCGATCCCACCCGCGCCACCCCCTCGGCGATGGTTGCCCCCGGCAGGATGCTGGTGGACGAGAGCCATGACACTACCCATTACACTGTCGCCGACCGCTTCGGCAACGTGGTGAGCAACACCTATACCCTGAACTTCAGCTTCGGCTCCCACATCGCCGTGCCCGGAACCGGAATGTTGCTGAACAATGAGATGGCGGACTTCGCCGCCAACCCCGGCCAGCCCAATGCCTTCGGCCTGGTGGAGAGTGAGGCCAACAGGATAGAGGGCGGCAAACGACCGCTGTCATCGATGAGCCCCACCATGGTATTCCGGGACGGCAAGCCCTGGCTGGCCACCGGCAGCCCCGGGGGCAGCCTGATCATCACCGCGGTGTTGCAGACCGTGCTCAATGCCACTGCCTTCGACATGAACATCGCCACCGCGGCCGCCGAAGCACGGGTGCACCACCAATGGCAACCGGACAAGCTGGTGGTCGAGCAGGGCATCAGCCCGGACACCCTGCGGCTGCTGCAGGGCATGGGCCACAACGTGGACGTGGCGCCGCGCACCCTGGGCCGTACCCAGTCGATCATGCTGGAGCGCGGCTACCTGCTCGGCGCCACCGATACCCGCAGGCCCGGTGGCCATGTCGCGGCGTACTAGGGCGCTAACGGTTTGAGCACTAGGGTCGCGGCAGCCTGACCTTGGCCGTCTGCCGGCTGATTGCCACCAGCCGGCCCTCACTGTCCCAGTACTCGCCGTCTTCCTCCACCACGCCCTCGGTCAGGTGCCGCGAAAACAGCCGCGCCTGCAGGGGCCCCGGCGCCGGATGCGCGCGCACCTGCACCGTCAGCTCCACCGTCGGCACCCAGCCGACCAGGCCCACCACATCGAAGACCGGAGGCGGGAAGGCATCGGCAAACATCAGCAGGGAAATCACGTCCGCATCGGCGCCGTCGACGTGTCGCACCCAGCCGCGGAATTCGCCGCGGCCACCGGGGGCTTCACCGCGAAACACCCCGGTGCCGTCCACGAAGCGGATATCCACTCGCTGCCGAAACTCCAGCTTGCTGTCACCACCGGCGACACAGTCTTCCCAGCCGGGGTAGACCGGGCGTGGCTCGGCGGACCAGACGGGGCCCTGTTGCTGCCCCAGATCCGTGTAGGCTGCGGTCACCTGCACCTTCAACTCCCCCTCCTGGTACAGCCTGGCCATGGCGTGGGTAGTATTGCGCCCCGCCCGCAACAACTCGACACGGCATTCAATCGGCCCCAGGGTGGTGGGTGCGAGGTAGAAGGCGTTGATCGCAAGCGGGTCCTTGTGCGGCAGCGCCTCTCTCAGGGCACGACCGGCAACTGCCAGCACATAGCCCCCGTTGGGGACTGCGCCGATCCTCCAGCCCGCGTGCAGCTCACCCAGCCAGAGGTCTTCGGCCTGGCGCCGGACGGCGGTTTCAACGGCAAACTGGCTGCTCTGGTCAGGCCGGGGCATGGCACCTCCACTGGACAATTCATGAACGAAAAACAGCACCGAAAACGGTGCCGGGCCGTATTTTGTGTGGGACTCCGGGAAATGTATATACTTGGGGGGAACTCGTCGCCAGACATCGGTACTCGCAAGCGCGAACGCGAGGGTGACATTTGCCATGAAAGCACTGCGATTAAAGACCCTGCTGCTCACCGGCTCATTGCTGGCAACGCCCCTGTTCGCGGACCAGCAGCACCGGGAAGCCATCGCCCTGCTGGAGAGAGAGCACGGTGCCTACAGCCCGGCGCTGCCAGAGCGCCTCCTCAGTCTCGGCCTGTCCCTGCAACAGGAAGGACATCACGCAGAAGCCGCTGCGGTCTTCAAGCGGGGCACCCACCTGGCGCGTGTCAGCAGCGGGCTCTACAGTACCGAGCAACTGCCCCTGCTGGAATCCGAGATAAGAAGCCTGCATGCGCTGGCGGACTATCGCGCCGTGGACGAGCGCCAGCGCTACCTGTACCGCGTCCAGGAGCGGGCCCTGCAGGATCCTGTACAACGGGCGCCGGCGCTGCTGCAGCAGGCCGACTGGCAACGCCAGGCTTACCTGCTGAGGCTGGATGAGGAACCCGCGCAGCGCTTGCTACAGATGTGGGAGTTCAATCGCCTGGCTCTGAACGACATTCTGGCGGCGGAGGGAGAGACCTCCATCAAGCTGCTGCAGCCGCTGTACGGCATGTTGCAGGCACAGTACCTGGTCTCGGACCTGCAATGGCAGGATGGCCCCGGTTTCAGCACTGGTCAGGGCTTTCACGAGCAGTCCTCGCGGCCCCGCGTCGGCAGTTACCGCAAGGACAATTACAACAAGGGGGTGGCCGTACTCAAAGCCATTTACGATCTGGAACGCATCCACAGTGAACGCGATCCCGCCGCCCCCGCCCGGGCCCTGACCATGCTCGGCGACTGGATGCTGTGGCACGGTGAACGGGAGGAGGCGGTGGCAATCTACCGCGAGGCGATCGGGGAACTTGCCGGCAATGCCGATGCCAAACCGGTAGCAGCGGAGCTGTTTGCGGATCCGGTGGCGTTGCCGTCCGTAGCAGGGCTGGATCAACACCCGCCACTGCCGGGCAGTGACGGTGGCGATATACTGCTGGAATTCGCGGTAACCGCCGACGGCAAGGTCACGGGGCTGAGCCGGGTGGACGAGAATGATGAAGCTGACGGATTCGCCAACCGGCTGATGCGCAAATTGCGCAAGACGCCTTTCCGACCCCGTTTTGACCTTGAAACCGGCGAGCCGGTGGACACTGAAAACCTTGTAGTGGCCTATGACAGCAAATCCTGACAGCAGCAAACTCCTCTCCGGCTTGCGCGGCGCGGCCACGGTCGGCCTGTGCCTGTTGCTGGCCGGCTGCCCCAGCGCCAGCAATCCCACCCAGCCCCAGTCCCAGCCGCCTTCGCCCTCTGCACCGGGCGCCAGCACACCCCCACCCTCGAGCAGTGGCAGCAGTGGCAGCCAAAGCAGCCCGGCCAGCGCGGGCAGCTCCGCGCCGCCTGCGGGCAGTGCCGCCACTGCGGGTGGCGCGCCTGCCACTGGCACCGACGGCGACCAGACGACGGGCGGCGGGGTACCAGCCGGCGGCAGCAGCGATGGCGACATTGCCAGCCGCGGCCAGGCCGATGCCAGCGCCGGCAGTCCCGCTGGCGCCGCGGACGGGCAGGCTGGCGCCGAACCCGGCTTTGGTGACAGTGCCAGTGCCGGCACTGAAGCCCTGCCGGACATGCGCGACACCCCGACCATGGACGCCGGTGTACTGGCCGCACTGGAGGCGGCCATGGGTGCTTCCGGTGACGGTACCCAGGACAACGGGGGCGGCGAGGGCGGCGGCGAGGCCGGTAGCGGTGCTGGCGGCGATGGGGACGCCGCGGGCAATCTGCCCGGCGCGCCAGGTGGCATGGGATCCGGGCCGCTGACACCCGCCGAACAGGTAGCGATTCTCGACGCGCGCCTGGAGTCCAGCAGCGGCGATTTCGACAGCATGATCCTGGAAGAACAGGCCCGCCAGCGCAGCGCCAGGCGCAGCAGTAGCCGACCAGACGCGCCGGAGCCGGAGGCGGCCGGCGGTGGCGCGGGCGGAGGCCGCGAAGGCCCCTACGGCGAGGAAGTCGCCGCGGCCGGCAGTGCTGGCGGTGGCGGCAGGGGCAGCGTCAGTACTCCTGGCGGCTCCCCGCCGGCCAATCCCGCCAAGTACCCGCCGCCTGAGGACATCCCCAGTGGCAATGACGATGACGTGGTCGCCCGCCAGCTGCGGGAAGCCGCCATGCGCGAGCCCGATCCCGCGGTGCGGGAAAAGCTCTGGGATGAGTACCGCAAGTACAAGGGCATCAAGCCATGACGGCGAGATTCCGACTGCCTGTGGCGCTGCTGTTGCTGCTGCTGTTGCCAGCCTGTATCAGCCAGACCATCAAGACCACTGCGGTGCCCCCGCTGGAACGGCCGGCGCAGGCACTGCCGGAAGAACTGCTGCTGGACGTCGGTATCCTGGTCTTCGACCCCGGCCTCGACGACTACGACGAAAAGCAGCAAATCTACCCGGAAGTGCGCAAGGCCGAGGCGCGCTTCATGCCCCGCCTGCTGGCCGAGGCAATGCAGAACAGCGGCGGCTGGGGCGCGGTGCGGGTCATTCCCAGCGACCGCCAGGCGGTCGACCTGCTGGTACAGGGCACTATCCTCAGCTCGGACGGCGAGGAACTGGCGCTGCACATCCGCGCCAGCGATACCCGCGGCCAGCAGTGGCTGGACAAGAACTACTCCGCCCACGCCAGTCGCTACGCCTACAACAGCACCACCCGCAGCAGCTACGACCCGTTCCAGGCGATCTATCACATGATCGCCAACGACCTCCTGCGGCAGCAGCAGAGCCTGAAAACAGCCGAGCGGGAAGATATCCGGCTGGTTACCGAACTGCTGTTTGCCCGCAGCTTCTCCCCGGAGGCTTTCGACGGCTACCTGCAGGAGAACCGCAAGGGCAACCTGGTGGTCAAGCGGCTGCCGGCGGCTGAAGATCCCATGCTGGAACGGATCCGCAGTATTCGCGAACGCGACCAGCTGTTCGTCGATACGCTGCAGGAGCACTACGGCCATTTCAGCGGCGAAATGCAGGTGCCGTACCAGGAGTGGCGCCGCATGAGCTATGAGGAAGCCATTGCCCTGCAGGAGCTGCAGGCCGAAAGCCGGCGTCGCATGATCGCGGGTGGCGCCGCCATCCTCGCCGGTATCTACGCGGCGGGCAGCAGCGAACGGTCCAGCCGGGCGGCCGGAAACGTCGCCATCATCGGCGGCGGCTACATGCTCAAGAGCGGCCTGGAGAAACGCGCGGAAGCGCAGATTCATGTCGCTGCGCTGGAAGAGCTGGGGATGTCCCTGGAGGCGGAGATTACCCCCCAGGTCATCGAACTGGAGGACCGCACGGTCATGCTCAGTGGCAACGTCGAGGAACAGTATGCACAGTGGCGGGAACTGCTGGCCGATATCTATCGGGCGGAAGTTGGTATGCTGGAGCTTCCTGACGCCCCGACCACCCCCTGACTCCCGCACCCCAGCGGCAAGGCCCCCAAGACTGCATGTCCAGCCCCAACGAACCCGTCAAACCGACTCCCTTCGCTGTCGCCGAGCCGCAGGCTGGGACCGCTGCCTTCAGCACCGCGGCACCGGCCGCCGGCAGCCAGCGTTGGCTGGTACCTGCACTGCTTGTCCTGCTGGCCCTCGCCCTGGCAGTCATTTTCTGGCTGCCAGGACAGTTGCAGCCCCCGGTGGCAACGCCGGCAGCGGCGCCTGACACGCGCGGCGGCAACGCCAGCGCCCAGACCGCCCCGCCCCCCCGGGAGCCCACTGCGGAACCGGCCGCCAGCCCCTGGTCCGACGCCCAGCAGGCCCGGCTGCGCAAGGAGGCCCAGGATGTGCTCGCCCAGCTGCTGCCATTGCAATTCGAGCTTGAGGAACGCGGTGCCGCCAGCTGGGCGACGGCGGCTCTGACGAGCGCCACCGAGGCGGCAGCGCGCGGTGACGCCCACTACCAGGCGCGCGAATTCACCGCTGCCAGGGAACAGTACGAGGACAGCCTCGCCCAACTGCAGGCACTGGAAGCTGCCATGCCGGATATTCTCGAGGATGCGCTACAGCGCGCGGCGGCGGCGCTGGAGGCCGGCGACAGGGAAGCGCTTGCTGCACCCCTGGAGCAGGCGGCCCTGCTTGAGCCCGACAACGCCGAGTTGGCTGCGCTGACAACCCGCGCGGAGTCAATGAAGGCTCTGCAGGCACTGCTGGCCGCGGCGGCTGCAGCCGAGGCTGATGGTGACCTGGCCGCGGCGGAGCAACAGCTCCGGGACGCGGCGGAGCTGGACCCGGCCAGCCAGCGTGCGCAAGAGCAACTGGCTCGAGTAACGGCGGCCCACAACCAGCAACGATTCCACCGCGCCATGAGCGAGGGCTACGAAGCTCTGGACCAGGGCAGCTTCGACAAGGCCGGCAGTGCGTTCCAGCGCGCCGGCACGCTGCAGGCGGACAGTGCCGAGGTCAGCACTGCGCTGGCGGAATTGCGCAGCGCCGAGACCGCTGCCCGCCTTGCCGGCCTGCGCCGCGAGGGCCGCAGCCTCGAGGACAGCGAGGACTGGGAAGATGCCGTGGCTCGCTATCAGGAGGCACTACAACTGGACGCCACCATCGTCTTCGCCCAGGAGGGCCTGGCGCGCGCGCAGCCCAGGGCGCGCCTGGACCGGCAGCTGCGGGATGCGCTGGACGCTCCCGAGCGGCTGGCGGACCCGGCCGTGGCTGCGAGCCTGGAGAAGGTCCTGCGGCAGGCGCGGACGCTGTCGCCACTGGGTCCGGTCCTGGCCGGGCAGCTGGCCGAACTGGAGCAGGCGCTGGTGCAGGCCACGACACCGCTGACAGTGACCCTGCGCTCGGACCAGCAGACGGAAGTGCTGGTACAGCGGGTGGCCCGCCTGGGGCAGTTCGCGGAGCGCATCCTGGAGCTGCGGCCCGGCACCTACACCGCTGTCGGCAGCCGCGATGGCTACCGGGATGTGCGCCAGACCTTTACCGTTCGCCACGGCGAAGCCCCGCCACCAATATTCATCGCCTGCACGGAACCGATCTGAATGACAGCGCCCGGAAACCGCAGCGAAACCATCACCCCCAGCGCCTTCCAGCCCCTGGACAGCGCTGCCGCGCCGCCTCCCCGAACCGGACCCAACTGGCGCCGCTGGCTGGTTCCCGGCGCAGTGCTGGTGTTTGCCCTGGCCATGCTGTTCCTGTTCACCGCCCGCTCGGTAGAAATCAGCGTCGACTCCACGGCCCCCGCTGACGTCAGCCTGGGCGGACTGCACCTGCCCTTTGGCGGCCGCTACCTGCTGCGCCCGGGCGAGTACAGCCTGGACATCAGCGCGCCCGGCTATGAACCCCTGACCACAAGCGTCACCGTCACCAAAGCGGACAGCCAGCGCTTCGAATTCAGCCTGCAACCGCTGCCGGGACTGGTTGACATACGTTCGCAGCCACCCGGCGCAGCGGTCAGTCTCAATGGCGAGCCGCTCGGGGATACGCCGCTGGAGTCGCTGGAGCTCGCCCCGGGTGAATACCAGCTCGCGCTGAGTCACCCCCGCTACCTGCCGGTGACCACTACACTCTCGGTCACCGGCAGGGGCAAGTCGGAAACGATAGAGCAGGTGCTGGCGCCCGCCTGGGCCGCTGTCGACATCAGCAGCGAGCCCGCCGGCGCCGAGATCCTGGTCGATGGCGAACCCGTCGGCCTCACCCCGGCAACCCTGGAGCTGCTTCAGGGCGAGCGCCAGTTGCTGCTGCGCCTGCCCGGCTTCGCCAGTTGGCAGCGGACGCTGGCTGTGACTGCCGGTGAGGACACTGAGCTGGACACCGTCCAGCTGCTGCCCGCCGCGGGTATACTGGAGCTCAGCAGCACCCCCAGCGGCGCCAATGTCACCCTCGACGGCGAATTCCAGGGGCAGACGCCTCTCAGCCTGAATCTGGAACCCGACCGCGCCCAACGCCTGATGCTGACCCGTCCCGGCTACCGGCGCCACAGCGAAACCGTGCAGCTGGCGGCGGGGGTCAGCGAGCACAAAGCGATCACCCTTGCGGCTCAGCTCGGCGCCATCGACCTGCAGGTCAGCCCGCCGGAAGCGGAAGTCCGGGTCAACGGCCGCCTGCTGGGACGCGGCAGCCAGTCCCTGTCCCTGCCGGCGGTGGAACACAGAGTGGAGGTCAGCCTCGCGGGCTATCGCAGCAGCAGCCAGCGCCTGACCCCGCGGCCGGGCCTGGAACAGCGCATCGACATCGCCCTGCAGACTGAGCAGGAAGCCAAACTGAGCAAACTGCAGCCCGAAGTCACCACCGCCCTGGGCCAGACCCTGAGCCTGTTCATCCCCGGGGAATCCGGCCCCGCCGAGTTCACCATGGGTGCCTCCCGGCGCGAGCCCGGCCGGCGCGCCAATGAAGTGCTGCGGCCGGTGAACCTGCGGCGCATGTTCTACCTGCAGACCACCGAGGTCACCAATGCCCAGTTCCGCCAGTTCCTGGCCAGCCACAACTCTGGCCAGGTACAGGGCAACAGCCTCAACCGCGAGCACCAGCCAGTAGCCCAGGTCAGCTGGCAGCAGGCCGCCCAATTCTGCAACTGGCTCAGCCGGCGCGAGGGACTGGAGCCCTTCTATACCCAGGCCCAGGGCATTGTCACCGGGTTCAACGCAGCGTCCACCGGCTACCGCTTGCCCACCGAGGCGGAGTGGTCCTGGGCAGCGCGGGTCGATGGCGAGCGCTTGCTGACCTACCCCTGGGGAGACACGTTCCCACCCACCGCGGTAGTGGAGAACTACGCCGACAGCAGTTCCGCCTACGTCACCGGGCGCACCATCAGCGGCTACAACGACGGCCAGGTGGTAAGCGCCACAGTCGGCAGCTTCCCGGCCAATCATCACGGCCTGTTCGACCTCGGCGGCAATGTCGCCGAGTGGGTGCACGACGTCTACCAGATAGCCCCCGCCAACGCCGCCGCGGAGACCGATCCCACCGGTCCCCAGGGCGGCGACAACTACGTCATCCGCGGCGCCAGCTGGGCCCTGGGCCGGCTGTCGGAACTGCGCCTGTCCTATCGCGATTATGGGCAAGCCGGACGCGATGACGTAGGATTCCGGATTGCACGCTATGCGGAGTAAGTGCCCATGCTGAGTCCACGCCGCCGCTTGCCGCTCGCCCTGCTCGCGGCCCTGTTGCTGGCGCTGCCCCTGGCCGCCCAGGATGCCGATCCCGAAGAGCCCGAACCCGAGCCCGAAACCACGGCGCCCGCACGACCTGCCGGCTCACCTTTTGAGTACGAGGCCTCGGAGCAGATCTCCGAGGATCTCTCGGTCTCGTTTCCCGTGGATATCTAGGAACCAATGATGAAAACAAAACTGTCCCCGGAATTCACCTACCAGCTGTTTGCCCTGCTGATCGCGATTATCGTGGTGCACGCACTGTACGTCGGCGTGATCCGGCCCAGCGCCGATACCCAGCTGCAGGAGCAGATGACGCGGCAGGCGGCGGGGGAGGACTTCGTGCCCAAGCGCACCATCGCCGTGGTGATTCGCGACTTTGAGCAGGAGGCCTGCTTCATTCTGCTGCTCTGGGCGCTGGCGATCATGGCCTACAAGGGCCGCGGCGCCCTGCGCGAGCAGGCGCTGCTGGAACGCTCGCTGCTGGATATTCCCGAGGGCACCACCCTGCTGCCGGAGGATGCGCGCGAGTACAGCCGCTCGCTGGAGGCACTGCCGGCACAGGAGCAGGAGTACCTGCTGCCGCGCACCCTGCTCACCGCACTGCAGCGCTTTGCCACCACCGGCAGCATTCAGGCGGTATCCGACACCATCAGGGAGCAGTGTGAAGTGGAGTCGGACCGGCTGGATTCAGAGCTGTCGATGGTGCGCTATATCGCCTGGGCGATTCCCTCCATCGGCTTCATCGGCACCGTACGCGGTATCGGCGACGCCCTGTCCCAGGCCTACAAGGCGGTGGAAGGTGACATTTCGGGAGTCACCGTCAGCCTGGGCGTGGCCTTCAACAGCACCTTTGTGGCGCTGGTACTGAGCATCATCATCATGTTCTGCCTGCACCAGCTGCAGCAGTCCCAGGAGAAGCTGGTGCTGGACTGCCAGCGCTACGCCGACAAGCGCCTGCTGCGGCACCTGGTGGCGCACTGACATGGCCGTGGCCTGCCTCGACATCAACGACAGCAACCTGCAGCTGTGGCACGGGGACAAGCGTCTGCAAAGCCCGGGCTATGCCCTGCTGGAAGGCGGCCGCTACCGGTTTGGCAGCGATGCCCGGGCCGCCGCCCGGCTGCGCCCGCGGGAAGTCTCCACCCGCTACTGGTGGCAGCTGAGTACCGACCCCCTGCAACCGGCCCTCGGCCCCGCCCGCCACAGCGCCGACCTGGTCCATGCCCACCTTCTGGACCTGCACAGCGCAGCCGGCAGCCCCGGCGAACTGTTGCTGGCGGCCCCCGGCAGCATGCACAAGGAGCAGCTGGCCCTGTTGCTGGGAATCATCCAGCAGTGCCCCTTCGATGCGGTGGGACTGGTCAATCGCAGTGTTGCCCTGGCCAGCCTCCACGCCGCCGACGGCCCCCTGTTCCATCTGGAAATCCAGCTCCACCAGGCTCTGCTCAGCGAACTGCGGGCAGAGAACGGCACGGTAACCTTCCAGCGGGCGACAGCCCTGCCCGCCAGCGGGCTGCTGCAATTGCAGGAGCGGGTGGTGGAAGCCGCGGCCACGGCCTTCATCCGCCAGACACGCTTTGACCCCCGGCGCCGGGCGGAAACCGAGCAACAACTCTACGACGCCTTGCCAACAGTGCTGCAGCAGTTGCAGCAGAGCAATGAAGCCAGCCTGACGGTGAACGGCTATCACGCCCGTATCGCCCGCGGCGACCTGGAGGCCGCCAGTACCACCCTCGCCAGCAGCGTCAGCAGCGCGCTGGGCGAGTCCGGCGTCACCCTGCTGCTGGACCCGCTCACGGCGCTGCTGCCCGGTCTGCGGGAACGCCTGTCCGGGACACTGCTGCACGCAGCCGACCTGCCGCGGGCACTGGCGGCCCACGAGGCCCTGCTGGTGCAGCGCTCCGAGGCGCTGGTTTTCGTCAACAGCCTGCCCCAGTTGGGAGGGCAACGGACCAGCGACGCAGAGTCCGCCGCGCCGACACCCGCAGCGGCCGCTGCACAACCGGTACCTCCGCAACCAACCCATCTGCTGCAGGGCAGTCGCGCCCGCCCCCTGCTCGCTGATGGCGCCTCCCTGGGCGACGGCTGGTCGCTGCTGCAGGGGGAGAACGGACACTGGCGGCTGCATGCCGCCCGCGGGGCCGGTGTCCTGGAGCGCAACGGTCAGCCCGCCAGGGACAGCGAAGTCGTCGCCAGCGGTGACCGTCTGCGCCTGCCGGATGGCACGGACGCCCTGCTGATCACCGTCAGCACCCAGGCGTAAACCACCATGGCCAGGCGCAAGCGCGGCTTTACCACTTTCAACCTGAGCTTCCTGGACATCATGTCCTGCGGTTTCGGGGCCGTGGTGCTGGTGTTCCTGATCATTGACCACTCCATTGAAGTCCAGTCCCGTGAGCTGAACCGGGACCTGCTTTCCGAGGTCAACCTGCTGGAGGAGGATATCAGCGACGGCGAGGCCGGGCTGGTGCGGCTGCGCAATGCCCTCGACGAGGTCGATCTGCAAATCGTCGAGGCCCGGGGCCGGGCCACACGGGTCACGGAGCAGATCAGCGAGTACGAGGCGTTGATCGCATCACTGCGGCAGGACAGCAGCGACAGCACTGACCTGGAACGGCTGAAGGCCGACATCCGGGCCCTTGAGGAGGAAGTAAAACGGCTGCGGGAATCCGCCGAGGAAACCACCGGTCGCAGCGCGCGCGAGTTCACTGGCGACGGCAACCGCCAGTACCTGACCGGGTTGAATCTGGGCGGACGCCATATCGTCATTCTCTTCGACACCTCCGCCAGCATGCTGGCGGACCGCGTGGTCAATATCATCCGCCTGCGCAACATGGGGCCCGATCTGCAGCGCCGGGCCGAAAAATGGAGCCGGGCACTGAATACGGTGGACTGGCTGACGGCGCAGTTGCCGGTCGGGGCCAATTACCAGGTCATCACCTTCAACACCGAAGCCCGGCCGGCGCTGGCGGGCACCGCGGGCCAGTGGCTGGAGGTCGCCAATCAACCGCAGTTGCAATCCGTCAGCAAGGCTCTGCGTGAACTGCTGCCCCAGGGCGGCACCAGCCTCGAAAACGCCTTCCTGGCCCTGAACCAGTTGAGCCCGGCACCGGACAACGTCTTCCTGATAACCGACGGTTTACCCACCCAGGGCACCAGCCCGCCCCGCGGCAACACGGTGAGCGGCAAGCAGCGCCTGGACCTGTACCAGCAGGCGATCCGGCGCTTGCCGCGCAACCTGCCGGTGAATGTCATACTGGCGCCGATGGAAGGCGACCCCATGGCCGCCTCCGCCTTCTGGCAACTGGCCCAGGCCACCCGGGGCAGCTTCATGACGCCCTCGCGTGACTGGCCCTAGGAGCTGCTGATGCGCACGCGCCGCCGCGGAATTGAAGAGTTTTCCCTGTCCTTCCTGGACGTGATCTGCTGTGGCTTCGGCGCGATCATCCTGCTGCTGATGATCACCAAGACCGTGCAACCGCAGATCATCGAGGCCTCGACCGTCAACCTGCAGGGCAAGGTAGCGGACCTGCAGGCCCAGGTGTTCGAGATTCGCGGCGAAGCCCGCATTCTCAATCGCGACCTCAACGCACGCCGGGAGCAGCTCTCCGAGCACACCGAGCGCATCGCCATCCTGCAGGCGCAGTTGGCCGCCACCCGCTCCCGCCACGACAGTCTACAGGTCAGCAGCAACACCAACGACATTGTCTCCGAACAGCTGGCGCTGGCACGGCAGTCGCTCACCGAGGAACAGAAACGCCTGCAGGCGCGGCAGCAACAGGTCAACAACAACTATATCGGTGGCATTCCGGTCGACAGCGAGTACATTATCTTTGTGATCGACACGTCCGGCTCCATGTTCTATTACGCCTGGGAGCGCGTTCTGCGGGAACTTGAGTCGGTCCTGAGCATCTACCCTGAGGTAAAGGGTATTCAGGTGATGAACGACATGGGCGATTACATGTTCAGCCGCTATCGGGGCCAGTGGATTCCGGACACCCCGGCACGCCGCAGTGCCATCATCCAGAATCTGCGCAACTGGAACGTGTTCAGCAATTCCAGCCCGGTGGAGGGTATTACCCAGGCGATCCGGACCTTCTACGACGGCCAGAAGCGAATCAGTATCTACGTCTTCGGCGACGACTTCACCGGCGGCTCCATCAGCCAGGTACTGGGCGTTGTCGACCGCCTGAACCGGGACAGCGGCGACCAGCGCCTGATACGGATCCACGCGGTCGGCTTTCCCGTACTTTATTCGCAGGCTCCCGCCCAACAGAATACCGCGCACCGCTTCGCGGCCCTGATGAGAGAAATGACCTATCGCAATGGAGGCACCTTTGTCGGGCTCAATGACTACCGGCCCTGAGCGCTGGCTGGCCCCCATCCTGCTGGCCCTGGCGCTGGCCGCCTGCGGCACCAAGCAGGTCATGGTGCAGAGCGAGTTCCCGTCACCGGTAATGAACAAATTGCCGCTGACCATCGGCGTCTGGTACGACGACGAGTTCGCCAATCACGAGTTCTTCGACGAGGCCAGCGGTCGCGCCGAATCCAGCTGGCTGGTCAATACCGGCCAGGCCCAGGTGGAGCTGTGGGACACTCTGCTCAAGGGCATGTTCCGCAAGGTAGTCTACATGAATGGCAAGCCGGGGCCAGGGCAGATGAATCCGGTGGTGGATGCGGTGCTGCTGCCTGAGGTGGACGAGCTGCAGTACGCCATCCCCGCCCATACCAATGTCAAGGTCTACGAGATCTGGATGCGCTACCGGCTGCAACTGGTCACTACCGGCGGCGAGCCCATCGCCGACTGGACCATGCCCGCCTATGGCAAGACCCCGACCGCATTCATGCAGAGCGATGAAGGCGCGGTACGACTGGCCGCCATTGTCGCCCTGCGGGATGCCGGCGCCCACTTCGCCAGCAGCTTTACCCGTGTGCCGGCTGTGGCGCAGTGGCTGGACAGCCTGCCCCGCGCCGGGGAACCCGCCAGACAGGGGGCGCAGCCATGAATCTGCGAGGTCTCGCCATCGGCGCCTGCCTGCTGCCCTGGCTGGCGGGCTGCGTCAACTCCACAGTGGACCAGATGGTGTTCAACACACCCGGCGCCGAGGGCATCGGCGATGCCTCGGTAGTGATCCTCGGGCGTCGCCATGCCAGTGACTATGAAACCGAACCAGACTTCATCCGCTGCGTCGGCAATCATGTCTCGTCGCGGGACGAGTCCATCAGCGTGATTGGCGAACTGGAGTTCCTCAACGCGCTGTACCCGTGGTTTGAACCGCGCACCGCACCCCTGCGGCCGGCCGACCTGGAACGGCTGCTGGAGCACGATGACGTGGCACGCACCTTCGCTAACCTGCAAACCCAGTACATGATCTGGATCGACGGCAGCACCGTGCGCAATGACTCCGCCGGCTCCATGACCTGCGGAATCGGTCCGGGGGGCGCCGGCTGCTTTGGCTTTGGGACATGGTCCAACGACGCCAACTATGAAGCCACCATCTGGGATTTCAGCAACCGCGCTGAAGTCGGACGCATCAGCACCACTGCCAGCGGCCAGTCCTACATGCCGGCAGTAGTGGTACCCATCCCGATCATCGCCCCGGTGCAGGGAACGGCCTGCGACAGCATCGGCGACCAGCTGCTGGAATTCCTCTCCCCGAACTACCCGGAGACACCATGAGCCACGTCCTCGTCCTGCCCTTTGCCCTCGTCTCTGCCCTGCTGCTTTCTGGCCTGGGCGGCTGTGCCAGCAATCCCGCCACCGGCGGTGCCAGCGTGGTGGTCATGAGCCAGGGCAAGGAGGCGAGGATTGGCGAGGAGATGCACCAGGAGATTCTCAGGGAGGGTGCCATTTACGATGACGCCGAGTTGCAGGCCTATGTCACCCGGGTCGGCCAGCGCCTGGCCGCGGTAGCCGACCGCCCCGACATGAACTTCACTTTTACCGTGATCGACAGCCCCGACATCAATGCTTTTGCCACGCCCGGTGGTTACGTCTATATCAACCGCGGCCTGCTCGCCTATCTGGGCTCGGAAGCCGAATTGGCCGGCGTGCTGGGACACGAACTCGCCCACGTCACCGCCCGCCATGCCGCGCGCCAGCGCGCCGGCTCCATCACCACCTCGGTTCTCGCAGTTACCGCGGGCGTGCTGACCGGCAGCCGCGACATCATGGACTCCGCCGGCATGTACGGCACCGAGCTGGTGCGGGGCTATGGCCGCGAGCATGAACTGGAAGCCGACGGCCTCGGGGCCCGGTACATGCACCTGGCCGGCTATGAACCGGACGCGCTGCTGCGGGTGATCGGCGTGCTCAAGGACCAGGAACAGTTTGCGCGCCTCAATGCCCGCGCCGCCGGCAAGCCCGCGGGCACCTACCACGGCCTCTACGCCACCCACCCGCGCAATGACCAGCGGCTACAGACCGTGATCCGCGCCGCCAACGAGTTGGACCGCGGCCAGGTACTGGAGGATCCCGCCCTGCCCGGTGAATTCCAGCGCCGTACCGATGGCCTGCCCTGGGGTCCCAGGATCCAGCGCGAGGACGACCGCTATTATCACAACAAGCTTGGCTTCAGCTTCGCCCATCCCCCCGGCTGGCAGGTCCAGAGCAGCAGCTCGGCAATCGTCGCCAGCGCCCCGGACGGCAGTGCCCGCATGACCCTGACCCTGAAGCGACCCGATCCGGGCCAGACCACGGAACAGGCGCTGACGGCGGCGGCTGCCGGCAACCTCAGTGACGGCACAGCGCTGGAGCAGGCGGGACTGGAGGGCTATACCGCCATCGCCCGCAGTGGCGACGAGGCGCGCCGTGTGGCAGTCATCAACCACAACTGGCAGTACCTGTTCGAGGGCAAGGCGGACGACTTCAGCGCCGCTGACAGCGCGCTGCTGGCGCTGATCGAAAGCTTCCGCCCGTTGCATCCGCAGGAGCGGCAGGCGGGCGAGCAGCGCCATGTCCGCTACATCCAGGTACCCCGCGGTGCCACCTTCGCCAGCCTCGCCGCCAGCATCCAGATCCCCGAGGCCGAGGCCCGGCTGCGGCTCCTCAACGGCTTCTACCCACGCGGCGAACCGCGGACTGGGGACTGGATCAAGATCATTCAGTGATCACAGGAGAGCAACACCCGGTGTCGAAACGAGGGCGCTCTGGCAGGGATGGACGCCGCCGCGTCTGGTCCCGCGTGGGACACGCCGTGAATACATCCCTGTAGGCTCGGTGACGGCATCCATGCCGTCAACGGTCCCACGCGGGACCAGACGCACCGCCGTCCTCACGCGCTCGAAGATTGGCACCTTGTTAGCTGGGAAACACCGCTATGCGGGGCGAAGCTGTGCCTGCGAGCGTAGTTCCTGACATGGCACACGGCAACTTGGCGAGGCTGCTCCGCCAGACGGACGCACGCACGCAGGATCAGTGCGCGAAGCAGGATTGACCGGGGCCGTGGGAAGTGAATTGCAAGGGGATTCATCGCAAAGCAGGAGCCATGTGGGGCGAACCTGTGCCGGGACCGTTGAGCGCATGGATGCGCGATACGAGCCTACAGGGACGTATTCACGGCGTGTCCCGGCACAGGTTCGGCGCGCATGGTGACGGGCTACGAAGCCGCCAATACCACGAAGCTTTACCCGTACCGCGCATCCGCCACAAACGGATTGGTCCGCCGCTCCTGGCCGAAGGTGGAGGTGGGCCCGTGGCCCGGCACGAAGGTGATGTCATCGCCCAGCGGAAACAGGCGCTCGCGGATACTGCTGAGGAGTTGGGCGTGGTCGCCGCGGGGAAAATCGGTGCGCCCGATGGAGCCCTGGAACAGCACATCGCCGACCCAGGCGACACGCTGCTCTGCGTGCAGGAACACCACATGGCCGGGGGTATGTCCGGGGCAGTGGAATACCTGCAGGGTCTGTTCACCAACGGTGACCGTATCACCCTGCTCCAGCCAGCGGTCCGGCACGAAGGCGTCGGCGTGGGGGAACCCGGCCATCTGGCACCACTCGGGCAGCCTGGCGATCCAGAAGTCATCGGCTTTCTGCGGCCCCTCGATCTTCACCCCCAGCTGTTGCCGGAGCACATCGGCGGCGGCACAGTGGTCCATGTGGCCGTGGGTCAGCAGGATCTTCTCGATCACCACGTCCATCTTGCGCACCGCCTCCAGTATCTGCTCAATATCGCCACCGGGATCGACTACGGCGCCGCGGCCGCTGGCCAGGCACTTGATGATGGAGCAGTTCTGCTGGTAGGCCGTGACCGGCACGATGGTCACCTGAATGGACATGCGCTATTCCCGATTGGATTCCAGATCAGCCCGCGGGTCGTTGAAGACGGCCTCATCGAGCTGATTTTCACTTTTGCCGACAATGACGGCGACGGTGGCGTCACCGGTGACATTGACCATGGTGCGCACCATGTCCAGCAACCGGTCGACGCCGATGATGAGTGCCACACCCTCGACCGGCAGGCCAGCCTGCTCCAGCACCAGCGCCAGGGTGACCAGGCCGACCCCGGGGACACCCGCGGTGCCAATGGAGGCCAGGGTGGCCGTCAGGATAACCGTGAGGTAGGCAACCATGGACAGCTCCACCCCGTAGACCTGGGCAATGAACACGGTGGCCACGCCCTGCATGATCGCCGTGCCGTCCATATTGATGGTGGCGCCCAGCGGCACGGTGAAGCCCCCGACCGTGTTGTGCACCCCCAGGCGATGCTCGACCGTGCGCATGGTGACCGGCAATGTGGCGCCGGAGGATGCGGTGCTGAAGGCAAAGGCCCAGACCGGACGCATTTTGGTCAACATCACGCGCGGTGACATTCCCGAGAACAGCTTCAGCAGCAGGCTGTAATTGACCAGACCGTGGAACAGCAGTACGCCCAGGACGGTAAAAAAGTACGCGGCCAGATCCATGATTGCGCCGATGCCCATTTCCGCAAACAGTTTCGCCAGCAGGGCAAACACCCCGTAGGGCGCGAAGCTCATCAGGATGAGCACCATCTTCATGATCACCGCTTCGGTGTCGCTGAAGAAACTGGCTATCCGGCGCCCGGATTCCCCGGCGTGGGAGATGGCGTAGCCGAACAACAGGGCGAACACGATGATCTGCAGCATGTTGCCTTCCGCCATCGCCTGGATCGGGTTGGAGGGCACGATACCCACCAACACGTCCACCAGCGGCGGCGCCTTGGCGGCGACAAAATCGGCCTCCCCCGCCAACTCCACCCCCGACCCCGGGCTGATGGCCACAGCCACCAGCAGGGCCACAGTAATCGCCAGCGCGGTCGTGGCGAGGTAGAAGCCAATGGTCTTGAGGGCGATGGGCCCCATGCGCGCACTGTCGCCCAGGGCACTGGAGCCGCAAATCAGCGACACCAGTACCAGCGGCACCACCAGCAACTTGAGCGAGGCGATAAAGATGCGGCCGATGACATCCAGGATCCCGTTGACCAGCCAGTCATTGACCACCATGCGATAGCTGTCCGCGAGCGCGGCACCACCGAGCATGACATTGAGCAGGGACCCGAGGAGAATACCCGCGACCATGCCGATGAGAATGCGATTGGTCAGGCTCATGATGCACTCTCAATCATCGGCACAGGCTCCAGGCAGGTAGCCGACCACGCTGTCGTCGGCGCAGGCGTTGCAGGGCGAGGAATACATGCTGACGCCTCCGTCCCCAAGTCGGGCGCAGACCGGATTGTATTCCATGGTGCAGACCTGGGGCCGCGGCGAAGAGCACTGTAGCATTGGACTCTCCACGGGCGCAGGCTCGGGCGGCGGTGGTGGCGCGGATGGCTGGCTGGCACCGCAGCCTGTCAGCATTAACACCAGGATGACGGCCAATGTTCGCCGCATCGCGCAGTTCTCCCCCAGACAAAAGCGCTAGCCTAACACTGCCGGCCGGCAAACGCAGCTGCGGCAGCCGTTGCTGCGGCAGCCGTTGCTGCGGCAGTCGATGCTGCGGCAGCCGTTGCTGCGGCGATCGGGGACTCCCGGCTGTCAGCCGAACAGCCCGCTCTGGTAATCCCTGATAGCCTGCTCAATCTCCGCCGCGGTGTTCAGGACAAAGGGCCCATACTGCGCCACGGGCTCCCGCAGGGGCTCACCGCGCAACAACAGCAGGGATGCACCCGTTGTCCCCGGCTGCAAAGTCCAGCGCTCGCCACTGCTGGTAACCAGCAGATGACACTCGCCCAGTGACCTGTCCGCATGCCTCAGAGCACCCTCGTAGATATAGGCGAGCAGGGTTTCAGTGGCCGGCAGCTCCAGGCTGATCTCGGCTCCCGCCTGCAAATGCAGGTCCAGCACACCGGCCCGGGGCGCCAGCTCGTGCAGCGGCCCCGTTACCGTACCTCCTGCAAGCTGCCACTCGCCAGCGATCGCCAGCGCCCGGAACCCGCGCCCGTCCAGTGCGGTGAGTGCGCTTGCGGGAATATCCCGGTAACGGGGCTCGCCCATTTTCTCCGCCGCCGGCAGGTTGATCCACAGCTGGAAGCCGTGCAGACCCCGGGTGTCCCGGGTCGGCATCTCCGAGTGAATGATGCCGCGTCCAGCCGACATCCACTGCACCCCGCCACCGCGGATTTCGCCACGGTTGCCGCGACTGTCCTCATGAATGATGCCGCCGTGCTTCATGTAGGTCAGGGTTTGCATGCCCCGGTGCGGGTGTGACGGGAACCCGCCACCGAGGTCTTCGCGGCGCTCGGCACGCAACTCATCCAGCATCAGGATGGGGTCCATGGCCGCGTGTTGCATGCCGGCGACACGCTGGATGGCGACCCCGTCGCCATCGCGGCTGGGGTGGGCGCGGCGGACTTCCTGGATGGTACGGTCGGACATGATCAACTCTCCCTGGTGAATGCTGAGAGTACTCTCGTATTTTTGGGACATAAATCGCATAATTTCGCCAAATTCTTTCGACTTTATAGAACCTTGGTGAACCCATGAATCGTACAACCCTGGAACAGTGGCGCATGCTGCAGGCGGTGGTCGAACACGGCGGTTTTGCCCAGGCCGCAGCGGCTATCCACAAAAGCCAGTCGACCATCAATCATGCCGTGCACAAGCTGCAGGACCAACTCGGCCTGCCTCTGCTGGAGGTCGTGGGACGCAAGGCGCGGCTGACCGAAGCCGGCGCGCTGATGCTGCGGCGGGCCAATCAACTGCTGGCCCAGGCGACGCAACTGGAGGATATAGCCGGCAGCCTGTCCAAGGGCACCGAGGCGGAAATCAGCCTGGCCGTGGATGAACTCTACCCCTGCCAGCAACTGGCAGCCGTACTGCAAACCTTCTCCGAAGCCTACCCCAATACCCGGGTGGAGCTGTTTGAGACCGTGCTCTCCGGGGGCGCAGAGTTGCTGCACGCGGCCGCAGTCGACCTGCTGGTGGCGGCGGAAGTCCCGGGCGGATTCCTCGGCGATCCAGTCCTGCGCACCGAGTTTGTCGCCGTCGCCGCCAGCGGCCATTCGCTGCACCAGCTCGGGCGCCCGCTCACTCTGCAGGACCTGCAGCGGGAGCGTCAGATCGTGATTCGTGACTCGGCGCTGGGCCGACGCGCAGACGCCGGCTGGCTGGGGGCGGAGCAGCGCTGGACGGTAAGTCATGTTGCAACCTCGGTAGAAATGGTGAGCCGCGGCCTGGGTTTCGCCTGGCTGCCACTGTCCCGGGTAAGCGCCGGCCTCGCCAGCGGCAACCTGCGGGAACTGAAACTGGAGCAGGGCGCGCGGCGCCACGCGACGCTCTACCTGACCTTTGCGGACCGCGACCGGGCCGGCCCTGCCACCTGCCACCTGGCCGGGCTGTTTGGGCAGGCCCAGCGTTAGTTTCGAATTTATCGAATCGTACTTGCGTATTATTGCGATTTAATTTCTTCCTGGTCGAACACAAAATAACGATTTGTCACGCAAAGAGGAAATCGACCATGGGAATGCTGATCGACGGCAACTGGGAGGACGTCTGGTACGACACGGACAGCAACGAGGGTCGCTTCGTCCGCGAGAGCGCCCGCTTTCGCCACTGGGTCACTGCTGACGGCAGCGCCGGACCCAGCGGTGACAGTGGCTTTGCCGCCGAGAGCGGGCGCTATCACCTGTATGTCTCTCTCGCCTGCCCCTGGGCACATCGAACCCTCATCGTGCGCAGCCTGAAAGGTCTGGATGAGCTGATTGACGTATCAGTGGTCAGCCCGCTGATGCTGGAGCAAGGCTGGACCTACAACAAGGCGGAAGGCAGCACAGGCGACCGCGTCCACGGCCACCAGTTTCACCATCAGATCTATACCCGTGTGGATCCGGACTACACCGGCAGAGTGACCGTGCCCGTGCTCTGGGACCGGCAGCGGGACACTGTCGTCAGCAACGAATCCGCCGACATCATCCGCATGCTCAACAGCGCATTCGACGACCTCACCGGCAACACCCTGAACCTGTACCCCGGGACACTGCAGCAGGATATCGAGCGCTGGAATGAACGGATCTACCCCGCGGTCAACAACGGCGTCTACCGGGCCGGTTTTGCGACCACCCAGGACGCCTACGAGGAAGCCTATCGCGAGCTTTTTGCTGAACTGGACCACATCGATTCGCATCTGGGCGGCCAACGCTATCTCGCCGGCGACAACCTGACCGAGGCGGATGTGCGCCTGTTCACTACCCTGATCCGCTTCGATGCCGTCTATCACGGGCATTTCAAGTGCAACCGCCAGCGCCTTGAAGACTACCACCACATTCCCGGTTACATCCGCGACATCTACCAATTGCCCGGTATCGCCGACACGGTGGACTTCCAGCACATCAAGACCCACTACTATGCATCCCACCGCAACATCAACCCCAGCGGTATCGTGCCCGCCGGGCCAGCCATCGACTACACCAGCGCCCACCGGCGCGCCTAGCCGGGGGCGCCTAGTCGGGGTCCCGGCCGGGGACACAACCGGCCGCACCTGGCCGGCCGCACCTGGCCGGCCGCACCTGGCCGGCCGCACCTAGCCGGCCGCACCTACCCAAGGTCGCGGGGAAACAGCTCCAGCAGCACCTCCCCATCGCAGTCGCGCAGCTCACGCCAGTGGTCGGTGGCCAGGTGCAGCTGGACGTAACCTGCCGTCGGCAGGTTCACCAGCCCGGCCTTCGGCGCCAGCCAGTTGACCAGATCGGTCAGCCCGGGGTTGTGACCGATCAGAAACAGCGATGCCTCGCTGTCCGGCTGACTCTCCAGCCATGCCAGCAGGTCGCCCACGGAGAAGGTGTACAGGGCCTCTTCCGTGCGGTGGGAGAGACCGGCAACAGCTGGCCAGCCCGAACAGACACCGGCCAGGGTCAGCTGCGCCCTGCGCGCGGGACTGACGGCGATCACCTGAGGCCGCAGGCGTTGTGCCAGGGCAGCGCCCATAAGGGGCGCATCCCTTTCACCGCGGGCATTGAGACCACGATCGCGGTCGTCGACTCCGGGTCCACTCCAGTCCGATTTGGCGTGGCGCAACAGGTGCAGGGTCTTCATGAACAATTCTCCCGGTTGCCTGCCACCAGTATAGGCCAGTCCTGCGAAGCGCAAGCCACAGCCACAAATCCGCCGAAAAAACCAGATCGTTTTCCCACCGCGGCTCGCGCATAATGCCCTTCCCGCAACATCTCCGGATACCCAGAACCAGCATGACCAAAACAGTCTCACAGCGCATTGCCGAAGAACTTGCCGTCAGGGAAAGCCAGATCAGCGCCGCCATCGGCCTGCTCGACGAGGGCGCCACCGTGCCCTTCATTTCCCGCTACCGCAAGGAGGTGACCGGCGGCCTGGATGATACCCAGATGCGCCATCTGGATGAACGCCTGCGCTACCTGCGGGAACTCGACGAACGCCGTGGCGCAATCATCAAGTCGATCACCGAGCAGGACAAGATGACCCCGGAGCTGGAGCAGGCGCTGTTGGCGGCCGACACCAAGAACCGGCTGGAGGATCTTTATCTGCCCTACAAGCCCAAACGCCGTACCAAGGCCCAAATCGCCCGCGAGGCCGGCCTGGAGCCACTGGCAGATGCGCTCCTCGCCAACCCCGGACTGGACCCGGAGCAGGAAGCCGCGGCCTTTCTCAATCCCGACCAGGGCGTGGCTGACAGCAAGGCCGCCCTTGACGGGGCGCGCCAGATTCTCATGGAGCGCTTTGCCGAGGACGCCGACCTGCTGGCACAGCTGCGGGACTTCCTGCAGCAACACGCCCTGCTGGCCTCGCGCCTGGTGACCGGAAAAGAAAACGAGGGCGCCAAGTTCCGCGACTACTTCGAGCACACCGAAGCCCTGTCAGGGGTACCTTCCCACCGCGCCCTGGCCATGTTCCGCGGTCGCAACGAAGGCTTCCTGCAGCTCAACCTGGTCCTGGATGCGGAGGAAAAGCCCACCGACGCCCACCCCTGCGAAGCAATGATCGGCGACTACTGGCGGATCCGGGATCAGGGCCGGCCGGGGGACCGCTGGCTGGCGGAAACGGTGCGCTGGACCTGGCGGGTCAAGCTCCTGACCCACCTGCAGACCGACCTGTTGACCCAGCTGCGGGAACGCGCGGAGCGGGAGGCCATCGAGGTCTTTGCCAACAACCTGAAAGACCTGCTGCTGGCGGCCCCGGCGGGGGCGCGACCCACCATCGGCATGGACCCCGGCCTCCGCACCGGGGTCAAGCTGGCAGTGGTCGACGCCAACGGCAAGCTGCTGGATCACGGCGCCATTTTCCCCAACCAGCCCCAGAACCGCACCCGGGAAGCGGCCGCGGAACTGCTGCGGATGATCCGCGAACACCATGTCGAACTGATAGCCATCGGCAACGGCACCGCCAGCCGGGAGACCGACAAGTTCGTTGGCGACCTGCTGCTGCAGCAGCCGGAGCTGAAATGCCGCAAGGTGATGGTCAACGAATCGGGCGCCTCGATCTATTCAGCGTCCGAGTTTGCCGCGCGCGAGTTCCCGGACCTGGATGTCACCATCCGCGGCGCGGTCTCCATCGCCCGGCGCCTGCAGGATCCCCTGGCTGAACTGGTGAAGATCGAGCCCAAGTCCATCGGCGTCGGTCAGTACCAGCACGACGTCAGCCAGGTACAGCTGGCGCGACAGCTTGATGCGGTAGTGGAAGACTGTGTCAACGCAGTGGGCGTGGATGTGAATACCGCGTCAGTGCCCCTGCTGGCCCGGGTTTCCGGGCTGAACCAGAACCTTGCCGCCAATATCATCGCCCACCGCGACCAGGCCGGCAGCTTCGCCAGCCGCAGGGAACTGCTCAAGGTGGCACGTTTCGGCGACAAAACCTTCGAGCAGGCGGCGGGTTTCCTCCGCATCAGCAACGGCGACAACCCGCTGGACGCGTCGGCGGTACATCCGGAATCCTACCCCGTGGTGGAAGCGATCGCCGCACGCCAGCAGCGCCCCCTCGCCAGTATTATCGGCGACTCAGGGTTTCTTCGCGGCCTGCGCCCCCAGGACTACATCACCGACAGCGTGGGCTTGCCAACGGTGACCGACATCATCAGGGAACTGGACAAGCCCGGCCGGGATCCCCGGCCGGAGTTTCGCGTGGCCACTTACCAGGAAGGGGTGGAAAAGATCTCTGACCTGAAGCCGGACATGGTGCTGGAAGGGACCGTGACCAATGTCACCAACTTCGGCGCCTTTGTCGACATCGGCGTACACCAGGATGGTCTGGTGCATATCTCGGTGCTGGCGGACCGTTTTGTCAAGGACCCCCGGGACGTGGTCAAGGCAGGCGATGTGGTCCGGGTCAAGGTGATGGAAGTGGACCAGCCGCGCAAGCGCATTGCCCTGAGCATGCGCCTGAATGACAAGGCCGAGGCGAAGCCTCGCGAGCAGCGCCAGGACAGCCGCCGTGACGGCGGCAAGCCCCGGCCAGGGGGCAAAGACAGCCAGGGCCCGCGCAAGGGTGGGGACACGGCCAGGGCGCCGGCCACCGCGCTGGCAGCCGCCTTTGCCAGTGCCCGCAAGGACCGCTGATACCAAGGGCCGGGCTGCCGACGACTTCAGGGCTCTCGGCGCGGTGTGTCAGCGCCGGCGGCCCGCTAGTGGTGGCGGCAGACTTCCCTCAGTTCATCCCAGCCACGCAGGGCTGCCGCAAAGCCCCTGGCCCGCTGCCGGATCGCCGCGGCCACCGCCGCGCTGCCCATAGCCGCAGGCACCCCGGGCAGATCCGCCAGGCCGGACGACTGCTGCAGCGCAGCAACACAGGCCTGCCGGTTGCGCTCCAGATAGTGCCGCCAGTCCTCCCCGAGAGCGGACGAGTCCCGGAAACGCTCCTCCAGGGTCTGCAGGTGTGCGGCCTGCAGCCGCGCCAGCCCTGCGCGGAAACGGGCGGCAAGCCCCGCGTCCGAAAGTTCGCCGAGTTCCTCGAAACGACAACACAGCAATGCCATGCGCGTTGCCAGGCCGACACCCGGGTCCTCCGGCTGCACCTCGTCGATATAGCCCACGATCTGGTTCAAGCCCCCCCTGGGAACCGTTGGATCACCCGCGGGATTGCCTCTGCGCTCCTCCAGAGGCAGGTGCGGCACGGCCCAGTCGTACTCCAGGGTCAGCGAGTCCGGATGGAGGAAATCCAGCATGCCGCCAAACAATTGATCTTCCCCGCGCAGGGCGGGGAAGTAGGGCGGCAACAACGCCCGGTTGTCGAGTCCGGTTACCTGGGAAATCACCGGACGCACGGTGAAGGTGGGCTGCACCTGGCCCAGCCAGTTCTCGCGCAGTGACAGGGCAGCGCCAAGACCACCCGGTCGGGCCAGCATGCGCTGCAGCGAAGTCGGCTCCAGATTGACAAGCCAGCCGTTATTGCTGGTTCCCGGATCACCCAGAGAGCCGCTCTGGGTGACCAGCACCCGCGAGTCCGCATTGATGTGACCACACCAGCCAGCGCCGGCCTCTGCCAGGTGCGACTGCTCCAGGCTATCGTGCCCCAGGGTGTGCAGCGCCCGCTGCAGGCCCATGCCGAGGCAGCGGCCGTGGCCAACCAGCGGGTCGAAATCCTGCTTCACGGCAAGCTGCTGCCAGTCCCGGGCATCGCGGTAGAAATCCGCCTGCCGGCCACCGTCGTTAAAAGCCACACCTGCCTGCCGGTATGGCAGCGTATACGCTGCACACAGGACGTCGTCGTCCAGAATGATACAGCGCTCGCCCACAGTCAGCAGTAGTGCGAGGTTACGCGCGCGACCGTAAGTCGGCACCCCCGGCCAGAGTTCACGCTGCAACAGGAACCGGATCCCGGTTTCATGCCGGGGCAGCTGGGCAATGGCGTACTGGAGCAACTGTGCCTGCTCCTGCGGACCGAAATAGCGCATCGACGCTGGACTCAACAGGTTGAACCGTTCGACCGCCGCCGCGTTGGCTGTGCAGTTGGCCGCTTCGCGGGAGTCATCGATCAGTAGCAACTGCTTTTGCCGCGCCAGTTTGGCGCCGCGCAACAGTGATTCCAGCAGGCGCTCAACGGCTGCGGGGCGATCACAGGTAATGATGCAGGCCACCGTGCGATCGAGGTCGGCAGTGTCCGCCGTGGGCGCATTGACCTGCCCGCAAACCTGCGTTGCCGGCAGCAACAGACCGGCATCCCTGACCTGCTGCAGTACCCGCGTCACGTCAGCCACATTGCCACCAAGTTGGGGGAACTGCTGTACCAGATGTTGGGCGTGGTCATGCAGGGAACGGAAGGCCGTACACTGCTGCAGCGCCACAGCGACATCCGCGGTCACGCTGAGGCGGGCACCGGTGGCCCTGACCAGCAGCAGTACTGCACCGGCGACGGGCAGGCTGTCATGCGCTGCCATGGCATACAGCGGTTCGGCGGAAGTTCCGGGCGCTGTTGCACGCTCGGTCAGCGGGTCGGTCATGGCAAGGCCCCCGTGGCAAGGTCAAAAGTATTGGTCAGTTGGCCGCGATCCCGGGCCGTCCATCGCACTGCCGCAGCCAGGCCAGCAGCTCGCCCTCTGGCAGCGGCCGGGAGTACAGATACCCCTGCACGATATCGCAACCCAGGTCGCGCAGATACTCCAGGGTCTGATTGTCTTCCACTCCCTCGGCCACCACAGCGAAATCAAACAGATGAGCAATGTCGACAATAATGCCCACCAGCGCCCGATCCCTGCTGTCGCCAAGGATACGGCGAACGAATGACTGGTCAATCTTGATCTCGGTCGCCGGGATATGCTCGAAATAGGAGAGTGACGAGTAACCCGTCCCGAAATCATCGATAGACAGGCCCATGCCCAGTTCACGCAGGTGCAGCAGATTATTGAAACCCGCCTCCTTGTCCTCGATCACAGCGCCCTCGGTAACCTCCAGTGTCAGCATCGACGGCTCCACGCCCCAGATGGAGAGAGCCCCACTCAGCATGTTGGCGAGATCCGGGCTGTTCACCAGGCCGGCGGGAATGTTCACCGCCACAGGCAAGGCGACGGTATCCCGCCATTCGCGCATGGCGCGCAACGCCCGGTTCACTACCCATCGCGTCAGTTCATAGGTTTGACCGGAGGCTTCGGCCAGTTGTACCACGCGCTCAGGTGATACCGCGCCATGGCCCGGCAGGTGCCAGCGAAGCAGGGCCTCGGCGCTGCACACCCGCCCCGTTCGCAGGTCGACCTTGGGCTGGAAATGCAGGTCAAAAGCATTGTCATAGAGGGCCTCGGAAAAATGCTGCTCGAAGGCCGTGTCCTCCCGGGCGTCGTCGTCCTCGCCAATCATGGCGTCGATTTCCAGGGCATTGCCCTGCTTGACCTGCGCCAGGCTGGCCTCGGCGCGGGCCAGGGTAACCAGCGACGAGTGTTTCCCATGCAGATTGACCGCGAGGCCGATTCGCAGCTGCACCGGCAGGATCTCTTCGTCGATATACAGCGCCCCATCCAGCAGGCGCTGGACCCGGTTCATGGCAAGGGCGATGAATGCCGGCGTATTCAGCTGCGGCAGGATAAAGGCAAAGGTATGGCCGCCAATACGGAAGACGGTATCCGGCAGCTTGCTGGTAGCCAGCAGCTGCCGCCCCGCTTCCGCCAACAGCAGATCACCAATCCCGTAGCCGTGGCGGTGGTTGATCAGCCGCAGGTTGCTGAGGTCAATCAGCAGCAGCCCCAGATGGTCGCCCGCCCCGCGGGCCTGGGTAACAGATATGTCCAGCGCTGCGATGAAGCCCGCTCTATCGAGCACTACCACGGATTCAGTCACCTTGCCGGGCCGCTCACAGACGGATGCTGGTCATGTCGATGCCGTAGGCGTCAGCCTCCAGCGCCTGGATAATATCCAGTGGCCGGCCGCTGGCATCCTCGGTCTCGTGCAGCAAGTCAACGGTTCGCATGCTGGTCAGCGGCTGCTTGTCCGCATCCAGCAGGACCATGACCCTGGGGCGGAGGCGTCGGGTTCTGTACTCCGCGACCACCACCGCCACTTCACCGGATGACAGCTCCACCAGGGTACCCGCCGGGTATATTCCCACCGCCTGAATGAATTCCTCCACCAGCTCGGCCTGAAAATCCAGGTCCTTGGCGTTATAGAGCATCTTGATCGCCGTACAGGGAGAGATTGCCCGTGCGTAGGGCCGGTGGCTGGTGATGGCATCATAACAATCCACTATCGCCGCAATCCTGGCAAAAATCGGAATCTCGTCACCGCGCAGGCCCTGGGGATAGCCAGAGCCGTTGTGGCGCTCGTGGTGGTGTGTGACCATGGCAATCACATCGGTATTCATGAGTCCGGTCGCACCGATCATTTCCACGCCATGAATAACGTGGTTGCGCACCTGCTGGAGTTCCTCCGGGGTCAGCTGGCGCTCGGCACCCAACAGCTCGGGATCCACGCGCAACTTGCCGACATCGAACAACAGGCCACCTATCGCCAGCGAGCGCAGGTCGGAGCGCGGCAACCCCAGCTGACGGCCCAGGGCCACCGCCCAGACAGAGGCACCCAGGGAATGCTGGTAGGTATAGTGATCCTGCTGCTTCAGGCGCGCGAGCCAGATACAGGCGTCCGGGTTGCGGGAGATACTGTCAATCATGGGTTCAACCGAGCGCTTCACCCGCACTACATCCAGGGCAGCACCACCCGCGGCCTGCTGGAAGATCTCCTCTATGCCCGACGACAGTTCCGCGACCGCGGTTTCAGCGCGGGGGAACTCCTCTGCCCAGTCGGCGCTGTCCGTATAGGTCTTGAGTTGGCGCGTGGGAAACATCGTCTGCCTGGGAATGCGCGGCCGCTGGGTACGGACCTTGCGCCTCAGGGCATGCTCCTGCTGCGAGCTCTTTTCGGTATCGATAAAGACAAACTGGCAGAACCTGCGCAGGGTGCCAAGATCTTCTGCGGTCTCGATGCGAAACCCCTGCAGTAGAAAAGGTGTTTCCAACCACGGCCTGTCCAGGCCCGAAACATACATGCCCAGCTCAAGATCCGAGGTATTAATCTTGACTATCTCAATCATGCTATCACCAGGTCTGCGCCGTTTTGCAAGCTACCGCCAAGCATCTGTTCATGAATTTGGTTGCCGGATGATATCGCGTTCGGGAGTTCGCCGCTAATTCGCCCAGCCCAGCTCGCGCGCCTGCAGCACCAGACCGGGCGCTTCGCCAGTTTCCGCCAGCGAACGCAGCCAGGGGAGGAGGCGCGGCAGCAACGCGGGAGTGCTGTGCAGCAGGGGAACCGCGAGCAACAGACTGTCCCCCGCGCGGTTGAGGCGAATGCCGTGTTCGGGCCGGTGCGGGGTGGCGCTGATGGCCAGGGCGCTCCAGTCGGGTACTACGCCCTGCCGCAGCTGGCTGCGCAAATCAGCGATCAGCAACTGCAGCTCCGAGAACAGTTGCTGACACAAAGAGCGATACTGCGCGAGATTTCCCGCACCGCCCCCACCTGCCGGAAACTCTATTTGCAACCCACGCTGCTCGCACACGGGCCCCGAGCGGGAAAAACTCCAGCTTGGCGGTATGCCGGAAGGGCTCTCGAGAATGGGCCCGGGCGCACGCTCGACCTCGGCAGCCAACAGCTGCAGACAGTCCTCCTGCTCGCAAAAGGCTTGCAGAATGGCCTGTTCCAGCGCCTGCTGCTGGTCTCCGCGCGGATGACTGATAACCGTGCTGCGCCCTGCCACCAGAATACCCGCATGCGCAAGCAGCTCGGGCAACAGCACAACCGGGGCCCCCTGCTCGATCCGGTCGTGCAACTCCAGCAGTTGGCCAGCGTAGACTTCCACCGCCCGGGCCCAGCCGAGCAGGCGTTCGCGCTCCATGCTCTGCGCGGACTGGTTGCGTGCCAGCCCGGCTTCAGCGAGATGGACCTCCGCCATCTGCAGCAGGGCGGCGCGCGCAAAGCGACTGCGACTGGCGGGCTCGGCCCCCTCCAGGCTAGCCACCAGGCGCTGGAACCGCGACGGGTCCACGGCAGCTGCCTGACCTGGTAACAGCAGGGTGAACAGCACGAGGGCCTTAACCAGCGTGCTCAGCGCAACCGCTTTCGCGACCGCATGCGGTCCGCTGCCATGCATCAGAGTGCTTCCCCCCTGCCGCGACAATGCTCTAGACTTTAATGCTATCAATAATAAGGAACCTCCCATGTACCCCAAATTGCTCCTGCCTGCGCTACTCAGCGTCCTGCTGCTGACCGCTTGTGACCACCAAGTCGGTAGTGGCAATACCTCATCCGACACAGCAACGATGGCGCCAGCTGCCGCTGCAAGCGCAGCTGCAGATGTGGAATGGCGCCAGCACGGCGGCGATACCGCGGAAACCCGCTTCAGCACACTACAGGATATCAATAGCGGCAATGTGTCGGACCTGGGGCTGGACTGGTATTTCGATTACCCGACCCATCGCGGCATGGAAGCGACGCCACTGGTCGTCGACGGCGTCATTTATACCACAGCGTCCTGGAGCATGGTGTTTGCCCACGATGCCCGCAGCGGCGAGTTGCTCTGGTTCCACGACCCGAAGGTCCCACGTGAGTGGGCCGTGCACCTGTGCTGCGACGTGGTCAACCGGGGTGTAGCCCACGCCGACGGCAAAATCATCTCCGGCACTCTGGACGGCAGGCTGATAGCCCTTGACGCCGCCAGCGGCAAGCTGCTCTGGGAGACCCAGACCACCGATCGCAGCCGTCCCTACTCCATCACCGGAGCCCCGCGTATTGTCAAGGGACGGGCGATCATCGGCAACGGTGGCGGTGAACTCGGTGTGCGGGGCTATGTCTCCGCCTACGACCTGCACAGCGGCGAGCTCGTTTGGCGCTTCCACACCGTTCCCGGCAACCCGGAAGCCGGTTTCGAGAACGAGGCCATGGAGACCGCCGCCGCGACCTGGGGTGGCGGCCCCTGGTGGGAAATCGGTGGCGGCGGCACAGTCTGGGACTCCATGGCCTACGACCCCGAACTGGACCTGCTGTACATCGGCGTTGGCAACGGTGCTCCGTGGAATCGCCAGATCCGCAGCCCCGACGGCGGCGACAATCTGTACCTGTCCTCGATTGTGGCCCTGAAGCCCGATGATGGCAGCTATGTCTGGCACTACCAGACCACGCCAGGTGACAGCTGGGACTATACCGCCACCCAGCACATGATCCTGGCCGACATTGAGTTCGAAGGGCGCCAGCGCAAGGTGATCATGCAGGCGCCGAAGAACGGTTTCTTCTACGTTCTGGATCGGAGCGATGGGGAACTGCTGTCCGCGGAACCCTACGCCGGGGTCACCTGGGCTACCCATGTCGACATGAAAACCGGCAGGCCGGTGGAGAATACGGCGGCGCGCTACGAGGAAGGCGACACTGGCCTGCATCTGCCGGGGCCGATCGGCGGCCACAACTGGCATCCAATGAGCTATAGCCCGGACACCGGCCTGGTCTACATCCCAAAGCAGGATGTGCCCTATGTCTTCGCCGGGGATACGGAGTTCGAGTACCGGCCGGGCTACTGGAATACCGGCACCGATGCCCTGCCCGCGGCCATGCCCGATGATCCGGAGACCAAGGCCGCGATCCTGGACCTGGTCAAGGGCGCAATCGTTGCCTGGGATCCGGTGGCCGCGGAGCCCCGCTGGGAAGTCCAGCATGTGGGCCCCTGGAACGGCGGCATGCTGTCCACTGCCGGCAACCTGCTGTTCCAGGGCAACTCCGAGGGCCATTTTGTCGCTTACCGCGCTGACAGCGGCGAGGAACTGTGGCGCTTCGATGCCCAGACCGGGGTAGTCGCTGCTCCAGTCACCTATCGCCTGGACGGAGAACAGTATGTCGCCGTGGTTGCAGGCTGGGGCGGTGCCCTCGCCCTGGTGGGCGGCGAGGCCCTCAAAGCCGGACCGATTCCCAACCGGAGCCGGCTGCTGGTGTTCAGGTTGGGCGCTGACCGTCAACTGCCCGGGACCACCGTGGCAGCCGACCTGGTGTTCGACCCGCCGGAACTCACCGCCAGCAGCGAAGATATCCTCGACGGCCAGCGCAACTACCTGGCCTTCTGTGTATTCTGCCACGGTGATGGTGCGGTCAGCGGCGGCGCCACGCCTGACCTGCGCGCCATGACTGCGGAGACACATGCGCGCTGGGACAGCATTGTTCGCGGTGGCGCCCACTGGCAGAACGGCATGGTGGGGTTTGCCGGCGTACTCAGCGAGCAGCAGTCCGAAAACATTCGCCAGTACCTGATAGAGCGCGCCCAGGTCGCCAGGGACAGCCCCTGACGCCCTAACCGAACAGCTCCGGGCGCTCGCGCAGCCATACCGTCACCGCCGCCAACGGCATCGGGCGGGCAATGAGATACCCCTGGAAGACCTCACAGCCGTGGCCCTTCAGGTAGGCATACTGGGCGGAGGTCTCGACGCCCTCTGCCACCACCTGCAGACCCAGCTCCCGCGCCATGGCAATGACACCCTTGCATACTGCGGCGTCCTTGGCGTTGTCGATGACACCGCGAACAAAGCTGCCATCGATCTTGATCTTGTGCACGGGTAGCGTGCGGATGTAGCTGAGACTGGAAAACCCGGTGCCGAAGTCATCTATCACCGTGCCCACACCCAGCGCCGTCAGCGCCTCCAGGATCGCAATTGCACCATCCGTGTCCCGCATCAACACACCCTCGGTCAGTTCCAGTTCCAGATACCGCGGGCCGAGGCCGGTCTGGCGCAGGACCGAGTCGAGGATGGGCAGGAAACTCTCGCGATGGAACTGCATCGGCGACACATTTACCGCCAGCTTGCCCTGCAACAGCCCCTGCTGCAGCAGGGTTCCCGCATCCCGGCAGGCGCGCTCCAGCACCCAGCGGCTGAGCTGTATGATCTGGCCAGTTTCCTCCGCAAGGGGAATGAAAACCGACGGCGATACAGCGCCTTCACCAGGCCGGTTCCAGCGCAGCAGTGCCTCCAGCCCCTCGAGACAGCCCGAGCCGTTCAACAGTGGCTGGTAATGGACCTCCAACCGATCATTGTCCATGGCCTCCTGCAATTCGTTGCGCATGGTCAGCCGCTCGGAAAGCCGCTGATCCATATCACCGGTGAACAGTTGATAGGTATTGCGGCCCGCCTGCTTGGCCTGGTACATGGCGATGTCCGCCTGTTGCACCAGTTTTTCCGGGTCCCGCATGTCAGCAGTAATCACTGCTATTCCTATGCTTGCGGAGATGTGCAACTCCTGTCCTGCAACCCGGTGCGGGCGGGCCAGCTCAGCCAGCAGGCGCTCGGCGACCTCCTGCGCTTCATTGCCGGTTTTGAGATCCGGCAGCAGCAATACAAACTCATCGCCCCCCAGCCTTGCCAGGGTGTCACTCGGGCGCAGGGTAGCACTCAGGCGACCGGTGACGCTCACCAGCAGCTCATCGCCGACCTTGTGGCCCAGGGTGTCGTTGATCGGCTTGAATTCATCAAGATCTATGAACAGCACCGCGAGCAGGTTGCACCGCCGGCGAGCAAGGGAGAAGTCATGTTCGAGCCGATCGTTGAACAACGCGCGGTTGCCCAGGCCGGTGAGGGCATCGTGGGTCGCCTGGTAGGCGAGCCGGCTCTCCTGCTCCTTGCGCTCCGAGATATCGTTGAGGATCCCGACAAAGTGGGTCAACTCCTGGCTGGCGTCAAACACCGGAGAGAAAGACAGCTGATTCCAGAACGGAGAGCCATCGCGGCGCTGGTTGCGCAGAGTCAGGGTCAGGCTGTTGCCGGTCTCCAGGGCAAGGGTGATTGCGTTCCGATCTTCCTGACTGACATATTCACCCGTCAGGAAGACGGTACCATCGCTGCCCAGAGCGGCGTCCGCCGGATACCCAAGAACCCTGGTAAAGGCCGGATTTACATACACTACCGGATAGCCTCTGCGGCGCGCATCAACCACAATGACTGCATTGCTGCTGGCCTCAAGGCTGCGTTCGAGGACCCGCAAACGCTCCTCGTCCGCCGCTCTCTGGGTGGTATCCTTGGCGATACCAAAAACCCCCTCGACCCGGCCATCGACCACGATTGGCAACAGCGACACATCGAAGTACCTCGCCTCATCCTGGTCCTGGGGGCTGAAGGCGATGGCGAGGGCCTGCGGCCGCCCATCGAGAGCGTGGCGGAAAGCCGCCAGGGACTTCCTGCTGTCCGCTTCCGACACCGACTCCGCGGACAGCACCTCCATGAATCCACGCCCCAGCATGTCGCTTTCGGCCACTCCCAGGACGGCCTGGGTCAATGGATTGAGGCTGGCATAGGTGCCATCCGTGTTGAGCGCAAACACCGCATCCGGATTCTGCGAGAACAGGGACCGGAATCGCTGCTCACTGTTGCGAAGAGCGGCTGTCTGCTGGTTGAGCTGGTCAAGCAGGCCCCGCCCTATCACCAGGTGGTAGGTCAACAGCAGGCCAAACAAACCGCCCCCCATGGGCAACAGGCCGCTCAGCGTGTTCAGCCGAGGCGCACCGGCTGAGGCGACCAGGGTCAGTCCATCCTGTCCGGGGGGCAGGCTGATTTCCGAGCTGATGTTGATGTACTGGCTTCCAGCGGCGAAGTCGGCGCCGCCGGGGCGGGCAATCGTGGCATCACCGCGTACGATCGCGAGCGCAAACTCACCTGCATCCTGCTGCAACTCCAGATCGGCCAGAATCGTGAAATCGACCACGGTGATCAGCCGCTGTTTGGCCCCTGTACCCGGACTGACCCCCAGCAGAGCGAGCTGCGGGTGATCGGAATCCGGGAACTCCCAGGCTACCGGCTCGCCCGACTTTCGGAATTCCTCCAGCCAGGCAGCTACCAGAGGACGCTGCAGGGCATTTCCCAGCCAGCGCTGAGTACCGGTGTCGCGGGAGCGACTCCAGCTGTCGCCGCTCTCATCAAGGAACAGGAATCCACGCAGATTGGGAATATCGCGGAAATAGCTGCCAATATCCTGCTCCGCGAGGGGCCCTGAGGGCAGCTCTCCCACTGTTTCCCAGCGACCGGACATGCGCTGCATCAGCTTTGTTTGCGACTCCAGCTCATGCATTAGCGCCAGGGAGTAGTTGCCAAGTGCGGCATCCGCGGCCTGTAGCCTCTCGTCGTGTTGCACCCAGCTGCCCAGAAACCACCAGCTCATGCTGAATATTGCCCCCATCAGGGCCATCGCCACGGCATTGCGCCGCAGACGCACAACCGGGCGCAGTGGATAATTGGCGATCACCAGCGTGCCGCTGGCAAGCACCACGCAAAAAAGCGCACCCAGGGGCATGAACTGGGAGCTCGCGAGTGCCACCCAACGCCTCGCAGGATCCAGGTACGCCGCCGCCAGGGCTGCCCCAGTCAGCAGGGCGAAAATGGCGGTTATATTCCACAACAATCTCTGCCGAGGAGTGTGCATTCCCGCCAGGCAACTTATTGCCACCATCATTATCATCGCCGAGGGCACACTGGGCAGGCGGGCATGCCCCGTCAGCAGCGATTGATTGTCCGTGGCATCCAGCAGGTTGTGGCCAAGATTGTAACCTGCGAACAGCAACATCATGCCCCCGGCAATCTGCCGACCGCGGCGACTGTCGAGCATTGCGGCGGTCATGCAGGCTCCGGTGAGGGAGATGGCGATGGTGCCTTCGAAGCGCAGCGTCAGCCAGGGTGGTATCTCGAAATGGGAGAACAACTCCAGGACCAGCCCGCCCAGGCCCATCAGCAGGCTGCAGATAAGCAGGATAACCACTGCCGCCTGCAGGGAGAGATCGCGGCTGTCACCTGGCGCTATAGCTGGCTGCCCCATCCCGCGCTCTGCTCCCGGGTTTGTCCGCACCATCAGCACCGCGGCGCGACGTGACTCATGTTAAAGCTGGTTGCCCCTGGGCTGGCGCCTGTGTGCCTTGACGCTGCTGCGCCGTGTCTTGTCTTCCAGGCGCCGGCGCCTGGAAGCCAGCGTCGGCCGCGTTGCACGCCTCTGCTTGCGCGGCCGGCAGCACGCATTGATCAGCTCCGCCAGCCGGCGCAGTGCATCTTCCCGATTCTTGACCTGGCTGCGAAATCTTTGCGCCTTGATGGTGATCACGCCTTCGGCGGAAATACGACTGTCCCGACGCGCCAGTATCGCCGCAATGCACTCTGGCGGCAACGACGATGCAGAGGAATCAAAACGCAGGTGAATCGCAGTAGATACCTTGTTGACATTCTGTCCGCCACTGCCCTGGGCGCGAATCGCCGACAGTTCGATTTGCTCCAGTGGAACAGACAGATTGGGGGAAATTTCAAGCATGGATCATATTACCACAAGCGAGTGTGTGTGCCGTGGGATCTCCCTCTTTACACAAAGGCCCAAAAAACCGAAAACTCCAGATCACGCCCGGTCACTTTCTGGCGCAATAATCCGGATGACTTTCCGGGCATCGCTCAAATCACCAACGAACCGAAGATTCTGCTTCGCCGACGACACAATCAGTGTGGGAGTAGAGAAGATTCCCAGTTCAAGCGCCACCGCAGGATTCTGCGTCACATCGATTATCTCCTGGATTACCTCGATTTCCTGCGGCAACAGGGCGACCAGGTTATCCAGGTTGGCGACAGCCTGCCGGGTAAAACCGCCGTCTCCCGCCACATAAAACTTAAGGATCACGGGGGGCGGTCGGTTCTGCCGGTCCTCTGTTTCCGCCACCACCTCACTTTCCTCCCTTTTTCGCTGCAGGCGCTTTCTTCCTGCTATTGGTCCTGGTTTTGGGCGAAGCGCTCTGCTTTGAGGATCGGGAGGTACGGATATGTGCCAGCGCCTGGCGACGGGACTTCTCTTCCTCACCGGTCAGTCCAACCTCCAGCTCGAAACTCTCCAGGTCATGGCGGCGCTTCTCGAGAGCGGTTTCCAGCTCGCGGATCTGGGACTGGATATCCGTCATCTCCCTGCTGGCGGACCGATAGCGTCTTTCACTTTCCAGGCGCTCGCGCCGCTCCTGCTGCCGGTCTTCCTCCTCCCGCTGCCAGCGCATCGCACCCATCAACACCTCACCTTTTTCGGTGTATACAGGCTTGAGCCAGATCCCATCGCTACTGAGGATCAGCTCCCGCACTTGATTCGAGTGGGCCGTGCCCCTGGACTTTACAATGGTGAGGGCGCGGTTGCGTTCGCCGGCATTGGCGACATAGGACAGGTGAATCCAGTTGTCAGCCAGTGTGGAGATATGCGCCTTGGACTTTTCCTTGTTCTGCTCGACATCATCGAGCAGGCTCGTCAGGATAACGGTGACGCCCCGTTGTTTGGCCTCGTGAGTAATAAGCCGTATCGCGCTGTAGCCGAGCTCTTCACTGCCAATCGCCGTGAAAGCGGAGACTGGATCCAAAATCAGGAACCGCGGCTGGAATTCTTTCAGCAATTGCCGCGTTCGGCCGGCCAGCAGGTCGGGGCCCGAGGAGCGCGCGACAAAACCCTCCATGTGCAGGGTGTGGTTCTTCACCGCATCTGCCAAATGAATGTTGACGGACTTCATGTTGCGCACAATCTCTTCGGGCGCCTCGTCAAAGCAGATATAAAGTACTTTTTCGCCGCGCTGGCTCGCACTGGCGGCCACCCCCGAGGCAAAAGTGGTCTTGGTGGTTCCCGGAGCGCCGGTCACCAGCGTTGTACTGCCGCGGAAAATGCCACCGCCAAGCATCTCGTCCAGATCCGCCATCCCCGTGGAGACGCGCTGGGTGTAGACCTTGAAGCCCCCGGCGCTGGCATCGGCCGGCACAATTTCTATCCCCTGGTCTCCAATGGTGTAGGGCACCTTGTTCTGGGTATGGCCGGAGCCGCGGTACTTCTGTATATACAGCGTCCGGTAGGCGATGCCGTGAAAACTGTCCCTGTCCAGCTCCAGCACACAGTCCGCCATATAGGTGGCGAGGTCCTCCAGGAAGCCCCTGCCGGACTGCCCCTCCAGCGGGGCATGACCTTTCATCGTGACCAGGGTGGTGAGAGCGAGCGCCTCCGTCCAGTGCTGCAGGCGCAGCAACTCCCGGCGGGCATCCAGCGGGTCGGGCATCATGTTGAGCAACACGTCGATACCGTCCAGCACCAGAAAGTTGGCCTGATTCTGCCCGATGACTCCCTCCACCGCGGCCAGCAGTCCGGAGAGATCAAAGCTGCCGCTCTGGATTACATCGGTCCGCCAGCGGGCGTCGACCAGCAGCAGGCGGTCCTTGGAGAAGGGTGCCTGCCACCAGTCAAAGACGGCAAAATTGGACTCGATATTGTTGCGGCCCTCCTCAAATGAAACAAATATGCCGACCCGGCTAGTGTCGCTCAGCCAGTGACAGAGGGTCTGCATCGCAAACAGTGTTTTGCCGGTGCCCGCACCGCCTCTGATCACCGACACTCGGCCCCTCGGCAGGCCGCCGAGAGTCATCGCGTCAAAGCCGCGGAACCCGGTCTCGATTTTCTGCACGCCTTTCCTATTCGCCTTGGATTTTGCCACCGTCAATCACCTCTTGAACGCACGATTTTGTGCCCGGCCGCTTACCGCTAGTGCCGAGACTGCCAACTGACCAGCCAGGATTCAAACTCGCTGGCGGGGACAGGCTTGCTGTAAAGATATCCTTGTCCCTGCGCGCACCAGAGACTCTGCAGGAAGTCCGCCTGCTCCTCGGTTTCCACGCCCTCGGCGATGGTCTCAATGCCTACTGCCGCGGCCAGACTGACAATGGCACGCACGATGGCAACAGCATCGGATTGATGCGGCACGTCGTCGACAAAGGACTTGTCAATCTTGAGTCGATTTGGCGAGAGCTGGCGGAGATAGGCCATGCTCGAATAGCCGGTGCCAAAATCATCGATAGCCACCTTGAGGCCAATTTTCTGCAGCTCGGCGACCTTCTTCAGCGATTGCTCAGTGCTGACGATGAGCAAGCTTTCCGTGACTTCCAGCTCCAGCCGGTCCGGCGGCAGGCCTGTTTCTGCGAGCACCGCCTGCACACGCTGGACAAAGTTATCCTGCCGGAACTGCAGGACGGAAACATTGACCGACACCGGCACATCGGCAAGGCCTCGCTCCCGCCACTGCTGGTTCTGGCGGCAGGCCTCTTTCATGATCCAGTCACCCAGAGGAATGATGAGCCCGCTGTCTTCGGCAATGGGAATGAAACGCACGGGAGGAACAAGGCCGTACTCCGGATGCTCCCAGCGGGCCAGGGCCTCATGACCGACCAGTCGCCCGCTTTGAAGATCAATTTGCGGCTGGTATGCGAGGAACAGCTCCTCGTTCTGAACGGCCGCGCGCAGCGCGTTCAGCATGGCGAGGTGCTCACCGGCATCCTCTCCCAACTCACCGGAATAGAAATGGTAGCGGTCCTGACCGCTCCGCTTGGCCGCCAACATCGCTACATCGGCTATGTGCATGAGCCCCGTCACAGTGTTTCCGTGTTGCGGATAGATGGCGATGCCGATGCTGGCCGTGACAACAAGGCTATGCTCATCAACGAGGCAGGGCTGCGAAATCTCATGCAAGATCTTTTCCGCAACAACGCCCACGTTTTCCCTGGACTGGATGTCGCTCAGCAGCACGACAAATTCATCTCCACCGATCCGGCACACGGAGTCGGACTCTCGCAGCCGCTTCGAGATTCGCGCGCCGATCATTTTCAGCAACTGATCACCGATCCCATGGCCAAGGGTGTCGTTGATCAATTTGAAGTGATCGAGGTCAACAAACAGCAGCGCCAGCTGATTTCCCGCCCTTGCCGCCTGGGCAAGCATCAGCTCGAGTCGCTCCTGCAGAACCGCGCGATTGGGCAAATCAGTGAGAATATCGTGGGTTGCTATGTGCTCGACGTAGTTTTCATGTTGCTTGCGCTCGGTAATGTCCCTATAGATCGCGATATGATGGTACGCGCCGGTGGCGCTCTCTTGTGCTCGCGTTATGGAAAGCCAAACCGGAAACACCTCGCCGTCCTTGCGCCGATCCCAGACCTCGCCTTCCCAGCGATCCGTGCGGAGCAATGTGCCCCACAATTCCTGGTAGAAATCGCGGTCGTGATGACCAGAACTCAGGATCCGTGGCGTTTTACCCAGCAATTCGGATCTTTCATATCCGGTGATGGCGCACAGCGACGGGTTGACCATGGTAAAGCGATTATCCTGGTCTGTGATAAACATGCCTTCATGACTCGAGGCGATAATCTCTGCATTCAGCAGCAGCTCGGCCTCCATGTCGCGCCGACGCTCTTCTACCTCGATCATGTCCAGGCCGTAGGCGAGGTCGGCGGTAATTTCCTGAATCAGACGCACCAGCTCTGCCTTGAAAAAACCGCTCTGCCCAGCGTAGAACTCGAGTATGCCCCAGGCACCATCCCGCCTGATGACCGGGCAGATAAGAGCGGCTTTTATGCCATGTCTTTCGTCCGCAGACTCCCACAGGGTCGCGAGTTCATGATCAGTGAAATCGTTGATGACAATCGCGCGCTGCTCCCTGATCGCCTGCGCGCAGGGTAGCAGGCTGTGCTCAACATCCACTTCTCCATATTCATTCACCGGTTCGTCAACAAACTCGGCCCCGCGACCGTAAACAGCGCCTGTGCCTTTCAGCATCCTCCCCTCAAGCCTCCTGGCTGTCACCAGCATCAGCTCGGTATGCGTGCAGACTGTGTTGCAGACCTCATCAATCATCACCTCGGGGTCGCGAATGCGGATGATCGCGCTGTTGATGGCGCTGAGCGCGGAATAGTAGTGGTTGAGTTCGCGAAGGTCGTCCTCGGCCAGGCGGCGGGCGGTAATATCCTCGTGAAATGCGACCACCCGGACCTCGCCATCGTCGGGGAAACGCGTAAAGTGCACTGCGAACCAAAGATTTTCCGAGGGCGTAAAACAGGGGTATTCATGGCGGAAATGCTGCTTCTCGCCGGTGATCACCGCCATCAAGCCCGCCAGCACCGCCTTGGCGTCACTGTCGTCCTCCCCCCCCGCCGCGTGCCGGCAGACCTCGAGATAATTTGCGCCCCGGTCGACATCGCGCAGCCGGGCGCCCTGTTCGAGGCCGAAATCCCGCCACCGGGAATTGGTGGCAATTATGGTTCCCGTTTCATCCAGTACCGAGATATGCCCCGGCATTGAATCGATGGTGGCAAAGGCGAAGCGCTCGGATTCCTGTATTCTCGCCCGGGAGCGCTCCCGTTCCGTCACGTCATAGGCAAGAACCAGGTTGGCGTCTCTTCCCTCAAACTGCAGGGGGTTTGACGAAACCTCTACCATAATCTCGGTGCCGTCTTTCTTGCGGTGTCGCCATAACGCATTGTGCCGCAATAAAGCCTCCAAAGCCGGATCGTCGTCGGCCTTAGGCATGAGATCTTCCAGACGGGCAATTTCCTCCGGCGGAAGAATATCCCTGGCGGTCATCGACAGAAATTCATCGCGGGAATAGCCATATTTCGCTATCGCGGCTTCATTGAAGGCGAGAAACGCCAGGGAGGAACGGTCATCTATCCACATGGGATGGGGATTGCTATCGAACATCTGCCGATAGGAGACTTCCTGCTCGCGCAGTTGTCTCAGGGCCTCGGTTTCTTTGGCAACCACAGCCAACTGGTAGATACGTCGCTGCTGTAGCCACAGCAAGACCAGCATGGCAATGACGGCCAGCAGCGCGATCAAGAGCACGGCGGTGATACTTTTCGCCAGCTGCCTGGCCGGAGCCAGCGCTTCCTTCCGATCCAGTTTTGCGACCAGCTGCCAGCCGGAATCGCCGAAGGGCTGGTAGACTGCCAGGACTTCGTTGCCGTGATGATCTCTTGCGGTGAGCGACCCTTCAGGAGAGGCTGCATGGACAACGGATCGTGCCAGGTCATCCCCGGATACCGCTTCTACCTGCTCCGGCTCTCCGCCTGAGCCTTTCTGGGTGATATGACCCGTAAGGACCGTGCCATTCTGCAGTCGAACAAGCAGGATTTCCGCGGTTTCGTGAGGACCCCGCAAATTACCAAGCGTGCCGAATACAGAATTCTGGGGCGAGGCGCTGGCAATCAGGAAACCCAGCAGTTCGCCTCCCTCGGCCAGGAGTGGATGGGTAAAAACCTGGCGTAGTTGGCCACTGGCCTCCTCAAGGTACAGCACTTGTCTGGTTGATGCTCCCAGCTTCTGTCCGTTGAGGGACAATGCCTGCAGGTCACCGGCCGTGACGGCGGTGGGGCCCGGACTGGTTATTGGCTTGAGTCCTCGGCCCACAAGGGTGATGCCGCGGTAGCCGTAATTGGTGACCACATTTTCAATACGACGTTGGACTCTTGAGCCGGCCTCCGGAGCCTTACCTGCCAGCAAGGCGGCGGCGTCGGCGATAAATCCCGGGTCGGTCGCCAGCACGGCCAGATCACGTTCGCGCTCAGCCTTCCACAAGTTGATGCCACCACGTTGCAACTCGGAAATAGCCCGCAGGTCGGCATAGACATCTCGCTCTAGAGACGCCGAGGCAAGGCGGAGAATGCCATAGCCGACCAGGGGCACAAGGAGAATCAACGCAGCGATGACTGCCAGTATTCCCCGGCCGCCGGTTGGAGCATCGGTGAGGCCGGCCTCGAAGCTCCTCAGGATGGTATAGAGAAGAAAGCTGGTAACAGCCACAAACCCCAGGCCTTTCGCCATTTCAAGCCGGTTCAGGATCGCGGCATCCGCAGTAAACTCGGCGAGGACATAGCTGGACAACAGAATCCAGGCTGTCGCGCCAATGCCGTAGATCAGGCAGGCATAGCCAGCGGTCAGTCGCTTGGAGGTTGCACTCCCCGACATATTCATACCTTATCTGGCCTGACCGGACCGGCTTGTTGCTCGTTATCCGGGCCCAGCCGACACCTCAATTGAGCATTACCTGGTCGATCATCGTTTTTCTGCCGCCTGCTTTCAATGTGCGCGTCCGCATATGGTACATGACACGGCTGCAAAAAAGATGCCGCTCGTAACTTCACTGGTTTACGACCCGGCTGTCTTGCTCGATGGTGTCTGTGGCGGTCGCCACCTGATCCCGACCGTTTGCCTTGGCGTAGTAAAGCGCCCTGTCGGCCAGGCGCTGCAGCGACTCCCAGTCGTCTCCGTCGACAGGATAGGCCGCAACCCCGAAGGATGCGGTGATAGCAGGCAATCGCACACCCTGGTAATCGACCGTCAGCGATACCAGGCTCTGGCGTATGGTTTCCGCGCGCTCATGCGCCTGTGCGGCGGTCGCGTCCGGCAGTACCAGAATGAACTCCTCGCCGCCATAGCGACAGGCGATATCCTGGCCGCGAACGTGGGCTCTGAGATTGTTGCCGAATTCCTTCAGGAGCAGGTCGCCCGCGGGGTGGCCGTAACGATCGTTGAACTGCTTGAAATGATCGATGTCCAGCATCACCAGGCTTAGCGGACTGTTGTTGCGCTTGGCCCGGTGCATTTCCCGCTCCAGGGTCTCTTCCAGGTAGCGTCGGTTAAATAGTCCGGTCAGCGGGTCCTTGATACTCTGCTGTCGCAGGGTCTCTCGCAACGAGATGCCGGCAAGCGCGGCGCCAATGTGCGTTGCCGTGAACTGGGCCAGGGGTTTGATATCCTCCATCGAGTGATCCCTGAAATGTATCATGCCGATAATATCGCCCTGTGCCATCAAGGGAACGCAAAGGTAGGCGGTGCTGGAGTCTGTGTTGTGATGGCAGCGCAGGTCATTGGGGCTGGCGGCTTCGTAGGTTCTCCCCAGCCTCAGGGCCCAGCAGTCTGCCGGAGCAATCGCGAGCGGCATCGCGACATCACTTGCGTTCCAGGCGGTGGTGAGTTCCAGCATGTTGCGGGAGGCACGCATGAGGTAGAGAGCGCCGGCCTTGTCGGGAAAAAGTTCAACCATGTAGTGATTGAGGATTTGCGCGGCGTCTTCGCGGCTATCCGAGGATTGCAGACTGCTGCTGAGTTGGTTGATCAACCGGATATCACTGCCAGTCTCCGTGAGCTCATCCACCAGTTCTTTATTGCGGCGCAGCGCCGCCAGGGTGAATGCAATAGCGATAATAAACAGCAGGAGGCTCACCGCCGATGCCATCGGCACCATGGTCAACAGCTGTATAAGGTGCCGATTGGCGGTGGCGCTTCGACCGCTCATCCGCCGGCGCTCAGCATCAGTCAGCCGGGCAGAGGCTGCGCGGATGGCGTCCATCGATCGCTTCCCCTCGCCGCCAGCGATTTCTGCAATTACCGCTTCCTGCCCCTGCGTGTTCGCGGTCTCGATAAGCCTGTCCATGATAGCCGTGCGCTGGCGTACGAGGTCTGCCAGATGCTCAACATCGCGACGCTGCCCAGCGGGCATTTCGGCTTCCAGCAGCTGGGTCAGGTACTGTTCTAGCTGGCGCCTTTGCAGCCAGTGCTCGTCTAGAAAAAACGGCTGACCGGTGACAGTATAGGCTCGTTGACTGGATTCCGACTCGAACAGCGTCGTTACCAGGTTTTCCATCACCAGAAGACGCGCGGTGCTCTGCATGGACAGCTGGTTGTTGTCGAGCTCCTGCCTGGCTATCACCAGGGTTACCATTGTCAGGGAACCCAAAATCGCCACGGCCAGGATAAAAAAGATCGCAAGATTTCGCTTTAATCTGCTCATAGCCGTCTGCTTATAGCTCTGGATCACGCACGACACGAACCATCCGGTTCTGAAGCATATTCGAGCTCACAAAAAAACCCCGAGGCACAGAGCACCTCGGGGTTGGGGATTAAAGCCTGGCGAGGGCCCGCCCCGCTTTACCGGGTGTGACCGCAAAGGTCATCGCCTGTGTAACGGCACTGCCGTAGACATAGAAAACCCCGAGGCACAGAG
>NZ_JAVJWR010000008.1:0-2030 GCF_040221975.1 Haliea sp.
TTCTTGCCCCAGAGTGATACTTCCCAGCGGTCGTCCGCGCTGCGAAGCGCCAGCCGTGCACCCCACAGGCCGTAGTCCTCGGTGGCGAGGTAGGGAATGTTCACTGCCTCCCGGAACGCCTCGTCGGTGTAGCTGTACTCCACCTGGGCAGCGAGGGTTCCCAGGCCCGCGACCACATGTTCGTAGCGCGCAAACAGGTTGTAACTCCACTCAGGGGCGTTGGGCAGTGCGTTGCCCGAGGGAATCTCGCCACCGCCGGGGGCACTGAAGGCGCCCAACTCGGAATCGAGGTAGCCCACATTGGCCTGCAGCAGCAGCCCCGCGACAGGCTGCCAGAGAATATCCGCCTCCAGGCCCTGGATGTCAGCCGAGTCGACGTTGGACAGCTTCAAGACCGAGAGCTGCCCTGTGCTTACCTGGGTGAAGGTCTGCACATCGCTGTAGTCATAGTAAAAGGCCGCCGCGTTGACCTGCAGGGTGTTCTCCAGCCAGCGCGATTTGATCCCCGCCTCCCAGGCGACCAGCGTCTCCGGTTCGAATGACTCCAGCTGGGTGCTGTTGGTGACGAAGCCACCGCCGAAGAAGCCCCCGGACTTGAAGCCCTGGGCGGCGCTTGCGTAGAGCAGGATCTCCTCCGCGAGGTAGTAGTTGAGTGCGACCCTTGCCGATGGCTCGGTTTCGCTGATGGTCTCCTCATTGCTGGCGACGGTAAAGGCGCCGACAAAACCCGGGTTGCAGACCGGACTCAGCAGGCAGGAGGTACCAAAGGGGTTCATATCGTCCATGCCCCCGGCAAAGTCCTTCTCTTCGTAAGTAAGGCGAAATCCGGCGGTAAGTGACCAGGCATCGGCAAAACGCCAGTCCGCCTGGGTGAATACCGCGGCGGAGTTTGTTTCCTGCTCGGATGCGATTAACACCCGGGTCAGAAACAGGTCATCAAGATTTCCCGGTACCTCGATGTCGACCTGATCCCAGGAGTAGAAACCGCCCACAATCACGTCGAGCGTGGGACTGGCACTCAGGGTGTAGCGCAGTTCCTGGCTGAACTGCTCCACGCTATCGCTGACATCGAATTCCGCCTGCACGAAGGGGCCACTGTCGGTGTCGCTGAATGCCTTGCGTTCAAAATCCAGCCAGCCGCTGACCGCAGTGAGCGTACCGGGACCCAGGTCCCAGTTCACCCGCAGGGTGGCGGCGCGACTGTCGCTGGAGAAGCGAGCATCGTTGTTCCAGTCGCCCTTGAAGGGGTCGCCGTCGTCATCGCGATAGCCGAATGCGTCCGCGCAACGGCTCGGGTCGATGCGCCCGGCCAGGATCGAGCTGCAGGGCTGCGGGGGAAAAACACCGGCCTCGAAGGTGCCGAAATGCTCAAACTGGCCGACTTCGGAGCGCGCTTTACTGGCCTCAAGCTTGAGAGCCACGTCGAGACTGTCACTGGCGACCCATGTGGTGTTCAGACGGGCCGCGTACTCGCGGCGGGAACCGATGTCTTCACCGCCGAGGGTGCGGCTTTCGTAGAATCCCTCGCCCTGGTCAAGGACCTTTCCCGCGAACCGCATCGCCAGCGTTTCCGACAGTGCCTTGTTGCCCATGAATTCCAGTTCTGTCAGCTCATAGTTGCCGGCTCCCAGGCTCAGCCGCCATTCGTCCTCGAACACCGCTTGATTGGTAATGAAACTGATGGCGCCGCCGGTGGTGTTGCGGCCATAGAGCGTACCCTGAGGGCCTTTCAACACTTCTACGCGCTCGATGTCGTAGAGCTGGAAAGTGAGCTGTGTGGTTGAGGCCAGGAACACCTCGTCCAGATAGACTCCCACCGTGGGATTGTTGTTGGCGCTGAAGTCATTGAGTCCCACGCCGCGGATCGTGAAAACCGGAAACAGGCCTGGCGAGATCTCCTTGATATTGATATTCGGGCTGATGGCCTGCAGATCCAGAGGAGACTCGATTCGGCGTTCCCTGAGGGCGAGACCGCTGGCGGAGCTGATCGCCATGCCGATGTCCTGCTCGGACTGTGCGCGTTTCTGCGC
>NZ_JAVJWR010000009.1:0-142585 GCF_040221975.1 Haliea sp.
ATGCCCGGCGTACATCGCGTGGCTGCACTACTGAAACGGTGGCTGCTCGGAACCCACCAGGGTTCGGTGAAGCCGTATCATCTGGATTACTATCTTGATGAATTTACATTTCGATTTAACCGACGAACTTCGCGATCAAGAGGGTTGCTGTTCTATCGTCTGTTACAGCAAGCCGTCGCCACAGGGCCGGTCACCTACCGACAAATAACCGAAAATAGAAACCACAACATATAGTATCTAGTGGTGCTAAGTGGATACGCCTTATGGATACACAGTATATTAGCCACGCCGCAGCACAACCCCAAGGACCGCGTTTCATCAAATGCGGCCACCCTGTGCGGTGATGGACTTGCTCCCCATTCATGCCCGCACAATGCGCCTCGCACCCTCTCGATACCTCCCCCGCGTATCCACCATCAGCCTGGCGCACTGTTTGATCTATTGCCCGCTGTTCCCCTTTTTAGTTCCTGCTTCCGGATCGCATGCGGTGAGTGCCAGCGATCAAGGGTGAGCATGACATCGAACCTTCAAAACCAGGGGCTTCACCACTGTATGTTCATAGATATAGGTAACCGCAGGGTAATCCTCCTGCCGGCCGGCCCGGCAGGCTCCGGGCTGTGTGATGTGGCGCGAGGACCTGACCCGGTCGCGCCCGCGGTATTTCCCCCTAAAGTTTTTCCTCCCGCTGCCGTCAAATCTTGCGAAGAGCAGATAATGGGATCTGCCCGAAACCTCCTCCACCTTCAGGACTCACTGGTTGCCATCACCAGGGCAGTGCAAAAGGGCGCGGAAATTCCTGGAAGGGATGCGACATGGCACAGGTAATCAATTCGAATATTCTGTCGTTGACCGCGCAGCGTAATCTCAATACCTCGCAGGGAGCTCTGGCAACCTCGCTGGAGCGTCTCTCCTCCGGTCTGCGCATCAACAGCGCCAAGGATGACGCCGCCGGCCTCGCGATCTCCGAGCGCTTCACCACCCAGATCCGCGGTCTCAACCAGGCGATCCGCAACGCCAATGACGGCATCTCCCTGGCGCAGACCGCTGAAGGCGCCCTGGGCGAGCTGTCCTCCAACCTGCAGCGTATCCGCGAACTGGCCGTGCAGTCGGTCAACGCCACCAACTCCGATACCGACCGCGCCACCCTGGACCAGGAAGTGCAGCAGCGCCTGCAGGAAATCGACCGCATCGGCAGCCAGACCTCCTTCAACGGCCGCAACGTGCTGGACGGCAGCTTCGGCAGCGCCCTGTTCCAGGTCGGTGCGAATGTCGGTGAAACGATCGGCCTGAACCTGAACACCAGCGTGCGTACCGCCGATGTGGGCGCCACGGCGACGGCCACTTCGGTCGATTTGAGCACATTGATTTCCCCCGCAACGTCGGATGCCGTGCCCGCAACCAGCGGCGCGTTGGGTTTGTTCGTTGGGGACAATGAAGCTGTTGGTCTTGGCTCTTCCGATTTCGTTCTGACGCTGGACGATGGTGCAAACTCGCTTGTCGCGACGGTCACGGTGGCTGATGGCGGACCGCTGGCCGCGGCTGGTGTTGCCGGCGCCATCAATACAGCGTTTGACGGCACAGCAAGTGACGGGGCTACCAAAAATGGTTTCACCATTGATTTTGGTGGTGCCCTGGATCTTGAGACAGCGATCACGTCGGGTACGCTTGCTTTCTCGCGGGCCGATGGTGCCAATTTTGATGTTACGCAGAGTGTCGCCGGTGACCGGTTTGATGATTTTGTCGGTTTTGCCAGTATCCCGCTGGTGCAAGCCGGGTACCCTTTTAACGGACCCACGGCGGACTCGGAGTCAATTACCACCAGTGACGGTTCCGAGGCCGTAACCGCATCGACCCTGACGGTCAACAACGATCTGAACATCCAGTTCGGCGACAGCAATGCCATCGCAGTCGAGAACGGCGTCTACTCGACCGTGCAGTCTTTTGTCGATGCCATTAATATGGCCCTGGGCAGCAATGGCACGGCTTTCCTGGATGGCGATACCAACGTCCTCAGCATTACTTCTGGCGAAGCAATAACGATCTCTGGCGCCCAGGCAGCTACCGTCTTCACGGCGACCGAGTTTGCCGCCTTGGGTAGCCTGGATGATGTCAATGTGCTTACGGTCGCCGGTGCCAACGCTGCGATCCAGCGCATTGACGCCGCGTTGACCTCGGCCAGTGACTTGCGCAGCACCTTCGGTGCCATCCAGAATCGTTTCGAGTCCACCATCGCCAACCTGAGCGGCACGGCGGAGAACCTGAGCGCGTCACGCAGCCGGATCCAGGACGCGGACTTCGCGGCGGAAACCGCGGCGCTGACCCGTGCCCAGATTCTGCAGCAGGCAGGCATCTCGGTGCTGTCCCAGGCCAACGCCCAGCCGCAGAACGTGTTGGCACTGCTCAACTAGCGGGAGATGGGCAACTTCGCGCGAACAGGCAGAGGCCTGGTGCTTTGCCCGGGCTCGTCACAGTGTGATCCAGCGCACAATTTTGCCAGCCTGAACGCAACCGCAACATTTTTCCTAAAGTTTTCCCTTCCGCTTCCGCTAAACCTCTCGAAGACGGCGTGATTGCTCCCGCCCAGAGTCCCTGCAGGCGCAGGGCGTGAACGGGCGCGGCCGGTCGGTCAGTGCAAACAGAAACTGAAATTCCCGGGAGGAATTCAACATGGCACAGGTAATCAATTCGAATATTCTGTCGCTGACTGCTCAGCGCAACCTCAACACTTCTCAGGGAGCACTGGCGACGTCGCTGGAGCGTCTCTCCTCCGGTCTGCGCATCAACAGCGCGAAGGATGACGCCGCTGGCCTGGCGATCTCCGAGCGCTTCACCACCCAGATCCGCGGTCTCAACCAGGCGATCCGCAACGCCAATGACGGCATCTCCCTGGCGCAGACCGCTGAAGGTGCCCTGGGCGAACTGTCCTCCAACCTGCAGCGTATCCGCGAACTGGCCGTGCAGTCGGTCAACGCCACCAACTCCGATACCGACCGCGCCACCCTGGACCAGGAAGTGCAGCAGCGCCTGCAGGAAATCGATCGCATCGGCAGCCAGACCTCCTTCAACGGCCGCAACGTACTGGACGGCAGCTTCGGCAGCGCCCTGTTCCAGGTGGGTGCGAACGTGGGTGAAACGATCGGCTTGAACCTGAATACCAGTGTGCGTACTGCTGATGTGGGTGCGGTGGCTACTGCCACGTCCGTGGATTTGAGCACCATTATTGCCCCGGGTGGTGATGACACGGCTGGTACTTACACGACTGGCGCGGTCACCAACTTCGATTTCAGTGGGACCGCGACCGCGGGTGCGGTCACCTTTGCATCGACCGGTGGGCCGCTTGACGCTGATTTGAGCGGTAGTCCATTGACCATTCAAATCGACGGCGGCGCGGACATCACCCTCAACGGGGCTAACCTAGCGGCAAACGTTGCAATCCTGGATGGTGTTAGCGGATACAGTGCTGCTGACGCCGCTGGCACGATAACTCTCACTAACGATACCAGTGCCACAGCGCCGGCTCTCACCGGTAGTAGTGTCGGTACCACGACTGCGGTGCCAGGCACAGTCGGCGAAACCACTTTCGACGTTGACGGCACCACGGTCACGCTGAATGCGGACTACGGCAGCCTCGATGGGCTAGCCACGGAAATCGGCACGCAGCTCGGAACCAGTTATGCGGTTTCCGTCTCTGGCAGCGGTATTGAAATCGCCACTGCAGCGACCGGTGCAGGCAACGCAGCCCCTGTTGTCAATGGCTTTTCAGGTCTTGACCAGGAGTTCGATGCCGGTACGTCGGTGGCCGGTGCCGATGGAGCTGCGGCATCTGAGTTAACGCTCGCTGCCGATGAACTGACTATTCAGTTCGGCGACAACGATGCAATCTCGGTGGCTGCGGCTACCTACAGCACCCAGCAGTCCTTCGTCGATGCCGTCAACGTCGCGTTGGGGAGTAACGGCACGGCTTCCCTGGACAGCGACACGAACGTCCTCAGCATTACCTCCGGTGATAGCATTACCATCGGTGGTGCTCAAGCGGCGACCGTGTTCTCGGCGACCTCATTCACTGCTTCCGGCAGCCTCGATGACGTCAACGTGCTCACAGTGGACGGTGCCAATGCCGCGATCCAGCGGATTGATGCGGCACTGACGTCCGCCAGCGACCTGCGCAGCACCTTCGGTGCCATCCAGAACCGCTTCGAGAGCACGATTGCGAACCTGAGCGGCACGGCGGAGAACCTGAGCGCTTCGCGCAGCCGGATCCAGGACGCGGACTTCGCGGCGGAAACCGCGGCCCTGACCCGTGCGCAGATCCTGCAGCAGGCGGGTATCTCGGTACTGTCCCAGGCCAATGCCCAGCCGCAGAACGTGTTGGCTCTGCTCAACTAACGGCAGAGGCAATACCGCAATGAGTGAGCAGGGGCCTGGCGCACGCGTCTGGCCCCTTCTTGCGTGGGAACGGGAGGTTCTTGCGTGATCGACAACAGCATTTCTGCCAGTCAGGGAGCCATGCGACCGTTACCGGGGCGTGGTGATGCGGTCGCACCTGCTGCAACCACGCAGACTGCGGCGCAGTCGACGGCAGCCATTGGGGCCGTTGAGCCACCGCGCGAAACGCCCGCCACCGGCGAGGACATGAACGAGATGCTGGAGGGTCTGAGCCAGCGTCTCAATGAGTTTGTGCAGGAGAATGCCCGGGAACTCGAATTCCGGGTCAACCAGGACGGCGGCAGGGTTGTCATCCTGGTGCGGCAGTCCGAGACTGGCGAGGTGGTGCGCACGATACCGCCGGAGGAGGCCCTGGGGCTGGTCAACAACCTGAGTGAAGGTGCCGCTGCTCTTTTTTCGCAATTGGCCTGATTTCGGCGCAGTTTTTGCAAAGCGTTCCTTGCAGTCAACCCTGCTCGGGTAACACGGAGGACACTCGCATGACAACCAGACAAGAAGCGTCAATAACATGACGGGCATACGCTCATTGGGTGCCGGTTCGGGACTGGATCTTGACAGTCTCGTACAGCGGCTTGTCGCCGCCGAGCGCCAGCCCACGGAAGTGCGGCTGGCGCGCAACGAGGCTCGGTTCCAGTCTCAGCTTTCCGCCATTGGCACCATCAAGGGGGCGCTGTCGGCCCTGCGCGACGCCAGCCAGGCGCTGGGCGGCGGCGGTGGCCTGGGCGCGCGCACTGTCACCAGCAGCAACACCGATCTCTTTACCGGCACCGCTGCCGCCGGCATGGCGCCGGGCAGCTTCAGTGTCGAGGTGGTCTCCCTGGCCAGCGCCAACAAGGTCGCCAGTGACCCTGTCGCTGCGGCGGATACCCAGATTGGCAGCGGTACTCTGACCCTGTCGGTGGGTGACAGCAGCTTCAGCGTTACCCTAGAGGAGGGCGCCGGCAGCCTGGCTGAAATTCGTGACGCCATCAACCGTTCCCCTGACAACAAAGGCGTTTCCGCGGCAATTCTCAATGAGGACGGCGGCAGCCGCCTGGTGCTGACGGCCCGTGATACCGGCGCCGCCAACAACATCGCGATTACGGCCGCGGGCGGTGATGGCGGGCTCGCTGCGCTGACCACGACCACCGAGCTGCAGGCCGCGGCCGATGCGGTGGTGAAAGTGGATACCTTTACCTTCTCCAGCGCCAGCAACCGCGTGGAAGGTGTCGTCGACGGGCTGACGCTGGATCTGGTCAAGGCCGAACCTGGCACTGTGGAAACGGTAACGATCGCTGAAAACCGCACCGCCGCAGTCGACAAGGTGCGCGGGCTGGTGGAGCGGCTGAATGCGTTCACCTCGGCCACCTCGCGGGTTGCCTCCTACAACGCCGACACCGGCCAGGCCGGCCCGCTGCTGGGTGACGCGACCCTGCGCGGCATTGGCAGCCGTATCCAGCAGATTCTGGGCACCCAGGTGGGCACCCCCGGCACACCCTTCAACAGTTTGCCGGCGCTGGGCATAACCACCAACGAGGCCGGCTTGCTGGCGCTGGATGAAAGTGTCCTGAACCGCGCCCTGGATGAGCGTCCTGATGTGTTGAACAGTGTACTGGCCGGCGAACAGGGGGTGGCCACCGCACTGGGCGGGTATCTCAATCAGGTGCTGGGGTCCAACAGCCTGATTGCCAATCGCGAGCAAGGCCTGAAGTCCAGCCTGGACGGTATCGGCGCCCAGCGCGAGGCGCTGGACCGGCGGATCGAAAGTGTTGAGGCCCGGTTCGTGGCACAGTTTTCGGCCCTGGATGGGCTGGTCGCCCAGCTGTCCCAGACCGGCGACTTCCTGCAGCAGCAGTTGTCCAATCTGCCGGGCGTTATCGGCAGTCGTCGCAATTAAAGAGCTGTCGAGTCTGGCCGCTAACAGCTACTAACGTGTGAGCCGAAGGATGATCCCGCATGAATGAAATGGTGAACGCCTACCGCACCAGCAAGACCGCGGGGGCCGAGTACGCCAGCCCGCACCAGTTGATCACCATGTTGTTTGACGGTGCGCTGGAGCGCCTGGCCCGGGCCATCGGCCACGCCGAGCGGGGCGAGGTGGCGGCCAAGGGCGAATGTATTGGCCGGGTGATCCTGATCCTGGACAGCCTGCAGGCCAGCCTGGATCAGGCCGCCGGTGATGGCGCACTCGCCGCCAATCTTGCTGACCTCTACGACTACATGATGCGCCGACTGACCGAGGCCAACCTGCACTCCGATCCCGCCATGATGACCGAGGTACACCAGCTGCTGGACGGGTTGGCGGATGCCTGGCGGGCAATAGCGTCAGAAGTGGCTGCCCAGGCTCAGAGTGGCGCTGGCGCCAGTGCCGCGGTGCACGGTCCAGCATGAACGTGACTGCCGACAGCCGCATGGGCGAGGTCGTGGCGCTGGGCCGGGTCATCCGCCAGCACGTGGAAGAGGCCGACCTGGAGACCGCCGGTCAGCTGGCGGCGGAACGGCACCGGCAGCTGCGCAGCCTGTTCGACGATCCGGCCCTTGAACGCGGCGATGAGTCCCTCGCCTACTGGCTGCAGGAAATCATTCGCGAGGACCAGGGCCTGGTGCAGGCACTGGCGGAGCTGCGCCGGCGCATGGAACTGCAGCTGGGTGCCAGCCGACGCTCCGTGCGCGGCGCCCGCGAGTACGCCGCCGTGGCAGAGAGTCCCGGTGGCTAGAGGCTTCTTCAGTCGATGCTGAACTACCCCGACCGCCTGCCCCTGGAATGGGTTCCCGGAGCGACGCCGGAGGTGGACGAGAAACAGCGGATCACCACCAACCTTTACCTCCTCGAGGCTGTCAGTGCGATCGAGGAGCATTCCCTTGACCGTATCTCCGAGGAGCAGCCCGAACTGCACCAGGAGCTGCACCGCCTGGACGCCAAGCTGCACCTGCTGCTGGACATGGTGGCACGGTTGCTGCGCAGCCACGACCGCCTGCCCCGGTCGCGCGCGGTCCGGGTGGCAGTGGAGTTGATCGAGATCGAGGCGGGTGGCGCGGATATGGTCGTCGGTGCCGAGGGAGTGCTGCACCTGCACCTGCACCCCGCCATTCCCGCGGCCCTGTTGCTGCCGGGCCGGATCACCGGCACGGCGCGGGACGAGGACGGCGAGTGGCTGCAGTTCCAGCCCGGGGAACTCTCGGACCCGGAGCTCGAGGCACTGTCGCGCCATGTCTTCCGTCACCACCGCCGCAATATCGCTGCCGCCCGCCAGGGTTCCACGCCCGCCTGACCCACCGCCTCTACCCCTTGCCTGACCCCGAGCGTCCGCCCGGATTTTATACTGGATGAACAAAAAATTGACATGAATCAATTTTTTAAGGTCCGTGGTGGACATTAGTCCGGCCTGATATATGATATCGCCCCTTCTTTGACGTGGTTTTTATGCCTGCCTCAGCATCAGAAGAAGACAGCGGCGAACAGGTCTGCCCACTCGGCGATTTCACCTATTCCGCCAGCCGGTTGCCCAGGTCGATTCACCTGATCGGCGACTCTCCTGCCATGAGCGAGGTTCGTTCGCTGATGGCGCGGGTCGCCGAGGCGGAGGCAGCGACCGTGCTGGTGCTCGGTGAGTCCGGTACCGGCAAGGAGCTGGTGGCGCAGGGTATCCACGCCCTGTCGGCCCGGGCGGAAAAACCTTTCGTCCCGGTCAACTGTGGCGCGATTCCCGGCGAGCTGCTGGAGAGCGAGCTGTTCGGGCACGAGAAGGGGGCCTTCACCGGGGCTCTCAGCCGCCGCCGCGGTCGCTTTGAGCTCGCGGAGGGCGGTACGCTGTTCCTGGACGAGATCGGCGACATGCCGGTGCCGATGCAGGTCAAGTTGCTGCGGGTACTCCAGGATCGCAGCTTTGAGCGGGTCGGTGGCGCCGAAACCATTGCCACTGATGTGCGCATCATCGCCGCCACGCACCGCGACGTCGAGGCGCACATCGCTGAGGGACTGTTCCGGGAGGATTTGTACTATCGGCTCAACGTGTTCCCGATCCGGGTGCCCCCCCTGCGCCAGAGAAAGGAAGACCTGCCTTTGCTGATCCGTCACTTCCGCGCCCTGATGGCAGAGCGCGGCAATGACGCGACGACGACATTTTCTCCCCCCGCCACGGCCTCCCTGCAGGCCTACGACTGGCCGGGCAACGTGCGCGAGCTGAGCAATCTGATCGAGCGCATGGCGATCATGCACCGCGGCCGCGAGGTGCAACTGCGGGACCTTCCCGAGCGCTATGTGCAGCAGGGCCGGGCGGTCGTCTGCAGCGATCCGCCGGCGCCGCTGCCCGCGGAGCCCGCGCCGCCCTGCGAGGCCTGTGCCACCCCGGTCCTGCCGGAGGATGGCATCAATCTGAAAAAATGTCTTGCCAACATGGAAGTGGAGCTGGTGCGACAGGCCCTGCGGCGCACGGGCGGCGTGGTTGCCCACAGCGCCCAGTTGCTGGGGCTGCAGCGCACCACCCTGGTCGAAAAGCTCAAGAAATACGGCATCGACCCCGAATCGGCCTGAATTCCTTTCCCGACTGACAGCTTCTGGTACGGTATTTGCTAACTTCTGCTGGCAAGTACACCGGTTTCAGGAGAAGTCCGTCTCATGGATGGCAATGACGACCCGCTTGAGAGTACCTTCAGCGCCTTCAATCGGCTCTCGGAAGAGTTGTCCGCGGCCTATTCCAGCCTCGCTGGCCGGGCCGCGGGCCTGGAGCAGGAACTGGCCCGTTCGCGCCGCGAGAAAGAACGCCAGCGGGAACAGAAGGAGCGCCTCGCGGATCGCCTTGCGGCCCTGCTCGACTCCCTGCCCGGCGGGGTCATCGTCTACGGTGGCGACGGTCTGGTCAGCGCCAGCAATGCCGCGGCCCGGGACTGGCTGCGCGCCGATCCCGAGGGCCGTTCCTGGGCCGCGCTGTTGGCCACCGCAGGGGTGCGGGTGCTGGAGGATGGCCGCGAGCTGGCGCTGGCCGACGGTACCCAGCTGACCCTGTCGCGGCGCTATGTGCCCGGCCGCGATGAAACCATTATCCTGCTGACCGACGTCACCGAGCAGCGCCGCCTGCAGGCCGAACTGGAGCAGCATCGGCGCCTGGCGACCATGGGGGAAATGGCCGCCCGCCTGGCACACCAGATCCGCACGCCCCTCTCCACCGCGATGCTCTACGCCAACCATTTGACTGATCGCGCGCTGTCTGCGTCGCAGCGTCAGGGTTTTGGCGCCAACCTGCTGGCGCGCCTGCGTGACCTGGACCGCCTGACCCGGGACATGCTGGGTTTTGTGCGCCACGGCATGGGGGAATCCCGGGAAATTCTGCTGGCGGCACTGTTCGATGATGTCCGCCAGGCGCTTGATGGCGCCGTCCGCGAAGGGTGCCAGTTGCGCATTCGTGACTGTGATGTCGCCGGCACCCTGCGTGGTGATCGCCAGGCCCTGGCGGGCGCGCTCTGCAACCTGATAGAGAATGCCTGGCAGGTCGGGGGAGCGGCGGTCGTGGTGGAACTGTCGGCGCGCGAGCTGGAAGGCAATAGCGTCGAACTGCGGGTGGATGACAATGGGCCCGGCGTCAGCCCCGCGCTGCAGGAGCGTATCTTCGAGCCGTTCTTCTCGGTCCGGACCGGTGGTACCGGGCTCGGCCTGCCGGTGGCGCGCTCGGTGGCGGAGGCGCACGAAGGTTCGCTGCGGCTGGAAAGCCCGCCCGCTGGCGGCGCCCGCTTCATCCTGCGCCTGCCCCTGTTGCCCCGGATCGCCAGCGTCGACTGTCACCTCGCCCTGGTCGGAGGCGCGCGGTGAGCGAGTTTCGGGTCCTGCTGGTGGAGGACGATGAGCACCTGCGCCAGGCCCTGTATGACACCCTGGTCCTGGGTGGGTACCCGGTGGTGGCCGCCAGCGATGGCCGCGAGGCACTGGCGTTGCTCGCGCAACAATCCTTCGCCCTGGTGATTTCCGACATCCAGATGGAGCCCTGGAGCGGACTGGAACTGCTGGCGCGGATTCGCCAGCAGCATCGCGAAGTGCCCGTGGTATTGATGACTGCGTTTGGCAGCGTGCCCCAGGCGGTGGAAGCGATCCGGCAGGGGGCGATGGATTACCTGGTGAAGCCGGTGGAGGCGGGTGAGCTGCTGGAACGGGTGAGCCACTTCCGCAACCTGCCGGAAACCGGGTTCGAGCTGGTGGCGGCAGACCCGCGGACCCGGGCCCTGGTGGCGGTGGCGCGCAAGGTGGCGGCGGTGGATATCAGCGTGTTGCTGACCGGTCCCAGCGGCAGTGGCAAGGAAGTGTTTGCCCGTTTCATCCACCGCGAGTCGACCCGCGCCCATGCCCCCTTCGTGGCCGTCAACTGTGCCGCGATTCCGGAACAGATGCTGGAAGCGGAATTGTTCGGGCACGAGAAGGGAGCCTTCACCGGCGCCGCGAAGGCCAGGATGGGCAAGTTCGAGTGCGCCGATGGCGGCACCCTGCTGCTGGACGAGATTTCCGAGATGGACCTGGCCCTGCAGGCCAAATTGCTGCGGGTACTGCAGGAGCGCGAAGTGGAACGGCTGGGCAGCAACCGCGCGATTCGCCTCGATGTCCGGGTGATCGCGACCACCAACCGCAATCTGGCGGAAGAAATCGCCGCCGGTCGCTTCCGCGAGGATCTGTACTACCGCCTGAATGTCTTTCCCCTGTGCCTGCCGCCATTGCGCGAGCGCCCGGGCGATATCGAGCCCCTGGCGCGGCGCGCGCTCGCCCTGCATGCCCGCGGCCAGCCACCGGCCCTGGGGGCGTCGGCACTGGAGCGCCTGTGCGAATACCACTGGCCGGGCAATGTCCGCGAACTGGACAATGTTATCCAGCGCGCGCTGGTACTGGCCGGGGAGGCCGGCGAATTGCTGGCAGAGGATCTTTTCTTTGCGCACCTGGAGGCCACACCTCGGCCGGCCGCACTTGAGCAGGCCACACCTCAGCCAGCCACACCTCAGCCGGCCGTACCTCAGCCGGCGGCTCCAGAATTCGAGCGGGGGGGCAGTCTGCAGGAGACCCTGGAGGACCGGGAGTCCGATGCCATCGTGGCGGTACTGCGGGAAGAGGGCGGGCATCGCGGCCGCACCGCGGAGCGCCTGGGAATCAGTCCGCGCACCCTGCGCTACAAGCTGTCGCGCATTCGCCGGAACGGTATTCCCATACCCGGCGACAGCGGCGGCGGTGCCATTGCGATGGGGCGTTGATGCGGGGCCGGCAAGTCACAGTACACGGTTAGGGGAGGGAGTCGATGAGCGATATCGCCATTCAACAGGTACTGGCGCAGATGCGCCAGTTGAAAGTCGAGGCCGGGGCAGGGGCACGGGAGGTCGAAGCGCCCGCGCAGGGCGAATTCGCCAGCCTGCTGAGCCAGTCCATCGAGCAGGTGAGCGCCAACCAGCAGACCTCGGCCAGACTCGCCGCGGCCTTTGAACGCGGTGACCCGGGCGTTGACCTGGCCAGCGTCATGATTGCCGGGCAGAAATCCCGAGTGTCCTTCGAGGCCCTGGTCCAGGTGCGCAATCGCCTGGTCGAGGCCTACAGGGAAATCCAGAACATGCCGATATGAACAACACAGAGATGAGGATATGAACTGATGGCGGCCCGGGAGATGACGACCGCGACACCGCGCCCGCACCTGGTGGACCAGGTGCCGGGACTGCGTCAGCTGTTGTTGCTGGTGGGCCTGGCTGCAGCCGTGGCCATTGGGGTCTGGGTGGTGCTGTGGTCCCAGGACGAAAGCTACCATGTGCTGTTCAGCAACCTGGCCGACCGCGATGCCCTGGAAGTGGTGCAGGTGCTGGAAACCGCGGGCATCCCCCATCGCTACGAATCCGGCGGCGGCGCCGTGCTGGTGCCGGCGGGCCAGGTCCACGCCGCGCGCCTGCAACTGGCCTCCCAGAACCTGCCCAACAGCGCCGGGGTCGGCTTCGAGATGCTCAACCAGAGCAACGGCATCTCCGACAGCCAGTTCGTGGAGAATGCCCGCTACCAGCGGGCGCTGGAAGTGGAGTTGCAGCGCACCGTCGCCAGCATCAGCGCGGTGGCGAGCGCCCGCGTGCACCTGGCGGTGCCCCGGCAGACCGTGTTCGTCCGCAATCGGGCACCGGCGGGGGCCTCGGTGCTGGTCAATCTCTACCCCGGGCGCCGTCTGGAGCCGGCCCAGGTGGCGAGTATCGTCAACCTGGTGGCTTCCTCGGTACCCGACATGGAGCGCGGCCAGATCACGGTGGTGGACCAGAACGGCAACCTGCTGTCCGCGGATCCGGATGCGGAAAAGAACGCCGGCAGCAACGCTGTGGACCAGCAGGCCGAGCGCATCGAGGTGCGCCTGAAACGCCGGGTCGAAGAACTGTTGGCGCCGATCGTGGGGCTGGACAATGTCCGCGCCCAGGTGGCGGTCAGCCTCAATCCCGAACTGCGGGAGGAAACCCAGGAGTTGTACGACCCCGACAGTCCGGTGGTGCGCAGCGAGCAGACCAGCGCGGAGCCGGCCTCCCTGACACCCGGCGCCCGCGGCGTGCCCGGTGCGCTCAGCAATCAGCCGCCGGCACCAGCACCGGAGCCCGCCGCTGCGGAGGCGGACCCGGCCGCGGATCCCGGCGAGGTCCCGCTGGCGACCCGCAGTCTGCGCAACTTTGAAATCAGCCGCACCGTGCGCTATATACAGGCGCCGGAGGGCTCCATCCGCCGGCTCAACGTGGCCGTGGTATTGAACCAGCGTCCCGGCGCCAATGCCGAAGGTGAACTGGAATCGGTGCCCTACACACCGGAGGAACTGGAACGGTTCAGCGAACTGGTGCGCAAGGCGGTGGGTTTCGAGGAGGCGCGCGGCGATGCGGTCAGTGTGATCGGGGCGGATTTCCTGCCGGACACCGCACTGGACGAGTTTGATGCTCCGGAATCATCCTTTCTGGATCGGTTCAACCTGATGGAGGTACTGCGGGTGATCGCCGCGCTGGTGGTCATTCTGGTGCTGATTTTCATGATCGTGCGCCCAACGCTGCGCCAGTTGCTGACCATCAATCCGCGGACCCTGATGCTGCCGCCAGCGGTGCCCCAGGGCCTGCCGCCGGGTCAGGCCGCCCAGGGGCAGCAGGGCGCGGCGGGCGCCCCGGACACCGCTGCGGAGGCGCGGCCGCGCGCGGGCCAGGAATTTGATCAGCGCATAGCCAATGCCAAGACCATTGTAAACCAGGACCCGAAACGGGTGGCGCAGGTAGTGAAAGATTGGGTGAACGAAGGTGAGTGAGGAAAAGCAGGCGGCTCAGAAAGACCAGCTGGCAGGGGTGGACCGGGCGGCGATCCTGCTGATGTCCCTCGGAGAGCAGGAGGCTTCCACGGTACTCAAGCACATGGGCGCCCGCGAGGTGCAGAAAATCGGCAATTCGATGGCCTCCCTGAGTGGCGTCAGTCGCGAGCAGGTCAATCAGGTGCTGGACACCTTTATTACCGCGGTGGAGGAAAAAACCTCGCTGGGGGTCGGGTCCGATGACTATGTGCGCCGGGTGATGCAGGAGGCGCTGGGCGACAAGGCCTCGAACATGATCGACCGCATCCTGCTGGGGCGTGACAGCAAGGGCCTGGAGTCCCTGAAGTGGATGGACCCGCGCAGCGTGGCGGAGATGATCCGCCAGGAACACCCGCAGATCATCGCCATCGTGCTCGCTTACCTGGAAAGCGACCAGGCGGCGGAAATCCTCGGCTTCCTGCCGGAGCGCACCCGGCCGGACGTGATCATGCGCATCGCCACCCTGGACGGTATTCCGCCCTCGGCGTTGAGTGAGCTGGACGACGTTATCCAGAAGCAGTCCATGGGCAGCGAGAATGTGAAGTCGTCCAGCGTCGGTGGTGTTCGCACCGCGGCCGAAATTCTGAACCTGGTGGATGGCGTCACCGAGCAGGGCGTGCTGGACGCGGTGAAGAAGTCGGACGAGGGCCTGGGACAGCGCATACAGGACGAGATGTTCGTATTCGAGAACCTGGTGGATATCGACGACCGCGGCATCCAGGTGATTCTGCGCGAGGTGCAGTCGGATATCCTCATCGTGGCCCTGAAGGGCGCGGACCAGGCGGTGAAGGACAAGCTGCTGAAGAACATGTCGCGCCGCGCGGCGGAGATGCTGACCGAAGACCTGGAGGCCAAGGGCCCGGTGCGGTTGGCGGAGGTGGAAGCGGCACAGAAAGAGATCCTGGGGACGGTGCGCAACCTTGCCGACCAGGGCCAGATCGAGATCGGCGGCAAGGGAGACGAATTTGTCTGACATACTGTTCCGCGAGCAGCTGCCCGCGATGGAGCGCTGGCAGCTGCAGGACGTGGCCACCGCGACGTCGCCGAAGACGGGCGGCCCCCGCCAGCCGCCCAGTGCCCAGAAGCTGCACAGTGCAGCAGAACTGGAGGCTTTGCAGAAGCAGGCCTGGGACGAAGCCTATGCCCGCGGCCTGGAAGCCGGGCGGGTGGCCGGCAAGGCCGATGTCGACCGCGTTGCGGCCCGGCTGCAACAGGTGCTGGGAGCGCTGGCGAGTCCGTTGCAGGACATCGACGAGCAGGTGGAGGAAGAGCTGCTGCAGCTTGCCCTGGCCGTGGCGCGGCAGATCATCCGCCGGGAGCTGGTGGCCAACCCCTCCCACGTCATTGCCGCGGTGCGGGAAGCGCTGGCGGAACTGCCCTCCAGCAGTCGCGATATTCGCGTGCTGCTCAATCCCGACGATGCGCAGCTGGTGCGGGAGATACTGCCCCGGCCCAGCGGGCATGCCAGCTGGGATATCGTCGAAGACCCCGTGATTGAGCACGGTGGCTGCAAGGTCATTACCCCCAATACCACGGTGGACGCGTCCCTGGAGGCCCGTATCCGCGCGGTGGCGTCCCGGGTCCTGGGCGGTGAACGCCACGAGGACAGCGACAGCGGCGACGCGGCGCCGGCGGCACCGTGAGCGACACCCGCAACCAGCGCTGGGCTGCAAGCCTGCGCCAGTGCCGTGAAACCGCGGTACCGGGGGCCACGATGTGGGCCACCGGCAGGTTGCGGCGTGTGGTCGGCCTCACTCTGGAGGCGGTGGGGGTGGAAGCCGCCCTGGGCGAGCGCTGCTGGGTGTTGCCCGACCACGGGCCGCGACTGGAAACCGAGGTCGTGGGCTTTTCCGACGACAGCCTGTACCTGATGCCGGTGGAGGAAATCCGCGGGCTGTCGCCCCGTGCCCGGGTGGTGCCGGCGGGCATGGCCCTGGATGCTCCGGTGGGCAGGGGCCTGCTGGGGCGGGTCATCGACGGCGCCGGCAATCCGCTGGACAGCCGCGGTCCGCTGCTGGTCGAGGCGCGCTCGCCGCTGATGGGGAAGCTGATCAACCCGCTGCATCGACACCCGATCCACGAGCCGCTCGACGTGGGGGTGCGCACCATCAACGCCCTGCTGACGGTTGGCCGCGGCCAGCGCCTGGGCCTGTTTGCCGGCTCCGGCGTCGGCAAGTCAACCCTGCTGGGGATGATGACCCGTTTTACCGCGGCGGATGTGGTGGTGGTGGGCCTGATCGGTGAGCGCGGCCGGGAGGTCAGGGATTTTATCGAGAACACCCTGGGGCCAGAGGGCTTGCGCCGCGCGGTGGTGGTGGCGACGCCCGCGGACCAGGCGCCGCTGATGCGGATGCGCGGTGCCTGGCTGGCGACCACGATCGCGGAGCATTTTCGTGACCAGGGCCTGAAGGTGCTGTTGCTGATGGACTCCCTCACCCGCTTTGCCCAGGCCAAGCGCGAGATTGCACTGGCGGTGGGTGAGCCGCCCGCGACCAAGGGCTACCCGCCCTCGGTATTCGCCAGCCTGCCGGCGCTGGTGGAGCGTGCCGGTACCAGCGTTGACGGCGCCGGTTCGATCACTGCGTTCTACACGGTGCTGGCGGAAGGCGATGATACCAACGACCCCATTGCCGACGCCGCCCGGGCCATTCTCGACGGTCACGTCGTGCTCTCGCGTGCGCTGGCCGAGGAGGGCGTCTATCCGGCCATCGATATCGAGGCGTCCATCAGCCGGGTGATGATGGACATCACGTCCGACCAGCACCAGGCGGAAGCGCGGCGCTTCCGGCAAATGTTTGCCGCCTACCGGCAAAACGAGGACCTGATTGCGGTGGGCGCCTATCGCAAGGGCGCCGATCCCCGCATTGACGAAGCGGTGGCCATGCGTCCGGCAATGCTGGAGTTCCTGCGCCAGGGCAGTACCCAGCCGGTTGATCTGGCGGCCAGCTTCGCGGGCCTGGAAGGGTTGCTGGCGGACAGGACGCGCCCACCGGACAATGGCACATGATTTGCATCGCTTTTCGCAGCAGTACACCTGCGGCCGCGAGTAGTCGTGGGTGTGTGGAACCCACTAGCGGAGTTGAAGCAAGGGAATGAAGCGCTCTGACCGCCTGCAACGCGTCGCCGAACACTTTGGCGAAGACCGTGACCTCGCCTCGCGCAAGCTGGTGGAGCTGCGCACGGCGATGGATCTGGCCGATGAGCGTCTGCGGGGATTGCGCGACTACCTCGATTCCTACCACACCGAGCTGGAGCAGATCCGCCAGACCGGTACCACCTCGGCCAAACTGCAGAACTACACGGCATTCCTGGCCCAGTTGCACGAAGCCCTGCAGCAGCAGGAGCGGCATGCGGATGCTGCGCGCCGCGCTTTCGAGCGGCAGATGGACGTGTGGTACCAGGCCCGCAGCCAGGTGCGGGCGGTGGAGCAGGCGGCGCAACGCAACGCCGCCATGGAGCAAAAACAACTGGACAGCGCCGAACAGCGGCAGCTGGATGATCTCGCCCTGTATCGCCTCGCGGGAGGCAAGGCGTGATCCCGCAGCTCGCCATGCTGGCACCGACACCCGCGCCCGCGCCCGCACGGGTGGGGCAGGCCGCTGGCGCCACTCCCAACACCGACGAAGCACCGCCGGTGCTGCTGTTTGGCGACCTGCTGGGGGCGCTGGCCGGGGCAACGGGAACGGTGACCCCGGAGCAACAGGTTGCCGACACCGCTGCCGGCTTTTTGACACTGCCGGGCGACGGCTTGCCTGCGGCGACTGTGGAGACTGCCGACGCCGACGCCGACGCCAACGCCAACGCCAACGCCAACGCCAACGCCAACGCCAACGCCAACGCCAACGACACGGCCGCGGCGGCAACTGTCGGCGGACTCTGGGTTTTGCTGGCGGAAGCGGGCCTCGCGGATACGGCGACAGCTGCCAACGGCAAGCCGGCGGCGAATGCGCAGGCGCCGATACCGGCGCCGGTCTCCGTGCCCCTGGAGCCGCGTCTGCCGCTACCGTCCGTGGTCGCTCCGACTGCAGCTGACGCCGCGCTTGTCACCACCGCGGCAGCGGATGCTCCCGAGCTCCTGCAGGGTCTGGTCGCCACTGGCGGGCAGCCGGCGCTGGCAGAGACGGCGGCTGGCAATGCGCTCACCGGTGCGCTACAGGCGCCCGCGGGCGAGAAGCTGGAAGCTGTACCGGCACGGCCGGCAGTGGCGTTGCCACTGCCGGCCCCGGAGGCGCGCGCGACCTTCACCCAGACCCTGGACCAGGTTGTCTGGATGACCCGCGAAGGGGTACATCAGGCGCGGCTGCAGTTGGAGCCTGCCCACCTCGGGCGGGTCGATATCTGGCTGGATCTCGACGGCGGTGAGGCGAAGCTGCATCTGGGCGCCCAGCAGGCGCAGGTACGGGAAGCCCTGGAAGCGGTATTGCCGCGCTTGCGCGACGCCCTGGCCCAGCATGGCATGAGCCTGACGGATGCCTCGGTATCGGACTCCGGGCGCCAGCAGCCGGAAAATCCGGACAACCGCGAGTCGACAGCGGCAACGGCGACGGCCGGCACCGAGGCGGATGTGGTCGAGGGCGGCGAGTCGCGCTCGAGCACGCTGTCGCCCAGAGGTCTGTTGGACCTCTACGCCTGAAACCGGACCGATCGCCGGCCGGCCCGGTGACGGGTGTCAGGCCATTGTCACCGCCACCCTCCGCCCCACTCCTGAAGTCAAAAAGCTGACACCGCCACCCCGGGCGCGAGCATGGCAACCCCTGCTTGCCCCCTGTTTTGCTGGTGTTGCGCCGCTCTCCGGTCCCGGCAGGGTCTTGGCATGGCTATTGCACTAAGCTGGCAATACCTCGCCCTCGCTTCAAGGAACGGATCTTCATGGCAGCAGATAATGAGTTTGATGATGTAATACCCGGCGCCGGCGTCCGCTCCGGCAACTCCCCGGGTATTGGCAAGCTGCTGTTGATCAGCCTGCTGGTCAGTCTGGTGATGTCGGCCGGGGTCGGCGCCGGCGTGTATTTCCTGCTCAAGTCCGATATTGCGCCGCAACAGCAGGACGAGTCCGGAGAGGCGCCGGTCGCGAAACAGAAACCCGCGGGGCCACCGATCTACTACCGGCTCGAGGACTCTTTCATCGTCAATCTTTCGACCCAGGCTACGCGGTTTCTACAGGTGACCGTGGAACTCATGGCGCGGGACCAGAAAGTGATCACAGCGGTGGAGAAGCACCGGCCGCTGCTGCGCAACAACCTGCTGCTGCTGTTTTCTGCCCAGACCCTGGAATCCATTGCCACTCTGGAGGGCAAGGAGGCACTGCGGGCCGAGGCCCTGGCGGAAGTGCAGGCAGTGCTGGAGAGCGAGGGTGAGCCGGCGGCAGTGGAGGACCTGTACTTCACCTCCCTGGTTGTACAGTAGGTTGCCTGCCCGATGAGTCAGGAAGACATTCTGTCCCAGGACGAAATCGATGCCCTGCTGTATGGAGTCGATTCCGGAGACCTGGAAAGCGGTACCGGTACCGCGGTAGAGGGCGAAGTACAGTCCTTCGATCTCTCCAGCCAGGACCGCATTGTGCGCGGGCGCCTGCCCACGCTGGAGATGATCAACGAGCGCTTCGCCCGCTACCTGCGCCTGGGGTTGTTCAACATGTTGCGGCGGACCGCGGAAATTTCCGTTGCCGGCGTCGACATGATCAAGTTCCAGGACTACATGCGCACGCTGCCGCTGCCCACCAGCCTGAATATTGTGTCGGTCCCGCCGCTGCGCGGTACCAGCCTGCTGGTGCTGGACGCGCGCCTGATATTTGCCGTGGTGGACAGTTATTTTGGCGGTGACGGCAGTTACTACGCGCGGATCGAGGGGCGGGAGTTCACCCCGGTGGAGACGCGCATCATCGAGCGCCTGCGCGATCAGATCTTCGGCGACCTCAAGGAGGCGTGGAAGCCGGTCATGGACGTGGACTTCAACTTCCACAACATGGAGATCAACCCGCAGTTTGCCAATATCGTCAGCCCCTCGGAATTGGTGGTGGTCTCCCGTTTCGAGGTGGAGATCGAGGGTGCCAGCGGTGAAATCCACTTCACCATTCCCTATGCAGCGATCGAGCCGATTCGCGAGGCGCTGGACTCGGGCATGGCATCCGACCGGATGGAGAAGGATGAGCGCTGGATGCATGCCCTGCGGGAAGAGATTCGCGATGCGGAAATGGAGTTCAGCGTGGTGCTGTGTCGCAAGCGCATCACCGTCAAGGACCTGGTGAGGATCCGGCCGGGAGACGTCATTCCGCTGGATATCCCCGACCTGGCGACAGTGCTGGTGGAGAAGGTGCCTTGCTTCCAGGGCCAGGTGGGGCTATCGAAAAACAAGTACGCGGTCAGGATCACCAAACGCCTGAGCCGCGACGGCAATCAAGACTGACGGAGAGCGGGAGACAACCGTGGCAGTGGACAAGGAAAACCAGGGCGCCGGCGCGGCCGATGCGGGCGTGGAAAAGGCCAGTTTCGACAATTTCGAGCGCAGCGAGCAACCAGCCCAGGGGGATGTCAATCTCGACCTGATCGTGGACGTGCCGGTGACGCTGTCAATGGAGGTCGGCAGAACCTCGATCAGCATCCGCAACCTGTTGCAGCTCAATCAGGGGTCGGTCGTGGAGCTCGACCGGGTCGCGGGGGAGCCGCTGGACGTGTTTGTCAACGGTACCCTGGTGGCCCACGGCGAGGTGGTGGTGGTGAACGACAAGTTTGGCATCCGCCTTACCGATGTCATCAGTCCCTCGGAACGGATCAAGAAGCTGCAATGAGCCGGCGTCACCTGTTGTTGGCCCTGGTGCTGGGGCTGCCCGGGACAGTCCTTGCGGGCGAGGTTCCAGCGGTCGACGCGGCCCAGAATCTGGGGCGGATGCTGCTCGGCCTGGGTGTGGTGATCGCGATCGTGTTTGCGCTGGCCTGGGTGGCCAGGCGGGCGTCGGTACTGCGTTTTCTCGGTGCCGCGGGCGGTGGCCCCATCGCCGTCGTGGGCCAGCTTTCCCTGGGGGCACGGGAGCGCCTGCTGCTGGTGGAGGTGGACGGCCAGAGGATGCTGCTGGGCGTGGTGCCGGGGGCGATCACCCGGCTTGATATCGCGGGCGCGGGCGCGGATGCGGGCGCTGATTTCGCCGCCCGGCTGGGCGCCGCGCAGAGGAGCAGGAGCTAGATGAGCCTGCGCTTGTTGCTCGCCGTGCTGCTGGCACTGCTGCCCGCCCTGGCCCAGGCCCAGGGCGCCGGCGAGCTGCAGCTGCTGAAGGTCACCCCGGCAGAGGACGGCAGCCAGACCTGGAGCCTGACGCTCCAGGTGCTGGCGCTGATGACGGTACTGACCCTGCTGCCGTCGATCCTGCTGATGTTCACCTCGTTTACCCGCATCATTGTCGTGCTGGCCATTCTGCGCCAGGCCCTGGGTACCGGCACCACCCCGTCCAACCAGGTATTGATCGGGCTGGCGCTGTTTCTCACCCTGTTCGTGATGACGCCGGTGGTCACCGAACTCTACGATGTTGCCGTGGAGCCCTATCTCAGCGAAGAGATCACCTTGCAGCAGGCCATGGACAGCGGCGTGGAACCGCTGCACCGATTCATGCGTCACCAGGTACGGGAGAGTGATCTCGCCATGTTCGCGTCCCTCGGCGGCTACGAGGAGGGTTTCGCCTCCCCGGCGGAGGTGCCGCTGACCGTGCTGATACCCGCCTTCCTGACCAGCGAGTTGAAGACCGCCTTCCAGATCGGCTTCCTGCTGTTCATTCCCTTCGTGATCATTGACCTGGCGGTGGCCAGCGTGCTGATGTCCATGGGCATGATCATGCTGTCGCCGATGATCGTGTCGCTGCCGTTCAAGCTGATGCTGTTCGTGCTCATTGATGGCTGGAGCCTGGTGATGGGGACTCTGGCAGCCAGTTTCTATACGGGGGTGGTCTGAGATGTCGCCGGATATGGTTGTGGAAATCGGCCGCCAGGCGCTGTGGGTGATCGCGCTGCTGGTCGGGCCGCTGCTGATTTCGGCGCTGGTGGCGGGTTTGCTGATCGGCATGTTCCAGGCCGCCACCTCGATCAATGAAATGACCCTGAGCTTCATTCCCAAGCTGATTGTGCTCGCTATCGCTCTGATGCTGACCGGTTCCTGGATGCTGGAGCTGATCGTGTCGTTCTCCAGGGACCTGATCATGAGTATCCCGGAGCTGATCGGCTTGCCATGACGCCGTTCGCGCTGGACGAGGCGGTGCTGCTGGCGTGGTTGGGGCAGTTTGCCTGGTCGCTGTTCCGGATCGCGGCGATGTTCATGGTGGCGCCGCTGTTCGGTGCCCGCTACATCCCGGTTCGGATCCGGGTAGCCCTGGCGCTGGCCTGTGCACTGGTGCTGTTCCCGATGCTGCCCCCGCCGCCGGCAGTGCTGCCGTTCTCACTGCAGGGACTGGTGCTGGTGGCACAGCAGGTGCTGATCGGTATCGCCATGGGATTCATACTGCAGCTGGTGTTCGATGCCATTGTGATCGGTATCCAGACGGTCTCCATGAGCATGGGCCTGGGTTTCGCGATATTCGTCGACAACCAGCACGGGGCCCAGATGCCGGTTCTGAGCCAGCTGCACCTGCTCATTGCCATGTTGCTGTTCCTGGCCTTTGACGGCCACCTGATGCTGGTGCAGTTGCTGGCAGACAGTTTCCGTATCCTGCCGGTCGGTGGCGGTGGCCTCAACGCCGATGCCTTCTGGCTGGTGGCCTCCCTGGGTACCACCCTGTTTGTGGGTGCGCTCAAGGTCGCATTGCCGGCGGCGACGGCGGTATTGATTGTCAACCTGTCCATCGGGGTGATAAGCCGGGCCGCGCCGACCCTCAATCTGTTCGCCATCGGTCTGCCGCTGACCATGCTGGTGGGCTTCCTGGTACTGATCGCCACCCTGCCCACCCTGCAGGATTCGCTGCTGTTCCTGCTTGAGGAGGCGTTGCTCAGTGTGGACCGGCTGCTGCTGATGGTGAACTGATGGCGGAAGATCGCGACGACAATCAGGAACGTACCGAACAGCCCACCCCCAAGCGGCTTCAGGAGAGCCGCGACAAGGGCCAGGTTCCGCGCTCGCGGGAGCTGACCATGACCCTGGTGATGCTGGTGGGGTCGGGGACCCTGCTGCTGGCGGGCAGCTGGTTCGCCAGCAGCTTCCAGGCCCTGCTGGCCACCGGCTTCCGGATCGAGCGCGAAGCCATGTATGACGACGGCTTCATGGTGCGCAAGTTTTCCGAGCTGGCAGTGGAGTCGTTCCTGCTGCTGGGCCCGTTGCTGTTGGCGCTACTGGTTGCCGCGCTGGCGGCGCCGGCCCTGTTGGGTGGCTGGATCTTCAGCCAGCAGGCGATGGCGCCGAAGCTTGAGCGCATGGATCCGCTCAAGGGGCTCAAGCGCATCTTTGGTGCCCACGGGCTGATGGAACTGCTCAAGGCCATGGGCAAGTTTCTGGTGGTTGCGGTTGCCTCCGGTTTCTTCCTCTGGCTGATCATGGACCGTTTTCTGGCATTGTCCAGGCTGCCGATAGTGCCCGCCATCACCGAGAGCGCCTGGCTCGCGGGCATGGCCCTGTTTGCCGCGAGCGGGGCGCTGATCGTGATTGCCGCGATCGACGTGCCCTTCCAGTTGGCGACCCACTTCAAGCAGATGCGCATGACCCGGCAGGAAGTCCGGGAAGAACTGAAGCAGACCGAGGGCCGGCCGGAAGTAAAGGGCCGTATTCGCAGTTTGCAGCAGGAGATGGCCAGCCGGCGGATGATGGGGGACGTGCCGGATGCGGACATCGTCATCACCAACCCGGTTCACTTCGCGGTGGCTGTGCGCTATGACGCCAGCAGCATGGCGGCGCCGGTTGTGGTCGCCAAGGGCGCCGAGCTGGTAGCCCTCGCCATCCGCCGGGTGGCAGAGGAGTCGGGCGTGCCGCTGCTGGAGGCGCCGCCGCTGGCGCGGGCGCTCTATCGCAGTGTCGATATCGGCCAGGCCATTCCGCCGGACCTGTACCTGGCGGTGGCCGAGGTCCTGGCCTGGGTGCACCAGGTGCGTACCCGCCCCGCCGACGCGGCGCCGCCACCGCCGCCCAATCCGGTGGTGGCCGAGGATGAGTCGACAGATGTCTGAGCCATTGGCGCAAAAATTGCTTAACACCCTGAAAATCCATTGATGGTGACGATTCGTGCTTGAAGGCGTCAAATTGCCGGCGATATTCCAGCGCTCCAGCCTGATTGGCGTGGGCGGGCCCCTGCTCGTGCTGCTGGTGCTGGCGATGGTGGTGCTGCCCCTGCCGGCGGCGGTACTGGATATTCTGTTCACCTTCAACATCACCCTGTCGATCGCAGTCATTCTCGGCGTCATCTACATCATGAAGCCGCTGGAGTTCGGAGTCTTTCCCACGGTCCTGTTGCTCGGCACCCTGATGCGGCTGGCGCTGAACATTGCCTCCACCCGGGTGGTGCTGCTGGAAGGGCACAACGGGGCGGATGCCGCCGGCAAGGTGATCCAGGCCTTCGGCGAGTTCGTGATCGGCGGCAACTTCGCGGTGGGCCTGATCGTGTTTGCGATTCTGGTCATCATCAACTTCGTGGTGGTCACCAAGGGGGCCACCCGGGTATCGGAAGTGACTGCCCGTTTCACCCTGGATGCCATGCCCGGCAAGCAGATGGCCATCGATGCCGACGTCAATGCAGGCCTCATCAACCAGGAAGAGGCGCGGGCCCGGCGCGAGGAGATCCGTCAGGAAGCCGACTTCTATGGTGCCATGGACGGCGCCAGCAAATTTGTCCGTGGCGACGCCGTGGCGGGCATCATCATCCTGGTCATCAATATTATCGGCGGCCTGCTGATCGGCACCATGCAGCACGGCATGGATTTCGGGGCCGCGGTCGAGCGCTACGCGCTCCTGACCGTGGGCGATGGCCTCGTGGCGCAGATCCCCGCGCTGCTGCTGTCCACCTCCGTCGCCATGATCGTGACCCGGATGTCGCGCCCCCAGAACATGGGCAAGGAGCTGTTCGAGCAGGTCTTCGGGCAGCCGCGGGTACTGGCCTTCACCGCCTGTGTACTGCTGCTCATGGGGTTGATCCCCGGCATGCCCAATGTGGCCTTCCTGCTGCTGGCGGCAGTGGCCGGTTCCGCCGCGTGGCTGCTGCACAAGCGCAAGGAGGAGGTCGAGGCCGCGGTGCTGCGGGAACAGCAACAGGAACCGCAGGTGCAGCCGGAACCGGCGCGGGACCTGGGCTGGGATGATATCGCGCAGGTGGACCCGGTGGGTCTGGAGGTCGGCTACCGGCTGGTGCCCCTGGTCGACCGGCAGCAGGGCGGGGAGCTGATGGGGCGCATCAAGGGGGTGCGCAAGAAGCTGTCCCAGTCCCTTGGCTTTCTGATTCCCGCCGTGCATATCCGCGACAATCTCGAACTTGCACCCACCCAGTATCGTATCGCCATCTTCGGGGTTCCCTGCGCCGAGGCGGAAGTGCGCCCGGACCGCGAGCTGGCGATCAATCCCGGCGGTGTCAGTGGCACCTTGCAGGGGCTTGCGGCAGTGGATCCCGCCTTCGGCATGCCGGCGGTATGGATTGACCCGGCTGCCCGGGAGCACGCCCAGACCCTGGGTTACACGGTCGCCGACTCGGCCACGGTTATCGCCACGCATCTCAGCCAGACCCTGAAAAAGCATGCCCATGAGTTGCTCGGACACCAGGAAGTACAGCACCTGCTCGACCAGCTGGCAAAGACCGCGCCGAGACTGGTGGAGGACCTGACGCCGAAAATGCTGCCTCTGTCTGTCATCGTGCGGATCCTGCAGCAGCTGCTGGCGGAGAAGGTGCCGGTGCGCAATTTCCGCGGCATCTGCGAGGCGCTGGCGGAGCAGGGTGCACGCAGTCAGGATATTGACACCCTGTTGGCCGGGGTGCGGGTGGCCCTGGGACGCCAGATCGTGCAGGAGCTCAACGGCATGGCACCGGAGCTGCCGGTGGTAACGCTGGCGCCCGACCTGGAACAGCTGCTGTCGCAGTTGGCGCAGCAGGGATCGGCGGTGATGGAGCCGGGATTGGCGGAGCGCATCCAGGATTCGCTGCAGGCGGCCACCCGGGAACAGGAATTGCGCGGAGAGCCCGCGGTGCTGCTGGTGCCGCCGGGGATTCGCGCCATGCTGGCGCGGTTTGCGCGGCAGGCGGTGCCGGGGCTGCACGTCCTGGCCCACAACGAAATACCAGAGGACAAGCAACTGCGACTGGTGCAGTCGGTCGCAAGAACTTTGGCGGCAACAGCCTGATCGGGGCAACTGAAGAGGGATAATACTGATGCAGATCAAGCGCTACATGGCTGCGGACATGCGCCAGGCGTTGAAGCAGGTTAGGGATGAACAGGGGCCCGACGCAGTGATCCTGTCGAGCAGGCAGCTGCCCGATGGCCTGGAGGTGGTGGCGGCCGTCGACTACGACGAGCACCTCATCCACGACACGCTGGAGCGGACCAGGACACCCGCGACGCCCGCGCCCGCGCGGCCGGCAGGGGACGAGACATCGCTGGCGACCATGCGGGATGAGATCAACGCCCTGCGGCGGATGCTGGAAGGCCAGCTCTCCAGCCTTGCCTGGCACGATTTCTCCCGCCAGAGCCCGGTGCGCGCCAATCTTCTGCGCAACCTGATCCACCTGGGCCTCGCGCCCGCGCTGGCCCAGGACCTCGCCGCGCGGATACCGGTCGAGGAACGCGACCCCGCTCGTGCCTGGCGCCGCGCGCTGGGTGAGCTGGCCCAATTGTTGCCGGTTGCGGAGCAGGATCCGGTCGATGCCGGTGGCGTCATCGCCCTGGTGGGCCCTACCGGCGTTGGCAAGACCACAACCATCGCCAGGCTGGCTGCCCGCTATGCCGGGCATCACGGGCCCCAGCAGGTTGCCATGATCAGCACAGATGACAGCGGGCCCGGAGCGCAGGAGCGCCTGTTCTCCTTTGGGCGCCTGTTGAATATCCCGGTCTACCGGGCCGCCAATGCCACCGAGGTGCACGAGTGGCTGGCGCGCCTGGGGCATGCCCGGCTGGTACTGGTGGATACCGCGGGCACCGCCCGCGATGACCATTGTCTGCAGCAGGTCGCCGCCCTGGTCAGTTCGGGGGTGCGGCCGGTGACTCCCTGGTTGGTACTGGCCGCGAATGCGCAGATTCAGGCGCTGGAAGAGGCCGTAATGCTCTATCGGCGCCTGCCCCTGGGGGGGTTGATGGTCACCAAGCTGGATGAGGCCGCAAGCCTTGGCGGGCTGCTCAGTGTGGTCGCGAGCAGCGGCCTGCCGCTGGCGTATGTGTCCGACGCCCAGGATCTGTCGCGGCCGCTGCGCACCGCCAGCGCCCGCAAGCTGGTCAAGCGGGCGGTCAGCGTGATGCGCGCCTCGCCCCGGCGCATGGACGTTGAGTCCCTGGCCCAACACATGGGAGAAGTTCACTATGCTATTGGATAATGGTCGCGGCCTGCGGCTGGCGGACTCCGTGGTGCCCCGGCGCCAGCCTCTGGTCATTGCCGTGGCCAGCGGCAAGGGCGGGGTCGGGAAAACCAATGTCTCGGTCAACCTGGCTGTCGCGCTGGCCTTGCAGGGGCGCAAGACCTGGATCTTCGATGCCGATCTCGGCCTTGCCAATGTGGATGTGCTGCTCGGCCTGAGCCCGCGCCGCAACCTGTCGCACGTGCTGCAGGGCGAGTGCAGTCTCGAGGATATTGTTCTGGAAGGCCCGGCCGGGGTGAGGATAGTGCCCGCGTCGTCCGGTATCCAGAGAATGGCCGACCTGTCCAGAGTCGAATCCCGGGGGCTGATCCATGCCTTCTCCGAGATGGCGGAGGATGTCGATGTACTGATCGTGGATACCGCGGCGGGCATTCACAGCTCCGTCACCATGTTCGCCGCCGCCGCCCATCAGGTACTGGTGGTGGTCTGCAATGAGCCGGCATCGATTACCGACGGTTACGCCCTGGTGAAAGTGCTGTCCCGGGAACATGGCATCCGCGATGTACAGGTTCTGTCGAACATGGTGCGCAGCCAGGTCGAGGGACGGGAGCTGTACCAGAAAATTGCCCGCGTAACCGACCGCTACCTCGATCTCACGGTGCGTTATGCCGGTTTTGTGCCCCATGACGAGTTTCTGCGCCGGGCCTTGCGGCGCCAGGAGCCGGTTGTCACCGCCTATCCTGCCTGTCGTGCTACAGAAGCATTCAAGAAACTGGCAGAAGTGGCCGCTACATGGGTTGGGCCCGGTGGCGCCCACGGCCAGGTCGAGTTCTTTCTCGAGCGGGCACTGGGTGTTGGTTGATGGGTGAGAGCAACAGGACAACCGGCTTTGCGGCGGAATATGCCGCGGTGCGCGACCTGCCGACGGATGAGTTGGTTGAGAAATACGCCCATCTGGTCAGGCGCATTGCCTACCACCTGGGCGGGCGTCTGCCGGCGAGTGTCGATATCAACGACCTTGTACAGGCGGGCATGCTGGGACTGATGGAGGCTGCCAGAAAATATGCGGGAGACCGGGGCGCCAACTTCGAGACCTACGCCGGTATCCGCATCCGGGGGCGATGCTCGATGAATTGCGCGGGATGGACTGGGTGCCGCGTTCGGTACACCGCAGGGTGCGGGGCATGATTGAGGCGATTCGCGTGGTCGAGGCCCGGAACGGTGGCCGTGCCAGCGATGCCGAGGTAGCAGAGGAAATGCAGGTGTCGCTGCAGGATTACCACGAGATTGCCCGCGAAGCCTCTCACTGCCGGATGTTCAGCACCGAAGAACTGGCGACGACGGACAGCGAGTTGCACAGTGTCAGCGCGACCATCGACTCGCCGCAGCAGGCACTGGAGCGGGAGGCGGTCACCGCCGCCCTCGCCAGCACTGTCGAGACCCTGCCGGAGCGGGAGAGGATGATAATGAGCCTTTATTACACGGACGAACTGAACCTGCGCGAGATTGGCGAGATTCTGGGCGTCAGCGAGTCGCGGGTATGCCAGCTGCACGGCCAGGCGCTCGCGCGGATAAGGGCTCGACTGACAGTTTGATTAACGTGCGCCAGGCTTGATGCCTGCAGGGCACCTACGGAGGCAAGGGATTGAACAAGGATATGCAGATTCTCGTGGTGGACGATTTTTCCACCATGCGTCGAATCGTCAAGAACCAGCTCAGGGAACTGGGTTTCAGCAATATTCGCGAGGCCGATGATGGCTCGACAGCGCTGGAGGTACTGCGGGCAACCCACATCGATTTCGTGGTCACGGACTGGAACATGCCCGGTATCCCGGGGATCGACCTGCTGAAAACCATTCGCGCCGATGACAAGCTGAAGACCATTCCGGTCCTGATGGTGACCGCGGAAGCCAAGCGCGAACAGATCATCGAAGCGGCCCAGTCCGGCGTCAACGGCTACGTGGTCAAGCCGTTTACCGCCCAGGCGCTGAAGGAAAAGATAGACCGCATATTCGAACGCATAGAGCAGGGCTCATGACCGACAACAACAGCGACTGCCCCTCTCCCGACGACAGCGAGCGCCAGGCGCCGGCGGACTACATCGGTATTCTCGAGACCATGCTTGCAGTCGCGCGCGAGGACGATGAGCCGCGTTTCTCGGCCCTGCTGGATGACCTCACCGCGATGCGGGAGCAGGTGCTGTTCCGGGATGTGGGTCGCCTGACACGGCAGTTGCACGAGGCGCTCACCAGTTTTCAGCTCGACTCGCGGGTGGCGGACTTTGCCAGCGAGGAGTTCCCCGATGCCCGCCAGCGTCTCGACCAGGTCATAGCCATTACCGAGCAGTCGGCGCACAAGACCATGGACCTGGTGGAGGACATGTTGCCCCGGACAGCCGCGCTGATCAGTCGCGCCGAGGAATGCGGCGCGGCGCTGGATGCGGTGGCGACAGGCGGCGACTGGTCCGCGCTGGGACCGGAGATGGCGCTGTTCGCCCGCGAGGTCGGGGAGGCGGCTGCCAGTATCCGCGGCGGTTTGTCGGAAGTGATCATTTCCCAGAACTTCCAGGATCTTTCGGGACAGGAAATTCGCAAGGTCATCCGCCTGGTCAAGGAAGTGGAAGAAACCCTGATCAACATGATCCGGGTGACCGGCAAGAGCGGCATGCTGGCCGAGCGCAAGCGCGCCGGTGCCCCGGCGCCGGTGCCGGAGGGTGAGCAGCGCATCAGCAGCCAGGACGAGGCTGACGAACTGCTGTCCAGCCTGGGATTCTGACGGAGACCACCATGAGCTTTGAATTGGACGACAGTATTCGTGAAGACTTCCTGATCGAAGCCAATGAGATCGTCGAGAAACTGGGTGCGGAACTGGTCCAGCTGGAGCGTCAGCCGGACGACAGGCAGCTGCTGAACAGCATTTTTCGCGGTTTCCATACCATCAAGGGTGGCGCCGGCTTTCTCAACGTGGAGCCGCTGGTGCTGATCTGCCACGGCGCGGAGGAGGTATTCGACTCCCTCCGCAACGGCAAGCTGGCGCTCAGCAATGAAATCATGGATACCGTGCTGCAGGTGGCGGACGTGGTGGGCGATATCCTGTCGCGGGTATCGGACGGCCAGGTGCCCGAGCCGGCGCCGCCGGTCCTGCTGGACAGGCTGCAGGCGTATGTCCAGTCCGCCAATGGCGCGGCGGTAGCGCCCAAAATAGCCGACTCCGAACCGGAATCCCGGGCGGAGCGCACAGCGAAGCCCGCAGAAGACCCCGCCGATCGCGAGTTCGACGCCATCATCGACGGCGTGCGCGCTGATATTTTCCTCGATGGGCCCGGGGCTGAGGCAGAGCCGCCAGCGCCGGCTGGCAACAGCGACGAGATCAGCGACGACGAGTTCGAGGCGCTGCTGGACCAGATGCAGGGCAATGGCGGGGCTGAGCCGGTGGCGCAGGATGCGTCTGCGCCGCCTCCGTCGACCACCGCGGTTGCCGCCGAGCCAGTGGGCGAGCCAGTCGCTGCCAGCGGGGACAGGGGCGAAACCGCTGCCCGGGAAGCGGGGCCAGCCGCCACCCCCGAATCGACCATCCGCGTCAGTGTGACGCGGCTGGACGCGGTGATGAACCTGGTGGGGGAGCTGGTGCTGGTGCGCAACCGGCTGACCAACCTGGGGGCCGATCTCGAGAACGAAGAGCTGAAGAAGACCGTTGCCAACCTGGACCTGGTGACGGCGGACCTGCAGAACGGCGTGATGCAGACCCGCATGCAGCCCATCGGCAAGGTGTTTTCCCGCTTCCCGCGGCTCGCGCGCGATGTCGCGCGCACCCTGCGCAAGGAAATCGAGCTGACCATGCACGGCGAGGATACCGACCTCGACAAGAACCTGGTGCAGGCGCTGTCGGACCCGTTGGTGCACCTCGTGCGCAACGCCATGGATCACGGCATCGAGGATCCGGACAGCCGCGAGGCAAAGGGCAAGCCGCGCACCGGCAGCGTGGAGTTGTCCGCGCAGCAGGAGGGCAACAATATCGTCATCACCATTCGCGACGACGGAGCGGGTATCGACCCGGAAGTGCTGCGCGACAAGGTGGTCAGGAAAGGGCTGCTGACAGCGGAAGCCGCGGCCAAGCTGAGCAATCCCGAGTGCTTTGACCTGGTGTTCCTGCCCGGTTTTTCCACCAAGGAAGTGGTCTCCGACCTGTCGGGTCGCGGGGTCGGCATGGACGTGGTCAAGACCCGCATCGCGGAGCTGAACGGCAACGTTGAAATCGACTCGGAACTCGGCAAGGGTACCTCGGTCAAGGTGCGGGTGCCGTTGACCCTGGCGATCATGCCGACCCTGATGGTGCGCCTGCAGCAGCGTACCTTTGCCTTCCCCCTGTCCCAGGTGCTGGAGGTGTTTTCCCTCGATATGGACAAGGTGCACGAGGTGGCGGGGCGCCAGGTGGTCATGGTGCGGGGCAAGCCGCTGCCGCTGGTGTTCCTGCGCCACTGCCTGGCTACCGGGGGAACCGATGACGGCGCTGGCATGTCCTACGTGGTGGTGCTGCAGGTGGGCAGTGGCATGGTCGGCTTCGTGACCGACGATGTGCTGGGCCAGGAAGAAGTGGTGATAAAGCCCCTGGGAGCCATGTTGCATGACGTTCCCGGCTTTGCCGGCGCCACGATTACCGGCGATGGCCATATTGCCCTGATTTTTGATGTCAACGGTCTGATGAGACGGGTCAACAAGGTTGCTGCCTGAAAGGAGACCGCGTGGATATCCTCAGCCTTGTCGGCGTCATTCTGGCGACAGTTTCCGTACTGGTCGGGTCTATCCTCAAGGGGTCGGGCATTGCCGCGCTGGTCTCTGGCGCCGCCTTCATGATCGTGATCTGCGGCACCCTGGCTGCGGTGTTGCTGCAGACTTCAATGCCGATCATGAAGCGGTCGATGAAGATTGTCGGCTGGATATTCCGGCCGCCGGGTGTGGATTCCGAGCAGATGATCGAGAAGATTGTCAGCTGGAGCCAGCTGGCGCGGAAAGAGGGCCTGCTGGGGCTGGAAGCGGTGGTGGAAACGGAGAGCGATCCGTTCGTGCGCAAGATATTGCAGCTGTTGGTGGATGGCGGTGAGCCCGAGGTCATACAGAGCATCATGGATGTGGAAATCGGCACCCGCGAGGAAATTGATACAGCCGCCGCCAAGGTGTTCGAGTCCATGGGCATCTACGCGCCGACCATGGGCATTGTTGGCGCGGTGCTGGGCCTGATGGCGGTGATGCAGAACCTGGCAGACCCGTCGAAACTGGGTTCGGGTATTGCCGCAGCCTTTGTCGCCACCATCTACGGGATCGGCTCTGCCAACCTGTTCTTCCTGCCGATGGCGGGTAAGCTGAAGTCGATCATCCACGGTCAGACCAAGGCGCGGGAAATGATCGTGGAGGGTGTTGTCTCCATCGCCCAGGGTGACAATCCGCGCAATATAGAGACCAAACTGAAAGGCTATCTGGAGTAGGACCAGTACTGAATGGGACGCAGGAAACGTCATGAAGATCACATCAACCACGAAGCCTGGGCCATACCCTATGGTGACCTGGTTACCCTGCTGCTGGCGTTTTTCGTGGTGATGTATTCCATTTCCTCGGTGAACGAGGGCAAGTACAAGGTGCTGTCAGAGTCCCTGGTGGCGGCCTTTCGCGGTACGCCCAAGACAACCCGCCCGATCCAGATTGGCGATGTCCGTCCCGCCGGTGCCGCCGAACAGGGGCTGGATAACGCGATGCCGCAGGGCACGGTGGATCGCAGCACCCTGTCGCTGCCCCTGGATAATCCGCCGGGTGAGATAGCCGGCGCCCCCGCCCCCGCCACTGACAGCCTGGCGCGAGCGCGCCTTCAGCGCGTGGCTGATGACATTCGAAGTGCCCTGGCGGAGATGATCGAACTCGAGCAGGTACGGATCCGGGAGACGCCCCTGTGGCTGGAAGTCGAGATCAGGACCGACCTGCTGTTTCCGGTCGGCGTCGCGGAGGTGGCAGCAAGGGCGTTGCCCACGCTGCAGCGCCTGGCAGATATACTGCAGCCACTGCCCAATGCTGTCCGGGTAGAAGGCCACACCGATGATGTGCCGATCAGTACCGTCCGTTTCCCCTCCAACTGGGAACTGTCCTCGGCGCGGGCCAGCAGCGTGATCCGTCTGTTCCAGCAGCGGGGCGTGGCGCCGGAGCGCATGGTGGCCATCGGCCTCGGCGAATTCAGGCCCGCCGATGACAACGCCACCGCCGTCGGCCGCGACCGCAATCGGCGCGTGACCATCATCATACTTGCGGATGACGAGGCGCCGGCCGCGATCGCCGGTCCGGCGCTCGACGCAGGGGGCGGGTCATGAAAGTCTGGACAGTTGCGAACCAGAAAGGCGGGGTCGGCAAGACCACCACCGTGGTCAGCCTCGCGGGTTGGCTGCGGGAGCGGGGGCACCGGGTACTGCTGGTGGATCTGGATCCCCAGGCCTCCCTCACCACCTACTTTTCCCGGGATGCCGAGGCCGCGAGCCGCAGCGTCTACAATCTTTTTGACGACCGCCAGATCCGGGCGCTGGACCTGGTGCAGCATCTGGGTGGCGAGCACGGGCTGGCCCTGATCGGGGCAGTGCCGGCGATGGCGACACTGGACCGGCAGCTGGGCAGCCTGCAGGGACAGGGGCTGATCCTGCGCCAGGCGCTGGCGCCGTTGGCGGAGCATTTCGACAATATCCTGCTGGATTGTCCGCCGACCCTGGGGATTCTCATGATCAACGCCCTGGCGGCCGCGGACCGGGTGGTGGTTCCGACCCAGACCGAGCACCTGGCGCTGAAGGGCCTGGAGCGGATGACCCGTACTCTGGCCATGGTCAACCGCTCCCGCCCCCGGCACCTGCAGCATTTGATCGTGCCCACCATGTTTGACCGCAGGACCCGGGCCGCAACCCAGGCCCTGCAGGAACTGCGCGAGCGCTACCACGGGCTGGCGCTGTGGGACGGTGTCGTGCCCGTCGATACCCGCTTCCGGGAGGCCAGCCAGCAGGGCGTACCGCTGTCGCTGCTGGCACCCGACAGCCGCGGAGCGCAGGCATTTCTGGTGTTGCTGGAGGATCTGCTGGCGCTGGACGAAAACGACAGTGGCGAGCAGGTGGTGGCGTGACCGGGTCCGGCGTGAAGCGTGGCGACAAGCTGACCTCGTCGGAGCAGGCTCTCGACAGCTACATGGATGCGCTGCTGCTGGAGCCCGAAGAGGAGGGAGGGGCGCCAGTGGCGGACACTGGCGCCACGACCTATCACCTGTTCGAGGTTTGCGGGGTGCTGGTGGCGGTGCCGGCGAGGCGTGTCTGTGCGGAGATCCCGCTGCCGGGTTTGCAGCAGGACGCGCCGCAGCCGGCATGGCTGCGGCGGGCGGCTTCAGCGGATAAGGCAATTATCGTCGACCCGGCCCTGCTGGTGTTGCCGGAGGATCTGGCGCCCGGCAGTATCCCCCTGCAGGAACGCTGTGGCGGTGTGCTTTTGCTGGACGATGGCAGCTGGGGAATAGCGCTGGAGGAACCGGGCCACGAAGAGACCATCGCTGCCACTACCGTGTGCTGGCGGGGGCCGCGGGGAACGCGTCCATGGCTGGCCGGGACGCTGTCCAGCCGGCGCTGCGTGGTACTGGATCTCGACAGCATTCAACAATTGGGCCAGTTCGCCGGGTACTAGCGCCAACAGCGCAGTGGCAGGCCGGCCGATCAGGGAGAGAGAGTGATGGATCTGGAACAGACTGGGTTCGACAGTTTTACCAGCCTCGGTGAAGACGATGCCCTGGATGATCTCAACGAGCGGGTCAGTGGCAATCGCAATGAGTGGCTGCGCTTCGTGGTCAATCGACAGGATTATGGCGTCAGTGTGCTGCAGGTACAGGAAATCCTGTGCGCCGGCGACATAACACCGGTCTCGGGTGCGCCGCACTTCGTGCTCGGCGTTATCAACGTGCGCGGCAATATTGTCACCGTCGTGGATGCGCGGCGGAGGCTCCGGCTGCCGCCCAGGGCAGCGGATGACAGTATCGGCTGGATTGTTATCCTGGATGTGGATGACCAGCATGTGGGCCTGGTAGTGGATGAGGTGCTGGAAGTCCAGGTGCTCAATAATGACAACGTGGAGAACCTGCACGGCGACATGGCATTCGAGGTCGAAGGGGTGATTGAAACCGAAGCCGGCATGATGATTCTGGTCGATGCGCGGATGATGGCGGGCATGAACGAAGTTGCCGGAGAACAGGGTGCAGCCGCTTGACCCGCTGCAACCGGTAGTCCCGGCCAGGCCGCCGCGGCGCCAGCCGGGACGCGGGCAGGAGCCGGTGCCGGGCGGGGACGGCCGGCACGGCGAAGCCCCCGCGGAAGAGGGTGGGGAGCCGAGCGGGAACGATGAGCGCGGTCGCGATTACAAGCGGCCAGCGGATGACGATGGTCACCTCATTGACGAGTACGCCTGACAGCGAGCGTCACCCGGGGCCGGGTCAGAACAGTTCCACCGAGCCCTTGTCGAGATTCTGCTGTGACACGGCCTTGCGCCGCGTATCGGCCCACAGGCGGTGTTGCTCGCTGATGCGGGTGGCCAGTTCACCGGTATCGTGGACAGTCTGCAGTTCCTCCGCCACACCGCGCAGATAGGACAGGCTGCGGTGGGCCTCCGCCAGGGCCTGGGACGCCATGTCTTCAAACTGCAGGGAGCGCACCGCGCCTGAAACCGCACCCTCCAGCTCTGGATCGCCGCTGCTGCTGGCGTCGTGCGCGCTGGCTAGCCGATGCAGATGGTCGAAACTGGCAGACAGCTGCAGCACCGCTTCCGCTATCATGCTGCCGACGCGGTTGATCTCTTCTTCCACCTGCGCAAGTTCACTGCCCAGCAAGGTGCCGAGTTCATTGCAGGCCTGGACTTCCGGCGCGGTGGTTGCGGCCGGTGCGGGCGCCGGGGAGGATTCGCTCTTCCGAGGGGCGTCGCTGGTAGGGCGGCGGGCGTCATTCATGTCTGGCTTTCATCCTGATACTGAGCGCGGCTGGTTCCACACCGCTGACAACAAGTGGGTTGCGATAGTGCCCAGTGGCAATATCTCGGTGGCGGCGCCGCGCTTGGCCGCTTCCCCCGGCATCCCCCAGACCACGCTGGTCTCTTCGTCCTGGACTATGGTGTGCAACCCCGCTTCACGCATTTCCAGCAGGCCCGCGGCGCCGTCGGCGCCCATGCCCGTGAGCAGGGCCGCGGCCGCGTTGACCCCGGCGGATTGCAGGACCGAACGAAACAGTACGTCGACACTGGGGCGGTGGCGATTGACCGGTTCGCCGTCACTGAGCCGGCAGATGTAGCGGGCGCCGTCGCGAACAAGCAGCAGGTGGCGGTCGCCCGGCGCGACAAAGGCATGGCCGGGCATGACCACATCACCGTCCTCGGCCTCTTTCACGTCAAGTTGTGTCACCCGATTCATGCGTTCGGCAAAGGCTGCACTGAATCCCGGCGGGATGTGCTGCGCAATCACGATTCCTGGGGCATCCCTGGGCATGCCCAGGAGTACATCTTTTATGGCCTCGGTGCCGCCGGTGGAGGCGCCGATGGCAATGATCTGCTCGGTGGTACGGAAATGCTGGGGTGGCCGCCTGGGAATCACCGCGTCGGAGGAATGCAGGGGGCGTGGCGTGTCCAGATTTACCAGGCGCTTTACCTTTGCCGCGGCAGCGGCCCTGACTTTTGCTGTCAACTCGTCAACATAGTCGGCAAGGACCCGGTTGACGTCCAGCTTGGGCTTGGTCACGAAATCCACTGCGCCCAGCTCGAGAGCCTCAAGGGTAACATCTGCTCCCTGCTCCGTGAGCGTCGAGACCATGATCACCGGCATCGGCCGCAGCCGCATCAGGTTGCGCAGGAAGGTGATGCCGTCCATGCGTGGCATTTCGATATCCAGAGTCAGCACGTCCGGTTCCAGGCTCTTGATCTTGTCCCGGGCGACAATGGGGTCCGGCGCCGTGCCGACGACTTCGATATCATCCGCGCTGTTGAGCATGTCGGTCAGCAGGCGACGAATCAGGGCTGAGTCGTCGATCACCAGAACACGAATTTTTGCCGCCATCAAAAAGCAATCCTGTTGTCAAAAGAGTTCGATGCCGCCCTGTACAGGAGCTTCCACGAGTTCCTCCATGTACCGGTTCTCGCGCTGCACGATGGTGTCGTTGTGTATGGAGCGGAGCTTCTTGACCTGCGCACGGCCGCTGTCGGGGAAGAAATTCACCTTGCGCGGGTACAGGCTCCCGAGATCCTCGGCGGCCAGAGCAAGCCCCTCAATTTGCAGAAATTCGTGCAGAAAAGCAATGTTCTTGCGGCCAACAGTGGACAGCGAGGAATTGATGCTGCCGCCGCCAAAGGCCTTGACCTCAAGGTTCTCGCGGCGCCCACCGGCCTTGAGAATCTCGTTGATCAATACTTCCATGGCGAAGCTGCCATAGCGCGCTGAACTGGAGCTGCCGCCCCAGTCGTCCAGCTGGGCACTGCTGGGGAGCATGAAGTGGTTCATGCCGCCGATGCCCAGCTTGCGATCCCGGATGCAGGCGGAGATGCAGGAGCCGAGCACCGTGGTGATCATTTCGCCGCGCATGGAAATGTAGTACTCGCCCGGCAGCAGCTTGGCCACGTGCAGTTTCCGGGATGGGTCCCAGTAGCGCTTGATGTGCTCGAATCCCGCCAGGGCCGGTGGCGCATGTGGAACAGCAGTCTTGTTATCTTGCAGTAGTCCCATTCAGCCCCCCCTGCTAGCGCACCCGCTGGTAGATGGTATTCCCCAGCAGGTTGAAACGATCGCTGACCTTGTACAGGGTTTCCGAATGGCCAATGAACAGATGGCCCTGGGGATGCAGTTGTTCGGCAAACCGGTCGAACAGTACCCGCTGGGTATCCTTGCTGAAATAGATCACCACGTTGCGACAGAAAATGAAGTCGAAAGACGAACGCATTGGCCAGGGTTCCAGCAGGTTGAGCCGCCGGAACGTGATCATGTCGCGCAGTTCGTCGCGCACCCGCACCTGTCCTTCGTTGGCGCCCTTGCCGCGCAGGAACCAGTGTTTGCGACGTGCATCAGTGATGCCGGTGATGCGATCCAGGGTGTACTGGCCGGCGGCGCCGGTGGCCACCACCGAACTGTCCAGGTCAGTGGCGAGCACGCGCACATCCCAGTGTTCCGGCAGGTTCTCCGCCAACACCATGGCGATCGAGTAGGGTTCTTCGCCGGTGGAGCACCCCGCGGACCACACCCGCAGCGTTGGCTCGCGTTTTTCCCGGATCAGTCGCGGCAGCAGCTCCCGCTGCAGGAACTCGAAGTGATGCGACTCGCGAAAGAACGAGGTTAGGTTGGTGGTCAGGGCGTTGACGCAGTGTTCCAACTCCTCCTCGTCACCGGCCTCGAGTCGGCTGCAGTAGGCGCTGAAGCTCGGCAACTGCAGGATGCGCAGGCGACGCACCAGGCGGCCGTAGACAAGATTGCGCTTGGCTTCACTCAGCTCGATGCCCGCCTGGCGGGCGATGAACTGCTTGATGAAAGCGAAATCCCTGTCGCTCAGTTCGAACTCGCTGCTCTTGCTTGCAGTAGCGGTCCCGGCTGTTCCATCGTCCTGGCGTGGCATAGTGTTCTGTTTCATGGCCTTCCCTGCGCAGCCTTTCCCGCCAGTGACTCACCCGACCACTGCAGCGGTCGGGTGGGTGACCGGATCCGATTCTTACTCAGAACTCTTCCCATTCCTCGGTGGCAGAGGCACTGCTCGGCGGGCGCCGCTTGGCCGCGGGCGCCGGTGCGGGTGCCGGCGAGCGCCGGGCGCCATTGTTGCCGGCCGCCTGCGGCTGGGCCCGGGGCCGTGCCAGGGGTGCAGGTGCAGGTGCAGCATCGTCGCCGGTATTGAAAATCGACACCAGTTCCTGCAGCGTCTTGGACTGGTCGTCCATGGACTTGGACGCCGCCGCGGCCTCTTCCACCAGCGCGGCGTTTTGTTGCGTGACTTCATCGAGCTGGGTAATGGCCTTGTTGACCTGCTCGATTCCCGCCGACTGCTCCTGGGCCGCAGCCGCGATTTCCGCGATGATGTCGCTCACTTTCTTCACTGCAGTGACGATCTCCTCCAGGGTGGCCCCGGAGTCGTCCACCAGGCGGGAGCCATCCTCGACCTTGCTGACGCTGTCCTTGATCAGGGTCTTGATCTCCTTGGCGGCCTGGGCGCTGCGCTGGGCGAGGTTGCGCACCTCGGCGGCTACCACGGCAAACCCGCGGCCCTGCTCGCCGGCACGCGCAGCTTCCACCGCAGCGTTGAGGGCCAGCAGGTTGGTCTGGAAGGCAATTTCGTCGATGACACCGATGATCTCGGAAATCTTGCCGGAGGACTTGTTGATCTCCGCCATCGCCGATACCGCCTGGCTGACGACTTCGCCACCTTTTTCGGCCTGGTCGCGCGCGCTGGCGGAAAGCTGGTTGGCCTGGCGGGCATTGTCGGCGCTGGATTTCACCGCGGAGGTCATCTGCTCCATGCTGGAAGCTGTTTCCTCCAGCGAGGAGGCCTGTTCCTCGGTGCGCTGCGACAGATCGGTGTTGCCCTGGGAAATCTCCGAAGCCGAGGAGCCGATGCTCATTGCGCCTTCGCGAATCTGGCCGATCATGTCGCGCAGATTGAGGACCGTGGTGTTGACGTCATCCTTGAGCTGGCCGAACAGGCCCTGGTAATCCTGGTCGATGGTTTTCGTCAAATCGCCTTCCGCCAGGCTCTGGATGACACGGCCGACATCGGTAAGGCCCTGTTCGCTGACGCTCATCAGGCTGTTGAGCAACTCGCCGAGCTGCTTGAAGAAACTGTCGTATTTGCTGGTATCGATACGGTTGGAGAACTGCCCTTCTGCGGCAGCGGCGACCAGGTCGCGGATCTGCCGTTCGGCGTCCTTCATTTCCGTGATGTCCTTCCACTCAACCATGTTGCCCATGTATTCGCCATTGGGCCCCTTGATCATGGTGGCGTTGACCTCGAACTCGATACCCACGATTTCCATCTCCGCCTTGGCGGGCAGGCGGCTGGCGTCCCGCAGCAGCGCGCGCTGATGGGCGGGGTTCTTGTGGAACTGGTCTATGTTCTGGCCCACGAGATTCTCCGGGTCGAAACCGGGGAAGCGCTGGCGCAGCTCTGAGGCACGGTTGCGGAACATGCTCATGACCGCCGGGTTGGCATAGACGATGTTGAGGTCGTTGTCGCACAGCATCAGATTGGACGTGGCGCCCTGAATGGCGGAGTTCAGTCGCGCGACTTCCTCTTCCTGCTTGCGGGTCTCGGTGACATCTGACCACTCGAGGGTGTTGCCCACATAGTCGCCGTTGGTATCGATCACTGCGGTGACATTGAGATGGAAGCGCAGCGGCCCGACCTGGATATCGGCCTGCCAGGGCAGGTTGGCCGGATCTTCAAGGATGCGCCGCTGGTGGTTCGGGTTGGCGTGGAACATGTCGATGCAGGTCCCGACCAGCTTGTTGGCGTCAAAGCCGCGATACAGATCGCGCATGACGCTCTCGTTCTTGCGCATCAGCTCGGTGGTGGACTTGTTGACGTAGGTGATCACCAGGTCGCGGTCGACCATCATGATCGGCGTCATGGCGTTGTCGATGGCGCTGCGCATGCGGGTGCCATCCATGGCCGATTTCAGGCCCTCCAGCTCCGGCGCCGTGCCAGCGGCGGCTGCCGATTCGAATCCTCTGTTGCTTGCCGTCATGGGCTGCTCCTTGGTAATGGTATAGGCTCCCAGCATGATGTCGTTGATGACATTCAGTGCCGAGCGCCAGGCGCGTTCGTAGAGTGAGTTCCAGGCGCTGCCCGCAGTTTCCGCCATGACAGCCAGCAGGGTGGAGGCAACCGCATCATAGTGGGCGGGTTCCGCACCATAGCCCTGGTGGCGGGCGCCGAGTTGGGTCAGTGCCTGTTTCAGTTGTTCGGGTTTGCGCAGATTGTTGACAACGAGTTTCAGCGCCGCCAGCAGTTTGGTCTGTTGTTCCGCAGTGGTGGTGTTGGCAAACAGCGGCTTGACCGAGGGATAGTCCTGGAACAGCTTCTCGTAGAATCGGGCCACCAGCCTTTCCGCATTCGGTGCCAGGAGGGCAAAGCTTTCCTCCAGCAGTTCAGGTGCCAGGGCATTATCGGGTTCACTGGTTTGCAGCATCGCTTCTGGGGTCATGTTGATAGCTCCTGGGGGGTGGTCTTGAGGCCGTCGGCGGCGGGAATCAGTGCCCCCTGCCGCAATCGTTCCATGTCGAGCAGAATGATCATCTTGTCCTTGATCATGGCGATGCCCTGAATGAACTGTTCTTCCACGGCGCCGCAGACATTGGGCGCTGACTTCACGCCCTGTGGCGCGACGCTGTAGACTTCGGAGACCGCGTCCACCACGATGCCCATGTCGCGCTGGTCGCTGTTTGCTTCGCCGTGAAAGCGGACCACGATAACCACCGTGGTAGGGCCGTACTCCAGCGGTTCGATGTTGAACCGTTCCCGCAGGTCGATGATCGGGACGATACTGCCGCGCAGATTGATGATGCCCTTCAGCCAGGACGGAGCGTTGGGGATGGGCCTGGTCTTGCTCCAGCCGCGAATTTCCTGCACCTGCAGTATGTCGATCCCGTATTCCTCCTCGGCCAGAATAAAGGTGAGATACTGGTGTGCACTGTCGCCGTTGCTGCCGATGCCGAGTGTCTCCGCTGTATTCATGCCGCCTGCCTCACGCTGCGCTTGCGGTTCCCAGAACCTTTTCCACGATCGCCAGCAGTTGTTCCGGGCTGAACGGCTTGACGATCCAGCCCGTGGCGCCTGCCCGCCTGCCTTCCTGTTTCTTCTCGTCGCTGGACTCGGTGGTCAGCATCAGGATGGGTGTTCGTGCGTAACCGGGCAGCTTGCGCAGCTCGGCCACCATTTCGATGCCACCCATCACCGGCATGTTCACATCGACCAATGCGAGGTCGATGTCGTGTTCGCGAGCCTTTACCAGCCCGTCGCTGCCGTCCACGGCCTGGATCACCTCGTGTCCGGCCTGCTTGAGGGTGAACGCCACCATGCGCCGCAGCGAATTGGAGTCATCCACAGTCAGTATTTGTGCCAAGGTTCGATTCCTTTCAGATTGGTGTAGATAATCTCGATTGCGTCGGGACACAATCACAGGTCTGCAATTCGGGTTATCGGCAGGGCGACGGGAATCTTGAGCCTGATACAGGCGCTGGCGGGGAATTTATTTTTGCGCGGCGCTCGTCAAAATGATGACGCGGGCGGGGTGGTTCAGGGCTGGCTGCTCGTCAATTATCCGACCTTGTTTGATCGATATCCACACCTTAGCATGGTCGCTGCAAGTACAGGCAATCAGGCGGTAATGGTTTGACCGAAGGCGACATTCCCTCAGATACAGGTACCCTGGCAATCCGGCTGGTCACCAGGGCGGGTGATGTTTGCCGTCAAGTGGAGCAGTGGCTGGCGGCCGACGATCCACCGGCGGGTCTCTGGCGTGATGCCCACGGTCTGGCGGGTGCTGCAGGTGCATTGGGGGCGCAGCCGTTGGCGGCGGCGGCAGCGGAGCTTGCGCGCGCCCTGCGACCCCATGCTGTCGGTCTCGAAGCAGACGACAGGGGCAGGCTGGTGGCACTGGCGGAGACCGTGGCGCACTGTGCCAGCGGCATGGCGGCGCCTCTGATTCCAGTCGGCTCGGTGGCAACGGCGTGCCTCGTTGTTGGCGACAGCTCGCTGGCGGCGACGCTGGAGGAGCTACTTGAACGCCAAGGCTACGCCACCCAGCGGCTGACGGACCCGGCGGCCCTGCTGACGGATGTTGCTGCACTGCCGGAGCCCGCTGATCGCCTGTTGTTGTGCGATTGTATGCCGGAGTGCAGGGCGGCGTTGAAAGCCGCCGGGTGGTTCATTGTTGTCATCGGCGAAGACGATACCGCCGAGGCCTGTTTACACGCCGTCCAGGCGGGGGCCGACCGCTTTGTTGCCGGTCCCGAGTGCGGCTCACGGCTGTTGCCCATTCTGCAGCGGCGCGTCAATGACAGCGGTACGGCGGTGTTGGTGGTCGATGACGATCCCCTGTCCCTGGACGCCCGCGCCGCGGTGTTGCGCGGGGCGGGCTTTGAGGTGTGCACTGTGCGTGAGCCCATGCAAGTACTGGAGGCGATGCGCGCTGCCACGCCCGAGGCCGTGCTGCTGGACTCCGGCATAGGCAGCGGGAACGTGTCCCGGGTTTTGGCCCTGCTGGGCAGTTTGAACGAAACCTGTTGCGACTCGGTGCTGCTGGTGGGTGACACTGCCGCAGGACGGTGTCCGCGGCTGGCGCCGGATTCTCCGGCACCGGCGTTACGGTGGGCGCTGACCGGTGTGGCGGCCAGCTGTCGCCAGCGCAGGGAACTGGCGCGCAAGCTGCGGGTGCTGCGCCAGCGGCGGCGGCGTGAGCACGAAGTGGTGGATACCCATGCGCTGGTGAGCGTCACCGACCGCCGGGGTTTGATCTTGCATGCCAATGATCAATTCTGCGAGGTCAGCGGCTACAGCCGCGATGAACTGATCGGCCAGAATCACCGCATCATCAAGTCGGATCAGCATCCACCGGAATTCTATGCCGATCTCTGGCGTACCATTTCCTCGGGCCATATCTGGCGCGGCCTGGTCTGCAACCGGCGCAAGGATGGCCGTCTCTACTGGGTGCTGTCGACCATCTCTCCCTATCTGGATGAGAATGGCGTACCCGTGCGCTATGTCTCCCTGCGTACCGAGGTCACGGAACTCAAGTCGCTGCAGGAGCAGATGCGGCTGCGGGACCGGGTGCTGGAAGAGACCTTCAATGGTGTCCTGATCACGGATGCGAGACTCGCTGACTCCCCCCTGATTTATGTCAACCCCGCCTTCGAAAAAATCACCGGCTATTCCGAGGCGGAGGTGTTGGGCCGCAATTGCCGGTTCCTGCAGGGTGAGGAAAGCGGGCAGCCGGTACTGGCAGAGTTGCGCAAGGCGCTGGCGGAACACAAGCCGGCCTCGGTGGTGGTGCGCAACTACCGCAAGGACGGCACTTTATTCTGGAATGACCTGAACCTGTCGCCGATCTTCGATGACGCTGGCAGGCTCACACACTATATCGGTATCCAGCGCGATATCAGCCAGCGTATAAGTGACGAAATCGCTTTGCGCGAAACCCAGGAAAACCTGCGCGCAACCCTGGAAGCGACCGACGACGGGATTCTTGCAGTGGACGAGCAGCGGCGCACGATCTTCTGCAGCCGGCGTTTCGAGGAGCTGTCCCTGTTTCCCGAGGACAGCCTGCAGCCCGGTAATACCGCCATCATTCGCCACGACCAGATCCGCGACCGGGTGCGGGAGCCGGAGCGTTTCCTCGAACGGCTGGAGGAAATCTACCGGCATCCGGATCAGGCCTCCCACGATGTTTTCGAGCGGATTGATGGCCGTATCATCGAGCGCGATTCCATGCCCCTGCTGCGTGACGGCCAGGTCGCCGGCCGCGTCTGGCATTTCAAGGATGTTACCAGCATGCACTGGGTGCAGCGCGAGATGGAGTCCTACAAGGAGCGGCTCAGGCTTGGCCAGAATTATGCCAATATCGGCACCTGGGACTGGGACATCGGTACTGGCGACCTGTTCTGGACCGAGCGCATTCCCACCCTGTTTGGTTATCCCCAGGGTGAGCTGCAGACAAGCTTCGACAACTTTGTCGCCGCCCTGCACCCCGATGACCGTCAAAGCGTACTGGATGCCATCAACGCCTGCGTCGAGCAGGACGCCCCCTACGGCATCGAGCACCGAGTGCTGTGGCCGGATGGCTCGGTGCGCTGGCTGAGTGAGCGCGGGGCGGTGATACGCGATGGTCAGGGCAGGGCGGTGCGCATGATCGGCGTGGTGCAGGATATTGACGACCGCAAGCGCGCGGAAATCGAGCTGGTGGCCACGCGTGAAGAGGCCGAACGCGCCAACCAGGCCAAGTCCGAGTTCCTCTCCCGCATGAGCCACGAGCTGCGCACGCCGATGAATGCGGTGCTCGGTTTCGCCCAGATCATGGAGTACGACGACACCTTGCCCGCGGACCACGTCGACAGTGTCAACGAGATCATTCGGGCCGGCAATCACCTGCTGGAATTGATCAACGAAGTACTGGACCTGTCCAAGGTGGAGTCGGGCAGTATCGATCTCTCCATAGAGCCGGTGGTTCTGTGTTCGGTGGTAGAGGAGTGCCTGTCGCTGATCCGCCCCCTGGCGGAGCGTCGGGACATAACCGTGGAGCACGAGGTCTGTGCCGCCACGGTGGTACGCGCCGATCGCATGCGGCTCAAGCAGGCCCTGCTCAACCTGATGTCGAATGGCGTCAAGTACAATCGCGAGGGTGGCAGGTTGATAGTGGAGGTAGTGGCCGTCCGGGACGGGGAATGGGTGCAGGTTCGAATCGCCGATACCGGCCGGGGGCTGCGGTCCGAGCAGATCGCACGCATCTTCGAACCCTTCGACCGCCTGGGCATAGACAGCAGCGAGATCGAGGGCACCGGCATCGGCCTGGCCATTACCCGGCGCCTGGTGGAGATGATGGGCGGTAACCTGGGGGTGGACAGCGTCCCCGGGCGCGGCAGCACCTTCTGGGTGGAGTTGCTGAAGGAGGAGTTGGCGCCTGACACGGACCTGGAGGACCATTCGGAAGAGTCGCATTTGCCCGGCGGCGATGCCGCAGCGGGTGTGATCGAGCATACGGTCATCTACATCGAGGACAATCCCTCCAACATCCGCCTGATGGCACAGGTCATGGCTCATCGCCATCACATCCGGCTGTTGACGGCGCATACCCCGGACCTGGGTATCGAGCTGGCCCTGAGCAGGCGGCCCGACCTGATTCTGTTGGATATCAATCTGCCGGGGCTGGACGGCTACCAGGTACTGCGTATTCTCCGTACCGAGGAGCGGCTGCAGTCCGTTCCGATCATTGCCCTCAGTGCCAATGCCCTGCCGCGGGACATTGACCGCGGCCGCCAGGCGGGCTTTGCCGATTACATTACCAAGCCGCTGCAGATTGACTATTTCTTGAAGGTGCTGGATCGCCATCTGGATGCCGGTCGAGTCAGTGAACCCGTATAATCCGGTTATTGGGAGCCAGGGAATGAGTTCGATGATACGCGAGCGTGGCCGCATACTGATTGTGGATGATGAGCCGCCCAATCTGCGCCTGCTGGACAAGATGCTGCGCAGCCAGGGTTTCCAGAACCTGGTGCTGGTGGCGGATTCCCGGGAAGTGCTGAACCAGTATCAGGCAGCACGCCCCGATCTCGTCCTGCTGGATATCAACATGCCGCATCTGGACGGGTTCCAGGTCATGGAGCAGCTCAAGGCGCTGGGCGACCCGCTGCTGCCTCCCATCGTCATTCTCACCGCACAGCACGGCAAGGACTTCCTCCTGCGTGCCCTGGGCGGGGGCGCGCGCGACTTCATCACCAAGCCCTTTGATCGCAACGAGCTGTTCATGCGCGTGCGCAACCTGCTGGATGCCCACATGGGGCACCGCCTGCTGCACGACCAGAAGACCTGGCTCGAGGAGACGGTGCGACAGAGAACCAGCGAATTGCGTCGCACGCGCCTGGAAGTGGTGCAGCGCCTGGGGAAGGCGGCTGAATACCGCGACGAGGAGACCGGCGCCCATATTCTGCGCATGAGCTACTGTTGTGCGCTGCTGGCGCGGGAGTACGGCTGGAGTGAAAACCAGACCGACCTGATCCTGAACGCCAGCCCGATGCATGATATCGGCAAGATCGGTATTCCCGATGCGATCCTGCTGAAACCGGGCAAGCATGATCCGCAGGAGTGGGAGATCATGAAGACCCATACCACTATAGGCGCCAGCATGCTGGAAGGGGACGACTCCAGCCTGATGCGCATGGCCCGGGAGATCGCCCTGACCCATCATGAAAAGTGGGATGGCAGTGGTTACCCGAACGGCCTTGCGGGCGAAGAAATTCCCCTCTCAGGCAGGATCGCGGCGTTGGCTGACGTATTCGATGCGCTGATGTCCGACCGCCCCTACAAGAAGGCCTGGACAGTGGAGGCTGCGCTGGCGCATGTCAGGGACAGCAGTGGCAAGCACTTTGACCCCGACCTGGTGGTGTTGCTGGAAGCGAAGCTGCCGGAAGTGCTGGCCATCCGCGAGCGTTTCCGCGATATCGGCTCTTGAGTACGGGAGGTTGCCGGGGACTTCCGGCCGCTCCGGTCAGAACAGTTCGATATCACCCGCGGTGGCGGTAGCAGCGGTGGTTTCGCCGCTTGCCAGCAGCTGCTCGTACATCACGGTGCGGTTGCGTCCGTGGTTCTTGGCGTAATACAGCGCCTCGTCAGCCTTGCCCAGTAGCGATGTGGCCGACAGGTTGCCAACCGCCTCGATGGCGCCGCAACTGACGGTAACCTGCTCGCCCTGTGGAAACGGGTAGTCCTGTACCGCGCGCCGGAATCGCTCCAGGGCCGCCATGGCCTCTTCGGGATTGGCATTTTCGGTGATGACGACGAACTCTTCGCCGCCGAAGCGAAACAGGAGATCGGATTCACGGAAGGTCTGTTCCATGATGCGGGAGAAGAGCAGCAGGATCTCGTCGCCGTACAGGTGGCCGTAGGAATCGTTGAATTTCTTGAAGTGATCGATGTCCAAAATCGCCAACCAGTGTCGTGGTGGCCGGGTGTCCGTGGCCCGGCGCTGCGCTTCGGTTTCCGCGCGGGTTTTCTCGTCCTCTATTGTTTCCAGTGCCCGGTGAATGCAATCGTCAAAATACCGGCGGTTGAGCAGGCCCGTCAGCGGGTCGCGTTGCGATGCATCCATGAAGTCGCGGAAGTTGAAATAAATCCGCTTGATGGCGCGGAAGGCCAGCATCTGCTCGTCGCTTGTTCGCGGGCCGCATTGCAGCAGCAGGCTCACGGTCCTGCCGCTGGCATTCTGCAGATTGTATGCCGCCAGCTGTCGACCGTCTTCCGCCAGAGCGCGAGCACCATCCGCGGCTGTTCTTGCCTGTTTGATCAGTGCCGCTTGTGCCGGGGTCAGGGCCTCCTGTTGATGGCAAGTCTCGTAGCCCCGGGTCACCGGGTTGCGGTAGCGTTTTACTCTTGTCAGGTTGCCCCTGGCGGTGAATACGCACAGCACGGCGTAATCCGGCGCCAGCAGCTCGCAGATGCTCTCCAGGAATATGCGGTCCAGCAGCTTGATGTCGCCAGTGGAGGAAAGTTTGACGATGTTTTCCAGGACACTGCCGCCGGTGCTTGGGCGATGCTGGGTGGGAATGGTTTCGGTTTGCATGGATACCGCCAGGACCCTGAAAAAGCAGGCCTAAAGGCTAACAGGTTCCCCGCCGTGATTCAATTTCGAAAGCCCGTCGGCAGCTGCGCTACAGGGCTTTTTCCGTGTTGTGTAGCCAATGTTCCAGGGTCGCCAGGAACTGTCCTACCTGGATCGGTTTGGTAATGTAGTCATTGAAGCCCGCCTGCATCCCCTGTTCGACCTCCTGGTGCATGGCATTGGCTGTTACCGCGATTATTGGTATCGACCTCAGCGTCGGCGTATCCCTCAGTGCCGCGAGTACTTCGTAGCCATCCATCTCCGGCATGTTGATATCCAGCAGTATGAGATCCGGGGGCGATGCCAGGGCCAGCGCGATCCCTTCCCGAGGCAGCAGGGCGCCGACCAGCTCAATGCCGTGGCGCGCCATGATCTGGGTGACCAGTTTCAGGTTGGCGGGGTTGTCCTCGATGTACAGCACCCGGTGGTGGCTAGCGTGTTTCCCTGTCGCTGCATCCTCTGCTGGCGTCACAGCATCATCATCGTTGCGAGTGGCCACACTGGCCCGCGGCAGTTCCAGCCAGAAGGTGCTGCCGCTGCCGACTTCGCTGCTCACACCCACGCTGCCCTCCATCCTCTGCAGCAGTCTTCGGGTAATGAACAGGCCGATGCCGGTCCCCTCCACGCTGGTTTTCTCGGCGTCGAGGCGGTTGAAGGACTGGAACAGTTCCGCCAGCCGGTGCGTCGGAATCCCCCGACCGGTATCCGTGACGGCAATCCGTACCCTGTCTTCGCCATGGGAGTTGGCCGTTACGTGCACGTCACCGCCATCGCGATTATATTTGATGGCATTGCTCAGCAGGTTGAGCAGCGCCTGCTTGAGGCGGGTGCGGTCGGCGCGGACACTGCAGTCGGCGCTTATCAGGTGATTCAGGGTAATGTTGTCCGCCTCCGCCTGGGACGCGAGCAGGGACATGCATTCTTCCACCAGGGGCAAAATCGGGATGGGTTGCAACGCCAGCTCGATTTGCCCGGACTCGACCCGCGCCAAATCCAGTATGTCATTGATGAGCGTCAGTAGATGACCGCCGGCCCGCAGAATCTCGCGGACGTTGTCGAGTTGCTCCTGGCCCAGCGTCGGATCGTACTCCAGCAGCTGGGCAAAACCGAGAATGGAGTTCATCGGCGTGCGCAGCTCGTGGCTCATGCTGGAGAGAAACGTCGACTTCGCCTGGCTGGCCTGCTCGGCTTCTTCCCTGGCCAGCGCCAGCTCCTGTTGCCGCTTCTGTTCCGGCGTGTAGTCGCTGAAGATGTTGAACAGGTACTGTCGGCGCTCATCTTCCGACTGGATGACACCGATATCCGAGAGGGTGAGGACCTCACTGCCGTCCTTGCGCAGCAGCGGCAGCAGCCCCGACCAGGTTTTACCCTGCTCCAGTGCCCGGGTGACTGCATCCGCCACCCAGTCGCGGTTTTCCTCGGCTATAAACGTCTCGAAATACATCCCCAGGCATTCGTCGCGGTTGTACCCCAGGGTTTCCTCGTGGGCCCGGTTGCTGAAGATCAGATGGCCACTGGTGTCGGTGACCCCAATGGCCTGGCTGGTAGCGTCGAAAACCCTGCGAATGATCAGCAGGTCCTCCTCGACCTGCTGCAGGTGGCTAACGTCCTGGACCGTGCCGCGTATGCGGACCATGTCCCCCGCGCTGTTGGTTTCGCTGTTTGCCAGCAGATGCACATGGCGGACCTCTCCGTCGGGGCGCACAACCCGTAGCACAACATCAACCGCGGCACTGCTATCGTGCAGTCGCTGGCGCAGGTCCGCCAGCATGTCCCGGTCCTCGGGATGAATTCGCTCGTCGAGTGTCTCCAGCGTCGGTGTGGTGCCGGCCAGCGGAAGACCGAGGATCTCGTAGACCATGTCGGACCAGATAATCTCGCCGGTTGCGCAGTTTTCTTCCCAACTGCCCAGGCGCGCCATTTGCTGGGTCTTGCGCAACTCCCGCTCGTTCTCCAGCAGAGCCAGTTCGGCGAGCTTGCGGTCATGGATGTCCTGGGTAATGCCAATCATGGCCAGGGCGGCGCCGTTGTCGTCACGATTTACCGCGGCGGACTGCTGCAGCCAGCGCACGCTGCCGTCGGACCGCAGTACGCGGTGTTCCACGCGGTAGGGTGTGTCATCCTGGATGGTGGCGCGCATCGCCGCGGTGATGGCGTCTCTGTCGTCGGGGTGTACCGCTCCCAGGAACTGGTCCGTGTCACCACGGAGCACGGTTTCCGGAATCCCGAACAGCCTGGCGACCGGTTCCGTCCAGTACATGGCGTCGGTCTGCAGGTTCCACTCCCAGGTGCCGATGCCGGCATAGAGTTGTCCCAGTCGCAGTCGCTCCCGGTGTTGCTGGGCTTCCCTGTGTAATTCAAACCGGGTCAGGGCATTGCTGATGGCGTCGCCGATCACCGCCAGCAGGGTGACGTCCTGGTCGCGCCATTCTCTGCGCGCACGAACCGAGTCGTAGCCGATGCAGCCCTGTAACCTGCCGTTGATCATCAGCGGGATGCCGGCGACAGAGAGGGCCTGGTGCGCTGTCATGAAATCTTTTTCCGCGCTGGCGCTGGCGGGTAGTCGGGAAATGTCGGGCAGCAGGGTGACCCGGTTTTCCGTCATCTGCTGTTGCCACCAGGGAAACGCCGCCACTGGCAGGTCAAGCGCTGTCTCCCACTTGGAGCTGACACCGTCCGCACACCATTCGTGGGTCATGTTCATGCGTTCGTCGTCATCGGAGTACAGCAGCAGGTAGGCGCGATCCGCCCCCAGGTGCTCGCCACTTTCCTGCAAAAAGCGCTGCAGCACCGGGTCTGCCGCGGCCTGGTCCACGGCGGTGGCCAGGTTGGCACTGAGCTCGCTGACCATGCGTTCCACCCGGTGCTGGCGACGCTGGTTCGCTTCCGCAACCTTGGTGCTGGTGATGTCGGTACAGATGGATACGTACTGCCAGGGTTTCCCGTCGTCGTCGAGAAACGGCGTGATGGTGGAGGTGACCCAGTACAGCTCGCCGTCCTTGCGCCGGTTGCACATTTCGCCGGACCAGATTTCACCGCCGGCGAGTGTGGCCCAGAGGTCGCGGAAAAACTCCCGCGAGTGGGTGCCGGAACCGATGATGTCGTGGCGTCGATTGCGCAGCTCTTCCAGGGTGAAGCCGCAGGTTTCACAGAACAGTGCATTGGCATGCTGAATGCGCCCGGCCTGGTCGGTGATGCTCACCAGGGCATGCCGGTTGATCGCTTCGAACTCGCGCTCGCGTTGCTGCAGCTCGCGCTGCAAGCGCGCAAGATCCGCAGCCTTGGGGTTGGTGTCAGGCGTCATGCAATTACTGTCCTCACTCCGCGATTACAAGCCTCACGGTTTTGTGTCACGGTATTCTTTTTTTCCAGATTAGGTAATATCCCTCTTGCTGGCAATTGCATTCTGTCATCGTGACCAGATTCTTTTAGGTGCCAGTGCACGCGGTGCTTCCGCCCATGTTATTGCTCGCTGTGGGAATGGCGTTGTTGAATCCTCGGGAAAAATTACCATGTTGTTCAGGAAACGAAGAGATGCTCCAGCAGGAGACGACGTAAACACGGAATCCCAGCTGGCTGCGTGTACAGCGCGCGAGCAGGCCAGCCGCGGCCTTGGCGACAATTTGTTGACGTGGCTGGGGCAGTTCGCCGTGGACGACGCGGAGCTCGATATCGCCAGCTTCCACAGCGGGCTGGAACGGCTCCGCACACAGCTGCAGCGGCTTGAGGAGTCCGGCCGGTCGCTGCATGCATTGCGCGAGGAGGCCGCTTTCATTCCGGAATTCATTACCCGTCAGCAGCACTATCTCCGGGAGCTGGACGGCGAGCTGCGGATGATCGTCAATATATTGACGAAGGCGGTCGTGGAAATGAATTCGCGCAATAGTGCCTACAACTCGACCATGCTCGAACAGATCGAGACCATGACGGCACTGGGTCGGCTGGAGGATATCCGCAAGCTCAAGTCGGGTCTCGCGCTGGAGATAGACCAGTTGCGGGAGACCTTGCGACGCAAACAGGAGGTCGAGGCCAGCAGCATCCACGGTCTCGCCGGCCAGGTCGAAGTGCTGCGCAATGAACTTGAAGTGGCGCAGGACGAGTCGCGCCGGGACGGGCTTACCGGTATCTACAACCGGCGCGCTTTCGACTGGTTTGTCGGCGGCCTGCTCGAAGCCGGAGGCTCGCGGAAAAACGGCTTCGCGCTGCTGCTGCTGGATCTGGACAACTTCAAGTTCGTCAATGATCACTACGGACACCCGGTAGGCGACCGGGTACTACTGGCGCTGGTTGCCATCTGTCGCAACGTGATTCGCAGCGAGGATTTTTTTGCCCGCTACGGCGGCGACGAATTCGCCCTTGTGTTCCCGGGCGCGTCGGCACGCGTCGCGGCCAGGAAGGGTCGCCAGATTTGCGAGGCGATCAGCTCCACGATGTTCACCGTTGAGGACAGCAGTGTCGATTCCCTGGCCCTCAGCGTCAGCATCGGGGTTACCGCCCACAAGTCGGGCGAGTCTTTTGCCGACCTGTTGAAACGCGCCGATAGTGCGCTCTACAAAGCCAAGCGGGAGGGCAAGAACCGCGTGGGAGTCGAATAGATGCTGCGTACTCTGGCAGGCCGTGTCGCCTTGTTGCTGCTGGCCTGGTGGGCTCTTGCCGAGGGTGAGATCGCGAGTCTCGGTTTTGGCCTGCTGGTGGCTGTACCGGTCGGAGTGGTGTCCCTGCGTTTCTTTGCCCCCTCCCCCTACCGGATCCGGCCCCTCGGCGGCCTGCGCTTTGCAGGCTATTTCCTTTATCGTTCGCTGATTGCCGGGCTGGATATCGCCGGGCGCCTGCTGCAACCGGCGCTGCCCATACGCCCCGGTTACTGCTCGCTGGCAACCACCCTGCCGGAGGGTGGCCCCCGCTGGTTGCTGGCCAATACTCTCTCCCTGTTGCCGGGCACCCTCAGTGTTACCCTGCGCGGTCGCCAGTTGGAATTGCATTGCCTGGATACCCGGATGCCAATAGCCGCAGAGATGCGGCGCACTGAGCGCCACATAGCCGCCATGTTCTCCGTTGCCCCGGCAGCTGCAGCGGACTCCTCACCGTGACGCTGCTGCTGAATGCGGTTGCGGTTTTTCTGCTGCTGATGCTGCTGCTCGGCTTGCTGCGCATCTGGTGGGGCCCCGCGGCCGCGGACAGGATGCTGGCGTCGCAGCTGTTTGGTACCACCGGTGTTGCCCTGCTGCTGGTGTTGGCCGAGGCCCAGAACATGCCGTCCCTGCGCGATGTGGCGCTGACCCTGGCGTTGCTGACAGTACTGGCGACGGCGGCATTTGTTACCCGCGTGGTGCAGGTTGCCAGCGCCGACCGTGAAGGGGAAGCGAATGATTCCTGAGGTTGCGTTGCCACTGCTGCAGGGGCTGCTGCTTGGCAGTGGTTGCCTGTTTTTTTCGGTCGGCACCCTCGGCCTGTTTCGCCTGCCCGATACCCTGAGCCGCATCCATGCCCTGACCAAGGCCGACAATCTGGGCCTGGGCTTCATTGTGCTCGGCCTGCTGCCCTCGCTGCCCGGTTTTGCCACGGTACTCAAGCTGCTGCTGATCTGGGGGGTGGCGCTGGCGGCGAGTGCTACCGCGGCGCATCTGGTCGGCAGGGCCCTGCGTGCCACCACGGCGGAGCCGGCGTCGGCTGATCGTTCCGGGGATCGTCACGATGTCTGAATTCTGGCTGGATGGATTGCTGGTGCTCGCCCTGTTGGGAACCGCGACAGCCGTGTTGCTGTCGCGGGACCTGTTCCGGGCGGTGGTCATGTTCATGGCCTTCGGACTCTTGATGGCGGTGGCCTGGGTGCGGCTGCAGGCGCCTGACATCGCTCTTGCCGAGGTGGCGATCGGCGCCGGCCTGACCGGCGTGCTGCTGCTGGACGCGGTCAGTCATTTCAGCCGGGGTCGGGGGTCGGGACCCGGTGCCGAAGGTGGTGATCGATGAGACGCTGGTTGCTGGGTCTTTCCCTGCTGGCTTGCGTCGCGTTTACGCTACTGCTGCTGGCAACGGTATGGGCGATTGCCGCAACGCCGTTTACGCCTGACCTGCCAGCACTGCTTGCCAGCCGCCTGGGCGACAGCGGCGTCGAGCATGCGGTGACCGCGGTGCTGCTCAATTTCCGCAGCTACGACACGCTGCTTGAAATCGGGGTGCTGGTGATCGCCGCGATGGCCGGTATATCCCTGGCGGCGACCAGTTCGCTTGAGGATCCCGACCTGCGCAGTTCCGACGCCCTGTTGTACGCCCTGCAACGCTGGTTCATACCGCTGATGCTGTTGTTGTGCGGGTATCTGCTGTGGGCCGGCTCGCACCGTCCCGGCGGTGCCTTCCAGGCCGGTGCGGTGTTGGCGGCAACCGGGGTGTTGATGCGCCTCGGCGGCTTGCCCATGGACTTCATTCGCCCCGGTGGGCTGTTGCGCCTGGGCCTGGTGCTGGGGTTCGCGGTATTCCTGCTGGTCGCCGTCGCCGGTGCGCTGGACGGCAGCCCGTTCCTGGCCTATCCACCGGGACTGGCGGGGCCGCTGATCCTGTTGATCGAGACCGGGCTGGCGCTGTCCATCGGCATGATCCTGCTGGCGCTGTTCGTGGCGGCACCCGTGAACGGAGCCTCCGAGCCGGAGGAGGGCGAGTCGTGAGTTCGGGCCTGCTGTACGCGCTGGCGGGGGTGTTGCTGTCGGGTATCGGGTTGGCAGGTTTCCTGCTCCTCGCGCACTTGCTGCGGCGTCTGCTGGCATTCAACCTGATAGGTTCGGGCGTGTTCCTGGTGCTGGTGGGGCTGGCCCAGCATCGCAGTGGCCCGGATCCGGTGCCGCAAGCATTGGTGCTCACGGGCATTGTGGTCGCGATTGCCGCGACCGCCCTGGCCATTGTGCTGATTCGTCGCTACTTCCACCTCACCGGCCATACCTCCCTGTCCGCGGGGAGTGCAGCGGACCATGGCGGAGCAGGGTCTTGAGCCAGTGGCTGATGGCCGGCCTGCTGTTCACGCCGCTGGCGTGGGCGGCCCTGTCCCTGCTGCTGGACTTCCGTTGGGGCCGTCGGCTGAGCTGGCTGGGCATGCTGATTCAGGTGCTGGTCTCCCTGGCTCTGTGGTTCGCGGTGGTGGAGGGCGGCGGCTTTTTCTATGCCCTTGGCGGCTGGGAGGCGCCGCTGGGCATTGCCTTGCGGGTGGACGGGTTGGCGGTGACCTTCGTTCTCCTCACCGCGGCCGTGGCCACTGCCTGCGGCCTGCATGCCGGCGTCTACCTGGATGCCGGCAAGCCCTGGCAGCGCTATTTCTGGCCCCTGTTCTGGTTCCTGTGGGCGGGGCTGAATGGAGTCTGGCTGGGGGCGGACCTGTTCAATCTCTATGTCGGCCTGGAACTGATCAGCCTCGCCGCCGTAGGCCTGGTGGCCCTGGGGGGTGATGCGGCGGCCCTGCGCGCCGCGCTGCGCTACCTGTTTGCGGCCCTGCTGGGGTCTCTGGCCTACCTGCTGGGCGTGGCCCTGGTGTACGGGCGCTTCGGTACCCTGTCGCTGGCGGTTGTTGATGAACTGCTGGTGACCGGAGAGCCCGCACTGACCATGGCACTGCTGCTGATGCTGGCGGGTCTGGCGCTGAAAACCGCACTGTTCCCCATGCACTTCTGGCTGCCGCCGGCTCACGGCATTGCCAAATCCCCGGTCAGTGCGCTGCTGTCGGGGCTGGTGGTCAAGGCCTCGTTCTATATCGCCGCGCGCCTGTGGCTGGAGCTGGGGGATCGCCTGGGGGGCCAGTGGCTGGCGCAGTTCATCGGTGTGCTGGGCGCGGCGGCAGTACTGTGGGGCAGCTGGCTTGCCTTCCGTCAACCGCATCTGAAGCAGGTCGTCGCCTATTCGTCGGTGGCCCAGATCGGCTACCTGTTCCTGCTGTTTCCACTGACCTTCGCGGTGGCGGAGCCGGTGTCCCTGCTGGCGCAGCAGGGCATGACCCTGCAGGTCATCAGTCATGCCCTGGCCAAGAGCGCAATGTTCCTTGCCGCCGGCAACCTGATCCTGTCGGTGCGCAGCAAGCGCGTGGATGCGCTGGGAGGGGTGAGCCACTATCTGCCATTTTCGCTGTTCTCCTTCGGCCTGGCGGGGGTGTCCCTGATGGGATTGCCGCCGACGGGGGGCTTCGCAGCGAAGTGGCTGCTGCTGCAGGCCAGCCTGGCCAGCGGTCAGTGGTGGTGGGTCGCAGTATTGCTGTTGGGTGGTGTGCTGGCGGCCGCCTACGTATTCCGCATTTACCGCGCCACGTTTCTCGAGGACAGCGACAGCGATGAATTTTATCATCCACCCAGGAGCCTGGAAGTTATCCCGATGGTCCTGGCCCTGCTGGCACTGGGCCTGGGACTGGTGGCGGAGCCGGTGCTGTCGGTGCTGGCGCTGCCCTTCGAGGTGGTTGCCGGCGTAGAGGCCGCGCAGCCATGAGCCTCACCGCGCTGTTGCCGATTCTGGCCCTGCTGAGTTCGCTGCTGGCAGCGGTGGTGATTTTCGCCCTGCCCGAGAGCAGCCATCGCCTGCGCACCCTGGTCAACGTGTTGGCGGCCTTGCTGAAGCTGGGCATCGTCGCGATCATGACCTGGGGCGTTTTCCGCGGCGTGGAGTTCAGCGTCAGTTTCACCATGCTGCCCGGCGTGAGCTTCATGCTGCGGGCCGATGCCCTGGCGATGCTGTTTGCCGGGCTGTCGGCGATACTCTGGCTGTTCACGACCCTGTACGCGGTCGGCTACCTGGAAGACTCGCCCAATCGCAGCCGTTTCTTTGGCTTCTTCAGTCTCTGCGTGGCCAGCACCATGGGCATTGCCCTGGCGGGGAACCTGTTCACCTTTTTCCTGTTCTATGAAATGCTCACCCTGTCGACCTATCCACTGGTGGTGCACCGGGGTACCGCCAAGTCCCTGCAGGCCGGCCGCAACTACATTATCTATACCCTCGGTGGCGGCGTGGTGCTGCTGCTGGGGATTGCCTGGCTGCACGGCCTGTTGGGGGATCTGGCATTCCAGGATACGGGACACTTCCAGGGGGTGGACCCGGCGCTACATGGCCAGTTGACGCTGATTTTTATCCTCCTGATCGCCGGCCTCGGGGTCAAGGCAGGCATGTTCCCGGTGCATGGCTGGTTGCCCCAGGCCATGGTGGCGCCGGCGCCTGTCAGCGCCCTGTTGCATGCGGTGGCGGTGGTCAAGGCAGGTGCCTTCGGCATCGTCCGGATGGTCTATGACATCTACGGTATCGACTTTGCCTACCGACAGGGACTGCTGGAACCCCTGGCCTGGCTGGCCGCCTTCACCATTCTGTTCGGTTCCGTGCGGGCCCTGTCGCAGATCGACCTCAAGCGCCGGCTGGCATACTCCACCATCAGCCAGGTGTCCTATATCATCCTCGGGGTGACCCTGTTCGGGCCAATCGGTACGGTGGGCGGGCTGGCGCACCTGTTGCACCAGGGCATCATGAAAATCACCCTGTTTTTCTGCGCCGGGAACTACGCCGAAACCCTCGGCGTGCACCGGGTAGATGAGCTGGACGGTGCCGGCGCGCGCATGCCCGCGACATCGGTGGCCTTTACTGTCGCGGCCCTGGGCATGATCGGGGTGCCGCCGCTGGCCGGGTTTGTGACCAAGTGGACCATGGGCACCGGCGCCCTGGCTGCGAACATGGAGTGGGTGATCCTGGTTCTGCTGGTCAGCAGCCTGCTCAACGCCGCCTACTTTCTGCCGATTGTCTACCGGCTCTGGTTCTGTTCTGTCGCCGGACCGTGGCCGGAGGAGCGGCGTTGGGGGCGGCTGGAAACCAATGCCTGGCTGTTCTGGCCGCCGCTGATTACCACCCTGATGCTGGTACTGGTCGGCCTGCTGGCGGCGACGGCCTTCAGCCCCCTTTCCTGGGCCCAGCTTATCGCTGTACGGATGTACCTGCCGTGAACGCCCTGGCGCCAGTCCCCCTGGTTGCGATCAGCGTGCTGCTGCCGCTGCTGTATCCGCTGCTGGCGGCGCGGCCAGGTTGGCGCCGTGCCCTGCGCGTGGCCATGCCGCTGCTGCCCCTGCCGGCGCTGTTGCTGGCCCTGTCGTCCACGGTGCCCTGGACCCTGGAGCTGCCCTGGCTGATGCTGGGCGGCACCTGGGTGCTGGACGAACTGCGGCGCAGTTTCCTGTTGTTGACCGCGCTCCTGTGGAGCGCGGCGGGACTGTATGCGGTCGGTTACCTGGGCGCGGACCACCTGCGCCGCTTCGGCGTGTTCTGGGGCCTGACCCTGGCGGGCAATCTCGGCCTGGTGCTGGCCGGGGACATTGTCAGTTTCTACAGTTTCTTTTCCCTGATGACCTTCGCCGCTTACGGCCTTGTGGTCCATGATGGCAGCGACCGCGCGCGTTTTGCCGGGCGGGTCTACCTGGTCATGGCCCTGTTCGGTGAAATGGCAATGCTCGCCGGGTTCCTGCTCGCGGCCCAGGCCGCGGACAGCCTGCTGCTGGCGGATCTGGCCGCCGGCATTGGCGCCAGCAGCGCCGGCGGGTTGATCACCGCACTGTTCATTGCCGGTTTCGGGGTGAAGGCGGGATTGCCGCTGCTGCACTTCTGGCTGCCCCTGGCGCATCCGGTGGCACCCACGCCGGCCAGCGCGGTGCTGAGCGGGGCGATGATCAAGGCCGGTCTGCTGGGCTGGCTGCTGACCCTGCCCATCGGCGAGGCTGGCTGGGAGGCCTGGGGCCAGTTCCTGATCGTGATGGGCTTTGTCGGTTCCCTGGGCGCCGCCCTCTTCGGCATGTTGCAGCGGGACCCGAAAACGGTGCTGGCCTGGTCCAGCATCAGCCAGATGGGCCTGATCACGGTGCCGGTGGGCGCCGCGCTGGCGGTGCCCGGTCAGGTAGCCGCGCTGTTGCCGGCCATCGCCCTGTTTGCCCTCCACCATGGCCTCGCCAAGGGCTGCCTGTTCCTCGCGGTGGGGCTGGTACTCCCCGCCAGCCGCCTGTTGCGGCTGTTGCTGTGGCTACTGATTGCCCTGCCCGGGTTGTCCCTGCTGGGGCTGGCATTCACCAGCGGTGCGCTGGCCAAGGAGGTCATGAAAAAGGCGCTGCTGGGGGCGCCCGACCTGCCTTTGGCGGCGCACATGCCGCTGCTGTTGCAGGCGGCCACCCTGGCCACCCTGGTTCTGGTTGCCCGCTACGGCTGGATGCTGTGGCTGCAGCTGGAGCCGGGCAGTGTGGCCGCCAGTCGCTGGTGGGGCTGGATCCTGGCCACCCTGTGCAGCACGGTGCTGTTCTGGTGGTTACCGGTGGTGCCCTGACCCGGGCGCTGCCTGCCATGTTGAACCGATCAGGGCTGTGCCTTTGGCGGCCATCGCGACGGCGGGCCCAGGGGGGTAATATCCTCTGCCTGTACATTCTATGCCGAGAGGCTGCACCATGACGTCAGCAATATCCCCCTTTGACCCGGTCACCCTGGGTCCCTTGACCCTGCGCAACCGGTTTATCAAATCCGGCGCCAACGAGGCGATGTGCCTGGATGGCAAGCCCACGAAGGCGTTGGTCAAACACCACCGGGAGCTGGCCGCGGGCGGGGTGGGGATGACCACGGTAGCCTACATGGCGGTGGCAAAGGTGGGGCGCACCCTGCCCAACCAGATCTGGATGCGTCCCGAGGTCCTGCCCGACCTGCGGGTGCTGACCCAGGCGGTGCACGACGAAGGGGCGGCCATTTCCGCGCAGATTACCCACGGCGGCTCTTTCGTTACCGGCATGAAAGTGCGCGGCCGCACCATCAGCTCCTCGGCCGGGTTCAATCCCGCGGGGGCGCTGAAGGGCAATTTCTTCCAGCGCGCGATGACCGGGGCGGACATGACGCAGGTGGTGGCGGAATTTGTCACCGCCGCGGAGCTGGCGCGGGAGGCAGGCTTCGACGCGGTGGAGCTGCACATGGGCCACGGCTACCTGCTGAACCAGTTCATCTCGCCGCTGAGCAATCGCCGCGAGGACGAGTACGGTGGCAGCGCGGAGAATCGCGTACGCTTCCCGGCCCGCGTGCTGGCGGCGGTCAAGCAGGCGGTGGGCAGGGAGCTGGCGGTGCTGGCCAAGATCAACGTGGCCGACGGTGTCCGCCGCGGTGCCACGGTCGAGGATGCGATTGTTACCGCCCGGGCCCTGCAGGCCGCGGGCGCCGACATGCTGGTGCTGTCCGGCGGTCGCAACGTGGAATCCACCTGGTTCATGTTCGGCAGCAACATGAATCGCGAAACCATCAGCCGGGTGCTCAAGCAGCAGGGCGAGTGGGTAACGGCGCTGATGATGAAAGCGGCGGCCTCCAGCGAACCCAAGGTCGATTTCAGGGAAATGTACTTTCTCGATTACTCGCGGAAAATCCGCGCCGCCGTGGATCTGCCGCTGGCCTACCTGGGCGGTACCAAGAGCCTGGCCAATGCCGAGCAGGCGATGGCGGAAGGCTTTGAGTGCGTGGTACTGGCCCGGGCGCTGATCCACGACCCGGCACTGGTGAACAAATTCCGCAGCGGGGAACTGACTGAGTCCGGCTGCGACAACTGCAATGCCTGCGTCGCCTATATCTATCATCCGGCGGGCACCTGGTGTGTGCACAATCCGCCCAATGATCTGCAGCTGAACACCATCCCCGCCGCCGCGGTGGACTGACCGACACCTTCCGCAACACCGACCAGGAGTATCCCATGGCCAGTATTCTCGATCGCTTCCGCCTCGACGGACAGGTAGCCATCATCACCGGCGCCGGCCGCGGCATCGGCGCCGCAACCGCCATTGCCTACGCCGATGCCGGCGCCAACGTGGTGATTTCCGCGCGCACCCGCAGCGAACTGGAGGAAACAGCGTCCGAGGTCCGGGCCCGGGGCCAGCGCGCCCTGGTGGTTGTCTGTGACGTGATGGAGGCGCAGCAGCGCACGGACCTGGTGGCGCAGGCTGTCTCTGAGTTTGGGCGTCTCGACATCCTGGTCAACAACGCCGGCGGCTGGGGTCCCAAGCCGGCGCTGGACACCACCGATGAAGAGTTCGATGCCTGCTTCCACTTCAACGTCACCACGGCGTTTTCCCTCTCCCGTCTGAGCGTGCCGCAGATGGTCGCCACCACCGGCAAGGGCGCCATCGTCAACATCTCCTCCATGGCCGGCAGCCATCCGCAGCCCGGTTTCGCCGCGTACGGTACCGGCAAGGCGGCCCTGTCCTGGCTCACCCGGGAGCTGGCGCAGGACTTTGCCCCCAAGGTGCGGGTTAACGCCATTGGCGTCGGCGCCATCCTGACTACAGCCCTGGGCAACTTCATGAACGCGGAACTGGAGCAGTCCATGCTCGCGAAAACCCCCATGGCCAGGCTCGGTGCTGCCGAGGACATCGCCGCCTGCGCCCTGTACCTGGCCTCGCCGGCCGCGGACTATGTGACCGGTGAGGTTTACGGTGTCAACGGTGGCATCGTCACTTCCCAGGTGGAGATGCCGCGGGCGCAACTCTGAGGCCCCACCTGGGCGACCGTATAGCACCACACCGCTTATGGGGCATTGACATCCAGTCGGGCTTGTCCAATATGGTGCGTTCATTTCAATTCCGGCGCTCCGATGAACGCACTTCATGTGCCAACATTGTTCCTGATGATCGCCATGACAGCGAGCGTGTGCACGCTCATCATGCTGGTCCTGTGGCGCATCAATCACGGGATGAAAGGGGTTTTCCACTGGTTTCTGGCGTCGGCGGCCAGTGCGGTGGCCTTTCTGGTCCTGGTACCGGTTGCGGGGCGCGGTGGAGTCGAGCCGTACCTGATTTTTGTCAATAACACGCTGTCACTGTCCGCGGTGATGCTCACCCTGGAAGGCAGTCTTCGATTTCGCGGCCATCATTCCAACCGGCGTTGGAAACTGGTTTTTTTGCTGGTCCCGCTGTTCGCCCTGCTGGCCTGGGTGAACCGTGATGATGCCATTGCCCGTTACCTCTGGCACGACCCGCTGGCGGCGACCGGGCTGCTGGCGGTTGCGATGGTCATGGTCTGGAAAACCCGCCGCGACGAGTTTCGGATCTACCAGCTCTCCGCCCTCTTCGCCGCCCTGTTTGCGCTGGGATTCCTGTTCCGCTGGTGGTCGTCGCTGCAGGTCATGCTCGACCCCGTCCGGGACCTGGTGCTGGCGCGGTCGGTACTTTTCGTGGGTACCTCACTGTACCTGATGGGCTGGACCTTCAGCATCACCGTGGCCTGCTATTTTCGCGAGCACCGGCACACCCTGCAACTGGCCAGTGAGGACGTGCTGACCGGATTGCCCAACCGGCGCAGCATCGACGAGACCCTGAGACGGACCCTAGAGCGGGCCCTGCGTCACGACGAAAGTTTCGCGGTGGTGATGATGGACCTCAACCGCTTCAAGCGGGTGAACGACGAGCTCGGGCACCAGGCCGGTGACGCCCTGCTGGTGGAGGTGGCCCTGCGCCTGCGGGGATTTCTGCGGGAGGCCGACTACGCCGGTCGGCTCGGCGGTGATGAATTCCTGCTGATCGTTCACGGCATCGACAACCGGGCCAGCGCGGGGCGGGTGGCGGAGCGCCTGCGCGGCGCCCTGGATGGGCCTGCCGTTCTGGGAGCGGAGACCGTTTCGGTGGCAATAGCCGTGGGGGTCGCCATCTGGCCCGATGACGGTGACAGCGTCGACGCCCTGCTCACTGCCGCCGATCGCTACATGTACGCGGACAAACCCGGGCATTCTTGAAAGTTAGCAAAACATACTGTATGTTCAAATCCGGTTTGCGCGGACCCCGGCCCGCGCAGTGAACTGGACGGTGGCCGCCCGGCCCCGAAGAGGTGATCCCGTGAGCAACCTGGAGCAATTCCGCGCTGAAACCCGCGCCTGGCTGGAAGACCATTGTCCGCCGGCGATGCGTGAACCGGTCCGCAGTTTCGAGGACCTGTACATGGGTGGGCGCAACCCGGAAATCAAACATCCCGACCAGAAACTGTGGTGCGAGCGCATGGCGGCCCGGGGCTGGACCGTGCCGCACTGGCCCCGGGAATATGGCGGCGGCGGCCTGGACAAGGAACAGTGCAAGATCCTGCAGCAGGAGATGGCACGGATCAATGCCCGTCGCCCGCTGGACAGCTTCGGCATCTCCATGCTTGGCCCGGCGCTGCTGCAGTTCGGCAACGAGGAGCAGAAACTCGAGCACCTGCCACCGATCTGTCGCGGCGAGATTCGCTGGTGCCAGGGCTACTCCGAACCCAATGCCGGCTCCGACCTGGCCAGCCTGCAGACCCGCGCCGAAGACCACGGCGACCACTACATCATCAATGGCCAGAAGGTCTGGACGTCCTATGCCGACAAGGCGGACTGGATCTTCTGCCTGGTGCGCACCGACAACAGTGGCAGCAAGCACGAGGGCATCAGCTTCGTCCTCTTCGACATGGCCAACCCCGGTGTCAGCACCCGTCCTATCCGCCTGATCAGCGGCTCCTCACCTTTCTGCGAGACTTTCTTCGACAACGTGAAGGCGGACAAGCGCAACCTTGTCGGTGAGGAAGGCAAGGGCTGGACCATTGCCAAGTACCTGCTCACCCACGAGCGCGAGATGATCTCGGGCTTCGGTGCGGCGCCGAAGAAATCTCTCGGCGAGACCGCGCTTGAGACCGTGGGTGCCGACGCCAGCGGCCGCCTCGGCAACGGCATCCTGCGTCATACCATTGCCCAGTATCAGCTGGATGCCATGGCCTTCGCCGCCACCATGAGCCGGGTCGGGGACGAGGCGAAGGCGGGGCAGGGCCTGGGTGCCGCCTCGTCGATTTTCAAGTACTACGGCACCGAGCTGAACAAGCGCCGCAATGAACTCAATATCGCCATCGGCGGCGAGCCGGCCCTGGGCTGGGAGGGCGAGGTTTATCAGGGCGGCGTCACCAGTCGCGACTGGTTGCGCTCCAAGGGCAATTCCATTGAGGGCGGCACCTCCGAAGTGCAGCTGAATATCATCGCCAAGCGGGTCCTGGGCCTGCCGGACTGAGCGTAGAAGAGGGCAGACACAATGGCACTGGTACTCACTGAAGAGCAGGTCATGCTCAAGGAATCCGCCGCCGGCCTGTTGGCGGAAAAAGCCGGGGTGGCGCAATTGCGCGCCCTGCGCGATGCGGGTGACGAGCTTGGTTTTTCCCGCGAGGTCTGGCGGGAGATTGCCGCCATGGGCTGGCCCGGCATCGCCATTCCCGAAGCCTACGGCGGCCTCGGTTACGGCTATACCGGCCTCGGCCTGGTGCTGGAGCAGGCCGGGCGCCACCTGAGTCCCACGCCGCTGCAGGCGTCGGTCCTGGTGGGCGCCACGGCAGTCGATGCACTGGGCACCGAGGCCCAGAAGCAGGCTCTGCTGCCAGCGCTCGCCGCCGGTGAAATACTGGTCTCGCTGGCACTGCAGGAGGGTGCCCGGCATGCACCGGAGCAAACTGCGCTGGCCGCGAATGCCGACGGCGACGGCTATACCCTGACTGGCAGCAAGACCCTGGTGCTGGATGCCCTGGCGGCGGATCACTTTGTGGTCATTGCCCGCACTGCGGGCAGCGCGGGTGACAGCGATGGCCTGACGGCCTTTCTGGTCGCCGCCGGCGCGCAGAACCTGACCATTGAGCGGCGCAGCCTGGTGGACTCGCGCGGTGTTGGCGCCCTGCGCCTTGAAGGCGTAAAGGTAGCTGCTGATGCGGTCATGGGCGTGCCGGGCCAGGCCTGGACGGGCCTCGGCCGCACCCTGGATATTGCCAATATCGGCCTGGCCTCCGAGTTGCTGGGCCTCTCCACCGAGGCATTTGAACGCACGGTGGCCTACCTCAAGGAGCGCAAGCAGTTCGGCAAATTGATCGGTTCCTTCCAGGGACTGCAGCACCGGGCGGCGGAACTGTTCGCGGAGCTGGAACTGGCCCGCTCCATCGTGTTGCAGGCACTGCAGGCGATCGATGCCGACGATCCCGAACTGCCGCAGTTGGCCAGCGCCGCCAAGGCCAAGCTCTGTGAGGTCGCGCAGCGCGCTACCAACGAGGGCATCCAGATGCACGGCGGCATCGGCATGACCGACGAGTACGACATCGGTTTTTTCATCAAGCGGGCCCGGGTTGCCCAGCACTGCTTTGGTGACTATAACTACCACCTCGACCGTTTTGCCCGCTTGAGCGGGTTCTAGCGGTCCCCGGGACGGAGCGATAACAATCCCAATGGATCCGGCACTCGAACAGTACGCGGCCACCGTCGCCGCCCTCACCGCCGACGGGCAGCCCTTCGCCACCGAAGGGGTGCGCATCAACGGCGTGGACTTCCAGACCTACGTCACCATGCCCGCCAACCTCGGCGCCTATTGCGCGCTGATGCAGAATCACGGCGACAGGGAGTTTGTCGTCTACCGCGACCAGCGCTACAGCTTCACCGAAACCCGGGCCCGCAGCGCTGCCCTGGGAGCTGCCCTGCAGCGCAGGTTCGGCGTGGCTCCCGGGGACCGGGTGGCGATCGCCAGTCGCAATAATCCGGAGTGGATGATGGCATTCATTGCCATCGTCTCCATCGGCGCGGTGGCGGTACCCATGAACGCCTGGTGGACCACGGATGAACTCGACTACGGCATCGAGGACAGCGGCAGCCGGATAGTGGTGGCGGATCCGGAGCGCGCGGCGCGCCTGGCACCGATTGCCGAACGCTACCAGCTGCGCATTATTGCGGTGGGGGATGTGTCCGATCTGCCGCTGGCAACCGAGGATTTCGACGCCCTGCAGGCGGAGTTTGCCGGTGCGGCGATGCCCGAGGTCGAGGTGGCGCCCGAGGATGATGCCACCATCATGTACACCTCCGGTTCCACCGGGCACCCCAAGGGTGCGGTGTCCACCCACCGCGCCATCCTCGCGGCACTCTGGAGCTGGATGCTGCTGGGCACGGTGAGCAAGATGCTCGCCGACGATTCTGCGGCGTCTTCGCTGCCTCCCGCCGGCTTGCTCACCATTCCCCTGTTCCACTGCACCGCCAGCCACTCGGCCTTCCTGCTGTCGCTGCTGATCGGCCGCAAGCTGGTGATCATGCACAAGTGGGATGTGCAGGAGGCCCTGCGCCTGATTGAAGCGGAGCGCATCACCTGGTTCAACGGCGTGCCCACCATGTCCGCGGAGTTGCAGGCGGCGGCCCGGGACACGGACCGTGACATCTCCTCGCTGGTGGACATCTTTTCCGGGGGCGCGGCGCGCCCCCCGGACCAGGTCGGCGAGATTGCCTCCACCTTCAAGCGCTCGGTGCCAGGCATTGGCTACGGTCTCACCGAGACCAACGCCATCGGCGCGGTCAACGCCGGCGCAGCCTATGTCGCCAACCCCGCCAGCACCGGGCGCATCGTCCCCGCGGTAACGGAATTCAAGATCATTGATGGCGACGGCAACAGCCTGCCGGTGGACGAACAGGGGGAGCTGTGCATCAAGTCCACCGCCAACTGCCGCGGCTACTGGAACAAGGCCGAGGCCACCCGGGAGGCCTTTGTCGACGGCTGGTTCCACACCGGTGACGTGGCCCGGCTGGACGAGCACGGGTTTCTCTACATCGTCGACCGGATCAAGGACATCATTATTCGCGGTGGCGAGAATATCAGCTGCATCGAAGTGGAGGCCGCCATCCACAAGCACCCGGCGGTCATGGAGGTAGCCGTATTCGGCCTGCCCGACGAACGTCTGGGCGAAGCGGTGGCTGCGGTCGTGGTGATGCGCGCAGGGCAGGAACTTGCAGCCGCGGACCTGCAGGACTACCTGCGCGAACACCTGGCGGCGTTCAAGGTGCCGGCGCACATCTGGCTGCAGCGCGAGCAGTTGCCGCGCATCGCCTCGGGCAAGATTTTCAAACGGCAGCTGAAGGCGGATTACGCGGCAGCGCTCACCCCGGGGGCCGGGCAGTAGCCGCGGCCGCCTTTCACTCATCTTTTACCAGAGAAGCGAGTACATCATGGATCTTGGAATCAGTGACAAGTTGCAGCCCCTGCTGGCGCAGGTCAGGGCCTTCGTGGCCGAGGAAATCGCCCCGGTCGAGGAGGAATACATCGTCGAGATCGGCGTCGGCGACCGCTGGCAGTTCACCGCCCGCCAGACTGAAATCATGGAGACCCTGAAGGGCAAGGCGAAGGCCGCAGGGCTGTGGAATTTCTTCCTGACCGACGGCGAGCACGGCTCGGGATTGACCACTGTTGAATACGCCTACCTCGCGGAAGAGATGGGCAAGTCCCATATCGCCGCGGAGGTGTTCAACTGTGCCGCGCCCGACACCGGCAACATGGAAGTGCTGCACAAGTACGGCAGTGAGGCGCAGAAGCAGGAATGGCTGCAGCCGCTGCTCAATGGCGAGATCCGCTCTGCCTACGCGATGACCGAGCCTGACGTTGCCTCATCCGATGCCACCAACATCTCTACCAGCGCGGTACTGGAGGGCGACGAGTGGGTGATCAACGGCGAGAAGCACTATATTTCCGGCGCCGGCGACCCGCGCTGCAAGATCATGATCGTCATGGTCAAGACCGACCCGGACGCCCCCAAGCACCTGCAGCAGTCGCAGATCCTGGTGCCCATGAATACCCCCGGGGTGGAGAACATCCGCCCCATGCACGTGTTTTCCATGGACGATGCGCCCCACGGCCACATGCACCAGCGCTATACCAATGTGCGGGTGCCCAAAGAGAACATGATCCTCGGCCCCGGTCGCGGCTTTGAAATTTCCCAGGGTCGTCTCGGCCCGGGCCGCATCCACCACTGCATGCGCGCCATTGGCGCGGCGGAAAAGGCGCTGAGGCTGCTCTGCGAGCGCTCCGTGTCCCGCACCGCGTTTGGCAAGCCGCTGGCGCGGCTGGGCGGCAACATCGACATTGTTGCCAATGCGCGCATGGATATCGAGATGGCGCGGCTGCTGACCCTGAAGACTGCCTGGATGATGGACAATGTCGACCCCAAGGAAGCGCGGGTGTGGATCTCCATGATCAAGACCGCGGTGCCCAACATCTCCATCCGCATCGTCGACCAGGCGATCCAGATGTTCGGTGCCACCGGCGTCTCCCAGGATACGCCCCTGGCCACCATGTACATGGCCCAGCGCACTCTGCGCCTGGCCGATGGCCCTGACGAAGTGCACCGCATGGTGGTCGGCCGCAACGAGCTCAAGGGCTACATGCAGCAGCAGGAGGTCAATGCGACCTTCCGCGACGGCTGACCGCGCGAGTGGGGTGATCTGCATCGCGCAGGGCCCCGCACTCAATGCACACCTGCAACACAACGGAGATACAACAAGGAGCCCGGAATGGCCTTTACGATAGTCCCGAAAGAAGAGCTGGTTAACTACAAGGGCACCAAACTGGAGCCCAGCGCCTGGTCGACCATGGACCAGGACCGGATCAACACCTTTGCCGACTGCACCGAGGACCACCAGTTCATTCACGTGGATCAGGAAAAAGCGGCGCAGACACCCTTTGGCGGTACCATCGCCCACGGCCTGCTGACCCTGGCGATGTTGCCGAAGCTGTGCGAGGACCACGGCATCATGCCGGAAGGCGTGGTCATGGGTCTGAACTACGGCTTCGACAAGGTCCGCTTCCTGGCGCCGGTCAAGGCTGGCAAGCGGGTGCGCGGCCACATCGAGATACTCGACGTGCAGCCGAAGGATGACAAGCGCTTCCTGATCAAGCAGGGTATTACAGTTGAGATTGAGGACGAGGAAACCCCGGCGCTGGTGGCCGAGTGGCTGTCCATGGTGATCGTGGGCTGAACAAATTATCGCCCGCGGAGCGGGCTCCTACAGTAAGGAGAGGACGCAATGAGTATTCGCTATGACGGCAAGGTGGCCATCGTGACCGGCGCCGGCCAGGGCCTTGGCCGCTGCCACGCGATCGCGCTGGCCCAGCGCGGCGCAAAAGTGGTGGTCAATGATCTCGGCGGTTCCAAGGACGGCACCGGAGCCTCCAGCGAGGCAGCGCAAGCCGTGGTGGCGGAAATCGAGGCCGCCGGCGGCGAGGCGATTGCCAACGGCGCCAATGTCGCCAAATACGCCGAGGTGGAGGCCATGGTGCAGCAGGCCATGGACCAGTGGGGCCGGGTCGACATCCTGATCAACAATGCGGGCATCCTCCGCGACAAGAGTTTCACCAAGGGCAGCCTGGAGGATTTCCAGCTGGTGCTGGATGTGCACCTGATGGGTACCGTCAACTGCACCAAGGCGGTGTGGGAGATCATGCGCGAACAGGCTTACGGCCGCATCGTCGTCACCACCTCGTCCAGCGGCCTGTATGGCAACTTCGGCCAGAGCAACTACGGCGCGGCCAAGATGGGCGTGATCGGCTTGATGAATACCCTGGTGCAGGAGGGGGCGAAATACAATATCCGGGTCAACGCCCTGGCGCCCACCGCGGGCACGCGCATGACCGAGGGCCTGTTGCCGGAGCAGGCGTTTGAGCTGCTGACGCCGGAAACCGTGACTCCGGCGGTGCTGTACCTGGCCAGCGAGGATTCACCCAACCGCACCATTCTTGCCGCCGGCGCCGGTTCCTTTGCGGTGTCCCGCATCGTCGAAACGGAGAGTGTGTGGCTGCCGCTGGACGAGCAGACGCCGGAAGGGATTGCGGCGCACTGGGAGCAGATCAGCAAGCGGGACGGCGAGCGCGAGCTGACCGCGGGCTTTGAGCAGAGCATGAAAATGATTGGCGAGGCCGCGACAGGCCTCGGTATCAAACTCGACTAGAGCAACAGGCGCGTTCCGCCCAGGGCGGGGCGCCGGGAGAAAATTATGAAAGAAGCAGTGATCGTATCCACCGCCCGTACCCCGATCGCCAAGGCCTATCGGGGCGGGTTCAATAATCTCGGTGGCGCCAGCCTGGGCGCGGCCTCCGTGGCCGAGGTGGTCCGGCGCGCCGGTATCGACCCGGCCCGGATTGACGATGTCATCATGGGCAGCGCCCTGCAGCAGGGCGCCACCGGTAGCAACGTGGCGCGGCAGATTGCCCTGCGTGCAGGCCTGCCGGTGACAGTTTCCGGAATGACGCTGGACCGCCAGTGCTCCTCCGGCCTGATGGCAGTGGCCACCGCGGCCAAGCAGATCATGCACGATGGCATGAGCTGTGTGATCGGCGGCGGCCTGGAGTCCATATCCCTGGTGCAGAACGAGCACATGAACCTGCACCGGCTGGTGGATGAAGAACTGATGGCGATGCACCCGAACATCCACATGCCCATGCTGCAGACCGCGGAAGTCGTGGCCAAGCGCTACAACATCTCCCGCGAGGCCATGGATAAGTACGGCCTGCAGTCCCAGCAGCGCACCGCTGCCGCCTACGAGGCCGGCCGCTACGACGCCGAGCTGGTGCCGGTGACCTGCAAGCGCATCGTCTGGAACAAGGAGACCGGCGAGCAGTCCGAAGCCGAGGCCACGGTGAGCGCCGATGAAGGGCTGCGTGCCACCACCGCCGAGGGCCTGGCGGGACTCAAGACCGTGATCGAGGGCGGCACCATCACCGCCGGCAACGCCTCCCAGCTGTCGGACGGTTCCTCGGCGCAATTGCTGATGGACGCCAAAACCGCGCAGCAGGAAGGCCTGGAGCCGCTGGGCATCTACCGCGGCATCGCCGTGGCGGGCTGCGAGCCGGATGAAATGGGGATCGGCCCGGTATTCGCGGTACCCAAGCTGCTCAAGCAGCACGGTCTGACTGTGGACGACATCGGCCTCTGGGAGTTGAACGAGGCCTTCGCGGTGCAGGTGCTGTACTGCCGCGACAAGCTCGGCATCGACAATGACAAGCTCAATGTCAGCGGCGGTGCGATTTCCATCGGCCACCCCTACGGCATGAGTGGTTCGCGGATGATCGGTCACGCCCTGATCGAGGGCAAGCGCCGCGGCGTCAAGTATGTGGTCATTACCATGTGTGTCGGCGGTGGCATGGGTGCCGCCGGCCTGTTCGAGGTGGCTTAGCATGAAAGCAGTTGTCTGCAAGGAACACGGCCTGCCCGAGAAGCTGGCCTTCGAAACCAACTGGCCCGACCCGGAGCCGGGTGACAACGAGGTACTGATCGATGTGAAGGCGGCGGGTCTCAATTTCCCCGACGTGCTGATCATCCAGAACAAGTACCAGACCAAGCCGGACCTGCCGTTTATTCCCGGCGGCGAGTGCTCCGGCGTGGTGGCGGCGGTCGGCAAGAACGTGACCCGGCTCAAGCCCGGTGACAAGGTGATTTCCATGGGTTCCCACGGCGCCTTCTGTTCGCGCATCGTGGCGGACCACAACGCCGTGTTCCCGATGCCCGACGGACTCAGCTTCGAGCAGGCGGCGGGCGTCTCCATCACTTACTTCACTTCTTACCATGCGCTCAAACAGCGCGCCAATATCCAGCCCGGGGAGTCCCTGCTGGTGCTCGGCGCGGCCGGTGGCGTCGGCACTACCGCGATCGAGCTGGGCAAGCTGTTCGGGGCCAAAGTGATTGCCGCGGCCAGCACGGATGAAAAGCTCGAGCTGTGCAAAAAGCTCGGTGCCGACGAGGTGATCAACTACAGCAAGGTGTCCCTCAAGGATGCGCTCAAGGAGCTGACCGGCGGCAAGGGCGTGGACGTGGTCTACGACCCGGTGGGCGGCGACTTCTCGGAGCCGGCGGTGCGCAGCATGGCCTGGAAGGGACGCTACCTGGTGATCGGCTTTGCCAGCGGCCCCATCCCCAGCATCCCGCTCAACCTGACCCTGCTCAAGGGCTGTGCCATTGTCGGCGTATTCTGGGGCCGCTTCATGGCCGAGGAGCCGGAGGTCAACCTGCAGAACATCCACGCGCTGTGGGCCCTGTTCGCCGAGGGCAAGCTCAATCCGGTAGTCACCGACACGTTCCCGCTGGAGGAGTACCAGGCCGCCTACGCCTGTATGATGGAGCGCCGCGCCCGGGGTAAAGTCATCCTGACGATGTAGGAGGCCCGCGATGCAGCCGTTCGTGTTCAATACTGTGCCGCAGTTGATCTGCCGCCCGGGCAGTGCCCTGCAGCTGGCAGACAGCTGCCGGCGCCTGGGTGTCAGCAAGCCCTTGCTGGTCACCGACCCCGGGCTGGTGGCGATCGGCCTGGTGCAGCCGGTGCTGGCGGCGCTGGATGCCGAGGGGCTGCCGGCCATACTCTTCGACCAGGTGCGGGAGGATCCGCCGGAAGCGACGGTGGAGGCGGCGGCTGCTGTCGGGCGCGAGGCCGGAGTTGACGGCGTGATCGCCGTTGGCGGCGGCAGTTCCATGGATGTGGCGAAAGTGGTGGCAGTGCTGCTGGGCGGGTCCCAGCCGCTGGCCTCCCTCTACGGCGTTGACCAGGTACAGGGTGGCCGGCTGCCCATGATCCTGGTGCCGACCACCGCGGGAACCGGCTCGGAAGTCACACCGGTGGCGGTCATCACCACCGGGGAGACGACCAAGGCCGGGGTGTCCTCCGCGGTGCTGCTGCCCGATGTGGCAGTGCTCGATGCGGAACTCACCCTGGGCCTGCCGCCGGCGGTGACCGCGATGACCGGGGTCGATGCCATGGTCCATGCCATCGAGGCCTACACCTCGAAAGTGAAAAAGAATCCCCTGTCCGACAATCTGGCGCGGGAAGCCCTGCGCCTGTTGGGAACCCATATTCGCGCCGCGGTGCACACCGGCAGCGACCGCGAGGCCCGCGCCGGCATGCTGCTGGGCGCCTGCCTCGCGGGGCAGGCCTTTGCCAACGCCCCGGTGGCGGCGGTACATGCGCTGGCCTACCCCCTGGGCGGCCACTACCACATCCCCCACGGCCTCACCAATTCCCTGGTGCTGCCCTCGGTACTGGCATTCAACATGCCGGACGCCGCGCCCCTGTATGCCGAGCTCGCGGAGATCCTGGTCCCTGGTGTCAGCGGCGGTGTTGAAGCCCGCGCCGCCGCCCTGGTGCTCGCCATCCGCGGCTTGATTGACGACGTGCAACTCCCCGCAACCCTCGAGGCTGCCGGTGTGCCGGAACAGGATCTGCCGATGCTGGCAGAAGATGCCATGCTGCAGCAGCGGCTGCTGGTCAACAATCCGCGGGAGGTGGCTCTCGCCGATGCCCTGGACATCTACCGCGCCGCCTACGGGGCTACCGCATGAGCAGGCGCCCGCAGCGCAGTGACTACAAGGTCTTCTACCCGATCAGCACCCGCTGGTCCGACAACGACATCTACGGCCACATCAACAACGTGGTGTATTACTCCTACTTCGATTCCGTCGCCAACCGCTATCTGATCGAGGAGGGCGGGCTGGATATCACCGACGGCAAGATCGTCGGCTACGTGGTGCAGTCCGGCTGCGACTACCACGCCCCCGCCAGCTACCCGGAAGCCATCGAAGGCGGCCTGCGGGTGGATCGTCTCGGCAACAGCTCGGTGCAGTACGGCATCGCCATCTTCCGCCAGGGCGAGGACGAGGCCCTGGCCCACGGCCACTTTGTTCACGTCTTTGTCGACCGCGCGGCCAACAAGTCGGTGCCGATTCCCCAGGAATTGCGGGTGGCGCTGGCAAGGTTAACATTGGGGTCAGGTCTTGCGAGACCTGACCCCCACCAGTGACCTCAAACTGCAAACGGATGTCTCCGAACCCCGCCTTCAGATCACCAGGAAACAGTATGAATGGGCGATTTTTACGTAGAGCATGAATACTGGGTTGCCGTCTTCCAGCTGGTAACGGCAATGCTGGGAATGGGGGCCACACTCACAGCCAGGGATTTTCGCGACGTAGTACGAGAACCTGGTGCCGTCACGCTGGGGATGGTTGTGCAGTTAGTACTGGTACCCCTCGCTACATTCGGGTTCTTGCGTCTGCTGGGAGTTCACGGCGGCGTGGCGGTGGGGGTTGCGCTTATCGCCTCTATCCCCGGTGGTACCACCTCCAATATCTTTACCTACTTTGCACGCGGTAACAGCGCTCTCTCGATCAGCATTACCGGCCTGACTACGTTGGCCTGCCTGATCACAACCCCGCTGATACTTGCAGCGTTGATCAGCGATAATTTGCCGGCGGATTTCACCATGCCAACCGGCCGGATTGTCAACGAAATCGCCTTTACGCTGCTGTTGCCGCTGGCGCTCGGGATGTTGTATCTCTACCTTTACCCGCGACAGGCGGTGGCAGTGTCGAAGTGGTGTATCAGGGCCTCGTTGTTTGGCATCGTCCTGATCGTAGTCGGTTCCATGAGCGCCGGACGCCTGAATCTCGCGGCCTTTGGCATGGATAATGCGCTGCTGGTGGTGTATTTCACCCTTGCGCTCACGGCGACGGGGTGGCTTGCGGCACGCCTGTTCACACTTTCCCGGCCGGACTCCATCGCCATAGGATTGGAGGTCATTGTTCGCAACGTTAACCTGGGCGTGCTGTTGAAGGCGTCACTTTTCCCGGCCTCGACAGCGGCCACGGCCCAGCTGGGTGATACTGTGCTGCTAACGCTGTTGCTGTACGGTAGTCTGCAGATGATCATCGCTGCGGTACTGATCATGTTTCATCGCAAGCAGGTGGGGTAAAAAAGGGCAAGGGACTGGCTGCCTTAAAGTATCCATGGGTAAGAGTTTGCGGCGCTTTTGGACAGATTGGCTCGGGCGCGGTGGATTCGAAGCCTGGGGTCCTGCCCCCGTTTTCTATTTCAGCAAGTAGTTCAGCAGCAGCCTTAGCATTTCCCGCTGAAAGGCCGGGTCCTCCAGCGCCTGGGGCCGCTCCGCCAGCGCCGACTGCAGACAGGCATCCAGACTGCGGCGGGCGATGAACGCCATGGTGTCGATATCGCCCTTGCGCAACTGCGCCCGGTGACGGCGCAGGAAGCCCGGGAACCATTGCTCCCATGAGGGGTTGGCCAGAGACTGGGTCAGCTCGTTCACGCGTGCGCGGATATCCAGGCTCTGCTGGTACTGCAGGTAGAAGTCTGGGTACATCCGGTATAGCTGCAGCAGCAGCGCGACTTCGAGGTCGATGATCGCCGCCAGGGTGGCTTCCAGGCCCTGGTCGGTCAGGGCGTGAATGCGGGCGAACTCGCTCTCGGTTTGCGCCACCAGCCCCGCCATGCGCTCTTCGTAGACATCCGCCAGCACTGCTTCCTTGTTGGGGAAATACTGGTACAGGGAGGCGATATTTATGCCGGCGACATCGGCGATACGCTGGGTGGTAAGTCGATCGGGACCCTCTGTTTCCAGGATTTGCAGGCAGGCTTCGCGGATGGCGCGCACCAGGGTCTGGGAGCGCTGCTGCCGCGGGCGTTTGCGCGGTTGCGGGAGCCCCGTGTCGCTCATCGTCTGCTCCAGTGGCGGCGAAAATGTAAGTGGAGTGGGTTCACTGCCGGAAGGGCTCCGAAAAAATCAATAAATACATGAAGATACAACCAACAGCGCGATGTCGAAACCGCAGTTGCCAGCGCCGGCCAGAGGGCTAGAGTACTGTATTCCGATGCGATGACAACTGCCTGCGAGCGCCATGTATTTCGACTTCGATTATTACTTCCGTCTGCTGCGCCACGTCTGGGGCCTGAAACACTGGCCGGGCCGGCGGCGCTTGTTGCTGCGCTTGCTGGTCACCACGCCGCTGGCGACCCTGTTCCACAGCCTCTGTTTCCTGCTCGACTACGTCTTGTTCCCGCGGCTGTGGACGCAAAAGGTCAAAACCCCTGTATTCATTGTCGGCCACGCGCGCAGCGGCACCACCCTGATGCACCGCCTGCTGGCGGCGGACGGCGAGCGTTTCAGTTACTTTCTCTACTGGGAGACCCTGTTCCCCTCGCTGCTGCAGAAAAAAGTTATTCGCTGGCTGGGGCAGGCCGACAGCCGACTCCTGGGCGGCTTCATTCACCGCACACTCAAGGCCTGGGATGACAAGACCTTCGGCCCCTTCCGCCACATCCACAACATGAGCCTGTGGACCTCGGAGGAGGACCAGTTCGCCATGCGCGCTGCCTTTGTCACCCAGCAGTGGGCGACGGACCTGCCGGTGATGGATGTGCTGGACCTGTTCCACCTTGACCAGATGCCCGCCAAGCGCCGCCGCTGGTTGCACCACTACCGGGAACTGGTGAAACGCCAGCTGCTGCTGAACGGCGGCGACCGCATCCACCTGAGCAAGAACCCGGTGATGAGCGGCTGGGTCGGTTCGCTGATCGAATTTTTCCCGGACGCACGCATCGTGGTCATGGTGCGGGATCCCGCCGAGTGCGTGCCCAGCCTGCTGAAACTGGTGGAAATCTCCTGGAAGAGCCGCGGCTGGCAGAAGGCCGACTACGGCCACTCCCTGGACATGCTGCTGGAAACCTCCTTCGAAAGTTTTCACAACCCGGCGGCTCAGCTCGCCCGACACGCGGCTACCCCCCACGCCTTCGTCGATTACCGGGAGCTTACCGCGCGGCCGCGGGAAACCGTGCATGCGGTCTACGCTGCCTTGGGCATGACCGTGAGCGACACTTTCGACAACTATTTGCAGGCCAATGCCGAGCGCGAAAAAAGCCACCATTCCAGGTTCGAATACAGCCTGGGCGAATACGACCTGTCCAGTGAATTGCTGGAGCAGCGGCTGGGCCCCTTCTATGACCGCTATGGTTGGTTGCGGGCGGCTGGGCCCCAGCCAGGTAAGCCGCAGGCGACTGAGGTCCGGGCGGACGGGCCCCGCGAGACCGCGACCGGCGCCGATGATGCAGCGCCGTCAGCCACCGCGACTGAAACATAAAAAACCGACCACGGAGAATCATGCGCATGCCCCACCCCGAGAGTACCGCCGCCACCCGCGAGTCCCTGCGCGCGGCCTTCGACGACATGATCCAGTGCTTCCAGGAAGCACGCGACGCCATCGACGATCCGGCCCTGTACCCGCCGCCGCCCACGGACCGCAATCTGGCGGAGGGTTACCGCTACGTGGCCGGGTTCATGCTCAATGCGATTGAGCGGGCGCTGGCGGACCCGCTGTATCCGCGCTTCCGGCGTGCGATCCAGCCGATGAACCGCTCCACCATCGACAATGCCGACGCGGTCTACCTGGGGGTGGAGATCGACGGCAACTACAGCTACCGCATTCGCGGCCGCGCTGCCGACACCCGGCACTGGCGCGGGGAGGCGCCGGCGGCGGGCACCACCGCGCCCCAGTACGTGATTTTCGAGCTGGCCAGCGGCTACTCCGGCGACAGCGGCAAGCTGTCGGAGATGCAGCCGGGTACCCGTATCAATACCAGTACCCTGGACAGCAGCAAGCTGCAGGTGGAAGCGGATGGCAGCTTCGAGATCCTGGTGGCGCCGGAGCAGCCCGAGGGCTACAGCGGCAATTTCATGCTCAGCAAGCGCAGCAGCCGCGGGGTGGAGCATGTGGGCCGCTTCCTGACCTGCCGTGAGCTGTTCCACGACTGGGCCAACCAGGACCTGCTCGATCTGGAGATCCTGCGCATTGGCTGCGAGCAGGAACCGCGTCCGCCTATCGACCCCGCAGGCGCCGAACACATGCTGCGGGAGATCGGCCGTATCGCCCGCAATCAGGTCCACTTCTGGAATGCCTTCAATACCATTACCCTGGAAACCTACGGCCAGGTGCCGGGCGGCATCAGCGAGCGCATGGGCCTGGACAAACCGTTCATGCCGGTGAACGACATGAACCCGCCCAATGTGCTGGGTATCGCCACCGGTGGCGGCCAGAGCAGCAACATCTACGCCGGCGGCACCTACCTGCTGGAAGATGACGAGGCGCTGGTAATCGAGACCCGCACGCCGATCGAGCCGCACTTCCTCGGTTTCCACCTGGCCAACCTGTGGGGAGAGTCGCTGGACTTCGAGAGTTACCCCAGCAATATCAACGCGCACTTCGTGGAAACCGATCCCGATGGCGCCCGGCGCTGGGTGGTCTGTCACCGCGACCCGGGTGTCGCCAACTGGGTGAGTACCACCGGGGTCCCCCACGGCTACACCAGCATGCGCTGGACCTATCCCGAGCAGCCACCAAAGGAACAGTGGCCGACGCTGACCGCAAGGAAAGTGCCCTTTGACGAAATCCGCGCGCACATGCCCCATGCGCGGATTGTCACAGCCGAGGAGCGAGCCGCCCAGCGCTTGCTGCGCCATCGCCATGTGCAGCGCCGCTATCGGCAGTACTGAGCAGAATTCACACCTGATCCGCAACCCTGCAGCACAAGCATAAAGGAGAACAGCATGGGACAACTGACGGGAAAGACCGCCCTCATCACCGGTGCCAGCCGCGGTATCGGCCAGGCCATTGCCACCCGCTTTGCCGCCGAAGGTGCGGCGGTGGTGCTGTGCGCGTCGCGCCTGGGTGCCCACGGCGATCTGCCGGGCACCCTGGAAGGTGCGGTGGCGGCGATCAATGCCAGTGGCGGCCGGGCGGCGGCGGAGGTCTGTGACCTGCTGGACCCGGAGGCGCGCGCCGACCTGGTAGCCAGGGCCGCGGCACACTTCGGCCCCATCGATATCCTGGTGAACAATGCGGCGGGTTCCAGCATGGATCTGCCCAGCAGGGTCACGACCGCGAAGCGCAACCTGATGCTCGACCTCAACCTGAACGTACCCATGGAACTGGCCCAGCAGGCGCTACCCGGGATGCGGGAACGCGGTGCGGGCTGGATCCTCAGTATCAGCAGCGCCACGGTCAACCAGCCCCTGCCGCCCTATCGCGACAGTCGCGAGGCGGCACTGGTGATCGCCGCCTACGGTGCCAGCAAGGCGGCGCTGAACCGCTACAGTGAGGGCCTGGCGCACGAGCTGGCGCCAGAGAACATCTTCGTGAATACCCTGGCGCCGGAAAGTATTGTGCTCACCCCCGGGGCCGAGTACGTGCGCGACATCGCCCGCCGTCACCCGGACTGGGCCGAGCCCATCGAGATGATGGCGGAGGCGGCGCTATCCTTGTGCTCCGGCCGCCATGTGGGGCAGATGGCCTACAGCCGGCAGTGGGTGCTGGCGCTGGGGCTGTCGGTACGCAGCCTCGATGGCCGGACCGTGCTGGGGGATGCGTTTCTGCCCGCGGACATATAGGTGGGGCCGCGCAGGAGGGTGGGGCCGCCGAGGCCGGGCCACGTAGGCGGCCCAGGTCGGCCCGGCCCGACCAGGCAGGCGGACCCGCCTTCAACCGAATCGACCACCGTACAGCTTGGGGCTGGAAACCTGCTGCGGATGGATCGTGATGATGACCCGCTCAGCGCCCGGCGCGTCCAGATCCTCCGGTGGTTCCGCGCCACCTGAACCGGCCATGAATTGACGCCGGAAGAAGCTGCGGTCAGTGTCGTCCTGCAGGCTGGCGTGACCGCGAATCTCGACGTAATCCATGATGTTGGTCCTGGAAACAACGCAGAAAGCCACGCGGTCGTCGGCCTCCAGATTCCGGTACCAACAGAGAACGGCACAGGGTAAAGAAATCGGCAGCGGGGGGGTAACTGCCTGCGTATGATTATGCAGTCCGGTGTGGGCAATTTTGCCTGCAGGCCAGGCGAGCGGGCGCTGCTCAGGCAGGGTCCCGCCGCAGCGGCTGGCACATGCAGTGCACGCCGCCGCCACCCGCGGTAAACAGGCTGACGTCCGGGTCGATCACCTCCAGTCCCCGGGCCCGGCACTTGTCCCGCAGTTCGACGTTGTCATTGGGCATCAGCACCCGGTCATTGCCCAGGGCCACGACGTTACAGCCCAGCTCCAGCATCGCCCGGTAGGAGATGTCGATCAGTTCGATACCGCGCCCCTGCAGCCAGTCCAGGAATTCCTGCTCCAGGGCCTGGCCACAGACCGCGGCGAGCTTGTCCGACAGCATCGCCAGCTTCACGTCCAGGTGCAGGAAGTAGGGATCAAAGCTGTAGTTGCGGAATTCCCAGCCCTCTGCCTCCACCCAGGCCTGCAACTGGGCCAGGCCCTCGGGGCTGGTGCGCTCGCCGCTGATTCCGCAGACAATCACCCCGGGTTCAAGCACCATGAAATCGCCTCCCTCCAGGCTGCCGGCGGTGATGATGTCGTAGATGGGGATATCCTGGCCGAGGTAGAACTCCAGCACCGGCTTCCACTCCCCGCGCCGCCAGGGGCTGTACATCTGGGTGATGATCGGCCCCCAGGGGGTCATGACCGAGGAGTCCCGGGCGTAGATCTGGTAGGGCAGGGCGGAGTCGGCTTCGAGGATATGGGTGGTGACACCGGCCTGCCGGTAGGCATCCAGCATCTCCCGGTACTGGGCGCGCGCCAGCACCGGGTCAAATTCCCGGCCCAGACGCCGGGAGCGGCGGGCCATGGCGTTGCCGGGTTGCCAGCGGTAGTGGTCCACCGGACCGATCAACACGTCGCGCAACACCCCGTACTCGGAGTCCATGCCCCAGCGGGTGAGTACTGCGCTGCCGCCGCCCGCCTTGCGCTGCCCCAGGTTCATGCCGCCACCCCCGCCCGTTCCAGCATGGCCAGCAGCAGCACGTTGGCGCCCTGTTCTGCCTGGGCCGGTGTAATGGCCTCCGCCTCGTTGTGGCTGACGCCGCCCTCGCAGGGGATGAAGATCATGCTGGTGGGCGCAACGGCTGCGAGATTGCAGGCATCGTGGCCGGCCCCGGATACCATCTCGCGATGGCTGTAGCCCAGGGCTTCTACCGCCTGCGCCACCGCGGCCACGCAGTCCGGGTCGAAGGTGACGCCGGGGGCCTCCCAGAAGCAGCTCACCTTCCCCTCAAGCTGGAAACGGGCACAGGCGTCCTGCACCGCCGCTTCCAGCCCGGCCTCCAGCGCTCGATAGCGCGCCAGCTGCGGATGGCGGATGTCCACGGTCAGCTCTACCTGTTCCGGGACCGTGTTGCTGGAACCGGGCCGCGCCTGCACAAAGCCGCAGGTGACCCGGGCCTCTGGCCCCTGCTCGGTGGCCAGCGCGAACAGTGCCGGCAGCAGTGCGGCCAGGGCCATCATCGGATCCTTGCGCATGGCCATGGGCGTCGGCCCGGCGTGGGTGGCGACACCGTCGATGAATACCCGGTGGCGGCTCATGTGCTGCACCCCGGTGACCACGCCGATAGCCAGTTCCTCTGCCTCCAGCACCGGCCCCTGCTCGATATGCAGTTCAAAGGCCGCGTGTACCGGGAACGGCTGCGCCGGTTCCTGGCCCCGATAGCCGATGCGCTGCAGCTCCTCGCCGACGCTGTGGCCGTCGCGGTCGGTGAGCGCGCAGGCCTCGGCCAGGGGCATGGCGCCGGACCATACGGCGGAGCCCATCATCGCGGTATCGAAGCGGCAACCCTCCTCGTTGGTCCAGACCACGACTTCCAGCGGGTGCCGGGTGTGGATACCCGCGTCGTTCAGGGTCTCGAGCACCTCCAGCCCCCCGAGCACGCCGTAGACGCCGTCGTATTTGCCGCCGGTGGGCTGGGTGTCGAGGTGGCTGCCGGTCAGGACCGGGGCCGCGTCCGCGTCGACGCCGGGGCGGCGAGCAAAGATATTGCCGATGGCGTCGATGCGGATGTCGCAACCCGCCTGTCTGCACCAGTCCAGGAACAGGTCGCGACCGATCCGGTCGGTGTCGGTCAGGGCCTGCCGGTTGCAGCCACCGTTGGCGGTGGCGCCGTGGGCGGCCATGGCCTGCAGGCGATCCCAGAGGCGCCGGCCGTTGATGCGGGGCAAAGTTGCGCTATCACTCACGGGGTTTGCACTCCAGTGTTGCTACAAAGGCTTCGATGCGGTCGAAGGCCGACGCCATCGCCGCCACGGACAGGGTCAGGGAAATCCGTACATAGTTACGGCAGCTGGCACCGAAACCCGCGCCCGGCAGTACCGATACCTGCCCCTGGTCGAGCAGGGCTTCGGCGAAAGCCAGTCCGTCGAGGCCCGTGCCCGCGACGTCGACCATCACGAACATGCCAGCTGCCGGTACTTCACAGTTCAGGCCGGGAATCCCCGCGATCCGCTGGCAGACATAATCCCGGCGCCGACGATATTCGTCCCGCACCCCGGCGATGTAGTCCTCATCATTGGTCAGGGCATGGACAGCGGCATCCTGCACGAACTGGCAGCAGCCAAACAGGGTGGCGGAGGTGAACTCCAGCAGGCGGTCCGCCAGCGCCAGGCTGCTCACGGTCCAGCCCAGGCGCCAGCCCGTCATGGCGTGGGACTTGGACAGGCCGTCGATGACCACAACGTTGTCCAGCGCCTTCGCCGCCTTGCGCAGGGAGGTGTGCGGCTGCTCGAAGGTGATCATTGAGTACACCTCATCGGAGACCAGCCAGATGTCCCGCTCCCGGCACCAGGCAGCGAGCGCACACAGTTGCGCAGGCGTAATCATGTTGCCCGCGGGATTGCCGGGGGTGTTCAGCAGCAGGACCCGGGTCGCCGGGGTGACAGCCACCTGTACGGCGGCGACATCAAGCGCAAAGCCGGCGGCGGCCTCCAGCGGGAAAGTGACGGCGTTGATGCCGAGGGCCCGGAACAGTCCGTCGTAGCCCACGTACATGGGCTCCGCCACCACCACGTCCTCGCCGGGGTCCACCAGGCAGGCCAGTACCGAGTAGATGGCATTGGTAGCGCCGGGGAAAATCACGATCTCATCGGGGTCGCAGGGCTTGTCGGAAGCGTTTGCTTCGATAGCGGCGATGGTTCGGCGCAGGCTCAGTTCGCCGCGCCCCGGGGCGTAGTGGGTGCGGCCCCGCTCGAGGCTGTCAATGGCGGCGTCTATGGTGGAAGGCAGCGTGGGCAGGTCGGGATCACCGACGGACAACAGGCACACCGGCTCATCGCGAGCCGCCATCTCGCAGGCCCGATCGTGTACGCCCCAGACGCCCTGGCCGTCGTCGATGAGGCGGTGGGCGAGGCGGCTGGTACGGCCGCTGAAGGCCGGCCCGGCAATTGCGGTCATGGTGTCACTCACGGTTGCGTGACCGGGTCCAGGAAATCGCGCTCCTGGACTTCGATCAGGGTGGGAACTGTGCGCCCGGCGCTGTCTTCCAGCAGCGCCCGCAGCTGCCCGAGGTTGCCGGCGCGTGCCGCCTCGCAGCCCATGGCGCGGGCCGTGGCGATAAAGTCCGGGGTGTACGGGTCGCAGGCGATGGGCTCCATCCCGGCAGCGACAAAATTCTGCGCGATCATCTCGTAGCGGCTGTTGTTCCACACCACAACAGCGATGCCGACACCGGCTTCAACGGCGCTGGCGAGTTCCGGCAGGGTGAACTGCAGGCCACCGTCCCCGATCAGGGCGATCACCGCCTCGCCGGGTCGTGCGAGTTTGGCGCCTATAGCGGCGGGGAGGGCGTAACCCAGGGTGCCGTAGCCGGTGGCAGCGCTGGCGAAGCTGCGCGGTGTCGACGGGTGATACTGGGCCGCGGCGAAGTAGGCCGGCTGGGTTGAGTCAGCCATCAGGACGGCATCCGGCAGGGCCAGCTGCAGGCAGTCCAGAAATGCTTGATAGTCGGCCCGGTGGCCGGTCGTTGCCGCCAACACGGCTGCCGTGCGCCCGGCGCCGTCGCGGGACCGCCGCTGCAGCAGGGGCAGCAGCGCCGCCAGGGCGAGACCACTGTCGGCGCGGATTGCCACGTCGGGGCGCATGTTGCGGCACAGTTGGGCGCCGTCGATATCGATGCGCACCAGCTTGCCTCCGAGTGCAAAGCCGCCGTCGAAAAAGAAGTCGTAGTCGGTCTCGCTGAATTCGGTGCCGATGGCAAGGACGACGTCCGCGCTCTGGTACAGGGCCCGCACCGCTGGCAGCGAGGGGCTGCTGGCCACCAGCAGCGGGTGCTCAGGGGGCAGGATGCCGCGGGCGTTGTGGGTACAGGTGACCGGCGCGTCCAGCAGCACCGCCAGCTCGCGCACCAGCGCGGCGGCATCGGCGCTGCCGCCACCGAGCGCGATCACCGGGCGCTCGGCGCCGTTGAGCAGCCGTGCGGCCTCCGTGATCGCCGCCAGGTCCGGGCCTGGACGGGAGGGCAGGGGCCAGGGCGCAATCTCCAGGTGGCTGGCATCGGCGGTGATCACGTCCTGTGGAATACTGATGTGTACCGGCCCCGGGCGCTCACTGGCGAAGATGGCAAAGGCCCGGGCCAGCACGCGGGGCAGTTCGTCCACGCGCAGCAGGCGATGGCTCCAGACACTGCACTCCGCCATCGCCGCCTGCAGGTTGCGGGTCTCGTGCAGGCGGCCCTCGCCGAGGCCGAGCTGGTGGCGGTTGTTGTCCGCCGAGATCACCAGCATCGGAACCGAGTCCTGCAGGGCCTGGCCCATGGCGGTGGCAATATTGAGGGCGCCGGGGCCGGAGACGGTAATGCAGGCGGCGGGCTTGCCGGTCACCCGGGCGTAGCCGTCGGCCATGAAGCCGGCGCCCTGCTCGTGGCGCGGGGTAATGTGGCGGATGCTGCTGCGGGGCAGGCCCCGATACAGCTCGATGGTGTGGGTGCCGGGAATGCCAAAGGCCAGCTCAATGCCGCAGGCCGCCAGCATCTGCATCAGGTGCTCGCCGCAGGTAATCCCATGCTGTGTCGTTTCTACTTTGGTCATGTAGCTCATAGTAGCTGTGCTCCGGTTGCGGCAATATCGAATTATCCGGCATACTTCATTACCAAATTGCATGAAGTCGCCTTCACATGAGCATCCGGCTGCCTTCCACCCGCGCCTTGGCCTGTTTTCACGCGGTGGCCAGCAGCGGCAGCGTCACCCGCGCCAGCGAGCAGCTCAACATGACCCAGGGCGCGGTCAGCCGTCAGCTCTCCAGTCTGGAGGATCAGCTTGGAGTACGCCTGTTTCTGCGCCAGCGCCAGCGCCTGCAGTTGACCGAGGCGGGGCGCCAGTACGCAGAGCGGGTGGGTGATATTCTCGAGCGTCTGCAGCGGGCCACGGAACAGCTGCACAGCCTGGGCAAACACAGCCTGAAGGTTGGGGTCGAGCCGGCGCTGGCCAGCAGCTGGCTGATTCCCCACCTGGAGGAATTCTACCGCGCGCATCCGCTGATCGATCTACAGCTGATTACCGACCTCGACAAATTGCACCCGCTGTCCACTCACTGTGATCTGGCCTTGCTGTACGGCGATGGCCAGTGGCGGGGCGCGAGTGCCAGGCGCCTGATGGGAGAGACACTGGTCGCCGTATGCAGCACGGCGCTGTTGCAGCGCCACGGCGCGCTCGAGAACTACCGCGATGCCCTGCGTTTCCCGCTGGTGCACCACAGTGGGCCCTGGTCATCCAGCGCCATCTGGCTGCACCGGGCCGGCTGCGACCAACAGCAGATTGCGCGCCTGCCGGGCCCGAGGCTGGAAACCTTTGGCCTGGTCCTGCAGTGCGCCATCCAGGGACTGGGGCTGGCTTTTCTGCCCACCTACTTTGTGCTGGAAGCTCTCGCCCGCGGCAGCCTCGTAGAGGCGAGCGAGCTGCGACTGCCCTGCGAGCAGCACTATTACCTGGTGGTACCCCGGGATAGCTCCGCGGCACCCGCAGTAACCGCCTTCGGCGCCTGGGTAGAGGCCCTGCCCCAGCTCTGAAAATCAGCGTCGCTCCCGCAGCACCAGCAACACCAGCACCACAAAGAACACAGCGGCGCTGAACATCGGCGCCAGCGCCGGGTGCATCTGGTACAGGGCGCCGGCACAGATCGGCCCGACGATAAACCCGATGGCGGGGCAGGCGGCGACCAGGCCGGCCACGGAACCCTGTTCCTCGGGTGCCACCGCCAGCGAGGCACCGGCAGCGATGGAAGGGATGGTCAGCCCCAGCCCGGTGCCGATGAAGGCCATGCCCACCGCAAGCAGCGGGAAGCGGTCCGCGCTGGCGAGAATGGCTGCCCCGAACAGCATGGCCAGCAGCCCCAGGCGAATGAATTGCCCCGGATCCAGCCTGACCCGTTGCATGACCGTGATCTGCACCAGGAAAGTGAAGGCTGCGGAGATCATCAGGGCCGCGCCGGTCATCTGCGCGGTCTGGATGCCGTTCAGGTCCAGCTTGTCCTGTACGGTAAAGCCCAGTGTCTGCTGAATACCCGAGAACCCCACGAACAAGCCCACCGCCGTTGCCAGCAGGTGCCGGAACCGGGGATCGGCAAAGCGCAGCCGTACCCGCAGGTGGCGGGGTACCAGGTCCCGTTGTGGTGTGGGCGGCAGTTGGCGCCAGACCAGGAGCGCCGCGGAGGCCGCCAGTGCCGCGGCAAAGTACAGGGGCGCAAGCAGGCCAAAGGTCGCCAGCGCGCCGCTCACCGCTGGTCCGAGAATGGTGCCCATGCTGTTGGCAGTGCCCAGCTTGGCCATGGTCCGGGTACGGTGGTCGGTGCTGCTGTTATCGGCCGCATAGGCGGTGGTGGCCGGGCTGGTAGCCGACATGATGACTGCCTGGCCGCAGCGCGCCAGCAGCGCAACCCCATAGAGCAGGGTGCCGCCCAGCAATCCCGCCAGGCCGGCGTAGAATACGCTGGTGAAAACCAGGGTGCCGGCGGTGTAGCCCAGCAGGCCGGTGATGATGATGGGCTTGCGCCCGACCCGGTCGCTGAGCCGGCCCCAGTGCGGCGACGCCAGGGCAAACACCAGCGCCGACACGGCGATGATCGAGGTGATCTGCAACTCGCTCAGGGCCACTTCCCGCCCCAGCGGGGCGAGGATCGCGAACACCAGCGACTGGCCGATCCCGGTGGCCATCAGGGCCATGATCAGTACCGTCAGCTGTCCCGTTGCCAGTTTGTGGTTGCTCATGACGGCGTGTGGCGGCGGTGGCCCGGTTTCATGCGGGCTCGTCCCGGCCCACATTGCCGAGGCCGGGCAGGAAGCGCGGATAGCTCACCGGGAACAGGCGCGTCAGCAGGTTGATGAACTTCGCGTCCGGGCCGAGAATCAGGCGCGGCTTGCGCTTTGCCACCGCGGCAATGATCTGGTTGGCGGCGGATTCCGCGGTGGTGCGCACGTGCTGGTCGAACAGGGCAGCCTTTTCATCGGCAGTGACATCCGCCGGGCCGCCGCGGCTGCGGCGGGCAATATTGGTGCCCACGCCGCCGGGGTGCACGCAGCAGATGTGCACGTTGCTGCCTTCCATTTCCATGCGCAGGGCTTCGGTATAACCGCGCACCGCGAACTTGGCGGCGTTGTAGGCGGACTGCGTGGGTACCCCGATCATGCCAAATATGGAGGAGATATTCACCAGGTGCCCCTGTGGCGCGGCCTTCAGCAGTGGCAGGAACCCCATGGTACCGTGCACCACGCCCCAGAAATTGATCCCCATCAGCCATTGCACATCGTCATAGTTGCACTCGTCCACGCGGGCACTGTAGGCCACCCCGGCATTGTTGACGACGATGTCCACCGCCGCTTGCTGCTCGGCGATGACGGCGGACCAGCCGTCCATGGCGGCCTTGTCGGCTACGTCCACCTGCTGCTGTGTCACCGCCACATCCTTGCGTTCCAGGCTGGCCACCGTATCCGCCAGGCCGGCGACATCGACGTCGCTGAGAAAGAGGGCACAGCCCTCCCGGTTCAACTGCTGCGCCAGGGCGCGGCCGATGCCGGAACCGGCGCCGGTGATAACGGCGGACTTGCCAGTGCTGTAGGCCATGGGGTGCAGAGTTCCCTGTTATTGGAGTAGCCCCACATCATAGGAAACCGCCTGCGCGACGCAACCGTTTTTTCGGTTCGGCGCGATCAGCGCCCTTCGGCCACTGCCTGGCTCCGTTCACTTCGTTCCCCCGGCGGCCTGGCGGACTTTGCTCCCTCCGTTCGCGGGGCGGCCTACGGCCGCTGCGTCGCTCCGGGAGGCGCGGACTCCGATACTCCATTCCGGGCGCATGCGGCGCGCGTTCCCTCAGTGCTTTTGCGCTGCCGTCTGGCCGCGCACGGTGTGAGCGGGGCTGGCACTTGCCATGGCGTCGGTGGCGGTTGAGCTGACCTGTTCCTACTTTCAGGGCTGGGGGCTGGCAGCCACTAAGACGATTGGGCGGGCGCACCGACGCCCTGCAAGTCCGTCTCGAAGCCCCCGCCCCCCGAATCAACGCGGGGCACCTTGACTGGGCACCATCGACTTCGTCTCGGTGAGGATCAGGGATGGCATTGCGCTTGAATCCCGCCAACACTGTCCACCCCTTCCTTTGACAGGGTACCGTGGCCCCCAGTCTTGTACCTGCGTTGATCCGGTGCGGGGATGTCGTTTTGCGGACCGGAGGGCGTCGGTGCGCCCACCGTCCCCCGCTTAGAGGCTACCAACCTGCAGCCCTGAAAGTGGGAACAGATCAACACCAAATCTATCTCAGCCATGCCGGGTACCAGCCCGGCTGACAAGGTACGCGGCCAGACGGCAGCGCAAGAACAATGAGGGAACGCGCGCCGCATGCGCCCGTAGTGGAGCAAAAGGAGCATACCCGTGGCGGAGCGACGCAGTGGCCGCAAGGCCGCCGGCAGAACGAAGGGGGCATGAGCGACGCACGGCCGTGAGGCCGCCACTCGAACAGAGCGACTTCGACACGATCCCGGAGTGACGCAGGGCCGGGACGCGCAGTCCGAAAGGCCACCAGCGGAACGAAGAGTCCCGGCTGGCGCTGGACACTGGCGGGGGTATCCCCTACAATCTCCCGCCAGATTTCTGACACCCGGATTGCGCCCCGGGCGTCGTTTGCACCTGTGAATAACCAGAGCTGATTCTATGAGAAAAAGCGAGATGCGGCCTGCCCATCTCGCTTTTTTTCGGGCGCCCGCAGCAAAGGTTTGCCGCTGAATCTTGGAGGTGTTCTTGTCCAGTCCAGCCCTGTTAGCCCTTGAGGATGGCTCCGTTTTCAGAGGTGTGGCGATAGGTGCTGAAGGCGCCTCGGTCGGCGAAGTGGTATTCAATACCGCGATGACCGGCTACCAGGAGATCCTCACCGATCCCTCCTATGCCCGGCAGATCATCACCCTGACCTACCCCCACATCGGCAATACCGGCACCAATGCCGAGGACGAGGAGTCGGCGGACATCTGGGCCGCGGGGCTGGTGATCCGCGACCTGCCACTGCTGGCCAGCAACTACCGCAACCAGGAAGACCTGCAGAGCTATTTGCGGCGGCGCAACATCGTCGGCATTGCCGACATCGACACCCGCCGCCTGACCCGTATCCTGCGCGACAAGGGCGCCCAGAACGGCTGCATCATGGCCGGTCCCGATCTCGACGAGGCGGCGGCCGTGGCCCAGGCTCGCGGCTTTGCCGGTCTCAAGGGGATGGACCTGGCCCGGGTGGTGTCGGTCGCCGAACCCTACGCCTGGCGCGAGGGCAGCTGGCAGCACGGCATCGGCCACAGCGAACGCCCCGAGGCAGAGCTGCCCTGGCACGTGGTGGCCTATGATTACGGCACCAAGCGCAATATCCTGCGCATGCTGGTGGATCGCGGCTGCCGCCTTACCGTGGTGCCGGCGCAAACCCCGGCCGCCGAGGTGCTGGCGCTGGCCCCGGACGGGGTGTTCCTGGCCAACGGCCCGGGCGACCCGGAGCCCTGCGACTACGCCATTCGTGCCATCCGCGAGATCCTGGAGACCGACATCCCGGTGTTCGGCATCTGTCTCGGCCACCAGTTGCTGGCCCTGGCCAGCGGCGCCCGTACCGTGAAGATGAGCCTCGGCCACCACGGCGCCAACCACCCGGTCAAGAACCTGGACGACGGCACGGTGCTGATAACCAGCCAGAACCACGGTTTTGCGGTCGATGAGGCCGGGTTGCCGGACAATCTGCGAGTCACCCACAAATCCCTGTTCGACGGCACCCTGCAGGGTATCCACCGCACTGACAAGGCGGCCTTCGGCTTCCAGGGTCACCCGGAAGCGAGCCCGGGCCCGCACGACGCCGCCCCGCTGTTTGACCACTTCATTGAGCTCATTGTCGCAAGAGCAGGAAACCGCTGATTCGCCATGCCTAAAAGAACCGATATCCAAAGTATCCTGATCCTCGGCGCCGGCCCCATCGTCATCGGCCAGGCCTGCGAGTTCGACTACTCCGGTGCCCAGGCCTGCAAGGCGCTGCGGGAAGAGGGTTACCGGGTAATCCTGGTGAACTCCAATCCCGCCACCATCATGACCGACCCGGCCATGGCGGATGCCACCTACATCGAGCCCATTACCTGGTCGACGGTCGCCCGCATTATCGAACAGGAACGCCCGGACGCCCTGTTGCCTACCATGGGAGGCCAGACCGCGCTCAACTGTGCCCTGGACCTGGACCGGGAAGGAGTGCTGGAGAAGTACGGCGTCGAGATGATCGGCGCCACCAAGGCAGCCATCGACATGGCGGAAGACCGCCAGCTGTTCGACCAGGCGATGAAACGAATTGGCCTGGAAACACCGCGCGCGGCACTGGCCCACAGCATGGAGGAAGCCTTCCAGGTCCTGGACCAGATCGGTTTTCCCTGCATCATCCGTCCCTCCTTCACCATGGGTGGTTCCGGCGGCGGCATCGCCTACAACCGCGACGAATTCGAGCAGATCTGTACCCGCGGCCTGGACCTGTCCCCCACCAACGAACTGCTGATCGACGAGTCCCTGATCGGCTGGAAAGAGTTCGAGATGGAAGTGGTGCGGGACAAGAACGACAACTGCATTATCGTCTGCGCGATCGAGAACTTCGACGCCATGGGGGTGCACACCGGCGATTCCATCACTGTGGCCCCGGCCCAGACCCTGACCGACAAGGAATACCAGATCATGCGCAACGCCTCGCTGGCGGTGCTGCGCGAGATTGGCGTCGAGACCGGTGGCTCCAACGTCCAGTTCGGCATGGACCCGAAAACCGGGCGCATGGTCATCATCGAGATGAACCCGCGGGTATCCCGCTCCTCGGCGCTGGCCTCCAAGGCCACCGGTTTCCCCATTGCCAAGATCGCCGCCAAGCTGGCCATCGGCTACACCCTGGACGAGTTGCAGAACGATATTACCGGCGGCGCCACCCCGGCCTCCTTTGAGCCTGCGATCGACTACGTGGTCACCAAGATTCCGCGTTTCGCCTTCGAGAAGTTCATGGCCGCCGATCCCCGCCTGACCACGCAGATGAAATCCGTGGGCGAGGTGATGGCGATCGGGCGTACCTTCCAGGAGTCCCTGCAGAAGGCCCTGCGCGGGCTGGAGGTGGGCTCTGCCGGCTTCGAGCACAAGGTGGACCTGGACGCCGAGGACGCCCGCGAAATCCTCGTTGGCGAGCTGACGATCCCGGGTGCGGATCGCATCTGGTACATCGGCGATGCTTTCCGGGCCGGGATGACGGTGGACGAGGTCTACCAGTTCTCCGGGGTGGATCCCTGGTTCCTGGTGCAGATCGAGGACCTGGTGCGCACCGAAAACAGCCTGAAGACAGTGTCCCTCAACGAACTGGACCGGGACGCCATCTTCCGCCTCAAGCGCAAGGGTTTCGCCGATGCGCGGCTGGCGGTACTGCTGGGCGTGAGCGAGCGCTCGGTCCGCAGGCACCGCCAGGAGCTGGGTGTGCGCCCGGTGTACAAGCGGGTGGATACCTGCGCCGCGGAATTCGCCACCGCCACTGCCTACATGTATTCCACCTACGAGGAGGAGTGCGAGGCCAACCCCTCCAGCCGCAACAAGATCCTGGTACTCGGCGGCGGCCCCAATCGCATCGGCCAGGGAATCGAGTTCGACTACTGCTGCGTGCACGCGGCCCTGGCCATGCGCGAGGATGGCTACGAGGCCATCATGGTCAACTGCAACCCGGAAACCGTCTCCACCGACTACGACACCTCCGACCGCCTCTACTTCGAGCCGGTGACCCTGGAGGATGTGCTGGAGATCATCGACCTGGAGAAGCCGGTCGGGGTGATCGTGCAGTTCGGCGGCCAGACCCCGCTGAAGCTGGCCCGCGACCTCGAGGCCCAGGGGGTACCCATTATCGGCACCTCGCCGGATGCCATCGACCGCGCCGAGGACCGCGAGCGGTTCCAGAAAATGATCCAGAAGCTGGGCCTCAAGCAGCCCGCCAATACCACCGTACGCAGCGTCGACGAGGCGCTGGAAGGCGCCAACCGGATCGGCTATCCGCTGGTCGTGCGGCCCTCCTATGTGTTGGGCGGTCGCGCCATGGAGATCGTGTTCCGCGAGGAAGACCTGCTGCGCTACATGCGCGATGCTGTACAGGTGTCCAACGACGCGCCGGTGCTGCTGGACTCCTTCCTCAGTGCCGCGATCGAAGTGGATATCGACGCGGTCAGCGACGGCGAACAGGTAGTGATCGGCGCCATCATGCAGCATATCGAACAGGCGGGGGTGCACTCCGGTGACTCGGCCTGCTCCCTGCCTCCCTACAACCTGGCACCGGAGGTCCAGGACGCCATGCGCGAGCAGGTCCGGCAGATGGCGCTGGAGCTGGGGGTCAAGGGCCTGATGAATGTGCAGCTGGCCTGGCAGGACGGCGAGATCTATGTGATCGAGGTGAATCCCCGGGCATCGCGTACGGTGCCCTTTGTCTCCAAGTGCATCGGCGTGTCCCTGGCCAAGATCGCGGCGCGCTGCATGGCGGGCCAGAGCCTGGCCTCCCAGGGCTTCACCAAAGAGATCATTCCGCCCTATTACTCGGTGAAGGAAGCAGTAATGCCCTTCAACAAGTTCCCGGGGGTGGACCCGATCCTGGGGCCGGAGATGCGCTCCACGGGCGAGGTCATGGGTACTGGCGACACCTTCGCCGGCGCGTTCTCCAAGGCCCAGCTCGGTGCCGGTGAACCACCGCCCCGCAGTGGCACCGCGTTGATCAGCGTGCGCGACGTCGACAAGCCCGGCGCGGTCCAGGTGGCCCGCCAGCTGGTGTCCCTGGGCTTCAAGCTGGCGGCGACCAGTGGCACCGCCAATGCGCTGGAAGCGGCGGGGCTGGAAGTGCGCCGGGTCAACAAGGTACTGGAAGGGCGCCCGCATATCGTCGACATGATCAAGAACGACGAGGCGGACCTGATTATCAACACCACCGAAGGCCGCCGCGCTACCACGGATTCGGCGCCCATTCGTGCCAGTGCGGAGCAGCACCGGGTGTTCTACACTACGACCCTGGCGGCGGCCGAGGCCATGTGCATGGCATTGAAGATGGAAACGGACAAGACAGTGCGCAGGCTGCAGGACCTGCACAGGAGTATCGGTGTATGAGCAAGGTACCCATGACCGTCAGTGGCGAGCGCCGGCTGCGGGAAGAGCTTGACCGGCTCAAGCGGGTCGAGCGTCCACGCATCACCCAGGCGATCGCCGAGGCCCGCGAGCACGGCGACCTCAAGGAGAATGCCGAGTACCATGCAGCCCGCGAGCAGCAGAGCTTCGCCGAGGGCCGGATTCAGGATATCGAGAGCAAGCTCGGCAACGCCCAGGTTATCGATGTCACCACCATTCCCTATACCGGCAAGGTCATTTTCGGTACCACGGTCGAGCTGATCAATGTCGATACCGACGCGACGGTGACCTACCGCATCGTGGGCGAGGACGAAGCCGACGTCAAAAACAACCTGATTTCAGTGGGTTCCCCCATTGCCCGCGCCCTGATTGGCAAGGAAGAGGGCGATATCGTTGTAGTCAGGGCGCCAGCCGGGGATATCGAATACGAGATCGGCAAGGTCCAGCACATCTGATCCCACGCCCCAATCCGCTCATGGTTAGCGCTGGTGCTGAAACAGTTTCAATTCGGTCAGCACCAGACGCGCCATCAGGCGGACGAGCAGGGAGTGGTTCTGCTGGCGCATGCTGGCCAGGCCTTCGCTGATCTGGTCGTAGAGTTGGTCGCGCTGTGCATCACCAAGACCTGGTGGCAGTGTGATACTGATGGTCTGCTGCTCGGCGTCGCCAACTTCGCAATAGATCTCCGTGAGTTGCGTGGCGGCAAAGTCTATCAGCGCCTGGTCGGCGCCGCGCGAAGCCAGCAGTTTGCGCAGCTCCCGGTCCAGCCACGCCAGGCCCTGGGCGCGCTGGGAAGGGAAATCGAGAACGTCTCCCATCGCTGCCTACAGCACCCGGATCAGGTTGGACAGGCGCGGATCCGGCTTTTTGACCCGCTTCAGCAGCAGCACGACATTGCCAACGCTCTGCACCAGAGTGGCGCCAGTCTCGGCGCAGAGGGCTTCCACGAGTGCGCTGCGGGCGTCCCGGTCGCCGACCGCGATCTTCACCTTGATCAGTTCGTGGTCGTCCAGCGCCCGCTGGACTTCCTGCAGCACGTTGTCGCTGAGGCCATTGCCCGCCACCGTGACCACAGGCTTCAGCTTGTGGCCGATGGCGCGCAATTGTTTTTGGTCCAGACTGGCTTTCTTGCTCATGGGGTTTCCGCGCTACAATGGCGAGTTTTGGGGGGCGGACAGTCTACACAAGCAGTGGCCTGGCGCCTAGTTCCAGCATTTACCATCGGCGGCAATCGGCGGCAATCGGCGGCAATCGGCGCAACAAGGGCATTCATGGCCAGGAAGACATCCTCCAGCAAGGCGTGGCTCAAGGAGCACCGCAACGACCCCTACGTGCAGCGTGCCCAGCGCGAGGGCTATCGCTCCCGTGCCTGCTACAAGTTGTTGGAAATACAGGAAAAAGACCGCTTGATAAAGCCCGGCATGACGGTGCTGGACCTGGGCAGTGCGCCCGGCGGCTGGTCCCAGGTGGCAGTGCAACTGGTGGGCCACCACGGCCGCGTGGTGGCCTCGGACATCCTGCCCATGGACAGTATCGCCGGGGTTGAATTCGTGCCCGGTGATTTTACCGAGGAGGCAGTGTTCGCACAGGTGCTCGCGGCACTGGGCGGTGCACCGGTGGATGTGGTGATCTCCGACATGGCGCCCAACATGAGCGGAGTGAACGCTGTCGACCAGCCGCGGTCTATGTATCTGGTTGAGCTGGCTCTGGACATGGCGCGACAGGTGCTTGCCCCGGGCGGGTCTTTTGTGGCCAAGGTGTTCCAGGGTGAGGGTTTCGACGACATCTTTCGTGACGCGAAGTCATTGTTCGGCAAGGTCCTGACCCGCAAGCCCAGGGCGTCCCGGCCCCGATCCCGCGAGGTCTATCTTGTGGGCCGGGACTTCCGGGGTGGCATCGGCGAGGGTTGAAACGTGGAGTCGTGGACCCATCTAGTGTACATTGAAAGTCTTTGTCTGCCGTTACACTGAGCCTCTTTCCGGGCGCGTCCGTATAACCGGCTATAATCAGGGAGAAACAGGCTGTCACGTCCATCCTGCGGGGTGGTTCTTTGGTGAGGAAACAGCGTTGAATGATATGGCGAAAAATTTATTGTTATGGCTGGTGATTGCCGCGGTCCTGCTGTCGGTATTCAACAATTTCAACATGCAGAGCCCGACCGAGCAGGTCGGCTACTCCGAGTTCATCCAGGAGATCCAGCGCGAGCAGATCAAGAAGGTCGTGGTGGACGGCCTCACCATCAATGGCGAGCGTTTTGACGGCAGCCGCTTCGAAACCATTCGCCCGATGGTCGAGGACCCCAAGCTGATCGACGACCTGCTGCAGCACAACGTCGAGGTTATCGGCCGCAAGCCCGAGACCCAGAGCGTCTGGACCCAGCTGCTGGTCGCCAGTTTCCCGATCCTGATCATTATCGCCGTGTTCATGTTCTTCATGCGCCAGATGCAGGGCGGCGCGGGCGGCCGCGGCGGTCCCATGAGTTTCGGCAAGAGCAAGGCACGCCTGCTCGGTGAAGACCAGATCACGACAACCTTTGCCGACGTGGCCGGAGTTGATGAAGCCAAGGAAGACGTGCAGGAGCTGGTCGAGTTTCTGCGTGACCCCGGTCGTTTCCAGAAGCTGGGTGGCCGTATTCCCCGCGGCGTGCTGATGGTCGGCCAGCCCGGTACCGGTAAAACCCTGCTCGCCAAAGCCATTGCCGGTGAAGCCAAGGTGCCGTTCTTCTCCATCTCCGGTTCCGATTTCGTCGAGATGTTCGTCGGTGTCGGTGCGTCGCGGGTGCGGGACATGTTCGACCAGGCCAAGAAACAGGCTCCCTGCATTATCTTCATTGATGAGATCGATGCTGTCGGCCGTCATCGTGGTGCCGGCCTCGGCGGCGGGCACGACGAGCGCGAGCAGACCCTGAACCAGCTGCTGGTGGAAATGGATGGTTTCGAGGTCAATGATGGCGTGATTGTGATCGCCGCTACCAACCGTCCCGACGTGCTGGACCCGGCGCTGCTGCGCCCCGGCCGCTTCGACCGTCAGGTCGTGGTGGGCCTGCCCGATATCCGCGGCCGCGAACAGATTCTCAAGGTCCACATGCGCAAAGTACCACTGGGGGAAGACGTGGCGCCCTCCAAGATCGCCCGCGGCACCCCCGGATTCTCCGGTGCCGACCTCGCCAACCTGGTGAACGAAGCCGCCCTGTTCGCGGCCCGGACCGGAGTGCGTACCGTGGGCATGACCCAGTTCGAGATGGCCAAGGACAAGATCATGATGGGCGCGGAGCGCAAATCCATGGTCATGTCGGAGAAGGAGAAGCGCAACACCGCCTACCACGAAGCGGGGCACGCCATTGTCGGGCGCCTGGTGCCGGAGCACGATCCGGTCTACAAGGTCAGTATCATTCCCCGCGGCCGCGCCCTTGGTGTGACCATGTTCCTGCCGGAAGAGGACCGTTACAGCCACAGCCGGCGCCACATTATCAGCCAGATCTGCAGCCTGTTCGGTGGCCGTATCGCCGAGGAGATGACCCTGGGCAAGGACGGCGTCACCACCGGTGCCTCCAACGACATCCAGCGGGCGACCGAGATCGCGCGCAAGATGGTCACCAAGTGGGGCCTGTCGGAGAAGCTGGGGCCACTGATGTACGACGAGGCCGAGGAGGAGGTGTTCCTCGGTCGCTCCGCGGGTCACCAGAACAAGTCCATCTCCGGAGAAACCGCCAAGGCGATTGACGAGGAAGTGCGCAGCATCATCGACGAGTGCTACGCCACCGCTCAGGGGATACTCGAGGAAAACATCGACAAGCTGCACGCGATGGCCGACGCGCTGATGCTGTACGAGACCATTGATGCGGACCAGATCAAGGATATCATGGAAGGGCGCACGCCGCGCGAACCTGCGGACTGGGGCGGTACCGCCGGCGGCAGCAAGCCGGATGTCCGTCCCAGCGAAGGTCAAGAGGGCGAGACCGGCAGTCCCATCGGCGGCCCTGCCGGCGAACACTGACGCGTCACCCCTGTGAGCCTCCTTCAGCGCCCGGCCCTTGATTGTGCCGGGCGTTTGCTTGATCTCTCCCGCCCCGTGGTCATGGGGGTGGTCAATACAACCCCCGATTCATTCTCCGACGGCGGTGCGCTCTATCGCAACGGCGCCCTCGACCTGGAGCAGGCCTTCACTCACGCCCGCCGACTCTGCGAGGAAGGCGCTGCCATAGTCGACATCGGTGGCGAGTCCACCCGGCCCGGTGCGGCTGCAGTCTCCCTCCAGGAAGAGCAGGACCGGGTCCTGCCGCTAATAGAGCGGGTCGCGGCGGAACTGGATGTCGTCATTTCCGTGGATACCAGTAGCCCCGCCATCATGCGCGAAGCCGCCGCCCTGGGTGCGGGTCTGATCAATGATGTGCGGGCATTGACCCGCGAGGGGGCCCTGGAGGCCGCCGCTACCACCGGTCTGCCAGTGTGCCTGATGCACATGCAGGGGCGGCCCGACACCATGCAGACGGCGCCACTGTATGAGGATGTGGTCGCCGAGGTGCGCAATTTTCTGAGCGGGCGCATTGCAGCCTGTGTCGCTGCCGGAATCGAACGGCAGCGTCTGCTGCTGGATCCCGGCTTTGGTTTCGGCAAGACCGTGGCCCACAACCTGCAGTTGCTTGATCGCCTGCCGGAGCTGGCGCTGGAAGGGCTGCCGCTGCTGGTGGGTTTGTCGCGCAAGTCGCTGATTGGCAAGGTGCTCGCCGGTAATGCCCGGGAACGCCTGCCCCAGGAACGCCTGCCGCAGGAACGCCTGCCGCAGGAACGCCTGCCGCAGGAACGCCTGGCGGCCAGTCTGGCCCTGGCCGTGCTTGCAGTTGAGCGCGGTGCCGCTATAGTGCGAGCTCACGATGTGGCAGCGACGGTCGATGCGCTGGCCATGTGTGCGGCGATGAGAGAGTGGGGGCGGCAGTGAGCAGACAGTACTTCGGCACGGACGGCATTCGCGGCAGGGTAGGCGACGCACCCATCACGCCGGATTTCATGCTCAAGCTGGGCTGGGCCTGCGGTCGCGTGTTTGCGCGCGAGGCACGCGAGGGCGGTCACAACACGGTCATTATCGGCAAGGATACCCGCGTCTCCGGCTACATGTTCGAGTCCGCCCTGGAGGCGGGCCTGGTGGCCGCCGGTGTGGATGTGAAGCTGCTCGGTCCGATGCCGACCCCCGCGGTAGCCCTGATGACCCGCACCCAGAATGCGGTCGCGGGGATTGTCATCAGCGCCTCCCACAATCCCTACTACGACAACGGTATCAAGTTCTTTTCCTCCCATGGCTCGAAACTGGCCGACGACATCGAGCATGCGATCGAGCGCGAACTGGACTGCGACCTGGCGGTGGTGCCCTCCCGGGACATCGGCAAGGTCGTGCGGGTGGCGGACGCGGCGGGTCGCTATATCGAATTCTGCAAGGCCACCGTGCCCGACAGCTTCACCCTGCGCGGGATGAAGATCGCTGTCGACTGCGCCCACGGCGCTACCTACCACATCGCCCCCAATGTTTTCGCCGAGCTCGGCGCCGATGTGGTGAGCATGGGCGTGAAGCCCGACGGCTACAACATCAATGAAGGTGTCGGCTCCACGGATACGGCCCAGCTGTCGGCTCTGGTGCGGGACAGTGGCGCGGACCTCGGCATTGCCTTCGATGGCGACGGCGATCGGGTCCTGTTCATCGACGTCGACGGCACCCTGGTGGACGGTGACGAGCTGCTGTACATCATCGCGACCCATCGCGCGATCAATGGCATGGCCGAGTCCGGGGTGGTCGGAACCCTGATGTCCAACCTGGGCCTGGAGCTGGCCCTGCGCGACCTCGGCCTCGAGTTTGTCCGCGCCCGGGTCGGCGACCGCTATGTCAAGGAGTTGATGGAAGCCCGTGAATGGCGCTTGGGCGGTGAGTCATCCGGCCATATCATTTGCGCCGACCACACCACCACCGGTGACGGCATCGTCGCGGGCCTGCAGGTGCTGGTAGCACTCAAGGAATCCGGGCGCAGCCTGGCGGAACTGCGCTCAGGCATGCGCAAGTGCCCCCAGACCATGATCAATGTGCCGGTCAACGGTCGTTTCCTGCTCGACGAGCTGCCCGCGGTGGCGGCGGCCGTCAAGGCGACCGAGCAGGCTCTCTCCAGCCGTGGCCGGGTACTGCTGCGACCCTCCGGCACCGAGCCGCTGGTACGGGTGATGGTGGAGGGTGAGGATGCCGCCGAGGTCGAGCGCCTGTGCCAGGGCCTGGCGACCGACGTCGCCGCAGCTTTGCGGGCTGCCTTGTAAGAGGTCACCAACTTGGGTAACATTGCGGCCCGTTTTGCCGCCGGGAGCACTTAATGCGTCGACCGCTAGTGATGGGCAATTGGAAGATGCACGGAACCCGGGCCAGCGTCAGGCAGTTGCTCCAGGAGATCACCAGGGCCGGTGAGCAGATGCCTGCCGATGTGGCGGTGTGTCCCGCCTACGTGCATCTGCAGCAGGCGCTGCAGCTGTGTGAAGGCACGTCGGTCAGTGTTGGCGCGCAGGATTGTAGCCACATGGCGGCGGGGGCGTTCACCGGGGAAGTCTCCGCAGAGATGTTGCTGGATCTCGGCTGTCGCTGGGTCATCCTCGGCCATTCCGAGCGGCGCCAGTATCACGGTGAGTCCGACGACCTGGTGGCGGCCAAGCTTGCCGCTGCGCTGCAAGCGGGCTTGCAGCCAGTAGTGTGCATGGGGGAGACCCGGGAGGAGCGCGAAGCCGGCGAGGCCGAATACATCGTATCGCGCCAGCTGCGCGGTGCTTTGCAGGGCCAGGCAGGGTTGAAGCAGGTGGTGGTTGCCTACGAGCCGGTATGGGCGATTGGCACTGGCCTCACGGCATCGCCAGAGGAGGCCCAGGACATGCACGCGTTCATTCGCGCGCAGCTGGGTGACATTGCCGGAGCAGATCCGGGCACCATGCGCGTTCTCTATGGCGGCAGTGTCAAGGCTGCGAACGCGGCGGAGTTGTTTGGGCAGCCGGATATCGACGGCGCCCTGGTTGGCGGGGCGTCACTGGATGCCAATGAATTCCGGCAAATCGTCGACGCCACGGGTGCGCGGCGCTAAGCGGGCAAATTGATCAGGAAGCCCTTGCGGGCAAAGGTGTTATGGAACAGATTATTCTTATAGTGCATCTGCTGATTGCACTGGCCATCATCGGCCTCATCATGCTGCAGCAGGGCAAGGGTGCGGACGTGGGCGCCTCCTTCGGCGCAGGTGCTTCCCAGACCCTGTTCGGCAGTGCCGGCAGCACCAACGCCCTGACCAAGGCCACGGCCTGGCTGGTCGTGCTGTTCTTTGTCACCAGCTTCGGCCTGGCCATGTTGGCGACCCAGAAGACCAAGGTGGTCGACGATCTCGACCTGGTTATTCCAGCCGCGGAGGAAAGGGTGGTGCCGGTACTGGATTCCGACCTGCCAACCGTGGATAATGCCGACCCGGCAGCGGAGCCTATTGGCGCCGACGTGCCGGAACTGTAGTTTTGAGGTAGACCAACCTCGTTTTTTTGCCGAAGTGGTGGAATTGGTAGACACGCTATCTTGAGGGGGTAGTGAGCATCGCTCGTGCGGGTTCAAGTCCCGCCTTCGGCACCATCAAACTGGATCCGGCCGCTCCGCCTCGCGCAGGCTCGTGCGGACCTGGCCGGCCGCGTTAAGTCCCGCTTTCGGCACCATTTGAGTCAAAAAGCAATATGCAAATGTGCATATTGAGCTGCAGCACGGGCGAGGGTTTTCCTCCTTCCATTAGTAGGCAGGGATACTTGCTAGCCCACGGAATACCAGCTGCCCCGCCCAGCGCCATGCCGTGTCAGGTGTCCGGCTTCAGTGAGCGCCTTTATGTGATCCTTGATGGTATTTCGATTCCTGCCAGTCGCGGCTGATGCCTGAGCTACCGTCAACCGCCCCCGCTCTCGACAGATTTCCAGCAACTGCTGTGACAACTCGGGCAAGCTCCCCAGAATTATGTGCTCCCGTCTAATCTTCCGTTCCAGGCTATCCTTTTGTGACAGCAGCGAGCGGAGGAAGTACGCCAGCCACGGTTGCCAGTCGGGGCTGTCACTCCGGATGGTCACCTGGGTCTGTCGCAACGCGAGGTAGTACTGCTCCTTGCTCTGCTCAATGACGCTTTCCAGGGAACTGTAGGGCACATACGCATAACCGGCCCGGAGCAGCAGTAACGTGGTCAGGACTCGGGACAGACGGCCGTTCCCGTCCTGGAAGGGATGAATCTCCAGAAACACCACCACAAAAATGGCGATTACCACGAGCGGGTGAAGATCCCCGTTCTCCAGGCGTGACCGCGCCCAGTCGACCAACTCCGCCATCAGCCGCGGCGTGTCGAAAGGTGTGGCTGTCATGAACACTACGCCCAGGCTCTCGCCCTCTGTACCAAAGGCCTCGACGTGGTGATCCAGCCTCTTGTACTCGCCACGATGGCGTCGGTCTTTCGATGAATACTGCAGCAGGTCGCGGTGGAGGTGCTTGATGTGGTTTTCGGTCAGCGTGATTTCGGGCCAACTGGCGAAGACCAATTCCATCACTTGGGCATAACCAGCAACTTCCTCCTCGTCACGAGACGCAAAATCCTTGACGTTCAGATTAGCCAGCAAACGCCCAACTTCCGCGTCCGTCAGCCTGGCACCTTCGATGCGGGTTGAGGAGCCGATACTTTCAATGGTGGCTACCCTGCGCAGGGAGGTCAGTTGTTCAGGTGCAATACGTCCCATCGCGGTCCACGCGCCTTTGAACTCATCGATCGCGGCGATGAGGTTCAGCACTTCTGGTGTAATGATCAGGGTGTCGGTGTGTACGCCGCCATCCATTTATCCATCCGTTTCCATCCATTTAGGCTGGCACGGTAGCCTCCATTTGTCCACCCAATTCCATCCGGTTTGATACCCGGGACCGAGCGAGCTTGCCAGAAAGAGCAGAAGGGAGGTGGCCGCCGCCTCGTGTTCACGAGGGCGAACTCCAGTGGAAGGCGGTTGTTGCAAAAATTGCAACAACTGCTGCAGACGGCAAGGCCTACCAGAACGACGACTACAACCTCGACGTCATCATTTACCTCGGTTACCGAGTCAAGTCTCAGCGCCGTGTGCAGTTTCGACAGTGGGCCACGCGGGTGCTCAAGGACCACCTGGTCCAGGGTTACACTCTCAACCAGAGGCGCCTTGCGGAGCGGGGTGTCGAGTGCGAGCAGGCCCTGGACCTCTTGAGCCGCACCCTTGCCAGTCAGGAACTGGTTTCCGCCGAAGGCGAAGCCGTGGCCCGGGTCATCAGCGACTATGCCCGCTCCCGGAGTCTATTCCCAACGTAGCAATCCGTGCACTGTGAAGAGGGCAGGCAGGACACCAGGTTGTCCATTGCTGCCGACAGCAATTCGGCAATCAGTTGCTCGCGGCTGCGGCGTGGAAACAGCTCCGTCAGTGCTTCCAGCTTTGCTGTATCTTCCAGCGGCAACGGTACCCTGTAGTCAAACAGGGCCTCGTCGCCGGTCGCGTCTGATTCCCAGTTCCTGGCCAACGCCTCAATTATCATCGTTTACCTCCACGCCCGTCGTTACTGCCTACCAACTGTTGCGCAGTTCCCTCAGTTTCAGAAACACCGTGCGCGGATCCGGGTCCGGCGGCAGGTCTGGAAACACCTCCCGCAGCCCGGCAATGACGCTGGGGCTGTACAGCCGGAAAAATGTGTTGATCTCTTTCTCCAGCGCGATGTCGGTGACCAGCGCCGTCGCCGGGTCCTGGTCGCCGACATCCGCCAGCAACTGTTGCGCCTGATGGTTGTCCTTTTCCCGGTCCAGGGTGAATTTGAGGTTGGTAGCGATGTAGTCGTGGCCGGGGTAGATCAGGGTGTTGTCGGGCAGTCGTGCGAGTTGCCCGGCAAAGGTTTCATACAGTTCCTCCGGGTGGCCACCGTTGTGACAATTGCCCGCGCCGGCATTGAACAGCGTGTCACCGCAGAACAGCGCCGGCGTGTCGGTATGCGACAGCAGGCAGATATGGCTCATGGTGTGGCCCGGCGTGTCCAGCGCCTCCAGTTCGACGGTGCGGCCAATCTTCACGGTGTCGCCTGCCTGCAGGCCGCGGTCCACCCCGGCGATGCTGCTGCCGGCGTTGGCATGGGCCAGCAGTCGTGCGCCGGTAGCGGCAATCATGGCGTCGTTGCCGCCGGTGTGGTCCAGGTGTTCATGGGTATTGAGCACCTGGGTGATGTCCCAGCCCCGGTCGCGGGCCCGCGCGAGGCACTTCTTGTGGTCCAGCGGATCCACCGCCATGGCCTCACCGGTTTCCGGGCAGGCGATGAGATAATTGAAATTGCGGAATGCGTTACCGGTCCAGATCTGTTCGACGATCATTTGCTTGCTCCTCGCTGTCCTGCAGGAATAGTAGCAGGCCGCGCGGATTCCGCCGGCCCTCCAGGCCGGGGGGGCCGTCGTCGGCAACAAGCGGACCTCCGGGACTGGTCTTGGAGGTAAAGCAGCGAGGCGGGCCGCTGTGGCCTCGCCAGACACAAATACGCCCCGAGAGCACACAGTAATAGGTACTGTGGGGGCATGTTTTTGGGCAGGGTAACGGTCCTCGTTTCCCAAGTCCACCGCAGGCTCGAGCAGCGTTGCCCTGACTCATGGCCGGGTGCGGTGTATGCTGCCTGCTTGCCGACACGTAAAGGAAGCACATCATGAAGGTTGAATTCACTTGCGGTGCGCTGTTGTTGTCCGCACTGCTGGTCGCCCCCGGAGTTGCCATGGCAGAGTCTTCAGATATTTACCGTCACGGCGAGGAGCCGATTGGCACCATTCGCCAGGTGTATGACGGCCAGCTGTTTCCGGACCTGCAGGTCAACACCTTTCGCAACATCGATCGCCTGTTTGCCACCCGCACCGTAAAAGCGGGCAACACGCCCTTCCCGCTGCCCGCCGGTGAGCGCCAGTTGCAGAATTTCCAATTTGAATCCCGCGGCAAGACCTACGACCTCTATGACTTCATGGCCTTGAACCGCGTGGCCGGTTTACTGGTGGTGAAGGATGGCGGGGTTGCCTTCGAGCAGTATGCGCTGGGCAATGACGAGCATACTCGCTGGATGTCGATGTCCGTGGTGAAGTCGATCGCCGCTACCCTGGTGGGTGTTGCCATCCAGGATGGTTTCATCGACAGCCTGGATGATCCGCTGACGCGCTATCTGCCGCAGTTTACAGGTTCAGCTTATGACGGCGTGAACATTCGCCAGCTGTTGCAAATGGCCTCGGGTGTCGCCTGGAACGAAACCTATACCGATCCGGCTTCCGATCGCCGCGCGATGCTGGAAGCGCAGATTGCCCAGCAACCCGGGGCGATTCTCGAACTCATGGCGGGACTGGATCGCGCCGCGGCCCCGGGTACACGCTGGAACTACAGTACCGGTGAGACCTCGGTGGTGGGCGCACTGGTCAATGCGGCCACTGGCGAGAATGTAGCGGACTACCTGTCGCGGAAGATCTGGCAGCCGTTCGGGATGGAAACCGACGCCAACTGGTGGCTGGATGCGCCGGGGGGCCAGGAAATCGGCGGCAGCGGCCTGTCGGCAACCCTGCGTGACTATGCCCGCTTTGGCCTGTTCATGCTCAACAATGGCGAGATCGACGGCGAGTCCATCCTCCCGCCGGGCTGGGTGCAGGAGGCGACCGCCTGGCCCACGATCGGCGGTGAGCTGGTCGACTACGGCTACATGTGGTGGCTGCTGGATGAGGGCGCCTACGCTGCCATCGGGATCTTCGGCCAGTTCATCTATGTGCATCCCGAGGACAACCTGGTGATCGCCATGTGGAGTGCCCAGCCCAAGCCTGTGGGCAAGGACGCGGTGGACGAGTATCTGTTTTTCAATGCCGTGGCTGCGGCGTTGCGCTGACGGCAGCAGGCACGGACCGGTGAGCGAGACCCCGAGAGACAAATGGACCGCCCGCTTCAGCAGCCGGCTCTCGCGCGGCGACTCACTTTTACAGCTGGCGGCTCCAGCCCTCCTGCACTTTCCCGGAGCGTTCACGCCTTCTCTGGCTGGCTACTCGCCGCACGTGTACCGCATTTGAGGTATGCCGTTACCGTGGTAAAGGTATAGGGTGCCCCCACAACGAGTGTTGGTAGTCAGCATTTCGATAATAAGGGGTCGTCTGTTATGAAGAGTTTTGCGTCCAAACCGATGCATCATCAGTTCCCGAAAATGCTCCTTGCCGCCGCTGTGCTGGCGTCCAGCCAGACGCAGGCTCAGGGGCTTGAAGAAGTTGTCGTTACCGCCCAGAAGCGCGAGCAGTCGCTGCAGGATGCGCCGATTGCCATCACCGCGTTCGGCCAGTATGAGCTGCAGCAGCGTGGCATTCGCGACCTGGTCGACCTCGGCACCATCGCGCCCAACGTCAAGGTGGCACCGCTGCCGTCGAACACGGCCAAGGCCACCGTGGCCATTCGCGGCTCGGTGACTTCCAACCCGGGTATCTATTGGGAGCCCACAGTTGGCATTTACCTTGATGGCGCCTATGTTGGCAAGTTCTCCGGCAACGTGTTCAAGCTGGCTGAAGTGGAGCGCATTGAAATCCTGCGCGGCCCACAGGGTACCCTGTTCGGGCGCAACACCTCCGGTGGTGCGGTCAACGTGGTCACGCAGAAGCCGACGGGGGAGCTGGGCGGCCGCCTGCGCGCGAGCGTGGGTAATTTCGGCTACACCGAGCTGGATGGCAGCCTGGACCTGCCCCAGCTGGACCTCGGCGGTGCCGGGAACCTGAAGAGCCGTGTCAGCCTCTCCTGGGATGATCGCGACGGTTTCTACGACAATGTTCCGGCTGCCCCCGGTACGACCATTACCCACCCCTTTACCGGCCAGCCGATACCAGCCAACCCGCCCGGTGCCGAGGATGAGCAAAACGCGGCCTCAAGCACCGTGGCCCGCCTGGACTTGCTGTGGGACGTGAGTGACAGCCTGTCGGTCAGGTATTCGCTGGATGAGGTCGATGTCGAAAATACCCCCGGCAAGCCCCAGTTCACCAGCTTCGACCCCACCAGCCTGACCTTTGGGTTCCCGCTTCCGGGAGATCTCGCCCAGTTTCTTACCAGCGAGACGGATAACCTGGATGCAAACAGCATTGACGCCAATGTGTATGAGGAGTTCGACTCCACCAGCAATACGCTGACCGTGGACTACGACCTGGGCAGTGCCGGTATTCTGGGTGATGCCTCGGTCAAGTATGTCTACAATCACCGCGACCTGAGCTTTGCCCAGAGCCTGGACAACGATGGCACGCCATTCTCTCTCTTCCACTCGAAGATCAACGAAGAGTACACCCAGCAATCACACGAAGTGCAGCTCACCGGTTCACATGAGCGGCTGAACTATGTCATGGGCCTGTATTATTTCGAGGAAGACGCGGATGTTTACAACCCGTTGCAGCCGCTGAACTCGTTCTTTGGCCCGCTGCTCTCACGCAATGCCTATGGCCTGGAGTCGGATCAGTTCGCGATCTATGGCCAGGCCGACTGGCGCCCACCGGTGCTGGATGACCGCCTGACCATAACCGCGGGCATTCGCTGGACGGAGGAAGAGAAAACCGTCTACATCGACCATCCAAACGACAACCCGCCCTTCGCCGGCGAAAACACGGATGATTACAGTAATGTGGCGCCCACGTTGATCTTCAGCTATGAATTCACCGATGAGTTCAATGCCTACGCCAAGTACGCCAAGGGCTGGAAAGCCGGTGGTTTCAATGGCGAGGCGGGCAGCATTGAAGACTTCAACGTCGGCTTCGATCCGGAAGAAATCGATTCCTACGAAATCGGCTTCAAGAGCCGCTGGCTGGACAACACACTACAGTTGAACGGTGCCGCCTTCTATAACGACGAGTCGGATATCCAGTTGTCAGTATTCATACCGCGCGACGGCGGTGTTGCGTCGGTGATTGAGAACGCGGGCGAGTCGGTGAAGCAGGGTGTCGAACTGGAAGTGGTATACATGCCCACAGCCGATCTGATGCTGAGCGCGAACTATGGCTACCTCGATTCCGAATTTACCGAGTTCCTTGAGTTCGACCCGGTTCTGGGCGAAACCGTGGATGTGTCCGATGAACGCTTCACTCAGTATACGCCGGAGAACACAGTCAACCTCAGTGTCGAGTACATCATGCTGCGCGGTGAGTATGGCGAACTGACGGGGCGTCTGGACTACAGCTACAACGACGAGTACACGCCTTACGTGAAGCCGGAGCAGAAAGCGGTATCGGATATTGATGGCTACGGTACCCTCAACGGGCGCCTGACCCTGATGAACATCCCGGTGGGTGACAACCAGCTGCAGGTAGCGCTGTGGGGCAAGAACCTGCTGGACGAGGAATACCGCATCAACACGGTCCCCTTCGGCCCGTTCACGGTGAGCTTCTTTGGCAATCCCCGTACCTACGGGCTTGAAGCGCAGTACACCTTCTGACCATGACCGGTATCCGGTCAGACGATGCTTTTTCCCTGTCCCCACTACCCGGCACTATTGGTGTCGAGGTCGTGGGCCTGGATGCCGGCAGGGAGATTCCGCTCGAATCTGCCGGCGCGGTGTTGCGCATGGTGCGCAACAGTGAGCACGGTGGGCAAACCGGCTGGATCGATACCGCGCTGGCGTATGAGGCGTTGGATGCAGACACACGCCAGCGCATCGAAGGTCTGGAAGCTCGCTACATTTTTTCTCCGGACCTCGAGGGCATGCGGTTCAACAAACCCGGCGGTTCGCTGCTGCAGGGTACGATAAAGGACCTTCCCAGTTTTCCTCCCGTTATTCACCCACTGGTCTGGCGGCACCCGGAAACCGGCCGGCGCATTCTCAATATCAGTACACTCAATATCCAGGGCGTGGAAGGCATGCCGGAAGCGGAAAGTGATGCGCTGATACGAAGCCTGGTTGAGCACGCCCTGCAGCCGCGCTTTCGCTATATTCACGCCTGGGAGAACAACGACGTGATCGCCTGGGACAATCGGCGCACCATGCACATGGCCTTCGGGCACCCGGTGGATGAGACGCGAATCGTACAGCGCAGCACGATCCGCGGCAGCGTAAAGATGGGGCGCAGTCTGGATGACGAAGAGGGACAAAGCGCATGAGTGACTACGATCTGGTAATTCGCGGAGGCACTGTTGTGGACGGCAGCGGTGGTGAGCCCCGGGCGATGGATGTGGCGGTGAAAGAGGGTGTCATTGCCGCGCTGGGCCGCAATCTGGCTGCGGGTCGTGAAGAAATTGATGCCCGCGGCCTGCTGGTAACCCCGGGGTTTGTCGATGTGCACACGCACTACGATGGTCACGTGACCTGGGAGAACCGCCTGCAGCCCTCGTCCAGCCACGGGGTGACCACCGCCATCATGGGCAACTGCGGGGTGGGATTTGCGCCATGCCGACCGCAGGATCACGATACGCTGATCCGGCTGATGGATGGCGTGGAAGATATTCCATTTCCGGTGCTGGCGGAGGGCTTGCCCTGGACCTGGGAGAGCTTTCCGGAGTACCTGGAGGTATTGGCCAACCGCTGCTACGACATGGATGTGGGCGGCTATCTGCCGCACGCCGCGCTGCGTGTCTATGTCATGGGGGAGCGCGGTGCCCGTCGCGAACCTGCCACGGCAGGCGACATTGAGCGCATGTGTGAATTGCTGGAGGAGGCGCTGGAGGCGGGTGCCATGGGCATTGGTACCTCGCGTACGCTGTTCCACCGTGCCAGCGATGGTACGCCGATCCCGACCCTGGACGCGACCAATGAAGAGCTGCTGGCATTGGCCCGCACCCTGCGCAAGGCGGGCAAGGGCGTGTTCCAGATCGTCGAGGACGTGCACTTGCCCGGCAAGGATGTCAGCGTGCTGCGGCAACTCGCGGAGGCCTCCGGGCGGCCGTTGACCTTCTCCATGGGAACCGGCAATAGCGGGCCGCAGATCTGGCCGCAACTGCTGCGGGGGCTGGAGGAAGCCAACGCGGCGGGAGTTACGATCAAGGGGCAGGTGATGCCCCGGGCGATCGGCATGATGCTGGGCGTCGAGCTGACCCTGAACCCGTTTTACACCACCGAGGGCTACCGGGAGGTTGCCGATTTACCGCTGGCCGAGCGCCTCGCGGAGCTGCGTGATCCCGCGCGTCGTGCGCGTATTCTGGCCGAGCCCACAGACCCGGACCCGGCGCTGGTGCTGGGCCGCATGGTGCGTGACTTCGACTACATGTTCCTGCTCGGCGACCCTCCTGACTATGAGCAGCCCTGGGAGCAGAGTATTGCCGGTCGCGCGCAGGCCCAGGGCATCAGTGCTGCCGAGCTCGCCTACGACCTGATGGTGGAGGGTGAGCGCGGAGCGGTGCTGTATCTGGCCATGGCCAACTATGCCGATGGCAGCCTGGATGCGGCGGGCGAGATCCTGCGACATCCCGATGTATTGCCCGGGCTTGGCGACGGCGGCGCGCATTCCTCCACCATCTGCGACGGCAGTTACTCCACCTTTGCCCTCACGCATTGGGGCCGGGACCGTCCCGCGGGGCGTATTCCCGTACCGGAGCTGGTGCACAGGCTGAGCCGCGCCACGGCACTCACCATGGGTCTGGAGGACCGCGGCCTGCTGGCGCCGGGTTACAAGGCCGATATCAATGTCATTGATTTTGAGCGCCTGGCCCTGCACGTGCCGGAAATCACCTACGACCTGCCCGGTGGTGGGCGGCGCCTGGTGCAGCGCGCCGAGGGCTATGTGGCGACGCTGGTCAACGGTGTGCCGGTCTACCGCAACGGCCAGGCGACGGGGGCACTCCCCGGCCACCTGATCCGCGGTCAGCAGGGCGCGCCGCAAACCGTGTGAAAGCGCCGGTTTTCATGCGTTGCCCGCATCTCACGCTGCCAGATTCGCGTCCACCGCATCGAGAAAGCCGTACATATCCACCACCGTTTCAGCTTCCGGATTTGTGGTCTTGCCCTTGAGATCGCCAGTGATGGTTCCCTGCGCGACGGTTTCTATCAGTGCGGCCTTGAGCTTGTTCGCATAGTCCGCGAGCGGCTGATTGCTTTCCCGGCGGGCCATTTCCTCCAGTGCATTGGCCACGGCGAAGATCAGGGCGGAGGAATTGAAGTTGGCTTCCTTGCCGTTGGTCTCGAGGTAGCGCAAGTACAGGTCGTGCGCCGTGCCGTGTGGCGCCTCGTACAGCATCGTGCCGTCCTTGCTTTCGATCACCGAACTGGCGGTGGCGAGGCTGCCACCAAGCGCTGCAGAAATGTCGGAAAAGATATCGCCGTCAAGATTTTGGGCTGGATACAGGCCCCAGCGTGGTGGGTCGCAGATCATTTTGCTCAATTGCCGCGACGGGCGCATGATCATGAAGGAGGGTGGCGGTGTATCCAGGTCAGCCAGTTCCTTGCGTATCTCCAGAATGATTGAGCTGTAAACCTCGTCGTAGTTGACGAATTCCCGCTTCAATCCGAAGTAGATTTCCTTTTTGTTGACCACTGCGTCGCGGAAAACCTGTTTCACCCAGTCCTTGATGGCCTCGCGATCATTCGACATGAAAAGAATGGGGTCGCTGGCTTTTACGGTGCGAGCGTGCTTTTCCTCACCATCGACGATGACTTTGACTATACCGTCTTCGGGTGCTGGCAGGTTGTAGCTCCCATACTGGTCTCCTCCTCCGGCGCTCATTCTGGAGATGGAAACGTGGGCCTTGCGCTCGGGCAGGCCATAGTGCTTGAGCTGCTGCACCAGCTTGAACAGCTTCATGCCCACCACGTTGTCCGGCACACCCCACAGCGCCCGTTGCGGAGGGTTGGAAACAATACGCGCAGCCTGGGCGTCGATGAGTTCGTAGTGGTAGGAAAGTCCGGCGGCGGTCACCCTGTCCTTGTAGTCGCGCTCGTAGATCTGCTCTATGGCGGCACGCATAACGCCGTCGTAACCGGGGACCACCGTGTCCTTCAGGCCGAGGTAGATGTCCCGCCGCTCATCCAGGGCTCGCTGGAAAAAGCGGTGTGCCCAGGCCCGCACCTCGTCTATGCAGTTGGTCGCCAGCATCCACGGGTCACCTTTTTTCAGGGTCCGGCGATGCATTTCCACAGGATCACCGCTGCTGCCCACAAAGACCACCTTGGCAACCCCCGTGGCATTGGACAGCTCGCTGTAGCTGAAGTCCAGGCCGCCGCTGTGCATGGTGTCCACTTCGATGTCGCGGTTTTTCCACTCTGGCCGCACGCTCCGGAGGTTGCGGAACTCGATATCCTCGCGCGTGATATTGCCCCCAATGCCTTTGCGAATGGCTCCGTTGGGTGATTTCGTGGCCAGCTTGTGCAGCGAAACCTCCTTGATATCGGGATGTTTGCCGAGCAACTCGTTGAGCTGACTGCGGTTCACCGTCATGCCCGCATTCTTGACGCCGATGCCATGCTCCCGGAGCGCCTGGATAGCATCAAGCACCACCTGGCCGTTGCTGGTCAGCCGCTTCTCTGCGGAGAGATCCACCTCTACCAGATCAATTTGCAGGCGTGATGTGACGAACTGCTCGAGTATTTTCTCGAAGGCAATTTGCGCCATCTCGTCGCCGTGAAGAATTACCAGTGGTTTCTTGACCACGATCTTGTTGCCCACCGCGTTTGCTCCTGTTGCTAGGCATTGAAGGTCGACAATCTAACTTGCCGGGAGGCAGAAATGAAGGGCTCTGCATTTATGGCTGATATTCTCCCTGTTGTGTCAAACAAGGCAGGGTGGCCCCTTGGTTTGGCGATGTCGGCATCGTATGCTCACGGGTCGATGTTCTCGGAGTGCGAACAGATGGCCTGTTCTGCAGTGGTGGCAGCCTTGACGGCTCTGGTTCCCCGCGCTGTTTGTGCCGTGGCGGGCGCAGGCCGGTGAGCGGTCTGCGCAAGGAGAAATGGAGCACACGCTTCAGCGGCCGACTGTCGCGCGGTGATGCCCTGCTGCAGCTGGCTATTCTCGGTTTGCTGTCGGGTTTGCTGACCGGTGGTGTCATTCTGGTTTTTCGCGCCGCCATTGAGTGGCCGCTGGGCTATTTCCTGCCCGGCGGTGACAGCGAGGCGTTCGAGCAACTGGGCGCCTGGGCACGGGTCCTGCTGCCGCTCGTCGGGGCAGTCATGCTGGGGCTTTTCCTGTCCAGGCTGGCTGCCGCTGACCGCCGGGTCGGTGTGGCCCATGTCATGCACCGGCTCAATTATCACCAGGGCTACATCACTCTGCGCAGTGCGCTCATCCAGTTCGCGGTAGGGGTCGGCACGGTGGTGACCGGGCAGTCTGCGGGGCGCGAGGGTCCGGCGGTGCATCTGGGTGCCGCGGTTTCCAGCCTGATGGGGCAATGGATGCGCCTCCCCAATAACAGTATCCGCACTCTGGTGGCCTGCGGCGTTGCCGGTGCCATTTCCGCGTCCTTCAATACGCCTATCGCCGGGGTCATCTTCGCCATGGAAGTGGTGATGATGGAGTACACCATTGCGGTGTTTACCCCGGTCATCCTCGCCGCAGTCAGCGCCGGGGTGCTCACCCAGGCTGTGTACGGAGCAGATCCCGCGTTCCAGGTGCCGCTCCTTGCCATGTACTCTCTCTGGGAGCTGCCCTGGATTCTGGTGATCGCTGCCGTCATCGGGGTGGCCGCGGCCGGCTTCATCCATCTGGTTGACACCCTGAGCCGTTACGAAAGTCGCCCGGTATTCCTGCGCCTGCTGCTTGCCGGCTGCTTTGCGGTGCCATTCGCGCTGCTGGTGCCGGAGGTGATGGGGATCGGCTACGACACGGTGAACCGGACATTCCACGGCCAAATCGCACTGTCGGCACTGTTGGTGGTGGGTGTTGCGAAACTGCTGGTAACCGGAGTCACCGTGGGGCTGGGCATGCCGAGCAGCATTATTGGGCCTACCCTGGTGTCCGGGGCGGCACTGGGGGGGGCGATGGGTCTGGTGGGTGCCTGGTACGCGCCGGAGGGGGCGTCATCCGTGGGTTTCTACGCCATGCTGGGCATGGGGGCGATGATGGGAGCGGTCCTGCAGGCGCCACTGGCCGCGTTGATGGCGTTGCTGGAACTGACCCATAACCCCAATATCATTCTCCCCGGCATGCTCGCCATCACCGTCGCCAGCCTGGTTACCAGTGAAGTATTCGGCAAGAAGTCGGTGTTCCTGTCGGTCCTCAAGACCCAGGGTTTCAGCTACCAGAGCTCGCCGGTTGCCCAGGCTCTGCGCCGGGTGGCGGTGCCGGCAATCATGGAGCTGAGCATGCAATCGGTGTCGCGCCAGCTGGACAGGGAGGCCGTCGAGCAGGTGTTGGCTGCCAAGCCCAAGTGGCTGCTGATCACGGGCAGCAGCGGGGCCCCGGTGGCACTGATGCTGACCGCGGACCTGGTCCGCTACCTGGAGGAGACAGAGACGCCGGGCGATGGTGGCGAAGCTGAGGTGCCGCCGCCGGCCATTGATTTGCTGGACATTCCCGCCAAGCGCCGCGACGTCGCGCCGGTGTCTTTCCAGGCCACGCTGGAGGAGGCGCTGAATCTGTTCGAGAGCAGCCAGGCAGAGGCCCTGTATGTGTGCCAGCGGTCGATCTACGGCAGTGCGCGCAGTACGGGCATCGTCCTGAAGGAGGACATTGACAGCTACTACAGGTACCGCGCTCCCTGAGAGTCAGGGCCTCGGGGCAAAATTTTGATATGGTTTCACTTGAAACCACTTTGCGCTGGCGTCTATACTCGCCGGCCAAGCAGTCCGCAGCTCTCGGCGGGCAGCAGCATTTGACTCAGGAGGTGGCCAGTGGCCGACTTGTTTGCAAATCCCATGGGCCTGGACGGCTTCGAGTTCGTGGAATTCACCGCACCGGAGCCCGGCATCCTGGAGCCCGTGTTCGAGGCCATGGGTTTCACCCGTGTTGCAGTCCATCGCACCAAAGCCGTGGCGCTGTGGCGCCAGGGCGATATCAATTTCGTCAGCAACTATGAGCCTCGCAGTCATGCCTGGTATTACGGTCGCGAGCACGGCCCTTCGGCCTGCGGCATGGCGTTCCGGGTCAAGGATGCGACCCTGGCCTACAATCGCGCGCTGGAGAACGGCGCCCAGCCGGTGCATGTCGAAACCGGTCCGATGGAGCTGCGGCTGCCGGCGATCAAGGGTATTGGCGGTGCCACCCTGTACCTGATAGACCGCTATCAGGAAGGGCACAGTATCTACGATATCGATTTCCACTGGCTGGAGGGGGTGGAACGCAAGCCCGCGGGGCTCGGCTTCCATACCCTGGACCACCTGACCCACAACGTCTACCGCGGTCGCATGGGGTTCTGGGCGAAATACTATGAAGAGCTGTTCAATTTCCGTGAGATCCGCTACTTCGATATCAAGGGCGAGTACACTGGACTGTTGTCCAAGGCCATGACTGCTCCGGATGGCAAGATCAGGATTCCCCTCAACGAGGAGGCCAAGGGCGGCGGCCAGATCGAGGAATTCCTGATGGCCTACAATGGGGAGGGCATCCAGCATATCGCACTCGCCTGTGACGATATCCTCGCCTGCTACGACCGCCTCAAGGCCGCCGGCATGACCTTTATGCCGGCACCGCCCGGCACCTATTACGACATGCTGGAAGAGCGCCTGCCCGGTCACGGCGAGCCGGTGGCGGAACTGCAGTCGCGTGGCATACTGCTGGACGGCAACACGGAGGGTGGTACGCCGCGCCTGCTGCTGCAGATTTTCTCGGCCAACCTGCTGGGCCCGGTGTTCTTCGAATTTATCCAGCGCAAGGATGACGACGGCTTCGGCGAGGGCAATTTCAGGGCCCTGTTTGAATCCATTGAGCGGGACCAGGTGGCGCGCGGCGTACTCGGCAATTCCGGGGGCAGCGGGCAGGACTCCATGAACGGGAAACAGGAGCAAAAGGCATGAAGCTGGCATCATTGAAGAAGGGCCGCGACGGCGCCCTGGTCGTCGTATCCAGGGACCTGCAGCGTTGCCTGCCGGCGGGAATGACTCTGCAGCAGGCCCTCGATGACTGGGAGCAGCAGCAGCCCGTGCTCGAGCGCCTCGCAGAGCAGGTCGAGAACGGGGCCGGTGAGGCCTTTGTCGAGGAGGCCTGCGCCTCGCCGCTGCCCCGGGCGTTCCAGTGGGCGGACGGCTCGGCCTACGTGAATCACGTGGAACTGGTGCGCAAGGCTCGCGGCGCGGAGATGCCGGAGAGCTTCTGGACTGACCCGCTGATGTACCAGGGCGGTTCGGACAGCTTTCTCGGACCCCGCGATCCCATTGTCATGGCCGATAGCGCCTGGGGTATCGACTTCGAGGGCGAGGTCGCGGTGATTACCGGCGATGTCCCCATGGGGGCGAGCCCGGAGCAGGCGGCCGCCGGGATTCGCCTGCTGATGGTGGTCAACGACGTTTCCCTGCGCAACCTGATACCCGCGGAGCTGGGCAAGGGCTTCGGCTTCTTCCAGTCCAAGCCCTCCAGCGCCTTTAGCCCGGTCTGTGTTACCCCTGACGAGCTGGGCCAGGCCTGGGACGGCGGGCGCCTCCACCTGCCGCTGCGCGTCAGCTACAATGGCGAGCTGTTCGGCAAGGCCAATGCCGGTGTCGACATGACCTTCGACTTCCCGACCCTGATCGCCCACGCGGCGAAAACCCGGCCCCTGTGCGCCGGCACCATCATTGGCTCGGGCACAGTATCCAACAAGGATGACGACGGTACCCCGGGACGCCCGGTGGCGGATGGTGGCCTGGGCTACAGCTGCATCGCCGAGATCCGCATGATCGAGACGATTCGTGATGGCAAGCCGACGACTCCGTTCATGCAGTTCGGGGACCGGGTGCGGCTGGAAATGCTGGATGCCGACGGCAACAGCCTGTTCGGGGCGATCGACCAGCAGGTGCAACAGCAGGGGTAAGCTGGATATCTGCGCGCTGCGGAAACGCCGGGAGTAAATTTAGTGCGTTTTAACTGCGCGGGGAGTTGACCAGTGCCCTGCAGGTATCTATAATCTCCAACCTCGAATTTGGGCTGGTTAAGTTGGTTCAGCCCACTATGAAGTGCCGAGGGGCCTTCATGTCGGGAAAGTTTTGATGCGGGGTGGAGCAGCCTGGTAGCTCGTCGGGCTCATAACCCGAAGGTCGTCGGTTCAAATCCGGCCCCCGCTACCAACACACGTGTCGTCCGCTCCGAATTGACGGCACGTTTCGCAAAGGCCCCTTCATGGGGCTTTTTCGTATCCGCGAAAAAAGTTTTTGAGTTGAGTGGAGTCGGATTGGCGACCAAACAACAGGAACTGCTCGAGCTGCTGGAGCCTACAGTAGCTGCCCTGGGCTTTGAGCTCTGGGGTATAGAGTACCTGTCACAGGGCAAGCACAGCGTGCTGCGCATCTATATTGATGCGGAGGCGGGTATTTCCGTGGACGACTGCGCCAGAGTGAGTGGCCAGGTCAGCGCCGTGCTGGACGTCGAGGACCCGATCGTCGGTGAATACACCCTCGAAGTGTCGTCGCCCGGCATGGATCGGCTGCTGTTCCGGCTGGACCAGTTCCCGGAGTTTGTCGGCGAAGTGGTAGAGCTGCGCCTGCGTCGGCCCTATGAAGGGCGCCGCAATTTCAAGGGCGTGTTGCAAGGTATCGAGGGCGAGGATGTGGTGGTCCGGATTGATGACCACGAGTATCTGTTGCCCTACAGCGCTGTCGACAAGGCGCGAATTCATCCCCGCATCCAGGGTGCGGTCAGTGTAACTGGCGAGGCTACGAATGACTAAAGAGATCCTGATGGTGGCTGAGGCCGTCTCGAACGAGAAGGGAGTGTCCGAGGACATCATTTTCGAGGCGATCGAGCTGGCGCTGGCAACAGCGACCAAGAAGCGCTATGACGAGGAAGCCGATATTGAGGTCAGGATTGATCGCAAAACCGGTGACTATGTCACGCTGCGTCGCTGGCTGGTGGTGCCGGACGATGAATTGGCGCTGCTGGGCACGCAGCTCACTACCGAGGAAGCGATCGAGAAGGACCCCGCGCTGAAGCCTGGTGACGTCTTCGAGGAGGAAGTCGAGAATGTCGGCTTCGGCCGTATCGCCGCCCAGACTGCCAAGCAGGTGATTGTGCAGCGGGTGCGGGACGCCGAGCGTGCGCAGGTGGTCGAGCAGTACCGCAACCGTGTCGGCGAGCTGGTTGCGGGCACGGTCAAGAAAGTGACGCGCGACAACGTTATTGTCGATCTTGGCAGCAATGCCGAGGGCCTGTTGCCGCGCGACCAGCTGGTGGGTCGCGAGACCTTCCGGGTCAACGACCGCGTGCGCGCGATACTGCAGGAAATCAGCGCCGAGACCCGCGGCCCGCAGTTGATGTTGAGCCGGTCCTGCCCGGAAATGCTGATTGAACTGTTCAAGATTGAAGTGCCCGAGATCTCCGAGGAAGTGATCCAGATCCGCGCCGCGGCCCGGGATCCGGGTTCGCGCGCGAAAATCGCGGTGAAGACCAACGACCAGCGCATCGATCCGGTAGGTGCCTGCGTCGGCATGCGCGGCTCGCGGGTCCAGGCGGTTTCCAATGAGCTGGACAACGAGCGCGTGGACATCATTCTGTGGGACGACAATCCGGCGCAGATGGTGATCAATGCCATGTCCCCGGCAGAGGTCGAGTCCATCGTGGTCGACGAGGACAGCAACACCATGGAAGTGGCGGTAGCCGCGGACAACCTGGCCCAGGCGATTGGCCGCTCCGGCCAGAATGTGCGCCTGGCCAGCGAGCTCACCGGTTGGACCATCAATGTGATGAGCACCGAGGAGGCCGCCGAGAAACATGAAGCAGAAGCCGGCGAAGTCATCCAGATGTTCATTGAGCAGCTGGATATTGACGACGAGGTGGCGGAAATCCTGGTCGAGGAAGGCTTCACGACGCTGGAGGAGGTCGCCTACGTGCCGCTGGAAGAAATGACCGCGGTGGAAGGCTTTGACGAGGACATCGCGGAGGAGCTGCGCGCCCGGGCCAAGGACGCCCTGTTGACCCAGGCTATCGCCTCCGAGGAGCAGCTCGGCGCTACCGAGCCAGCCCAGGATCTGCTGGAGATGGACGGTATGGACCGCCATCTGGCCTATGTGCTGTCCAGTCGCGGCGTGATTACCATGGAGGACCTGGCAGAGCTGGGCGTTGACGAACTGATGGATATTCCGGAAATGACCGAGGAGCGCGCAGGAGAGCTGATCATGACAGCGCGCGCACCCTGGTTTGCCGAGGAGAGTGAATAGGCCAGCGAGACCTGGACACAACACCTCAAGGCATCAGGGCTTCACGGGATCAAGGAGAATATTGCATGGCGCAAGTGACAGTACAGCAACTCGCAGAGACAGTGGGAGCACCCGTGGATCGTCTGCTGACGCAGATGAAGGAAGCGGGTCTGCCTCACGCGGCTGCCGGTGAAGCTGTGTCTGAAGAAGACAAACAGACCCTGCTGGCCTACCTGAAACGCAGTCACGGTGAAGCCGATGCTGCGCCCAAGCGGATCACCCTGAAGCGCAAGACCATCAGCACCCTGCGCACTACCGGCTCTCAGGGCCGGAAGACGGTGAACGTCGAGGTGCGCAAGAAGCGCACCTACGTGAAGCGCGACGCGGCGGACGCCGGGTCCGAGATGCAGGATGTTGCTGCCGCCGAGGCGGCAGCTCGCGAAATCGAGGCCCAGGCCGCGGCGGAAGCAAAAGCCGCTGCCGAGGCCGAGGCCGAGGCTGCGGCCAGGGCCGAGGAAGAGCGCGTGGCAGTGGCTGCCGCGATGGCTGCAATCCCGGAACCCGAGCCTGAGCCCGAGCTGGAAGCGGAAGACGAAAAGGATCTGGACCCGGAAGTCCTGCGCCAGCGTGCCATGATGCGCCGGCAGGCCCGCGAGGCGGCGGAAGCCGAGGCCCGCAAGGCTGTGCTGGAAGCTCGCAAGGCCGAAGAAGAGCGCGTGCAAGCGGAAGCGGCGGCCAAGGTCGAACGCGAGAAAGAGGCGGCTGCACGCAAGCAGCCCAAGCGTCTGCACGACGCCCCGGCGCCGGCGCAGACCGAAGAGCAGCGCAAGAAGGCGGCCAAGGGCCGCATTGATCGCAACTCCCCCGGTGGCCGCGGCAAGCAGCGCGGGCACAACCTGTCGCTGTCCGACCTGGAAGCAGCCGAGTCCGGCATCATGCGCCGCCGCGGCGGGCGCAAGAAAGTGCGTGGTTCGGGTTCCTCCCACGCCGAACACTCCAAACATGGATTCGAAATGCCGACCGAGAGAAAAGTGCACGAAGTCGAGCTGGCCGACATGACCTCCGTTGGCGGTCTGGCCCAGCAGATGTCGGTCAAGGCTGGCGAAGTCATCAAGGAGCTGATGAAGCTCGGGGTGATGGCGAACATCAACCAGATGATCGACCAGGACACCGCGATCCTCGTGGTCGAGGAAATGGGCCACAAACCCAAGCTGATCAGTGCCGATGCGCTGGAAGACAAACTGGAAGAGACCCTGTCCCAGCACGAGGGGACTCCGGAGCCGCGGGCGCCGGTGGTTACCGTCATGGGCCACGTCGACCACGGCAAGACCTCGCTGCTGGACTACATCCGCAAGGCCAAGGTCGCTTCCGGCGAGGCGGGCGGGATTACCCAGCATATTGGGGCCTATCATGTGGAGACCGGCCACGGCATGATCTCCTTCCTGGATACTCCCGGTCACGCGGCGTTTACTGCCATGCGTGCCCGCGGCGCCAAGAGTACCGATATCGTGATCTTGGTGGTGGCGGCCGACGACGGCGTCATGCCACAGACCGAGGAGGCCGTGCTGCACGCCCGCGCCGCCAAGGTGCCGCTGATCGTGGCGATCAACAAGATGGACAAGGAAGGCGCGGACCCGGATCGAGTCAAGAACGAACTCGCGGCCAAGGACGTCATCCCCGAAGACTGGGGTGGCGATACCCAGTTCATCGAAGTGTCTGCCCATACCGGCGACGGTATCGACGATCTGCTGGACGCCGTGCTGCTGCAGGCCGAGGTGCTGGAGCTGAAGGCGCCGCGCGACGTGCCTGCCCAGGGTATCGTGATCGAGTCGCGCCTCGACAAGGGGCGCGGCCCGGTGGCTTCACTGCTGATCCAGAACGGCACCCTGCGCCAGGGCGATATCGTGCTGGCGGGCCTGCAGTATGGCCGCGTGCGCGCCATGCTGGATGAGAATGGCGAGCCTATCGACAGCGCCGGGCCGAGTATCCCGGTGGAAATTCTCGGTCTCGACGGCACCCCGGATGCCGGCGACCTGTTTGCAGTGGTTGAGAGCGAGAAGCGAGCCCGGGAAATCGCCCAGTACCGTCAGGACAAGACCCGCGATACCAGGCTGCAGCGACAGCAGGCGGCGAAACTCGACAACATGTTCGAAAGCATGACCGCCGGCGAGAAGAAAACCCTCAATGTGGTGGTCAAGGCCGATGTGCGCGGCTCCCTGGAAGCCATCCAGAGCGCACTGCTGGACCTGGGCAACAATGAGGTACAGGTCAACGTGGTCTCTGGCGGGGTCGGCGGTATCGCTGAAACCGACATAACCCTGGCGATTACCTCCGGCGCCGTGGTCTTCGGCTTCAACGTGCGGGCGGACAATGCCGCCCGTCGCCTGGTTGAACAGGAAGGCGTGGACCTGCGGTACTACAACGTGATCTACGACCTGATAGACGACGTCAAGGATGCGCTTACCGGCATGCTGGCGCCGGAGATGCGCGAGGAGATCCTCGGCATTGCCGAGGTCCGCGATGTATTCCGCTCGCCCAAGTTCGGCGCCATCGCCGGCTGCATGGTCATCGAAGGCACGGTCTATCGCTCGCGGCCGATCCGGGTCCTGCGCGACAATGTAGTGATTTACCAGGGTGAACTGGAGTCTCTGCGCCGCTTCAAGGACGAAGCCAGCGAAGTGCGCAACGGCGTGGAGTGCGGTATCGGCGTCAAGAACTACAATGACGTCAAGCCCGGCGATCTGATCGAAGTCTACGAAGTGAAGGAGTTTGCCCGCACCCTGTAGGGCGGCAAAGCCATGGCCAAGGAATACAGTCGTACCCAGCGCGTTGCCGATTACCTGCAACGCGAACTGGCGCAACAGATCCAGCTGGAGCTGCGGGATCCTCGCATCGGCATGGTGAGCATCACCGGCGTCGACGTCAGCCGTGACCTGGGCTATGCCAAGGTCTACTTTACCCGCCTGGAAAGCGACTGCGCCGAGGAGGCGAAGGAAGCTGCGGAAGTATTGAACAAGGCGGCGGGGTACCTGCGCACGCGGCTGTCCAGGGACAGCAACATGCGCAGTGTGCCGCAGCTGCGGTTTTATTTTGACAGCAGTGTCGGCCGCGGCCGCGAGATGGAGGATCTCATCCGCCGCGCTGCGGAGGCCGACCGTGAACTGGGCCTGCGCGAGGATGAAGAACCCGGTGGGGGCAGTTAGTGGCCCGACAGCGCAAGGGCCGGGTACTGGACGGGATTCTGGTGTTGGACAAGCCCCCGGGGATGAGCTCGAACAAGGCCCTGCAGCGTGCAAAGTGGCTATACTTTGCTGCCAAGGCGGGCCACACCGGGAGCCTGGATCCGCTCGCAACCGGGGTATTGCCGCTGTGCTTTGGTGAGGCGACCAAGTTTTCGCAGTACCTGCTGGACGCGGACAAGGCCTACGCCAGCACCTTCGTCCTCGGGGAGAGCCGGACTACCGGCGATGCCGAGGGCGAAGTGGTCGCCAGCCGCGATGCCAGTGCTCTCACCCGGGAGCAGCTGGCAAGCGCTCTGCAGGCGTTCCGGGGTGACATCGAGCAGATACCGTCGATGTATTCGGCGATCAAGCACGAGGGCCAGCCGCTGTACAAGCTGGCGCGCAAGGGCCAGGAGGTCGAGCGCAAGGTACGCAGGGTGCGTATCGACGTGCTGGAGATGCGCGAGTTCAGGCCCGGAACCCGCGCCGAGGTGGATGTGTACCTCGAGTGCAGCAAGGGCACCTACGTGCGCTCCATCGCCGAGGATCTGGGTGCGGCGCTGGGTTGCGGAGCCTACGTCAGCGCCCTGCGGCGGACCCGGGCGGGGCCATTCACGCTGGAGCACTGCGTGAGCCTGCAGACCCTGGAGACGCTGAAAGACAATGAGCAGCTGGCGCAGATGGATGCGCTGCTGCTGCCCGCCGACACGGCGCTGGACGCACTGCCGATGGTGCGCCTGACCGAGTCCGGCGGCTTCTATCTGCGCCAGGGCCAGCCGGTTCTGGTGCCAAACGCGCCCCACAGTGGTATGGTGCGCGTCGCCCTGGAAACGGGACAGTTTCTGGGCGTGGGAGAGATATTGGACGACGGGCGCGTAGCGCCGCGTCGCCTGATAGTCACTGGGAGGTGACACGAACCTGTCTGTAAATCTGCACGGACAGGCTCTTTTTATTGACTGCCACCGGACCGCACAGGAGCGGGGTGGCTCAGGCAGATTACACAAGAGGAAATCGACATGGCTTTAGAAGCTGCAAAGAAAGCAGAGATCGTCAAAGAGTACCAGACCAGCGAGGGTGACACCGGGTCCCCGGAAGTACAGGTTGCGTTGCTGACAGCAAACATCATCCAGCTGCAGGACCACTTCCAGGCACACAAGCACGATCACCACTCCCGCCGCGGCCTGATCCGCATGGTGAACCAGCGCCGCAAGTTGCTGGACTACCTCAAGCGCAAGAACGCTGCGCGCTACCTCGAGCTGATCAAGCGTCTGGGTCTGCGTCGATAGGCAGTACCACATACCGGGGCCCTGCGCCCCGGTAGTCATATATAGCATTGGAGAAAGAATGTGAATCCAGTAAAAAAGACATTCCAGTACGGTGGCCAGACAGTCACGCTGGAAACGGGTCGTATTGCCAGGCAGGCAACCGGCGCGGTTCTGGTTACCGTTGAAAACACCTCAGTTCTGGTGACGGTAGTTGCGGAGAAGACCGCCAAGCCGAACCAGCCCTTCTTCCCCCTGGCCGTGCACTACACGGAAAAGACCTACGCGGTCGGCAAGATTCCCGGCGGCTTCTTCAAGCGTGAAGGCCGCCCCAGCGAGAAAGAGACTCTGACCTCGCGCCTGATCGACCGTCCCATTCGCCCGCTGTTCCCGAATGGCTTCATGAATGAGGTGCAGGTGATCTGTACCGTCATGTCGGCGGACAAGCACATTGATCCCGATATCCCCGCCATGATCGGCACCTCCGCGGCGCTGGCAGTGTCCGGTTGCCCGTTCAACGGCCCCATCGGTGGCGCCCGGGTCGGGTTCAACGAGGACACCGGTTATGTCCTCAATCCGACCTACGAGCAGCTCAAGGACAGCCGGCTGGACATGGTGGTGGCCGGCACCGAGCACGCCGTGCTGATGGTGGAGTCCGAGGCGAAAGAGCTGTCCGAAGACCAGATGCTGGGCGCTGTGCTGTTCGCCCACCAGGAAATGCAGGTTGTGATCCAGGCGATCAAGGAGCTGGCGGCGGAAGCTGGCAAGCCGCGCTGGGACTGGCAGCCCGCAGCGGTGAACGAAGAGTTGACCGCGGCCGTGGAAGCCCAGGTCAAGAACGACCTCGGCGAAGCCTACCGTATTACCGACAAGGCCCAGCGCTACGACCGCGTCAGGGAAGTTCGCAACGCCTGCGTGGCCGCGCTGGCAGTGGAAGGTGGTCCCGGCGAAGACGAGATCAAGGACGTGTTCAAGGCGGTTGAGAAAAACATGGTGCGCAAGCGCATACTGTCAGGCGAGCCCCGTATCGATGGCCGCGACACCCGCACCGTGCGTCCGATTGCCTGCGAAGTGGATATTCTGCCCAAGGTACACGGTTCGGCGCTGTTCACCCGCGGCGAAACCCAGGCCATTGGTGCAGTCACGCTGGGTTCCACACGGGATGCCCAGATCATCGACGCACTCGAAGGCGAGCGTCGCGATCCCTTCATGCTGCACTACAACTTCCCCCCCTATTCTGTAGGCGAAGCGGGCCGGGTCGGATTCACCAACCGTCGTGAAGTGGGTCACGGACGCCTTGCGCGCCGCGGTCTGGCGGCGGTGCTGCCCAGCGCTGACGATTTCCCCTACACCATTCGCCTGGTGTCGGAAATCACCGAGTCCAACGGCTCCAGCTCCATGGCGTCGGTTTGCGTGGGCTCCATGGCCATGATGGCCGCCGGTGTGCCCCTGCGTGCGCCAGTGGCGGGTATCGCCATGGGTCTGGTCAAGGAAGGCAACCAGTTCGCCGTTCTGACTGACATTCTCGGCGACGAGGACCACCTCGGTGACATGGACTTCAAGGTGGCCGGTACGGCCGATGGCGTCACTGCCCTGCAGATGGATATCAAGATCGAGGGTATCAACGAGCAGATCATGGAGATCGCCCTGCAGCAGGCCCAGCAGGCCCGTCTGCACATCCTCGGCCAGATGAATGCCGTGCTCGGCGAGCCGCGCCAGGTCATGTCTGACAATGCTCCGAGCATGATCACCCTGAAAGTCGACGCCGACAAGATCCGCGACATCATCGGCAAGGGCGGCGCGACTATCCGCGCTATCACCGAGGCCTCCGGTGCGACCGTGGACATCGATGACAGCGGTGCTGTCCGTGTCTTCGGCCAGGATAAAATGGCCCGCGACAAGGCGGTGGCCATGATCGAGGAGATCACCGCAGAGGCGGAGGTCGGTGCGATCTACAAGGGTACCGTGGCGCGCATCGTCGATTTCGGCGCCTTTGTCAACATCCTGCCCGGCAAGGATGGCCTGGTGCACATCTCCCAGATCGCCCACGAGCGGGTGGAAAATGTGTCCGACCACCTCAAGGAAGGCCAGGAAGTTGAAGTCAAGGTGCTGGACGTGGATCAGCGTGGCCGCATCAAGCTCTCCATCAAGGAGTTGCTTGAGGACGACATCGTCGCCGAGCCGGTCGGTGTGGTCGACGACGAGTAGGAGCCCGCTCCGCGGGCGATTGTGGGAGCCCGCTGGCCCAGGCCACCCTCTCTGGCCGCTGCGCGGCCATTCACCTTGTCCGCGGGCGATCGCGCACAGAGTGCGCTCCTACAGTAAAAGCAAATCAGGGCGCCTCGGCGCCCTTTTTTGTACCTGTCTACAGCAGGCTGGCCACCAGCATGCAGGTGAGTGTGGCGACCACCGGAATCACCACCGTGACCACCCCGACATCCCGGTAGGCCTCCCGGTGGCTGAGCCCGGTGATGGTCAGCATGGCCACCACGGCCCCGCAGTGTGGCAGGGAATCGAAGCCGCCCGCCGCCATGGTCGCCAGCCGGTGCAGGGTTGCCGGCTCAATGCCCATTGCCAGATAGCTGTCCGCCATGGTCGACATGAAGATCTGCAGGCCGCCGGAGGCGGAGCCGGTGATCGCTGAAATCATGCTGATGGAGGTAAACATGGACAGCAGCGGCGGCAGGCCGGAGCCCAGCATCAGCTGGGCGAACTGCTGAAAGCCATCGGTGTGGGTTACCACGCCGCCAAAACCGATCACTGCCGCGGTATTGATCAGTGGCAGGATCGAGTCCTGGGTGCCTTCGCCGATACTGTGCAGGGCCTTGTGCCGGACTTCGCGGAACAGCAGCACCGCCACCAGGGTGCCGCCAAACAGTGCCAGGCTGGGCCAGATTACCGGCTGCGACGCAGCGAAGGCGAGCAGCTGGTACCCGGCCCCGGTGCCTTCGCCCAGCAGGGCTGTCAGTACCCGTGGCAACAGGATGGCACTCAATACCAGCACCGGCGGCAGCAGGGCCAGCGCCCAGTGTGGATGGCCGCTCTCGCCCGGGTCGATGGCAATGTGCCGGTCCATGGGGCCGGGCTGGAAGCCTTCACCGCTGGCGATGGCCCGGTGGCGCTGGGTCTCCAGATACCACATGCCCAGCCCGAACATGATCAGGCTGCCGAGAGCGCCGAGCCAGCCGCCGGCGAACAGGTCAGTACCCAGCGCTGCGGAGGAGATGACGTTGTGGATGGAGGGGGTACCGGGAAGGGCGGTGAGGGTAAAGGTGCCGGACCCCAGCGCCAGTGCCGCGCAAAACAGGCGTTTGGGAATATCCGCCTGTTGCAGCAGCTTTACCCCCAGCGGGTACATGGCGAAGATCACCACGAACACGACGACGCCGCCATAGGTGAGCAGGGCGGTAGAGAGCACCGTTATCCACAGCACCCGGGTCGGCCCCAGTCGGCGCACCATGGCCAGGGCAATACTGGAGGCTGCGTGGCTGTCGCCCATGACGCGGCCGAACATGGCGCCGGCGGCAAACAGCAGGAAAAAGCGGCCGGCAAAGGTAAATGCGCCCAGGGGCCCAAAGGCGAAGTAGTCACCGAGCCCCGCGGCGACCGGGAGGCCGTTGCTGACGATGACCACGGTCGCGCTCAGCAGCGCGGCAAACACGATATTGATGCCGCGCAGCGCCAGCCAGATCAACAGCGCCAGCGCCGCCAGCAGACCGGCGTAGCCGGTCAGGGTCGCAAGTGTCATGCGGATGTTCCTTTTTATCCTTGTCCGGGTGTCAGTATACTGTGCGCTCGCAGCCGTGGCATGCCACCCAAACCGACAGGAAGAATACGAATGAACGGTGCAGAGAGCCTGATCGCGACGCTGGTCAACAACGGCGTCAGGATATGTTTTACCAACCCCGGAACCTCGGAGATGCATTTCGTCGCCGCCCTGGATGAAGTCGAGGGCATGCGCTGTGTGCTGTGCCTGTTCGAGGGCGTGGTCAGCGGCGCCGCGGATGGTTACGCGCGCATGACCGGCAGCCCGGCCGCTACCCTGCTGCACCTTGGCCCGGGGCTGGGCAACGCCCTGGCCAATATCCACAACGCCAAAAAGGGCCACGTGCCCATGGTCAACATCGTCGGCGACCACGCGACCTACCACCTGCAGTATGACGCCCCCCTGACCTCGGATATCGCCGGTATTGCCGGCCCGGTGTCGCACTGGGTGCACTCTTCCGGGGCCGCGGATGCGATTGCCAAAGATGCCGCGGAAGCGGTGCGTCGGGCGGGGATAGGCCAGATCGCCACCCTGGTGCTGCCGGCGGATGTGTCCTGGGGGGATAATCCCGGCGGTGCCCAGGCCGCAGTCGAGGTTGCCGCGCCTGCTCCGGTCGCGGCCGCGCGCCTGCAGCAGGCGCTGGCGATGCTGCAGTCAGGCAGGCGCACCGCGATCATGCTGGGTGGCCGCGAGATCAGCGGCGAGGTGACGCTGCTGGCCAGTCGCATTGGCGTGGCCACCGGGGCCCGGATACTGACCGAGACCTTCCCCACCCGGGTGCGCCGGGGAGCCGGTACCGGCATGGTGGAGCGCTTGCCCTACCTGGCGGAGCTCGCTATCGACAGTCTCAAGGATCTGGAGCAGCTGATCCTGGTGGGCGCGGACAGCCCGGTCTCGTTTTTCGCCTACCCGGGTGTGGCCAGCGCGATTGCGCCGGAGACCTGTGAGCAACTGCAACTTGCCGGCCCTGACGATGCCATCGAGCTGGCGCTGGAAACCCTGCTGGAGTCCCTGGATGCAGTGGACGCGGTGCCGCAGGTGCATCCCCTGGAGTTGCCGGAGCTTCCCGGCGGTGCACTGGACGCCAATTCGGTGGCCCTGGCGCTGGCGCACCTGCTGCCCGAAGATGCCATTGTGGTCGACGAGGGCATTACCGCGGGCCTGGCCTGCTTCCCGCTCACGGCCAATGCCCAGCCCCACGACTGGCTCAACCAGACCGGGGGCTCGATCGGCTGGGGTCTGCCCGCCGCCGTGGGTGCGGCGCTGGCCTGCCCCGAGCGCAAGGTGATCTGCCTGGAGGGGGACGGCAGCGCGATGTACACCATCCAGGCCCTGTGGACCATGGCGCGGGAGCACCTGGATATCACGGTGGTGCTGTTCAACAACCGCAAGTACAGCATTCTGGAGCTGGAATTCCTGCGCACCGGCGCCCGCGGCGGCAAGCCCGGACCCAAGGCCGCCAGTTCTCTGGACATCGGCAGTCCGGACATGGATTTTGTCGCCATGGCCCAGGGCATGGGTGTCAGCGCCAGCTGTGCCAGAACCTCGGAAGAATTCAATCAGCAGCTGGAAACAGCGCTGCAGGGCCGGGGGCCGCATCTGATCGACGCCCGCATACCCCCGCTGGCGCTCTGAGGATTCAGGGTGAGGCGAGCATGCCCCAGTCGGATACCGGGTTCAGGTTCAGCCTGACATTGTCGATCAGACGGGTGGAACCGAGGCGGGCGGCGGCGAGAATGGCGACCTCTTCGGTATTTTCGTTGACCGCGCGCAGGGTGCGGGCGTCGCGGATGGCGAAATAGTCCGGCTCGAAACCGGCCTGCAGCAGCTGCATGCGGGCATGCGACTCCAGCTGCAGGAAATTGTCGAAACCGCAGGCAATGGCGTCGCGGCAGCCGACCAGGGTATCGTGGATCAGTGGCGCCAGCTGGCGCTGCTCGGGTGACAGGTAGCCGTTGCGGGAGCTTTTCGCCAGGCCGTCGGTATCGCGCGCGGTGGCCACGCCCTCAATGTGAATGGGCATGCACAGATCCTGCACCATCTTGCGGATGATCGACAGCTGCTGGAAATCCTTCTCGCCGAATACCGCCACATCGGGCTGCACGATATTGAACAGCTTGCTGACTACCGTAGTCACACCGGTAAAGTGGCCGGGGCGGCTACTGCCGCACAGGGTCTCCGACAGGTCGGGGACCTGGACCTGGGTCTGCAGCGCCATGCCCTCCGGATACATTTCACCGACTTCGGGCACGAACAGGTACTGTACGCCCTCGCTGAACAGTTTTTCCTTGTCCGCCGCCAGGGTGCGGGGGTAGGCGTCCAGGTCTTCGCTGGGACCGAACTGCAGGGGATTGACGAATATGCTGACAATCACGACGTCCGCGAGCTGTCGTGCGCGTCGCACAAGCTGCAAGTGACCCTCATGCAGGTTGCCCATCGTCGGCACAAAGGCTATGCGCTGGTCCTGTTGGCGGCAGCTCCGGAGAGCCGACTGCAGCGGTGCAATGCTGGTGTAAGTTCGCATATCTACATGACCCCCGTAGCACGGTAAGGGTGACGCAAGACCGGAACAACCTGGTCGTCGAGTGCCGCGAATCGTTGCCGGTTCGCGAGCGGACCGGCAGTATGCCCCAAGGGAATGCCCCGGGCAATGGCTTTAGGGGCACTAGCTATAGGTGTGTTCTGCGCGCGGATAGGTGCCGGATTTGACCGCCGTGACAAATGCCTGCAGGGCTGCCTGGATGCTGTCGCTGCCCTGCATGAAGTTCTGCACGAAGCGGGCGCTGTGGCTGGAAAGGCCGAGCAGGTCGTGCATTACCAGCACCTGGGCGTCGGTACCAGGGCCGGCGCCGATGCCGATGACCGGGATGTCGAGCTTGTCGCTGATGTCGGTCGCCAAATGGGCGGGAACACACTCCAGTACCAGCAGGCTGGCGCCTGCGTCCTGGATCTCCACTGCGTCGGCCAGGATCGACTTGGCTTCTTTCGGGGTGCGCCCCTGGACCCTGAAGCCCCCGATCGCGTTTACCGACTGCGGGGTCAGGCCCAGGTGGGCACAGACGGGTATGCCGCGTTCCACCAGCATGGAAATGGTATCGGACAGCCAGGTGCCGCCCTCGATCTTGACCATCTGCGCGCCCGCGCGCATCAGCCGCGCGGCATTGACCATGGTCACCTCGGGGGTGGCGTGGCCCATGAAGGGAAGGTCGGCAATAACCAGTGAATCGGGGGCCCCGCGACACACGCACTCGGTGTGGTAGACCATGTGGTCGACGGTCACCGGGATAGTGCTGTCGTGGCCCTGCAAAACCATCCCCAGGGAGTCGCCAACGAGAATGGTCTCCGCGCCCGCTTCCGAGACCAGGCGGGCAAAGGTGGCGTCATACGCCGTGATGCAGACGAATTTCTCTCCCGCCGCCTTCAACTTGTCCAGGGTGCTAATGGTGATCTTGCCCATGCGTCGCATTATCCAAAGAACGTGGGATTGAAGTAGTGGCGGCCGCTGCGAATGTCCAGCAGATAGTCGACCAGATGCCGATAATCCTGTTCGTCATTGGCGAGATCAATCTCGCTGGCATTGACGATTAGCAGCGGAGCATCATCGTAATACAGAAAAAACTCACTGTACACTTCGTTCAGGCGTTCCAGGTAGTCGCGTTCTATGGCCTTTTCGTGGGCAATGCCGCGGGCCTTGATGCGGTCCAGGAGCACATCGGTGGGCGCCTGCAGGTACACCACGAGGTCCGGTCGCGGCGGCTCGATCAGCAACTGCTGGTAGACTTTCTGGTACAACTGGAACTCGTCGCTGTCCAGATTGACGCGGGCAAACAGCGGATCCTTTTCGATCAGGAAATCCGCCACCTGCACGGGCGCGAAGATGTCCTTTTGCCGCTGGTCCTCGATCTTTTGCGCGCGCTGGAACAGGAAGAACAGCTGTGTGGCCAGGGCGGCCTGGCGGCGGTTGCGGTAGAAGCGTTCGAGAAACGGATTGTGGTCCGCGTCCTCCAGCAGGGTCTGGTGGCCAAAGGTGCCGGCCAGGCGGCGGGCGAGGGTGGTCTTGCCCACCCCGATCGGGCCCTCCACGGCAATATAGGGCGGCGGATTGCGGCCTTTCAGGTCAACGCCGGTTGGCGGCTTGTCTGCGTTCAAGGCCGGAACTCCCGTCAGTGCTGCAGGTGATATTCAAGGGTAATGCCGCTGTCTTCGAGCCCGTCCGCCGGGCACCGGGACAGCAGTGCCGCCAGCGTCTCCCCGGAAGGCAGTACCAGGTCGGAAGGACACAGCTCGGCGAGAGGATAAAGGACGAAGTGGCGCTGCGCCATCGCCGGGTGCGGCACCTGTAGCCTGGACGAGCAGATTTGCCGGTCGCCGTACAGCAGCAGGTCCAGGTCCAGGGTGCGTGGGCCCCAGCGGACGCTGCGCTCCCGGCCCCGGGCCTGCTCCATGGCCTGCAATCGGTCCAGCAGGGTCTCTGCCGGCAGCGAGGTGTCGATGGCCACCACTGCATTGAGGTAGTCGGGCTGTGGGCCGGGGCCTACGGCGGCGCTGCGAACCACCGAGGAGCCGGCAATGATGTGGATCCCCGCCTCGGTCGCCATGGCGTCACAGGCAGCCTGCAGCTGCTGTGCCGGGTTATCGAGGTTGCTGCCCAGCGCGACGTAGGCGATCGGCATCAGGACGTTGCGGGGCGTCGCTTGCGCGGGCGGCGCCGGCGCGGGCGACCACCGGGGCCATCGCCTGCCTCTTCGCTGCCGCTGTCAAGCATGGGCAGGTTCTGGTTTTCCGGCAGGGTCTGGAGTTCGGTCCAGAACGCCCCCACATCCCCGGTCTCTTCGCCGGCCTGCTCGCGCAGCAGCAGGAAATCGTAGGCTGCACGGAAGCGCCGGTTCTGCAGCAGTTCGCGGGCCTTGCGGGTGTTGCCCCGCTGCAGGCGCAACTGGAATTCCCAGATCTCGCGCATCGGCATGCTGAAGCGGCGGGGAATGGACAGGGTCTGCAGGGCGCTGGCGATGACCTGTTGCGCGGCGTTGTGCATTGCCGTCATGGGTGGATCGCCGCGATCGCGCAACTGCTCCGCGAGGCGGTCGGTCACGGGCCACAGCAGGGCTGCCAGCAAAAAGGCGGGCGTGACCGACTTGTCGGCCTGGATGCGCAGGTCGGTGCTGCGCATCGCGGCCTGTACCAGGGCCATGGCGACGTTGTCCTGGCGGATTTCATAGTCGCTGTCCGGGAACAGGTAGCGCAGCAGATCGTTCTCCAGCAGTGCCTCCAGGGTGCGTTCGGCATAGCCGGAGAAGAAGAGTTTCAGGAATTCGTCAAACAGGCGCGCGGAGGGGATTTCCCGCAGCAGATGGGCGCAGCGCGGTATCGCGGCCGCGGTTTCCTGCTCGATACTGAATTCCAGTTTGGCGGCAAACCGCGCCACCCGCAGCATGCGCACGGGATCCTCGCGGAAGCGGACCTCCGGATCGCCAATAATGCAAACGCTGCGTTGCTCCAGGTCCTGCATGCCGTGGACGTGGTCATAGACGGCGAAGCTCGCAGAGTCGTAGTAGAGAGCGTTCACCGTGAGGTCGCGGCGAACGGCATCCTCTTCCAGGGTGCCGAACACATTGTCGCGCAGCAACAGCCCCTGATCGGACTGGTGGGACTGGGCCTTGCCGCGGCTGGAGTCCGGTTCGCTGTCATGGTGGCCGCGGAATGTGGTGACTTCGATGACTTCACGCCCGAAACGCACATGGACGATGCGGAAGCGACGTCCGATGATGCGTGAATTGCGGAATATCGCGTGCACTTCCTCCGGCGTGGCATCGGTGGCGATATCGAAGTCCTTGGGGTGGCCGCCCAGCAGGAGGTCGCGCACCGCGCCGCCGACAAGATAGGCCTGGTGGCCGCTGCTGCGCAGCCGCGCCATGACTTTCAGAGCGCCGTCACTGATGTTCTTGCGGGATATGCAGTGCTGATCCCTGGCTATGACCTTCAAGCGATAGTTGCCTTGTGCGAGACGAAAAACAGGGCGCAGTTTAGCACAAAGGCTCGATTCCGGTGAGGTGCGAGGGCAGCGAGAAGCAAGTGACGGGGAAGACAGTTGTCTTCCCCATCCAGGTCTCAGTTGAACATTATTGTTATGCGGGCAATGCTATTGTTCTTGTTAAAGCCGTCAGGCCTGAAATTGAAGGGGAAGAATTCTTCCCCGTCCAGGTCCATAGTATCTCTGTTATTGTTATTGCGGCGTTTGGTGTTATTTTTATTGTTGCTGCCACCCGTATAACTGCAGACACCGTGCCACAAACTGATTAGGTGTTTAAAAACAAAGGGTTACCTGAAAACAAGAAGATTGGCTCGCGCCTAATTCCCGTTAGTTGTTACGCTTCTACTCCACCCGGTGTTACAGCGTGCGAGGGTGGTAACGCTCAGGAGGCCGCTTTCCGGCGCCGGCCACCGCCGCTCGAGCTTTTCTTGCGCGGAATTTCAAAGCGCTGGCGGCGCTCCCACAGGCACTTGCGGCTGATGCCCAGTTTCTGTGCCAACTCTGTTTCGCTCATTGAGTCCTGGTGTTCCAGCACAAAACGCTGGAAGTAATCCTCCAGAGACAGGTCTTCGGTGGGATCCGAGGTGATGCTGCGCGGGGTGTGCAGCGCCGGAACCTGTACACTGTTGCTGCCATGCCCGCGAATCCGGTTGATATTGACCAGTTCGAGGTCTATGCCCAGGGCGTCGTTGTCGATTTCGCTGGTTTCCGACAATACCACCGCACGCTCTATGGCATGCTCCAGTTCCCGGACATTGCCCGGCCACTGATAGGTGGTAATTGCCTGGATGGCGCGAGGAGACAGTTCCATGGGGCCCTTGTCGAGGCGCTGGGACTGTACCTGCAGCATCTTCTCGGCCAGGTGCAGGATGTCCTTGCCGCGCTCGCGCAGCGGCGGCAGATGCAGGCGCAGCACATTGATCCGGTAGTACAGGTCCTGGCGGAACAGTCCCTCCGCCGACAGCACGTGCAGGTTGCGGTGGGTGGCACAGATCAGGCGCACATTGACCTTGCGGGAGTGAACCGAGCCGATGCGGCGGATCTCCCCCTCCTGGATGAAGCGCAGCAGGCGTGCCTGTGCTTCCATTGGCAGCTCGCCGATTTCGTCCAGGAACAGGGTGCCACCGTCGGCGGCCTCGATCAGCCCCATGCGGCTGGCGTTGGCACCCGTGAACGCGCCTTTCTCATAGCCGAACAGTTCCGATTCAATCAGGGTATCGGGGATGGCCGCGCAATTTACGCAGATCAGCGTTTTATCGGCGCGTTTGCTGTGCTCGTGCACACTGCGGGCGACAAGTTCCTTGCCGGTACCGGTTTCGCCCAGTACCAGTACCGTGGAATCGGTGGGAGAGACTTTGCGGATGTGCTCGGACAGGGTCACCATGGCGGGACAATTGCCGATAATGCCGGTGACGCGATTGCTCGCGTTGCCGACGGCTGCAGGCGCCCCCCTGCTGGTGGGGTGGTCAGCGATAATCCGCTCCACGGCCGCGACCATGTCACCGTGATCAAACGGCTTGGCGATATAGTCCACGGCCCCCATGCGCATGGAGTCTACTGCCGAGCGCAGGCTGGCGTAGCTGGTCATGATCAGTACCGGCACATCGCCCGCTTTCTTGATCAGGTCGGTACCCGGTGCCCCGGGGAGTCGCAGGTCGGAAACAATGAGGTCGAAATCGGTCAGGGTGTGCTTGGATTCTGCTTCCTGTACTGACGCGGCCTCCGCAACCTGGTAATCATGGCGCTCAAGCAGGCGCCGCAGGGCGGTCCTGATAACCGACTCGTCTTCCACCACCAGAATCTGATGCATGCAGTGTTACCTCTTGGAAGCAGGGTTCCCAACATACTCCTGTGAGTGTTCTTTTTCCAGTCAGAACAGTAGCTTGTATTTGTCACCCCGGGTTACACCTGGAATTCGCCAGCGTAGCTGCACAGCGGCAGTTGCAGTATGACCCGGGTGCCCGGGCGTTCCGGCGGCCCCACCGGACTCTGGATCAGAACGCTGCCGCCCATGTCTTCCATGATGCTGTAGACCAGGGCGAGCCCCAGCCCGGTGCCTTCCCCCGGTTCCTTGGTAGTGAAAAAAGGCTCAAAGACCTGACTCTGCAGGTTCGCGGGTATGCCGCTGCCCTCGTCTTCCACCTCGATGCTGGCCCTGCCCTCACTGCTGCTGGCGCGTATCTGTACCATGGCCCCGGGTTCGCTGGCATCGCGGGCATTGCCCAGCAGGTTGACGAAGACCTGCAGCAGGCGCTGGGCGTCGGCCAGTACCAGCAGCTCCCGGTGGCAGTGGTTGCGGAACTGCAGTGGCCTGGCCTGATGGTCCAGCTGCAGCAGGTGGATGGCCTCATCGACACAGTCCGCGAGGTTGCAGGGCTCCAGGTGGGTATCCCCGGCGTCGGAGCCGACATGGGAGAAATTCACCAACGAGTCCACGATCCGGCTGATGCGCCCGGTCTGTTTCAGGATATCGCGCGCGGTTTCCTGCACCTCGACTGGATCCTCGACATACTCGAGGTTTTGCGCCAGGCAGGCGATGCCAGTGATGGGGTTGCCAATCTCGTGCGCCACGCCCGCCGCAAGGCGGCCGATGGAGGCCAGGCGTTCGCTGTGCAGAAGCTCCTGCTCCAGCCGCTCATAATCGGAGATATCTTCCACCAGCACGATCTGGTCGCCATCCGGGTCACCGCCGGCGCTGGCCTTGTGCAGGCTGATCCAGCGCGATATGCCGTCTCCCAGGGCGACCTCTCGCTTGAGGATGGTATCGGCGTCCTCGCGGAGGAAATTGGCAATAATCTGGCGCCAGGGTGTGGGCAGGGAGTCGAGCACCGAGCCCAGCACGGCGGAGGAGGGAATATCGGTGATCCGCTGCATGCTGCGATTCCACAGCAGCAGCTCGCCGTCGGGCGCCAGCGAGCAGACGCCGATAGGGAGGTTGTCCAGGGTTTGCCGGTAGTGTCGGCGCAGGTTGTCCAGCTCCGCCGCCAGGCCGGTAAACTGGCCGCCGGCCTCATCCAGGCGGCGTTCAATCAGGAAGATGTCTTCGGTGCTGCCGCCCGGTTTGGCGGCGAAGGGGATGCAGCGGTTGACGATACTGTAGGCAACCGCCGGCCCCAGCAGCCCGGAGAGGTTGGCCTCTATGCGGCTGCGCAGGCGGCGCAAAGCGTAGGGGCGAATCTCGCTCTCGTCAAACTGCAGTTCTTCCAGCGCCCTGGCGACCTCCGAGCGGGCAGTGGCCTCGCCCAGAGACCCCGCCAGGCGCTCGCTGAACTCACCCGCGCTGTGTACGGTGAGGGTGCGCCGGGAGGGACGATTGAGTACATCCATGGAGCAGATTTCCGCCGCCACTCGCTCCTCTTCGGTGGTCTTGGACAGCAGCGACACGGTTGCAAACAGGGCCAGGTTGACCATCAGTGCAGTCAGGCTGGCCATGGCCCAGGCATTGTCGCTGCCGCTAAACCAGTGGCTCGCTGCCAGCTCCAGCCAGTCCGGCTGGGTGATGCCCAGGGCCGGCAGGAGCAGCAGCAGGAACCAGATCAACAGGCCGCCGACCAGGCCGCTGACAAGGCCTTTGCGATTGGCGCCGGCCCAGTAGGGCGTGGCGACAATGCCGGGCAGGAATTGCAGGGTGCCGGCAAAGGCGACCAGGCCGAGCTGGGCCAGGCTCTGTTTGCCGTTTACCGCCATGAAAAAACCGTAGCCGGCAACGATGAGCAGGGTAATCAGGCCGCGCCGCAGCCACTTGAGCTGGTCGTAGAGGCTCTGGTCGGTGCGAATCTGCAGCAGCTGCCGGGGCAGGATGAGGTGAGTCAGGCACATGTTGGCCAGGGCGAGAGTGGCGACAATAATGGCAGTACTGGCTGCAGACAGGCCGGCGACAAAGGCGAGTGCGGCAAAGCCGGGGGACTGCAGGCCAATGCCGATGGCGAGCCCGGTATAGCCCGCCGGGAGGTCGTGTTCCAGGCGCATGCCGGCCCAGGCCAGCGGCAGTACCGGCAGGGCCAGCAGCAACAGGTACAGGGGCAGGCCCCAGCTGGCGGCGCGCAGGTCTTGGGACTCCTTGTTCTCGGCGAAGGCCATGTGGAAGATGTGGGGCATGCACACGGCGCCGGCAAAAAACACCAGCAGCAGCACCCGGGCCGCATCCCCCGCGACCGGCTGCTCGATCACGGCCCGCGCTGTGGGGGCCGCTGCCAGCCACGCGCCGAGACCGGCAAAGCCGCCGAAGACCTCGCCCACCGCGATCCACATCATCGCCAGCATGGCCGTCAGCTTGACCATGGACTCGAATGCCACCGCTGTCACCAGGCCGATATTGCGGCGCTCGGAGGTCAGGTTGCGGGTGCCGAAGAGGATGGCAAAAACGATGATGATGACGCAGAACATCAGGGCCAGCGTATCCTGGCGTTGCGCAGCCGGCATCAGCCGGTCCGGGGCGCCGGCCAGGATGTGAATGCTGTCTGCCACGGCCTGGATCTGCAGGGCCAGCAGCGGCATCAGGGTCAGACACATGGCCAGTGTGACCGCCGCCCCCACCCGGTGGCTGCGAAAGCGAAAGGTCAGCACATCCGCCAGCGACGCCAGCTGGTAGACCCGGCACAGGCGCAGCAGGGGCAGCAACAGCAGGGTTGCCAGCAGGAACATGAGCACCACGCCGGCGTAGTACAGCAGGTAGCCATAGCCGTAGCGGTAGGCGAGTTCGAAGATGGCATTGCTGGCCATGGCCCCGGCAATGACCGCCAGCGACAGTACATAGGTGGCGGGGTGATGGGTGACGGCGCGGGGGAGAATCCCGCGCTCGGCCAGATGTGCGACGAGGAACAGCACCAGCAGGTAGGCGACAATCGCCAGCATGATTTCCGGCAGACTAAAGCTCATCCGGGTACCTGCGGAACTGGTTCCACCAGGCCGCGAAAATGGCCGCGAGCCAGAGCACGAAGGGGCGGTACCAGTCCGCGTCCGGCCCCCACAGCCACTGTTCTATCGCAGGCAGGAAAATGAAGGCCAGCCCCATGAGCAGGAGCAGGGCCCGATTGATGTACATGCTGGGTGCCCCCGGACGCCGTGGCCATGGATACTACTGAAGCACCAACGGTGGGTAAAGCGCCTCAGTGCCCGACGGTCACGGACGGACCCCGCGAGAGGCTGTGGGGCGACCAGTGCCGCAGGGCGAATTCCAGCAGTTCCGCGGCGCTGTTGACGCCGGCGGGTGGCGCTGGCTGTCCCAGATAGTGCAGGGCGCGGCGCAGGTTGTCTGGGGCAGCAGCGTCGTCCAGAGCCGGCGCCAGGTTCTGCTTGCTCAGTTTCTGGCCCTGACTGTCCGCCAGCACGGGGATATGGGCATAGCGCGGCTGCGGGTAACCCAGCAGTGTTTGCAGCAGGTGCTGGCGCGGTGTCGAATCCAGCAGGTCAGCGCCGCGCACAACATCGGTTATCCGCTGGTGCGCGTCGTCCACCACCACCGCCAGCTGGTAGGCGTAGAGGCCGTCCTTGCGGCGGACGATGAAGTCCGTCAACTGCTGCCCCAAAGCCCAGTATTGCCGGCCCTGCCAGGGATCGTCCCACTCGCTGGTAAAGTCGGCCGGCACCGCGACGCGCAGGGCGCTGGGCTTGCCGGCGGCAGGAGGCTGCCGGTCGCGGCAGCCGCGCTGGCAGCTGCCGCTGGCGTCGAGTTGGCGTCGGCTGCAGGCGCAGCTGAACAGGTGGCCGCCTGCCTCCAGCAGGTCCAGTGCCGCGTTGTAGGCGGCGCCACGCCGACTCTGCCAGAGGATGTCGCCATCCGGGTGCAAGCCGTGTTGTTCGAGGCTGTGGATGATGGCGGCGCTGGCACCGGGTTGTTCCCGGGGGGGGTCGATATCCTCGATTCGCAGTAGCCAGGCCCCGCCGGCGCTGCGGGCATCAAGCCAGCTCGCCAGTGCGGCAACCAGGGAGCCGAGGTGAAGTGGACCGGTGGGGGAGGGCGCAAAACGCCCGCGGTAGGCCGCTGGTCGGGTCGAGGTCATCAGTCCGGGCGTACGGCTTCAGCGCCGGTCGCCCAGGGATTCAGCCCTTTTCCTGCTTTTCCTTGATCTCATCAAGTGTCTTGCAGTCGATGCACAGGGTGGCGGTGGGCCGGGCTTCCAGGCGCTTGATGCCGATATCAACGCCGCAGGCGTCGCAGAAACCGTAGTCGTCCTGGTTGATGCGCTCAATGGTGGCGTCGATCTTCTTGATCAACTTGCGCTCACGGTCGCGGGTACGCAGTTCCAGGCTGAATTCCTCTTCCTGGGTGGCGCGATCGGCCGGATCGGGAAAATTGGCAGCCTCGTCCTTCATGTGGGTCACAGTGCGATCCACTTCCTGCATCAACTCTGCCTTCCAGTGGCGCAGGATATTGCGGAAGTGCTCCCGCTGTCCTTCACTCATGTACTCCTCGCCGCGCTTGGGCTTGTAGGGCACGAAGTTCTTGAAGTCGGTGCTGGAAGATGGCGTGGGCGCGCTGCGGGTCTTGGTTTGCGCGTTTACTTCTGCTGCTTTTGGCATGGCTGTAGCCCCATAGGGATAGGGTGACACGAAAAACCCACCGAAGTGAGTGCACAGAGCCGGGGCTCCGGCGGCTGAGCGCGGAGAAACTACCAGATATCTCGTGGCTTCGCCACAAAATTCGACGCTGGTTTCAGGCGCCGGTTTTCCCTTTCCGGGGGCGCTAACAAGCGCGCCCGGGCGTTGCTAGAATGGCGGGCACCAATCCTGTGGGGAGAGATCCATGCATGACACTCCGGGCGCATTGCGCCTCGCCGACCGGGTGGCGGATATTGAGCCCTTTCGCGTCGTCGAGGTGCTGAACCGGGCCACTGAACTGGCGGCCTCAGGTCGGGATATCGTGCACCTGGCCGCGGGCGCTCCCGACTTCTCCACCGCAGCGCCGATTGTGGAGGCTGGTCGCAGGGCGCTGGCGGAGGGGCATACCCACTATTCCCAGGCGGCGGGCCTGCCGGCCCTGCGCGAGGCCCTGTCGCAACACTACAGGGCCGAGTACGGGCTGGATATTGCGCCGGCGCGCATCTTTGTCACGCCGGGTGCCTCCGGTGCCCTGCTGTTGCTGAGCGCACTGCTGCTGAACCCGGGCGACGGCATGCTGCTGACAGATCCTGGCTATCCCTGCAATCGTCATTTCATGCGCCTGGTTGAAGGCCGTGGCCAGCTGGTACCGGTGGACGCCAGCACCCGCTACCAGCTCACCGGGGAGCTGGTGGCCGCTCACTGGCGCACCAATACGGTGGGGGCGATGGTGGCCTCGCCGGCCAACCCGACGGGGACCTCTCTCAGCCTGCCGGAACTGGCGTCGCTGGCGGCTGCGGTGCGTGCCCGCGGCGGCAACCTCATCGTCGACGAGATCTACCACGGCCTGGGCTACGATGGTCCCACCCGCTCGGTGCTGGAGGTGGATCCGCAGGCGTTCGTGGTCAACAGCTTTTCCAAGTACTTCGGCATGACCGGCTGGCGCCTGGGCTGGCTGGTGGCGCCGGAGGCGGCAATCCCGGGTCTCGAGAAGCTGGCCCAGAACCTGTTTATCTCCATGTCCACCATGGCCCAGCACGCTGCCCTGGCCTGTTTTGAACCGGCTACCCGCGAGATCCTCGACCAGCGCCGTGACATCTTCCGCCAGCGGCGCGATTTTCTGCTGCCGGCGCTGCTGGGCCTGGGCCTGGAGATCCCCTGCCCGCCGGACGGCGCTTTCTATATCTACGCCGATGCATCCCGCTTCACCGACGACAGCCAGGCGCTCTGCTGGCGCCTGCTGGAGGAGCACGGCGTGGCACTTACGCCAGGTATCGACTTTGGCCACGTGCGCGCCAACGAGCACATCCGCTTTTCCTACGCCACCGGCATGGAGCGTCTGGAGGAAGCGGTGACGCGGCTGGCCCGGGTGTTGTCCTGATGCAGTTCAGGCACCTGCGCGAGGGTCGCCTGCTGCGGCGCTACAAGCGCTTTCTGGCGGATGTGGCGCTGCCCGGTGGCGAGGTGATCACCGCCCACTGTCCCAACACCGGTGCCATGACCGGTTGTGTCGAGGAGGGCGCCACTGTCTGGCTGTCTCACTCAGATGATCCGAAGCGCAAGTACGCCGACACCTGGGAGCTGGTGGCGACCTCCCGCGGCCTGGCCTGTATCCATTCCGCCCTGGCCAACAAGGTAGTGCGCGAGGCCTTTGAGTCGGGGCGCATACCCGGGTTCGACAATTATCCGGACGTGCGTGGCGAGGTGAAGTACGGTGCCAACAGCCGCGCCGACCTGCTCCTGGCCGGGCCTGCGGGCCGGGTCTTTGTCGAGGTGAAATCGGTGACCCTGTGCGGCGACGGCGGCCAGGGGCTGTTCCCCGACGCGGTCAGTGAGCGCGGACGCAAGCATCTGCGGGAACTGCAGTCGGTGCTGGCTGCAGGGACGCGCAGTGTACTGTTCTTTTGCGTTTTCCATGCCGGGATCAACCGGGTGAGCGCGGCGGGAGAGATCGACCCGGCCTATCGCGACGCGCTGGCTTCGGCACAGGCCGCAGGGGTCGAGGTGCTGGTCTGGCGCGCCGCGCTGTCCCCGACCGAACTGGTGCTGGAGCAGGCCCTGCCATTCAGTCTGGACCCGGCGTGACGGGCGGAGCCTGCCAGTGCTGACCCCCGGCCAGCTCACCGGCCGCGACGACAGTCATCTGCTGGCGCTCGCCGGCGGGCATCGCCTGCAGCCTGCGGCTGCGGCTGCATTCACGCGCCTGCAGCAGGACGCCGCGGCTGCCGGTTTCCGGCTGGCGATTGCCAGCAGCTACCGCTCCTATGAACGCCAGCGCGCAATCTGGAATGGCAAGGCAGCAGGCGAGCGTCCGGTACACGACGATGCCGGCAATCCGGTTGCCATCCTGGCGCTGCCCGTCGCCGAGCGCATCCGCGCCATCCTGCGCTTTTCGGCATTGCCGGGCACTTCTCGTCATCACTGGGGCACGGATCTGGATGTCTACGATGCAGCGGCAGTGCCCGCAGATTATGCACTGCAGTTGAGCCCGCAGGAGGTCGCGCACGATGGCCCCTTTGGTCCACTGCACTGCTGGCTGGATGCGCGCATGGTGGAAGGGGGCTCGCAGGGCTTTTACCGGCCCTATGACAGGGACCGCGGCGGGGTGGCGCCTGAACGCTGGCACCTGAGTTATGCCCCGCTCGCGACCAGCTGTGCCGGGCGCCTGACCGCGGAGCAACTGCGGGCCTGTTGGGACTGCGATGCGGAACCACTGCTGCTGCGGGCGGAACTGGAAATCATGCTGCCAGAGCTGCTGGCGCGGTATGTGGAGGTGCCGCTGGACTGGTGTCCGGAGCGGTTTGCGCGAGCGGGATTGGAGAGAGGGAGCGGGAGCTGAATGGAGAGGCGGGGCACGGCCAGCGGCCGGCCCCGATAACTGTCTAGTGGGCTGCGCGGCTAATTCGGTAACGTTCAGAGCGCCTGTGCCGG
>NZ_JAVJWR010000010.1:0-138049 GCF_040221975.1 Haliea sp.
ACGCAACCGCCGAACCGCTGCCCCAGGTCTCTGCACACACCTTGGTCAGTGCCGCCGTCAGCGTCGTCTTGCCGTGGTCAACGTGACCAATGGTGCCCACGTTGACGTGGGGCTTGTTACGTTGAAACTTTTCCTTTGCCATTTTCGACGGTCTCCTGTTACCGGCCTGGTACTGCGGTAATACCGCACAATCTGTACTGGGTGGAGCTCATAACCGGATTTGAACCGGTGACCTCTTCCTTACCAAGGAAGTGCTCTACCGACTGAGCTATATGAGCTTTGTACTTACCCAACTGGAGCGGGTAGCGGGAATCGAACCCGCATCATCAGCTTGGAAGGCTGAGGTTCTACCATTGAACTATACCCGCCTGACCCGCTACCAACTGGCGGAATAGTCGCGCGAGTGCGACTCCTGCTCTCATACCTGCCACCGCGATCCTGCTGCAGTGGCCATTCCAACCTGGTGGAGGGGGGTGGATTATTCGGGCCTTCGGCCCTCACCCTTCGGGTCGCCGCCTCAGGCGGCGCTCAGGGCGGCTTCGCCACCCTGTCGAACCGTGTGGTTCCAATCCACCCCGGTCAACCCCTTCCCTCTTTTCTACCTAACACCGCGATCCTGCTGCAGTGGCCATTCCAACCTGGTGGAGGGGGGTGGATTCGAACCACCGAAGCTTTCGCGTCAGATTTACAGTCTGATCCCTTTGGCCACTCGGGAACCCCTCCGAAAGGCGGCATATTCTCCCGGCCTCACCAGTCTTTGTCAACCTGTTCGCGGAACAATTGTTACCTGGGGCAGAATTGCATGTTTCCCGGCGATACCTGACAATGCGCGCTCAATGCCAGCTCAACTTCTACTTCATGTCAACTTCCGATAAAACCTCCCCCAGGCGCGACACCGGCTGCAAGCATTGCCGTGATGATGAGCCCCTGGACTTTTCCTTCACCATGGCCTTTCAGCCCATTGTCAATCTCCGTACCCGGGAGGTGTTCGCGTACGAAGCCCTGGTTCGGGGCACCGACGGGGCGGGCGCCGCGTCGGTGCTGGGCCAGGTCACGGAAGATAACCGGTACCGGTTCGACCAGGACTGTCGGGCGAAAGCGGTCGAGCTGGCAGCCAGGCTGCAAGTCCCCTGCCTGCTCAGCATCAATTTCCTGCCCAACGCCGTCTACAAGGCCGCCACCTGCATACGCGCGACGCTGGCGGCTGCCCGGCGCTTCAACTTTCCCGCGGACCGCATCATCTTCGAGGTGACGGAGGGGGAGGAGATGACTGACAAGAATCACTTGCAAAGCATTTTCACCGAGTACAAGCGCCAGGGCTTTTTGACTGCCATTGACGACTTCGGCGCCGGCTACTCGGGCCTGAACCTGCTGGCGGAGTTCCAGCCCGACATCCTCAAGCTGGACATGGCCCTGGTGCGCAACCTGCACCAGGACCCGGTACGGGAAGCTATCGTGAAAGGCGTACTGGGCGTCTGTGACGCCCTGAACATCAAGGTCATCGCCGAGGGCGTTGAGGCCCCCGAGGAACTGCGCCGCCTGCGGGACCTGGGCGTCCATTTGTTCCAGGGCTACCTGCTGGCCAGGCCCGCGTTTGAAGCGCTGCCGCCGATAAACTGGCCCGAGGACTGAACCGACGGGTGGAAGCAGGGGCCGCCCGACACCACCAGCCCACTGCCTACTTCGCCAGTTCCAGGGTCGCCAGCGCCTTTACATGCATGCCCCACTTGTCGTTCTGGCCGACTACCTCCACCTCCACCCGATTACCTTCCACGGATTTCACCTCCCCGCTCATGGTCATGGTGGTGCCGGGAATATTGGGCGCACCCAGGCGCACGCTGAGCTTGCGGAATACCGCATCGCGGCCCACCCAGTCTCGCAGATAGGTCTCGGTGAGACCCTGGCTGGTGAGGATATTCATGTAGACATCCGGCATGCCGCTGGCCTGGGCGAAGGCCTTGTCGTGATGCACTTTCTCGAAATCGCGGGTGGCCAGGGCCCCGCAGGTGACCAGCGAGCTGGTAACGGGGATGGGACGCTCCGGCAGGGCCTGGCCCACGCGAATGTCCGTGCTTTTCAGATTCTGGCTCATGCTTGATGCCTCCACTCAGGCCTGGTCTTTTTTCGCGGGACGGAACTTCAGGACCTTGAAGGTCTGCCGCCCCACCGGTTCGCCATCCTGGTCGGTGAAATCAGTGATGGTTTCGTAGAAGTAGCCTTCCCCGAGGCCGGTCGTCTTGCGCGGGGAAATATTGTCGATCACGGTGCGCTGGGACACCACGTCCCCCAGACACAGCTCGCGGAAGTACTCCTGGGTGGTGTCGGTAGCGACAATGCCGTTGTAGCCATGGTCGTCGAGCAGATCGATCAGCTCCACCTGGGGGTCCTTGGGGCGACCGCTGCTGGCGACCGCATACCCGGTCTGGCACCAGGCGAACAGCATGGTGGCGGGCGCCACCAGGGCGCCGCGACTGCCCGCCGCCGCGGCCTCTTCGTCAAGGTGATCGGGGCAGGTATTGCCCATCACCTCGCACCAGTGCCGGATCATCGCCTTGTTGACCGGGTCCCAGGCGGTGGAAGAGCCGCACTCCCGGCCAACATAGGCATAGATCTTCTCTTCCAGGGCGGCAATGTCCTCGGTACTCATGGCGGGCTCTCCGGGTTGGTTATTCATGCCAGGGTCAACAACCCCTGCAACATAATTGAATTCGTATTCAATTTCAATTATGTTGCGAGCAAGTTCCGCGCCCCGGGGTGGCGGGTATACATCAGGACACCAGAACAACGAGGCCGACCATGGCGCAATCCTTCCGCATGAAGCCCCCCATGGGGGAAGACAATGGCTGGTGGTGGCAGGAGGCCGCCGAGGGCCGGCTGGCCATCCAGCGCTGCAAGCAGTGCCAGACCCTGCGCCACCCACCGCACCCGGCCTGCGGTGAATGCCACTCCTTCGACTGGGACCACATCACCGCCTCCGGCCGGGGCACCCTGTGCAGCTTCACTATCCTGCACCACCCCCAGTTCCCGGGTTTTGACTACCCGCTGATCATCATCCTCGTGGACCTGGCGGAAGGCACCCGCTTTACCTCCCAGCTGATCAACTGTGCCCCCGCGGACGTCAGCTTCGGCATGCCTGTGCAGATGGTCATGCACGAGGATCCGGACGGCTTCCGTCTGCCCATGTTCCAGCCCGCCACAGGAGCCGCCGCATGAGTCACGTCCTGAAAGACCAGGCCGCCATCGCCGGCATTGGCCTGACCGAATTCTCCAAGAAGTCCGGCGTCTCCGAACTGTCCCTGGCCGCCCAGGCCACTCTCGCCGCCTGCGAGGACGCGGGTCTGCCGCCCTCGGAGATCGACGGCTTCGTCAGCTACACCCTGGATTCCACCGACGAGATAGAGCTGGCCCGCACCGTCGGTGCCAACGACCTGAAGCTGTTCACCAAGGTCAACTACGGTGGCGGAGCCGCGGTGGGCACCATCCTGCACGCAGTCATGGCAGTAGCGACCGGCGTGGCCGACAATGTGATCTGCTACCGGGCCATGAACGGCCGCTCGGGGCAGCGCATGGGCCAGGGCATTTCCGGGCAGATCGTCAGCTCCGACCTGGTCCACTGGTCCTGGTACATGCCCTACGGCATGCTCACCCCCGGTTCCTGGATCGCCATGATCGCCAACAAATACATGCATCGCTACGGTGTGACCAGCGAAGACCTGGGGCGGGTGGCAATCTCCCAGCGCAACTATGCCCAGAGCAATCCGCGCTCATTCTTCTATGGCAAGCCCCTGACCATGGAGGACTACCTGGCGTCGAAGATGATCGCCGAGCCCCTGCGCCTGTACGACTTCTGCCAGGAAACCGACGGCGGCTGCGCCATCCTGGTCACCAGCGCCGAGCGCGCCCGGGACCTGAAACAAAAGCCAGCAGTGATCCGCGGTGTGGTGCAGGCATCCACCCGGGGCCAGGAGCAGATGACCAGCTACTACCGCGAAGCGCTGGACTCCCTCCCGGAGATGGAGCTGGCCGCGCAGCTGGTCTATGCGCAGAGCGGCCTGGGACCGGACGATATCGACGCCGCCTGCCTCTACGATGCCTTCACCTCGGAGATCATCATGCAGTTGGAGAGTTTCGGCTTCTGCGGCCGCGGCGAGGGTGTGGACATGGTCCGGGAGGGGGCCCTGGATATCGACGGCCGCCTGCCCAACAACACCCACGGCGGCCTGCTGTCCGAAGCCTACATCCACGGCATGAACAACATCGCCGAGGGGGTGCGGCTGATCCGCGGCAGCTCCACCAATCAAGCCGAAGGGGTGGAACACGTCCTCGTCAGCAGCGGGGTCGGGGTGCCCACCGGGGCGCTGATCCTGGGGCGGGACTGACTCAATCGCGCCAGTCCTCGGCCACGGCGCTGCCCCGGGCTTCGTTGACCGGCAGCACCAGGACAATGGCGACCGCAAACAGCAGCAGGCAGAATACGATGGCATCGGCCAGGCCCAGCAGCCACTGCACCAGGCCCAAGCCAAAAATGCCAAATACCGCCGCCGCCTTGGCAGCCATGCCCCAGTAGCCGAAGAATTCCGCCGCCTTGGCCTGGGGGGTCAACACACCTACCAGGGCTCGTGCCGCCGACTGCGACGAGCCCAGACTGAGGCCGGCCAGTACACCTGCGAACAGGAATACATACTGTGCTTCCCAGCTTACAGCCAACCAATCCCGGGCCAGCCCCGTCAGCGCCGGAGTTTGCCAGATGGCCAGAATCGCCAGCATCCACAGCGACAGGGTCATGATATAGGTGCTGCGCGCCCCCAGTCGGCTCTGCAGCAGACCGAAGCCCACCGCGCCAACAGCCGCGGTCAACTGCACGGTGACGAACATGAGTATCCGCACCTCCTCGTCCCAGCCGATGACCTGGGCGCCGTAGATGAACGAGAAGGCAATGATGATGTAGATACCGGCCATGGCGAAAAACACCGATATCAGCAGTGTGCGCAGATCGCGAAATTCATCCAGGGCCTGGCGGGTCGCCTGCAGCCGCGCAAAACCCATCCGCACCAGATTGGACGCCGACAGTGGCGGACGCTGCTGCCCCCGCTCCCGCAGCCAGACAAAGGTGGGGATCGCGGCCAGCAGGAAGAAACCGCCGGCAAAGGGACCGACCCAGCGAATGCGCTCATAATTGTCCAGCGACACATCGCCGAGGAAAAACAGCGTAAATGCCGTCGCCACCAGGCCGCCGATGTAACCCAGTCCCCAGCCCAACCCGGAAATCCAGCCCAGCGCCTTGCGCGGCCCCAGATCCGGCAGGAAGCTGGCGATGAAGCCCTCGCCGATGGCATAGGCGAAATTGGACAGGATCACCAGCACCATGGCGCTGACTATCCAGCCCGGCTCGACAAAATACAGCAGTGAAGTGGTCACGACGGTAAGGACGTAGCTGGCAAAGAGGAAGCGCTTGCGGCTGCGGGAGTAGTCCATCATCGCGCCACAGACCGGATTGGCCACTACCACCAACAGGTAGCTGACTGCCAGCGCAATGCTCCAGAGCAGATTGCCGAGGCGGTAGTCCGGGGCATCGGCCACCACGACCCGGGTAAACAGGTCGCCGAATACCACGGTAATGATGAGCAGGGTATAGCCCTGGTTGGCGAAATCGAACATCGCCCAGCCGAAAATCTCGCGCTTGGGGGCCAGCGGCCGGGTTGGGCTGATGACGGTCATTGCGCTGGCAGCAACGGCGGCAGCCGCTGGTAGACCCAGACCCGCCGGCCGTCGTCGAGGGTCGCCTCGACCCGCTCGTAGCGAATGCCGAGGCGCTCATAGCGGTCCAGGCGGCGCAGCGCCGAGGGCTCTACGGTCACCAGCTCACCCTCGACGCCAGCCCCGGGGGCCGGTGTGATGTCCAGTCCCTGCCTGCGATAGCCCGGCAGGAATGCCTCCTCGGTGACCAGGGGGCGGCCCGCCACCAGCCAGCGCACCAGCGGATTGCGCAGGGTGCCGTAGACAAACACCTGCTGCTCGCCAGGTTCGACCGGTGCCACATAGCCGGCTGGAGGTTGATAGCCAAAGGGGCTGAGCAGCAGCCACCACAGATATAGTGTCGGCACGATCACCGCTGTCGCGCAGGCAATGATCGCCCACCTCAGCCTGGACCGTGCTCTGTGCCTGCGACCCGAACTCATGACATTCTGTTACCCATAGCTGCCGACTATAATGCCTTCCTTCTGCACATGAGGCTACGTTGCCCACTACAACATGTCTTCCTGGGAAAAACTACTGACCGACGTCCGCGCCTGCACCCTGTGCGAACCGGCGCTGCCCCTGGGCGCACGACCGGTGATCCAGCTGCATCCGGCGGCCCGCATCCTCGTGGTTGGCCAGGCTCCCGGCCGCAAGGTCCACGCCACCGGCATACCCTTCAACGATCCCAGTGGCGACCGCCTGCGGGAGTGGCTGGGTGTGGACCGTGTCCAGTTCTACAATGAGCGCCTGCTGGCCCTGCTGCCGATGGGGTTCTGCTACCCGGGCACCGGCAGCGGAGGTGACCTGCCACCGCGCCCGGAATGCGCCGCCACCTGGCGCGCACCACTGCTGGCGCAGCTGCAACAGGTACAGCTCACCCTGCTGCTGGGCCAGCACGCCCAGGCCTGGCACCTCGGCGGCGGGCAGGTCCCGGTCACCCGGCGCGTCCTGGCCTGGCGGCAATCATGGCCCGCAGTGGTGCCCCTGCCCCACCCCAGCCCGCGCAACAACCGCTGGCTGCGCAACAACCCCTGGTTCGCGGCGGAGCTGCTGCCGGCACTGCGGGAGCGGGTAGCGGAGATACTGCGGCAGGCGTCCCTGCGGCAGGCGTCCCTGCGGCAGTCGTCCCTGCGGCAGGCGCCCTGAGGCGTGACTGCAGGGTGGCTATGGGCGCAACAGGCGGATTCTCGCCCGCGGGAATTCAACCCGGGCCCTCGCTCCGGCCTGCAGGTTCAGTGCGGCAACGTCTGCGGGGGGCGCCTGCAGCTGCAGCGGCGTGTCCAGGCCCGGAATATTGGCCGTGATACGTACGCTGCCGCCCAGCGGCAACAGAGTGCGGATACAGACGCGCAGCGAATCGGTGTGCCCCGCAGGCGGCGCTGCCGAATCTGCGGTCAGGCGCGCGGCATCCGGGGGCAACATCCACAGCACCTCGGTTTGCGGATCCAGGTCAGGCGCCAACGGCGCCGCCAACTCCACGCTGCCGACCCGGATCCAGCTGGTGGCGGTCGCTGCATCGTGGCGCAGCAGCGTGCCGGGCAAGAGATTGCGCGCGCCCAGCAAACGGGCCGCCTCCGCATTGACCGGTTCGGCCATGACGGCCTCCGGGCGCCCCGACTGCAGTGTGCGACCGCGTGCCAGCAGGGTCATGTGATCCGCGAGCAATAGCGCCTCATCGAGATCGTGGGTGACGAGAAGCACCGGGATTCCCAATTCCTGCTTCAGCTCCGCCAGCTCCAGGTGCAGTGTCTGTCGCGTCACCTGGTCCACAGCCGAGAATGGCTCATCCAGCAGCAATATGGACGGCTCGCGGACCAGCGCCCGCGCCAGCGCCACACGCTGCTGCTCGCCCCCGGACAGTTCCGCCGGCCGCCGCTGCGCAAGCCCCGGCAGGTGGACCCGGTCCAGCCAGTGGCGGGCCCGGGTTTCCCGCTCCCGCACCGGCAGTGAGTGCAGCCCGGCCATGACGTTACCGAGGGCAGTCATGTGCGGGAACAGACCGTAGTGCTGGGGCACAAACCCGACCCGGCGCTGCTGCGGCGACAGGTGCAGACCACGGGCACTGTCGAACCAGCAGGCCGATCCGCATTCTATGCGCCCCTGTGCGGGCCGACTCAAGCCCGCCACCAGTCGCAGCAGGGTAGACTTGCCGCTACCCGAAGGACCCACCAGCGCCAGCAACTCAGCGCCGCCGCAGTGGAGTTCCGCCCGCATGGGCAGCGGCTGCGCCAGGGTGACTGCCAGCCGGAAGTCAGATCCTGGGCAGGGCATCCCGCCTCCCGATGCGGCGACCCCAGCCACCCGCCAGTGCCAGCACCAGCAGGGAGAACACCAGCAGCAGCAGCGACATTTGCCCGGCGGCGGCGTAGTCAAACGCCTGTACCCGGTCATAGATGGCGATGGCAATGGTCTGGGTCTCCCCGGGGATGCTGCCACCCACCATCAGCACCACGCCAAACTCACCGAGCGTATGGGCGAACGTGAGCACAAAGGCAGTGACCACCCCCGGCCAGGCCAGCGGCAGCTCCACCGTCAACAGGGTGCGCCAGAAACCCATGCCACAGCAGGCAGCGGCATCCCGCACTTCACCCGGAATGGCCTCGAAGGCGCGCTGCATCGGCTGCACCGCAAAGGGAATGTTGACGATGACCGAGGCCACCACCAGACCCGAGAAACTGAACACCAGTGACTGTCCGGTCATGCGCTCCACCCACTCTCCGAGCCAGGAGCCACTGCCCATGCCCACCAGCAGGTAATAGCCCACCACCGTCGGTGGCAGCACCAGCGGCACCGCCAGAGCCGCTTCCAGCAGGGACTTGCCGGGGAAACGCCGCCAGGCGAGGAAGCGCGCCGTCATCAATGCCAGCGGCAGCAGCAGCAGCACCGTGACGACACCCAGCTCCAGGGACAGCCGCAGGGCAGTGAAATCCATGCCGGGGCTGCTCACAGAGGCTCCGCCGCCGGCAGGGTGAAACCGTAGCGCTGCATCACCGCCCGCGCCGCAGGCTGCTGCAGATAGGTATAGAACGCCTCCGCCGTGGCGCCCGCGTTGTTCAGCAACACCATGCGCTGCAGCAGTGGCGCGTGATAGCTGGCGGGAATGAGCGCATGGTCCGCAATGCTCGAAAGCCCCGGCGACAGGGCAAGAGAAAAGGAAACGATACCGCCCTCGGCGGACCCACCAGTGGCGAACTGTGCCGCCTGGGAGACGTTCTCGCCGTATACCAGCCGCGGCAGCGCCAGTTCCCAGAGCCCGGCGTGCACAAGCGCTTCACGGGCCCGCGCCCCATAGGGTGCATGTTCCGGGTTTGCAATCGCGAAACGCCTGACCTGCCCCGCACGCAGTGCTCCCCCCAGCCCACCCAGGTCACCCGCCACCGGCACCGGCGAATTGCGCGGCACCACCAGGGCAAGCCGTCCGGCGGCGTACAGCGTCCCCTCGTCGCGGGTAAAGCCGTCGGCATGCAGCTGCAGCACATAGCCTTCATCCGCAGACAGGAAGAGCTGAAACGGCGCGCCATTGCGGACCTGGGTTGCCATCAGTCCGGAGGAACCGTAGGTCAGGCGCACCCGGTGGCCGGTGTCGGCAGTGAAGGCGCTGGCGATCTCGTCCAGGGCAAATTTGAGAGTGGAGGCAGCGGCGATAACCGGCTCTGCTGCCCGCAACGAAAGCGGCAGCAGCAGGGCCAGCACAGCAATTAACCGGATCAGCAGCAAATCGGTTCCTCAACTCTTGAATCACGAAAACCCAGCTTCTTCCCGGCCATGCGCAAGCAGGGCCGACGCTGCCTACTCTACCCGAAACACGGATAAAAACACCTGACCCGGGGTCTACTGGAGCTGACACAGCTATACTTGCCATACGCCGGCAGCCCCGGTCGGCGCCTGCAACCGATTCTCAGGAGACCCAATGCTACAGTTTTACCTTTCGCTGTCACGATTTCCCCTGTGCCTGCTGTGCCTGCTGGCCTCCCCCCTGAGCGCCGTTGCCGCCGCCAGCAGTGACGGACCACAGGTGCTGGGCTGGGTGGAAAAAGCCATCGTCATGCCGGCCGGGGCCACGGTGAAGGCCAAGCTCGATTCGGGCGCCCTGACCTCCTCGATCCACGCCACCGCCATCGAGTTGCGTCAGCGCGACGGCGAACACTGGGTGGAGTTCGAGCTGGAACTGGAAGACAGCGCCAGCGGCGAGCAACTGCTGACGCCAATGGCGCTGCCGGTTGAGCGATTCATCCTGGTACGCGGCGCCGGCGGCGAAGACCGCCGACCCGTGGTGAGGCTGGAGCTTTGTATTGGCGACCAGGTCTACGCCGAGCAATTTTCCCTGCGCGATCGCGGCGACATGATCTACCCGGTCCTGATCGGTCGCCGCACCCTGCGGGACCTGGGCCTGGTGGACGTGAATTCCACCTATCTGACCCGGCCGTCCTGCGAGCCCGTCGACGACGCCGAGGCCGCGGCCGCATGAGCGGCAAACCGGGTTACTGGCTGGCGGCCCTGCTGCTGGCCCTGGGCGTTGCCGCCGCCGGCTGGACAGTCGGCGACGGCCTCCAGCGCTTCAAGCTGGAAGACCGTTCGGTCACCATCAAAGGCCTGGCCGAGGCGGATGTCGAAAGCGATTTCGCGGCCTGGAACCTGACCTTCCGCCGCGCCGGCAGCGCCTTTGCCGATGTTCAGCAGGCGCTTTCCGAGGACCGGGCGCGGGTGACCCGCTTCCTCACCGACGCCGGCTTCACCGCGGATGAGGTGGAAATCAGGCCCCTGCAGGTACAGGACGCCTATTCACGCGAGTACGGGGCAGGTAACCAACCCCTGCGCTACACCGGCAGCGGCATGGTCATCGTCCAGTCGGCGCGGGTAGAACTGGTGGAAGCCACCGCGCTGGGCATTGACCCGCTGATCGAGGCCGGGGTGGAAATCGAGGGCGGCAGCGGACCCCGCTACCAGCTGCGCGGGTTCAACGAGGTCAAGCCGGCACTGCTGGCGGAGGCCACGCGCAACGCCCGCGAGCAGGCGGAGAAGTTTGCCGCCGAGGCGGGAGCCAGGATTGGTGCCCTGCGCTCCGCCAACCAGGGCGTCATCCGCATTACCGGCAGCGACGGCAGTGACTGGGATGACGGCAGCTCGCGGGTGAAGCGCCTGCGGGTAGTCAGCACCTTCCAGTACGCGCTGGAGTGATACCGGAGGCTCAGCCCAGCCGCGCCAGTATGCGGTCCTGGTAGTCCCCGATGAACCGGCGAATATCCGCGATCTCCGAGCCCCCGGCCTCGAAGCTGGCGACGATGACCCGACTGACACCGAGGTCCCGATAGGCTTGCACCAGTTCCAGATCGAAGGTGCCGTTGTTGTCGTAGCTCCAGGGCCAGATCGTGATCGGGAAGTCCTCCGGCAGGATTCGCCCAGCCTCCCTGGCGGCGCAGCGCAGCGTGTCCAGGCGCGCGGCCAGGTCATCCGGTGAAATCACATAGGGGAAGAAACCATCGCCGCGCAATCCGGCACGGCGGGCGGCCGCGGCCGAGCTGCCGCCGATCAGCAGTGGCACCCCTCCGGCGCGGGCCGGCTTGGTATCGCAGAAAACCCGCTCGAACTGGATAAATTCGCCCTGGTAGGTGGCGGGATCATCGCGCCACAGCGTGCGCATGGCGTCCAGCAGCTCGTCCAGCCGCTTGCCCCGGTGCTGGTAGGGCACCCCTACCGCTGCGTATTCCTCCTTCTGCCAGCCGATGCCGATGCCCGCTTCCAGGCGGCCCCCGGACAGGGCATCCAGGGTGGCCAGCCGCTTGGCCAGGACTGCCGCGCTGTGCTGCGGCCCGATCAACACCCCGGTACCCAGGCGCAGGGTGTCGGTCCAGGCTGCGGCGAAGCTCAGCCAGTGCAGCGGGTCGGGCATCTGCGTCGTCGGCAGCACCGGGGCGCGACCATTGTCCGAATAGTCATACAGCGGCTCGTAGTCCTCGGCCATGACCACGTGCTCGGGCATCCACACGGACTCCACCCCCTGCTGTTCGAGCATCTGCACAAACCTGCGCACCCAGGCGGGATCGGTGGTCACGGACTTGTCGCAGAGCGGGATGACGCCCAGTTTCATGGCAGGAGCTCCGTCAGCCATAGGGGCGCACCCACAGCTCGGGCGTGCCCCTCAGGACGGCTCCGCTGAAGCGCACCCGCCGCTCCGGGCACAGGCGCATAGCCGGGAAACGGCTGAACACCCGCTCGATAGCGGTCTCCAGCTCCCGGCGCGCCAGGTGCGAACCCAGGCAGAAATGCTCGCCATGGCCAAAGGCCAGGTTCTTTTCCGGGCGCGCCGGGTCGAAGCGGTCGGGATCGCTGAAGACCGCCGGGTCCCGGTGCGCCGCGGTAATCCCGAACAGGATCCAGTCGTCCTTGCTGATCGCAACGCCCCCCAGCTCCGTGTCCTTGCTGCAACGTCGCGGCAGCAGCGCAGTGGGTGGCTGCCAGCGCAGCGCTTCCTGCACGATCGCTTCCCGCGCCGCGTCGCTCACCATGGCCTGTTCGCGCACCGCGGGATCGGACAGAATCGCGTAGAACAGGCTGCCGGCCACCTTGTAGGTGGTGTCGGAGCCGGCGGGAAACAGCAGGCGCAGAAAGGAATAGATCTCCTCGTCACTCAGGCGCTGGCCCTCGAATTCGGCGGTTGCCAGCATCGATATCACATCGTCGCCGGGTCGCTCCCGGCGTTCATCCAGAAAGGGCTGCATGTATTCGGCGAATTCACTGCGGGCCCCAAGCGCGCCTTCCGGGTCCCAGGGATAGTCGATCAGCTTCAGCGCCCACTCCAGCAGCTTGCCCTCGTCATTCACCGGAATACCCAGCATGCGGGCAATGACGGTGAAGGGATAGGGGCGGGTGAAAGCCTGTACCAGATCGACTTCTTCCCGGTCGTTCAGACGATCGAGCAATTCATCGGCGATCGGGGCGATCAGCGCCTCCACCGCATCTCGGATCTGCCTGGGGAAGAAAGGTTTGGAGACCAGTGTACGATTGACCCGGTGCTGCTGCCCCGACATGGTCTGCAGGGTCTTGCCCATCGACGGCTCCGAATGCACGGTGTAGGCTGCCTTCGAAGCGAAATGCTCCTCGTCCGCGAAAGCCTGCTTCAATTCCTGATAGCGCGTGATCAGCCACACGGTCTGGCCGTGATAGGTGACGGGCACCACGGGGCCTAGGGCACGCAGCTCATCGAGCCGCTGGTGCAGGTCGGGCAACTCGTCGTAGGCAAAATCAGTACCCGGCATCAGGGATGGGGCGGCGATCATGGCGCTTACCTCGGAGCATTATCGTTATCTTCTCATTTGTGCAAGTATGGACCAGACTGGCGGGCAATTGCAGCCTCCAACGGAACGATCAATGAAGAGATCAATATGCTCAAGAACCAGAAAATCCTCCTGACCGGAGCCGCCGGCCAGATCGCCCTGCCGCTGGGGCAGTTTCTCGCGGCCGACAACGAGGTCTGGGCGGTCGCCCGCTTCAGTGCGCCCGGTTCCCGCGAATGCTGCGAGCAGGCGGGTATGGTGACGCGCAGCATCGATCTCGCCAGCGGCGATTTCGGCGACCTGCCGCGGGACTTCGACTACGTGCTGCATCTCGCGGTATTCCAACTGGCCGGGCAGGATTACGACTACGCCCTGCAGGTCAACGCCGAGGGTACCGCACTGCTGATGGCGCACTGCCGTAGCGCGAAAGCCTGCCTGGTCATGTCCACCTGTGCGGTCTATGCGCTGCACCCCGATCCGCAGCACCCGTTTCGGGAGGACGATCCCCTGGGGGACTCCCGCCAGCCGTTCTCACCCACCTACGCCATATCCAAGATCGCCCAGGAAGCCGTGGCTCGCAGCGGCGCGCGCCTGTACGGCCTGCCCACCACCATTGCCCGCATGAACGTATCCTATTCCAGCAATGGCGGGCTGCCGGCCTATCATCTGGACGCCATCATGCAAGGCGAGGAGATCGTGCTACCGCCCGGCGGCGAGGCCTGGTACACCTGCATTCACCAGGATGACATCAATGGCCAGGTAGAGGGCCTGCTCGCCGCCGCCTCGGTGCCGGCGACCATCGTCAACTGGAGTGGCGACGAGCCGGTGGATGTGCGCAGCTGGTGCCATTACCTGGGGCAACTGGCCGGGCGTGAACCGCGCTTTCGCGAGGATGACAGCCAGTCGATACCCTCACGGGTGACCGACAACCGGCACCGTATCGAGCTGGTGGGCAACTGCCGAATCGGCTGGCGGGAAGGCTTTGCGGCCATGGCCCGGCAGCGCTATCCAGAGTTGATGAGGCCATAGCAGGCTGTTGCAAGACTCGGCGCTACAGACTCGGAAGACACCCGGCAAAATCCAACTGGGGCGACCCTCCACGCTTCAGTGTGCAGGGTGAATCACGAACTGAATTCTGGCGCGGAATCGGCCCAGCCGGGCGAAGTCGGCGGGGTTTAGCATATTGTATTCCTCGAATTTCCCGTCCGCGTAATCGGACAGGTCATCGGTCGCCATTTCAAGCCTGGCCTCGCCATGAGTTGAAAGAAAACTCTTGAAGCTATCCTCCCACTGCGCGTTGGGCTCTTGCATCACTTTCTGCGCAAGATTGAATACCTTACTGGCATCCTCCACCTGCTCCACTGCGAGAAACCCTCTCAGGCCCTCTCGGGTGAGCGTGATGAGCCATGCCGAACGTGCTCTCGGCGCTCCACTGTCAGGATCACGATAGACATACTCCTGCTCTGTGGCGACGCCGGCAACCTCTCCATCAATTCTCACCAGTGCACTGGCAACCAGATACCCATTGAACTCCTGGCGCTTGAAGCTTTCGTGCAGGTCACCGGGTACGTTAGGGGAAAAACTGAACGTTCTCTGGAACAGGAAATCCTCGATGTTATGCGCCATGGACAACGTGTCCGCGTCCATGTCCAGATCCAGAACCAGCGGCTCCCGGGCTGTTGTAGAGAATGGCAGCATCATCGCCAACAGAAGTAACAGGGTATTTCTCATTTCACTCATCCTTTGGGTCGATGGCTGTAGCGCCAGAACGGGGGCAACCAGGTCATACGCTTGAACCGACATCAGAACCTGTAACCGGCCTCCAGGTACCATTCCCGGGGGCGGCCCAGAACTGCGCTGGAAAAGCCGAGGCTGTCCAGCACACCCAATCCCATCACGACGTATTCCTTGTCGGTGGCATTTCGCAGCCCGGCCGATAATCTCCAACGATCCCGGCTGTCTATCCAGGAAGCCCGCAGATTGAGTAGCCCATAGGCACCCTGAGCAACGGATTCCGTGTTGATCGCGTCGAAATAGACTTTGTCCCGGTACATGTAGTCGGCCCGCAGCGAAAGTGCACCGTGAGCCTGCAGCGGAATCCGGTATTCTGCGCCCAGAGAACCGCTCCATTCAGGCGCACCGATCAGCTTCGACTCTTCGGTTATACCGATCCCCTGAGCCACATTGGAGTACTCTGCATCGAGATAGGCAACTGTTGCCGAGACAGTAATCCGGCTGGTGGGCAGGTACAGCGCCTCCAACTCAAAGCCTCCTACCCGGGCTTCCGCCGCATTACCCACTATCACCAACTGGGTCCCACTGTCGTTTGCCGTGGTCAGTGTGAACTGCATGTCGGTGTAATCGTTAAAGAACGCGGCGCCATTAATACGCAGGCGCCGGTCCAGCCACTCGGATTTAACGCCAACCTCGTATGCCCACAGTTCTTCAGGCTCGTAGGGCTGGATTTCGTTGCTGCTCCGGGCGCGCCCATTAAATCCGCCGCTTTTGAAACCCTTTGCGGCCGAGGCATAGACCATCAGATCGTCGTGCCACCGATACTCCAGGCCGAAGCGCTGGGAGACATCGTCCCAGGATTCGCTGCGATCCGAGCCCGGTATCACACTCACACCGGACTCAAGCTGGCTGAAAGAGTAGGAATAATCCTTGCTCTCATCCGTAAAGCGCAGGCCGTAGGTCACGCTCAGGTTCGGCGTCAAATCGTAGCTTGCCTGTCCGTACAACGAATAGCTCTCTGTTTCCTGATCCTGAGTGGCCAGACGGCCTATATCGAGCGCAAGATTGACCGGGTTGCCGGCTCCGCCCGCGCACGGGGCTGGCAGCGGTGCAGGGCACTGTAAGCCTGGCGCCAGAGGGAACAGTGGTGCTGGCAGGTTTTCAAGCGCCTGAAATATCCCCTCGTAGGTCCTGACATTGAGGACGGCATCGGCCTTTTCCCGGAGGTAATAGACACCTGCCACCCACTGCAGCGCTGTGTCAAAGGCATTGCCGCTGAGCTGCAATTCCTGGCTGAACTGACGCTGCTGGTTATCATCAATCTGGTCGATGATCACGGCCGGCGACCCATCGGGGTCGGTGCCAAATGACATGTCCAGATCCCTGTAGGCCGTGATGGACTTGAGCGATATGTCACCGATCTCCCACTCCAGTGTCGCCGAAGCCCCCCAGATCGTCTGCTCACTGAAGTTCGATCCGGTGGAAAGATCAGTGTAGGCATCATCGGTCAGCCAGCGCTCATCGTAGACCGGCAGCTGCAGCCCATGGAGGGGAGCGAGCGGGCCTGCCAACGCATTGTAGAGGCCCACCAGCGGAGCTTGCGGATTGATGACCTGGATCCGGTGAAACGACATCGTTTCATCTGCGCGGGTGTAATCCGCCGACAGCAACAGGTTGGCTGTATCGGACAGCCTCCAGTCCAGCATCAGCTGTGCGGCATGACTCTCCTCATCACCCGCATCGTCGCCTGCCAGAGGCCGGTCCCCGAAACCGTTGGCATTCTTGGTATTCAGCGCTATCTTTGCCCGCAGCGTCTCGTCCAGCAGCGGCCCCGACGCCATCAGCGTCGCATCAAGCCGATCATGACGACCCACTCTGATACCGATATCCGCTTCCGGCTGACCCGCCGGCTTGCGGGCGACTATATTGATCGCCCCGCCAATGGTGTTTTTTCCGTACAGTGTCCCTTGGGGGCCACGCAGCACCTCGATGCGCTCCACATCTACCAGATCGAGAATATTCCCGAGGCTTCTGGCGAGATACACTCCGTCCAGATAGACGCCCACGCCCGGATCTGTGGTCAGCAGGTAGTCGAACTGGCCCACGCCTCGAATGTAGACCTGCCCGGAGCTGCTGCCCGAGATCCCACTTGCAAAGAACTCGACATTCGGTGCAAAACCCGCAACCTCATCCAGGCTGGCAACACCCCGCGCCGCAAGGTCCGCACCGGTGAAGGCCGTTACCGCAATCGGTGTTTCCTGAAGAGATTCCGCGGTTTTCCGGGCAGTGACGGTAACTTCCTCGAGAAGCCCTCCGGCACTGGCATCGGCAGCAAGACTCTCTGCACCCGGGCCGACAAGCAGACACGCGATAACGCGATATACCAGAAGCTGTCCTTTTTTATGCGTCATTGTTCAGTCGTCTCTCGTCACACATTATTCTGATGATGCAGCCGCAGTTCACATCCATGACTGCGTCCGCAGGGAAAAATGTAGCGCAACTGGAAGAGATGGTATTGAACGAAGTTCAGGTGCTGATCAGGCGCCCCGGCAGCCCACCGGTCGGCGCTTACAACCAAGGCTTATCCAACAGCGTCTATAGTGCAGGCCTTGCGAAAGGCGCTGGGGGTCATGCCGAAAAACTTCTTGAAATCGCGAATCAGGTGGCTCTGGTCAGCGAATCCTGTGGACATGGCGACGTCTATCAGGGGAATACCGGCCACTACGAGATTTCTGGCTCTGTCCGCACGCACGCCAAGCTGGAACTGGCAAGGTGAGATGCCCGAAGCCTTCTTGAACAGACCTAGCAGGTAACGCTCGTTCAGGTTCACCGCGCGCGCGAGCTCAGAAAGCTCAATGCGCTCGCCACAATGGTGCTCAAGAATTGTTCTCGCCTCGACCACGGCGGGGTGCAGCGACACGTGTTTTGGCACCGCCTCACTCCTGCGGCCCCGACTGGCCTGGAACAGCCGGCCCAACAGTGTGCCGGTGTCGGTACGGGCTTTTCCTCCAAGGTGCCAGTGCTTGAGTGCCCTGGTCAGTGCCGGATAGAACCGCTGCGCACTTTGAGCCGGGAATACGTGCAGGGGATCGGAGCGCAACATCGATAACAGACCACCTCCATTCTGGCGCTCAATGTCCTTCAATACCGACATCGGAATCTGCAATACCTGATAACGGATTCCCGCGTTTCCGGAACTTGCATTGCTGTGGATTTCGTTGGGTGCAATCGCGAAAGCGCATCCTGCGTGCACAACATGGGATTGGCCGCGGCAGCACAGCACAGTCGATCCGGATCGCAACCAGACCAGTTCCAGAAACTGGTGCACATGCGAGGGGGCAACGAAGCGATGCAGATTACTCTCGACGACCTGCAGTTCATCCACCGCTGGCGACCGCCATATGGTGAAATGTATCCGCTCGCTCCGGCACGATAACGGAGCGGTTTCTGTCATGCCGCCGCTCGCAGGTTGCTTGTCTGCAACTGTTTCACTTTCGTAGCGCCCCTCTGGTCCTGCGTATTGCGCTATAGGCCCGTGTCAAAACTATCGCAGGCCCCCCGAACAGACCAGCGCGGTGATTTACCGTCGCTTGACAGGCTGAGTCTACAGATCCCACCGGAATTTGGGATAGCGAAAATTACTCATTAATATTACCCACACTGCCGGAGACCGACGCAAGGTATTTGGGGGTCGATGCCTGCGACCAGCCTGAATAACGGGTGCCGCGCCGGCCACCAAGTCCGGGTAATTTCCGGACAATACGTTTCGTTGCAGGACGATCCAAGCGGCCTGTACCTTCGTGGCCGGTACTGTGGAAGTATTCCTGATCCGTCCAGGGTCTGACCCGTATAAAGAAGCCACTCGCCAGCCAGGGAAATCGCCATGCCTTATTACTCGACAAAGCTCGTCCGGGCCGCTGCAATCGCGGCGTCGCTGGCTACTGCCATCCCCGCCGTGGCAACAGACCGGCCGTTCAACCTGCACGTTGAACTGGGTGCAAGCTGGCAGGAGAAGAACAACGTGCAGATTCCCAATGATGAGCAGGGTACAAGGTTTTCCCTGGCAGACGTGGCCGGCTCCGGCCCGTGGGCGGCCATCAGGATCGAAGGTACCTGGGACGTCAATGATAAGCACGGGCTGCGCTTTTTGCTCGCACCGCTGTCCTACAGTGAAAACGGCCAGTTGGCGGAAGAAACACGCTTCGCCGGCAGGTCCTACAGCGGCGATAAGGACGTGAAGGCGGAGTACAGGTTCAATTCCTGGCGCCTGGGCTATCGCTATCACTGGCTGGCACGCGAACACTGGGACTTCTGGGTGGGCGCCACGCTGAAAGTGCGTGACGCCGAAATCAAGCTGACACAGGGAGCCACCAGCAGCAGTGATGATGATATCGGGCTGGTGCCGTTACTGTATCTGGGCGGGGAATACCGCTTCGACGATCACTGGTCCCTGTCCGCAGATCTTGATGGCTTGGCCGGCGGACCTGGCCGCGCGATCGACCTCGGCATTCGCCTGAACTACACCGTGGATGAGCACTGGAAGGTAGGGATGGGATACCGAACGCTCGAAGGCGGTGCCGATACTGACGATGTCTACAATTTCGCCTGGTTCAACGCGCTGGTCTTTTCTGCTGATTACCGCTTTTGATCGATCTCTGCGGAAAGCACCGGATGTGATTGGAGCTGGCGAGAGGAATCGAACCCCCGACCGGCTGATTACAAATCAGCTGCTCTACCTACTGAGCTACGCCAGCCAAAAACACATTGCCGGGGGCAGTCGCTCCCGCGGGGGCGCATGATAGACAATGGCCCCAGGTGATGCAATAGCAACTCGCAGGGGACGCCCAGCCAGGGGCGCACGACCGGTAACCCACGACGGGCTACGCTCCACCAGCGAAAGCCCCGGGATGATATCGCCGCCCTCGTAATGACCGCCAGGATCCAACCGATCATTGTTCAGCGCCGAGCCGGCATTGACCCCACTTCGACGCATCAGCATCCGTCAGGTGCTCAGTCAGCCCAATGGGGCTTGGACTTCCACTCTTTGAGCCATCCTGGCACCTTCTCGGCAGGCATTGGACGGGCAATACCGAAGCCCTGGCCAAATTTGCAGCCCATTGCCAACAGCTGCCGCCTCTGCTGACTGGTCTCCACGCCTTCAGCAATGGCTGTGCGGTGAAACGAAGAGGCCAGACCGATTATGGCCGATACGATGGTCTTGTCGTCCGTGTCTTCTGCCATGTCACGGATAAAGCTCTTGTCTATCTTAAGAAACCCTGCGGGAAGCAACTTTAGATATTCCAGCGACGAATATCCCGTGCCAAAATCATCCAGCGAGCTGCCCACACCGATCTGCAGGCAGTTGTACATCACCTTGGATACGTCATTGATATCGCTCATCGCACTGGATTCAAGAATTTCGAGTTCCAGCAAATTCGGTGTGATGGATGGGTAGTCAGACAGCCATCCAGAAATCTTTGCCACGAAGTCCTCGGCCTGCAGCTGCCGCGGACTGACATTGACGCTGACGGCAATATCCAGACCCAAACGTTGCCACTGTCTGATTTGCTCCAGGGCAGTGGTGATAACCCAATCGCCGATATCGACGCTGATTTCGTGATTGTCTATCCGGGGTATGAATTGGTCAGGGCTCAACAGGCCTCGTTCGGGATGCTGCCAGCGGATAAGCGCCTCAAAACCGATGACCTCCCCCGACTCCAGGTTTACCTTGGGCTGGTAATACAGCACCAGCTCCTGTCTCTCGAGAGCCAGTCGAACGCCCTGGATAAACTGCCGGTAGTCCAGAGCAGCATCATTTTCAACAGTATTGAAAATGTGAATGGTATTCTTGCCCTGTTGCTTGGCGGTGTACATAGCCTGGTCGGCGTGGCGTATCAATTGTTCCGCTTCAACCAGATCCTGTGGATACACGGTTACCCCGATACTGGCTGAGACGCTCAGCGTATATTCATCCAAAACTATCGGTTCTGAGGCCGCATGCAGAATCCGTAACAAAAGCTTCTCGCAGTCCGACATCTTTTCGATATCCGCCAGCACAACAACAAACTCGTCACCGCCAATACGGGTTAACGTGTCCCCCTCTCGCAGAACGCTCAAAATCCGCTTCGATACATCAATCAACAGCTGGTCGCCTGCAGAGTGACCGTATTTGTCATTAACCGCCTTGAATTCATCGAGATCCAGATAGGCAACAGCGACCGAATTTTTGCGTCTCTGGCTTTGCGTCATGGCTTGCATCAAGCGATCGGCCAGCAGCACCCGGTTCGGCAAATTCGTCAGTTCGTCATAGTGAGCTGCGTGCTCCAGTTGATACTGATTCTCCTTGATTTTGGTGATGTCAGTGAACAGACCCACATAGTGCTGCACCACATCATCGTCGTCACAAACTGCACTGATAGTGACCAGATCGGCCATGACCCTGCCATCCTTGCGGCGGTTCAGGATCTCCCCGGTCCAGTGCTTTCTGTTGACCAGCGATTCCCACATGGCTTGGTAAAACTCGGACTTCTGCAGCCCTGAGTGTAAAATGCGGGGATTGCTGCCGAGCAGTTCGTCACGTTCGTATCCGCTCATCTCACATAAGGTATTGTTTACATTGATGATGCATGCGCGGTCGTCTGTGATCGCTATGCCTTCACGGGCATGAGTAAACACACTGGCTGCCAATCTCAACTTGTTCTCATTGTCTCTGCGCTCCGTAATATCGCGAATGACGCCGATGTACCCGGAGACTTCACCTCCTGCTTCACGCAGTGCAACACCCAGGGTTTCACCGGGGAACAAACGCCCGTCCCTGTGCTTGTACTCAACCTCATAAGGCGCCGCTTTTTCCTCGGCACTGAGATTGAATCGAAGTCGCCCCTGCTGTTCGTAGTCTTTCTCACTTGCATAGATTACCGATGTTTTCTTGCCTGCCAGCTCATCAATGCTGTAACCAAACACTCGCTGCATGGCCATATTTGTCGCGACAATGCGTCGCTCGGTATCCGTTATCAAAATCGCATCGGGTATGGCATCCAGCACAGACTGGAGTTTTCTTGACTCAACCTCAGCTGCTTCTCTCTGTTGCTCCGCAATCTGTTTCTCGCGCCTCAGACCATCTATCCAGGCCTTTCGCTGGTGCATTTCCCGCGGAATCCAGTGTCTGATCAGCAGGAACAGGACCAGCAGCCCGGCAATGATATTGAGTAGCTTCGGAACGACCATCAGGCTGGGGTGGGACAGGGTCTCGTGCACACCAATTGGCAAGAACCCAAACAGCGAATTGAAATAGAGACCAAAGTAAGTGCTTTCAAACAGTGTGCGGAAAGCGTCGATAGCGAGAATCAGTAACAGCGCAGCGATCGTTTTGTCTACGCTTTTTGAAACGCGCAGACTGCCGATATAAAGCCAGAATATGATCAACCAGAGAACGACCAGAATCCAGTAAGAAGCCGACGCGATAATCTCAAACAAAACGGGTCTCCCGGCCAGACCTTATCGTTGTCGCAGTACCGTCATCGATCATTGAAGCTCGCCACCCGGGCAGGGGCAACGCGCCCAACGTGGGCGTATGGTGATGCAGACTATCTATTGATACTCGCAAGCGGTGGCACTCGTCAAGTTTGCCCTTGTTGTGCTCATGGGCTCTTCTCCGTAACTGGTCTTGTAGGCCTGGTGGACCAGGCCATCCACGATGGTGCCAGCCGATTGCTCGGAGCACCGGCCACCAATCGTGCTGATGCAGTGGGTATCGGCCAGACTGCGCCACTCCTATTCCCCGCCGGTATCGCGACCCTGCATCGCAGCCATGGCTTCCAGACCCTCGAAGACCAGGTCGGGAATCCACTCACCGGCACCACCCAGCAGGCGCTGCAGGGTCTCGGCACCACCGCCGCACAGGTACAGGGTGGGCCGCGGTTCACCGGCCTGCTCCATTGCCACCCGCACCGCCGCGGCCTGGGCGAGGGCAATACCGTGACGCACCGCTTCGGCCGTGGATGTCCCGGGCGCCAGGTCATAGACCGCTTCTTCCGCGAAACGCACCCGGTCGGTGTCCAGCAGCAGGGCCCGCTCCATCAACGAGGGGCCGGGGATGATATAGCCGCCCTGATGGCGGCCATCGGCACCCACCAGGTCGATGGTCAAGGCAGAGCCGGCATCGACCACGCAGAGCCGGGCGGAATGGCGGTGCCAGGCACCGAGCATCGCCAGCCAGCGGTCCACGCCCATGCGCAGTGGCTGCTGATAGCTGTTGACCAAGGTGCCGGTGCGCGCCTCGCTGCGGGCAAACCAGGGCTGCACCTGCCAGCGCTCCTCGAGCAGGGTACCGAGTTGGAACTCCGCCTCCTCGCTGGCCACGCTGGCAACCCAGATCTGTTGCACGGTGTCGCTGCAGGCCAGCAGGCGGGTGCGCGATGCCTCATCGTCGCGACGGTAGACACCGCGCGCCAGCACCTCGGAGCCCACCATCAAGCGCCACTTGGCGCTACTGTTGCCGACATCCAGCTGCAGGCATTGAACGCCGCTCACGATGCCGCCCTGAGCGAAATCTCGCCACCATAAATCGACCGCACTCCCAACGTGGTCTCCAGTTGCAGTGCGCCGCGATCATCGACGCCGCGGGCAATACCGGCCTGGCGCTGCTCGCCGCTGTGCAGGACCACGGGGACATCGGCGAAGGCATCCAGTGCCATCCAGGCCTCGCGCCAGGGCGCAAAACCGGTGCGTGCAAAGCTGGCCGCCAGCGGCAACAGCTCGTTCAGCAGTCTGGCCACCACCGCATTGCGGCCCGGTGCCCGGCCACCGGCAATCGTGGCCAGGTCGGTCCAGTCCTGGTCGATGGCCTGTGCCGCGGCCGGCGGCATAGTCACGTTGATGCCGACCCCGACCACCACCTGGCAGCGACCGGCGGCGTCACCGGCCATCTCCAGTAGCACCCCGCCCAGTTTGGCGCCGGCAAACAACAGATCGTTGGGCCACTTCAGTTGCAGTGGCGGCAGGCCAAGGTGCGCCAGGGCGCGGGTCACCGCGACCCCTACCGCGAGGCTCAGGCCCTCCAGGGCGGCGGCACCTTCCTGATACTCCCACACCAGGGACAGGTAGATGTTGCGCGCGTAGGGGCTCACCCAGGCCCGGCCCCGGCGGCCGCGGCCGGCGGTCTGCTGCTCTGCGCTGCAAACCAGCCCCGGGCCAGCGCCAGCGCCAGCGGCCACCCGACGCAGGGCCTCGGCATTGGTGGAGTCGACGATTTCCAGCAGCTGCAGTTCCCGTAGCAGCCCGGCCACCGGGACATCAAGACCGGCGCGAATGCTGACCTCATCCAGCAGCTCGACGCCGCCGGGGATGCGGTAACCCCGGCCCTTGACCGATTCCACGGCCAGGCCCAGTTCCTGCAGGCGATTGAGCTGCTTCCAGACCGCGGTGCGGCTAACCCCCAACGCGGCGGCGAGATCCTGGCCGGAATGAAATTCGCCGTCCGCCAGCATGGGTACAAGGGTTGTCTTGGGCATCTGTGCCGCTGCCTGCCGTTGAGGTTTGCAAGCGCGGATGATAGCAAATACTGGCCCGGTTCAACTGAACAAACGCCACTATTGGCCTCGCGCGTAAAATCGGGGGACAGTAAGCGGGCAAACAACGAACGGAGAACAAGCCATGCCTAGCCTCGATGACGCCACCCTGCGCGCCGCCGCCGACAAACTTATCCGCGCCCACCAGCAGGCTTGCGTTGACAATGAATGGACCTTTTTTGTCGACGAGATCTACGCTCGCGACTGTGTCTACACCTGCGAATACGCCGGAGTGATGAAGGTCGTCGCCAACGGCAGCGAGGAAATCAAGGCTACCCATTACGGGCGCGACATGCAGGTGGGCTGGGAGGGCTGGACCTTTCCCTACATGGGCGTCTACACCGGCAGCGACAACCGCCTGGTGACCCACTGGATGAACCGGGGCCCCGGCCAGCGCGCGGACGGCAGCCACTACGAAACCCCGGGGGTCTCCTTCATCACCCTGAACGCGGAGGCACGGATTGCGCGCCAGTTCGACATGTTTGATCTCGCCCACCAGATGCGCCTGTGCGACGAGCTGGATGCGGCCGGCCTGCTGTCGGACGCGCTGCGGGAGAACTGGGTCAAGCCGATGAAGGCGCGCCTGCTGGAACAACTGGGCGCCAGCTGACCCGAGCTCATCAGCCGGCTCCTGACCAACGACAGGCTGGGTTTCGTGGGCCAGGTTGCCGCGGAGATTTCCGACGTTTACGTTAACGTCAACTTGGTCTATAGTTTGCCTCGACAGAACAGGACAGAGGCGCGCCGCAGACGTGGCTACACGCACTTACAACATATCGGAGCTGGCCGAGGAGTTCGGGGTCACCACCCGCACCATCCGCTTCTATGAGGAAAAAGGCCTCATCCAGCCCCGCCGGGAGGGCCAGAAGCGCCTGTATACCCCCGCCGACCGCGTCCGCATCAAGCTCATCCTGCGCGGCAAGCGCATCGGCATGAGCCTGCAGGAAAGTGTCGAGGTCATCGACATGTACGACCCCGAGCACAACAACCGCGACCAGCTACACTCCCTCATACGCACCGTGCAGGACAAACGTGCCCGCCTCCTGCGCCAGCAGCAGGACATCGAGGACATGCTCGCCGGCCTGGACGAGGTTCAGGCCCTGTGCGAGCGCGGGCTGGAGGGTAACCCATGACCACCCCACTCCGGGACCAAGTCCTGTGGGAGCCCACTCTGTGGGCGATTCCAGGACAAACCATCGCCCGCAGAGCGGGCTCCTACAAACCTGATTGAAGCAGGCAGGACCAGACCATGAATAGCGGCTACCCCACCCTGAATTTTGGCCTCGGCGAAGAACTGGACATGCTCCGGGATGCCGTCTACCAGCTGTGCCAGAAGGAAATTGCCCCGCGGGCGGCACAGATCGACCGCGACAACGAGTTCCCCGCCGACCTGTGGCGCAAGTTTGGTGACATGGGCCTGCTCGGCATCACCGTGGACGAGGCTTACGGCGGCTCCGGCATGGGCTACCTGGCCCACAGCATCGTGATGGAGGAAATCAGCCGGGCGTCGGCCTCGGTAGGATTGTCCTACGGCGCCATGTCCAACCTGTGCCTGAACCAGATCCAGAAGAACGGCAACGAGGAGCAGAAGCAGAAGTACCTGCCGAAACTGTGCACGGGCGAACACGTGGGCGCGCTGGCCATGTCCGAACCCAATGCCGGCTCCGACGTGGTCAGCATGAAGCTGCAGGCGCGCAGGGACGGAGACACCTGGTACCTGACCGGCAACAAGATGTGGATCACCAATGGCCCCGATGCCGATGTCTACGTGATCTACGCCAAGACCGACCCGGCAGCGGGCTCGAAAGGCATCACCGCTTTCATTGTCGAGCGCGACTACCCCGGCTTCTCCCGCTCGCCGAAACTGGACAAGCTGGGCATGCGCGGTTCCAACACCTGCGAACTGGTATTCGATAATACCCCGGTGCCGGCCGCGAACATCCTTCGCGGTGAAGGCCAGGGTGTGAAAGTGCTGATGTCCGGCCTCGACTACGAACGCACAGTGCTGTCGGGGGGACCGGTGGGCATCATGCAGGCCTGCCTGGACGAAGTGGTGCCCTACCTGCACACCCGCGAGCAGTTCGGCCAGAGCATCGGCCAGTTCCAGCTCATGCAGGGCAAGCTGGCCGACATGTACACGGATCTCTCCGCCTCCCGCGCCTACCTGTATGCGGTGGCCGCCGCCTGCGATCGCGGCCAGGAGAGCCGCAAGGATTGCGCCGCAGTGATCCTCTACACCGCGGAGAAGGCAACCCAGATGGCGCTGCAGGCGATCCAGGCCCTGGGCGGCTTCGGCTACACCAATGAAGCCAACACCGGACGCCTGCTGCGCGACGCCAAGCTCTACGAGATCGGCGCCGGCACCTCGGAAATCCGCCGCATGCTGATCGGCCGCGAGCTGTTCAACGAAACCGTCTGACCGGAGCCTTCCCATGACCGTACTGCAATCACGCCTCAATCCCCGGGACGAAGCTTTCCAGGCCAACAGCGAGCACATGCAGCGCCAGGTCGAGGACCTCGGTCAGCTGGTCGCGAGCCTGCGCGAAGGTGGTGGTCCGAAGGCCCAGGAGCGGCACCTGTCCCGCGGCAAGTTGCTGCCCCGACAGCGGCTGCAGGCGGTGCTGGACCCGGGCTCGCCCTTCCTGGAGCTGTCCCAGCTGGCGGCTTACAAGGTCTATGACGACGACGTCCCCGGCGCCGGCATCATCACCGGCATCGGCCGGGTCTCCGGCCAGGAGTGCATGATCTTCGTCAACGACGCCACCGTGAAGGGCGGCACCTACTACCCGCTGACGGTCAAGAAGCAGGGCCGCGCCCAGACCATCGCCGACGAGAACAACCTCCCCTGCATCTACTTGGTGGATTCCGGCGGTGCCTTCCTGCCGCTGCAAGACGAGGTGTTCCCGGACAAGGACCACTTCGGCCACGCCTTCTACAACCAGGCGCGAATGTCCGCCCGCGGCATACCGCAGATCGCCGCCGTGCTCGGCTCCTGCACCGCCGGCGGCGCCTACCTGCCGGCGATGGCGGACGAATCCATCATCGTCAGGAACCAGGGCACCATCTTCCTCGGCGGGCCGCCGCTGGTGAAAGCCGCGACCGGAGAAGTGGTCACCGCCGAGGAGCTGGGCGGTGCCGACGTCCACTGCCGCACTTCCGGGGTCACCGACCACTACGCCAACAACGACCACCACGCCCTGCAACTGGTGCGCCGCGCCATGGCCCGCCTGAACCGGGTCAAGCCGGTAGCCATGGACCTGCGCGAGCCGGTGGAGCCGCTCTACGACAGCAGCGAGATCTACGGGGTGATCCCGAAGGATGTGCGCCAGCCCTACGACGTGCGCGAAGTCATCATGCGCGTGGTCGACGGCTCCGAGTTCGACGAGTTCAAGGCCCTCTACGGTGAGTCCCTGGTCTGCGGCTTCGCCCGCATCCACGGCTATCCGGTGGGCATCATCGCCAACAACGGCATCCTGTTCGGCGAATCCGCGGTCAAGGGCGCGCACTTCGTCGAGCTCTGCGCCCAGCGCAAGACCCCGCTGGTATTCCTGCAGAACATCACCGGCTTCATGGTCGGCAAGCAGTACGAGGCCGGCGGCATCGCCCGCCACGGCGCCAAGATGGTGCACGCCGTCGCCTGCGCCAACGTACCCAAATTCACCGTCATCATCGGCGGCTCCTTCGGCGCCGGCAACTACGCCATGTGCGGCCGCGCCTACGAACCGCGCTTCCTGTTCATGTGGCCCAACGCGCGCATCTCGGTGATGGGCGGCGAACAGGCCGCCGGCGTCCTCGCCACGGTCAAGCAGGACCAGTTGGCGAGAGACGGTAAAAGCATGACACCGGAGGAAGAAAAGGCGTTCAAGCAGCCGACGCTGGAGCTGTACGAAAAGCAGGGGCACCCCTACTACGCGTCGGCACGGCTGTGGGACGACGGGGTGATCGACCCGGCGGATACGCGGATGGTGCTGGGGCTGGCGATTTCGGCGGCGCTCAATGCACCGGTGGAGGAGACACGCTTCGGCGTGTTCCGCATGTGATAATTAGGTTCCTTTGGGCATGTACTTCGCACTCGGGTCCGGTGCCGCTGGGCGCTTTCCCGGACACGCTAAATGTACTCCGAGCCCGGGCGCGGAGCCGGTTAGGGCTTGTCCGGACACGCTACAAGCACATCCATGTGCGCTCGGTGGCGGCCGTCCATGGCCGCCAACGGTCCGGCCAAGCCCTAACCGCCCCCACACCCTTACCTATGGAGCGGGATTCGAGACCTGCGCAACTCTTGCTCGAGTCGCAACAACTGCATTTTGAAACGGAGCGAGCTTCACACCAGGCAGCGATTCTTACCAAGCCACATTCACTGTATCCCGCGACGGAGTCTGGAAGTAGAGGCGGCGGGGGGACGCAGAGGGGCAGGCGGGACCGTCGACGGCCATGGAAGGCCGTCGCCGAGCCTACAGGGACGTACTTGCGGCGTGTCCCGGCTGCCCCTCTGCGTCCCCCCGGCGCCAGTGCCAGCGGTAAATACAGTCACGAACCAGCTGAAACGAATTGGGACGAGAAACGATGAACACTGAACCCGTAATCACGAATATTGATGCCCGCGGCGTTGCCACGGTGACGATTGACAATCCGGACAAGCACAACGCCTTCGACGATGTGATCATCGCCCAGCTGCGGCTGGCGTTTGACACGCTCGCCGAGCGCAAGGACGTGCGGGTGGTGGTGCTGGCCTCGAACGGCAAGCACTTTTCCGCCGGCGCCGACCTCGACTACATGAAGCGCATGGCGGGCTACGACTACGGTCACAACCTGCGCGATGCAGAGGCCCTGGCGGGTATGCTGAAGGCACTGTTCGGGTTGCCGCAGCCGACGATTGCGCGGGTACAGGGCGCGGCTTTTGGCGGCGCAGTCGGGCTGGTCAGCTGCTGCGACATGGCGGTGGCAACGCGGGGGGCGACATTTGCCCTGTCGGAGGTGAAGATCGGGCTGGTGCCGGCGACGATCAGCCCGTATGTGATCCGCTCGATCGGTGAACGGGCAGCCCGGCGCTACTTCCTGACCGCGGAACGGTTTGACGCCCATCGGGCACTGCAATTGGGCCTGATCAGCGAGCTCGCCGACGAGGAGTCTCTGGACACCGAGGTGGAACAACTGGTGGACGCCCTTCTCGGCAACGGGCCGGAAGCGGTGCGCGCAGCGAAGGATCTGATCGTCAACGTCGCCGGGGAAGAGATCACCATGGAGCTGGTGGAGGACACCTGTGCGCGCATCGCCCATATCCGGGTGTCCAAAGAGGGCCAGGAAGGTCTCGGCGCATTCCTGGAAAAACGCAAGCCCAACTGGCTGGGGAATTGAGGCATGTTCACAAAACTGTTGATCGCCAACCGCGGTGAAATCGCCTGTCGCATCATCCACACCGCGCGGCGGCTGGGTATTGCCACGGTGGCAGTCTACTCCGATGCCGACCGCAATGCCCTGCACGTGCAGCTCGCCGACGAGGCGGTGCATATCGGCCCCGCGCCAGCGCGGGAGAGCTACCTGGTGATCGAACGCATCATCGACGCCGCGCTCAGTACCGGCGCCGAGGCGATTCACCCGGGCTACGGTTTCCTGTCGGAGAACGCCGGCTTTGCCCGTGCCTGTGCGGATAATGACATCTGCTTTGTCGGACCGCCGACCGGAGCCATCGAGGCCATGGGCTCGAAGTCGGCGGCGAAGGAGATCATGGACGCGGCCGGAGTACCCCTGGTGCCCGGCTACCACGGCGCCGACCAGGATCCGGCCCTGCTGCAGGCGGAGGCGGACAAGATGGGCTACCCGGTGCTGCTGAAAGCGACCGCGGGCGGTGGCGGCAAGGGCATGCGCCAGGTGTGGTCGGCGGACGAGTTCAACGCTGCGCTGGCAGCGGCACAGCGCGAAGCCAGCGCCAGCTTCGGCGACGCCACCATGCTGGTGGAAAAGTACCTGACCAAACCCCGCCACGTGGAGGTGCAGGTATTCTGCGACAACCACGGCAATGGCATCTACCTGGCGGAGCGGGACTGCTCGGTGCAGCGGCGGCACCAGAAGGTGATCGAGGAGGCGCCCGCCCCGGGCATGACCGCGGAATTGCGTGCGGCCATGGGCAGTACCGCGCTGCAGGCCGCTCAGGCCATCGACTACCGCGGCGCCGGCACGGTGGAGTTCCTGCTGGACGAGGACGGCAGCTTCTACTTCATGGAGATGAATACCCGCCTGCAGGTGGAACACCCGGTCACCGAGATGATCACCGGCCAGGATCTGGTGGAGTGGCAGCTGCGGGTGGCGGCGGGCGAGACCCTGCCCCTGACCCAGGAGCAGCTGGTGCTGCGCGGCCACGCCTTCGAGGCGCGGATCTACGCCGAGGACCCGGACAACGATTTCCTGCCCGTCACCGGCACCCTCGCCTACCTGCGCCCGCCGGCGGAGTCCCCCCATGTGCGGGTCGACACTGGCGTACAACAGGGCGACGAGATCAGCGTCTATTACGACCCGATGATCGCCAAGCTGATCGTCTGGGACGAATCCCGCGAGCGCGCCCTGCAGCGCCTGGCCACGGCCTTGATGGACTACCGGATCGGCGGCACCGTCACCAACCTGGATTTTCTGTATAACCTGGCGACCGCCGCACCCTTCCAGCGCGCCGAACTGGACACCGGCTTTATCGAGCGCCACGGCGCGCTGATTTTCCATGAGCAGGAACAGGACCTGGAGCGGGAGTTGCCATTGGCGGCCCTGGCGCTGCTGCTGTACCGGCAACAGCAGGCCGCCCACGGCAGCAGCACCGACCCCTGGTCACCCTGGAACAGCGGCAACGCCTGGCGCCTGAACGAGCCCCACGCCCACCATTTCGTGCTGCACTGCCACCAGCAGGAGTTCCCGGTTGCCGTAACCCAGCACCAGGATGGGCGCTATCACATCCGCAGCAACGGCCGCGATGACATCCTCCGCGGGCGGCTTGACGGCGACCTGTTGCAGGTGGAGCACGCCGGCCACCGCCAGCGCGCGACCCTGACCCGCACCGAGGACGGCTTCACCCTGTATCTCGCCGACGGCGCCTGCCACTTCCGCGAAGTGCGACCGGATACCGGCGAAAGCGACGGCAGCGGCGCAGGCAGCGGCCTCGCCGCCCCCATGAACGGCACCGTGGTCACCCTGCTGGTGGAGCCCGGCACCCGGGTGGAGGCGAAGACCCCACTGCTGGTCATGGAGGCGATGAAAATGGAGCACACCATTCGCGCCCCGGTCGCCGGTGTCGTCGAACAGTTCTTCTTCACCGCCGGCGACCTGGTGGATGGCGGCGCGGAGCTGCTGGCCTTCAGCGCTGAAGAGGAGGGGCCATGACACTGCCACGGACCGTTACCCTGGTCGAAGTCGGCGCCCGCGACGGGCTGCAGAACGAGCCCGACCTCGTGCCCCTGGAAGCCAAACTGCGGTTGATTGATGACCTCGGCGCCGCGGGCCTCCGGGTGATTGAGGCGGGCAGTTTCGTGAACCCGAAATGGATCCCGCAGATGGCCGATAGCGAAGCGGTATTCGCGGGCCTCAAGCGCCGGCCGGGGGTACGCTACACCGCCCTGACGCCCAACCTCAAGGGCTTTGAGCGGGCGTTGGCAGCGGGGGCGGATGAAGTCGCCGTGTTTGGCGCTGCCTCCGAAGCCTTCTCACAGAAGAACATCAACTGCAGCATTGCCGAGAGCCTGCAGCGCTTCGAGCCGGTCATGGCCGCGGCGCGCGATGCGGGGCTGCCGGTACGGGGCTATGTCTCCTGTGTGCTGGGCTGCCCCTATGAAGGCGAGATCGATCCGGCGACAGTACGACAAGTCACGCGTACGCTGCTGGACATGGGTTGCTACGAGGTCTCGCTGGGGGACACCATCGGCACCGGCAATGCCGGCAGCATGCAGCGCCTGCTGGATTGCCTGCTGGCCGACATCCCGACGACACAACTGGCCCTGCACTGCCACGACACCTACGGCCAGGCCCTGGCCAATATCCTGGTGGGCCTGCAGCACGGCATCGCCACGGTGGATGCCTCGGTGGCCGGCCTGGGAGGCTGCCCCTACGCCAAGGGCGCCTCCGGCAATGTCGCCACCGAGGATGTGCTGTACCTGCTCGACGGACTCGGCATCGAAACCGGTGTCGACCTCAAGGCGCTGGTTGCCGCTGGCGCAGGCATTTCCGCCACACTGGGCCGCGCCAATGGTTCCCGGGTCGCCCGCGCCCTGGATGGAAGCTGCTGATAACATTCCGGGGTGGTTCACGCCGTGCTAAAGTCTGGGCGGAAGCAATACAGGACCCCGCATGCCGCCACCGCCCGTCAGACTCCAGCGCTACGCCGCCGCCACCATCGTCGCCGTCAGCGGGCTGCTGCAGATTGCCAGCCTGTGGCGCTACCGCCTCAGTGAGGATGTCCTGCTCACCGCCCTGATCGGCAGCGTCTACCTGCTGGTCGCCATCGGCCTCTACGGCCGCTCTCGCTTCACCCTGTTTGTCGCCGCCGGCGTCTGCGCGGCCTGCGCGGGTATCCTCCTGCTCAACGGCCTGCCCTGGCCGTGGCCAGCGGCACAGCTCATCCGCTTTGCCTCGGACCTCGCCGTGGTGCTGTTGTGCGGCCGGGTGCTGTGGTCAGTGCGACACTTGCCCAGCATCTAGGGTCGGGGTCGCCACCGCGTGTTCCCGCCGCCCCAGCGAAGGCAATGCCAGGCAGTTAAGCATCAGGTACAGCAACCCCGCAAGCAAGGGCGCGGGTGCCACTCCCGACAGCCAGCCAAGCCCCAGCAGGCCGGCAATGGTGGCCAGGCGCATGGCCTCCCATCGCAGGATCGGTGCCGGATCCGCGCCATCCAGCCACTGCGCTGTGGTGACCGTGGTCGCGAGCAGAACGAGCACCAGCAACACCCCGGCAACATAATCCGGGGCGCTGAACTGCATGATGTTCAGCAGGCCCACCACCGCCACCAGCTGGAACAGGGCATACCAGCCCACCGCGGCGGGAACCCTGGGATCATATTTCTCGAAAGCGGCCAGGTCAGCCTTGGCCCGGGGAAAGCGTTCCGCCACATCCGCCGGGCGCCAGCCGTTGCGCGCCACCCAGACCCGGAGCTTGTCCCGCCAGCGGCGGGTGTGCCAGCTGTCGCGGGCCATGTCGACATAGACGTGGGTGAGCGCCCGCAGCGGGTTAAAGCTGCGCAGGGGGCCGCGGATGCCGTAGACACAGGGCTCTTCGGCAAGCTCCTCCTGGAACGTACCGAACAGCCGGTCCCAGAGGATGAACAGGCCGCCGTAGTTGCGGTCGAGGTAGCGGTCGTTCTGTGCGTGATGCACCCGGTGGTTCGAGGGCGTCACAAATATCCACTCGAACCAGCCCAGTTTCGGCACATGCTCGGTATGCACCCAGAACTGGTAGATCAGGTTCAGTGAGCCCACCGTGATCACCACCTCCGCCGGAATGCCCAGCACAAACATGGGGATGTAGAAAATCCAGCCGAGCAGGAAGCCGGTGCTGGTCTGGCGCAGGGCGGTGCTGAGGTTGTAGTCCTCACTCTGATGGTGCGCAACATGCGCGGCCCAGAGAATGGTGCGCTCGTGGCCGAGCCGGTGCAGCCAGTAGTAGCAGAAATCGTACAGCACCATCGCCAGCACCCAGGTCCACCAGTGGCCGGGGTCCATCAGCGGCAGGGAAAAGTGCTGGGTAATCAGGTAATAGACATAGCCGCCGGCGCCCAGGGTGATGAAGCGCTGCGCCTCGCTCAGGGTACCCAGGAACAGGCTGCCGACACTGTCATTGAGGCGATAGGTATTGCGCCGCTTGCGCCAGCCATAGAACAGCTCCAGCAGCATGGCCAGGATAAAAAACGGTACCGCGTAAACAACCAGGTTCACGCGCGGACCGCCTGCTGTTGCGGGGTAGTGCCAATCAAGGGCGCGCCCTCCGGGGAATCGAATGCCTGTGCTCGCATAGTAGCCACAGGCAAGCCTGCGGCCAAGTATGGCGGAGTTTACCGGGAACTTGCCGGGTACGGTACCAGGGCCGATTCTGGCTAGCCAGGGTACCGGGGCCGGAACTATAGTGAACCCATGACTGCCGGCCCCGCACCCACAGAATCCACCCCCGACCTGGATCCCGAGGTCTGCCGCCGCGCCCGGCTGGCGCGCGATACCCGCTTCGACGGCCTGTTCTTCCTGGCGGTACGCACCACCGGCATCTATTGCCGGCCGGTATGCCCCGCACGGCCACCGGCGGAGCAGAACGTCGCCTACTTCCGCGAGGCCAGCCAGGCCGCCGCGGCCGGTTACCGACCCTGCCTGCGCTGTCGCCCCGAGACGGCGCCGGGAAGCCCGGCCTGGCAGGGCAGCTCGGTGACGGTGCAACGCGCCCTGGGGCTGATCCGCGCCGGCGCCCTGAACGAGGGCAGCCTGGCTGATCTGTGTGCCAGGCTGGGAGTCGGCGAGCGCTACCTGCGCAAGTTGTTCCAGCGCGAGTTGGGGGTGTCACCGGTCGCGGTGGCCCAAAACCAGCGTCTTTTGTTTGCCCGCCAGCTACTGCAGGAAACCGCCCTGCCGATCATCGACATCGCCCACGCCGCCGGCTTCGGCAGCGTGCGGCGCTGCAACAGTGCCTTCCAGGGTAGCTTCGGCAGCCCCCCCGGCGCCCTGCGGCGCCCCCGGCAGGCCAACTCCACCCGTGCGGCCATCCGCCTGCGATTGCAGTACCGGCCACCCTATGACTGGGACGGGGTGCTGGATTTTTTCAATCGCCACGCGGTGGCGGGAGTAGAGTCGGTAGACGACCAGACGTATCGGCGCACCATCCTGTGGCAACAGCAGCCGGGGGAGATCCGTGTGCGCCACCTTCCCGCCCGACAGGCCCTGGAACTGGAGCTGCGGCTACCGGACCTGGCTGCCATGATGCCGGTGGTACAGCGGGTGCGCCGCATTTTCGACCTCGACGCCAACCCCGCGGTGATCGCCGCGTCACTGCAGCAGGAGCCCGCGCTGGCCAGCCTGCTGCAACGCTTCCCCGGCCTGCGCTCCCCGGTCTGCTGGAGTGTCGAAGAGGCAACGGTGCGGGCGATTGTCGGCCAGCAGGTGAGCATCGTGGCGGCACGCACGGTGTGCTCGCGGCTGGCCGCCGCCACGGCCCCCGGGGCAGGGACCGCATGCGCATTCCCCGCGCCGGCGGCCATTGCCGTGCTGGAGGACAGCCAGCTCCCCATGCCGGCGCGCCGCCGCGACACCCTGCGCGCAGTTTGCAGGCTGCTGGCGGAGGGCGCGGCGCCCGGCGTGACGGAGCTGTTGGCCCTGCCCGGGATCGGGCCCTGGACTGCGGCCATGGTGGCGATGCGCGGGCACGGCGAGCCGGATGCATTCCCGCCCCGGGACCTCGGCCTGATGCGGGCCTGGGAAGCGCTGCCACAGGCGACGCTACCCCTGCACGAGGCCAGCCGGCGCTGGCAACCCTGGCGCGCCTACGCCGCCAACCTGCTGTGGCGCAGCCTCGGCACATGAAGGAGAACCGCGTGAACGTACTGATTATCGACAGCCCCCTGGGAGCCCTGCAGCTGGTGAGCGACGGTGAACACCTGACGGCGATCAAGTTTCCCGGCCAGCACAGCGGTGACGGCGACAGCTCCAGCCCCGACCAGGTGCTGCGCGCCGCACACCGCCAGCTTGAGGAATATTTCGCCGGCCGGCGTCGGCGCTTCGACCTGCCGCTGGCGGCCGCTGGCACAGCGTTCCAGCAGAGCGTGTGGCGAGCCCTGGCAGCCATCCCCTGGGGTGAAGTGCGCAGCTACCGGGACATCGCTGCCGCCATTGGCAACCCGCAAGCGATGCGCGCGGTGGGGGCTGCCAACGGCCGCAACCCGCTGCCGATCGTGGTGCCCTGTCACCGGGTCATCGGCGCCGACGGCTCGCTGACCGGTTTTGGAGGCGGCCTGCCGCTGAAGGTACAGCTGCTGACGCTGGAAGGCAGCTATCAGCCCCACTGCGATCCCAATCTGTAGGAGCGCGGTCTCCGCGGGATCGCCCGCGGACAAGGTGAATGGCCGCGCAGCGGACAGAGAAAGTGGCCTGGGCCAGCGGGCTCCCACAGCAGCCGCGCGATTAGTGACCGCTCAGGGACTATTGGCGATAAAGCTGATCCATCGCTCCTCGTTGATGAACCCGGTGCCCCAGGGTGCCCACTCCTCCCCCAGGCCCTGCTCGACAATGCTGTCCACCGACTCGCCTGCGGCCAGTTGCGCTTGCACCGCGCTGCTGGTGGTGACCAGCATGTCCCGATAGCGCTGCAGATCCGCCTTGTCGGCGAGGCTGCCGTGGCCGGGCACGATCACCGTGGCGTCATCGACGCGCGCCAGCACCGCGTCGGCGGCGGCAATATAGCCCGCCACGGAGCCGCCGGAGCCGAGGTCGACGAAGGGAAAACCATCCTTGAAGAAGAGGTCGCCCATGTGAACCACGTTCTCGCTGGTGAAGTAAACCGCGCTGTCGCCATCGGTGTGGGCGGAGGCGTAATGCTGGACCTCGATGTCATCGCCGTTGAAGTGCACTGCCAGGGAATCGCCGTAGGTGATCACCGGCAGTGCGCCCGCGGGGCTGGCTTCCACCACCCGGTCGAAGGCCTTCATCTCCTGGCGGGTAGACATGCGCTCGCGGACATTAGTGTGCGCCAGCACTACCGCGCCGCGATCGGCCCAGAACAGGTTGCCGCCGACGTGATCGAGGTGCCAGTGGGTATTGATGATAAAGCGCGGGTTGGCGTCGGCGCCGACCAGGTCGGTGAGGGCCGCCTCGTAGGCCGGAACCATCTCTTCGTAGTCGTCGTCGATGATCAGGACGCCGTCCTCGCCGATGGATGCCACCACATTGCCGCCGCGACCCTGCAGCAGGTGCAGGTTGCCGGTCAGGGCGGTCGTGGTGACCGTGGACGGCGCAGCCTGGTCATCGGCCGCGGCGGAGGTGGCCAGGGCCAGCGCGCAGGCGGCACAAAACGCGGCGGCCATGGCAACCGGGGTCGCGGTCCAACGGCGCGGGGGAGGAGTTTGCGGGTTTGACTGGGACATGGTGTATCTCCCGGTGGTGGGTTGTGGAAGCCCCCGGTCAGGCGTTGAGATCCGGAATCAATTCGTCTTTCAGGCGCTCGATGCAGTCCTTCAGACGCAGCTTTTCCTTCTTCAGCCGCTGCAGCAGGATCTGGTTCTTGTAGGGGAATTCATACAGTTCGGCGATCTTTTCGTCCAGCGCACGGTGTCGCGCCATGAGCTGCATCAAGCGCATGGCGGGGGTGAGCTCTTCATTGGCGGCGTCTTCCTGACCGTTGCCAAACAGGCTGCGCGGTGGCTCATTCATGGTCGGACTGGCTCCTGCCCAGGCAGATTCCCGGTAACAGCCAACTCTATACCTTCTTGCTTTACCGACACAAGCTCGGCGTCAGCCACCGCCCGCGGGCGCGGCGAACTGGCGCTGGTTGGCCAGCAGTTCCTGCCACAGGGGGCTGTCCGCGTCGCCGACCGCCAGGAAATGCGGGCTCAACAAGGTGTCGCGGCAGTTGTAGCGCAGGGGGTTGCCGTCGAGGCCCAGCACACTGCCGCCGGCGGCCTCCAGCAGCGCCTGGCCGGCGCCAACATCCCACTCGCAGCAGGGTGAAAACCGCGGGTAGACGTCGCCGCGACCCTCCGCCAGACGGCAGAACTTGAGCGCACTGCCACTGTTTTCCCGCTGCAGGGGGCCGCGGCGGGACTCCAGCCAGGCCAGGCAGGCATCGAGCTGGCGGTTGCGGTGGCGGCGGCTGGCGAGGACGGTCAGGCCCTGGGCTTCGGCATTGTCGCCATCCACGGCCAGCGGCCGGGTGGCCAGCGGCTGCCGCTCCCACGCATGCCCGTCGCCGCTGCTGAAGCGGGCGGCAAAGTCGCCGGGAATCCCGACATAGGCGACTTTTTGCAGCGGCACGTAGAGCATGCCCAACACCGGCCGGTGATCGTCCACCAGGGCAATATTGATAGTGAACTCGCCGGTGCCGGCGACAAACTCCTTGGTGCCATCCAGCGGGTCCACCAGCCACAAGCGCGACCAGCTGTGGCGCCGGGCCTTGGTCCCGGGGGAGGACTCCTCGGACAGCAGCGGCAGGTCAGGAGTCAGCGCCGCGAGCCCCTCGCGCAGGTGCACGTGGGAGTCGAGGTCGGCGTGGGTCAGGGGCGAATCATCCGCCTTGGTACTCAGGCCGCTGTCGCCCGGAGCGTGATAGTGCTGGCAGATCAACTCCCCGGCCTCGAAGCAGAGCCGCAGCAGGGGTGAGACGAGGGCTCTCAGTTCATGCACGACAGGGCACCTTGGACGCAAAGTGCACATTATATCATCGCCCCGATGGATCGCGGTGGGCGCGCGGTCCCCGCGCGATTTTGCACCCGCGGACACGGTGAGTGGCCGCGCAGCGGACAGAGAAGGTGACCCGGGCCAACGGGCGCCCACAGGACAGGCTTTCTCTTGGCCGGCCGCCCCGGGCTGCGCGCCCCGGGCTGCGCGCCCCGGGCAAAACAGGCATAATGCGGGGTCATCCGCAACGGTCACCCGCACGCATGATTGACTGGGACAGTATCGACACGGTTCTGCTGGACATGGACGGCACCCTGCTGGACCTGCACTTCGACAACTACTTCTGGCTGGACCACCTGCCGCGCCTGTACGCGGAGAAACACGGCATTCCCGCTGCCGACGCCACCGCCACCCTGCACGGGCGCTTTGACGGCCGGCAGGGCACTCTGGACTGGTATTCACTGGATTACTGGAGCGCGCAGCTGGACATGGATGTGCCCGCCCTGAAGCGGGAAATCCGGCACATGGTCGCCCTGCGCCCCTTTGCGCTGGAGTTCCTGCAGCAGCTGCACGCCGGCCCCTGCGAGGTGGTGCTGGTCACCAATGCACATCGCAAGACCCTGGACATCAAGATGTCCCAGGTCGACATCACGCCCTGGTTTGACCGCCTGGTGGTGTCCCACGACCTGCAGGCGCCGAAGGAAGATCCGGCCTTCTGGCACGCGCTGCAGCACTTGCACCCGTTCAATCCCGACCGCACCCTGCTGATCGACGATACCGAAAGCGTGCTGGAGTCCGCCCGCCAGTACGGCATCGCCCACCTGCTAACCCTGCTGCAACCCGACAGCCAACACCAGAAGCGCATCGACACCCGCTTCCCCGGCATCCACCACTTCGACGAAATCATGCCCGGCACCCTGCCGCGCACCGGCGAGGCCCACAGTCCGACATGAACGACGCTGGCAAACTGCGCCTGGACAAGTGGCTGTGGGCGGCGCGCTTCTTCAAGACCCGCAGCCTGGCCAAGGCCGCGATCGAGGGCGGCAAGGTGCAGCTGGACGGGCAGCGGGTGAAGGTATCGAAAGAAGTCGCCGTGGGGGACCGGCTGCAGATCCGGCAGGGCTGGGACCAGCGCGAGGTGGTGGTCGAGGCGCTTTCGGACCAGCGCCGCAGCGCGCCCGAAGCGCAGCAGCTGTATGCCGAGACGGAGGCGAGTGTGGCCAAGCGGGAGAGCGAAGCGGCCGCGCGCAAGGCCGCCGGCGGCATGATCGAGCGGCCCGCGCACCGGCCCACCAAGAAGCAGCGGCGGCAGATTCACCGGTTCAAGGAACAGCCCGGGGACTAACTGGCGCGATCATGCCACGACAATGGCATTCCGCCCCTGGTCCTTGGCCCGGTACAGGGCCTGGTCGGCCATGCGCACCAGGTCGCCGGGAATCAGCTGGCCGCTGGGGGCCAGTGACACCAGGCCCTGGCTCACGGTGACATGGGGCGCCACCGGCGACTCACCGTGGGGGATATGTTCTTCGATGACCAGCTGCCGCAGACGCTCGGCGGTACGGCGGGCCACCTCCTCATTGGCGCCGGGCAGGATCAGGATAAATTCCTCACCGCCATAGCGCGCCACCACTTCGCCGGCGCGGGTCACCGCCCGCTGCATGACATCCGCCAGTTGCTGCAGCACCTTGTCGCCGGCGATGTGGCCGTAGCTGTCGTTGTAGGGCTTGAAGTGGTCCACATCCAGCAGAATAACCGCCAGCCTGCCGCCGTTGCGGCGGGCGCGATTGATCTCCTCCTGCAGCACCCGGTTCACCAGTCGCCGGTTACCGAGCCCGGTCAGCTCATCGACATTGGCAAGATCCGTAAGCTGGCGGCGGGCATCCCGCAGCTGGCGGTTGCGGTCGCGCAGGCTGTTGGTGAGGTCGGCAAGTTCCCGGGACATGGTCTCGCGCTGCCAGTTGGCCGAGATCAGGTTGCGAATGGAGGAGTGTACCCGGTGGCTGACCACCAGCATCAGCGCACAGATGCCCAGGGTCACGAAGCCAATCAGCAGGTTGAAGGGCCCCTCCCAGTAGTGCACCAGGCACCACCAGCCAATCGGCCAGAGCGCGGCAAAAAGCTGGGCCAGGAAATACTCGCGCAGGGCCAGGGTCGCACCCACCGAAAGCAGCGTAGTCATCAGGATGATCAGCAGGAACACCTGCTGCAGCTCGCCCGGCACCCGCGGCGCCATCACGACAAAGGCAGAGGACCATACCAGCCCGGTCAGGATGGCGCCCAGCAGCAGCCCCCAGTACACCCGTGCGGGATTGCGCTGGTAGTGGCGCTCCACCAGGGCATTGCTCATGAAGAGTGACCGCGCCAGCAGCAGAATCAGTACACAGGAGGCCCACAGCAGCAGCCAGGTGAATGGCACGAACTGCCAGAACAACAGCAGCGCCGCCACCACTCCCATCAGATTGGCGGCGATGCTCGCGATGCGGCCGTTCTGCATCACCATTTCCAGCTGCGATGCGAACAGCTCATGGTCGGGAATGTGACGCTGATAAATCATGGCCGCATACTGCGCCCAGGCGAGCACCGGCGCCAATCCGGCTTGGCCCGCCTGCGAGCCCCGTCACACCCCGGGCCGCCGCTGGCGTCAGGTTGCGAACCAGCGCACACTCCCGCGGGCACCGGAATTGCCACTCTCGCGGGATTGGCACACACTTCCGGCACTGCCAACGGAGCCCACCGTGTATTCCTGGAAAGCCATCCGCAACGTCTGCCTGGCCCTGCTGCTGATCCCGATCGGCCACTTTGCCTGGCTCGTCGCCCGGGACACCCTCCAGACCCTGCAGGACTCTCCCGCTGCCTGGCAGGGTGAGATGCAGGCCTACACCCGCGCCGACCAACGGGCAACGCTGCCAGACCAGCCGGTGCTGGTGGTCGGCGGCCGCCGGGTCAAGCTCTGGCAGGGGCTGCCGGAATTGCTGGCGCCGCAACCGGTACTGATGCGCGGCCTGGGCAGCGCCATCGTCGAGGACATTGCCCACTACTACGACCGCCTGATCGGCTTCTACCGCCCAGCCACCGTGGTGCTGCTGCCGGGCAACAGCGAATTCCACCTGCGCGACCAGAAGGATGCACCTGCGCTGGTAGCCGCGATCGGGGCCCTGGAAGCCGAGGACGCGCGGCTGCGGGAAAATGGGCGACTGGTAGTATTTGTGCCAGTCAAATCACCATTTTACCCGCAGGATTTCGCCACCATCGACGAGGCCAAGCAGAGCCTGCAGGCCTGGGCCAGCGAGCGGCCCCGCGTGACGCTGCTGGACCCCAACCCGCTGCTGCAGGACCTGGACGGCACCCCCAGCGGACGCTATTTCCGGCCCGGCGGGCTGCATTTAAATGACCAAGGCTATGCCCGGTTGGGGCTGCTGCTCCAGGACGCGCTGGCACCCGGGCAGGCGCAGTAAGCGGCACAGGGCCTCTCGACAATGACACCGACCCAGTCGATCCGGCATACTTCTCCCATGAGACTGACTCAAGCGCAACAGCAGGCCATCAAAACCGCATCCATTGCCGCGTTCGGCGATGACGTTGGGGTGATTGTGTTTGGATCCCGCACAGATGATGACGCGCGAGGGGGGCGATATTGATGTGATGATCAAGGCATCTGGCCCTGTAACAGACCCGGCGCTCAAGACCGCGCGCCTTGCCGCGCAGCTCAGCCGCCTGATGGATGGCCGTAAAGTCGATGTCATTCTGCAGTCAGAAGGGTTGGCCAGGCTGCCAATCCACAACGTGGCAGAGCGCACCGGAGTGTCGCTGTGACTGCTGGTATTGATGCTGACTTTGAGGAAAAACTGCACTTCCTCTGCCGTATCACCCGAAAAGAGATTGACCACCTGGTGACTACCACTGACCGGCTGTTTCCAAAAGCTGAAAAGCTTGGCTGGCTGGACTCGGCTGATGAGTGGATGACTTTTCGCAAGCTACGCAACCAGATGGTTCATGAATATATTGAAGACAGGGCGCTGCATTCGTACCCTCTTTGGTACGAATTGGCCGAAGCCTTGTGAGCGAGGTCGAAGGCCGCCTATAGCGGGCGCTGCCAGACTGCGGGTCAAGCAGCGCGCCTTATACCCTTATTGCTCTCCACGCGGAGCCGTTCATAACCAAAAAACGACTCCGCAGAAACGCTTTTAGCCCGGGCGCCCGAACAGTTGATCTACACTCCCGCACGACAGCAAGCCGCCAGTCCAGGCGGTGACCAGCAAGTGGATGCCGATGGCCCTGGCCACCGACCGGTACTCCTCGCTGACATCGATCGCCGGGTTCAGGATCTCCACCGAAATTACCCTCGGCAAATCCGGGCGCAAGTCGTTTATCAACGCCAGCGTCAATTCCGGATCTCCGGCAAACAGCCGCTTGAACACATAGTCGTTCTTCGGGTCCAGCAGCCTAGCCGTGGCGCCCTCCATGGCAGCCAGTAGCGGTTACTTCCTGATGCCCATTAACTATGGCGCGTGACAGCAAGTCTGCCAGACAAATGGCTGAATTTGATGTAACAGAGGTTACAACCGAGACAGATCTTGAGAGTCTGGCGTGACTTATACCTCCTTGACGCAATATCTGGCGATTCTTATAACTGTAAAACGACTCTGCGGAAACGCCTTCAGTCCGGGCGCCCGAACAGTTCCTCCAGGTTCCCGGCCGAGAGTAAGCTCCCGGTCCAGGTGGCAAGCTGATCGGCAGTTACGGCCGCCAGCTGATCCGCCGCCCAGTCAGGCAAGGGGCCGAAACGCTGTTCGAGCAACTGGGCCAGGGCACTGCGCAAGGCCTCCATTCGCCCCTGCTCCAGACCTTGCTCCAAACCTTGCTTCACCCCCTCTCGACGCGCAGCACCGATACTCAGGTTCCAGTTGATGCGGCCCCACTCACGGGCCTCAGCCAAGCGCTGGGCTTCCTCGTCGGCACTCAGCTGGCGGATGCTGCCCATCGCCTTCTTTACCGGTTCGTGCGTCACATCGCCCATCACGTTTTCCTCCCGCCAATGTTCGAAAAAGCGGATCCAGTCACTCGCCGGGCCCTGAAGTTGCCCCAGCCGGTCTGCTTTCTTGAGCTCAACCACCGTCAATTGTAGCTCGCTTCCCAATGTTACGTCAGGCTGGGTGGCATCGCGCATCTCAAAACGCCACAGAGCCTGCCCTCGCTCCGCCCTGTTCTCTGTAAAAAGGTCGAAATCCAGCAGGTGAATGCCGATAGCGCTAGCCACCGACCGGTACTCCTCCCCGGCACCGAGCTGCCGTGACAGCAGGCGCGCCAGGTAAAACAGGCTGCGGGCGCCCCAGTCGAGCTGCCGCTGCACCTGCATCTCGATGTTGTACTGGTGGCCGTCTATGCAGCGGGCGCGCACATCCAGGACAATACCTTTACCGCTGAGCTCGCTCGCTTCGATCGCCGGGTTCAGGATCTCCACCGAGGTCACCCGCGGCAAATCCGGACGCAGGTCGTTGATCAACGCCAGCGTCAGTTCCGGTTCACCGGCGAACAGGCGCTTGAACACGTAGTCGTTTTTCGGGTCCAGCAGTGCCACCACGCCGCCCTCCCTGGCAACCGATACAGCCCCATCCCTGTAACAATCACTCTGCAACACGGCACCCCGTCAAACAAGCATATGGCTTCATCTGATGAAAAAAGCCCCCGGAGCACAGGCCGCGAGGCCAAACACGTTTCCGCGAAACCCGCAAATTTTGCTCACATCACCGCGCCAATGCGCTAGAATTCCGCAATGCTGAGCAAAATCCCCGCAACACTGCCGCACACGCCCCTGCTGAGCGCAATCGACCAGGGCAGGCTCCTGCGCGAGCTCGATGAAGAGGAGCTTCTGCGCCTGGGCGAGGAAATGCGTGCCTTCCTGCTGTATACCGTGGGCCAGAGCGGCGGGCATTTTGGCGCCGGGCTCGGCGTGGTGGAGCTGACCATCGCCCTGCACACCATCTACAACACGCCCCACGATCGCATAGTCTGGGACGTCGGCCACCAAACCTACCCGCACAAGATCCTGACAGGCCGCATGCAGCAGATGCACAGCATCCGCCAGGCCGGCGGCCTGTCCGGCTTTCCCAAGCGCAGCGAGAGCGACTACGACACCTTCGGCGTCGGCCATTCCTCCACCAGCATCTCTGCCGCCATGGGCATGGCGCTGGCGGCGCAGCAGCAGGGCATCCAGCGCAAGGTGGTTGCGGTGATCGGCGACGGTGCCATCACCGGTGGCATGGCCATCGAAGCGCTGGCCCACGCTGGCCACGTGCGCCCCAACATGCTCTGCATCCTCAACGACAACCAGATGTCCATCGGCCACAACACCGGCGGCCTGGCGACCTACTTCGCCAAGCTCTGGGCCAGCAAGACCTACATCGCCATGCGCGAGGGCTCGAAGAAGATGCTCAAGCGCATACGCCCGGCCTGGGACCTGGCCAAGCGAGCGGAAGAACACATGAAGGGCATGGTCGCCCCCGGCACCCTGTTCGAGGAGCTGGGCTGGCACTACATCGGGCCCCTGGACGGCCATGACCTGCCGCAATTGCTGCAGACCCTGGAGAACATGAAGGACCTGGAGGGCCCCCAGTTCCTGCACATCCGCACCATGAAGGGCAAGGGCTTTGCGCCTGCGGAAGCCGACCCGGTGGGCTACCACGCCATCAACAAGATCGAGGCCGTACCCAAGGGCCCACAGCCCAGCCTGGCAGCGCCCTCCCCCAGCCCGAAGAAGCTCAAATACCAGGATGTATTCGGCCGCTGGCTGTGCGACCTGGCGGAGAAAGACCAGCGCCTGGTCGGCATCACCCCCGCCATGTGCGAAGGCTCCGGCATGGTGGAGTTCGCCGGACGCTTCCCCGAACGCTACTACGACGTGGCGATTGCCGAACAGCACGCCGTTACCCTGGCCGCCGGCATGGCCTGCGACGGCCTCAAGCCGGTAGTAGCGATCTACTCCACCTTCCTGCAGCGCGGCTACGACCAGCTGGTACACGACGTGGCCATCCAGAACCTGGACGTCACCTTTGCCATCGACCGCGCCGGCCTGGTCGGCCAGGACGGTCCCACCCACCACGGCGCCTTCGACCTGAGCTTCATGCGCTGCATCCCCAACATGGTGATCGGCGCGCCCTCGGACGAAAACGAATGCCGGCAGATGCTCTACACCGCCTATGACTACCCGGGCCCCGCGGCCATCCGCTATCCCCGCGGCAAAGGCCCGGGCGCCGTGATCGCCCATGAAATGACCGCCATGGAGATTGGCAAGGCGATCACCGTGCGCGAGGGCCGGCAGGTTGCCATACTCGCCTTTGGCACCGTCCTGGCCGCCGCGCTGCAGGCTGGCGAAACCCTGGACGCCACCGTGGTCGACATGCGCTGGGTGAAGCCGCTGGATGAAGAACTGATCCTGGCCCTGGCCGCGAACTGCGAATTGCTGGTGACCGTGGAAGACAACGCCGTGGCCGGTGGCGCCGGCAGCGGCGTGCACGAACTGCTGGCCCGGCACCACATCGACACGCCCTGCCTGCATCTGGGGCTGCCGGACAGCTTTATCGAGCATGCGAGCCAAGAGGAACAGATGGCGTTGCTGGGGCTGGATGGGGAGGGGATTGCCAGGAGTGTGCGGGAGCGGCTGGCTGCGGGAGATCTGGTGGGCCAAGGGCTGAAGCAGAGTGCTGTGCCGGTGATGGGCTGAGTGGCGCTCTCGAAACAGAACCCCGGGCTCTCGACGCACACATAATGAACGTACTCTGCGTCGCCACCTCCTACCCGGCGGACAAACAAGACTGGCGCGGGGTATTCATCCATCATCTGGTACATGCCCTGGCACGGAAGCAAGCCCTGCAATTGTCCGTCTGGGCGCCACCGGGGATACTGCCGGCAAACGTGCGCTATGCGGCCAACACCGAGGAGCAAGCCATGCTGGCGAGTCTGATGGCAGACGGGGGCATCGCCCACCTGATGCGCAGCGGCCGCCCCGCCGCACTGGGCAAGCCCTGGCAGCTCCTGCTCATGCTGCGCTCCCTCTACCGCCGTGAAAACGCTACCGACCTGTACCACCTGAACTGGTTGCAAACAGCCCTGCCGCTACCCGCGAACGGCAAGCCCGCGCTGATTACCGTACTCGGCACCGACCTGAAGCTCCTCAAACTCCCTCTGGTGAAGCGCCTGCTGCGGCGAGTGATGCGCAAGCGTGCCGTCACCATCTGCCCCAATGCCGAGTGGATGCAGGGGCCCTTGCAGGCTGCCTTCGGCGATGTCGCCCGTATTCAGCCGGTAGTCTTTGGTATCGATCCTGTCTGGTACGCTGTGCAGCGCCAGCCAAGTGCGGAACAGCCTGTCTGGCTCGCGGTCACCCGCCTGACCCGCGACAAGCTGGGACCGCTGCTGGAGTGGTCAGAACCGCTGTTCAAGGGACAGGCCAGGCAGCTACACCTGCTGGGCCCGATGCAGGAACAGATCGCCTTGCCGGATTGGGTTCACTACCACGGTCCAGCCACTCCCGAGCAATTGGCCAGCCACTGGTTCCCGCAGGCACATGGTCTTGTCACCCTGAGCCGGCACGCGGAGGGCCGGCCGCAGGTCATGCTGGAAGCCATGGCGGCGGGCTTGCCCATTGTCGCCTCGGACATGCCAGCCCATGCAAGCCTGGTGCAACAGGGCACCACCGGGGCGCTATGCAGCGATCCGGCGGGCTACAGCAGCGCCCTGCAGACGCTAGAGGACCCAGCCACCAACCTGCAGTACGGCGGCAATGCACGTGCCTGGGTACTGCAGGAGGTGGGCACCTGGGACGACTGCGCCGGACGCTATCTGGCACTGTACAACGCGCTGCTGGGGGGCGACCGTGATTGAGCGCGTGCTGGTCATCGGCGCCGGTGGCTTCATCGGCCGGGCGCTGTGCCGGGCGCTCATCAGCCAGGGAACCGAGGTCAGGGCTGTTTCGCGCAGCGGACATTACCCGAACCCGGCGGGTGAAGAACACATCGCCAGCGATTGCCATGACCCCTCCGAGCTGACCACCCTGCTGGACAGTGTGGATGCCGTGGTGTATTTGGCCGCAGCAAGCACGCCCGGCAGCACCGCCGGCAAGCCGTCGGCGGAGCTGGGCGGCAACCTGGTACCACTGGTGGCCACACTGGAAGCACTGCAGGCACAGCCGAGCACTCCCCTGGTGTACTTTTCATCTGCCGGGGCACTCTACGACGAGCGGACCGCGGTAGCCTCCCGCGAAGCCGACCTGCCGCGACCGCGGTCCTACCACGGCGCCGCCAAGGTCGCCGCGGAGCACTTCATTGGCGCCTGGGCGCGACAGTTTGGCGGCAGTGCTACGATCATCAGGCCGTCAAACGTCTACGGCCCGGGCCAAGAGGAAAGAACGGGGTTCGGCATTGTACCCAGCGCCCTGGGTTGCATCAGGCGGGGTGCAACGCTGACCGTATGGGGAAACGGCTCCGCTGTGCGCGACTACCTCTATATCGACGACCTCGTTAGCCTCACGCTGGCCGCGCTGGAGCAGCCACCGGCAGGAGACGTGCGTACACTCAATGGTGCCAGCGGCGAGAGCGCAAGTCTCAACCAGCTGTTCTCCCTGGCCGAGCAGGTCAGCGGGAACAAATTGCAGCGCAAGCATGTGGAAAGCCGGGCGGTAGATGCCAGCCGGGTCACCATCACTGCGGACTGCGCACACCAGGCACTGGGCTGGCAGCCGGTAGTGCCACTCGCAGAGGGACTCAAGCGGACATGGCTGTGGTTGAACACTACCCCGCTCTGAGTCGGCCAGAGGCGCCGCTTGTCTCCGTCTGCATCGCCCACTACAAGGGCCCCGAGCTGATCGCGGCCTGCCTGGATTCCGTACTGGCGCAGGACTGTGCTTTCGACGTGGAGATCATCGTGCATGACGATGCGTCTCCGGATGATTCAGTGGCGTTTCTGCGGAAACGTTATCCCCAAGTGGAACTCCTCGTCAGCGAGGAGAACGCAGGGTTTTGCGTGGCAAACAACCGGATGGTGGCCCGTGCGCGAGGCAAATACCTGTTGTTACTCAACAACGATGCCGCGTTGTTCACCGATGCCCTGACCACCCTGGCGACAGCGGCAGCACAGCAGGATCCGCCAGGCGTTCTCACCCTGCCGCAGTACGATTGGGAAAGCGGCGAGTTGGTGGACCGGGGCTGCCTGCTGGACCCATTCTACAACCCCGTACCCAATCTGGACCCGGAGCGCCGGGACGTGGCGATGGTGATTGGGGCGTGCCTTTGGATTGAGAGAGAACTGTGGGAGCGTCTGGGCGGGTTTCCGGAGTGGTTTGAATCTATCGGGGAAGATCTTTATCTTTGTTGTGCGGTTCGTCTTGGTGGCGGGCCTGTGGAAGTAACCTGCGAAAGCGGGTACCGACACAGGCAGGGGCATAGTTTTGGCGGCAACAGGGTGATCGGAAGCAAAGTCTCTTCCAGCTATCGTCGCAGGCGGCTGAGCGAACGCAACAAGACCCACGTGCTGTTCATAATGACACCGAGCCTATTGATGTGGCCAATTCTTGCAACGCATATTCTACTGCTACTTGTTGAAGGTTTTCTCCTGAGCTTGACTAGGACAGACAGCCGAGTCTTTCGCGAAATTTATGCCAACGCACTCACATCCTTGTGGCACAACAAGAAAATGCTCAAGGACAGCCGAAATTTCACCCAGGGGATGAACTCAACCACAACATCACAGTACTTCCAGGCATTCACATTTGCCCCTAGGAAGATGGCCATGCTGTGGCAGTACGGTTGGCCTTCACTTGAAAAATAACCCAGACATCGCTGCGGCTTGGGACTCTACGCTGACTATCGTAGTCCCCACCTTTAATTCGATAGAAGAACTTCCAGCATGCCTGGAGAGTGTCCAAAATGTACTTGGCGAGCTAATCGGAAAGGCTGTTTTCGTCGTGATTCAAGATGGCCAATCTACTGACGGCACTAGAGAATATGCGGAGAACATCAATGCCAAGGGTATCACCTTGGTATCGGAGCGTGACAAGGGCGTCTATGATGCAATGAATAATGCCATCACAAGAGCAGACACAGACTGGATATATTTTCTTGGTTCGGATGACCGTTTGCTTCCCGATTTCAAAGTGATGTTGGGCCAATTGACGAATACCAACCATATCTATTATGCCAATGTGCGATTTGCAAGCAGCGACAAGCGATATGATGGCAACTTCTCAACGGTCAAGCTGGCCTTCCGGAACATCTGTCATCAAAGCATGTTCTTCCCTAGCCATATTCTCAGGGAGGATCCCTACTCGCTTGATTATCCAGTTAAGTCCGACTGGGCTAGCAATATTCGCTTTTTTGCGAGCATACCGTTCCAGCATGTAGATCTGGATGTTGCGCTTTACAACGACAACGGGGGACTAAGCTCAACATACGAAGATGTACAATTTGAAAAAGAAAAAGCGAATTTATTCTACGAATCCCACGGATATTGGATGAAACTTGTCTGTTTCGTTGTTCCAACAACCACTCGAGCTTTTCATTTACTCTCAAGACGAAAGAAGAAAACTCCCGGCATTATCAGGAATACTTGAAATCAATTTCCCCATAATCGGCAGAAAGAGTTACACACCTTGTTACTGGCTGCGATCGGGGTTAGGTACTACACCCTACCCTAACCCCTTATCCTATACCTTCTCACAGAATGATCATAAATTATCAAGTATGGAGCCAATGACTTCTTGATGGCATCAGGAAGATAATTCACTATAAGCGCCCGTCCCGCCAATACGAAATCCCACGGGTTTAATCGGCGACATAATGAGAGATGTTCTAGCCTGTAGTCGTCGGCTCTATTCTGACTCAACTGGCCGGCATGAATAGTAAACCCTGCCAGCCATGCTGATACAACGTATAGCTTCGCATGCCGAATGAACGTACTCCAAAGATAGGCGTCGCCAGCCAACTTGAACTGTCTGAATTTATCGAAATCAACCTTTTGATGTAAAGACTGTGTCCAAAAAGTCGATTCTTGTTGAATATGAGGAAGAAATCTACCATATATTCCCGCATCGACGAGGCTGCGGTCATAACCATAAGGTAGCCGGCAGGAAACCATGTGACCGTATTCATTATAAACAACATCGAATCCAGTAATGAAATCAACGCCATCAATCGCAAAAACCTGTTCAAGTATCTCAAATGCATGTGAGGAATAAACATCGCCAGCGTTTATGTACGCATAGACATCTGCCTCCCCAGCGTACCCAAACCCTTTGGATATAGCATCATACATCCCCGAATCCGACTCGGAATATATGCGTATCGAAACCCTATCTTCAGTAGTCGAACTGTCATGAATTATTTGATTGGCGATGGCTAAAGTGGCATCTATCGACCCTCCATCGCATATTATATATTCGAGAAAACTGTTGCCAGTGCTTGTCAAAAGTGCTGTCTGCGTGACGACAGAACGCATTGTGCGCTCGATGTACCGCTCGGCGTTGAGACAGGGAGTGACAATGCAGAATTTCATAGTAATCTCTAGTGGCACCTATCGACCAGGGGAAGCGCGAATGTATACACTGACACTCACCCATCCAGCAATCCACCAAAACGTTACCTCTGCGGGGCATCGGATGCAATGAAACTCTTGGCCAGATTAGTAAACTATATGCTTGGCATGATCGGCCTGAAGCTCATCCTCAAGAGCGATGATGCCTTTCGAATGACTGGAGCTCTGGGACGGCTCTCCGAGCATCTTCCAAATGTAAAGACTGTCATCGATATTGGAGCTTCCAATGGTATATGGAGCAAATCCGCGATGAGGGAGTTCCCGAAAGCGAATTTTCTAGCTGTGGAACCTCTAATTGAACATGAACACCTACTTCAGGTGCTCAGCTCCAAGTGCCAAAAATTTGAGTACGCACTCTGTGTGGCTGGCCCTGTGGGGGAGGAATTCGCCAGCATCAATGTTTCTGAAGATCTTGATGGTAGCACTGTCGATTGTCATAGCACTTCAGGTCGGCAAGTGCCGAGCAAGACTATCGACCAGTTGGTTTCGGAGAGAAGTCTCGCAGGCCCCTTTATTCTCAAATTTGACACACATGGGTTTGAAGAAAAAATTCTCGAAGGAGCAGTAGAGACTCTGCGCCTAACGGATGCGATTATAATGGAATGCTATAACTTCAACATCACAAGCAGCAGCCTAAGATTTCCACAGATGTGCGTAGCCTTAGAGGACCTAGGGTTTAGACCGATGGATCTTGCGGACCCAATGCTGCGCCCTTTCGATGGGGTTCTCTGGCAGTTTGATTTACTTTTTATGAGATCTGAAAGCCCTATTTTCAAGAACAACCACTATCGAACGAACTAGAAGGTTCCAGTATAATCATGGAATTTTATCTTCAAATTTTCGGATCATTACTGCCTATGATGCGACATGCGACTCCCTGAGCTCGTGAAAAGGTCGTACTCAGGGTCTTGTTATAGCACTCAATATTAGCTTCCAAAGCGCTTCTTCGCAGCCATGCACATTGACTCAATAACGCCATCGACATCGCGAGTGGGCGCCCAATTCAATGCTCTCATCGCTTTTGAAGGGTCACCTCGACTTGTTGCAATGTCAGACGGCCTGAACAGAGCTTCACTAATGTCGACATGATCCCTCCAATCCATTGCAAAAAACGCAAACACCTTTTCGACAAATTTCTCTAAAGTTATAGATTTTCCAGTTGCCACTACAAAGTCCTCTGGTTGTTCTTGCTGTAGCATACGCCACATCGCATCCACATAATCCGGAGCCCATCCCCAGTCTCTCTCAATGGATAACCTCCCAAGCTCTAACCTCTCATCACCCCCTGCATGAATCCTCGCGGCAGCGGATACAATTTTCTGTGTCACAAACCGCTTAGGGCGCAAGGGGGATTCGTGGTTAAATAAGATACCGGAGCAGGTAAAGAGACCATAGGCTTCACGATAATTCTGGACCATAAAATGGGCGCTTGCCTTGGCAACACCATATGGACTTCGAGGACTAAATGGCGTTTTTTCGTTGGCAGCTATTCCTCCGATGTCACCAAAACAATCGCTTGAACTAGCATTGTAATAACGAATAGAGGGGTCTACGAATCGCACTACTTCTAAAAGATTAAGCGCTCCCATACCAATACTTTCCATAGCTTCAACGGGTTGCTCATAAGACAACCCTACGGAAGTTTGACCCGCGAGATTATAGATTTCATTTGGCATCACCTTTTCGACAGAATAAAGAACACTTCGAAAATCAGTCACATCCATTGACAGCAGATTTACTTCTTGCGCTATCCCCAACTCCTCAAGGTTTTGGAACTTGGATCCCAGGGCATCTCGGGATGTTCCAAACACATCATACTCTTTGCTCAAGAGGCACCGAGCAAGATAAGCCCCGTCTTGGCCTCCAACACCACAAATTAGAGCCCTCATTGCAAGACCTGCTCATAGACTCCAAGTGTTCCCTCTGCGCATTTTCTCCAAGAAAATCTCTGGATGCGATCAAACCCCCTTTTTATCATTGCTTCTTTAAAGTCAGAGTCAAGAAGCACGGCTTCAAGTGAACTCATGATTGACTCTGTAGAATTCGGGTCAAACAAAACAGCAGCGTCTCCTACCACCTCCGGAATCGAGCTGGTGTTACTGCATGCAACAGGGCAGCCGTAGCTCATGGCTTCAAGCGGAGGAATGCCAAAACCCTCATACAGAGAAGGGAAGACAAACAAAGCAGCATCCTTATAATAACTCTCGAGTAAAGCATCATCTCCACTCACCTGCGTTATCTTGCTTCCCGATATCCTAAGTTCTTGAAATATAGATTTTTCACACATGGTAAAGCCCCCTCCACCAAAAGCTACTACGTCAAAATTCAGCTTTAGCATGGGTGACTGCCCATAGGCCTCGATAAAGCGGCAAAAATTCTTATAACCACCTCTAGATCCAACGTAAAGCAAATATGGCTTCCTACCACCAATAGAAGATTTTAGATTTCCTCCCGACAATGAAAAGCCTAAGTGCACAACAGAGGTTTTCTGTGGATCGACATCATGAATTCGAAGTAAGTCGCTACGCGTATTATTAGAAATGCAAACAACATGGTCGGCGCGGGATATAGCATGCTTTTTTGCCTCACTAGTCTTGTCATGATAATCAAATTGCTCGGGAAAAAGTTCGTGAATCATGTCATATACGGTGACAACTCGCTTGGCATTGAGGGGCCGCGATTGGTTTACCGAATAATATGTTTCATGAATTATATGAGGAGAGAAATTTTTCAGCATCTTGGGAGATAAAGCGGTATTTACGCCGCGAACCAACTTACGAGTGTACGGAATCTGCGGCATGTACATGCCGAGTACTGGTAATTCTTGAATTCCAGTCTTTAAGTACTCACATACATAAAGTGGTGATATGACTCTTACCGTACAGTTTGAATTTTCTACCAGAGGGATATTCTTTGCCAGCTCAAAAAAATAACGAGATATACCTCCGAATCTCTGCGTTGCGAAAACTTGATAGTCAAAGGCAACTTTCATGAGCACATTGTCCTCTGGAGAGGTTAGTCAGACTCATTATCTTGAGCTGCACAGGACAAAAACAGGTGATCGTCCCACGTCTTTGAACATAATCCTAGAGCAAGAAGTGCGGGGCTGACTCTTGCGATCTTACGAATCAACAGCCACCTAGAAATGGAAGCTTTCTGGTCTAGCAATAAATGTGTTGAAGTACCGTCGGTTAAGAGGAATTTACCATACTTTCCGGCTATGTGTTGAAGAGTCTGATGTCGAAAGAAGCCAATGTGCTGCCCATGATCCAGGCCGTAATACCACCAATCCGAAGGCAGGGGCGTTGGCGTAGGTATCAAATCGGTAGTGAAAAGAAGGTTGGGGGCAATCGCTAGCAAACTTTCCACTTCCGCCAATGGGTCCACAAAGTGTTCGAATGCCTCGAATGCCATCACAAGTTCCGCATTACCGTCGCGATACTCAAAGCCTCGAGCTACCAAGTTGTCGGTGTAAGGGTCAGTCCAATATGCGTCGACGCCAATGTCTCGTAGCATTCTTACAAGAAATCCGAAGCCACCCGCGTAATCCACTACTTTTCCATGCTTCTGGCCCAACAACACGAGCGTTGCAAGAACGAGAGAGATGTTAGCTTGGTTCCGTGCGATGATCCCCGTATCACTGATATTTACCGGAGATGCGTAAGCCTCATCTAGCCAAGTTGGCTGCTCCGTCTGCACGTATCCACACAAGCGACATTCGAAGTAGCCGACACTTCTATTCTTGATTTGACCATGAAATATTGGGCCATCAAATTCACTCAAACAAACCCGACATTTCTCCTCTACCGGTAACATCAGATAACAGACCGCTTCAATTTCCGGATAAGCCAACCCGAGGCGCGCATCGGTGCGTGTAATAGCGAACGCGGGAACCGGTAAGATTTACCACCGAAATGGTTGTCGAAGACAAACTTATCCGCCTCCGCGCACAGCATAATCGCTTTCGGATGCCGAAGGTCGCCGACAGTACCCGTTGCCATGCCAGCGAACGCGCTGCCTGTCAACTTGGTGTGAGTTGAATCGGAACCGAAACCGATATTGCTTACCAAATTGGAGTTCGGCGTTGCAGTTAACCCGCCGTGATACCAAACGCTCGCAGTCCAAGCATAATCCCAAGTATCAATCTCCTTCCGATACATTCGGTCAAAGATTTTTTCCCAGTAATTTCGCATCACCGAATCCACCCAGAACTCTGCCCACGCAGAATTTCGTTTCCAAGTCGGCCAGAACTTCATATCCATATCAGCTTTTTGCCAAGCACGACGCCATGTCGCCCATCCCCAGCAATGGTTAAATCTCGAAAAGTAGTAGGAAGCATCACCATGCTGAAAACCATTCTGAAAGTTATCTCCCGTGATCACCCATACACGTTCATCCGCCTCATAACGCTCTAAGAGTGCTTCACAAAATGAGAAGAAATCGGCGCTCGGCAGACAGTCATCCTCAAGAATAATGCCGCGCTCCTCATGTTCAAAAAACCAGGTGATAGCGTCGCTAACTGCATATTTGCACCCAACATTGCTTTCCCGAAATAAGGTACAGATTTCGCAGGGCCAATTCACGGCAGTGGCTATCTCACGCACAATCGCTACTCGCTCCCTCTCACCCCGAACATTTCCGCGTGGGCCATCGCCAGCAATGTATAGACGCGTCGGCCGCGCCTTGCGGATAGCTTCAAATACATCAGAGGTCGTATGCGGACGATTAAAGACAAGGAACAGAACCGCAGTTTCGAGCTGAGAGGATAGCTCGTCTGAGCTTCTGCCTAGGCCTGTTGCAGGCTCGACCGACACCGACCCCTTCAGCATGTTTTGACACGCTCCGTACGTAGGCAATCCGAATAGGCTATCGTTGAATTTAGCCCACGTTTGAGCGCCACGCTAGGCTCCCATTCCATTGCCACGCACGCCAGTGCGATGTCGGATCTACGTTGCCTAGGGTCATCCTCCTGTAGCGGCATATTGATCATCTCAGAACTCGAGCCCAGCAGATGCCAAACCGCTTGGTCCAGATCAGTCATTGTGCATTTTCCGGGTTACCGAGGTTAATTGGACCCGTAATATCAGACGGCATGCGCATCAGTCCCACTACCCCGTCAATCAGGTCGGCCACGTAACAGAACGAGCGCGTCTGTGTGCCGTCACCCAAGATAGCGTTTGGCTCGTTTCTCAGCACCCGCACCATGAATTTGGATACCACGCCGCCATCGTTTGGATGCATGGGCGGACCATGGATGTTGAACATGCACGCAACCTTGATATCCATGCGATGCTGACGTCTATAGCCAAAAAACAGTGTCTCAGCGCAGCGCTTGCCCTCATCGTAGCAGGAAGGACGGCCAGTTGGTTTCACATGCCCAACATAGGATTCCGTCTGAGGATGGAGTTCAGGATCGCCATAAACTTCACTGATTGAAGCCTGGACGATTTTTGCTTTGGTACGCTTTGCCAGCCCCAGCATGTTGATCCCACCACGTCCGCTGGCCTTGGTAGTCTTCACCGGGTCGTATTGGTAATTAACCGGCGAGGCGGGGCAGGCCAGATTATAGATCTCGTCGACTTCGACATACAGCGGGGAGGTGACATCATGGCGTATAAGCTCAAAGTTCGGACTACCGAGGAGATGAGCGACGCTTTCCTTGGTGTCGGTCAAAAATTTGTCAAAACAAACAATGTCGTGACCTTCATCAAACAGGCGCTCGCACAAATGCGAGCCTAGGAAGCCTGCACGGCCCGCGATGAGAATGCGTAAGTGTGAATGGTGGTTTCTCACTTACTTTTCTTCAAGAATTGCTATGATGTTCTGATAGGCGAAAATCTCACACTCCAAAGGATGGTAGCTTTTTATCTCAAGCAGATCGTTTGGTAGCATTCGGTACAACTTGTAATTCGCAAGCATCTTCCAGAAATCCCTGAAGAAAACCCTCGAAGAGACGTTCATTTCATTAAATTCAAAATGAATGGCTTTTATTTTTCCTGTGGTTAACGTGTTTTCTCCACCCCTAAGCACCTCCAATTCATTTCCTTCTGTATCTATTTTTAGTAGGGAAACTTCATTAATATCGTTTTCAAAAACAATCTCATCAAGAGTCACCAACTCAACATCGTGGTCCACTGCTGTACCGGCTCCATGAATCTCTGTAATCACATCTCTAAATAATGATGCATGAGCTGAACCGTCCCGATCTTTGTAGTCGTAGAGCTTTAACGTCCCGCGCTGGCCAGACAATCCTTTGTTGATCTTTACTACATTCTCTCCATGCAAATTCTCAGACAGTAGCTTAAAAGTGACTGGATGGGGCTCTATAGCATATATACGTAGAGCCGGATTGAATTCCAACGCTTCCTTGCTGTACTGGCCTCCATTTGCCCCCACGTCAATCAAAACTCCATTTTTACCTAGGAGATAGTTTCTCAAGAATGAGCGCTCACCACTAACTTTAGAGGTTTTATAATTCATGACACCCAAGCCATTTAGAGATAGCCTGAATAGTAGCCGGTTGAATCTCGAGAATACCCTCCGACCAAAAAGGATAGCGTAGGCGTGACAAATCATTTCCAGCATACTTCTCTAACCTCTGAATGACAGCAAGGTTGAAATTCGCAAGGGGTTCATGGAGGCAAGCTTCATAAAAAACATTGGACGGGTAACCGCCTGCATTGGATCAAACAGCCAGGCGGCAATTGCTTGCGATACAACTGTAGCAATTGCCGCTCCAACGACCCCGTAATGCGGGATCAATAGAAAGTTTAGGCCAACATTCGCAATAGCCCCTAAGGAAGTTCTTTGCAAACTCAGTATCTGCCGATTTTCTGCCAAGAACCACTTCCCACTTGCAACGCCGAGAAAAACGAAAACTGCAGCCCAAATGTGTATCGCCAAAGTAGTTCCCGCGGCCACATAGGCTTCCCCAAATAGTAGACCAACGAGTGGCGTTGCCAAAAAGGTCATAGGCAAAGCAACGGCTACACTAACAAGAACCATGAGATCATACAGCTTTTGCAAACGCGCGTAATACTCGGCTTCGCTGCGCTTCTTCGCTTCAAGAATGGCTGGAAAAACCGACGTAACAACCGCCATCGGGATAAAATACCATACCTCACTGAGACGCACCGCCGCGCTATAGATACCCACCGCTTCATCGCCAACCATCTGCCCGAGCATGATTTGATCAATTTTCATGTAGATCATGATCGCTAGCGCTGACAGAATCAGGGGCCAACTGTCGTTCAACAAGCTTTTTGCACGCACCGCACTCGTTCTAAGACTCGTAAGCGCGGGACCGCGCAATCCCAGGACAACCAGCAGAACCAGTGAAACCACCACTGCCTCGGCGAGCATGACCCACACGAATGCGACGAGAGCCGACTGCTTCAGGATTAACACCACCTTGATCGCGGCAAACGTGAGAGAAACACAGTTATGCACCCAGACGACATACTTGGACTTCACCTGCGACTCAAACCAGTACACCGCGATCTCGCTGGCCTTGAACAGCATCATCGACCCCAGGATAGCGACGATGCTGCGCGCCAGACTGTCATCCGGGCGCAGGTAAGCAATGACGCCAAAGATCAGCAGGAAGGACACGAAGCCACCCATGAGTTGCAGCAACGCTGCAGTACCGAGAGTGAGTCTGGCGCTCTCCGGGTCCCGAACGATGTCACGGACCACAATGTCCTGCAGGCCTAAGGTGGCAATCGCGCCAAAGAGACCGGTGAAGGCCAGCGCGAAGCTCAGCAGGCCGAATTGCTCCGGGCCAAGATAGCGTGCGATCCACACGCCGATAAACAGGCCGACGCCCATGCGCAGGATCTTGTCGAAGAACAGCCAGCCGATATTATCGACTATCTTGATCAGGTTCGGCCGATGCGCGATACGGCGTTGAATCACACGGGGGATAAGGTTCATTGATAGTTAGACAGCGCCGGATTCATCTGCTTTGCCACTCTGCAAGTTGCTGTCCTCCCGTTTGACCGAATCAGGATTCGCGCATTTAGTGCCGCCCAGCTTGCTCGGAGTCTATCACACACTATTTTCGGGACCCCACGCTTGGTGGCGGCATTCTTGCTTTTTCCACTATTTCGCCATCTGCCGGAGCCCGTGTAGGATGGAGACTGAGTCAGGCCCAATATAGAGCTACCTATGCACCGCAAAGCACTCATCACCGGCGTCACCGGCCAGGACGGCTCCTACCTGGCCGAATACCTGCTGGACAAGGGCTACGAGGTCCATGGCATCAAGCGCCGGGCCTCGCTGTTCAATACCCAGCGGGTGGATCATATCTACCAGGATCCTCACGTCGACAACCAGCGCTTCATCCTCCATTACGGTGACCTGACGGATTCCTCGAGTCTTACCCGCATCATCCAGCAGGTGCAGCCGGATGAAATCTACAACCTGGGCGCTCAGAGCCATGTGGCGGTCAGCTTTGAGTCGGCTGAGTACACCGCGGATGTGGACGCCATGGGCACCTTGCGCATCCTTGAGGCCGTTCGGCTGCTGGGGCTGGAGCGCAAGACGCGCTTCTACCAGGCGTCGACGTCCGAGCTTTACGGCCTGGTCCGGGAGACCCCCCAGCGCGAGACTACGCCCTTTTATCCCCGCTCGCCCTATGCCGTCGCCAAGCTCTACGCCTACTGGATCACGGTGAACTACCGCGAAGCCTACGGCATGTACGCCTGCAACGGAATCCTGTTCAACCACGAGTCCCCCCGCCGCGGGGAGACTTTCGTCACCCGCAAGATCACCCGCGGTCTCGCCAATATCGCCCAGGGGCTGGAGAGCTGCCTGTACATGGGCAATATGGACTCGCTCCGCGACTGGGGCCACGCGCGGGACTACGTGCGCATGCAGTGGCTAATGCTCCAGCAGGACCACGCCGAGGACTTCGTGATTGCCACCGGCAAACAGTATTCCGTGCGCGACTTCGTCCGCTGGAGTGCCGCCGAGCTGGGTCTGCAGCTGCGCTTTGAGGGCCGGGGGCTGGATGAAGTGGGGATTGTGGAGGGAATCGAGGGCGACAAAGCTCCGGCCCTGTCGATTGGCGATGCCATTGTGCGCGTGGATGAGCGCTACTTCCGCCCGGCGGAGGTTGCCAGTCTCAAGGGTGACGCCACCCGGGCGCGGGAAGTGCTGGGCTGGGAACCCGAGATCACCGCGCAGCAGATGTGTGCGGAAATGGTGGCAGAAGACCTCAAGGAAGCGCAGCGGCATGCCTTCCTGCGGCAGCATGGACACGACTCCCCGGTCACGGTAGAGAACTGATGGCGACCACGCACATCTATGTGGCCGGGCATACCGGCATGGTGGGTTCCGCCCTGTGCCGGCAGCTGCAGGGCCGTCCTGACTACACCCTGGTTACCGCCTCCCACGCGAAGCTGGACCTCACCCGCCAGGCCGAGGTGGAGACCTTTTTTGCGGACCAGACCATTGACCAGGTGTACCTGGCCGCTGCGAAAGTCGGCGGCATCCACGCCAACGGCAGTTATCCCGCCGATTTCCTCTACGACAACCTGCTGATCCAGGCCAACGTCATTCATGCCGCACATCAGGCCGGTGTGCAGAAACTGTTGTTCCTGGGGTCATCCTGCATCTACCCGAGAATGGCCGCCCAGCCGATGCGCGAAGACGCCCTGCTCACCGGCGTGCTGGAGCCCAGCAATGAGCCCTATGCCGTCGCCAAGATTGCCGGCATCAAGCTGTGCGAAAGCTACAATCGCCAGCATGGCCGCGACTACCGCTCGGTCATGCCGACGAACCTGTACGGCCCCGGTGACAACTTTCACCCGGAGAACAGCCATGTCATACCTGCCCTGCTGCGCCGCTTCCACGAGGCGGCGCAGACCGGCGCGGAGCAGGTGGTGATCTGGGGCAGCGGAACACCGATGCGGGAGTTTCTGCACGTGGACGACATGGCCGCCGCCTGTGTGCATGTGATGGACCTCCCGGAGGCGGTGTATCGGGAGCACACCCAGCAGATGCTGAGCCACATCAACGTCGGCACCGGGGTGGACTGCAGCATTCGTGAACTGGCGGAGATCATCGCCCGCGTTACCGGCTTTGACGGCCGCCTGGTGTTCGACAGCAGCAAGCCCGATGGCGTGCCGCGCAAGCTGCTGGATGTGTCGAAGCTGGCCACCCTGGGCTGGGAGGCCAGGGTCGGCCTGGAAGAAGGATTGCGGGAAACGTACGCGTGGTTCCTGCAGCATGTAGATGATGCCCGCTGCTGAGCATCTGCCCGAGATGGCCACATCTGATGGTTGCGTGACCAGACTCGCGCTGCATAATGGGGCCGTCAAGGTGATTCCGGCGAAAGTGACAGACCATGCCGCAACCCGTATTCGATGTGCTAACCTACTCCCGTGATCTTGAGTCCACGGGGCTCTCCCGCCAGCAGGCGGAGGCCATCGCCAGGGGCATGACGCTTATGGTTTCGCAACAGGTTGAATCGCTGGTGACCAGGGAGCACTTTGACCTGCATATGGGGCATGTTGATCAACGGTTTCAGCAGGTGGATAAAAGATTTCAGCAAATGGATCAACGGTTTCAGCAAGTGGATACCCGCTTTGACCGCGTCGAAAGTCGCTTTGCTGGCCTGGAAAAAAGCCAGGCTGCGCAGACGGCGCTGCTGACCGTCATCACACTTGCGGTGGTTATCCCGCTGGTGCAGTCGGTGGTTGCTGGCTGATCCGATCCAGCTACGAGGAGACGAGATCTCCGCGGAGACGTTTTTCGGTTATATGTGACACCTCAAAAATAGCCAAAAGTATATAACGCGCCCCCAATGCCGAGATCAGCCTCCTGACTCGGTTTGCGCTACCGCAACAGCTGCACCAGCGCCTCCCGCACCCGCTTTACGTCATCTTCGTGCAACGTCCCCGCTTTTCTGATTACCAGGCGCAAGTCCAGGGTAAAGAGCTTCATCCGCACACAGGAGGCTGCCGGCAGCCCGGCGCTTTGCAGGGTCTGGATAGCAACGTCCAGCGGCCAGCTGGAATGGCGGGCGCTGGTGATCATCGCCATCACCGCGTGACCTGAGGCAGTGTTGAAGCTCGCGGTGGAGAGCACCAGCGCCGGGCGTCGCTTGCTCGTCAACCGGTCGGTGAACGGAAACGGCACCACCACCACGTCGAACGCCTCACAGGTCACGGTAGGCCTCTTCATCCTCCGCGGTATTCCACTCGCTCAGGGTACCCTCGAGGGCGCGGCTGTATTCCAGGTCCAGGGGCACGGCCTTGCGCAGCCGGATCACACCGTCATCTATGTCGAAGGCAATGCGATCACCCGCCTGCAGGCCGATGGCCTTGCGCACGGTCTCGGGGATAGTGGCCTGGTACTTGGAGGTCAGCTTGCTGGTTTCGGTTTTCATGAGCCATGCCTCGTAGACATCATGGTAATACTAGTATTACCTAGCGTCCGGGGCAACCTCTACGCAATCTGCCGCCTGCGCATCGCGCGCTGAGGTATCCTCGCCACGATAGAAAACGAAGAGTTCACGCGCTGAATCGTCCCGGGAATAGCGGGCACCTACCCTCAAGCAAGCCCTGCCATCGTTGATCCGCCACCCGGAGCCGGCCTGGTGGAAGACTGCTGCCGATGCCAGCTCATACAAGCCAGGATTTATCACGTTTTGCGTTTTTTTATTACCATATTTGACGCATAGCTTAACACGATCCACACTATACCTTCCCCAGGCGACTGATGCCGGGGGTGGCCGACAGCCCGCGGCCCGGCCATACACCAATAATAATTCCCGCACCGGGGGAGATCCGCCATGCACAGAAAGCGCCTGTTTGCCACCATAGCCGCCTTGACCACCGCCCTGCCAGCAGCCACCCTGCCGTTACCCGGCCTCGCCGCGACCCTGGAGGAGGTTGTCGTGACCGCCCGAAAGCGCGCGGAAAGCCTGCAGAGCACGCCTGTCTCCATTACTGCCCTGACCGGGGAATCCCTGGCCCAGGCCGGCATCAACCAGCTTACGGCGATCGAGCGCCAGACACCCAACCTCAACTTCACCGTCGGCACCGGTGGTGGCAGTTCGACCGTGAATGCCTTTCTGCGCGGGGTGGGGGAATTCGACTTCATCCTCACGACGGACCCGGCGGTGGGCCTGTACCTGGACGGTATCTACCTGTCGCGGGCCTTCGGCGCCAACCTGGAGCTGTCGGACGTGGAGCGCATTGAAGTGTTGCGCGGGCCCCAGGGTACGCTGTTCGGCAAGAACAGCATTGGAGGGGCCATCAGCGTGATCACCCGCAAGCCCACGGGCGATACCGGGGCAGAGGTGAAGCTGACCGCAGGCTCCCGGGATCTCCGCGGCGTTTCCCTGTATGGCCAGACTGCTATCAGCGATACATTGTCAGTAAGCGCTTCCTACCTCCAGCGCAAGGCCGATGGCTGGCAAAAACGCCCGGGGGCGGATGCGGGGGACGTGGACCTGGCCACCGCCCGGGTGATCCTGAACTGGACGCCCAGCGCCAGCTTCGAATCCACCCTGTCCGTGGACTGGCACGAGCAGGACCAGACCGGCTATCCCAACGTGATGCTGACGTGGCAGGACGGCACCACCTTCGGCGACCTGTGGAACCTGCTGAACCCGGACAACCCCTGCTGCACGCCGAATGCCGATATCGATCGCTCCGGTGCAGGCGGGCCGCTGCCCAACGATGATGTCGAGGGGATGGGGGTAAACTGGACCAACACCTGGCAGCTCAGCGATGCCCTGGAGCTGAAGTCCATCACCGGCTACCGGGAAGTCGATGCCCTGTTCGGCCGCGATGGCGACAACAGCCTGGTGAACTACAATGGCGACATCCACGATCAGGACCATGAGCAGTTCAGCCAGGAATTGCAGCTGGTCGGCACCCGGGGCGCACTGGAGTGGGTCGGCGGATTGTACTATTTCGAGGAAGACACCCAGGACGACACGGACCTGATCATCATCCAGGGCCTGGGTACGTCGGTGTCCTTCGACAACCGGCAGAAGACCACCAGCTACGCCGTCTATGCCCATGCCAGCTATGCGCTCTCGGACCAGCTGGATCTGTTTGCGGGTATCCGCTATACGCAGGAGGAAAAGGACTTTACCCAGCAGATCAGCAACCTTGATTTCGGGGTGCCGCACGTGTTCTTCATTCCGGGCCAGCCCGTCGCGAGCTGCGCCTTCGATGAGCCCACGGCCTGGTTTGACTGCTCACAGGACTGGTCCAATACCTCGCCCAAGGCGGGTCTGTCCTGGCAGTTCAGTGACGATGTCATGGCCTTCGCCCACGTCAGCCGCGGCTTCCGCAGCGGCGGCTACAACGGCCGAGCCTTTGGCAGCGCCGCGGACCTGCAGGAATACGAACCGGAGATCCTCACAGGCTACGAGGTCGGCATCAAGGCGGACCTGCTGGACCGCACCCTGCGCCTGAACGGCGCGATGTTCTACAACGATTACGAGGATATCCAGGTCCTGATTACCCGGGCCGGGTCGGTGGCGGTAGAAAATGCCTCCGAGGCCAGCATCGAAGGCGCGGAACTGGAGGCCACCTGGCTGCCGACGGACAGCTGGCGGATCCAGGCCGGGCTGGGCTACCTCAACGACGATTCCGATGGCTGGGTGGATGTGACCGGCGACTTTACCGACACTGAACTCAAGCACACGCCGGAATGGACCTTCAACCTTGGCCTGGACTACCGTTGGAACCTGGGCGACCGCGGCGAGCTGCTGCTGCGCGGTGATATGCGCTACAGCGACAGCTACTTCCTCAACGCGGTCAACAGTGCCACGCTGGAGGTGCCCGGCCACACCCTGCTCGGCGCCGGGCTGATCTACAGCGCACCGAGCGACAATTGGGAGCTGGCACTGATCGGCACGAATCTGGGCGACAAACGGGTGCTCAACTCGGGCTTCGATGGCAGCGGCTTCTTCGGCTATTTCGAGGGCAGCTACAACCGGCCGCGCACGGTGGAACTGAGCCTGACCCTGCGCCTGTGAAAGCGGCGCCGCGAGCCACAACCTACCAGCCCGACGCCCTGGATGCAGCCATCATGGCGGCCCTGGACGGGGATCTGCGGCGCTCCACCCAGGACATCGCCGGGAGCGTGGATGCCACGCCGGTCACGGTCCGCCGCCGCATTGACCGGCTGCTGGACCAGGGAGTGATAGGCCTGGCACCGCTGGTGGACCTGTACGCGGCGGGCTACCAGTACCTGCTGCTGGTTGGCATCAATGTCGAGCACTACTCACCCTTTGAAGTCGCGGGGCGCATTGCGGAGCTACCCGCGGCGCTTACCGTCAACGTGGTGCTGGGGCGCTACGACATTGAGCTGGTGGCGGCGCTGGCCTCGCGGGAAGCGTCGAGCACTTTCCTCACCGAGACTCTGCCCGCACTGCCGGGGGTGGCCCGGCTGGCACCAGCGCTGGCCCTGGATGTGTGGAAGTTCCGGCGCGGCTACCAGCCCCACTCCGCCACCGACACGCCGGAGCAGCGCAAGCTGCTGGACGCGCTGGACCACAGGATCGTCGCCAGCCTGCGCCAGAACGCCCGCAAGAGCAATCGCGCGGTCGCCGCCGAAATCGGCGTATCGGAATCGGCGGTGCGCAATCGCATCCGGCGCATGCAGCAGGAGAAGCAGATCAGCTTTGCCTACCTGCAGCTACACCCGGGCGGGCCAATGAACGCGGCCTTCGTCGGCATTGACGTCCACGGCGGCAGTGGTCGCACGGTCTGCCAGGCCCTGTCCGGGATTCCGGAAGTGAGCTTCGTTGCCACCACCCTGGGCCGCCACGACCTGATCTGCACTCTCAACGTCACCGAGCTGGAGCAACTGACCCAGTTGCTGCACGAGCGGATTGTGCCCATCGACGGCGTGAAGAGCACCGCGCCCTCGCACTGCCTGCACCAGATCACCCACCAGTCGGAGCTGGGGTTTATTCTTTGATGTGCTAGCCTATTCCCGTGATCTCGAATCCGCGGGGCTTTCCCGCCAGCAGGCGGAGGCCATCGCCAGGGGCATGACGCTTATGGTTACGCAACAGGTTGAATCGCTGGTAACCAAAGAACACTTTGATCTGACCATGGCACATGTTGACCAGAGGTTTCGGCAGGTCGACCAGCGATTTGATCAGGTCGACCGCCGTTTCGAGCAGATCGACGGGCGCCTGGATCGGGTCGAGGACCGACTCTCGGGTGTGGAGAAAAGTCTGTCTGGCCACACGGTCCTGCTCAGCATCATCACCCTGGCGGTGGTGATCCCGCTCCTGCAATCCATGGCTGCCGGCTAGTTCCTTTCTGCCGAGAGGAGGCTACGCGTCTCCGCGGAGTCGTTTTTCGGTTATAACAGGTGCCAAAAACTAAGGGGGAAGATATAAAGCACGATGTTCCCTGAGGATCAGCCTCCCGTAAGCTTCTGTTACATCAAATTCGGCCATAGGTTTGCCAGTTTCGCTATCGTGTGCCAGCGTTAATGAGCCGTAGGAAGTAATGCTTGCTGGCTGCCACGGAGGGCGCCATGGTCACTCTGCTGGACCCGAAAAACGACTATGTCTTCAAGCGCCTGTTTGCCGGGGATGCGGACCTCACCGTTGCGTTGATCAACGACTTGCGGCCGGATTTACCGCAGGTGGCTTCGGTGGAGATTCTCAATCCCACCATTGAGGCGTCGGAGCTGAGCGGCAAGGGTATCGTGCTGGATGTGCTCGCCAGGTGTACCGATGGCCACCAGTACAATATTGAGATGCAGGTACAGCGGCAGCTCGACTGGAGCGCGCGCAGTCTGTTTTATCTGGCCCGCCTGCTCGCCCGGCAACTTGATGCCGGCGAGGCCTACCAGGCAGTGGGCAGCGCCATCGGTATTCACCTCCTCGATTTCGACCTATTTACCGCCACACCGGCGCAGCGCGCTCAGGCCGCCTGGCGCTTCCAAATGCGCGACCATCGACAGCCTGACGTGGCGGTGGGAAACGAACTACAATTGAACATTGTCGAACTGAAGAAAGCTGACCGGTTAGACGCCATGCCGACCCCCGGTGGCGACTGGATCAGCTTCTTCGAACACTGGCAGGAGGATGCCGTCATGGCGAAGGTAACCCACGAGCCCGTCAAGAAAGCGATGGGCAGCATCCGGCAGCTCAGCGCCGATGAGGAAGCCCAGCGCCTGGCCGAGGCTCGGGCGCGCGGCCTCTGGAATTGGAACCATTCTATTGGCGCAGCGCGGCGGGAGGGAATGGAGCAGGGTCTGGAGCAGGGTCTGGAGCAAGGGCTGGAGAGTGGCCGTGTGCTAGCTCTGCGAGACACCTTGTCCCGTCAGCTGACCCGCCGCTTCGGCGCACTTCCGTCTGCGGTGTCCGAGCGTCTGCTAGCCGCCTCCGCTGAGGAACTCAAAGCCTGGACGGATGAGATTCTGGTGGCGGGAAGTCTCGACGAGTTGTTTGGGCCTGCGGGGTAAATGCGTCTCCGCGGAGTCGTTTTTCGGTTATATAGAACGCCATAAATTGAAGAGAGAAGCTATAAAACGACGCCGCGGCCTTGGGGTCAGCCTCACGGCAGCGTCCGTTGCGTCAAATTCGGCCATAGGCCCCACATGAGTACCGACACGCACTATGGTGGGTGGACCGCAGATAGCAACAGCAACTCTCGCGGGCTGCCATGGAGGGCGCCATGGTCACACTGCGGGCCCCGAAGAACGACCATGTTTTCCAATGCCGCTGTGCCGGCTCGGCGCCATTCCCGCCCCCAAAAGTGGCACTCCCTGCTATAGTAGCCACACCCGATTCAACTCATTGAGACACCATGCCCAAGAAGCCCGCCACCCCCACCTTCGCCGACACCCTCGTCCAGCTCGAGGCCCTGACCGCTCGCCTGGAAGACTCGGACACCACCCTCGAACAGTCCCTCCAGGACTTCGAGCAAGGGGTACAGCTCATTCGTCAGGCCCAGCAATCGCTACAGGAAGCGGAGCAAAAGGTGCAATTGCTGCTGGAGAAGGACGGCAAGCCGGTGGCCCAGCCTGTTGAGGATCCGGGCGCCGAGGCGAAAGAAGGCGAGTGAGCGACGTCCTTGCGGAGTTCATGGCGCAATGCCGCGCGCGCTGTGAGGCCAGTCTGCTGGCCCACGGCGGCCTCGGCGCGCGGCCCGGGCAGGCACCACCGGGCCTCGCCGGCTTCGAGCCCGCGGTGCGCTATGCCCTGGAGTCCAGCGGCAAGCGCATCCGGCCCTGCCTGCTGTATGCAGCGGCCCAGGCCGTCGGTGCCGGGGCCGACCTGGACGAAGCACTCGACCATCCCGCCTGCGCGCTGGAGCTGATTCACACCTACTCCCTGATCCACGACGACCTCCCGGCGATGGACGACGATGACCTGCGCCGGGGCCGCCCCACCCTGCACAGGGCCTTCGACGAGGCCACTGCCATTCTGGTGGGCGACGGCCTGCAGGCGCGGGCGTTCGAGCTGCTCGCGGATGCGCCCGGTCTTTCGGCGGGGCAAAAAGTCACCATGATCAAGGCCCTGGCCCGGGCCGCCGGGCTGGGGGGTATGGTCGGGGGACAGTTCGTGGACATCACCAGCACCGGTCACGCGCTACACCTGGACCAACTGCAGGCCATGCACGCTCTCAAGACCGGCGCCCTGATCCGCGCCGCGCTCAGCCTCGGCGCGATCGCCGTCGGCGCCTCCCCCAGCCAGCAGGCGGCGCTGGAAGACTATGGCGACCATGTCGGCCTGGCCTTCCAGGTGGTAGACGACATTCTCGATGTGGAAGGCAGCACAGCCACCCTCGGCAAGACCGGCGGCAAGGACGCGCTAGCCAACAAAACCACCTACGTCAGCCTGCTCGGCCTCGCCGGCGCCCGGGAGACCGCCGAGCACCTGCTGGACGGCGCCCTGGAGGCGCTGGAAGTCTTCGGGGAATCGGCGGAGATGCTGCGGGGACTGGCGCGGGTTGTGGTAAATCGGAGGGTCTAGGGTTCGAATCCCTCGCTCTCCGCCATCTATATAGGGTGTAAAGGCCCTTAGGGGCCTCTTTTCACTTTACCCACCACTTACCACCGCCTTATTTTTGATGCCAAACGTCAACTCGATTTTTTAGCGATGTAACAAGGGGTTATTACGCAACTGTTCTATGGCGAGATCTACAAATGAGCGTATCTTCGCATTGGCCCTTCGTCCTTCGAGATACACCACGCTGACGGGTATGGAGGCCGGCTCGAAGTCCTCCAGCACCAGGACCAGCTTTCCCGAGTTCAGTTCGTCGGCGACCTGGTAGGACATAAGCCGGGTTAGACCAGCGCCCATTACCGCCGCACTGACTGCGGCTGCATTCTGGTTGCACTGATAGCGCGGTGAAATCCGTACTTTCTTGTCGCCGAATACCCAGGTGGTCAACGGCTCCACCGTGGTGGACTGGATGATCTCGTGCTGACTCAGCTCTTCCGGCGACTGCGGACCCCCCCGTGCCTTTAGATAGGCAGGCGATGCACAAACCACGCGCCGCACGTCACCCACCTTGGTGGCGAACAAACCGGAGTCCGCAAGGTCACCGATGCGGATTGCGACGTCGAGGTTTTCTTCCAGGAGATTGACGATACGATCCTGGAATAGGGAACTTACCGAGACCTTTGGGTGCTCCTTAACGTAGTCGGCAATGATGGACACGATATATCGCTGGCCAAAAAGCACGGGCGCGGTAATCGAGAGAAGGCCACTGGGTTCAGAATAACTTCCGGTAATCGCGGCCTCGGCCTCCTCCACCTGTTCCAGTATAGATTTCGTATCGGTGTAATAGCGCTGGCCCGAATCAGTAAGGCGAACATGTCGGGTTGATCGGTGAAAAAGGGGAATACCCAGCGCAGTTTCCAGGCGCGCCACTGAGCGCGTTACCGCCGGCGCAGACAACTCCAGAACGCGACTGGCCTCAACGAAACTGCCTTCCTCCACGACGGCCACGAATACCCGCATTGCTTCCAACTTATCCATCTGTTTCTCCCGTGTCTGGATTTCAGCCGGCCCGCACTATTGCATGTACAGCAATAGCCAATTGTTGTTCGCCCCAGTTATCTGATCAAGAGTTTGGTCCAGAATGGGTACCGCTGACACCAACAAAGGAGATTAGCATGTCACACATACCAACACCCATATCCATAGAAGACTCACCGGTCGAATCGCAGGGGCCTCTCACAAGTATCAAGCAGGCCCTGGGTTCTGTCCCCAATTTGTTCCGCATTATCGGTAACAGCCCGGCTACCCTAGAGGGCTACGTGGGGCTCAACTCGGCACTGGCCAGTGGCCTGCTGGATCCACCTACCCGGGAGCGCATTGCCCTGGCCGTGGCCGAGGTCAACGGTTGCAACTATTGTCTCGCAGCACACAGCTATCTCGGTTCAAACGTGGCTAAGTTGACGGAAGCGGAGATTCAGGCCAATCGCCACGGTACGTCGGGCGATGAAAAAGCCGCAATCGCCGTTGAATTTGCAGTTCGGTTATGCAGGCAGCGCGGAACGATGAACAAGGAGGATATAGACAAGGTTCTCGCCGCCGGGTTCAGCGCGGCCGAAATTGTCGAGATCATCGGCCACGTGGCACTCAACACACTGACCAACTACATCAATGAGGCACTGGCTACGGAGATCGATTTTCCGGCAGTGAACGAACTCGGCGTATAGCCGGGTTCGCCCCCCATTCCCCCATGTTCAGGCAATCACCGGAGACCACCATGAGCAAACCACCACTACCCCCTTTTAACGAGCAAACAGCGATGCAGAAGGTCCGTCTCGCGGAGGACGGATGGAACAGCCGCGACCCCGAAACGGTAGCGCTGGCATATGCCGAGAACAGCATCTGGCGAAACCGCGCCGAGTTCATTACCGGTCGCGACGCCATCCGTTCCTTTCTCACTCGAAAATGGGCCCGGGAACTGGAATATCGATTGATCAAGGAGCTCTGAGCCTACCAGGGTAATCGGATCGCAGTGCGGTTTGCCTATGAGTTCAGGGACGACTCAAGCAATTGGTATCGCGCATACGGCAACGAAAATTGGGAGTTTGCAGGCAATGGGCTCATGCGTCGGCGTATCGCGAGCATCAACGAACATAGTATCGCCGAGAGCGATCGCCAGTTCCACTGGCTCCAGGGCCGCAGGCCGGATGATCATCCCGGGCTCACGGCACTTAGCCCGAATATTTCATAAGCAGGGGTAGAAAAACGGCGGAAACTCCTTAAAAATCAGTGTGCGACCATTGATTCAAAAGAGATTTCCGCCGTGACAGAATGCTACCAGACTTCCCTCGAATTTCCATCCATTAAGCGTCGTAAAGTTGAAGCCGATTTCAGCGGCGGTGCCATCACCAGCAACGGCGGTATCCCGCTGCTGTCGCAGGTCGATCGGCAGATGGGGTTGACCCAGGCAGTGGCCAAAGTGATCGGGGATAGTCGCCGGCAGGCCAGCTGCGATCACTCACTGCTGGAACTGTTGCGGCAACGGGTCTATGCGCTGGCGCTGGGCTATGAAGACCTGAACGATCACCATGACCTGCGCAACGATCTGGTACTGCAAACCGCGACCTCACGAGTCGAAACATTGGCCAGCCCTTCGACCCTGTGCCGGCTGGAACACCGCACCGGTCGCCAAACCGCTGTTGCCATCCACGAGGTGTTGTTCGAGCAGTTCGTCAAAGCCCACGACAAGCCGCCTCGCCGACTGATCCTGGACTTTGACGCCACGGACACACCGCTGCATGGCGACCAGGAGGGACGTTTCTTCCACGGCTATTACGATCACTATTGCTTCCTGCCGCTATATGTCTTCTCTGGTCGCCACCTGCTGGTGAGCTACCTGCGCCGGAGCGACAGCGATCCCGCGCGTCATACCTGGGCGATCCTGTCGCTGCTGGTCAAGGCACTGCGCCGCCACTGGCCGAAGGTCGAGATCATCTTCCGCGGCGACAGCGGCTTCTGCCGCTGGAAGATCCTGCGCTGGTGTGAGCGGCACGATGTACGCTACATCGTCGGGCTGGCCAAGAATTCCCGGGTTAAAGCTCAGGCAGCCCTGTGGCTCAGCATGGCCGAATCGCTGTATGACCTGACCGGCAAGAAGCAGCGCTTGTTCGCCTCGATAGGCTATGGCGCCCTCAGCTGGGACAAACCGCGACGGGTGATCGCCAAGGCTGAACACAGCCGTCTCGGCGCCAACCCCCGTTTCGTGGTCACCAACCTCAAGCAGGGAGATCAATATCTTTATGACAAACTCTACTGTGCCCGCGGAGATACCTCGCCGGCCACATGGAGAACCGGATCAAGGACCAGCAACTCGATTTATTTGCGGGTCGCACCTCCAGTCACCGCTGGTGGCCAAATCAGTTACGGCAGTTACTGTCGGGCTTGGCATATACCCTGTTCGAAGGCCTGCGGCGCCGGGCACTCCAGAACACTCGACTGGTCACCGCAAGCCCCAATACCCTGCGGCTGACACTGCTGAAGATCGGCGCGGTAGTGATCCGCAACACCCGTCGAATCCGGCTGCTCCTGAGCAGTGCGTGCCCCCATCAGGATCTCTTCCGTCTCGTGGCCCAGCGCCTGAACACCACATAGCTCCCCATGAGTGCTGCCCCGGCACGTTGACAAACAATGGGGGTTGGGGGAGCTGTGTCTGAAAAAAGCGAAAACCCAAAAAATGACGAAAAAATATACAGATGACGGCGTGACTACGCGCTACGGAATCACTGCGGCAACAATATCGCCTTGACCGAGACACTCGTGCAACATTGGGGTTAGATTCTAGTTTTCCCGATATGCTTCCACAGGCCTGTTGAGCACACAGGCCATTGCTTCATGGATCGCACGGGCATCATCCAGTGCGCGGTGCGCCCGCCTTCTTGCACCGTGGTTCAACTCTTCGAGGGCAATTGTGTAGTCAGCCATCTCACCCGCCGTAAACAGACCCCCGATATCAACAACACTGAAGAGCTGCCTGGTCGCGGCGGCCTCAAACAGCCGTTGTATCCAGAACCCGTCCCAGTCGGCGTGGTCAGAATAGATGCATGTCCCCCGCAGAAGCGCATTGAGCTCACACGCCACCTCCGTGACGTGCTCTCCATCGCGAAACAGGTGGTCCCGTGAAAGACCGTGAAGCGCTTCCGCCTTCGCGCTCCAGTGATCCCAGGATTTCACCGGCAGGATAAGTTTCTGGTACTGAATCTGATGGCCATAGATACCGACCTCGATCGGGTAGCTAAGAGGACTGAGCCCACTGGCTTCTACATCTACTACTGTCAGGTAATCCATGACACGACTTCCCTGGTTCACCAAGACGCTGTGATCTGCAGCTGTACGCTGACCGCCCACGCGGCCGTATCGCGCCCGCGGTCTCCTACACATTGCGCGGACTTCTGCATTCCAGCCACCGGGTCATGAAATAATCCAGGGAGATCTTTCCATGTCCCCAGACGATAATGACCAGCAACGCGGCGCCCCACAGTACGTGATCAGCCATGGCTACCGGCGCAATGACTTCCAGGCTCATCACCGCCACGGCATTGACCACGAACAGACCCGCGGCGGACACCCGGCTCAACAATCCCAGTGTCAGTAACACCGGAAATACCAGCTCACCAAAGGTGCCCAGCCACGCCGCCAGTTCCGGGGAAAGTAGCGGACCCCGGTACTCCTCCTCAAACAGAAACAGCGTGGATCCCCAGTCCCGCGTTTTCTGCAGGCCGGCGGGAAAGAAGATCCAGCTGGCGTACAGGCGCAGAACCAACAAGGCGATGTTCTGTAGTGGCTCCGCTGGATAGGCAACTATCTCGTTGAATTTGTGGAGTCTGTAGATGATGGTGTTCATGTCGTGCTCCTTATGTCGTAGAAAATGGGAGGCGCAGCCCGATAACAAGCTGCTCCTCGATGGATGTATTCAGCCACTGCTCCAGTGGCAACTGCTCTGGCGTGGACTGTCCGATAACGTCGCTGACCTTCAGGCCCGGTCGGCAAGCCAACTGCAACCAGCCCTGCTCACCCGGCACGGCCTCGCGCACCTTCGTGGATAACCCCTGTCGCCACACCAGGGCGGCCTGGCCCTGCCCATGCTGCAACAAGCGAATGGCTGCGCCGAGGTTTGGCTTGACCGGGTCTTCGCGGTGTGCATCGTAGATTTCCACAATCGGGTAGATCGAATTGAGAACATGCAGTCCGGTCGCAAACTGAAACGAATAGTCATGGCTCTCGAGCCCCTGCAACGCAGAGAAGGAGCCCGGGTCTGGACGCGGGTCCTCCGCGCGCTCCGCGAGATGAATGCACCAGTCCAGGCGGGCGCAATCCGCAAGGTATGGATGAGCGTCAGACATGGTCTGGTTTTCCAGCCAGTCGGCAAAGCCGTCGCCCCACAGACCCCAGTCGAAGACCTGACGGCCCCGGGCCAGCAGATAGTCGCGAGCGAATGCTGCGAGGCGGTCCGCTCCTATCAGGCAAGCCAGTGTGGGGAATGTGATGGAGATGGACCGGGCAGCTGCCGCTGCCAGGTTGCGCCTGTAGATTGCAAGGCCGGCAGCATCGAGCCCGGCAGGTGTGCGGGTTGCGAACAAGGCGCCAATAAGCGCGTCCTGGTCCAGCCGGGATTGGCAGCCGTTATCCATGGTGATCACCGTATTGCCTGGCCTTGCGCGCCTCTTGCAACAGGTAGACCCAGTCGGGAATGTTGTTATCCCATTCGACCAGTGTATGAATCGGTCCCATTCGGTTTACCGTGTGACGATACGCCTCCCAGACGGGAGCTGACACCGCGCCACCATGATCATCAATAAGCGGTTGTCCCGGGGACGCCGGGGTGTTTCCCGCCAGGTGCAGTTGTTGTACCTTCGCGGCATCGATGCCATCGATAATCTCTTTTGTTTCAGCCAGCGGATTCAATACGCCGCTGTTGACGGCGTTTACATAGATGTTGTTGATGTCGACGAGAAGCCCGCAGCCCGTGCGTTCACTCACGGTCTGAAGAAATTCGAACTCCGTCATGGTGCTGCCCGGCAAGGTGATATAAGCGGCCAGGTTTTCTATCAGAAGCCTGCGTCCCAGAGTCTGCTGGACACGATCGACATTCGATGAAAACTGCGCCACAACCTGTTGGTTATAGGCAAGAGGGAGCAGATCACCTGCATGCATTAATTGTCCGCTGCCAGGTGACCAGCTGAATGCGGCGTGGTCGGAAACAAACACCGGATCGATGCGATCCACCAGCCGTTTGAGTTTTTGAATCTCAGCATCCGGCACGTTCGCCATTGTACCGAGACCGAGACTAGTCGCATGGACACTTACCTCAAGCTGCGCGCGCACTTCCTGTAGCAGCGCCAGCGCCATACCGCCTTCCATATAGAAGTTCTCTGCATGAACTTCAACAAAGTCAATTGCTTCGCTGCAGTTCAGTACATCGCGGTAGTGCGGGTGGCGCAGGCCGACTCCGAAGAGCGTATTGCGTCCTGCGCTTTCAGTTTTGTTATCCATGCAACCGGCCCCGGTTCGACGAGCCAGTCAGCTCTCGCTTTCCTGTGCCTTCAATAGCGCCCGGGCCTTCTCTTTCGAGTATCCTCCGAGCGCCTCACAGGTGCCGGCGTCCACCACTTTGTATTCGCCGATATCGAAATCGACGGTGGACTGGGCTGCACAGGAGTGAGTGCCTGCCAGGTTTGAACAGTCGTTTTGCCCGGCCTTGGAGATGCCATAGCATTTTTCCTTGCCGGCGGCGAACGACGGCTGGGCTATCGACATCGATAGCGTACCAGCTATCACCGCCGCCAGGGCCGCTGTAGTCAACGCTTTGTTTTTCATGGTAGAACTCCTCAATAAATGATGTATGTGCGGGAAGGGCAAGCACGTGATCAAAGAAGTTTCGCCGGATCGGTGTCCTCGATCTTCTTCCAGTTACCGTCAGCTGTCTCGATCATGCCATCGGTATCAGCCAGCCACAGGTCTTGTATGCTGGTATCCAGGTTCAGATACAGCTTGCCATCGACGATACGCCAGACCTCAGGATCCGCAGCAAACTTCTTGCCTTTGGCAACGCCAAATGCGCAGTAGCCGTTATAGGCGGGCACATATTTCTCCGGGTCTTTTGCAAACGTGTTCTTGTTCTCCAGGGTGGCGAACAGATAGGTCGCGCCATTGTGCGAGACGACAAAGTGACCAGAACCGCGTACCGGCCGCTTGTTCGTGTGATAGGAGACAACGTCGTAGCCCCATACCGCAGGCGTACTCTGGCTGAAGTCAGCGGCAAACGCGTTGATGGTAAACAGCACCCCGGCGAGGGTTGCGATAATCGATTTGAATTTCATAGTTTGGTTCCTCTCATTTGGTAATGTAACAAGACATCTGATAAGTGAGGATGAGTATCATCCAGGTTCGGGCTGCTCAGAAATACTCCTGTCAGCACCCTGGAAGTAATCTACCGCGCCTGCCCTGCCGGGTAATTGGTGCAACTGTCAATTGATTATTGCCCGAAATGAAATGGTGCGGCCCGACGTAATGCTGCTACGGGGCCTTCCTCGTTAACGTCAGTTCGCAGTGCCAGATCCTGGCCCCACTACTTCGTTGACAGGCAGGTATGAATTTACGCCGACGGGTATCGCGCTGCGCTGATCGGCGATGACGGCTAGGTATCAGCGGTGGAAAATCATTGCTGTGAAGTCTCGCCCCGTAACCGTTCGGCCAACAGGTCAATAAAAGTTCGCACGCGGGCAGAAGCAAAGCGACCTTCACGATGCACGATGTGTACGGGCAAGGGGGGGTGGTTCGAATTCTTGCAATCGCAGTTGAGAGCGACCGCATTGCAACTCCGATACCGCCTGGTAAGAGACCAGGCGGGTAATGCCAAAGCCTTCGACTGCGGCGGCCAGGGCCGCGTCATTGGTGGTGACCTTGAGTCGGGGTTGTAGCCGCAGGGGATACTCTCCCAGACCAGGATGGAAGCGCCAGGCGGCGTCAAAGTTGCCGGCGCTGGAGGCCACAATGGTATGCTCGTGTAGATCCCGGGGGTCGGAGGGAGCTCCGTGGGCTGCGATGCAGGCCGGTGAGGCGACTACCACCATGTGCACTTCGCCCACCCTCAGCGCGCGAATACTGGAGTCTGGTAATTCGCCGATGCGCACGCCCACATCCAGGCCTTCTTCCAGCAAGTTGATTACCCGGTCCAGAAATACCGCATCCAACTCGGTACCCGGGTAGCGCTGCAGGTAGTCGACGATGCCGGGCATGACGAATGTCCTCCCGAACATTACCGGTGCAGTCACTGAGAGATGGCCGCGTGGGTCGGCGTTAATGCCCAGGGCCGCCTCATCTGCGGCCTCCAGGCGAGCCAGGATCTGGCGGGCATCATCCAGGTAGCACAGGCCGGCCTCGGTGGCGCGCACATAGCGGGTGGTGCGGTTGAGCAGTTTAACTCCGAGGTGCTCCTCAGCCCGGAAATCTCTCCGATAGAATTGAAATAGGCCTCTGTCTGGTGCATAAAGTAAGAGCCGGCAAGCACTTACACAGCACGAGAGGAAGAGGCCTATGGTTACAGAGTGTAACTCCCCACAGCTGGAATTTCACGCATTAGGTCGTCGGGAAGTGGTGGGCCGTTTTGACGGTGGCCGCATCACCTCGGATGGTGGCGGGCTGTTGCTACGCGAGGTGGATGTTCGCCTGGGCATGCTGCCCCGACTGGCCGCCTGCTTCACCGATTACCGTAACCCCAACAGTGTCGAGCACAGTGTCCAGGCGCTGGTTGCGCAGCGGGTGTATGGCCTGGCGCTCGGTTACGAGTATCTTAACGATCACGACACGCTGCGCTCGGATAGCCTGCTGGCGGCACTGGTCGGCAAGCGGGATCTGACGGGGGAGCGCCGGGAGCGTGCCCGTGACCAAGGGTACCCCTTGGCGGGTTCGAGCACCCTCAACCGCCTTGAGCTGGGTACGCCCGGCTCGGCGGCCGGGGATCGCTACAAGAAGATCGCGGCTGACCCCGAGGCCCTGGACCGGTTGCTGGTGGATCTGTTCCTGGAGTCCCATGAACGGCCGCCACGGGAGATCTGGCTCGATCTGGATGCAACCGATGATCCCCTGCACGGCCACCAGGAGGGGCGCTTCTTCCACGGATACTATGGGTGTTACTGCTATTTGCCACTGTATATCTTCTGTGGCGAACACTTGCTGTGCGCACGGCTGCGTCCGTCGAATGCCGAGGGTGCCGCGGGTAGCGTTGAGGAATTGGAGCGGATCGTAGGCCAGATCCGGGCCCGCTGGCCGAAGACGCGGATCGTGATCCGCGGTGACTCCGGTTTCTGCAGAGATGCCATCATGAGCTGGTGTGAAGAGAACTGTGTTGGCTACGTGCTGGGACTGGCCCGCAACAAACGGCTTTACAAGGCCTTGGGCCGGGAGCTGGCTGAGGCCCGCGCCGAGCACGAGATCACCGGCAAGTCGGCCAGACGGTTCCGCGACTTCCGCTATCGCACCCGCAAGTCCTGGTCCTGTGAGCGTCGGGTGGTGGGCAAGGCCGAGTACCTGCCCTACAAGGAAGAATCCGCGCTTCGTGGTCACCAACCTGCCGAGCAGCCGCGGCGGCGCCAAGCACCTGTATGAGAAGCTGTACTGCGTGCGTGGCGAAATGGAGAATCGCATCAAGGAGCAGCAACTGGGATTGTTCGCCGACCGCACGAGCACTGCGACGATGCGTGCCAATCAGCTACGGCTGTACTTCTCCTCCTTCGCCTATGTCCTGATGCATGGTCTGCGGCGGCTCGGCCTGCAGGGCACCCGGCATGCGAAGGCCCAGTGCACGACCATCCGGTTGAAGTGGCTGAAGATCGGTGCCCGGATCCAGATCACGGTACGCAAAGTCTGGCTCTCGTTCTCCGAGGCGTATCCCTACGCCAGCGACATTGCCGAGATCCTCGCCAACCTGCGCCGCTGCCCTGCGTGGGTGCCACCGGGATAAACGCCCACCAAACTGGTCTCACCCGTCACCGGCAAGATCTGCTGGGGATCTCGCTCGTCCGGCTGTCGGACTTGGCATGATCTGAGTGTGTGGAACCACCGAAATCGTCGCCTGCAGGCAGGCGCAATGGCGCGTCCGTCAGCCCCGCACGCTACGATCGCCGGACCCGCCATTCGAATTGCCGTGAAACAGGCAAAAAAGGGCCCCTCAAAAAAATCGGTGAGCGAGGCGGGCTAGGCTGGCGACCGCGCGGGTCACTGCCGGTGGCGATATGCCCAACCTGCGGGCCGCTGCCGCGAACCCTTCCTCTTCGGCGACTGCTACATAGATCTGCAGGCTCTGGAATCAATCCGTCTATTATTCCTATTATTGGAATATAAAATTTCAATAATAGATGATTCTTTACTCAGTGGGAATTTGGCACAGTGTGTCCAGTACGCGGCGCACAGGGCGTGGCAACAGTAAGCAGCACAGGAGGTATCGCCATGACGCACAAATTTGCAGAAATCGCATTCACGCCAAGCGTCCGCGAAATCCAGGCGTTGCAGGGCAGTCGGGCCGCCTATGCCGGGATGGATGAGGGCGAGGACTACAACTATCGCCTGGGTGAGCGCGAGGCGAGTTTCATTGCCGAGCGGGACAGCATTTACATGGCCAGCGTCAGCGAAACCGGCTGGCCCTATGTGCAGCACCGGGGCGGTCCGGTGGGTTTCATGAAGGTTTTAGAGGACCGCCGTATCGGGTTTGCCGACTACTCCGGCAATCGCCAGTATGTCAGCGTCGGCAATTTCAGCCAGGACAACCGGGTGGCCCTGTTCTTCATGGACTACCCCAATCGCCGTCGGCTGAAGCTGTTGGGCCGGGTGCGTACAGTTGGCCTGGAGGAGAGCGAGATCCTGACGCGGCTGGAGGACGAGAATTACCCAGCTCAGGTGGAGCGGGGCTTCGTAATTGACGTCGCGGGCTTCGATTGGAATTGCCCGCAGCACATTACCCCGCGTTACAGCGATACTGAAGTGACAGACATGCTGCAAGCGTTGCTTCAGGAGAACCGGCGGCTCAGACACGTCTTGTAAGAGCGGGCCGGGACGCAGGCAGATCCCCAATCTACAGTCGGAATACCCGGCGAAGAGGAGGTGCTCGGCAAAGGTCCCCTGGAACTGATGGTCAGCGCTGTGCGCCAGTTGGCGCCGCGAGTGCGGGCGTTCGAACTGCGCAACCTGCAAGGCGGTGAATTGCCGGCAGTGGAGCCCGGCTCGCACCTGCGCATTCCGGTGAGGCTACCGGGAGGCAAACTGGTCGAACGGCATTACTCCATTGCTTCCAACCCGGCGCGCCGGGATATCTATGAGATCGCTGTACTGCGGAAAAAGCAGGGCAGCGGTGGTTCGCGCGCGGTACATGAGAGCTACGGGATCGGAACACGGCTTCGCGTGAATCCGCCCGCCAATCATTTTTCTCTGCACGATGACGAGCGCCCGGCGCTGCTGATTGCCGGCGGTATCGGCATTACGCCGATCAAGGCTATGGCCCGGGCTCTGGCCAATCGCGGTGCGGAGTTCCGCCTGCATTACGCGGGCCGCAGTCGTGCCGAGATAGCCTTTCGCGATCGCCTGGAACGTCAACTGGGTGATCGCCTGCAGGTCCACAGCTCAGCCGAGGGCGAGCGGCTCGACATTCACGCCACCCTCGCCATGGCGCCGCGCAACGCCCTGATCTATGCCTGTGGCCCGCAGCGGCTGATCGGCGCCGTGCAACAAGCGGCGCGAGAACTCGGCATCGCGCGTAATCGAATTCGGCTGGAATTTTTCAGCTGATGGCACAAGCCAACTCCAACATCAACATCAAAAGCGATAGACCCATGTCAAACATTAAGCTCTATCGCCACGCTCTGTCGGGGCACACACACCGCTGGTGAATGTGTTCGGAGCGGCGCTGGACCACGCCCAGGCGTAGGACATTTCCTATGGCCTGCTGTCGGAAAGCAGCGTCGGCACAACACTGTCAAAATTGTGGTCAGCGAGAGGGGGCGTGAATGATTTAGTAGAATGACGATTCAGCGCTTCCCCAGAATTCGAATTTGATATTCATGGGACCACCATGGGACCATCCTCACGTCTCTTGATGCCCTCTAATGCCGGGCTCATTTTTAACGCTCTGATTTTCAAGGCATTAGGAGGCGTGGCGAGGCGGCAAAATGCATGGCTCAGGGTTTGTCGCCCTGGGACCGGACTCCCAAGGGGAAACCGGGCTGCTACGGTTTTTCCGCCGCGAAGTGCCCCATCTTGGCGCCCTTGGTCAGCAGGTACTTCTCATTGTGCGGGTTGCTGTGGCAATGCAGCGGCACCCGCTCAACCACCTCCACGCCGTTCTCTTCCATGGCTGAGACCTTGCGGGGATTGTTGGTCATCAGCCGCACCCGGGTGATGTTCAGGTGCCGCAGCATGGGGCCGAGGATGCTGTAATCGCGCATGTCGGCGCCAAAGCCCAGTTGTTCATTGGCTTCCACCGTATCGGCGCCGGCGTCCTGCAGTTTGTAGGCCTTGATCTTGTTGAGCAGGCCGATGCCGCGGCCTTCCTGGCGCAGGTAGAAGATGGCGCCACGACCTTCCGCGGAGACGGCCTTCAACGCCGCTTCCAGCTGGTTGCCGCAGTCGCAGCGCAGGCTGAACAGGGCGTCACCGGTCAGGCACTCGGAGTGGATGCGCGCCAGTACCGGCCCGCCGCTGCCCACATCGCCCATGGTCAACACCACATGTTCCTTGTTGGCGTCCGGATCCTCGAAGCCATGGATATCGAATACCCCCCAGGCGGTGGGCAGGCGCGAGGATTCAACGTAACGTACTGACACAGGAGCTGTCCGGCTGTAAAAGGGGGCATAGTCTAGCACTTTATGCGCGCCCGTGTGGGCGCCGGGTCACCACGCCCGCGACAATGACAGTACACCCTCGCGCTCACGCAATTCCACATGCTGCAGGTAGCTCATTCCCAGCAACACTGTGGAGGGATACTCCCCTGCCGTCACCGTCGCGCGCACGTTCTCCACCCGGATTCCGCCGACCTCCACGCTGCGCAGGGTCACCATCCAGGCATCGATGGTGGCGCTGGCGGTTTCCAGCTTCGACGGCATGCCGGCCCTGTAATCCACCCCCAGTGCGGACGCCTGGCGGGCGCTCATGGCCACCACGTTGGCCCCTGTATCCACCATCACCTGGATGCTGCGGCCATTGATCTGTGCGCTGGTGATGTACTGCATCCGATCATTGCGGGGAATGTCGAGCTGGCGCCGCTCGGGCGCCACAAAGTTGGTGGTAATGTTGCGGTTCAGACCCAGCCGTTGGCGCTCGCCGTTGATCTCCAGCACCGCCGCGGCGGCATCTGCGCTGAGCAGCTTCACACCCTGGAAGCTGTCCCCGGCCTTCAACGTCTTGCGCTGGCCGTTGATCATCAGCACCGCGGTATTGGGCAGCAGGGCCTCCACGGTGACGGACGCCGCCTGGGCCTGGGCGGCTGGTGACAACAGCAGGGTGTTGGCCAGCAACAGCAGGAATATTGCACGGATCCGGGGTGCAGTCCGAGCTCTGTTGCAGGCATTTGCCATCCGCCGCACCTCATGGTTTGTGACGTCATGCAGTTTAGCAAGCCCACGCACGATGAAGAAGCCACAGCGCTGTGATTCGTAAAGGCCAGAGTGCTGAAGTATGATAACGGCAGTGCGCTTGAGCCAATTCCTATGCCAGACACACACGAAGCCATCACCAACCTCCTTGCAAGCAGGTCCCGGATTGATCTGGCCTACCTGTTCGGGTCACTTGCGCGCGGTTCCGCTCACTCCGGCAGCGACCTGGACCTCGCCGTGCTGGCGCGTCCCTCCCTGTCAACCGAGGAAAGCATTGCGCTGATTGAGGATCTGGCGGGGCTACTGGGGCGGCCGGTGGATCTTGTCGACCTGACCACCTGTGGTGAGCCACTCCTGGGCGAAATTCTGCGCCACGGTATCCGGGTCAAAGGCAGCTCCGCCGTGCACGCGGAGTGGGTCAATCGACATCTGGTTCTGATGGAGGACTTCTACCCCTATGTTCAGCGCATGTTGAGAGAGCGCCGGGAATCATGGATCGGTTAATTGTAGAGAGGAAACTGGAGTCTCTTCGTCGCAGCCTTGAGCGGGTCCGGACCAAGTGCCCAGACGCAGTTGAGGAGTTTTTGCTGGACATCGATGCGCAGGATATTGTCGTTCTCAACCTGAGCCGCGCTGTGCAGCAGTGCGTGGACATCGGAACTCACCTTCTCAGCGACAGCCGACTCCCTGCGCCAGAAACCATGGGCAGCACTTTCGACCTGCTGGCTGAGGCGGAAATCATTGATGCGACTCTGGCAGAGCGCATAAAGAAGTCCGTGGGTTTTCGCAACGTGGCCGTGCATAGCTACAGCGCGCTCAACATGACCATCGTTCACGCCATTGCCCGCGAACATCTTGAAGATTTCACGGCCTTTGCCCGCGCGGCGGCCGCACTCTTGCAGGACCAGTAACCCGGCGCCTGATAACGAACGACAAGCAGGCTCTACCCTGCCGCCACCACCCAAACTGCGACGTGCACACAGACACAGGCCATCACCCCCGCCAGCACATCATCGATCATGATCCCGAAGCCGCCTGCCACCCTGCGGTCCAGCCACCCGATCGGCCAGGGCTTGAGGATGTCGAAGATCCGGAAGGCGACGAAGCCGGCCAGCACCCAGACCCAGCCCGCAGGCAGCGCCCACATGGTGATCCAGTAGCCGACGAATTCGTCCCAGACGATACCGGGGTGGTCGTGAACCCCCAACTGGGCACTGGCGCGGTCACAGATCCACACGCCGGCGACGGTGGTGACAACAATAAACAGGCTGTACCAGAGCAAGGGGGAGGCGGTGTTGGCCAGCGCCGCTTCGGCCAGCAGGAACAGGGGAATCGCGGCCAGGGTGCCCGCGGTGCCGGGGGCCCTGGGTGACAGGCCACTGCCGAAACCGAAGGCGAGGAACTGCACCGGATTGCGGAGGATCGCCAGCGGCGGAGCGGCGGGCTTGGCGGCCATAGAGTGATTTCCATTGTGAAGTGAATCCAGTGTACTGCGTCTCGAGCCCGCCGTGTAGGAGCCCGCTCTGCGGGCGATAGCCACCTATCGCCCACAGACGAGGTGAATGGCCGCGCAGCGGACAGAGCAAGTGGCCTGGGCCAACGGGCTCCCACAGAGAGACAGAGAGCGCGGGTTACGAGAAGTGATTATAGCCTGCCGTGAGGTCACCGAAGCCGGGGCAGGAGACACCCTCACCCGCCACCACCTCGCCGACCCGGGTGCAGCCCGCCGGCGCGGATGCAGCGGAGGGCAGGCAGAAGCACAGCTCGTAGTCATCGCCGCCGGCCAGTGCCCAGCGCAGGGCCTGGTCACGGTCCGGATGCGCCGCCAGGGCCGGCGACAGCGGCAGCCGCGCCGCGTCGAGTTGAATGCGCACCCCGCTGGCGGCGGCGATATGACCGGCATCCGCCAGCAGCCCGTCGGAAACATCAATGGCGGCGCTGGCACGGGTGACCTCTGCTCCCGGGCTCCCGGGCCCGACCCCCAGCAGCGCCACGCCCAGCGCCAGCTGCGGCGTGGGACGGAAAAAACGCTGCTCCAGGTATTCCGCTGCGGCCGGGTCCGGCCGATAGCGCCCCTCCAGTACCGCCAGCCCGCCCGCCGCATCGCCCAGGGTGCCGGACACATACACGCCATCCCCTGGCTGCGCCCCAGCGCGTAGCAGGGCCCTGTCGACCGGCACCGCGCCAAAAACCTGCACCGTGATGGTGAGCGGCCCGCGGGTAGTATCGCCACCCACCAGGGGCAGCGCCAGATCCGCAGCGGCTGCGCCTACCCCCTGGCTGAAGCTGTGCAACCACAGTTCATCGGCATCCCGCAGGGTCAGGGCCAGGGTCATGCCCAGGGGCCTCGCGCCCATGGCCGCGAGGTCGGAGGCCGCCGCCGCGACCGCACGGTAGCCGACATCCTCGGGCAGGCTGTCCTCCAGGAAGTGTACGCCCGCCACCACTGTATCCACCGAGGTCGCCAGGCGCTCCCCGGGTTCCAGCGCCAGGATGGCGCAATCATCGCCGACGCCCAGCGCCACCGCGGGGCCGGCGCCAAAGGCGGAAAAGTAGCGGGCTATCAGGGAGAATTCGTCGGCCGGCATCAGGCGTCGGCTTCGGTTTCGGCCTTGCGCAGCTGGCGGGCGACCTTGTCGAGCACGCCATTGATGTACTTGTGGCTGTCGGTGGCTCCGAACTTTTTCGCCAGCGAGACGGCTTCGTTGATCACCACTTTCCAGGGCACGTCGATCCGGTGCTGCAGCTCCCACGTACCCATGCGCAGCAGACTGCGCTCGATGGGGCCGAGGTCGTCCAGCTTGCGGTCCAGCAAGGGCTCGAAAACCGCTTCCAGCTCAGTGACGCTGGCCGGAACCCCGTGCAGCAGGGCCTGGAAGTACTCCAGGTCCACGTGGCTGAAGTCGTAGTCGGCGCGGAACTCTGCTTCGATCTGGTTCACCGGCGCCGCGGCCATGTGCCACTGGTACAGGGCCTGCATGGCGTAGTGGCGGGCCTTGTGGCGCTCGGCGGCGAGGGTATTGCGGGCCTGCTTGTTCACGCGCGCGGTCAGCTCCCGATCCGGCCCAGCAGACTGACCATTTCCAGCGCCGACAGGGCCGCTTCCGCGCCCTTGTTGCCGGCCTTGGTACCGGAGCGCTCGACTGCCTGCTCGATGGAATCCACGGTCAGTACGCCGAAAGAAATGGGGATGCCGTGCTCCAGGCTAACCTGGGCGATCCCCTTGGTACATTCGCCGGCGACATACTCGAAATGCGGGGTGCCGCCACGGATCACCGCGCCGAGGGCGATAATGGCATCGATGCCGCCCTTTTTGGCCACCCGCTGGCAGACCAGCGGGATCTCGAAGGCGCCGGGGGCGCGCACGATGGTGAGCTGGGCATCCTTGACCCCGTGGCGCCGCAGAGCGTCAATCGCGCCCTCCAGCAGGTGCTCGACTACAAAGTTGTTCCAGCGCCCCACCACCAGCGCAAACTTACCGCCGCTGCCGGTGAAATCCCCTTCAATCGTCTTGATGTTTGCCATTGCCTGTTCCTTGTTCGCTGGGCCCCGGTTCAGGGCGCCAGGTATTCGAGTACTTCCAGGTCAAAACCCGAAATCGCATTGTACTTGATGGGCGCGCCCATCAGGTGGATTTTTCCGACCCCGAGATCCTTCAGGATCTGGGAACCGAGGCCGACGGTGGTATAGGTGTCGGGCAGTGCACCCGTGCTTGAAGGCGCCTGGCCCAGAGCCATGTCGACGCTGTCCAGCAACTGCCCGGCGCTCTCCTGGCCCGCCAGCAGCACGATGACACCACGGTCGGCTTCCGCCACCCGGGCCAGGCAGGCGCCGATACTCCAGGAGGCGCGGTCCGGTAGCTGGCTGGTGATCAGGTCGCGCAAGGTGGAGGCAACATGCACCCGCACCAGCGTCGGCTCAGCGGCGGCAATCTCGCCCCGGGACAGCGCCAGGTGCAGGCGGCCGCCGGTGTCATCGCGGTACACGGTCAGCCGGAAGGGTCCGTGACTGGTCTCGATCTCGCCTTCCCGCACCCGCTCGATGGTGCGCTCATTGACCATGCGAAAGTGGATCAAGTCGGCGATGGTACCGATCTTGAGGCCGTGGCGGGCGGCAAACTCCACCAGCGCCGGGCCGTCGGCAAGGACACCGTCCGGTGTCAGGATGTCGGCGATGACCGCCGCCGGCAGCAGCCCGGCGAGGCTGGCATAATCGCTCGCGGCCTCGGTATGGCCGGCGCGGGTGAGCACGCCACCGGGGGTAACCGTCAGCGGGAAGATATGCCCGGGCTGGACGATATCCGCGGGCACCGCGTGGGGCGCGACCGCGGCCAGCACGGTGCGGGCGCGGTCGGCGGCGGAAATGCCGGTGTCTATGCCCACGGAAGCCTCGATGGAGAGGGTGAAGTTGGATTTCTCGCCGTGCGCCGCGGCCACCATGGGCGGCAGGTCCAGCTGCCGGCAGCGCTCCTCGGTCAGGGTCAGGCACACCAGGCCCCGGGCCTGGCGGGCCATGAAGTTCACGTGCTGGGCGGTGACGTGTTCCGCCGCCACCATCACCACGCCCTCGTTGTGGCTGTCGTCGTCATCGTCCACCAGCACCACCATGCGGCCCTGGCGGATGTCACTGATCAGTTCGTCTACGGTGTTTACTTGCATGCCAATCGAATCCTTGTGAGCGTTGCGATCTGGGCGGCCCCACCTGGGCGGCCCCACCTAGCCGCGCAGGTAGCCGTTGTCGGCCAGGGTCGCCAGGGAGATGCCGCCCTGGTGGCCGGGTTTGGCAGCGTCTTCACCCAGCACCAGGCGCTCCAGGTAGCGGGCTATCACGTCCACTTCCAGGTTCACCCGGCTGCCAGGCCGGTACTCGGCAAACACCGTCTCGGCCCAGGTCTGGGGAATGATGTTGAGCTCGAACTCGGCGCCGTTGACCGCGTTCACGGTGAGGCTGGTGCCATCGACACAGATGCTGCCCTTGTGGGCGATATATTTCGCCAGCCCGTCCGGTGCCCGCATCACGTAGCGATAGGAGCGGCCATCCGCGACCACGCTGACTATCTCGCCGACGCCATCGACATGACCGCTGACAATATGGCCGCCGAGACGGCTGGCAGGCGTCAATGCCTTTTCCAGGTTGACCCGGCTGCCGGGCTTGAGGCCACCGAGGGTAGTGAAGTCCAGGGTTTCCCGCGATACATCCGCCCAGTAGCCATCCCCCGGCAGCTCAGTGACCGTGAGGCAGACGCCATTGGTGGCGATGCTGTCGCCGAGGCCGACGTCGTCCAGCGGCAATTTGCCGCCCTGCACCCGCAGGCGCATGTCGCCGCCGGAAGGCTCAAGCGCGGCAATCGTGCCAACGGCCTGGATGATTCCTGTGAACATGCTGTAGTCCTGTGTTAGCGCCGGGGGACAGCGGTAAAGCGCCAGTCCTCACCCACCCTGCGCACATCGAGCAGTGTCAGCGGCACCTGTTCCGCCATGTGATTGAGCGGCAGCTCCAGCAATGGCCGGGCCAAACTCCCCAGCAGGGTGGGCGCCATGTATACGATCAATTCGTCCAACAGGCCCAACTGCAGCAGGGCCCCCGCCAAACGGGGGCCAGATTCTACCAGAATTTCGTTGCATTGCCGCCTGCCGAGCTCCATCAGCAGCGCCTGCAGGTCCAGGCCGTGATCAGCACGGGCCAGGGCCAGCAGCTCGGTGGTGGCGCCCGGCGGCGCCGCAGGTGGCGCGGTGTCGGCGCTGTGGCAGCAGAGCGTCGCCGCATCCGCGCTGAAGATGCGGGCGTCCGCGGGCGCCTGCAAGCGTGAATCCAGCACCACACGCAGGGGCTGGCAGGCGCTGGCGCGGGCGGCATCGGCAGGGTCCATGCCCAGCTCCGCGGCGCGCACCGTGAGGGCGCAGTTATCCGCCAGCACCGTGCCGGCACCGGTAAGGATGGCGCAGCTCATGGCCCGCAGCCGCTGCACATCCTGTCGTGCCGCGGGGCCGGTGATCCACTGGCTCTCGCCAGAGGCCATGGCGGTGCGCCCGTCCAGGGACATGGCCAGCTTGGCCCGTACCCTACCGTAGCCACGGCGCATGCGGGCAATAAAGCCCGGGATGACCTGTTCCGCCTCTGCGGCGAGCAGGCCACAGCTCACGTCCACCCCCGCCTCGCGCAGCCGCGCCAGGCCGCGACCGGCCACCTGCGGATTGGGGTCCTCCAGCGCAGCGACTACCCGGCGTATGCCGGCGGCGAGCAGGGCGTCGGCGCAGGGCCCGGTCTTGCCGTGGTGGCTGCAGGGTTCCAGGGTGACATAGGCGGTAGCGCCGCGGGCATCGCCGGCCGCCGCCAGCGCCTCGATCTCGGCGTGGTTGCCACCGGCCGGCTGGGTAAAACCCTCGCCGATGATATGGCCATCGCGCACCAGCACACAGCCGACGTGGGGATTGGGCATGGCGGAGTAGCGCCCGCGACGGGCCAGCTGCAAGGCCCGCGCCATCATCCGGGTGTCAAAGTGGGTGTCGGTCATTGCGGCTTCAGACAGCGCCGCTGGGCTCGCGCTTGGGCTCTGCTTCCAGGCGCTCGATGGCATCGCGAAACTCGGAGATATCCTGGAAGCTGCGATAGACCGAGGCAAAACGCACATAAGCCACCTGGTCCAGCTGCTTGAGGTGGTCCATTACCAGCTCCCCCAGCACCCGGGAACCCACTTCGCGCTCGCCGGTGGCGCGCAGGGCGTGCTTGATGTGATTGATGGTGGCCTCAATGTCCTCCACCGACACCGGCCGCTTCTCCAGCGCGCGCTGGAACCCCGCCCGCAGCTTGTTTTCATCGAAGGGTTCGCGGTTGCCGTTCTGCTTGATGACCCGCGGCATTACCAGTTCCGCCACCTCGTAGGTGGTGAAGCGTTCCTTGCAGCTCAGGCACTCGCGGCGGCGGCGGATCTGGTCGCCCTCGGCGACCAGCCGCGAGTCGATCACCTTGGTGTCATCGGCGGCACAAAAGGGGCAATGCATGGGAGGTTACCCTGTGGACAAGTGTCTGAAGCGTAACATATTTCCGGGCTGGGAAGGGCGATCCGGGCGGGAATCCAAACGCCGGGAGCGGCGGTCTCCAGCGCAGCCGTTAGCGCAGAGCCAGCGCCGACAGCTTCGGTATCAGCACCGCGGCGGCGATAATCGCGAGCAGGGCGCTGTGCAGGCGCAGTGTGCCTTCAACCTGGGCGAAACGAGCATCGCTACGGCGATCCTGCTGGGCAAAGCGAGCGTCCAAGGTCGCGTCCAGATAATCCTTGGTAACGAGGTTGTCTACGTAGAAACCGAATGCCTCTGCCACAAGCTCTGCCTGTACCTCCTCCTTCGCTACACCCACTTCTTTCAGCCGACGCGCGTCGCGCAAGGTGTCAAATTGCACTGAGGTCATAATAGTCCTCCTCCGGGGATTTACCAATTGTCCCGGAGACGACTCCCGTATGCATTAACCCACTGCGTCCATTTTCAATCGCCCGCCTCCGGGCACCCCCAACCTCCATCTTTGCTATGCTCTGCCCCTGCCATCAGGAGACAACCATGATCAAGCCCACGCTTCCACGCCTGCTCCGCCAGGCCACGCTCGCCACAGTCATCTGCGCGCTCGCTCTCCCCGCCACCAGCCTGGCGCAGAAAACCGCGCGCCCGGTGCTGCTGGGCAAACACTGGGTCGCTGTGACCGGCAAGCCCCAGGGCGCCACCGCCGGGGCGATGATGTTCCAGCAGGGCGGCAATGCCATCGACGCCGCGGCGGCCATGCTCGCAGTGACCTCGACCATGTGGGACGTACTCGGCTGGGGCGGCGAAACCCAGGCCCTGATCTACAACCCGCATACCGGCAAGGTCAAGGGCATCAACGCGCTGGGGGTGGCACCCACCGGCGCCACCCCGGAATTCTTCCGCGACCAGGGCATGCTCTACCCGCCGGAGTATGGGCCGTTGGCCGCGGTCACCCCGGGCACCCCGGGCGGGCTGATGGTGATGCTGGCGGAATTCGGCCGCCTCAGCCTGGCGCAGGTGCTGGCGCCGGCCATGGAAATGGCCCGGGGCTACCCCATCGAGGAAACCCAGGCCCGGTTTATCGAGAGCCGCCGCGACATCCTGCAGCAATGGCCGGACTCGCGACGGGTGTTCCTGCCCCACTACGACGCCGACACTCCCGAACAGCGCGCGGCGCCGGCGCCCGGGGAAATCTTCCGCCAGCCCGACCTGCTCGCGACCCTGGAAAAACTGGTGGCCACCGAGGCCGAGGCGCTGGCCGCGGGCAGCGACCGCAAGGCCGCGATCATGGCCGCCAACGACCGCTTCTACCGCGGCGACATCGCCGCCGAGATTGTCCGCGCCACCCGGGAACAGGGCGGACTGATTACCGCCGGGGACCTGGCCAACTGGGAGGTGATCATCGAGGAGCCGGTGAGCGTCAGCTACCGCGGCATCGATGTCTACAAGCTCACCACCTGGACCCAGGGGCCCGCCATGCTGCAGGCCCTGAACCTGCTGGAAGGGTTCGACCTCAGGGCCATGGGCTACAACAGCACCCGCTATATCCACACCCTGTACCAGGCCATGAACCTGGCCTTCGCCGATCGCGACTTCTACTACGGCGACCCCTACGTCGCGCCTGAGGAGCCCGTCGCAGGCCTGCTGTCGAAAAAGTACGCCGAGCAGCGGCGTCAGCTTATGCCCGCCGACCAGAATCTAACCGACCTCAAGCCCGGCGACCCCTACCCTTTCCAGGGCGGCAACAACCCTTTCGAAGCCTTGCGCCAGGCCTGGACCCCGATCCCGCCCGCCGCGGAGGCCGAGGGTGCGGAGGGCTTCCAGCAGGCCAGCACCATGAGCGCCGATGAGGCGTTTCTGGCGGGCACCACCTCCATCCAGGCCGCGGACGCCGAGGGCTGGGTGATTTCCGTGACCCCGTCGGGCGGCTGGATTCCCGCCTTTGTCGCGGGCAATACTGGTGTGGGCTTGAGCCAGCGCATGCAGAGTTTTGTGCTGGAGGAGGCGCTGAACCCCTACAACGTGGTGCAGCCCGGGCAGCGGCCGCGGGTGACCCTGACTCCGAGCATGGCATTGCAGGACGGCAAACCGCTAATGGCCTTTTCGGTGCAGGGCGGTGACACCCAGGACCAGAACCTGCTGCAGTTTTTCCTCAACATGGTCGAGTTCGACATGAACGTGCAGCAGGCGGCGGAGGCCCACAACATCCTCAGCTACCAGTTGCAGAGCTCCTTCGGTGCCCATCAGGCCCAGCCAGGCCGGCTGCAGGTGACGCCCCTGGTATCTCCGTTCACCCGCGCCGAACTGTCGCGCATGGGCTACGAGGTCGAGGTGGTGGAGCGCACCTACAATCCGACCACCGCAATCTGGTTTGACCGCGAGCACGGCACCCTGCATGGGGCTGCATCGGATTACGGCGACGACTACGGCATCGCCTGGTGAATGTGTAGGAGCCCGCTGGCCCAGGCCACCCTCTCTGGCCGCTGCCGCGGCCATTCACCTTGTGGCCCAGGCCACCCTCTCTGGCCGCTGCCGCGGCCATTCACCTTGTCCGCGGGCGATCACGCACAAAGTGCGCTGCTCCCACAGTGCCCGATCAAATTGATCACTTCTGACGTGGCTTCAACACCCACACCCGGGTGATCATCAGCCTCCATCCCCAACCGAGGCACCCGAACATGCCCAGATCGCAGGCCCTGCGCAAGGGGCGTTACTCCAGGGCGAATCTGATTTACGTCGTAACTACCGTATGCGCCCAACGCCGACCGCTGTTTGCCAGTTTCCACAATGCGCGCCTGTTGGTTCAGAGTCTGCGGGAAGCCGAGGTCTCGGCCACCACACTCTGCTTCGTTGTGATGCCGGACCATTTGCACTGGATGTTACAGCTGAAGGCGGGGGCGGAGCTGTCGGCGACAGTACGCTTCGTAAAAGCGACAACAACACGGAAACTGAGGGCACGCCGCCCCGGCATTGGGCCGGTGTGGCAGCGCGGTTTCCACGACCACGCCGTGCGACGTGAAGAAAGCCTGCGGGCGCTGGCGCGCTATATCATCGCCAACCCCCTGCGGGCAGGGCTGGCAAGCTCGCCGGCTGAGTACAGTTTCTGGGATTCCATTTGGTTGTGAACCATCGTAGGAGCCCGCTCTGCGGGCGATCGCGCAAGGACTGCGCTCCTACACCTGCTCCGAACCCGTAGGAGCCCGCTCTGCGGGCGATCGCGCAGGGACTGCGCTCCTACAGGAATCAGCTCAGCGGTAGACCGGAAACCGTGCGCAGATATCCAGCACCTTGCCCTTTACCTCGGCGATGGCTGCATCGGCATTGCCTCGCTCCAGCGCCTCCAGCACATCGCACATCCAGCCCGCCAGCTCGACGGTTTCCGCCTCGCCGAAGCCGCGGGTGGTGATGGCCGGGGTACCGACGCGCAGGCCGGAGGTAATGAATGGCGAGCGCGGGTCATTGGGGACCGCGTTCTTGTTCACGGTGATGTTGGCCAGGCCCAGGGCCTCGTCCGCATCCTTGCCGGTGTAGGGCTTGCCGATCAGGTCCACCAGCATCAGGTGGTTGTCGGTGCCGCCGGAGACAATATTGATGCCGCGCTCGATGAAGGTCCTGGCCATGGCCCGGGCGTTGGCCACCACCTGCTTCTGGTAGGCGACGAACTCCGGGCTGGCGGCCTCCTTGAAGCTGATTGCCTTGGCCGCAATCACGTGCATCAGCGGGCCGCCCTGGCCGCCCGGGAACACGGCGGACTGGAACTTCTTCTCCAGCACCTCATTGGCACGGGCCAGGATAATGCCGCCACGGGGGCCACGAAGGGTCTTGTGGGTAGTGGATGTCACCACATCGGCGTGCGGCACCGGGTTGGGGTAGACCCCCGCCGCCACCAGGCCGGCCACGTGGGCCATGTCCACCAGCAGATAGGCGCCCACCTTGTCGGCGATCTCGCGGAAACGCGCCCAGTCCATGACCCGTGAGTAGGCGGAGAAGCCCGCCACGATCATTTTCGGCTTGTGCTCCAGCGCCAGCGCTTCCACCTGATCGTAGTCGACTTCGCCGGTATCTCCCTTCAGGCCGTACTGGACGGCGTTGTACATCTTGCCGGAAAAGTTCGGCTTGGCGCCGTGGGTCAGGTGGCCGCCGTCCGCCAGGCTCATGCCCAGCACGGTATCGCCAGCGTTGCACAGGGCCTGGTAGACCGCGGAGTTGGCCTGGGAACCGGAGTGGGGCTGGACGTTGGCGTAGTCCGCGCCAAACAAGGCCTTGGCACGATCGATGGCCAGCTGCTCGGCCTTGTCGACAAACTCACAGCCCCCGTAATAGCGCTTGCCGGGGTAGCCTTCCGCGTATTTGTTGGTGAGCACCGTACCCTGGGCCTCCATGACCCGGGGGCTGGCGTAGTTTTCCGAGGCGATAAGCTCAATGTGCTCTTCCTGGCGACGCTCTTCCTCCTTGATGGCGGCAAAGATCTCGTCGTCGAAACCTGCAATGGTCATGCTCTGGTCAAACATCGGTGTCCCCTGGCTGGCGGGGGGCGCGAACGCCCGGGTGGGTAAAGCGGCGCATTTTACCCAAATTCACCTCGCCATATAAGTAGCGGGCCAGCGCTGCCCCAATCCTGTATTATTTCTGTCACCTTTATGACATACAGTGGTCGGCCTAACCTTGCCACAACGACACAGGATCTCCTGACAACCCATGAATATCAGCATTTTCGGCAGCGGCTACGTGGGCCTGGTACAGGCTGCAATTTTCGCGGATGTCGGCCACCGGGTCATCTGCATGGATATCGACGCCGCCCGGGTCGACCGCCTGCGGGACGGCGATGTCCCCTTCTTCGAGCCCGGCCTGTCCCAGCTGATCCGCAACGGCATCGCCAGCGGCCTGCTGTCCTTTACCACGGATGCCAAGGAAGCCGTGCAGGCCAGCGACTACCTGTTCATCTGCGTCGGCACCCCCGCGGGCAGCGATGGTTCCGCCGACATGAGCCATGTGCTGCAGGTGGCGACGTCGATCGCCCGCTACATGACCAGCCGCAAGGTGGTCATCACCAAGTCCACAGTGCCCGTGGGCACCGCCGACAAGGTGCGCCAGCACATCGTCGATGCGCTCGAGTCACAGGGCCGCAGCATTCCCATCGAAGTGGCCTCCAACCCCGAGTTCCTCAAGGAGGGCTCCGCGGTGGCGGACTGCCAGAGCCCCGACCGCATCATTATTGGCACCGAATCCGGCAAAGTACTGGAAGAACTCCGGCGCATGTACCAGGCGTTCAACCGCAACCACGAGAAGATCATGCACATGGATCCGCGCAGCGCGGAGATGACCAAGCTCGCAGCCAATGCCATGCTCGCCACCAAGATCAGTTTCATGAATGAAATGGCCACCATCGCCGAGGCGGTGAACGCGGACATCGAGCTGGTGCGCCGCGGCATGGGCGCGGACCCGCGCATCGGCTACCACTTCATCTACCCCGGCTGTGGCTACGGCGGCTCCTGCTTCCCCAAGGACGTGCGGGCCCTGAAACACCTGGCCGAGCAGCACGGCCATCGCGCCAACATTCTTACCTCGGTGCACGACACCAACCAGCGGCAGAAAAACAAGCTGGCGGAGCGGGTCATGGCGCGACTGGGCTCCGACCTGTCCGGCAAGACCATCGCCGTCTGGGGTCTTTCCTTCAAGCCCAATACCGACGACATGCGCGAGGCCCCCAGCCGCTATCTGCTGGAGGGGATCTGGTCCTACGGCGGCAAGGTCCAGGCCTTTGATCCCCAGGCCATGGGCGCCTGCCGGGAGATCTACGGCGAGCGCGACGACCTCGTTCTCTGCGAGCACAAGGAAGACGCCCTCAAGGGCGCCGACGCCCTGGTCATCTGCACCGAGTGGAAGGCCTTCTGGTCGCCGGACTTCGAACTGCTCAAGCGCGAACTGAGCCAGCCGGTGATTTTTGACGGTCGCAACCTCTACAACCCGGCGCAGATGGAAGAACTGGGCATCGAATACTACGGTATCGGCCGCGGCCGCTCCCTGGTGGCGGCGGCGTGAGTACAGCGGTAACCCTGGGCTGGCGGGAGTGGCTGGGCCTGCCCGATCTCGGCATTGACCGGATCAAGGCCAAGGTGGACACCGGCGCCCGCACCAGCGCCCTGCACGCCTTTTATGTCGAGCCCTTCGAGCGCGATGGCGAGCGCTGGGTCCGCTTCGGCATCCACCCGCGCCAGGGGGACACCACCCGGGCCGTGGACTGCGAGGCCAGGGTGCTGGACCAGCGCCAGGTCACCGATTCCGGCGGCCACCGGGAGACACGCTATGTTATCGTCACCACCGTCAGCCTCGGCTCAGAGAGCTTCGAGGCGGAAATGACGCTCACAGACCGGGAAACCATGCGCTTCCGGATGCTGCTGGGCCGCACCGCCATGCGCGGCCGCTGCCTGGTCGACCCGGGACGCTCCTACCTGCTGGGCAAGAAAGCACCCTGACAGAGAGAGGCACCAATGCCGGCTAACGGCAAGACGCTCGTGATTGGCGGCCAGGAGATCCTGCCCGGCGAACGCAAGGTGATCGACATCCCCGTCGCCCCCACCTACACCCATGACAACCTGTCCATCAGCCTCCAGGTCGTGCGCGGCAAGCGCCCAGGTCCAATCCTGTTCGTGTGCGCGGCGATCCACGGCGATGAGATCAACGGTGTAGAGATCATCCGCCGCCTGCTCAAGGACCCGCACCTTGAGCGCATCCGCGGCACCGTGATCGCCATCCCCATCGTCAACATCTACGGTTTCATCAACCACACCCGCTACCTGCCCGACGGCCGCGACCTGAACCGCTCCTTCCCCGGTTCCACCCGCGGCTCCCTCACCGGGCGCATTGCGCACACATTCCTGCAGGAAGTCGTGGTCAAGTGCAGCCACGGCATCGACCTCCACACCGGCGCCCGCCACCGCAGCAATTTCCCCCAGATCCGCGCCAACCTGGAAGACGCGCAGGTACTGGGCATGACCGAGGCCTTCGGCGCCCCCATCGCCATCGACGCCAAGCTCCGCGACGGCTCCCTGCGCCAGGCCGCCGGTGATCTCGGGGTGCCGGTGCTGCTGTACGAATCCTGCGAGGCCCTGCGGTTCGACGAGATCTACATCCGCGCCGGGGTCAAGGGCGTGCTCAACGTCATGCGCCATATCGGCATGCTGCGCCGCAGCCGCGCCCGGGTGAAGCCGCCCATCATCAGCCGCAGCACTCACTGGATCCGCGCCCCGGAGAGCGGCATCCTGCGGGTACTGGTGCCGCTGGGGGCGGAAGTGGACAAGGGTCAGACCATCGCCTTCATCGCCGACCCGATGGGTACCAGCGAAACCGACGTGGTCGCCGATAGCCACGGCATCGTGGTCGGGCGCACCAACCTGCCGCTGGCCTACGAGGGCGACGCCCTGTTCCACATCGCGGAGATCGGGTCGAAGGCGAACTGGGAGGTAGACGAGTTCCACGAGGCGCACGAGCCGGATGACTCGGAGCTGGATCCGGATGATCTGAGTTCGGCGCCGATTGCGGATTGACGGGGTGTTGATAGTGCTTCGGTCGAAGCACTGGTGGGGCTGTGGATAGTACTTCGATCTGGGCGCGGGGGCTGTGCATCAACATCGGCGGCACCTCAATGATAATCCTCGTAATTCACGATCTCGGCATCTCCATCCTCAAAGCGGAACGTCACGCGCCAGTTACCACTGACTCTCACTGACCAGATGCCGTTGCGATTTCCAGAGAGTTCGTGCAGCACAAGACCCGGCAAGTCCATGTCTTTGACGTCTACCGCCGCATTCAGCCTGCCAACAACAAGCCGAAGCCGCTTCGCATGAGCAGCCTGAATCCCTGCAGTGCTGCCAGTCTTAAAAATTTAGCCAAACCCTTGTGTTTGAAGCTCCGAATCATGCCCTGAATGCACCCTGTAACGTATCAGGTGTCAAAACCCACAAGACCTTCGATTCCCCCGGAGGTGGCGGTCCCTGCAGCCCTCCCGGGACTGTCCGAGACAGGACGTCGAGGAACACGCGCCCATGGAGAGCCCACCCCGCTTCACCGGGTGTGGCTTGAGCGGGTCCCGGGAGGGCTGCAGGGAGCGGCACCGGTACCCGAAAGGTGCTCCCGTCCGAAAACGGCCATGGCTCGGGAGTACAACTTGAACTACTAAACGGAGGTCAGCAGCCGCTGAAGCCGCGTCGTATTCCTGCTAGAATCCGCCCACATTTTCACCACCACAGGCACTATTCCCAGATGGCACAGTACGTCTACACCATGAATCGCGTCGGCAAGGTCGTGCCGCCGAAGAAGAAAATCCTCGAAGACATCTCCCTGTCGTTTTTCCCGGGCGCCAAGATCGGCGTGCTGGGTTTGAACGGCTCGGGCAAGTCCACCCTGCTGCGGATCATGGCAGGGATAGACACCGACATCCTCGGCGAGGCGCGGCCGCAGCCGGGGATCAAGATCGGTTATCTGCCGCAGGAGCCGCAGCTGAATCCGGACAAGGATGTGCGCGGCAATGTCGAGGAGGGTCTGCAGGACGCGATCGACGCGCTGGCGGGGCTGGACAAGGTCTATGCCGCCTATGCCGAGCCCGATGCGGACTTTGACGCCCTGGCGAAGGAGCAGGCGCGACTGGAGGACATCATCCAGGCCACGGACGCGCACAACCTGGAGCACAAGCTGGAGGTGGCGGCGGACGCACTGCGGCTGCCGCCCTGGGAAGCGGAAGTGAGCACCCTGTCGGGGGGTGAGCTGCGCCGGGTGGCGCTGTGCCGCCTGCTGCTGTCGGCGCCGGACATGCTGCTGCTTGACGAGCCCACCAACCACCTGGATGCCGAGAGCGTGGCCTGGCTGGAGAAGTTCCTGCACGATTTCCCGGGTACGGTGGTGGCGATCACGCACGACCGGTACTTCCTCGACAATGCCGCCGGCTGGATCCTGGAGCTGGATCGCGGCCGCGGCATCCCCTACGAGGGCAACTACTCAGACTGGCTGGAAGCCAAGGAAGCGCGCCTGGAGCAGGAAAAACGCACCGAGGCTTCGCACCAGAAGGCGATCAAGTCGGAGCTGGAGTGGGTGCGCAGCAATCCCAAGGGGCGCCAGGCCAAGAGCAAGGCCCGCCTGCAGCGTTTTGACGAGTTGCAGTCACAGGAGTTCCAGTCCCGCAACGAGACCAACGAAATCTACATCCCGCCGGGACCGCGACTGGGGGACAAGGTCATCGAGGTGCACCATCTGAAGAAGACCTTTGGCGACCGGCTGCTGTTTGACAATGTCAGCTTCACCGTGCCCAAGGGCAGTATCGTCGGCATCATCGGCGCCAACGGCATGGGCAAGTCGACTCTGTTCAAGATCCTGATGGGAAAAGAGCAGGCCGATGGCGGCGAGGTGGTGGTCGGTGAAACCGTGCAGCTGGGCTACGTCGACCAGTCCCGCGACGACCTCGACGGCAGCAAGACGGTCTGGGAGGAAGTCTCCGGCGGCCACGATATCATGCGTATCGGCAGCTACGAGGTGAACTCGCGCTCCTATGTGGGCCGCTTCAACTTCAAGGGCTCGGACCAGCAGAAGTTCGTCAAGGACCTGTCCGGCGGCGAGCGCAACCGTCTGCACCTGGCCAAGCTGCTGCAGCAGGGCGCCAATGTGCTGCTGCTGGACGAGCCGACCAACGACCTGGACGTGGAAACCCTGCGCGCACTGGAAGAAGCACTGCTCACCTTCCCGGGCAGCGCCATGGTCATCTCCCACGACCGCTGGTTCCTGGACCGCATCGCCACCCACATTCTCGCCTATGAAGACGATGGCAGCGTAATCTTCCACGAAGGCAACTTCAGCGACTACGAGGAAGACCGCAAGGCGCGCCTGGGTGCGGCGGCGGCGCAGCCCCACCGGGTGAAGTACCGCAAGCTGAAGACCTGAAGCCAATACTGTAGGAGCGCGGTCTCCGCGCGATCGACTTTGCGCCCGCAGACAAGGTGAATGGCCGCGCAGCGGCCAGAGAGGGTGGCCTGGGCCACAAGGTGAATGGCCGCGCAGCGGGCAGAGAATATCGCCCGCAGAGCGGGCTCCTACGTGGAATTGGCGGCGGGGCAGCGCTATGATGATGTCGATTTACAAATAACTGGAAGAGTAGACCCATGCCCGAATCGCGCAGCGAACATCAGGATTTCACCCATGTCCGCATCGACCTCCCGGTGGAAGTGCAGCAGGGTGGCAGTGTCTGGCACCAGCGCCTGGTCGAAATTTCCCTGGGCGGCGCCGCCACCGATCAACCCGATGTCTGGGATGCCCAGTACAACGAGCCCTTTACCCTGCTGATCGACACCGGCGCAAAGGAACCGCTGGAACTGCATGCCTGGCTGCAGAGTGTCGACAACATGCGCCTCGGGTTTACCGTCGAACATGTGGACCGTGAGAACATCGCGCCGTTGCTGGCCCTGTTGCAGGCCCACCTGGACAACCCGGATATCCTCGACGAGGAACTGCAGCGTCTGGAATAGCAAGGGGAGCGCAGCGCGCTCCCGGCCAGCGCGGAAAAACTACAGCAGCAAGAACGCAGCTGCTGCAGCGGCTGCAATCACCACCACTGCAGCAATCAGCAGCGGCAGCCTTGAACCGCTCGCCTTTGCACTACCAGCCCTTGCACCCCCCGCCGCGCTTTTGCCGTCCCTGGCGGGAGTACTGGCGGAGACGGGCGCATTGACGCTGGCCCGAAACACCAGGTTGACGTTGCCCAGGCGGATCTGGTCGCCGTCGCCGAGATAGGCGGTCAGGCGCTTCTCCCCATTGACGAAGATGCCGTTGGCCGACACCAGGTTGACCAGGCGCCAGCGACCACCCTGGTGGATCAGCTGGGCGTGGCGGGCGGAGACACTGGGCTCGTCCAGCATGATCTCGCAGCTGTCCTCGCGGCCGATTTCCCACACATCCGGGTCACCACTGCTGCCCGGCTCCAGCTCCATGACATCTGCCGCGGCGCCATCGCGCACGACGATCAGATGCGGCAGATCAGAGGAGCGCCCCACGTCCGCCGCGGATGCCTGCTCCACCGAATCCATGGACAGGAACTGGGTGTGCTCCCCGGTACCGCCTTCGGTCCAGCTGCCGGGGAGGTCGGGGCTGACCGGCGCGGGTCTGGGCGGTGACTCAGCAGGCGCGGGGCCGGCCGCAGCTGCGGGAGCCGGCTCGGGGGCTGGCGCCGGCGCGGCGTCGGGCTCAAGCGGCGCCACCACCGTGGCATCATCGCCGAGAGGGGCAACCACAGTCGCATCGCTATCGACGTCCGCCGACACAGGCCCGACCACCGCGAGCCGAAACCGGTATTTGTCAAACTGGACGTCGTCGCCGTTCTTGAGTTCCACCGTGCCGACCAGACGCAACCCGTTGACCAGGGTGCCATTGGCGGACCCCATGTCCTCCAGCAGCACCCGGGTGCCGTCGACACGCAACACTGCGTGGTTGCGGGAGACTCGCGGATCCGCAATGGTAATCTCGCAATCGTCAGTGCGCCCGACCCGCATCTCGCCGCTCAGGGCGTGCTCCGTGCCGTCCTGCGCCACCAGCGTGGCGCTGAATTCAGCCGTCATACCTCTAGCTCCTTCATGCCCCAACTGTGGGGCCAAATACAAACCATGCCGCCGCCGCGGACAGCGCCAGCAGGGCTACCAGTGTCAGTCTCACGATGCGCCTGCGCCGCTGCTTCGCCGGCAGTTCCAGCGCCACCCGACGCAGCCCGGCCATTTCATCCGCGGACATCATCTGGGTGGTCTCGGGCGACCTGGGGGCCACGCGCGCCCGCCTCGGTGCGGGCGCTGCGACCGCAGCCGCATCATCCGCCACCGGCAAGCCCGGCTGCACCAGCTCCGGCAAGCCGTGGTAGTCGCCGGTGCCGGGATCATACCGCCAGACCACGTTCGGCTCCAGCGGAGCGTCCGCTGCAGTACCGGATGCAACCGGGGAGCCACTGCCTGCCCACTGCACCAGAACAACGGTGACATTGTCGCGGCCACCATTCTGCACCGCCGCCTGCACCAGTTCGTGGCAGCGCTGCTCCAGGGGCTCCTGCCGGGCGAGGATTGCCGCCAGGCGGTCACAGTCAACAACGTCGCTGAGGCCGTCGCTGCAAAGCACCAGAGTGTCACCGGCCTTGAGCTGACCCCTGTTCTGGCCCACCCGCAGCTTGTCTTCATCCTGCAGGCCGATTGCCTGCACAATGACATTCTTGCGCGGATGGTTGCGTGCTTCGGCAAAAGTAATCTGCCCTTTTTCCAGCAGTGACTCCACATAGGAGTGATCGCGGGTCAGCAGCTTCAGCTGTCCATCCCAGAGATAGGCGCGGCTGTCCCCCACCCAGGCCAGCTCGTAGCGCGAGCCGTCAAACTGGGCCGCGACCACGGTGGTGGCCATCCCCGCCTTGCCGCGACCGGCGGCAACCGCGTCGCGCACCTCCAGGTTGGCGCTGCGAATGGCCCCCTCGAGATCGCCGATACGCTGCACGTCCCGCGCCAGTACTTCACAGGTCACCTGGCTGGCGACCTCGCCGGCCTGATGGCCGCCGACGCCATCGGCCACGACCATCAAGCCCAGCGCATCGTCGACAAAAAAAGCGTCTTCGTTGTGCTCGCGCCGGCCGACATCGGTATCGCCGCACGCCAGCCAGCGAGCGTCGGACTGTTGTTTCATAGGGCGCCCATCAGCTGCCTTGCCAGCACTGCGAATTGCTGCGGCACAAAGCGATTTTCATCCTCTACAGAGCCATACAGGGCATCGAGGCCCGACTTCAACCGCTCCGCATCACCCAGCGACAGGGACAGGGTCTCCACCGCCAGGAAGGCCTGCTCGGCGGCGGTGAAATGCCGGAAGCGCTCCGCGGCGGACTGGGCCAGTAGCTCCCGGCGCAGCTGCCGTTGTTGCTCGGGGCCGTAGCTGCCCTTGCTGAGACGCTCCACCAGCGGCTCCAGACGTGCATGCAGGGCCCGGGCGGCGCTCACCACCCGCTCCCGCGACTGCTGCGAGGCCTGGTGCAGGGCGTTGAGATCAGCGCGCAAGCCGGCGACGTCATCCGGGGACAGGGTCTCCAGCACCGCCAACAGCAGCACCAGGCTGGCGTCGTTGAGGCGCACTGCTCCCGGCGGCAGCCGGTCGGGCTCCGAAGACCAGCGCAGGTCATCCATGGGGTGATGGCAGGCATGGCACTGGAAGAACGACAGCTCCGGCACCAGGCTCTGCTGTGTGAACCACTCTTCCTGCAGCAGTTCCAGCGTGTGCATGCCGGTGACCGCAAGCCCCGCCAGCCACATGTTGACCGACGCTATGTACGGCTTGCGCTCGCGATAGTCGGCGTCTGCCTCGTAGTGCGCAGGCTGGTTGACGGTGAAAGTTTCCAGTTCAAAGGACAGTCGCGGGTGACCCGCGCCCATGATCTCATGGGTGGCAAACTTGTCCTTCGTGCCCAGGTGGCAGGACAGGCACAGCCGCGCCCGGGCCATGGGATCCTCGGTCGGGTACATGCCCTTCGCGAGGTTATCGGCATGGCTGGTGGTGGCCTCCGCGTGGGACTCCAGCCAGCGCCCACCGCCGCCGTGGCAGGCTTCGCAGCCGACGCCGTCGGAAATCTGGAAGCGGCGACCGCGGGCCTCCGCCGGCACGTTGTCCGCGTGGCAGTCCAGGCAGATTTTCGCGCCCTGGGCGCTGGGCAGGCCAAGCTTGTCGGCGATGGCCCCGGACTGCGCCGTCTGCAGGGTGCGGTAGGCACGGGAGTGATAATCCTGGCGCAGCCAGATCCGGTACTCATTGAGCCAGACATTGGACTCCGGATCGGCACTCACCTTGCCGTGACAGACACTGGTGGCACAGCTGGCCACACCCTCGTGAATGTCGGCTCCCTTCTCCGGCAACGGCTGGGCCTGGGCGATGCCCGCGGCAATCCCCAGCAGCAGCGCCAGTGCGGTCAGTTTTCTACGAACCATGGCTTGCCATCTTTGTCAGTGAAGAGTTTGCGCATTTCTTCCAGGTTGAACGGACGCGCGCCAATGCGGCCAAATACCGCCACCTGGCCTCCGGTCTCGTCCACGCCACGATCCCGCTCCAGGCCCCGGCTCAGGGACAGCGCCGGGGAACTGGTGGGGTAGCTGGCTATCAACTGCGGCGCGGGCTCCGGCGAGAAACCGTAGAACTTGGGCTGGCTGGAAGGTGAGAACAGCTGGACAACCTTGAGCCCGCCGGCACCGTCCGCGACATAGGCAAACAGGGAGGCGTTGGTGGCGCCGACCGCCACATCGTGGGCGTCGACCAGGCCTTCACTGAAGGTCTGCAGCAGGCGCATCTTATCCGGCCGGGTGATATCGACAATGGCCATGCCCTCCCGACCCGCTGCGACATAGGCGTAGGTGCGCGCCAGATGCAGGCGCCGCGCCTGGCCCAGGGGAATGGTGTTGTCTGCGACCAGTACCGGCGCCTCGGGGTTGGTGACGTCGATGGTCTTGAGGCCGTCGGCATCGGTGACGAACAGGTAGCGGAACTGCAGGGCCACGGAGTGGGCGCGGTTCAGCGGGACGATATCCACCAGCCGCGGCTGCAGGGGCTGGTTCAGGTTCAGCACCACCAGGCCGGCATCGGCGACGATGTAGGCATAGTAGCCCCCCAGCACCATATGGCGGGCGCCGTCGAGCACGCCGTTATCATTCCAGGTGAGGTCCCGTTCCAGGAAGTTGTTGCGCGGTTCACCGTCGGAGAGGGTGTTGACGTCGGTGAGTATCAGGCCCTCCTCCGCATCGGTGATCAGCACGTAGTTGTAGATCGGATGAAAGGGCTGCTCCAGGTTGATATCCCGCATCAGCTCACCCTCGTTGCGATCCGGGTGGATGGGCTGGTTGGTCGGCAACACGACACAGGTCGCATTGCTGCTGGGGATGCGGGTGTCGTGGCCCAGGGTGCTGAAGGGCGCGGTGATGACCCGCTGCGAAATACCCTTGTTGGCGATGCCGGCGATGTCGTACACGTGCATCCCTTTTTCGCCCTCGGCGACAAACAGATACTCGCCGCGATGCTGGACACAGGACGCCGGCCCGCTGCTGTGCGGGTAGCCGTGCAGCAGTTGCCGGTCGTTGGCCTGATGCTCGGCAAACCAGTCCGGATAGGCGTAGCGGTGCAGGTAGGAGCCGATGACCGCCTGGGGTTCATCCCACTCGGTTACCTGCACTCCGGTGACGTGCTCTTCGCCGCCGACCCAGGCGTAGTAACCGACCAGATTGACAAAGCCGGTGCCGTACATCAGCAGCTGCGCCATGATCGCGTTGTTGTCATTGTTCTTCGACAGGTGGCAGTCTTCGCAGTCCTTGGTCTCGGTCTTGCGCACGGTGTGGGCGAAGTGCGGATTGAACGCCTGCGAGCTGAAACCGCTGGCCGCAATGGGCGGCTGCTGGATGTAGATCTTCTCGCGGTTGGCGTTGGTGGAGGACAGCACCAGCGCGGAAGTGGAACGCACCGGCGCGATCTTGCCGCCCTTGGCGGCCTCGCGGCGACCCAGCAGGAACATCTGGTCCCTGGACACCTGCGGGTTGTAGGTCGCCCAGTTGCGCGAGTAGCCGCCCTCGTAGTGCTTGCGCTCGGTCTTGTAGTTGGCCTCGATGGGCAGGTGACAGCCGGCGCAGCTGGTGGTCCAGGACGTGTGGCAGGTATAGCACTCCATGTCCTCGTTGCTGTGGGCCAGGTTGTCGCTGTCGACGTCCAGACCGAAATCCTGCTCCGCCGTGTCCCTGCTCATGAGCTTGGCCCGGGCGGCCTTCTCGTTGTAGGCGGTATGGGCCGGATCCACCGTATCCTTCACCAGGCTCATCTCCCACTCCAGGTCGGGATCGAGCACCGAGCGCTGGATCAGGGTGTTGCCGCTCCATTCAAAACGCAGGCGTCCGTCCGGGTTGCGGATGGCGCCGAGGTCGGTGCCGCCGTCCAGGGCGGCGGGGCCGGAGGTGAACAGGTTGGGATAGGCCCTGGCAGAGCCGTGGCAGTCCTTGCAGTCGATCTCCACCGCCGCGGCCACTTCACCGTAGATGTGGCCGTTGCCGTGGTTGTCCTGGGCAAAGTGGCAGTCCACGCAGTGCATGCCCTTGTCCAGGTGGATGGAGGACATGTGCACGGCTTTCTTGAACTTGTCGGGATCGTCGTCCTCGACCACGTCCCCCTCCGCATCCAGCAGGTTGCCGGTGCGATCACGCTTGAATACGGCGCGGAAGTTCCAGCCATGGCCGTGGTAGTCGGCAAACTGGGTATCGGTCAGGGTCGGGTTGAGTTCTGACACCTTTTCCAGGAAGTCCACGTCCGCCCACTTGCCCCGCGGCGCGGCACCCTCGGGGTTGCGCTCCAGCACAGAGACCTGCTCTTCGTGGGTTGGGTACACCTGCTCCTCGGGCCACATGGACGGGGCGTCGGACTCGTAGTCCCACATGGTGTAGCCGAGGAAGCTGTTGACGAACATATTGGGCTGGTGCATGTGGCAGGACATGCACTGGGCGGTGGGGATGGCGCGGGTGAAGGCGTGCTTCAGCGGGTGCCCTTTGCGATCCTTGGAGATGGTCGGGTCCACGGTCTGCGACTTGCCGGTATGACCATACTGCGCGTACGGGCCCGAGTGGCGCGGGTCACGGTCGTTGGCGTAGATCACGTGGCAGGCCGCGCAGCCAGACTGGCGGTAATCCCCGGGCTGATCGTTGGTACCCATGAACCAGGTGTGGGGGTCATTCAGGCGGGTCTTGGTGATGTTGATGACCGGCACCGAAATCCGCGCGCCGGTACCGGGGCCGCGGTTGGACTGGCGGAAATCGGGCCGGCCGGGCTCCTCGAGCCGCTGCAGCTGGCCCAGGGCATTGGGCAGGCCTGTCTCGGGGAACAGGTTGGTGATGTTGCGGCCGCCGCGCTCGAACACGCGGAAGATGTCACCGGGCTTGATGGTCTCCCAAGCCGGCAACGGGTACAGGGCTGGCAGAATGCTGGCCATGGTCATTTCGGCGGTGGGTTGCACCGGGCCGGGGATCATCGCCGGCTCGCCCTCGCGGGTGTAGGCCTCGCCGAGGATATAGCGCTTGTAGGGCAGGATGCCATTGTTGTAGGCGGCGCCGCCCCAGAGCATGGCCGAGGTCGCCATCAGGCTGCGCTCCGCCGCCTCGATGATCGGCAGGTGGCAGGCGCCGCAGGCCTCGCGGGCAATGCGGTAATCCGAGGGATTGATGAAGCGGGTAAACTCCGGGCTCTCCCGGTTCAGCAGGGTATAGGTGCGCTCGGGGTTGGTGCTGGAGGGATAGTGCCAGGACTCCGGGTAGCGCGGCAGCACGTGGGCTTTTTCCATGACCGCCAGGTAGGCCGGATCTTCAACGCCGTCGCCACTGGTGCGGCGCACGTCGGCATCACCGCCGTGGCAGTCGGTGCAGCCCAGCTTGACCGCCGGGTTCGCGTGCATGGTTTTTTCGTCGGTCTCGGTATGGCAAGTGACGCAGCCCGCGGATTTCGCCTCCATCTGCTCATTGCTCTGGCTGGCCGGGGCCTTGGGCGCCGTCACATAGTTGCGCTCCACCGCCTCTTCGCCACTCGCCCCCAGGGCCAGGCTCACGGGTAGCGCCAGCAGCGCTGCCAGCAGACCCGCCGTCCAGCAGCGTATGGGGTTGCCGATGGATCCAGTGTGATCAGATGTGCTCATAACGGCCACTCAGAATGTCAGTATTACGTTGCACAAGAGGGAGTACGGGTCTTCATCGCCAAACAGGTCCTGGTAGCCCTGGCCGGACAGCAGCTGGGCATAGGACAGGCGCACCACCACGTTCTGGCTCATGAACGGGCGCCAGATCACCGCCGCGGACAGGTCAATGCCAATCTCGCTGTCGACATTGGCCTGTTGCCGCGCCACCTCCAGCACCTCGGTTTCCGCGAAGGCCAGGTAGTTGGCGTTAAAGGACAGGCGCAGCTCGGGCAGCAGGTCCATATCCACCCCGCCGCCGAGCAGGAGCACCCCCGGGTTGGTGAAGTTGGACTGGCCGTGCTCCTTGGAGGAGCGCAGGGAGTTCAGGACCCCGTTGCGCTGGGACAGGGCCACCCGGCCGCCACCGATCAGCGGCAGACCCTGCCGGATGTAGTAGCTGGTATCGGCGCCGGCGAACTGCGGATTCTCGAAGATGGCGTCGAAGCCGGTGCTCTTGCCATCGAAGGGGTCGTCGTCACCACTGGCATAGAGGAAGGACAGCCGGGCGCGGATCCAGTCGAAGTCCATGGACGGTTCCGCGGCGAAGAAGAAGGCCTCGATATCCGACTCACGACCGCTGAATACCGCGTCCTTCTCCTCGCCCAGGGCGACATAGAATGAGGTGGTCAAGTTCACGCGGCCGAAGTGGCCGTCGCCGTTGTAGCCGAGGTAGTAAACATCGTATTCCCGCAGCCGCTCCTCGCCGATCGACGCCGGGCGCTGGATGAAGTCGTTGGTGTCGTAGAACACCTCGTCTTCACGGTTGCGGTTGTAGATCAGGCTGGCCTGGGAGAAGAATCCCAGCCGCGGGAAGTCCTGCCAGTACAGGTTGGCAACGAACACGTCGTCGTCGCGCAGGCTCTCGCTGACGTCGTTGAGGCCGCTGTTGGTATCCTTTTCCATGCGCCGGAACCAGGCCAGGTTGTACTGGAACCGGTTGTTGTCGCGGGTGCCGAACAGGCGCACGCCGAAGGGCGCGTCCTGGAACAGGAAGCCGCGGAAGTCGCTGGAGAAGGGCTGGATCCCGACCCGTATCGAGTCGAAGTCGTAGCGGTCCGAGACGTCCCGCAGGTGTTTGTCGACAAACGCGGCCTGGATGCCGACATGGTTGTCGTTGCGGGTGCGACCCTCGCCGGGGTCAGCATTCACGCCGAGGATTTCATCGAGCTCGGTGTAGTTGTAGTTGAACACCGGGGTAAAGCGATATTCCCAGTCCGGCGGGCGGAACACGGTGTCGCCCTTGTAGTACACCAGTTCCACGGCCAGGTTCTGGTTGAACAGGTGCTGCTCGGTAGCTCCCAGCACATCCAGGGAACCCGGATCACCGGTGCTCTGGCCACCGACCGGGGTTGGCACCTCGCGCAGTTCCAGCACCGAATCGGAAATGGCGGTCACGTTGAAGAACCAGTCATCGTGGATGGGCTTGTCGCCCTTGATCGTGTTCTGGTTGTAGGGGTCCCACCAGTTGTCTTCGTAGCCAAGGCTGTCGACGATGCGCCAGCGGTCGGGAATGGGCACCAGCTCCACATACTGTTCGGCGGTGGGCCGCGGAATCGAGGAATAGCGGCGGGGCAGTACCGTGCGCGGGGCCGCCGCCACCGGCGTTTCGCGAAGCACCTCGCCGGTCTCTTCATCGACCGTGACTTCCCGGTAGGTACAGTCCCGGTTGGAGCCACCGGCGCGGCGCCGGGTGCTGCGGGCGCGGTCGCGGGGGTCCAGGTCATCGCAGTAGACCAGGTCGGGCTCCCGCTCCTGGGCCCAGGCGACGCCGGGGGACGCCGCGGCACCCAGCAACAGGACCAGGCCCAGGGCAGAGAAGCCCGCCAGAGCGGGCATGGTCAGTGCTGGATGGTTGGCCATGGCGCTCACTTCCCTGCACATACTTGCTGTGCGTCGCTGTTGATGAACGGCGTCTGCGGGCACTGGATGTAGCGCAGGCGCACTCCGCCAGGGGTGAGCTGGTCGGCGCGAATGTCCGGCGGCGCGTTGTTGATGCTGCCGCCCAGGGCTTCCCCGGCCTCGTGTACGCCGAGGAAGGAGATCATGTCGTCCTGCTCGATACCGTCCCCGGACACGCCGATGCCGCCGATGAGCGTGGACCCGCGGTATACCGGCACGCTGCCGGGGAAAATCTGGATGCCATTGGCTACCCGCGGCTGGGCCGACTCGGCGCAATTGGCGCCGACATCGGTGTCGCTCAGGCCCGCGACAAAGGCGATGTGGGCGATGATGTTGTTGAAGGACAGGTCCAGCTGCAGGCCGGTGGAGAATACGCTCCACTCGCTGCCGTAGGGCTTGCTGAAGGGACCGTGGGGATTGCCGATGATGCCGTCCGGGTAGAACGGACGCGACAGGTTGCCGCCGGAACGGTCGGCAAAGGCGGTGCCGTCGGTAAGTGCCTGGGGGCCGATAAACAGCTGGGCGGCATCCACATAGTCGCCGATGTTCACCGTCGCCCCGGGGCTCAGGTCCGGGTTCAGGTACTGGGCCGGGCTGGTGATGCCGCGCAGGAAGTCCGCCGCATCCCGGGAGGAGAACAGTACCGCGGTGCGGGCCTTCTGCAAGGACACATCGGCGCCGAACACCGGCCCGTCGCGGGTGCGCAGCATGCCGAGGATGGCGCCGCGGCTGTCGACCACCGACACGGTGACCCGTGCCGGGGTTCCCAACGGCCGGCGGATCTGGGCGCGGGCACGGTTGGCTATGCCAATCGCGCTGCTGAGGAGCTGGCGCACTTCCTCCGCGGTAAATGCCTGCTCGCCGAGTTCCGCGGCATCGGTGCCGGCTCGCGGCGGGTAGCGGTTGTTGTTGTCGCCGTCGACAAAGACGAAGGCATCCAGGTCGGGAAAATCGCTGGCCGGGCGCACACCGGACTCGGGCTGGCCAAAAGCCGTGCCGCGCCGTATCTGGCCATCGCTGTAGCCCCTCACCGCCAGCAATTCACCCGCGCCGGCGAGACCGGCGAAACCGGGGGCCTGGGCCGGGTCCACCGGCAGTTCCTCCAGAGCCACATCACTGAAGCGGAATACCTTGCCTTCCACCGTAATGCGCTCGGCGCGCCGGTCCGGCGGTGCGATGAAGCCGAAGGTGGCGGCCAGCGCAATTTGCTCGTCCAGGTCGACATCGCTGTCCAGCAGGTTCTTGTCGATGCTGTAGCGGCCGTCGGCGATTACACCGACCCCGCCCACGGGTGTGCCGTCCTTGTACAGGGGAAAGCCACCTGGGTCCGCCGCCAGACCCAGGGGCGAACGTCGCGGACCGACACCGAGAGCTGCGCCGCCGCGGGTGAAATCGGAGCAGGCCAGCTGGCTGAACTGGACGCCAAACAGAGGCCCCCCCGGCTGGTTGCGCTCGCCGGGATTGAAGTGCTCCTGCACGATCTGGTTCGCCGTGCGGGTGGTAAAGGCGTTGCCCTCGCTGGACAGATAGGCGCCGGTGATCGCCTTGGCGATCGCCGCCAGGGCATCACCACCCACCGCCACCGGCAACACCACCCCCTCCAGACCGGCGGTGATCTGTACCGGAAAGTCGGTTGCCAGCTCCACATCATTGCCGGCATCCACTCCTGCCATCCGGTATACCGCCAGTACGTTGCCGACCCGGTCGACCACCGCGATGGTGGCGGCGGCCCCGAGGGCCTCCGCCTGGTGTACACCCTGGGCCAGTATCCGGCGCACCTCATCCTCGGCAAGAAAGCTGCTGGCGCTGGCGCACTGGCCTTCGCAGGGCGCGTTGTCGGGGGCGCGATCCGGTGAACTACCCGCGCTGCTGCCACCACCGCCTCCGCCGCTGCAGGCGGCGATCAGGGTGACAGAAAAAACACAGATCAGCTGTCGCATCATGGCGCTCCCCCCTGCAGTAACGCGCTATCGCGCACCAGTCGGGACAGGCTGCCCCCGTCCGGATGGAAGGCGTGACAGCTGACGCAATCCAGAGTTGCCGCGCCCTTGTCGTCGGTGTGACAGGCAAGGCAATTGTCCTGATTGGGCATGAGAATATCCTCCGCCGCGTTCGACGTCGAGGCTTCGTGACAGGTCTCGCAGACCTGGTCCGGGTCGTCCGCGGCCTGGCTCTGGTGGCTGTGATGATCAAACCGGGCGTGGGGATACCAGTCGCCGGTGAGGCGAATGGGCTGCACAAACCAGCGGTCATTGATGTCGGCCAGCCCGGTCTCCAAAACCTCGTGACAGGTAATGCAGCCGGTATTGGCAAACTGGTATTCCGCTTCCTTGAGCGCCTCGGCGCGACCACAGTCGAGGCCGCTACCTTCGCAGCTGGCGGCGGAGTCACGCTTGCCGGGCACCCGCCGCGGCTTCTCCGCGGCGCGCTGGCGGCGCAGCTCCGGGTCGGTGAATTCGCGGATGAAGTGGGCTTCCATGGCGACGATCGCCGCCCGTAAATCGCCGTGGGGCAGCTCCAGCTCGGGCTCGAAAATGTCGAAGCTGAGCCCGTGGCAACTGCGGCAATGGGCGTCCATGGTAATCGGTTCGAAGTGCTCGCCGTCATCCTTCAGGGTGTGGCAACTGGCGCACTCCAGGGCAGCGCCGGTGCCCTCGTGCTGCACCTTGGCGGGATCCAGGTGCACCTCGTGAGTGAACTTGAGATTGGAGGCTTCCTGCAGTGGCTCGGCGCCCGGACGCACCCGGCGCACCTCCCAGCCGTGGGCCGCGCCGATACCCTGCGGTTCCAGCAGGGCCAGGCGGAAGGCGGGATGACCGGCATCGGTAAAGGCCGTCACCGCCTCCATGGGCGCCTTGCCCGCCACTTCCCAGGCACCCGGGCCGGCGTGGCAGTCCACGCACAGGCCCTGGTCGCGGCGCGAGATCATGGCCGGCTCATTGTGCTCGCGATGGCAGGAGGCACAGCGAACATCGGTAAAGGCGTGGGCATCGTGGACAGCGATATCGACGTGCTCGGTCATGCCGCGGTGGCAGTCGATGCAGGCTCCGTCCTGCACCATGACAAAGGGCTTCTGGTGGCAGGCCTGGCACTCCTGCGCAACCCCCGAAGCCTGGTGGGCCGACACCAGCGGACCGCTGGACCAGAGATTGTCGCTCGGCAGCGGCGTGCTGCGCAGGGTAGCGGCGACATCGCCGCGCCACAGCCCCGCGGCGGGTACGACCAGCCCCAGCAGGAGAACAGCCAGCGCCAGCAGCCAACTGGTCTTGCGGATGCTCCATGTGTGGCGTTCCAGACTGACATCACCGGCGAAGGTGCTGGCGGGTTTGCCCCGGGTTTGCAGCTGCAGGGCAAGATCAAATCCCTGGGGCGGGGTGATGACCTCCAGCGCATAGCCCGGCAACTCGAACGTGTCGCCCACCGCCAGCGGTGCCTTGCTGGTGGCGACACCATCGACTGTGATCACCGGGCGCCGTGCCGTGATACGCCCGGCACCACCACCGCTGGCCTCTATGGTGACATCGCCACCGACCCCCGGCAGGGGCAGCATGGCACCGGGCTCGCCACCCAGGGTGAGCTTGTCGCCCTGGTATTCCGTCTCCAGCGCTTCGCCGCTTGCGCGACCGGTCAGTTTGCGAACCAGGAAATACATCGGGCTACCAGTAGATGAAGACTGTGAGGATGTGGACTACCAGTGCCACCAGCAGCCCCACCGTCAAGGGAATATGAAAGTACAGCCAGATCTTCATCAGGCCTCGCAACTGGACCTCGCGTCGCAGCTGGTGCAACAGCACCTGGCGGCGGCCAAACAGGCCCAGCAGCTCATTGAGCACCTCCGCCTCGGACTGCTTGCGGGCATCGGGGATGCGTCCGGCCAGATGCCTGATCACCACCTCCTGCTCCGCGTTGGCCACGGCCTGGGCCTTCCGGGTGTCACTGCCCGGCACCGTCACCCGGGACCGGTCCCTGGCCAGCAGCTGCTGCCAGGCCGAGCCGCCGACGCGGGTCAATTCCAGGGCGCTGATCACCAGCGACTGCAGGTTGGCATCACAGCGCTGGGAAGTGTCGCGAATGCGGGCGTCGATTTTCGCCAACTCGTCCAGACGCCCGTCCTGGCCGCTCCCGGACTGGATGGTAGCGAGCCGCCCGGGCAGGTGCATATAGGCGTAGAGGCCGTAGAAGCCCGAGATGACCACCAGGCACATCAACACGTAGGCCAGAGTGTGGACATTCAAGCCGAACTGCAGCGCACAGTGCAGCGTCGCGACCACCAGCAGTACCGTGCCCAGATACACATGCGCGGACGCCCAGCCCTGCACCGTCCCGGCGGTGGATTTGTAGCTGCGCTTGCGCACGCCGAGCAGGCTCAGCCAGACGATCAGCAGGGCACCCACGGTCCCCAGCACATAGCCCTGCCAGGTGCCACCATTGGCCGGTTGCGCGGCGTTGCTGCCGCCCTGGGTCAGGTACAGGGCGACACTCAACAACAGCAGCGCCAGCCCCCATTTCAGGTAGCGGTACTGTTGCCAGCCAAGCAGACTCTCACGCATCCTCAACGCGCCTCGACCAGGGCGACGAACTGCTCCGGGGACAGGCGCATGGCGGCACCTGTGGGGCAGGCCCGCACACAGGCCGGGCCCCCGTCCTGGCCCATGCAGGCATCGCATTTCACCGCTTTCTTGCCACGCTCCTTGTCGGCGGCGGCAGGGGTAAAGGTTTCCGGCTGGCCAGGACCCGCGCCGCGGCCAAACAGAAGCCAGGACAGCAGCCCGGGCTTGGGCGGCGCGGCATAGCTCAGCTTGATCGCGTCGTAGGGGCAGTTGGTTTCGCAGTTGCCGCAGCCGATGCAGCTGTCGGTGATGAAGACCTCACCGTTGGCGGAACGGCGAATCGCATCCGGCGGACAGTCCTTCATGCAGTGCGGCAGCTCGCAATGACGACAGGATATCGGCACATGCAGGTTGGCGAATGAGGGCCCGGCGGCGCGGTTCAGCCGCGACAGGCCGTTATGGGTTTCGGCACAGGCGCGCTCGCAGTTGTCGCAACCCACACAGAGGGACTCGTCGATGACCAGGGCATTGGTCGCCTCCCCCAGGCCCTGCTCCATGAGAAAACCGATGGAGCGGGCGGCCTCGGGCTGGGAGGCCATGGCGTTGGTCTTCTCCAGCAACGAACTCAAGCGCCCCTGCAGGGTGGCGACATGGTCCGGCTGGCTGTTGACCAGGGTCAGGAACTGCGGGCGCCTGACCTTGATGGTTTCGGTACGCACCGCGGCGACGGCGGTATCCCGGCGCAGGGGGGCACCCATCAGCGCCATCTGCCCCACCAGGTCACCGGAGTGGTGCTGGGCCACCACCATGTTCGCGCTGCCCCGGGAGAGCACCACGGTGCCGCTGCGGATCAGGTGCAGGCAATCGCCTTCCTCGCCCTCGGAGAACAGGGCCTGGCCGGCGTTGAAGCGGCAGGCCTCTACTTCGCCCGCAATGGCGGACAACTCCGCCAGCGGCAGGTCCGGGCGGAAAGCGGCCTGCAGAGCGCGCACGATAAAGATGCGATCGATGCCCTGGCGCACCTCCTCATTGGAGTTCATCAACTTCACCATGATCCGACGCGGCGTCTCGATCAAAATCGCGTCTTCACTGACCACCGCATCGCCCTGCCGCGGACGGCCCGAGATCAGGCTCATCTCACCAAAGAACTGCCCCGGCTTGAGCGTGTGCCAGGGGCCGTCCGGCTCCAGCTGCAGCTTCACCTCCCCTTCCACCAGGGTGTAGAAGGTGGTGCTGAACTCGCCGTTGCGATAGACCGGCTCTCCCGCCGGAATAAACACCGTGGAGCGCTCGCCCTTCTGCTCGGCATGGACCATGTCCGCAGGCGGCAGGCTCACGAGGATCCGGCTCTCGATGATCAACTCGCGGAAGGCCAGCGGATTCATGCGCCGGAACATGGGGATGCGCTGTTGGTACAGCTCCAGCACATCCTCGGCATCCATGACGTAGGGCAGGCCCGAAAACTGGTCCTGCAACAGCGGATAGTCGGCGGGCTTGGTGTTCTTGCCGTGAATGAACTCGATGACGTCGTAGCCCTGGTTCATGGCCTGCTTGATCAGCGGGTACCCGCCCAGGGCGCCGATGACGTAGAGGCCGGGCACGTTGCTCTGGTAGTGGCGGTCCACATCCGGCACCGCGTCAGCGTTGGGGCTGCTGATCTCGATGCCGCAGGATTCGACGAAGCTGCGCGGGGGGATGGTGCCGAGACGGGCGATAATCCTGTGGCAGGCCAGACGCTCTTCCCCGGCGGGCGTATTGAGGATAATGGCGCCCATCTCACCCGGGCCGCTGGGCAATTCCAGGCCGGCGACACCGGCTTCATAGTGGCAATGGAAGGGCCTGCTCTTGTCGTTGATTGCCGCCAGCACCGCATTCAGGTTGCCGTCCTTGGCACGGCTGAACTCATTGCGCCGATTGATGATGTGGACGGTGTTGTAGTCGGACAGGGCGATGGCGTTTTCGATCGCGGCGTCACCGGCGCCGACGACGACGATGGTCTCTTTCTTGAAGTCCTCGGGATCGTCGAGGGTGTAGCGGACGAAGTCCGACTCGCCGTCACCTTTCACCCCGAGGCTGCGGGGGTTGCCCTGGGTGCCGATGGACAGCACCACATGCTCGGCTTCGATTTCATCCCCGGACTGCAGCTTGAGCACGAACTGGCCGCGGCTGCCGCTGATGCCCGTGACTTCGCTGTCGTAGCGGATGTTCAGGCCGCTGTCGATGCTGTCCTGCCAGGCACCCAGAATCTCTTCCCGCTTGCCGGCGACGAAGGGTACCGGGCTGCGCAGGGCGAGAAACCCCGGCTCGTCCATGACGTGCTTGCCCTTCTGGTACTTCTGGATGGTCTTGGCGAAAACCGAAAAGCCTTCCAGCAAGACATAGCCTGGCGTGGCGGCGCCGGCTTCAAGGTCGTACTCGGCCGCCCTGCCCGCAGCGCTGAGACCCGCAGGCCCCGCGCCGACAATGGCGATATGATACCTCTCCCCCAAGAGCAAATTCCTTGACTGGCTTATTATTCAACCCTGCAACACTTCGCAGAGCTCGCTGCCTTTTACTATAGCCGGGCAATCCCCGATTGCCCAAGTTTTTCTTGTGATCCGGTTCGCAACAGCGAACGCTTACTCCACTGCGGCCAGGGCCTCCGCCAACCTGGACACGGCGAGCACCTGCATGCCCTTGATCTGCCCGCGGGGTGCATTGGCGCGCGGCACAATGGCGCGTCGGAAACCGTGCTTGGCCGCCTCCGCCAGCCGCTCCTGGCCGCTGGGCACCGGCCGGATTTCCCCGGACAATCCCACTTCACCAAAGATCACCATGTCCCGTGGCAACTGCCGGTCGCGAAAGCTGGAGACGATGGCCAGCAGCAGGGCGAGGTCGGCGCTGGTCTCCAGCACCTTGACGCCGCCCACCACGTTGGCGAACACATCCTGGTCACCGACCTGCAAACCGCCGTGCCGGTGCAGCACCGCCAGCAGCATGGCCAGCCGGTTCTGCTCCAGGCCCACCGCGACCCGCCGTGGATTGCCCAGGGCACTCTCGTCGACCAGCGCCTGGATCTCCACCAGCAGCGGCCGGGTACCCTCCCAGACCACCATCACCGCACTGCCGGACGCAGGCTCGCTGCTGCGATCCAGGAAGATGGCGGAGGGATTGCGCACCTCGCGCAAACCCTGCTCGGTCATGGCGAAAACCCCCAGCTCGTTGACCGCGCCAAAGCGATTTTTTTGCCCCCGCAGCGTGCGGAAGCGGGAATCGTGGTCGCCCTCCAGCAGGATGGAGCAGTCGATCATATGCTCCAGCACCTTGGGCCCGGCCAGCGAGCCGTCCTTGGTGACATGGCCCACCAGGAACACGACGGTACCGGTCTGCTTGGCAAAGCGGGTCAGGAAGGCAGCGCACTCGCGCACCTGGGAGACGCTGCCCGGTGCCGAGTTGAGGTCATCCGAGTGCACGACCTGGATCGAATCCACCACCAGCACCCGCGGTCGGTACTTGTCAGCCGCGGCGATGATGGCCTCGACATTGGTCTCCGCCATCAGCCGTAGCTTGTCCGTGGCCAGTCCCAGGCGCCGGGCGCGCATCGCCACCTGCTGCAGGGATTCCTCGCCGGTGATGTACAGCGCCTCCATGCCCGCGGCCAGGTGGCACATGGTCTGCAGCAGCAGAGTGCTCTTGCCGGCGCCGGGGTTGCCCCCGACGAGAATGGTGGAGCCCGGTACCAGGCCGCCGCCCAGCACCCGGTCGAACTCCTCGGCGCCGCTGGAGAAACGCGGCAGATCCTTGAGATCGATATCGGCCAGCAGCCGCGCCTCCGCCAGGGTACCGGTATAGCCACCGCGGCTGCCACCAGCGCGAGCGGTTGTGGTGCTGCGGGCGCCGGCCGTTGCGGGACCCAGGCGCACCTCCGAGAGGGTGTTCCAGGCCCCGCAGTCATTGCACTGGCCCTGCCACTTGGCATAATCCGAGCCACAGTCATTGCACACGAACGCGGTTTTGCTTCTGGCCATGCCCTGTCCTGTTCCCGTTCCCGGGGAAAATATCTGGCGTCCGGCTATCGGTTGCCGGGTGAGCTCGGTATCCTAGTGCATGCGCTTGCTCAACACTACCGGATTGCCCATGTCTGACGCCTCCATCGTTCCCGAACAGCCCCTGGTGTTTTCACCCGGGCTGGCGGCGACGATCGGGCTGGAGGAGGCCATCCTGCTGCAGCAGCTCGGTGCCCTGTTCGCCCACCGCCAGCCCCGCCACAGCGACGGCTTTGCCTGGCTGGCCGTGGAGCGCGACTTCCTCCTCCGCCAGCTGCCCTTCTGGAGCCCGGCGGACCTGCACCGCATCAGCCGCAGCCTGGCCGACAAGGGGGTGATCCTGCTGCAATCACCGCCCCTGCACAGCCACGGCGAGCTGGTATTCGCCTTGAACGAGCCCCTGCGCAAGCCGCAGCCGCAGCGCCACCCCCTGGATCCTCCGCCGGCCCCACCGCGCCGCGGTGCCGGCCAGCTGCCGCCCAACTGGTCGCCCAGCGAGGACCTGCTGCAGCTGCTGGCGCTGAATCACAACATACCGCGGCAGTTTGCTCTCGACCAGCTGGAGGATTTCATCTTTTACTGGCGCGAGCGCGGCGAACCGAGTCACGCCTGGGAGAACAAGTACCGCCAGCACGTGATCAGCAGCTGGCGCCGCCAGCAACAGCTGGAAGCGGAGGCCTTTCGCATCGAGCACAACCCCGAGCTCGACAATCACTGGCGCCCCAGCCGGGACGCGCTGGAAATCATGCTGCGCAGCGGCGTCGAGCGGGAATTCATCGACGAGGCAATCCCGGAGTTCATCCTCTACTGGCGGGAACGGGGCACGGCACCAAAGGAACTGAACTCGAAATTCATCCAGCACATCCGCATCCAGTGGGCCAAGTACACCTCCAGCATGAACCACAGCACCGAGCCCCGGCGCATCAGCGAGGACTGGCAGCCGGACGCCGATGTCTTCGATATCCTGCGCCTGTCCCACATAGACGAGGACTTCGCCCGGGGACTGCTGCCGGAATTCATCATTTACTGGCGCGACAGCAACCAGGCCCATACCTCCTGGAACAGCAAGTTCCTGCAGCACGTGAAGTTCCACTGGGCCAAACAGCACCGCATCGAACAGGCAGGGCACAGCCATGACCAAGGACAAGGATCTCATCGAACGGGTCGCACGCGGGATAGCAGCCTCGCCGACGACCTCAGCGACACCTCCTGGGCGGACTGAAAAGCGCCGTCCCGCCACGGAAGCCCATGTCGAGGCCATCAACCAGGTCTTTGCCCTGTTCCGGCTGAATTACCACAACCAGTACTACGCTGCCTACCCGGACGCCGAGCAGCTCAAGCAGATCAAGAAGCTGTGGCTGGAGTCGCTGGCGGACTACCCGGTGGAGCAAATACTGCGCGGGGCCCGCCACGCCATCGAAAACAGTGAGTACTTGCCAACCCTGCACCGGATGCTGGAGTGCTGCCGGGAAGGCATTGCCGGGCTGGGACTGCCCGCCCCCTACGATGCCTACCGGGAAGCCTGCGACGCCCGCAGCCCGCGCTCGGCCCAGGACTGGAGTCACCCGGCGGTTTACCTGGCCGGCCGCGACAGCGACTGGTTCTTTCTCGCCAACAATCCGGAGCGTCTGACCTGGCCTGTATTTCGCCAGCACTACCAGGACTACTGTACCCGGGTACTGCGCGGGGAGACCCTGGCCATCCCGGAAGAACCGGCACTGGAGCAGCACCATCCCGAGCCCCTGAGCACCGAGGAGCAGCTTGCGGCACTGAAAAAACTGCGGGAATCTGCCAACTTGTAATAATGGGAGTTTTTGCTCATGAACGCGCCCCTTCACGACGACCAGCGCCCCGGTTACCTTGCCGAGACCCACGCGGTGGAGAATGTCTCCCGCGAACTGGCGGACTACAACCTCTTCACCGAGGACCGCGCCCTGCGCGACGCGGTGCAACGCGAAGGCGCAGGCTGGGCAGAGGCTGATCTTCGGGCCTTCGGCGCCAGGGTCGGCGCCGCCGACTACCTCCAACTCGGCTTTGACGCCAACCGCTACCACCCCGAGTTCGATACCCACGACCGCTTTGGCAACCGGATAGACCTGGTCAGCTACCATCCGGCCTACCACACGCTCATGGACACGGCTCTCAGCCATGGCCTGCATTCCTCGCCCTGGACCAACCCGCGCACCGGGGCCCATGTCGCCCGTGCGGCCCATACCTACCTGCATACCCAGGTGGAGGCGGGCCACGGCTGCCCCATCACCATGACCTTTGCCTGCATTCCCTCGATCCGCACCACGCCGGCCATCGCCGCGCTGTGGGAGCCGAAGATCACCGCCTGTGAGTACGATCCGCGCAATGTGCCGGACCAGGACAAGCAGAGCGTCACCATCGGCATGGGCATGACCGAAAAGCAGGGCGGCTCGGATGTGCGCAGCAACAGCACCCGTGCCTGGCCCGTGGGCCAGCGCGGCCCGGGCGAGCTGTATGAACTGGTGGGGCACAAGTTCTTCCTCTCCGCCCCCATGTGCGACGCCTTCCTGGTGCTGGCCCAGACCGAGGCCGGGCCCAGCTGCTTCCTGGTGCCGCGCTGGCGCCCGGACGGCAGCAAGAACCCGCTGCAGGTGCTGCGCCTGAAGAAAAAGCTGAGCAATGCCTCCAATGCCTCCAGCGAGATCGAGCTGCGCGGCGCCCTGGGCTGGCTGCTGGGGGAGGAGGGCCGCGGCGTGCGCACCATCGTCGAGATGGTCAGCCTGACCCGCTTCGACTGCATGATCGGCTCCGCCGCCGGCATGCGCATGGCCGTCTCCCAGGCCCTGCACCACTGCAGCATCCGCGAAGCCTTCGGCGCGGCACTGAACCGCCAGCCGCTGATGCAGAACGTACTCGCCGACCTCGCCATCGAGAGCGAGGCCGCGCTGGTCACCGGCATGCGCATGGCCCGTGCACTGGACAACCTCCAGGACGAACAGGAAGCCCTGCTCATGCGCCTCGGCGTCGCCGTGGGCAAGTACTGGATCTGCAAACGAAGCCCCAACCATGCCTATGAAGCCATGGAGTGCATCGGCGGCAGCGGCGTGATGGAAGACAGCATGATGCCGCGCCTCTACCGTGAGGCCCCGGTCAACGCCATCTGGGAAGGCAGCGGCAACGTCCAGTGCCTGGACGTCCTGCGCGCCCTGCAGAAGTCACCGCAAGTCGTAGAAGCCTTTTTCCTTGAGACCGGCAAGGCCCGTGGCTGCAACACCGCCCTGGATCGCCAACTCGACACCCTGGCCCGCGAACTCAAAGACGCCTCCGACATGGAATACCGGGCCCGCAGCGTCGTCGACCGCCTGGCCACCTCCCTGCAGGCCGCCCTGCTCCTGCAACACTCTCCGGGCTCGGTAGCCGATGCCTACTGCGCCTCGCGGCTGGAAGCTTCCGGGCACCACAACTACGGTGCCCTTCCCCGCGGCGTGGACTGCGCATCGATTATCGAGCGGACGACCCCACAAGCCTGACTAACGTGCTCTTTACTAGCAGCGCGGTGAGCCGGGAGCAACGAGGCGCCGGGGCCGCGGACATCCGCGCCAGTAAGCAGACATCGGAACCGCAAGGAAGGGTGTCAGTCGTCGTAGTTACCACGTGCGAGGTTTTCGAAGCGTGTGAACTGACCGATGAACGCCAGCCGACAACTCCCGATCGGCCCATTCCGCTGCTTGCCCAGGATGATTTCCGCCGTCCCCTTGTCCGGCGAATCCTCGTTATAGACCTCGTCGCGGTAGATGAACATGATCACATCGGCGTCCTGCTCAATCGCCCCGGACTCGCGCAGGTCCGAATTGACCGGGCGCTTGTTCGGGCGCTGCTCCAGAGAGCGGTTGAGCTGGGACAGGGCCACCATCGGGCACTGGAACTCCTTGGCGATGGCCTTGAGGCTACGGGAGATCTCGGAGATCTCCGCGGTACGCCCCTCGGAGGAGCCGGCAATCTGCATCAGCTGGATGTAGTCCACCATGATCATCCCGATCTGGCCGTACTCGCGGGTAATGCGGCGGGCGCGGCTGCGCACTTCCGTAGGCGTCAGCGCCGGGGTGTCGTCGATGAACAGCGGTCGGTCCTTGAGCTTGGAGACAGCGCTGCTGAGTTTGGGCCAGTCTTCTTGCTCCAGCTTGCCGTTGCGGATCCGGGTCTGGTCGATGCGGCCGACCGAGGACAGCATGCGGATGATGAGCTGTTCCGCGGGCATCTCCATGCTGAACACCAGGATCGGCCTGTCCTGCCCCAGTACCGCGTTTTCCACCAGGTTCATGGCAAAGCTGGTCTTGCCCATGGACGGCCGGCCGGCAACGATTACCAGGTCCGAGGGCTGCAGGCCTGAGGTCATGCGGTTGAGGTCGAGAAAACCGGTGTCGAGGCCGGTGATGTCGCCGCCCGAGTGAAACAGTTCCTCGATCCGGTTCAGGGCCGACTGTAGCAAGGGGTTCACTTCCCGCGGGCCACCAGCCTTGGGCCCGTGCTCGGAGATCTGCATGATGAGGCGCTCCGCCTCGTCGATCAGCTCATCGGAGGTGCGCCCTTCCGGGCTGAAGCCGCTCTCGGCGATGACCTGCGCCGCCTCGATCAATTTGCGTAAGCTGGCGCGCTCGCTGACCACCTGGGCGTAGGCACGGATATTGGAGGCGCTGGGAGTGTTGCTGGCAAGCTCCGCCAGATAGCCGAGGCCACCGGCTGCATCCAGTTCGCCATTGGCGGTCAGGCGATCGGCCACGGTAATCACATCGACCGGCTGCGCTGCCTCGGCGAGCTTGGCAATCTGGCGGAAAATCAGGCGGTGATCGGGCCGGTAGAAATCCGCCGCGGTGACCGCCTCCGCCACCGCATCCCAGCCATCCGCGGACAGCAACAGACCGCCGAGGACCGACTGTTCAGCCTCGATCGAGTGCGGTTGCATCTTGATGTGGGCAATATCCCGGTCACTGGCACCGCGCCCGCTGCCGTAGGGGGGCTCGGAAATAACGCCGGGGTAGTCGGTATCAGGCATGCAGGTCTGCTGTGACGGTCGCGGCCGGACAGGTTAGCGGATTTTGCCGGGCATGGAAAAGGGCACGCCAGATTTATTCAACCTGGCGTACGCTGTATAGCGGAGAGACGCCCGGGCCAGGGCCCGGGCAGGGGTGTTTACTCGGCGACGACGGCGATGACGACCGTGGCGGTCACGTCGCCGTGCACCTGGATATCCACGTCGAACTCGCCCAGCTCGCGCAGGGGGCCCTCGGGAAGACGCACTTCGGATTTGTCCACTTCGCAGCCGGCCGCGGTCAGGGCCTCGGCGATGTCGCGGGTACCCACTGAACCGAACAGCTTGCCCTCTTCGCCGGCATTGGCGCCGATGGAAATCGGCTGCAGGGCGTTCAGGGCCTCGGCGCGCTTCTCGGCGGCAGCCAGGGTCGCGGCCGCAGCCGCTTCCAGCTCGGCGCGACGGGTTTCAAACTCGGCAATGTTGTCCCGGGTTGCAGGCACGGCCTTGCCCTGGGGGATCAGGAAGTTGCGGCCATAGCCGGCTTTCACGTCCACCTTGTCTCCCAGGCCACCCAGGTTGCCGATGTTTTCCAGCAATATGACTTCCATCTTGATTTCCTCTTTCAGGGGAGTCGCCTCCCGCTTGGTTTAAATCGTCAGTCGCGGTCATCGCTGTCGTCGCGCCGGGAGACATTGCCCCCGGTGCTGGCCTGCCAGCGCTGGCGAAATCCCAGCCAGCTGTCGGCCACAGCCGCGATCACCACCATAATCTTTGCCAGGTCGAACAGGACCCAGGCAATGTAAAAGCCGGCCAGCAATCCGGTACCCCGACCGCGTATTGCCACCCGCGCGTGCAGCAGCGCGAGGCCGGCTGCGGTCAGGGGCACCAGGCAGATCGCAGCCCAGGACCGGTATTCCAGTCCGAGAAAGGCCAGACCCAGTGCCACCACCACCAGCAGGCTGCTGACTGCGGGCGGGTAATACAGGGCGCGAAACTCGCTGCCAAACCCGCCGGGGTTGTACAGCGCCGCCTGCCACCAGCGCGCCAGCAACAAACAGAGCACGCTGAAGATCGCGTTGGCGGCTCCCAGCATGCCCGCAACCTGCAGCGCCGTCGGCCGCGCCAGGGTGACCACCGCCGCGCCCTCGGCCGCCATCTGTTGCTCCAGGCTGCCCAGAAACTGATCGAAAAACACCAGCATCTGTTCCAGCACCGGGCCGCCAAATACCGCCACGGCCCACCCGGTGACCAGGCCTACCGGCACACTGGCCAGAATTGCCAGCGGCAGGCTCACGGTCAACCTGAGCACCAGCGCCAGCGCACCGGTCCCCAGCAACAGGGCCAGGGGCCCGCTGTCGCCGAAGGCCAGCATCAGCGCCCCGGCCGGCAACACCGCCCACAACAACAACCAGCCGCCCTGTCCCGCGCCGCGGCGCAGAGTGACCAGGGCGATGGCAGCGGCACTGATCCAGCAGAACAGCAGACTGCCAGCACCCGCAACGGCCACCACCAGAGCCTGCAGGCGACCGCGCATGATGAAATTGGCCAGGCCTTTCAAAACGCGCCTCCCAGAGTCACGCCGCAACCGGAGGCTGCGGCCTGCGACCGGGAATGTTTACTGATGCGAGTCCGAGTACGGCAGCAGGGCCAGGAAGCGCGCGCGCTTGACGGCGGTGCCCAGCTGACGCTGGTACCTGGCCTTGGTCCCGGTGATCCGGCTGGGTACGATCTTGCCGGTTTCTGAAATATACGCCTTCAGCGTTTCCAGATCCTTGTAGTCGATTTCCTTCGTGCCTTCGGCAGTGAAGCGACAGAACTTGCGGCGACGGAAAAAACGTGCCATTGGCTACTCCTTGTGAACCTTGATAATCGTTACCTGGCTGCGAGCGGCTTATTCGCCGGACTCGTCATCGCCTTCGTTGTCGTTGCTGCTGCTTTCGCGGGGCGTACGCTCGGCTTCTGCCGACTGGCGCTCCTCGTAGCGGGTCTTGCGCTCGCGGCTTTCCTTCTCGGCCTTCATGATGAATGACTCATCGGTGACGGCTTCGTCGCGGCGAATGACCAGGTTACGCAGTACGGCGTCGTTGTAACGGAAGGTGGTGGTCAGTTCTTCCATCGCTTCGTTGGAAGCTTCAACATTCATCAGGATATAGTGCGCCTTGTGAATCTTGTTGATGGGGTAGGCCAGCTGGCGACGCCCCCAGTCTTCCAGACGGTGCACGGAGCCGCCGTCTTTCTGGATGGTGTTGGAGTAGCGCTCGATCATGCCGGGCACCTGTTCGGACTGGTCCGGGTGGACCATGAATACAACTTCGTAATGACGCATCGTGGCTCCTTACGGGTTAGTGCTACCCATCAGCGTGGTGTAGCAAGGAGGATCGGCTGTCGCAACAGCCGGGCAAAATTCAGGCCGCGGATTCTATAGAGTTTGCGGGCTCACCGCAAGCGCTACCGGGCAGACGCTAGCGCCCCGGCTGGCGGCGCTGGCGCAGCGCCTCGAACAGGCAGATCCCGGTGGCCACCGAAACGTTGAGGCTGCTGACCGAACCGGCCATGGGCAGCTTGACCAGGTGGTCGCAGAGCTCGCGGGTCAGACGCCGCAGGCCGGCGCCTTCGGCACCCATCACCAGCGCGACCGAGCCCGTGAGGTCACTGTCATAGACCGTGGCCTGCGCCTCGCCGGCGGTGCCGTATATCCACACGCCGCGGGCCTTGAGGGCCTCCAGGGTGCGGGCGATATTGGTGACCCGGGCAAAGGGGACAACCTCGGCGGCGCCACAGGCCACCTTGCTGACGGTGGGACCAAGGTCCGCGGACTTGTCCCGGGGGACGATGACCGCCTGCACTCCTGCGGCATCGGCACTGCGCAGACAGGCACCGAGGTTGTGGGGGTCGGTGATGCCATCCAGCACCAGCAGCAGGACCGGCCCGGGACTGTCATCCACCAGACGCAACAGGTCGGCCTCATCCAGCAGGTTGCCACCCATGGCAGCGGGACCCGCGGCGGCGGACTCCACAACGGCGGCAACGGCGCCCTGGTGGCGACCCGATACCCGCTCATCCAGCACTTTGCGCGGCTCGCGCACCACCGCCACGCCCTGGTTGCGGGCGAGGGCCTCAAGAGCGGCAATCCGCTTGTCCGCACGCCCCTGCTGCAGGGCCAACTGTCGCACCGCCGCAGGATTGCGCCGCAACAGGCCGTCGACCGCGTGAATGCCGTAGATGTATTGCACGCCGCGGGGCTAGCGGCGACGGCGACGGCGGGACTTGGCGGCCGGGGCCGGCTGCTCCGGATCGGCCGCGGACTTGCTGGCCGCCGGGGCCTTTTTCTTCGGCGCACCGGACTTCTTCGCCGGAGCATCGGACTTCTTCCTCTGCCCGGACCGCCCTGACGCCGCCTTCTTCCCGGCCGGCTTGCGCGACTTCCTGGACGCGCCACCCTCGGGCGGCTTCGAATCGATCATTTCCAGATCGACCTTCTTGTCATCCAGGTCCACCCGGGCAACCTGCACCCGCACCCGGCCACCCAGCTTATAGCTGCGGCCGCTGCGTTCGCCAACCAGGCGCTGGTGCGAGGCATCGAAGCTGTAGTAGTCGCCCGGCAGGGCGCTGATGTGCACCAGGCCTTCTATATAGATGGGCTGCAACTCAACAAACAGGCCAAAGCTGGTAACCGCGGCAATGATGCCATCGAACTCGTCGCCCACATGATCCTGCAGGAACTCGCACTTGAGCCACGACTCCACATCGCGGGTGGCATCGTCCGCCCGCCGCTCGGACATGGAGCAGTGCATGCCGTACGCCACCATGTCGCGCTCGTCGTAGGGGAAAATATCCTCCTTCGACAGCAGCGGCGCACCACGCTGGCGCACCACGGTCTTGGTGCGCACCTTGGAACGAATGATGTGACGTATGCCCCGGTGCACCAGCAGGTCCGCATAGCGCCGGATCGGCGAGGTGAAGTGGGCATAGGCCGGATAGTGAAGGCCGAAGTGGCCCTCGTTCTCGGGCTGGTACACCGCCTGGCGCAGGGAGCGCAGCAGCATGGTCTGGATGACATTGGCGTCGTCGCGGGACTGCACTTCATCCAGCAGCTTGCCGTAGTGGGCCGGAGTCGGCTTGTCGCCACCGCGCAGGTCCAGGCCCAGCTCGCCCAGAAAGGCGCGCAGGTTCTCCAGCTTCTCGGGAGTGGGGCCCTCGTGTACCCGGTACAGCACCGGCAGCTTGTGCTCCTCATAGAAGCGGGCAGCGGCCACGTTGGCGCAGAGCATGCACTCCTCGACAATCTTGTGGGCGTCATTGCGCACCACCGGCACGATGGCGTCGATCTTGCGCTGCTCGTTGAACAGGATACGGGTCTCGGTGGTCTCGAAATCAATGGCGCCGCGATCACCGCGGGCGCTGCGCAGCACCTTGTACAGGGAGTGCAGCCGTTTCAGATCCTTGACCAGGCTCTTGCTGATGTCAGGATGGCTACCCTGCTCCAGCAGCTCACCGACCTGGGTATAGGTCAGGCGGGCATGAGAGTGAATCACCGCCTCGAAAAAGCGGAAACCGGTCAGCTTGCCTGAGCCGCTGAGTTCCATCTCGCAAACCATGGCCAGGCGATCGACCTCGGGCTTCAGCGAACAGAGCCCGTTGGACAGGGCCTCGGGCAGCATCGGCACCACCTGCTCCGGGAAGTACACCGAATTGCCGCGCAGGGCGGCTTCCTCGTCCAGGGCCGAGCCCGGCTGCACATAGTGCGAGACATCGGCGATCGCCACCCACAGGCGCCAGCCGCGCAGGCGCTTCTCGCAGTACAGGGCATCGTCGAAGTCGCGGGCATCCTCGCCGTCAATGGTAACGAACGCCAGCTTGCGCAGGTCCGCGCGGTACTGCTTGTCCTCTTCCAGCGGCTCCGCCTCCAGGGAGCCGGACTCGCGCAGGACTTCCTCCGGCCACTCGTGGGGGATGTTGTGGGAGCGAATCGCCACATCGATTTCCAGGCCCGGGTCCAGGTGGTCGCCCAGTACCTCGACGATGCTGCCCTTGGCGCCCAGATTGCGCGTGGGGTAGTCGGTGATCTCGGCGGTAACGATCTGGCCCGACCTGGCACCGCCCTTGAGTTTCGGCGGGATCAGGATGCGGTGGTTGACGCGGCTGTTGTCCGGCACCACAAAGCCAATACCGCTCTCCTCTTCATAGCGGCCGACGATGCGGTTGGTACCACGGTGCAGGACTTCGACCACCCTGCCTTCCGGGCGCCCGCGCCGGTCCAGGCCGATGACAGTGGCCAGCACTTCATCGCCATCAAAAACGAACTGCATCTGCCGCGAGCTCAGGTAGAGGTCATCCCCCTGCTCCAGGGGGATGGCGAAGCCGTAGCCGTCACGGTGGCCCTGCACCCGGCAGCGCAGCAGGTTCATCTTGTCCACCAGGCCATAGGCACCGCGGCGGTTGACCATCAGCTGGCCGTCGCGCTCCATCGCCCGAAGGCGTTTGCGCAAGGCTTCTACCGAGTCTTCGTCGTCGAGCAGTAGCTGCTTGGCGATCTGGGGGTGACTGAGGGGCTTGTCTGCCTCGGCCAGCAGCTCAAGAATCGCTTCGCGACTGGGGATGGGGTTGTCATAGCGCGCAGCTTCGCGCTCGGCATGGGGGTCGGCAATCTTGCCTTTTTTGGTCATATTGAGAGGGGTGTCCTTGTCCGTTTCGACTGTATCAATTTTTACTGGGCGACAGTATACGCGAGGATTGACAAACCTGCCCGGGAAAAGTAAAGTGCGCGCCCTCGGCTCAGGCAACGCTCTGAACCGCAGGCCCAGGTGGTGAAATTGGTAGACACGCTAGCTTCAGGTGCTAGTGCTCGAAAGGGCGTGGAGGTTCAAGTCCTCTCCTGGGCACCATCCCCTCAGTAGTTACAAGCCTTCCCGGCTAATTCATAAAAATCCCAATATAAAACCCCACAAAATGTGAGCGGTAGAAACGCTACCTCACGATTCCCGCCAAGCAAGAAAAAACCCGGCCCGACCTGGGCGGACTAAGTGGTGCCAGTGGCACCATAAACCCCGCCCAGAGCGGGAGGACTTTCCTGTATTGCAGGCGTCGCACTCCATCGCGCCAAGTCGCACGGTCCTGCCATCTTGCGATAAACCCCGACCGACAGTGACGGGGTTTCCCCTTGCATCAGCCGCAACCCTGTGCATTATTGGCCTAGAGATCACCCGGGTGCCAGGCCCGCCATCGTCACTAGCGAGCGCAGCGGGGTAGTGACGATGGCTCCGAGCCCAGAAAGCGCGCTGTCCCCAGACCGATTTTCGGCAGGACGCGCGCGTGACGGGTTCCTAGGATACCCACCGTAGAACGAATTACCCGTGGCCACTGCGGATCAGTGGCAAAGAGGGGGCCCGCCCTCGACCATCCGGTCACAACGGGCCAGTGCGCTCAGGACTGCACTCGGCGCACCGACCTCAGGGTCGGCAGTCCATTCTCTACATCGCGACCGTCGTCGCTCAACTCAAAGGAGGTGCTCATACCACTATCATTGTCACTCGGCCCCCTGGGGCCACGCGTGTATACACAACAGGGATCTCCCCCAGGTGATCGGTTGTGTAGCCTGTTTACAGGCGCTTTCAGGTCGTAAAGGAGTGGTGTCCCGTGATCCTTGCCGGTTTCCGGATGCGGTGGGTTAGTCCCCCCGCCTGATCAGAAACACTAACCGAGACAGATAAACACCGTGAGAGACCTGAACAACCAATATGAATACGCCACCGGCTAAAGCCGGTGGCTTCGGGTTACGGCTGAAAGCCGGATCGATCAGCCAGTCGGCCGATAACTATCGCTACACCATGTCGGTGACCAATGCGATCAACACCGCGCCACTATCAGTCGGTACCGCGCGGTGGATATCCCTTCTCGCTGATATAGGCCACACCTTTCTGGATCATTTCCAGATCGGGTCGGCAGAAGGGGGCACTGGCAACGTCGCTGAAATGCAGGCTACCGTCGGGGCGTACGAAGAACACGCCTGGTTCGGCGAACGGTGCATCGGTTTCCCTGTCACTCAGAGGCGTGGAAATGAACAGGCCCAGTTCGCGCGCCTGTTCGATAGAGAGGTCGTAGGCGACAGTAATGTCCAGATGCGCTTCCTCGGAGAATTGCTCTGCCTTGCCTTTGGGATCTGTCGAGACTGACACGATCTCAACATCCATGGCCTCGAAGTTCGCTTTCATGCCGTTTAACTGCCCCAGGTACTTTTTGCAGATGGGGCAATGCAGGCCGCGATAGACCACGATCAATTGTGACTTGCCGCTGGATGGTTGGCCCAGCGTTACTGAGTCGCCCGCTATCGTCGGCAGGGCAACCAGAGGAAAATTGGTACCTGGATGGGGGATATTTTTCATTCCTGTATCCTTTTCAGGGTGGATTGATGGCTGTGTGATCTGATGGCATGAGTATTTGCCTGCTTCCAATCCGATGCGGCCACCGGAGTTATGTTACAGAACACTGCCAGCGGCATCAGTGTCAGTAAAGTCAATTGCGCAATCGTCTCAGGACTGTGTAACAAACGGCGCACATCCGCATCACTACCCCGGAAGTCACAGCGAGCCCGGAAAACTCACGCGCTGACGCCAAGCGAACCACGAAAGGTAGCCAATTATGGAACGACAACGTATTGCCACTGCTCTGCTGCTATTACGCCTCGGGGTGTTCATCGTGATGATCATGTGGACACTGGACAAGTTCATCAATCCCGAGCACAGCGGCGCCGTATTCGAGCATTTCTACGGCCTTGGCGGGCTGTCTGGTACTGCTTTCATGATCATCGGGGTTCTGCAGTTGCTGTTGGCACTGGCATTTGTGGCAGGCTTCATGAAGCGTTTTAGCTACGGGATGATTCTCCTGTTGCACACGATTTCCACACTGTCTTCCTGGCAGCAGTATCTTGATGCCTTCAATAACCTGCTATTCTTTGCCGCCTGGCCGATGCTCGCGGCCTGCATTGCGCTCTACATGTTGAGAGACCTGGACACTCGCTGGACTCTCGACGATCGCTGAGTCGAGGCAGGCCCGCATCCGCTGTCTAACACCGCAGTCCGAGAGACAGGGAAACCATGGAGATGAACCCGTGAACAATGTCACCCGCATCGGCGATGACATCGCCGACACTCACAGCAGGGTCCAGGATTATTACGGCCAGCAGCTGCAGAGCTCCGCCGACCTGAAGACCAGCGCCTGTTGCGACCCCGCGCAGACGCCGAACTGGCTGAAGCCCTTGCTGGCGAATATCCACCCGGAGGTGCTCTCCCGTTATTACGGCTGCGGCCTGGTTTGCCCGGACCAGCTCGAAGGCTGCAGGGTACTGGATCTGGGCTGTGGCAGTGGCCGCGATGTCTACGCTCTTGCGCAGCTGGTGGGCGCGCAGGGTGAAGTGGTCGGGGTCGACATGACCGCCGAACAGCTCGCCGTGGCCCGTGCCCACCAGAGCTGGCACGCCGAGCAGTTCGGTTACGACAACGTGCGTTTTCTCAATGGCTACATCGAGAAACTCGACGAGCTCGACCTGGAGCCGGGCACCTTTGATGTGATTGTCTCCAACTGCGTCATCAATCTGTCGCCGGACAAGGACGCGGTGCTGGCGGGGGTCCAGCGCCTGCTCAAGCCCGGCGGCGAGTTCTATTTCTCCGACGTCTATGCGGACCGCCGGGTACCGGAGTCCGCGCAGCGGGACCCGGTGCTATACGGCGAGTGCCTGGGTGGCGCCCTGTACTGGAACGATTTCCTGCACCTGGCAAAACGTCAGGGCTTTGCCGACCCGCGGCTGGTGGAGGACCGGCCGCTGGATATCACCGATCCGGCGCTGGCGGCAAAGCTGGGCAATATTCGCTTCTTCTCGGCCACTTACCGGCTGTTCAAGCTGGAAGGGCTGGAAAACGACTGCGAGGATTATGGGCAGGCGGTGGTCTACCGCGGAACCGTGCCTAATTGCCCCCACGGCTTTGCCCTCGACAGCCACCACTTCATCGAGACCGGGCGCGCGTTCCCGGTCTGCGGTAATACCTGGCGCATGCTGCAGGGCACACGTTTCGCGGCCCACTTTGATTTCATTGGGGATTTCACCTGCCACTATGGCATCTTCGAGGGTTGCGGAGTCTCCTTGCCGTTCAGCCAGGCTGGTGCGAGCAATGAGGACTCGGCACCATGCTGCTAGCGCCCAAAGCCGACATCGACGTCATCTCCAGCCTGCAGCCACTGCGAATCCTGGTGCTCTGCACCGGCAATTCCGCCCGCAGCATCATGGCCGAAGCCTTGTTCAACCACCATGGCGGTGGTCGCATCGTGTCCGACAGTGCCGGCAGCCGGCCCACGGGGGCCGTCAACCCCTTCGCCCTGGAGCAGATTGCACGGCTGCCGGCACCGCCGATGGCAACGCGCAGCAAGAGCTGGGACGAATTCGCCCGGCCTGGCGCCATGCCGCTGGACATCGTCGTGACAGTCTGCGGCAACGCCGCGGGCGAAGCCTGCCCGGACTTCCCTGGCGCGCCCCGGCGGGTGCACTGGGGCCTGCCGGATCCGGCGGCGGTAACCGGCAGCGAGGAGGAGAGGCGCCTGGCTTTCAGCAACTGTTTTGAAGCGCTGGAGGCCGTGATTCGGGAAATGGCTCTGCAGCTTGATGCTGGCGCGGGACGGGCGGGGCTGTACCATTGGATGACCGAGCACTCACCCACTCAATGCGACAGACCGCTTGGCTGTTCCTCTGGCGCATAAGCTGACCTGGCCGCGTGCCCTGATCGCATCCTCACGTTGCAAGGAGAATAACAATGGTCCGATTTCCCTCTCTCCCCGAGTCACCGCATCTCGGCGAGGTGTTCAAGTCATTCGGCCGAGGGATATGGCCGTTGACCGAGTTCCACGATACTGTTCTGCGCGGCGAATCCGATTGGACCATCGCTGAGCGGGAAGTGTTGGCAGCCTATGTGTCCGGCCTGAATGCCTGCAGTTTCTGTCATGACACGCACAAGATGATCGCTGAGATTCACGGCATCCCGGAGTCGATGTTGCGAGCACTGGTCGATGACCCAGAGAACAGTGGTGTCTCCCGAAAACTTTTGCCGGTTCTCGCCTATCTGCGCAAACTCACCCTGACACCATCAAAAATGGTGGATGCCGATGCACAGGCCGTGTTTGCCGAGGGGGTGAGCGAACAGGCGCTTTATGATGCCATTGCGGTCTGTGCGCTATTCAACTTCATGAACCGTATCGTTGAGGGCTGTGGGGTAATGACCAGTGATGCAAACCTGGCGGCCTCGCGCGCCCGGCACGAGGCCACGCGGGACAGTAAAGAACCTTATCGGGATTTTGCCAGAGGACTGGGTTTCTCGCCAGAATAGCCAGAGTTGAATGGCTATCCACAGGCACAGGGTTCCATGCGCGGAAAACAGAGCTTTGACCGTGTTCATAAATATGCTCGAAGCTGTAACAAATACTGTGTTGCCGAATCAATATCCGGTAAGTCAAAACCAACCCGGAGAGTATCTATGAGCAACAAGACATCAAAGTTCGTAACATCAGTATTTGGCGCATCCTTTCTCGCAAGTTCCCTGGCCATGCCGCTTGCGGCGGTGGCAGATAACCCCTTCAGCGCTACGGACCTCGGGTCCGGCTATCAGCTGGCCAGCAAGGACGCCGAGGGCAAGTGCGGTGAAGGCAAATGCGGTGGCGAAGAATCCAAGGGAGATGCCGAGGGTAAATGCGGTGAGGGCAAGTGCGGCGGCGCCGATGGCGACAAGGCGGCCGAGGGCAAGTGCGGTGGGGCCGATGGCGACAAGGCGGCGGAAGGCAAATGCGGTGGGGCCGATGGCGACAAGGCGGCTGCGGAAGGCAAGTGCGGCGAGGGCAAGTGTGGCGGCGCCGGCTAGGCGGATCGCTGCAGCTCGACCTTAGCTGTTGACCGGCAGTAAGGACCGTCCGCACGCCCTGGCTGACGAAGGTTCTTTGCTGCTGTTACCCATCCGATAAGACAAAGGAATCCGCATGAACGCGACGCTTCTGCTGACGCGATCCCGTGATCTTCTGGATCGATCCCGCGGGATCGATTTTTTGGCGCCACTGTTTCTCCGCCTGTTCCTCGCCCCGGTATTTATTTCGGCGGGACTGACCAAGATGATGGGCTTCGAAAGCACGGTAGCTTGGTTCGGTAACCCGGATTGGGGTCTGGGCCTGCCCTTGCCGTGGTTGATGGCCTTTCTGGCCACGGCCACAGAGCTGATTGGTGGGTTTCTGCTGTTGTTCGGCCTGGCCACCCGGTTTATTGCAATTCCCCTGATGATCACCATGCTCGTGGCGATATTTACGGTCCATTGGCAGGATGGATGGTTTGCAATCGCACCCTCTGACCCTTCCACCAGCATGGCAGCGCCGCTGGCGGCTGTGGGTTTTCCCGGTGCAGAGGCGAGCCTGGCCAACAGTGAGGAGGTAGCGAAGCGCCTGACCGCCGCCCGCGGCCTGCTGCGCGAACACGGGAACTACAGCTGGCTCACCGAAAAGGGCAGCCTGGTCGTGCTGAACAACGGCATCGAGTTTGGCGCGACCTACTTCATCATGCTGTTGGCGCTGTTTTTCTCTGGCGCGGGACGGTTTATCAGTGTGGATTACTGGATTGGCCGCTGGCTGGACCGACAGGGCGGGTAACCGGCCGTCAGGACGCAGTCTTCTCAATTTAGAGTCCTGCTCGCCACACAACGCCAGGGTGGTGCCACCAGATCTCAGCTCAGGGCCATCCGAGCCAGTGCCAGACGGCGAGCACTGTCATTGCCAGCAACAGCAGCAGGCCGAATCCGAACAGTCGGAACCGGTGCGGGACGTAGTTGGAGCTGACATGGACCCAGGCATGGGCGCATCGGCTCAGCACGAACAGCCAGGCCAGCGCTAGCGCAATTCCGCTGCCCTGGCCGAGTGCCATCAGCGCGAAGCACAATACGTAGAACAGGACGGGAGCCTCGAACTGGTTGGCGAGGTTATTCGACACCTTGACCACCGCTTCGGGCCAGGCCCGGTTATCGAGCGCCGTGGCGTTGCGGTCCACTTCGCCGGCTTTGACGGCGGCGAACTTGCGCCGCCCGAGCAGTACATAGACGCCGATGGTAAGCAGGACCTGGGCCAGGATGGGTCCGAGCATTGATGTGGTTTGCATGGGTGACTCCAATAAATGCTTTCAGTGCGAATAATTTCACGGATCAGGAATCCTGGTGGGCTCCCTGTTCAAGATCCTTGGCGATGCTGGTCCACGTGGAGACCCCGTAGGGTACCAGGTAGGTCAGCACCAGCTTGAGCCAGTCCGGGGCCAGCCCCTGGAGCACGACGTCGCCCTGATTGATCATGGTCAGCAGCGTACCTACGACCAGTGCCAGCTTGAGGGCGCGCAGCGCTGTGCCCGCCGCGGTTGCCATATCGAGCAGGTCTCTGACGGACGGACTTGCGTTCTGCTTCACGAGATCTTATCCCTGACGAGCGCCACACGGCGGCTGGACAGAAATTCCTTGAAGGGGACGTCTGCCATGGGTTCCCCCAGCCAGTAGCCCTGGATCGTGTCACAACCGAGCGCTGCAAGACAGTCAGACTGGGCTTTGGTTTCGATGCCTTCTGCCACGGTGCCCAGCCCAAGGTTCCGTGCCAGGCCGATTATCGCCTTCACGGAGGAAACCTGGACGTCGTCTTGCGGAAGCCCTTTGATAAACGACTGGTCTATCTTGAGTTTATTGACCGGGACCTGGTTGAGATAGCTGAGTGAGGAATAGCCGGTGCCAAAGTCATCCAGGGAGATCGATATACCCATGTAGACCAGCGCTTCCAGCTGGCTGGCGACAGATTCGAGGGCACCAATGGCAACGCTCTCCGTTATCTCCAGCTCCAGCAGCGACGGCGGCAGCCCGGATTCGTTCAGGGCGCGTTCAACGGTCAGCAGCAGATTGCTGTGCAGCATCTGGCGCGCTGACACGTTAACGGAAACTCCGACGGGCTGGCCGGAATGCCGTGACCATTGCGCGCAATCGCGGCAGGCCTGCACCATGATCCATGCACCGATCTCCACGATGAGCCCGTCATCTTCGGCAACGGGAATAAAATCCGCAGGCGAGACCTGGCCCAATTCGCCGTGCCGCCACCGTACCAGGGCCTCGGCGCCCGCTATGATTCCACTTTCGAGTTGCATCTGCGGCTGGTAACAAAGGTAGAGCTCGGATCTCGCAAGCGCACTCTCAAGCACCCTCTTCATCGCCTGGCGATATTGGTGCCGCAGCTCCAGGTCGCGGTCAAACGCCACGATCCCGTTGCCGCCAAGTTGCTTGGCCTGGTTCATCGCGAGGTCCGCCCTGCGCAGTGCCTCCTCGACCTCGTGCCCATTCATCCCGGTATTGCCAGTGAGCTCAGTGATGCCGATGCTGAGCGAAAGGTAGAGTTCGTGCCCAGCGGCGTGGCAGGGTTCATGCAGCGAGGCCGAGAGAGCCCCCGGTATCCTCAGTTTATCCGAGTCGTCCGCGTAGATCATTCCCAGCAGGTTGCCGTCAAATCGGTAGAGAGTCGGCCTTGGTTCAGGTGTTGCCAGAATCTTCGCTGCCAGTCGCGCGACGACTGCTCTGACCGAGGCGTCTCCCAGGCTATGCCCGCCGCGGTTGATAACCTCCTGAAAGTGGTTGATTTTCAGGAGGGCAATCTGTACCAGACCGGCTGCGGTGGCCGCTTGTTCATGCAGATCGCGGTAGAACGCGGCGCGGTTGGGAAGCCCGGTCAATTCGTCATGGAATGCCAGGTACTCCAGCTTTTGCAGTGCCAGTTTTCGTTCGGTGATGTCCTCCAGGAACAAGTGATATTCTTGCCATCATTCCAGCCAGTGCAGGCCGATGTGGAGGTAGCGGTCGGCCAGACTGTACTCCTGGGTGAAAAGCTTTCCATTCGCCTTCGCCCTGGACAGAAGCTCCACCAGATTGGCTGGCAGTAGCTGAACTACAGCCACACCGAAGACTTCGCGGGCCATGGCTGCGGCGCCTCCGTTGGTGTAAGTCACCGTACCATCGCGGTCGAGGGCAAGCACAGGCCGTGGATTCTGTTCCGGGAAGCTCGCCAACCTGTGCTGCTCTTCCATCGCGGCAAGGCGTCGTGCGTTGACCCATACCATGATGGCGGCCGCCAGCAGCGACGCGAGCCCCATCGCTGAAATCAGGTGCAGGGTGGTTTCAATTTTCTGCAATGACTCCCTGGAGGCCGTCGTGATGCGGCGGCCAATCCAACTGCCCAGCTGAAGGCTGTTTGCATCCATTTGCTGAATCACCGGGTCCATCTCTGCGAGGATACTCCGAGACTGGTCCCAATCGACAGGCGATTTCCGCATGACGGTATCCAGGCTCGCGGAAATAGCGAGCAAGGAGTGGATCAGGGAACCTATCGACGACAATCCCGGCGCTTCGGGAATTTCCTCTTCGATGGCCCCATAGGTGCTTGAAAGCGTGTCAAACCCCGCCGGGAACTGCTCGGCGAAGAGGTCGCTGTCGGCAGTGAGGTAATAGTTGTAGAGGATGGCCTGAATCTTGAGCAACTGCACGTTGAGCTGCTGGATGTTGGTCAGCAAAGGGAGATCGTCATCTGCAAGGTACATGACATTATCACGGCTTTGCTGAACGGTCTGGTGGCTGAACAGGGCCAGTAACACCAGCAAGCAGAGGACCGATCCCACCGCGAGCCAGCCCCTGGGCCGGAGCTTGGGGAGACTGCTCTTGCGCATATCCATGCTCGATTCCAAGCTTGATGGGCTATGGATGCGCCAAGTGTGCAGATGTTACATTGCTGGTTCACGAAACCGGAGCGCGCAGACGATGTCTATTGGGCTTCGGCCAATGGGTGAAGTGGTTTAATGGATGTGACCAACCCAGTTAAGGATAATGTCCTGAACTGGAGGTGGTATGAACACGAGAAAGAAGTACTCGAAAGAGTTCAAGCTGGATGCGATCAGCTTGGTGTTGGAGCAGGGCTACAGTCGTGC
>NZ_JAVJWR010000011.1:0-15954 GCF_040221975.1 Haliea sp.
ACGCAACCGCCGAACCGCTGCCCCAGGTCTCTGCACACACCTTGGTCAGTGCCGCCGTCAGCGTCGTCTTGCCGTGGTCAACGTGACCAATGGTGCCCACGTTGACGTGGGGCTTGTTACGTTGAAACTTTTCCTTTGCCACTGTTAGTCACCTCTGTGAGATAGCTGAATTACTTGGTTGAGTTCTTGGAAATGATTTCCTGGGCGATGTTGTTCGGTGCTTCCGAGTACTTGAGGAACTCCATCGTATAGGTCGCACGGCCCTGGGTCGCGGAACGCAGATCGGTGGCGTAGCCAAACATCTCGGCCAGCGGTACCTCGGCATTGATCACCTTGCCGGATACGCTTTCGTCCATGCCGGAGATCAGGCCGCGGCGACGGTTCAGGTCGCCAACCACATCACCCATGTTCTCCTCCGGGGTGATCACCTCGACTTTCATCATCGGCTCCAGCAGTACCGCACCACCGCTCTGGGCGAGCTTTTTGGTAGCCATGCTGGCGGCGATCTTGAACGCCATTTCGTTGGAGTCCACATCGTGGAAGGAACCGTCGTAGAGTGTCGCCTTCAGGCCCAGCAGGGGGTACCCGGCGAGAACGCCGTTCTGCATCTGCTCTTCGATACCCTTCTGTACCGCAGGCACGTATTCCCGGGGCACTGTGCCGCCGACAACCTCGTTGACGAACTCCAGGCCCTCGGCGTTCTCGTCACCGCCCGGCTCAAACCGGACCCAGACGTGCCCGTACTGGCCACGACCGCCGGACTGGCGTACAAACTTGCCCTCGATCTCGCACTTGTTGCGGATCGCCTCGCGGTAGGCCACCTGCGGCTTGCCGATATTGGCCTCGACGCTGAACTCGCGGCGCATGCGGTCAACAATGATATCCAGGTGCAGCTCGCCCATGCCGGAAATGATCGTCTGTCCGGTTTCGGGATCCGATTTGACCCGGAATGACGGATCTTCCTGCGCCAACTTGCCCAGGGCGACACCCATCTTTTCCTGGTCCACCTTGGACTTCGGCTCCACGGCCACGGAAATCACCGGCTCGGGGAACTCCATGCGCTCCAGCACGATGGGCTTGTCGGCATCACAGAGGGTGTCCCCGGTGGTGGTGTCCTTCAGGCCCACCGCAGCGGCGATATCGCCTGCCAGTACTTCCTTGATTTCCTCGCGGCTGTTGGCGTGCATCTGCACCATGCGACCAATACGCTCTTTCTTCTGCTTCACCGAGTTGAAGACACCGGTGCCGCTCTCCAGCTTGCCTGAGTAGACGCGGAAGAAGGTCAGCGTGCCGACAAAAGGGTCGGTGGCGATCTTGAACGCCAGCGCGGCAAAGGGCTCGTTGTCATCCGCCTGCCGGGTGGCCGGAGTTTCATCCCGATCCAGCAGCGTGCCCTCGATCGCCTTGACCTCGGTCGGGGACGGCATGTATTCAATGACCGCGTCCAGCATCGCCTGCACGCCCTTGTTCTTGAACGCGGAACCGCCCAGAACCGGCACAATCTCGTTGGCCAGGGTGCGGGCGCGAATACCCTGCTTGATCTCCTCGACGGTCAGCTCCTCGCCTTCGAGGTACTTGTTCATCAGCTCGTCGGTGCCTTCGGCAGCTGCCTCAACGAGCTGCTCTCGCATTTCCGCACAAATGTCGACCATGTCGGCGGGGATGTCTTCCAGGGTGAACGTCATGCCCTGGTCTTCCTCGCTCCAGATGATCGCCCGGTTCACCACCAGGTCAACAACGCCCCGGAACTCGTCCTCGGAACCGATCGTCATTTGCAGCGGCACGGGGTTGGCACCCAGGCGGGTTTTAAGCTGGGCGACTACCTTGCGGAAATCCGCGCCGGCGCGGTCCATCTTGTTGACGAATACCATCCGCGGTACTTCGTACTTGTTGGCCTGGCGCCAGACCGTTTCGGTCTGGGGCTGAACGCCGGATGAGCCGCACAAAACAACAACAGCGCCATCCAGCACCCGCAGGGAACGCTCTACCTCAATGGTGAAGTCAACGTGTCCGGGGGTGTCGATGATATTGATCCGGTGTTCGTCAAACTGCTGGCCCATGCCGCGCCAGAAACAGGTGGTAGCAGCGGACGTGATGGTGATACCCCGCTCCTGCTCCTGCTCCATCCAGTCCATGGTGGCAGCGCCATCGTGCACTTCGCCAATCTTGTGCGAAAGGCCGGTGTAGAAAAGAACGCGCTCGGTGGTTGTGGTTTTACCCGCATCCACGTGAGCGCAGATACCGATGTTACGGTACCGTCTGATAGGAGTCTTGCGTGCCACGATAATATCCCCTGTAACAGGTTGCCTGGCGAAAAGTTAGAACCGGTAGTGAGAGAAAGCCTTGTTGGCCTCTGCCATGCGATGCACATCTTCCCGCTTCTTCACGGCGTTGCCCTTGCCCTGGGAAGCATCGATGATTTCACCGGCGAGACGCTGGCGCATGGATTTCTCACCGCGATTACGCGCGTAGTCAACAAGCCAGCGCATGGACAGCGCGACGCGACGCGACGGACGGACTTCAACCGGCACCTGATAGGTGGCACCACCGACCCGGCGGGATTTTACTTCCACCATCGGAGCGATGTTTTCCAGAGCTTCGTCGAAAGCCTCGATGGGATCTTTCTTCAGGCGCTCCTGCACGATCTCGAGGGCACCGTAAACAATGCTCTCGGCGACAGATTTCTTGCCGCTGACCATGACGTGGTTCATGAACTTTGCCAGCGTCACATTGCCGTACTTTGGGTCCGGCAGGACTTCGCGTTTGGCGACTACTCGTCTTCTTGGCATGGTATTGCCCTTCTCTCTTCAGGTTAATCCGAACACCGACCTGCCACATTGAGCGGGAGAGGCAGGGGTTCAGCCTTACTGCTAACGTTTACCCGGGGTGCAACCCCGAGCGTTTACTTGGGCCGCTTGGCGCCGTACTTGGACCGGCCCTGACGGCGAGCCGACACACCGGAGGTGTCCAGACTGCCGCGCACGGTGTGATAACGCACACCCGGCAAATCCTTGACCCGGCCGCCGCGGATCAGCACCACACTGTGCTCCTGCAGGTTGTGACCCTCACCACCGATGTACGAGGAGACCTCGTAGCCGTTGGTCAGGCGCACCCGGCAGACCTTGCGCAGTGCAGAGTTCGGCTTCTTGGGGGTAGTCGTGTACACACGGGTGCACACACCGCGGCGCTGGGGGCAGCTCTGCAGGGCCGGCACGTCGCTTTTCGCCACCTTGCGCTTCCTGGGCTTACGAACCAGTTGGTTGATCGTTGCCATTCCGATGGAACTCCAAAATATTTGTTTAGTTTCATGACCTTGCGGCCAACCTCAAGCCTGTAACCCGACCTGCGATTCCGGTCAGCCTGGGCTGCCCGGTCACGTACTTCCCGCCCGCTGCCCGCACACAGCATGGCACCCCGGGAATGAGGAGGCGGCATTCTATAGACGCCCCCCTGGGTAGTCAAGAATAGTTTGCCCGCCGGCCTCGCCCACTGTAGGAGCGCGGTCTCCGCGCGATCCCTGTAGGAGCGCGGTCCCCCTGTAGGAGCGCGGTCTCCGCGCGATGAACCCATCGCCCGCGGAGCGGGCTCCTACTCGCTGTCCTGCAGTGCCTCGGTCAGCGCCGCTTCGATCTCCTGCGCCGACACGCTCACTTCCGGCTCGCCGCCGCGGGTGCGCTTGCGCTCCTCGTGGTAGGCAAGACCGGTGCCCGCAGGGATGAGACGACCCACAACCACGTTCTCCTTCAGGCCGCGCAGGTAATCACGCTTGCCGGTCACTGCCGCTTCCGTCAACACCCGGGTGGTCTCCTGGAACGAGGCCGCCGAGATAAAGCTCTCGGTCGCCAGCGATGCCTTGGTGATACCCAGCAGTTCACGTTCGCCGGCAGCGGGCACCAGGCTCTGGGCCAGCAGACGCTCGTTCTCCTCCAGCAGGGTCACGTACTCGACCTGTTCACCCTTGATCAGGCTGGAGTCACCGGAGGACGTGATCACGACCTTGCGCAGCATCTGCCGCACAATCACCTCGATGTGCTTGTCGTTGATCTTCACGCCCTGCAGCCGGTATACCTCCTGGATCTCGTTGGAGATGTACTTGGCCAGTTCCTCGACGCCCTTCAGCCGCAGGATGTCATGCGGGCTCATCGGCCCTTCGGACACAACCTCGCCCTTCTCGACGAACTCGCCCTCGAACACGGACAGATTGCGCCACTTCGGGATCAGGGCCTCGTAGTGGTCGGAGCCATCCGCCAGGGTCTTGCCGTCCACAGGCGTGATGACCAGGCGGCGCTTGCCCTTGGTTTCCTTGCCAAAGCTGACGGTACCGGAGATCTCCGCCAGGATGGCGGGTTCCTTCGGCTTGCGGGCTTCGAACAAGTCGGCCACGCGCGGCAGACCACCGGTGATGTCACGGGTCTTGGAGCCTTCCTGGGGAATACGGGCGATCACTTCGCCGGCTTCCAGGGTGGCGCCATCTTCCATGTTCACCAGCGCGTGCGCAGGGAGGAAATAGTGCGCCGGGACATTGGTTCCCGCCAGGCACAGCTCCTCGCCCTTGTCGTCCACCAGGGTAATGGCGGGGCGTACGTCCTTGCCCGCCGCCGGCCTCTCGCCCACATCCATCACTTCAATGTTCGACAGGCCGGTCAGTTCGTCGGTCTGGCGCTTGATCGTGATGCCCTCTTCCATCCCGGAGAAACGGGCAGTACCCGCCACTTCGGTGATGATCGGGTGCGTGTGGGGGTCCCAGTTGGCAACCACGTCGCCCGAAGCCACTTCCGCGTGGTCGCGGACCTTGATCAGGGTGCCGTAGGGCAGCTTGTAGCGCTCGCGCTCACGGCCCATCATGTCCAGTACCGACAGCTCACCGGAGCGCGAGACCGCGATCAGGAAGCCGTCCTTGCGCTCCACGGTCTTGACGTTGTGCAGACGCACCTTGCCGTCGTTCATGACCTGGATGTTGTCCTGGGCTGTCTGCCTCGATGCCGCACCGCCGATGTGGAAGGTACGCATGGTCAGCTGGGTACCCGGCTCGCCGATGGACTGGGCGGCCACGACCCCGACTGCTTCACCCATGTTCACCCGGTGACCACGGGCCAGGTCTCGACCGTAGCAGGTGGAACAGATCCCGTGGCGGGTTTCGCAGGTAATCGGCGAGCGCACTTCCACCTCGTCGATACCCATTTCCTCGATACGCTTGATCCATACCTCATCGAGCATGGTGCCGGCGGTGATGGCAATCTCGTCTTCGCTGCCGGGCTTGATCACGTCGCGGGCGACAATACGGCCAAGCACGCGGTCACCCAGGGATTCGATGATATCGCCGCCGTCGATAACCGGGGTCATCAGCAGACCCTGATCGGTACCACAATCCACTTCGGTGACCACCAGGTCCTGGGCCACGTCGACCAGGCGCCGGGTCAGGTAACCGGAGTTCGCGGTCTTCAGCGCCGTATCCGCCAGGCCCTTGCGGGCACCGTGGGTGGAGATGAAGTACTGCAGTACGTTCAGACCCTCGCGGAAGTTCGCGGTGATCGGGGTTTCGATGATCGAGCCGTCGGGCTTGGCCATCAGGCCGCGCATGCCCGCCAGCTGGCGGATCTGGGCGGGCGAACCCCGGGCGCCGGAATCGGCGTAGATATAGACCGAGTTGAAGGAGGCCTGCTCCTCTTCCTCACCATCGCGGTTGATCACCGTCTCCTTGGAGATCCCTTCCATCATCGCCTTGGACACCAGATCGTTGGCGCGGGACCAGATGTCGATGACCTTGTTGTACTTCTCGCCCTGGGTCACCAGGCCCGCGGCGTACTGATCTTCAATCTCCTTCACTTCACGGTCCGCGCGACCGATGATTTCGGCCTTGGCATCGGGAATCACGAAGTCGTTGACCCCGATGGACGCACCGGAACGGGTGGAGTACTCGTAGCCGGTGTACATCAGCTGGTCAGCGAAGATCACGGTCGCCTTCAGTCCCACCACGCGGTAGCACTGGTTGATGATCCGGGAGATCGCCTTCTTGGCCATGTCCTGGTTGACCATGTCATAGCCGATTCCCTGGGGCACGACTTCCCAGAGCAGGGCACGACCAACGGTGGTATCGGCGATAAAGGTACGCTCGCTGCGCTCCCCTTCCTCGTTCAGCACCACCTCGTGGATCCGCACCTTGACCCGTGCCTGCAGGTGTACGTGACCGGCGCGGTAGGCGCGATTCACCTCGGAGACGTTGGCAAAAATCATGCCCTCGCCCTTGGCGTTTACGCGCTCCCTGGTCATGTAGTACAAGCCCAGAACCACGTCCTGGGAGGGCACGATGATGGGTTCGCCGTTGGCCGGCGAGAGAATGTTGTTGGTGGACATCATCAGGGCCCGCGCTTCCAGCTGGGCCTCAATGGTCAGCGGCACGTGCACCGCCATCTGGTCACCGTCGAAGTCGGCGTTGTAGGCGGCACAGACCAGCGGATGCAGCTGGATTGCCTTGCCTTCAATCAGCACGGGCTCAAACGCCTGGATACCCAGACGGTGCAGAGTCGGCGCGCGGTTCAGCAGTACCGGGTGCTCGCGGATAACCTCGGCGAGGATATCCCACACTTCCGGCGGCTCGCGCTCAACCATTTTCTTGGCGGCCTTGATGGTGGTCGCCAGGCCGCGGGCTTCGAGCTTGCCAAAGATGAAAGGCTTGAACAGTTCCAGCGCCATCTTCTTCGGTAGGCCGCACTGGTGCAGCTTCAATGTGGGGCCCACCACGATCACGGAACGGCCAGAATAATCGACCCGCTTGCCCAGCAGGTTCTGGCGGAAACGGCCCTGCTTGCCCTTGATCATGTCGGCCAGGGACTTCAGCGGGCGCTTGTTGGAACCTGTGATGGCGCGGCCGCGGCGGCCGTTGTCCAGCAGCGCGTCCACGGACTCCTGCAGCATGCGTTTTTCGTTGCGCACGATGATATCGGGCGCATTGAGATCCAGCAGCCGCTTGAGACGGTTGTTGCGGTTGATCACCCGGCGGTACAGGTCGTTGAGATCGGAGGTCGCGAAGCGACCACCGTCCAGCGGTACCAGCGGACGCAGATCAGGCGGCAGCACCGGCAGCGCATTGAGCACCATCCACTCGGGCTTGTTGCCGGAACCGGCGAAAGCCTCCATCAGCTTCAGGCGCTTGGACAGCTTCTTGATCTTGGTCTCGGAGTTGGTCTGCGGAATCTCTTCCCGCAGGGTCACGATCTCGCGCTCCAGATCCAGCTGCCGCATCAGGTCCTGAACCGCTTCGGCACCCATCTTGGCGGTGAACTCGTCGCCGAATTCCTCCATTGCCTCGTAGTACTCCTCATCCGTCAGCAGCTGACCGGGATTCAGGGTAGTGAGACCCGCATCGGTGACCACGTAGGATTCGAAGTACAGCACCCGCTCGATATCGCGCAGGGTCATGTCCAGCAACAGGCCGATGCGCGAGGGCAGCGACTTGAGGAACCAGATGTGTGCCACCGGGCTTGCCAGCTCGATGTGCCCCATGCGCTCACGGCGCACTTTGGCCAGGGCCACTTCCACGCCACACTTCTCGCAAATGACACCGCGATGCTTGAGGCGCTTGTACTTGCCGCACAGGCACTCGTAGTCCTTTACCGGGCCAAAGATCTTGGCACAGAACAGGCCGTCCCGCTCCGGCTTGAAGGTACGGTAGTTGATGGTCTCCGGCTTCTTCACTTCACCGAACGACCAGGCCCGGATCATTTCCGGCGACGCCAGGCCGATACGGATGGCATCGAATTCTTCTGACTGTCCCTGGGACTTGAGTAGATTAAGTAAGTCTTTCAAGGTCTTTCCTCCGCGAGGTTTTCCTTCCAGCCGCAGCGGCACACTGTGCCGCTGTCAGCCCCGAGTCCGTATTAACGCTGGCTAGTCACTCTCCAACTCGATATCGATACCGAGGGAGCGTATTTCCTTGACCAACACGTTGAAGGACTCGGGCATGCCCGGTTCCATACGATGGTCGCCATCGACGATGTTCTTGTACATCTTGGTCCGACCGGCAACGTCATCCGACTTGACCGTGAGCATCTCTTGCAGGGTGTAGGCGGCACCGTAGGCCTCCAGGGCCCAGACCTCCATCTCCCCGAAGCGCTGGCCACCGAACTGGGCCTTGCCGCCCAGCGGTTGCTGGGTAACCAGGCTGTAGGAGCCGGTGGAACGGGCGTGCATCTTGTCGTCCACCAGGTGGTTCAGCTTCAACATGTACATGTAGCCCACGGTGACCGGGCGATCAAACGCTTCGCCGGTACGGCCATCGTAAAGCGTAAACTGACCACTTTCCGGCATGTCAGCCAGCGCCAGCAGCTCCTTGATGGACTCCTCCGCGGCACCGTCGAAGACCGGAGTGGCCATCGGCACGCCCTGGCGCAGGTTGTTGGCCAGTGCCAGGATCTCGCCGTCGGTGAGCGACTTGATATCTTCCGGGCGCCCTGCGCCATTGTTGTAGATCTTCTCGAGGAACCCGCGTACCTCGGCGGCCTTGCGCTGCTCCTGCAGCATCTGGTCGATCTTCTCGCCCAGACCCTTGGCAGCCATGCCGAGGTGGGTTTCCAGGATCTGGCCCACGTTCATGCGCGAGGGCACACCCAGCGGGTTGAGAACGATATCCACCGGCTCACCGTTGGCGTCGAATGGCATGTCTTCCACCGGCATGATCACCGAAATCACGCCCTTGTTACCGTGGCGGCCGGCCATCTTGTCACCGGGCTGGATGCGACGCTTGATCGCCAGGTAGACCTTGACGATCTTGAGTACGCCGGGGGCGAGGTCGTCGCCGCTCTGCAGCTTGCGTTTCTTGTCCTCGAAACGGTCCTCCAGCAGCTTGTTCTGCTCTTCCAGCTGCTTCTTCGCCGAGGCCAGGGTCTCATTGAGGCCGGCATCGGCCAGCTTCAGCTTGAACCACTGTTCACGCTCCAGCTCCGCGAGCACCTTCTCGCTCAGCTCCGTGCCCTTGGCGAGGCCGGCGCCGCTGACGGTCTTGGCACCCTTGAGCTGGTTGCCCAGCAGGGAAAAGGTCGCCTCTTCGAAGATGCGGTACTCTTCCTTCAGGTCCTTGCGGAACTTGTCCAGCTGGTGCTTCTCGATATGCAGGGCGCGCTGGTCCTTTTCCAGACCGTCGCGGGTGAAGACCTGGACGTCGATCACCGTGCCCTTGGTGCTGGACGGCACGCGCAGGGAGGTGTCTTTCACATCCGACGCCTTTTCACCGAAGATCGCACGCAGCAGTTTTTCCTCCGGCGTCAGCTGGGTCTCGCCCTTGGGCGTGACCTTGCCGACCAGGATATCCCCGGCCTCCACTTCGGCACCGATGTAGACGATGCCGGACTCGTCCAGCTTTGCCAGCGCGCTTTCACCGACGTTGGGAATATCCGCGGAAATTTCCTCGGAGCCGAGCTTGGTATCGCGGGCGATACAGGTCAGCTCCTGGATGTGGATAGTGGTAAAGCGGTCTTCCTTGACTACCCGCTCGGACACCAGGATGGAGTCCTCGAAGTTGTAGCCATTCCAGGGCATGAACGCGATGCGGATGTTCTGCCCCAGGGCCAGCTCGCCCATGTCGATGGAGGGGCCATCGGCGAGGATGTCGCCGCGCGCCACCACGTCACCCTGCTTCACTATCGGGCGCTGGTTGATGCAGGTATTCTGGTTGGAACGGGTGTACTTGGTCAGGTTGTAGATGTCGACCGGCGCTTCATCGCGACCGACGTCCTTGTCATTGACCCGGACAACGATGCGGCTGGCATCGACGGAATCGATGATGCCGTCGCGCTTGGCCACCACGCAGACGCCTGAATCCGCGGCCACGTAGCGCTCCATGCCGGTACCCACCAGCGGCTTCTCGCACTTCAACGTAGGTACGGCCTGACGCTGCATGTTCGAACCCATCAGGGCGCGGTTGGCGTCGTCGTGCTCCAGGAACGGAATCAACGCAGCGGCAACAGACACCACCTGCTTCGGCGACACGTCCATGAAATCGACACGCTCGGGCGGCATGACGGTGAATTCGTTCATGTGCCGCACGGCGATCAGATCGTCGACGAAACGCATGTCCTTGTCCACCGCCGCGGAGGCCTGGGCAATAACGTGCTCGGCCTCGTTGATGGCGGACAGGAACTCGATGTCATCAGTAACCTGGCCGTTCACCACCTTGCGGTAGGGGCTTTCCAGGAAGCCGTAATCGTTGGTCCGGGCGTAGGTCGCCAGCGAGTTGATGAGACCGATGTTGGGACCTTCCGGCGTCTCGATCGGGCACACCCGGCCATAGTGGGTCGGGTGCACGTCGCGGACTTCGAAGCCGGCACGCTCCCGGGTCAGACCGCCCGGGCCGAGCGCCGAAACGCGGCGCTTGTGGGTCACTTCCGACAGCGGGTTGTTCTGGTCCATGAACTGCGACAGCTGACTGGAGCCGAAGAACTCCTTGACCGCCGCGGACACCGGCTTGGCGTTGATCAGGTCCTGGGGCATGAGGCCTTCGCTCTCGGCCATGGACAGGCGCTCCTTGACCGCACGCTCGACGCGCACCAGGCCCACCCGGAACTGGTTCTCGGCCATTTCACCAACGGAACGCACCCGGCGGTTGCCGAGGTGATCGATATCATCGGTCATGCCGCGGCCGTTACGAATGGCGACCAGCGATTTCATCACGTCGACGATGTCGTCGCGATCCAGCACGCCGCTGCCAGTCACCTCTTCGCGACCGAGCCGGCGGTTGAACTTCATGCGGCCAACGGCGGACAGGTCGTAGCGGTCGGCAGAAAAGAACAGGTTCTGGAACAGGTTTTCCGCAGACTCCTTGGTCGGCGGCTCGCCGGGGCGCATCATGCGGTAAATCTCGACCAGCGCTTCCAGTTCGTTGCGGGTGGAATCCAGGCGCAGGGTGTCGGAAACGTAGGGGCCGCAGTCAAGCTCGTTGGTATACAGGGTATCAATGGTGTTGATGCCCATTTCTGTCAAGCGCGCGAGAATTTCATCCGTCAGTGCGGTGTTGCATTCAACCACCACTTCGCCGGTCTTCTTGTCGACCACGTTCTTCGCCAGCGCACGGCCGAACAGGTACTCGCGCGGGATTTCGAGTTCCGAAACTTCCGCCTTCTCCAGCTCGCGAATGTGACGGGCGGTGATACGCCGGCCCTGCTCGACAATAACCTTGCGACCAACCTTGATGTCAAAGGAAGCGACGTCACCACGCAGGCGCGCGGGAATCAGCGCCATCTTGTAGTTGCCTTCCTTGTCGACAGAGAAGGTGTTGACCTCGTAGAACATGTCGAGGATTTCTTCGGACTGGTAGCCCAGCGCGCGCAGCAGGATCGTCGCCGGCAACTTGCGGCGGCGGTCGATACGCACGAACACCATGTCCTTCGGGTCAAACTCGAAGTCCAGCCAGGAGCCGCGGTAGGGAATCACGCGAGCGGAGTAGAGCAGCTTGCCCGAGGAGTGGGTCTTGCCCTTGTCGTGGTCAAAGAACACGCCCGGTGAACGGTGCAGCTGGGACACGATCACCCGCTCGGTACCGTTGACGACGAAGGTGCCATTGTCGGTCATCAGGGGGATTTCCCCCATGTAGACTTCCTGCTCCTTGATGTCCTTGATGGTCTTGTTGGCGGAGTCCTTGTCGTAGATGATCAACCGCACCTTGACCCGCAGGGCGCATGAATAGGTGATGCCGCGCAGCTGGCATTCGTTGACGTCGAACACCGGTACGCCGAGCTTGTAATCGACATACTCCAGCGCAGCATTGCCGCTGTAGCTGACGATCGGGAACACGGATTTGAAGGCTGCGTGCAGACCGTAGTCGCCGCGCTCTTCCAGTGGCACTCCCTGCTGGGTAAACTTGCGATATGAATCCAGTTGAATCGCAAGCAGGTAGGGCACATCCATCATGTTCGACAGCGTGCCAAAATCCTTGCGAATACGTTTCTTCTCAGTGTACGAGTATGCCATCAGTACTCCCCAGCGTGTTTAGCTTCCCGCCGCCGTGCCGGCGGCAAGCGAGGCCTTGGACGGGCTGCCGGCACCTGGTGCCGCAGCCCTGAAAAATCTTGTGCTCTTCAAGCGGGAAAAGGCCGGCAGGCAAAAGCGCCCACCAGCCTTGTCCTGGTCCAGCAAAAGCCAGACATGAAGCAAGCGCTTACTTGACCTCTACGGCCGCGCCGGCTTCCTCCAACTTCTTCTTCAGTTCCTCGGCGTCAGCCTTGGAAACGCCTTCCTTCACCGGGGAGGGAGCGCCGTCCACGACAGCCTTGGCTTCTTTCAGGCCCAGGCCGGTAACTTCGCGCACAACCTTGATGACGTTGACCTTCTTCTCGCCAGCGGCGGTCAGAATCACGTCGAACTCGGTCTGCTCCTCGGCAGCCGCGCCGGCATCGCCAGCGGCGGCAGCTGGCGCGGCAGCAACAGCTGCAGCGGCAGTTACGCCGAACTTTTCTTCCATTGCGCTGATGAGCTCAACGATATCCATTACGCTCATTTCAGCGATTGCATTCAGAATGTCATCTTTGGACAGAGCCATGACTCATATCTCCTGGTTAGCTGCTTAATTAAACGACAGTGGCTTACGCCGCTGCCTCTTTCTGATCGCGTACTGCTGCCAGTGTGCGAACCAATTTTCCAGGTACTTCGTTCATCGTCTGTACCAGCTTGGTTGCCGGCGCCTTCATTACACTCATCAACATCGAGAGTGCCTGATCACGCGTCGGCAGTTTGGCCAGTACATCCAGTTGATCCGCACCCAGCATTTGGCCGCTCACCGCCAGTGCCTTCACCTCGAAGCTTTTATTCTCCTTGGCGAAATCCTTAAAGAGTCGGGCCGCTGCGCCCGGGTCTTCCATCGAAAACCCGAACAGGGACGGACCTACCAGTACGTCAGAGACGCACTCGTAATCCGTTCCTGCCAGCGCGCGCTTTGCCAGTGTGTTCCGCACTACACGGAGGGTCACCGCATTTTCACGCGCGCTCTGGCGCAGAGCCGTCATCCCGCCCACAGTCACGCCACGTGCATCGGCGATGACCAGGGACAGGGCACTGGTGGCAGTCTCGTTAACTTCAGCAACGATCGCTTTCTTGTCTTCGAGTCCAATTGCCACTGGTATTACTCCTGGAATTACAGTTCCGGTGCAGCCAAGCCTATGGCCACACCACCTTGCGTGGTGAACAATTCACCATCTGCGTAGGCTGGGCAGCCCTCGCGGGTTGCTCGATTAAGCCGCAGCTGTCAAAGTAACAGCGGCGTCACCTACGGTCTTTGATGGCCTTCAGTTCTCAGCTAATCAGGCGCTTGCCCAAGACTGCTCCAAAGACCTCAAAGTGGACAACAGCGTCCGGTGGGATGCTGCTGCCCGGGCCCTCATCCGTGAAAGACCCTTGTGGACGCGCCCCTTGTGGGGACGCTTCCAGTCAGACTTCTATCGACGCCTGGTCGACAGCCACACCCGGGCCCATGGTGGTGGACAGGGTGATTTTCTTCATGTACACGCCCTTCGCGGCGGCCGGCTTGGCCTTGCGCAGGTCGGCCAGCAGCGCTTCGAGGTTCCCCCTGATTGCCGCGGGCTCGAAATCGATCTTGCCAATACCGCCGTGAATGATGCCGTTCTTGTCTGTACGGAAACGGACCTGCCCGGCCTTGGCGTTCTTCACCGCGGTCAACACGTCCGGCGTCACGGTACCGGTCTTCGGGTTCGGCATCAGGCCGCGGGGGCCCAGCACCTGGCCCAGCTGGCCGACCACGCGCATGGCGTCCGGTGAGGCAACAACCACGTCGAAGTCCAGCATGCCGCCCTTGATCTGCTCGGCCAGGTCTTCCATGCCGACAAAATCGGCGCCGGCGGCCTTCGCCTGCTCCGCTGCGTCACCCTGGGTGAACACCGCGACCCGGACTACACTGCCGGTCCCGTGCGGGAGGGTCGTTGCACCGCGAACAGCCTGGTCGGACTTCCTGGCATCGACGCCCAGGTTTACCGAGACCTCAACGGTCTCGTTGAACTTGGCGGTCGCAAATTCCTTCAGCAGCGCAACCGCTTCGTCAAAGGAGTAGGTCTTGCCCGGCTGGATCTTGTCCTTGTATGCGCGTACGCGCTTGGAGAGCTTGGCCATCAGATAACCCCCTCAACATCGATCCCGGCAGAGCGAGCGCTGCCGGCTATAGTACGCACTGCTGCGTCCATGTCCGCTGCCGTCAGATCCGGCCACTTCTGGGTGGCGATGTCTTCCAGCTGGGCGCGGCTGACCTTGGCAACCTTGACCGTGTTCGGTGTGGCGGAACCCGAGGTAATACCCGCGATCTTGCGCAGCAGAACCGCCGCCGGCGGCGTTTTCTTGATAAAGGTAAAAGAGCGATCAGCGTAGACGGTGATCACCACCGGAATTGGCAGACCGGGCTCCATGCCCTGGGTCTCGGCGTTGAACGCCTTGCAGAATTCCATGATATTCACACCGTGCTGGCCCAGCGCGGGCCCGACTGGCGGGCTCGGATTGGCCTGGCCGGCTTTCACCTGCAGCTTTATATAAGCTGAGACTTTCTTTGCCATGACTTGACTCCCGGGTACTAGCGCCTTCGGCGTCCAGCCCTTGCGGGCCGGGGCTTCGGGCTCCCCACTGTGACGGCCGCGGCCGTCCGTTAATTTCAGTGGCGGGACCAGCCCGCCACCGTGCTACCTGTCAGGCCTTTTCGACCTGACTGAATTCCAGTTCCACCGGCGTGGAACGTCCAAAAATCAATACCGCCACGTTGAGGCGGCTCTTCTCGTAATTGACCTCTTCGACAACGCCATTGAAATCGTTGAAGGGGCCATCGATGACCCGGACCATTTCGCCGGGTTCGAACATGGTCTTCGGGCGCGGCGCCTCTGTTCCAGCCTCGACACGCTGCAGAATGGTCGCCGCTTCGGCCTCGGTGATCGGCGCCGGCGCATCCGCCTTGCCGCCGATGAAACCCATCACCCGCGGGGTCTCCTTGACCAGGTGCCAGGTAGCGTTATCCAGCTCCATCTGCACCAGCACATAGCCGGGGAAGAACTTGCGCTCGCTGCGGCGCTTCTGGCCGGCGCGCATCTCCACCACTTCCTCGGTCGGCACCAGCACCTCACCGAAGCGGTCCTGCATGTTGTGCAGTTCGATACGCTCCTTCAGGGCCGCCGCGACTTTCTTCTCGAACCCGGAAAAGGCATGAACCACATACCAACGCATTGCCATCGGCTATCCCTTAAACTTTTGACTAACCAATCACCAGCGACACCAGCCAGCCCAGGAGCGAATCCAGACCCCACAGCATCAGCGCCACCAGTAATACGAAAACCACGACAATCAGCGTGGTTTGGACGGTCTCCTGCCTTGTCGGCCAGACGACTTTGCGAATCTCGGTGCGGGAGCTCTTGACCAGCGTCCAGAATGCCACACCCTTGGCGGTCTGCAGGGCGATCAGGGCCGCGACGATTGCAATCGCGACGATACCCAGCACCCGGTACAACAGCGACTCGGCCGAGAAATAGCTGTTGCCGATGATGCCGACAGCCAGCAGGGCAACCACCACAGCCCATTTCAGGGAATCGAGCCGTCCGGCGTTCGTTTCCACACTCATTACCACTATCCTTTAGGTCAGGCCGCGCGCCCTGCGCACAACCCCCTGCCATGTATGGCAGGCCAGGAGGGAATCGAACCCCCAACCTGCGGTTTTGGAGACCGCTGCTCTGCCAATTGAGCTACTGGCCTATATCCTCTTCTGAGACAACGAAGCCGAACTGCCCGCAAGCGGTTCGGCTCGAGTAATCAGCAGGGCACCAAGGCACCCCCTGACCGGGTTCTTACTCGATGATCTTGGCGACGACGCCGGCACCCACGGTGCGGCCGCCTTCGCGGATCGCAAAGCGCAGACCGTCTTCCATCGCGATCGGCGCAATCAGGGTCACAACCATCTGCACGTTGTCACCCGGCATTACCATC
>NZ_JAVJWR010000012.1:0-11878 GCF_040221975.1 Haliea sp.
GGACTATATCGCCATGTTCTATAACAGTCGGCGGCTGCACTCGGCCTTGGATTACAGGAGCCCCAATGATTTTAGGTCAGCTATGGCTGAGCTGAAGAAAGCAGCTTAACTGGGTTGTCACAAATCACTTGACCACTCCAACTCCGGCTGGAGCTTCGGGGGTTTGCATCGGTCCAAGACACTCAAGCGACCCCGCCCAGCCCCGCAATGTTTTCAGTTCGAGAGAACGGCCCTTCTAAAGCGACCACCTTATCCGTGGTCCCGGTCTCGCAGAACTTTGGACCTCCCGTGGTTCATGGGTATTTCCAGTCTATTCTATTGAACTTGAGTCGCAGCTGATGGGAGCGTGCGGTGCTCTATTAGCCACCGCACAGGGTTGTCTGCTTCAGCTGAAGTAATTGAAACCCCACAGATTCCAGTAATAGTAGAACCAGATCAGGAACAAGGCGGCCAACGTTACCGTACTGAAACGCATCTTGTACCACACATTCCCTGCGTCCAGGCGCCAAAGCTGTACCGTCAGATAGAGCTGCCAGAAACCGGCGAGCGTCGCCAGCAACGGGAATACCAGCGCAACCTTCAGCAGGGTGGGCAGCTCCCAGGTGAGAGCCTGTGTGCCCGCGCTGATCGCGATACCGGCCAAAAGAAAAAACAGCAGGTTGCTGACGGCCACCGCGACGGACGCGCGCCAGCGGGCTTTCGCATCGGCGACAGACTCCCGGTACAGTGACCACTGGTAGCACAGACGCAGGCAGACACCGATACACACCAGGAGAGCCAATCCCAGCAGAGGGAACACCACACCCTTGCTTTCGTACCAGGGCGCGCGGTACATCTGCATTACCCCAAATCCGTCGACAACAAAGCCAACAACAGCCCCCTTCTCGTCCTGCTGAAAGGCGATACGGCCGGTATCTTCCACCTCCCGAAACAGGTTCGGCTCCAGTTCGACAAACCGCTGATCGCCCACCAACAGAGTATTGTCGTCCATCGGCCTAACCGGCGTCCCGCCGATCATACGCATCAGTGCCTCGATCTTGGTAAAGCTGCTGCGGTAACTGTTGTAGGTACCTGCGTACTTGGCAGCACGCTCGGCAAAATCCGCCGGCGGCTCCACCACAGGCTGGGCCGGTGGGAAGAAGTTGTCGTAGAATGCCTCGACGAAGGCCCGATGGGTGGGCCCACCTCCGGGTCCGCTGAAAGAGGAGAACAGCATGAAGTCCTCGCTGTGCGACATGCCGAAATGCGACGCAAATACGGTCGTGCCGCCGTCGTGACCGAAGATCTCCAGGCCCTCGTAGCCGTAGGCGTACTGAATAAAACCCAGCCCCATGCCGTGAACCCGCGGATCGTGGCTGAAGCCCTCCTCCAGCATCTGCCTTAAAGTCTCGGCCCGCAGGATCCGTCGCCCCTCCCAGGCCCCGTCATTGAGCAGGGCACGGGCAAAGCGAGCCATGTCCAGCGCCGTCACCGCGGCGGCGCCAGCGGGTCCGAAGTTGGAGATGATCTCGTAATTCAGTTCGACGTACCTACCCGCCTCGCGCCGGTATGCTTTGGCCATGCCGGCTTCGAGTTCCACTGGCAGGGGTTCCACAAACGTGGAGCGCTCCATGCCCAGTACGTCGAAGATGTGCTTCTGCACATAGGCATTAAATTCCAGCCCGGAGACGTTGGCGACAATCAAGCCCGCGAGGGCGGTGGCCCAGTTGGAGTACGCGACATGTTCGCCCGGAGGATTGACCCGCTTTGGCTGATAGCGCTTCATGGACTCCGCCAGGGGCATGATACGCTCGACATCGTTGATGATCAGGTAGCCAAGGGCGCCATCCTCGAAGCCCGCTGTATGAGTGAGGATGTGACGCAGGGTCACCGGCTGGCCGGGCCAGCTATCCTCCACCTCAAAGCTCTCAAGATACTGGTTCACGTCGACATCAAGATTGAGGCGACCTTGCTCCACCAACTGCATTACCGCCACCCAGGTAAATAGCTTGGAGATCGACCCGGGCCGGAACAGGCTGGTGGCCGCGTCCACCGGAATGCGCCGCTCCACATCGATGTAGCCGTACCCCTTGGCGAACACCAGCTCGCCATCCTTCATCACGGCGACTACTCCCGATGGACTATGCTCTCGCTCCATTAGCGGCTTCACCGCCCCATTAACGAAAGCCTCCACCACGGCCGGGTCGGTGACATCCGGTACCGCCGCCTGCAAAGGTCCAGCGGCCAGCAGCACGGATGCCAGCAACAGCCCGATCCGGCGCCACAGGTTTGTCATTGTTATATCGCTCATGATCACTCGTCCTGATTGTCTCGTTGCAAAAATACGAACTCGCAGTCGTTCAGCCCTGCCAGATATCGCCTAACACACGACGAAAATTGCCGCCCAATACCAGCTCAATATGCTGGTCGGTATAACCACGGCGAAGCAAAGCTTCCACCAGATCGAAAGTGCGGCGGGGATGATCGAAATCATCCACATCGAGCTTTTCCCGGAAGGCATAGCTGGCCTTGTAGGCAGCCTTGAGTTTGCTGTAGGCGGGCTCGGGAATGTCGTCGTATCCATCCATATCCATGTCCGAGCCGATGCCGACATGTTCAATACCCACCAGCTTCGCGACATAATCGATATGATCGACCATATGCTCAATATTGGTGGGCTCGCGGTCGCGAACGAAGTTCCTGACGCCGGTAATACCCATCACGCTGCCTGCCCGACCCATTGCCTCAATAGCGGCGTCAGGCTTGCAGCGGACGTGACCACCGGCCAGGCTGCGGACGTTGGAGTGGGTAATCAGCACTGGCCTGGAAGAAACCTCAAAAGCATCCAGCGTGGTCCGGTCTCCGCAGTGAGATACGTCGACCGCCATGCCCAGCGCGTTCATGCGCTCCACGATCTGCACACCAAAGTCACTGAGACCTCCGTCGCTCCGATCGGTGGCACCGGTCCCTATCAGGTTGCGGCTGTTGTAGGTAAGCTGACTGACCCGCTGCCCCAGGTGATAATACAGGTCGACATCATCCAGCTCTCGAAAGTGATCGGAGTTTTGGACTCCGACGATAAAGCCCACCCGCTCGCCCTTCTTCAGTCCCTGGAGGTCGGCTATGGCGTCGACCCGGCGAAGTTGCTGCGGATGCTCCGCCACCAGTGCATTGATGCGTGCGATATACGGCGCCACCTCATCCGCAGCCAAACCCATCGCCGGGTGCAGAACATCAATGCCGGAGGCCAGCACGGTCTGCAGATAAGCGTCGCTTATGGCAAAGCCATCCTGCCGTTTGGGGTGGTCGGAAAAGGCCGCCAGCATCGCGGGCCCGAACGGGAAAGGAGTCGACAGCATGTCGAATACCTGGCAACTCTTCACCAGATCAATGGTGCGGCTGCTATAGCGCGTACCGCTGTCTGCAAAAACGCGGTAGGCGCCAATGTTTAGCATCGGCAGCGCCACTGCCGCCGCACCGGCGGCGCGCAGCAGTGAGCGCTTGCTGCAAACATGTTGCTGTGGTTGGGTCATTTCGCTAGTCCTCATTGTGAGTGCATTGCCTGGTCAACTACCGCAGACTGGTTAAGGCGGTGAGGTTACTATCATTGCGCTGGGTCTAGCCCCACAGTTCCGGCTCGGGGACTCCCACCACACCGCCATCACGATAGAGCAGGCCCTCCGGCAGATCCAGTACCAGCAACAGGGGTCCATCGATATCCACAAACTCGCAAAACTGCCCGATCACATACGCTGGTGCCATCGAGAGCGATGAGCCAGTCATGTTCCCCACCATTAGCGCCTTGCCATCGCGGCGAGCCAGCTCTGCCAGGCGCAGTCCCTGGGTCAGCCCCCCGCACTTGTCCAGCTTGATATTGATGACGTCGTAGTAGCGGGCCACCGCCTCGTATTCCGTTGGCCCGAGGCAGGATTCATCGGCCCCCAGTGGCACCGGAGACCGGAAACCCTCCAGCTGTTCATCCTGACCCCGAGGCAAGGGCTGCTCGATCATGGCGATTCCAAGCCGCGCGGCGACCGGGGCGTACTCTTTCAGCTCCGCCAGTGACCAGCCCTGGTTGACATCAACAATCAGGCTGGCATCGGGCCGCGCCGCGCGGATCGCTTCCAACCGGGCGATTGGGTCAGCTTCACTGAGCTTGATTTTGAGGTGGGTATAGCGTGCGTAGGCGCGTGCGGTGGCAGCCATCTCCTGCGCGCTGCCCATCCCGATCGTGCAAACCGTACGCAACTCCCTGGGCACGATTCCGAGTCGCTGCCAGATACTGACGCCGCTCTGTTTCGCTTCCAGGTCCCAGTGGGCGCAATCCAGCGCATTGAGCGCGCCGCCCGGGGGCAGCAACTCCTGCAGCGCTTCCCGGTCCAGCCCCGCGGCCAGCTGCGGGCCGACTGCTTCCAGCTGGGCTACGATAGAGTCTGCGCTGTCGTTGTTGTAGTACACCCCGACGCCCTCGCCACGGCCCACCGCGCCACCCTGCTCCAGACTGACGTGCACCGCCTCGGTATTGTAAAAGGTGTAGCCAGTGATGCTGAAGGGCGCTCGCAGCGGAAAACAGCGCCGGCGAGAGGTCAATTTCATATGAGGGCAACCTCGCCATCGGTTACAACCGTCTGCGGCGTCTGTAGCAGGCGTCCGACCAGGGGATCGGTGCCGCCCTGCAATGGATCGACACAGGGCAGACCAAGACGTTCGGACAATTCTTCCAGATACCCAGAGCGGTCGCCGGGCGGCAGGCGAGAGGTATTGATACTGACGCCCACACAACTGATCGCCGGATTGGTCAGGGAACCCAGCTCGACTGTACGTTCGATCACCTGCTCAATCGTCGGCAGCGCGAAGCCCTCCCATCCAATGAGGTGGTTGCGGCCTGCCTCGTGGCATACCACGAAGGCATCCGGCTGCGAACCCAGCAGCAGGCCCAGGCTGACAGCGCCAAAGCCTGGATGGAAGATACCGCCCTGACCCTCGATAACATCCCAGTGGTCCGCGCTGTTGTCCGGTGACAGCAACTCCGCCGCGCCGGACAGGAAATCCGACACTACGGCATCCATTGGCAGGCCGCCGCCGGCAATCATGATGCCGGTCTGGCCACTGGCACGAAAGTCGACATTGAGGCCGCGCCGACGCATATCCCTCGCCAGTGCCAAGGCGGTATACTTCTTGCCCACGGCGCAATCGGTGCCTACCATAAGCACCCGTCTACCTGTGCGCTTGCGGCCAGAGCCCACCGGTAACTCGGGGGGTGGCACCCGTACGTTCACCAGTCGCGCCCCGGATGTGGCGGCAGCCTGCTGCAGCCGCGGGACAGACGCCAGACTGCCGTGTAGCCCGGCAACAATATCCAGGCCCAGCAGCGCCGCCCGTTCCAGCGTGTCCAGCCATTCCGGAGATATACCGCCCCCCACCGATGCGGTACCGATCACCAGCGAACCGACGCCGTCGGCAGCCGCCTGCTCCACACTCATCTGCGGCAGGCCCAGATCAATACCGTCCGGTGTTAGATTCAGTTGCCCCGAACACAGCTCCCGTCGCCATTCCACCAACCCCGCGCCGGTCTTGGCGTAGGTTAAACAGGTTTCGTTACCCAGAAAAATCAGGTAGGGCGGCCTCAGTTCGATCGTGTTCATAACTCTCTTATCCGTTGACATTCAGGTTATAAGGGCGCCGTGAGCAGCGCCCGCAGCAGGTAAACTCACCGGCCCGCCATCCCGGCACGATGCACGCGCCAGAGGCCAACGGTCAGCAGCGGCGCCACCAGCACCAGCATAAAAACCATGGTCAGCAGGCCATAGCCGTGAGCGATCAGGTCGACAATACCGATCCGCTCTCCCGCAAACATGGCAAACAGCAGAATCGCCAGCGCCACGGCGGGACGCAGGACGCGCGGCAGTTGCCGGCCACGTGCGGCAAAGCCGGCGTCGATACGTTCGTTGACGGCGTGCAGCAGTGCCGTGCCGGTTTCGATAAAAGTACCAAATACAACAATCTGGAAAATCAGCTCCAGCCAGCCGACCTTGAGCTGGGCAATCAGATAGCTGGCCGGGACCGGTTGGTCTCCGATTTCCGGGTAGCGCGCCATCATCGCAACGAAGAACAGCAGCGCGGGAATCACTGCGATAATTCCGGCCAGCAACCCGGCGCCTACCGTCTGGCGCCGGGTCTTCAGGCCTGCCACAGCGAACAGTACCGCGGGCAGAATCGCAAGGTTGTAGCCGGAGTAGAGCACCCCGCTGGATACCCAGCCGGTGGCCGCGTGCGCCTCTAGAAAGCTGGCCGCGATATCCCCACCGAACAACTGGAATGCCAGCACGAACAGTGCCGCGTACACGAGGTACAGCAGCAGCGACCAGCCGGCCAGCACCCGCTTGATGGTCTCCGACCCGGTGAAAGTCAGCACTGCAATCAGCAGCATCAAGCTGATGGTGCCCCACAATGATGGAATGCCAAACCCGGTGGCCAGCGTACCGGCGGCGGAACCTATTACTGACAGTATCAACAATAACAGGGCCAGGAAGGCGAGCTCGAAGGCCACCCAGCCGGGCCCCAGTAATTCGCGGCAGAAATGCTTGTAGTCGTAGGCACCGGTGACCCGCGCAAATTCGAATCCCACCGCCAGCACCGAGCCGAATATCAGCCCGGCAACCAGCAGGCCCAGGACTCCGCCGAGCGGGCCGCTGGCGAAGAAGAATTCAATCAGCTCACGCCCCGTGGCGTAACCACCGCCGATGAGCACCGACTGGAAAACGAAGCCGGGCAGAAGATAATTGCGGAAAAAAGTCACCAGCGGCTCGCCTTGCAAGTTATCGCCATCTGGTGTGCCACGGGCACGCCTGGCTCAGCGCTGAGCATTGCGCACCGGCCGACCGGGCATGACCGCGGTATCAAGTTCACCATCCGCCACCAGAATAACCCCGTTGACCAGCACATAGTCAATGCCGCTGGAAGGTCGAGCAGGGGTGGCATAAGTAGCGTTATCGGTAATACGGCTCAGCTCAAACACTACGATATCAGCATCCGCCCCTGGCTGGATGCGGCCTTTTTGGCGCAGCTGGGGAGCCGAGTCTTGCAGTATCACGGCTGGGCCAAAACTGACCCGCTCAATCGCCTCGAGCAAGCTCAGGGACTGCTGTTCACCCACGTACTGGCGGAGGAATCGCGCAAAAGTGCCGGCCGAGCGCGGGTGGCTCCACGCAGCCTCTGGCAGCGGCCAGGTCGCCGCCGGCAACGGCTCGCCTGCCACGGTCCAGTCACCGCCGTCGGAGGCGATGACGCCCTGAGGAAACAGTACCGCCCTATCCAGCAATTGCTGATCCCTTGGGTTTGCGGTGTCCAGAAAATGCAGCACAGTCTGAGTCTCGGGGGCATCTCGCTGCAGACGCGCCAGCTCCCCTTCATCGAGCCGCTTACCGTTAACATCAAAGCTGCCGGCGGTGACCCCACCTACCCGCTCGCGCCAGTCAGGGCCCCGGAACATTGCAGCGCCGATACCGGTGGACCCGGCTCCATAGGGATATGCCTCGGTCGTCAAGCGAATGCCGCGCGCCCTGGCGCCGGCGATTATCGTGGAGATAACTCCGATATCGCGCAAACTGATGGAATTCAGATGCACAATATGGGCATGGGCGCCGGTGCTCGCCGCAACGGCAACAATTTCCTCAATACCCTCGAAGGAACTGTCCGGCTCCAGCATTGACAGGAACCGCGCGTGGGTAAAAGTGGGGACGCCGTTAAGGGCCGCAAGCTCCGTCATCCGGTAGTATTCCTTGCGTCCGGTGCCGGGGGCGTAGCCCAGCAGAAACCCGATACCCAGAGCGCCCTGGTCCAGGCCTTCCTGCACCAGGGTAGTCATCTGCTCGATCTGAGCCTCGGTGGCCAGCTGGGTTTGCCAGAGAGGGTTGGAAAACTGCTGCAGGAACCAGCTGATATCTGCCTGCGGCGATTTGTCCAGCATCACGGCAATACGGGCGTTGGCCCAGTTGACCGCAGCCCCGTAGTTGATGGGCCGTCCCTGGGCTGCACGCTGCGCATAGAAGTCCTCCACCGGCAGCGCACCGGCTTCCAGTTCCAGCGCAGTAGTGACACCATCCAGAGCCTGCATGCGAGCGGCGGGAATAGTCTGGCCGTGCGCGTGCAAATCGATAAAGCCGGGGCTGACTACCCTACCCTCGGCATCGATAACGGTGGTTGCCGTCATCGCTGCCTGCGTGACCGCCGCAATCCTGCCCCCCCGGACACCGACATTGCGAATCGCGTCGAGGCCGGTTTCGGGATCAATCACCCGACCGCCGAGAATCGCAATATCGTACTGTGGCGGTTGGGGCCGGGCGGCAGCGGAACCACAATTGAGCGCGAGAACTGCAATGACAGCAAGAATCATGCTGTTGTTCAGGGTGAAGCTCCGCCAACCGGATCCGGTAGCAGCGACGAGCCTCCCCGCCGCTGGCGCTTTCGCTCCCGTGCTAGAAATCCACACGGGCGTTCACTCCTATCGTACGCGGCCGGGTAAACCGGCCGTCAGAGACCACACCGGTGCCGGCTATAATGCTGTCGACCCGCGACACCAGCTCCTGCTCATCAAACAGATTTGTCACATACAGGCCAAGGGTCAAGCGGTCATTGCTGACACTGGCATCCAGATCGGTGACCAGGCGGCTGTCCACTTTCACCGGCAGTACCGCGACAGAGGCGCTGAAGGCGCTGACAAAATTGCCGGTGTAGCGGAGGCCACCACCCAGGTTACCCTGCCACCCAGCGAACACCGGGAAGCCATAATTCCACTGCAAGGAGGCGGTCCACTCCGGCAGAGTCGGAAATTGCTCGCCAGCCACACCGCCAAAACCGGGCTCGTCGGAGTCCAGTTCACTGCTGGTGTAGCTCAGATTGCCCACCAGGGTCAATGCATCAAGCGGTCTCAAGGTCAACTCACCTTCGAAACCATAGGCCCCGAGCCCGTCCTGGGCATTACCGCCGGTAGTGACTCCACTGAGAATCGTGCTTGCCTGGAATTCGGACCAGTCGATCAACCACAATGACAGGTCATAACTGAAAGTGCCGCGAGGGTTACTGCCCTTGGCACCAATCTCGTAACTCCAGGCGCTGTCAGCATCCAGTAGCGGCGCTGCAATGTTCTCGCCAGTGGCCGGGTCGAGGATCGGAATATTACTCTGTGCCGGCCGGTAGCCGCTGGCGATACGGCTGTACAGCGATACGTTCGTGCCGGGACGGTAACGAGCGGCAAACAGGTAGGTGTCTACAGTGTCCTCAATTTGCGGGGTAACCACGTCGGCGGTGCCCAACAGCAGGCCGCTGGTGGTATAGGACAGGGCAATACGGTTGCGACTGAGGCGCGCGCCTGCGGTAACATCGAATTTCTCGTTCAGCTCCCAGGTGATATTGCCGAAGCCTGCATACTCGCGGTAGTCAGCGGGAAAGGCGATATTCAGGAGATCAAATTCGGGAATGACTGGCGCCGACTGGGTGTTGAACGACTCTTCATCAGCGTAATAGAGGCCGGCGATCCACTGCAATGGCCCGCTGCCACTGGAAGTCAAACGGAATTCCTGGACAAACTTTTCAGAGCCCGCGACGACGGTAAAGCCCACATCGGTGGTCGTCCCCGGCTCGCGGCCATCGAAAAAATCGACCAGGGGGGCGAATGAGGCGGTGACATCCTGAGCCTCGGCGAGCTCATACTCCACATAGCTGCTGCTGGAAGTCAGCGTTGCCCAACCCAAATCATAGTTTATGCCGGCGGAAAATACCTCGTAGTCCAGCTGTCGTGGGCTAGGCTGCTGGGTGTTGCTGTAACTACTCCACACCGGCCGCTCGGAGCCATTCTCCAGCAGCACGCTGCTCAGGTACTCAGTCTCCGTATCCTGCTGCATGTACTTGAGGCGAAACTTGAGATTGTCCGTGGCCAGATACAGCAGATCCGCGGCAAAACCCTCGGTGATGCCGCCGTCCACGTCACTGTCCAGCACCGCGCCGGTAGCAGAATCTACATAATCGACATAACCCGCGGTATCCTGATAAAAACCGGATAGTGTAAGGCCCAAAGTGTTGTCGATCACCGGCACGCTCAAGCGACCGCTGTAGGTATGGCCCATGCCGCCGGACGCGGTCTCGGAGACATCGGCGCCGGCGCTGGCGCGCAGCTCCTGCAGCGCGGGATCCCGGGAGATATAGCGCATCATGCCGCCCACAGAAGTGGCGCCATAGAGAGTGCCCTGGGGGCCCTTGATCACCTCAATGCGATCGATATCCATCAGCAGTGCATCGAAAAATACCCTGCTGCCAAAGGCAAAATTGGTGTTGGTGGACAGCGGCGTGTCATCCAGGTAAACGCCGAATACGGGGGTAGCGGAGGACTGTGGCACGCCGCGGGCACTGATTGATCCCCGCCCTACTCCACCGTCACTGGTGAAGTTCACGCCGGGCGTGTAGTCAAGCATTTCGGCCACCCGCGTCAGGCCCCGGTGTTTCAGCGCATCGGGAGATATCACCGTCACTGCTGCAGGCACGTCCTGCAGGGACTGCTCGCGCCGGCCGGCGGTGACGAGAATTTCCTCAATCACAGTAGACGGCTCCTGGCCAGCGCCGCCTTGGGCAAATGGCACGCTCGGCAAGCTGGCGCCGATAACCATGCTGCATACTGAATATTTCCAGACTGTTTTTCTTATCATCTTTTGCCCCACGAAAGCTTTCACATCATTTGTTTTCAGCCCTGAGCATACCGCTCAAGGGTCATCGCCTGGAAATTATAGCTGTTTTATTATCATATACAACGTTTTTCACCAGCTTTATAAATTTTATCAACAGTTTAACGCTGTATTAAACGAAACTTTACTGTCTATACAGTTACTCTACCTCCGACCAGGCATCCGCAAATCTCACTCAGACCCAATGGAATTCCAGGACTTCCAAAGCGGCGAAGCTGCCCAGCCTACAGTCTGCGGATGGAAAGCATCATCAGCAGGGTTACGCTCGTCGCACCGCTCACAGCAATGAAAATCAAGCAGAATTCTGTTCTGCGGAAAATCTTGATGCCGTCGATCTGGACGCTCGCATTGATTACCCCAAGGTGGGGCACTACAAGCGGAAATCCGGGCAATGCAACTACTGTCCGACGAGCCTGTCGCCCCGCAGATGCTCAAGAAAAACAAAACGCTGAACCTTCTGGTGCATGAACAGGCGGGCTATCCCGAATGCTGGATAGAGCGCAGCAACTGGAAGATATGGCCATGCGGATATACTGGCTCTGTCTTGAGACTCACGGCTGCGCCCCCAATCCCGGAGACCAGCAGGCCACCACTTTCGTCTCTGATATGGCTCCCATAGTTACCACCATACTGAGCGGCAATCTTCGCAAGCTCAACAATTTCATCCCTGCTCTGGAACGTCACGGTCGGATAGATCAGGGCCGCCTTAATACCAAGCACGCCCATTCTCGCGGAGAGCCCAGCACGACTGGTCCATCATGTCGAACAGGCCAGGCGAGATATATTTACCCGTCGCATCGATTTCACCCGCACGAGCCACACTGAGACCAATTAACGCTAGTAACGCAGTATTCGCCGCAAAGAATTCGCCAAGCCGCATAGCGGAAAAGACTGCACTTTTCTCGAAGTTCTGGACGGGTGTCTTGTCTTCGCACCTGGCTTAAATTGATCGTCGCAAATCAGTTTAATAAATGCCGATGTCCGCACCGCCAATGATGAATATCCGGTATTGGTGCTGCACCCTAGCCCGAATATTTCATAAGTAGGGGTAGAAAAACGGCGGAAACTCCTTAAAAATCAGTGTGCGACCATTGATTCAAAAGAGACTTCCGCCGTGACAGAATGCTACCAGACTTCCCTCGAATTTCCATCCGTTAAACGTC
>NZ_JAVJWR010000013.1:0-260886 GCF_040221975.1 Haliea sp.
GGAGTACAGCTACACCGACGAGGCGTTCCGGGAGGCAGTGAACATTCCCTACCTCGCCACCGAGGACTACGGCCTGTGGGGTGCACGGCTGGCGCTTCGCAGCGCGGACGACCGCTGGGAAGTATCACTCTGGGGCAAGAATCTGGGCGATGAGACCTACCGTCAGCATGCGTTTGACAACGGCATCGGCAATGGCGGCAGCACCTACGGTGCACCCCGGACCTGGGGCGCCACAGTCCGCCTCAATAGCCTGTGAACGCTGACTCATGTCGGAACTTGCGCTAGTGCAGCTTGCACCGGGATTTGCGCCGGTGGCAGACGCTTTCCGGGCGAATTTTCTTCGCGATGACGACTACCGCGAGGTGGGGGCGCCTTCTGTCTGCTCCGCAACGGCGAGGTACTCGCCAATCTCGCCGGTGGTGATGTCGCGGTCGGCGCCGCGAACCCATGGCGGCAGGACACGCTGGTGAATGTATACTCGACCACCAAGGCTGTGGTCGCGCTGGTGATCGCCATACTCGTGGATCGCGGAGCACTGGACTACGATGCGCCGGTGAGCCACTACTGGCCAGACTTCGGCAGTCACGGCAAAGACCGCCTGACGGTTGCGGAAATGCTCTCCCATCAGGCGGGACTCGCAGGATTTCAGGAAACCGTATCTCTGCAGGATCTCTACGACACAGAACGTATGGAGGACCTCCTCGCGAAGCAGGAGCCAAGCCATCCTCCGGGAGAAAACACCTGCTATCATCCGGTCACGTTTGGCTTTCTCGCCAACGGGCTGGTCCGTCGCGCTACGGGTCGTGACCTGCGCGACTGGGTGGACACCGTGTTTCAGCGTGAACTCGGACTCGACATATTTATCGGCTGCCCCGGCACCGAGGTCGGGCGTGTAGCCACTCTGATTCCGCCCCCCCATGTGGACCTCCCCGCCCCGGAAGCGATACCCCAGGCAGTGCGATTGGCTCTGACCAATCCAGTCATACCGGCAGAAGCTGCGGCAACGGCAGCCTGGCGCAACGCGATACTGCCAGCTGCGAACGGCCACGCCAGTGCAGTTGGTCTCGCACAACTGTTGTCCAGGCTCATCGATGGTAGTAGTCTTGGCGCACAGACGCGGGAAGCGCTGTTCAAGGTCCGGTCGGTGCGCCAGGACGCGTTGTTGCAATCACCCATGCCCTGGTGTGCCGGTCTGGTTCGCAATCAAACCGGTCTCTACGGTCCGGTCGAGAATGTCTATGGCCACAGTGGCTGGGGGGGATCGTTTGTGTGTGCCGACCCCGACAACGGCCTGTCCTTTGCTTATGTCTGTAACCGCATGGGCGCAGACCTGGTCGGTGACCCGCGGGCGCGGGCCCTCTGTGCCGCGGTCTACCACTGCGTGGGCAATGGCGCATGACTCGGAATAATCCCTGGACCCAGGCACAGTGGAACAGCATCCACGGTGATAGCCGCAACTCCGATGCCGTGCCCTACCCTACAGCAGCGCATTACGCCCTCAAATGGCATCGACTCCAGGGCGCAGCTGTACTGTTCGGCCCCACCGTTGACCTCGACGGTAACCTCTACCTGTGCAGCGGTCGTGGTACCAATTTCAGTCACCTCCACGCCCTGGACACCGATGGCGATCTGCGCTGGGAGAGCGAGCCCTGGACCAACACCGGCCACATCGGCCCAAGGGCCTGTCCCTTTGCTCCCCTGGTGGATGCAAGCGGGGCCATTTTCCTGGCAGACGATCAGGCATTCTTCTGCGTGGAGGGAGATGGCAGCCCGCGTTGGCGCACCGACCTGCACGCCCTGGGCATTCGGGAAGGCTTCGCCTCCGCGGTTTTCTCCGCCAGCGGCCATGTCGGGGGCGTGTCGCTCGACGGATTTGCGGTCCTCCTGGACCGGGCCACGGGCGCACCGGTGGTGCCGCCCCTGGCACTGCCCCGCGGGACACCGCCACCAGCGGCTTCCCTGCCGCCCGGCCTGTGGCAGGGAATGATGGATAAGGAGACTGCCGCCGTACTCTTTCCCGGTTTTTTTGGTACCCACTTTCCGGTTACCAATTCCCCTGCCGTTGATCTGGACAGTGGATTGCTCTACATCACCGGCGCGGGCGACAGCGCCATGCAAACACGTCTCTACGCACTGCGGGAGGAAGCCAACCAGTTGAGGATCGTCTTCACCCGGCAGTTCGATGGCCGTTGCTCCGTGACTCCCAGCCTGTCACCCTCCGGGCACCAGGTTTACACGGGCAACCACCGAGGTGAACTACTCGCCTTTGCTGCTGATAGCGGCACGCCGCTGTGGCGCTATGCCCCTGCCGGCCCCGCGGCATCACCGAGTGTCGGCAGCGACGGCACTATATATACAGGCTCGAACACAGTGCCGGGAGCCGCGTCACAGCTAAGCGCGATAGACCCTGAGACTGGTGAGGCACGCTGGTGTCGCGATTACGATGCGCTCGCCAGCGAGTTGCTGCCGGAGCGCGCGCCGCTGAAGCCATTTTTCACCGACCCTCGCCCCCACGCCGTCGTCAATAGCGTCCAGACATTGGGCCGGGATCACCTGCTGGTGGTCCTGGCATTGGGTTATACGTTCACGCCGCCGGGCGCCGCCCCTCTGACCCAGCCGCACCAGGTGGTGCTTGCCAGCATTGACCCCGGCGATGGCGCGCTGACCGGCTACACCAGGCTTCCCGACACCAGTGAGGCTGGCGTCGTGATGGCCCGGGACGGCAGCGTTTATACCTGTCATGCCGCTCTCACGAGTTCGATCTTCTACCACGGGATCAACCCACTGCTGCCTCCCTCGCATCGTACTGCGCTGGAGCCCAAAGGTGGCGTTACTGCGCTGCGACCGGCAGTTGTCAACAATCCCCGCTCGGGGAGAGTGGCCTACAAAACGAATACGACTCTCTAAAAAAAAGCCGGCTGACGCCGGCAAAGTTCTGCATGGTGAAGAACACTCTTTTGTGCTTCAACTAACGAACACGGCTCACTCTCACTGCCACGCCGCAGGACCGAAATCTCAGATCATGTTCAGAAATCGTAAGAGAATTCGATGCCATACATTCGTCGCCTACCAGGTACCGCTGCGTTGACACCCAGTACTGAGCCAAGCGCTAGCCCGCCTGTGTAATATTCTTCGTCAAATGCGTTGGTAACGAAGACACTCGTGCTCAACGGAGACTGGTTGATAGACGACCAACTCAGACGAAAGTTAACCAATGTATAGCTTGGCAGGTCTGTTCCTGGGTTAATCGTGTCATCCAGACTCGAAAAATAAAATTTCGACTGCGAAAAAACATCCGTTCGAAATGTCACATCGCCATAGGAAGGACTAATCGGAAGCGTGATTTCAGCAAAGGCTGAACCCGACCACTCCGGAGTGTCCGGATAAGGCCCAAATGCAGTACTTACACCAAACAAGACCACTTCGTTATCAGTAAACTCGGCATCCGTATAAGACACATTTGCGCCCAGCCTCAACCAGTCCGCAATCAACATCTGACCTGACAGTTCCACGCCATTTATCTCTGCCTTGGGTATATTGGCAGTCAACGCAGTTGGACCAAACTGAGGAACGGTCACATACACAACACGCTGAATGTCTTCAACCTCCTGCATATAGGCCGCTATATTTAGTTGCGCCGGCTTTCCACCAAGCTGACCGTCAAACTTCAAACCCAATTCAATATCTTCCGTGGTCTCAGGTGCAAACTCAGAACCACCGACGTCAATGGTGCCCTCAAAAAGTGGAGAGTTGGTATTAAAACCACCTGACCTCCAACTGCCTCTCTGCACGATATACAGAAGAAGCTCATCGGTCGTCTGATAATCGAAGCCAATATTCCAACTGGGGTTGTCGAAGTCATTCTCAAGCCCTTCCGGCGCTATTCCCAGCTGGTAATAGAGGCTTCTGGGAAGATGCTTCACCTCAACATCCTCCCAGGTATGCCGATAACCTGCTGTGAAGCCCAAACCGTTAATTCCCGTTAATTCACCCAGGTCATAACTTCCATGGGCAAATACACCGAAATTTTTGCTTTCCTGTTCGTTGTCTTTATCCGCGCTTGGCACGTCAGGTATGACCGGGCGCAGATCAAAAAACCTAGTCGGTATATAAAAGTTCTTTTTTTCGTATCCATAGTAGGCGCCAATCAAGTACTCAAGCTGTTGGTCAAATGCAATTCCCTGTATCTGGAATTCCTCTGACCACTGCTCGTTACCAAACTGAGTTCGATCACCGCCATCCCACAAACCATTAGCGTAAATAGCATAGGGACTACCATCTACGTCGGTGGAGTCATCACTTGTACTATCTATATAGCCAATCACATTCTTCAATGTCAGATTTGGAGACAACTCAATCGTTGTGTTGTTTACGAACAATATCTGATCACCATCATGGCTTAAGTCGCTGTTCAGACTCACATCGTATGGGCCGCGCTGCCGCTGCACATCAGCGAAAGCAGAGAGTCCGTTCGGGTCTACGCCAGGGTTACCGGCCAGATAAGCTGGCCAAAACGGTACCGCCGGGTTGTATGTGCAGGAAGCATCAGCGGGACCGGCGCAAGGAGAGGCGTTATACAAGACACTACCAACGTTCTGACCTGAGCTTTCGTCATACTGGAACATCGATAAACTTTCTATGTAATCGGTCGGTCTTAACAAAACGCTAATACGGCCCGTTTGGTACTCTGGCGCTCCTAATTCCTTGCCGTTGAAAAGATTGTCTTGAAAACCATCTTGCTTCAATATCTTGGCGGACAGCCGAACCAGCGCCTTGTCGTCGGCGATCGCAAAGTTGACAAATCCTTCACCTGAATACAAGCCATAGTTACCCATACGCCCCGTTACTGAAGCTGAGAATTCCTCTGTCGGCTTTGCTGTGGTGAGAAGAACTGCACCACCTGTTGTGTTTCGACCATAGAGCGTCCCCTGGGGTCCCTTAAGGACTTGTATGGATTCCAGATCATAAAACGAGGAAGCGCCGGTCGATGTCGCCTGAAACTCGTTAACATATGCGAGCACACCCGGACTTGAACTTGAAAATGCGTCAACGCTTTGTCCACGAATAGAGTAGTTGACTTGATTCGACGACAGGCTCTCCCTGACCAACAGGCCCGGCACCGCCCGCTGCAGATCTGCGTCGCTAAAAATCGCCTGCGCCTGCAACTCGTTGGCACTCAAGGCAGTTATCGATGCTGGCACCTCTGCCAGAGACTCCTCTCGACGTCGGGCCGTAACGACGACCTCCTCCAAGCTCAATGCGGCATCAGTTGTGCCTACAGCTTGCGAGCTGCCAGTGCCGGCGTCCTGGGCATTAGCTACGGCCGTAAACAGGGCCAGGTGAGTGGTCAGAAGTAAAGGTAAAACTGCGACCTGAGTGCAATTTTCACGGCACAATCTGCTCATGTCTATTTTTGGCATCGACTAAAACTCCGCATCATTTATTGTTAGAAACCGGCAAGGATTTCGGATCCATAGATACAATTTAACAGCAATGCAGTCGTCGCTTACATGACTCGAAGTAACCTGTACATTGTCTGTAGCGGCGCTAATTATAAGGCCGGTCGCGTGAACCTGTCAGAATGATAAATCAGGACCTCATCGGATGTAGCAAAAAGACGCCATGAGTAATTTGAATAAACTTCCGATTTAAAATTTGGGCGTCATCATGAACATGAGACTCTTGTTCAGCCAAACTCACCTCAAACGTCTTTTCTTATTTTCCCCGCCATTGCGGTTCACGTTTTTCAGCGAAGGCCAGTGCGCCCTCTCTTGCGTCCTCCGACACAAAAACAGGAGCGGTTAGTCGGTTCTGTTGCTCAAACATCTCTGTCTGATCCCAGTCGCTACCCAGTTGCATTACGAGTTTACTTGTGGATACCGCCAATGGGCCGTTGGCCGCTATACGAGCCGCAAGTGTCATCGCTCCCTGTAAAGCTTCACCAGGGGCGGACAGACAATTGATCAAGCCATAGGAATTTAGTCTCTGAGCGCTAACCAAGTCCCCCGTCAATACGAGCTCCGTGGCGATTCTTGTTGGCATCTGACGGGGCAACCGCAGTAGACCGCCGGCATTCGCGACCAATCCGCGTTTGACTTCAGGCAGTCCGAAGCGCGCTTCTTCAGATGCAACGATCAGGTCGCACCAGATCGCAAGTTCAAATCCACCCGCGAGAGCATAACCCTCGACCGCGGAAATCCAGGGTTTACGGGACATCACCTGTGTAACACCTGCAAAGCCTTTTCCCTCAATCCGTACAATTTCTCCGGCCAGGAAAGCCTTCAGATCCATGCCCGAACAGAAGTTGCCTCCAGCGCCCGTCAGTATGCCGACTTTTATATCCTCTCTAGTATCAACCTCGTCCAGAGCTGTCGCCAAACCCTTCGCGACTGCGAGGTTAACCGAGTTGCGAGCCTCCGGTCGGTTTATGGTGACCACGGCGATTCCAGCATCCACTTCAAACGTGACAGCGCCATTATCCACAAAAGTCATCAGCGCGACCCCATGCGAAGAGCACCATCCAGCCGAATGGTTTCCCCATTCAACATCGGGTTTTCAATAATCTGTGTCGCCATCAATGCATATTCTTCAGGATGACCGAGCCGGGCCGGATGAGGAACCGATGCTCCCAGCGATGCACGAACCTCCTCTGAGACAGTTGCCAAAAGTGGCGTATCGAAAATACCGGGTGCGATGGTGCAGACTCTGATAGCTCTGGATCCCAAATCTCTCGCAGCCACAATAGTCATACCTACCACCCCTGCCTTCGACGAAGCATAGGGGATTTGACCAATCTGTCCCTCGTAAGCTGCCACTGATGCAGTAAGAATGATCACCCCACGATCACCGTTATGCAGCTCGTTTTTCGCCATAGCAGCTGCGGAGAGCCGCAGCACATTGAAACTGCCAATGAGATTGGTTTGAATCACACCGGAATACGCGTCCAAAGAACCCGGATTACCCTGCCGGTCGAGTACCCGCATGGTGTGACCACGGCCGGCACAGTGGACCGTCGCCCGAAGCCCACTGCCCATAGATCGCGCAGTATCAACGGCCTCAGACATCTGCTCTTCACTGGTAACGTCGGCCGCAATGAATCTCACCTGATCTCCAATCGCAGCTGCTACTTTTTCGCCGTTTGACGCAGGCAGATCAACCATCAACACCCGGGCACCCATAGAGACCAGACGCTTCACTGTCGCCAGCCCCAACCCGGACGCTCCGCCCGTTACCATTGCTATTTCGCCACTTATATCCATTTATCCAGTTTCCCCAATCAAATTCTTTCAATAATTGTCGCGTTTGCCATACCGCCACCTTCACACATGGTTTGCAGACCGTAACGGCCCCCGGAATCCTCCAGAGCATTCAACATCGTCGTCATAAGTCTGGATCCTGATGCGCCTAGGGGGTGACCAAGTGCGATTGCCCCGCCCCGCGGGTTCAGCCGAGCAGGGTCAACGTTAAATTCCCTCATCCATGCCAAGGGGACGCTTGCAAAAGCTTCATTGACTTCAAAGTGATCGATGTCATTCAAAGAAAGACCCGCTCGCTTAAGCACGCGCCGAGTGGCAGGAATGGGCGCCGTGAGCATCAGCAACAGGTCATCCCCAACCACATCGAAGCCTGCAAAGCGCGCTCTTGGTTTCAATCCAAGGCGCACTGCTGTCTTCTCACCCATTAACAGAACTGCCGATGCACCATCGGTTAACTGCGATGAATTGCCAGGGGTTATCCCCCAGTTGATCTCAGGAAAGCGACGGGTCATCTCGTCAGTGATGAACGATGATGACAAGCCCTGCAGGCCTTCGAGCGTCGTTGCCGGTCTAATAGTTTCATCTTCTGAAACAGTACGCGAGGCAGTTTTGATGGGAACTATTTCCCTGGCAAAAGAGCCGTCTGACCTGCAGTTTGCAGCCCGCTGATGCGATTCCATTGCAAATTTGTCCATCTCCTGACGGGATATTTTCCACTTCGATGCAATTAACTCGGCGGAGACTCCCTGTGACACCAGCCCCGGGGCGTATATCTGACTCAGTGTAGGCCCATAGATATCGGCACCCAATCGGGCAGAACCCAAGGGGACCCGGCTCATCGATTCGATGCCGCAGGCTATGGCAATATCATAGGCGCCCGCTGCAATTCCCTGTGCTGCAAAATGTATCGCCTGCTGGCTCGAGCCGCACTTGCGCTCAATGGTCGTTGCCGGCACATGTTGAGGAAATTCAGCTGCCAATAGTGCCATACGACCAGGATTATTGGATTGCTCTCCCACCTGGCTGACACAGCCTACAAGCACGTCATCTATCTCACCCGGATCTATGTCGTTGCGCGACACCAAAGCCTGCAACGTCTGCGACAACAGCTCTATCGGGTGCATCTGATCAAAGGCACCCCCGGCTTTGCCTTTAGCCATGGGAGTCCTGATTGCGTCAATTATGTAAGCCGTCTCCATTAAAAATCGTCTCCAGCTAGTTTTTCAGGGATCTTGCAATGAGTAACTTCATTATCTCGCTGGTGCCACCATAAATACGATAGGCACGAGCATCCTTGTACATCTCTGCGATCGGATATTCGGTCATGTAGCCGTACCCACCATGTAGCTGGAGACACTCATCAATGATTCGACCTTGTGCCTCTGTAATCCAGTATTTCGCCATTGACGCAGTTGCAGCGTCGAGACCTCCACTTAAAAGCTGCTCGGTGCAGTGATAGAGAAACACCTTGGCGACCGTTGCCTGAGTAAGGCATTCGGCAAGCTTGAACTGGCTGTTCTGAAAATCGAAGATGGTGCGGCCAAAGGCTCTCCGCTGATGTGAGTAGTCCACCGTGCAGTTGAGTGCAGACTCAATCATGGACATTGCCTGCCAACCGATCACCAGTCGTTCCTGAGGGAGTTTTTCCATCATCATGGAAAATCCAGAACCTTCCTCGCCAAGTAAATTCTCTGCCGGAATACGCATATCCTGGAAGAAGAGCTCAACGGTGTCTCGCCCCTCTTGTCCGAGCTTGTGCAATAATCTTCCACGCTCGAAACCGGCGGTATCTGTGTCACAAATGAACAATGACAATCCCTTTGCGCCAAGCTCCGGGTTGGTTTTTGCGGCCACAATCACCACACTCGACAGCAGACCATTGGATATAAAGGTTTTCTGCCCATTCAGGACATAGTGGTCGCCGTCACGAACTGCCGTGGTCTTCATACCCTGCAGATCTGAGCCAGCGCCTGGCTCAGACATCGCAATAGCCAAAATCGTATCGCCTGTTACTGCTCCGGGAAGATAGCGCTGCCGCTGCTGCTCTGTACCGTAGTCAACAATGTAGGGAGCAACCACAGCGTTATGTAGGGGCACAGAAAAATTCAAAGCGTTGTAGCGGCCGAGCTGTTCAATAAGCGCAGCTTCAAATTCAAATCCAACACCCGCGCCGCCATACTGCTCAGGAATACTTACTCCGAGCAGACCAGCGCGACCGGCCTCTTTCCACACTTCCGTGGGAACGCAGCCAGATGAGCGCCACATTGCCGTTTTTTCAGGCGTTGCATGTCGCTCGAGAAACCTCGAAACAGACCCGCCAAATTGCCTGACAGCCTCTTCATTCATAAATTCAGGCGTAGGTACGTTCATTGCATCCATAAAATGTCCGTGAACAAAAAGTCTTTTTCAAATCTCAACGGTGTAAAGACAAACCGCTGGCTGTGCATCGGCCTTCGCCAAAAGTACAACGCTGTACACTCGATCCGAGTTATAAAAATATGGCAGATCTACAACAGAACATCCGGATTCAGCAGCCCTTGAGGATCCAGCGCTTTCCGAATAGTGTGCATTACAGTCATCTCCTGAGCCGATTTGTGCTGTGGCAAAAATTCCTTCTTAAACTGCCCGATACCGTGCTCAGCTGTTATGGCGCCGTTAAACTGACGCAGTGTACTAAAAACGCAGGCTTCAATTGCTCGTTCTTCGCGCAGGGTGTGAGGGCCAACGTGCACCGCAAGATGGATATTATTGTCGCCGATATGACCAAACGATGCGGTTCGGGTCTGTGGATAGCGAGACTCAAGCTCCTTTAGATTCAGATGCAGAAAGGATTCGATATCCGCAACCTCCAGGCTGATGTCAAAGGAGACGAACGGGCTCAACTCCTGAACGATAATTTCCGCACTTTCTCTCACTCTCCACAGGTCTTCAATTTGCTTGCCACTGGTGGCAATGACCACGTCCACGACTACGCCATCTTCATGAGCGTCAATGAGAAACTCTTCAAATATCTGATCATCATACTTCTGGCTGTAGCCCATCGTTTCAATGAGCACATACGCTGCAGAACCCGAGGGAATGGGGTCACGGCCAGTCCCGCTGTTGACGACCAGATTGTAGTAATCCGGCCACATCACCTCAAACGCAGAGAGGGTGGGCAAACGTCGTGCGCGATTCAACAGAACCAGAAGCTTCTCATGGCTTTCCACGGCCACAAATGCCACATTCTGACTGACCGGCTTCGGCACAAGTCGAAGCACTGCAGCGGTCACAATCCCCAAGGTACCTTCGCAGCCAGTAAACAGCTGCTTGAGATCATAGCCCATATTATTTTTGACTAACCTGTTCATGTTGGAGACCACAGTTCCATCCGCCAGAACGACCTCAACACCAAGGAGATTTTGCCGTGTCATACCCCACCGCAGGACGCGATTGCCTCCTGCATTTGTCGCAATTGTTCCCCCTATTGTTGCCGTACCCTTGGAACCCAGATCTATAGGGTAGAACAAGTCCTGGTCAGCCGCGGCCTCCTGCAACGCTTGCACAGTAACGCCAGCCTCAACAACCGCCAGCTGGCTGACCGTAGATATTTCACGTATCTGGCTCATTCTCTCCAGTGACACCACCAAATCCCGCGGTCCTGCATATGCACCACCACACACACCGGTACGACCGCCATGAACCACTACCCGCTGGCAAAATTCACTGCACAGGGCCATTACGCGGGACAACTGAGCCGTATCAGCCGGCCTCAAAATCACTCCGCCTTCAATTGTGACCTGTCGAAATGGATCGCACGATCTGCCCGCAACATCGTCCCCAGCCAATACCCCCCCGTCACCTACAACATCGCGTAATTGCGACAGTAGATCAGCATTGACTCCTTGTTCGGGCATCGGCATCTTAATCAGGCTCACCCATTTTCTGGCGCCGCCTTGTATGTCTGGATAAGCTCTATTGAATAGCCATCGGGATCTTTAACAAACGCCAGCGCAGGCGCTCCAGGCAGAAGGCTCTTGGGCTCGGTAGTTATTTCCACACCCCGTGACTTTAAGATGTCACAGAACGAGTGTATGTCTGGCACTCCGACAGCAACGTGTCCGTAACCGGAGCCGTGTGTATAGCCCTCGTCGTTAGCCTGGCCTTCCCAGTTGTAGGTCAGTTCTATGGCGCCGGAATCAAAATCGTCTGAAAAGTTTAAAAAGACGATCGTGAACTTTGCGCTCTCTACATCAACTCGACTCAGGACCTTCATCCCAAGAATTTCGCAGTAAAACTTCAGCGATCGCTCCAGATTGGATACGCGCAGCATCGTGTGAAGGAGCCGAGGTCGGGTTGCTTCGGTACCCCAGATCCAATAATCATCTTCGCTCAATTCAAGCACTCCAAACGTTTCACTATAATTCCCCCAACGAAAGCAACCCTGAGGATGCCCTCATCATGACAGGCTGATTTCAGGTACTGGACGAGCCTAGTATAAAGTGACTGCCAAAAGGTGAATCAGTCCATAGGGGCTATGTCTCTTTACTGGCGCTGCACTGGCAAAGGCGCCCAGATAGGCAAAGATCGAATAAGAGAGGATAAAAGAACTACGATGACTGTTTTGTAGTCTGCAGTGGAGCAGAGCTTTGACTGCCGTTGAGGTAGCGCGGCGATTATGTCGCCAAGTCGCAGGCAATTCAGCATAATCGCTGGTTCAAGAGTATCATTTACAAGATGACGTGCAGAGAATGGACCTAAGGCTCTCTCCAGACGATATTATATTCCGCGATGAAATAAGGGCGTTCGTCGAGACCTCGTTGCCGGCCGACATCCGAAGAAGGGGGCAACACGACTACCATTCACACAAGGACGATGTAACCCGGTGGATGAGAATATTGTATTCTAACGGCTGGAGTGCCGTGCACTGGCCAGTCGAGTTCGGAGGAACCAACTGGAGCCCGCTCAGAAAGTATATTTTCCAGGATGAACTCAGGCGAGCCAGGGCCCCGGTTCTCGATCGATGTGCGCTCGATTTGCTCGGTCCAGTTCTGTTCAAGTACGGCTCCAGGGCCCAGCAGGAGCGCTTTTTGCCGCGTATTCTTCGTGGTGAAGAATGGTGGTGTCAGGGCTTCTCAGAGCCCAACTCTGGGTCGGACCTGGCGTCAATCAAGACGCGAGCCGAACTCTCTGGTGATACATTCCGGGTCAATGGGCACAAAATCTGGACCACAGAGGCCCACTACGCTGACTGGATGTTTGCACTGGTGAAGACCGAGTCAGACAAAAAACCGCAGGCTTCCATTTCTTTTCTGTTACTCGACATGAAGTCACCTGGCGTGACAGTCCGTCCTATTTGGTCTATCGAGGAAGGACTCACGCTCAACGAGGTTTTTCTGGAGGATGTGAGTGTTCCAGCGGAAAATCTGGTGGGTACCGCTGGAGAGGGGTGGCGCTACGCAAAGGACCTTCTGACCCACGAAAGAACCTCTTCGGCAGTCATATCACACACCAAGCGTGACATCGAGCAGATACGCAGAATCGCGTCCAGACAGCCTCAGGAGTCCGCCTGCGTCATTGACGACCCCCTGTTCGCTCGAAAGCTGTCGAGGCTTGAGTGCGAAACCATAGCCCTTGAGTGGGCGGTACTAAGGTCTTTAAGCGCCGACCAGGATGACTCCTCCAGTGATGCCGTAGCCTCAGTGCTCAAGCTTAAGGGGGCAGAACTTAGTGAGCGAGCTGCGCTTCTAGCCGCAGAAGCCCTGGGCGACTATGGAATAGCGGTAATGAACGACCCGGAAGGTCACAGCACTCGGTACCCATCCTCACTGGCACCGCCTATTACAGACGATGAAGAAATCGGCGTTTCGGCAAGGGCTCTGTTTCGCCGCGCCACTACCATTTACGGTGGCACAAGTGAGATACAAAAAACGTTAATTGCAAGATCAATACTGGAGCTGTAGCCAACCCATGGACTTCAGTTTATCGGCAGAACAACAGCTATTACAGGATACCGTCACACAGTACTGCAAAAAACAGTATGACTTCGAGTCGCGTATGGCACGGGTAGCGTCGGATAAAGTGGCCGATCGCACACAGTGGAAGGCATTTGCTGACCTTGGTTGGCTAGGTGCAGGGTTACCCGAAGAGCTGGGGGGGTACGGTGGAAGCGTCATAGACAACTCGATTATATGCGAGCAATTTGGCCACGCGTTGGTCCTTGAGCCGTTCATATCGTCTGCAGTACTGTCTTGTCAGATTCTGGCTTCGCTACCGGTGTCGCAGCAGACCATGTTACTGCTCGAGAAAAGCATAGCTGGAGATACTATTCTCGCCACTGCCCATAGCGAGCCTGCCGCGAGAGGCAACTTGCAGCATACTGAAACACGAGCGACGCCTCATAAGGGTGAATGGCGACTGAATGGCAAAAAATCTCTGGTTGTTGGCCTTTCAATCGCCGATCACGTTATTGTCTCCGCCAATACCGACGAGGGCGCAGCGCTATTTTTAGTCGATGCAGAAGCCATACAAAGTCAGATCAAACCCTACCGCACGATAGACAACGCCTTAGCAGGAGACCTGTGTCTCGAAAACACCCCCAGTTCCGTAAAGCTCTCTGGCCCCGAACACACAATGCGGGCCTTGGCCAATGGTTTTGCCGACGCCCTGATTTGTCTTTGCTCAGAAGCCGTAGGGGCGATGGACACTGCCCTCTTCCTCACCCGAGACTATTTGAAACTCCGGCAACAGTTCGGTAGCTCATTGAACAACTTTCAATCGCTGCAACACCGCATGGCAGAGATGCTCGTGGAGTTAGAGCTATCTCGATCAATCGTCTATCACGGTATAGCAAGCTCTGGAATGTCAGACCCGTTGCGCTCCAGAGCTATCAGTGCAATGAAGGCATTGGTAAGCTCTGCTGCACTGTTTGTCGGCGCAAACGCTGTCCAATTGCACGGAGCGATTGGCATGACGGAAGAGTACTCTATTGGTCACTACTACAAGCGATTACGGGTCATCTCGCATCTTTATGGGAACGAGGATACGCACCTTAAGATCCTCTCCACTACTCAGGGGTCATTTTGGGATGAGGGTGTGCATCAGCACTAGCTGCATTGACTAACAGCGATCCCTTAAACATTGAGGAAATCTATCAATGACTACAGACCTGATTACTGAAATACGTGATAAAGGTGCCTATGTCACTTTCAACAGACCTGAAGTGCGCAACGCGATCAGCAGAGATATGCTGAGGCAATTGGCCGATTTTTTACGGTCGATCTCGGCAAACACCAGCGTTAGATACCTCGTTTTTAGAGGCAATGGGGGACATTTTTCAGCAGGTGGAGATGCAGGCGGCTTTCAGGATTCACTTGCCTTGTCCCCCGCAGAACGCTGCGGTGAGTATGAACGCAGGCTGATAGGAAATTCTGAAGCCATTCTGCTGCTAAGTAGAGTTAACATACCCGTTATAACCGTAACCCAGGGAGCTGTCGCGGGTGCCGGCTTGCTGTTTACCCTAATCGCGGATTTCTGCCTGGCGTCTGAAGACAGCTTCTTTGTCTTCGCCCATGCCAAACTTGGATTACCCCTGGATCTGGGACTAAGCTATTTCCTGCCTCGGGTCGTGGGATTTCGAGCCGCTAAATCGCTAACACTACTATCGTCCAGGCTCGACGCGCAAGCAGCACAGGATATCGGTCTGGTTAGTCAAGTGATCAGCCCTTCATCGCTGGAGGACGAACTCATCAAACTCACCCAAAAGCTCGCAACAGGATCTACCATTGCATTCCGGCAAACAAAACGTCTACTCAATCAATCATGGGGCAATGACCTGGCGACTCAGTTAATACTCGAGTCAGAGGCTGTGGGCGCCGCAGCCGCCGATGACGACTTTGTCGAAGGCGTACAGGCGTTTCTGGATCACCGCAGCCCCGTTTTCAAGTAGCGAATACATCATAAATCTCGTTACTTCAGGATGTCGAAACAATCAACTGATTCGATCCTATGCGATGGCGCACGAGTGGCCCCAGCGACACGACATTCCTTGGGTGAAATCCCGTAGACCTCTTTGAACATCCGACTAAAATGCGCGGCGCTCTTAAAACCCGCCATATAGGCTATATGGTATATTGGTTGGTCTATGAACTTATCAGACAACAGCCAATCATGGGCTTTCACCATGCGCTGACTCCAAAGGCGCTCTGAAAATGAGGTGTTGTGAATTTTTAATACATGACAAAGATGGCGCGTAGAGATACCGCAATTTTTTGCCACATCAACGTAATTCAAGTCCGGGTCAGTCAGGTGCTTAGCTATATAGGTGTCGATATCTTCAAAGCGTCGATCGATCAGGCTTTGGCGCTTGGGAACGTCTTCAATCCTACTCGCCAGGCAGTCTGCCATTGATATAAGAAATGAAGTCACAAGCGACTCCGCGGCAACTCGCGTTAAGCAGTCTCCATCTTCGATCATTATATCCAGAAACCGCGTAATCAGTCTCCGTCCACCCATATGTATGGGGAAGGGTTCATTTAACTCGTCAGCATCAGCCAGGTGGGTCAGAAAAAGGTGTGCCGGGACAATTGCCTGGCTCGCCTCAAAAACGCCACGAGAATCCGGTTCAGCGTGCGCCAGAAACGGATCACTGGAATCGAGAATGCAGCACTCACCAGATTCAACGCCATAGGAGTTCGCAGAGCGCACCAGTGCCAGAGAACCTCTCGTGATAAACCAGATTACACGAACGCCTATCTGGTTTTCACGTATATCTTCCATGGAACGGCGGAAAGAAATTCCGGATGTCGACTTCACGCGCATAACCGAAATCGGGTATCCCAAAGCCTTCTCGATTGCCACCTCAAAGTGGTCCGACGAATCCAGCTCAAGATCGCCTTGATAAAACTCTTCCCTGATTACTTTGGCGTAATCGCGAAAGACCTTTTTCGCATCACTGCCGTTGTATGAATAGAGCATGTCCATACGGTAGACCTCTACCTCAAAAAGATCTATTATATTTGTAGCTGCTAAAGGTGTTCCAAATCACCAATATTGTCAAGTGTCATTTAACCCGACCGAGACAAACGCTCTATCAAAATTGCCCAGGCCAAAACGCGTCTTATTTGCTCCCATTCATGTACTTGTAGTACTCATCAAAGAAATGTCTAATGCGAATCTCCTGCTCGCTGTATACCGAGCCTTTAAAGCCTTTTGAGTGAATCCCTTTTTGTACACGGGGTACCATCACACGGTCTTGACTAATCACCGGACCGAGGTTTTCTAAATCATCGGTCTCAATATACGTTCTTGGGAGAACAGTAGTGCCGCTTAGATCGACATCCTCCACTGCCATGAACGAGGGCAGCTCTCCAATGCCAGGCACCGCATAGACCTGCACCTGATATATACATTTTTCAGGGTCTGTAGGATGCGGAAGCCAGTTCTGTATAAAGAAGCCTTCAGGGTGCAGAAAGGTCTCAGTAGAAGGAAATATCCCAATACTCCAGTCGTCAATCAACTGACCCTCGCTGAACTTGGCGTAGTCGATGGCATAATCCTTCTTCTTGAGCTTCGCCTTGATCACTGCCTTTGGCACATCTAGAGGATCCTTTGGCCACTTCTCCTCTGGGATACCCGCCTCTCTGAGGAATATTTTGTGTTCTTCAGCCAGCTCCAGCTTTTTCCCAGCCATTCGCTTTGCATATTGGGGCGCCGGGCTCATGAATTGATAGACACTCAAGGCATGACCATTCTCAAACAAATCGGTCTGAGTGTGGTAGGCGTCAACAGCGGGCACTAGCTGAGGATGCGTAGCCTGAACATGGTAGCCCTCGACAAATGCCTCATGCGCAACTTTCCAGTTTGCCGGCCACTCCTGCTGCACGTCACGAATTCTTATCACCTTCTCGAAGTCATAGGCCGCCGTGCGGTTAACAACATCTGGCCCCAGAAAGTCCTCCAGAGGCTGGGGATCGTCATCTAGCGAGATAAACACCCAGCCCCGCCAAACAGCTGCAGCCACCTTGGGTAGATCAAGGTTGTGGCACAGCGCCTCCTCCCTGAACGTTTCCTGATCCTGAACCTTGAGCAGCTTGCCCGTTGTAGAAAATTCCCACTTATGGAAAGGGCAGACAAATTTCGCGCTTTTCCCAAAATCACGCTCCACCAATCGAGCGCCGCGATGCTGGCAGACATTGTACATTGCATGTACTGTGTCGCCGTTACCTCGCACGACCAGAATTGACTCTTTATAGCGATCAATTTTCATAAATGACTTGGGCTTGGGAATGTCATTCAGGTGACCAACAAGGAGCCATACCTTGGTCCACACTCGATTCCATTCCTCGTCCATCACGGTGGGCGAGTAGTATCTTTGCATATCCGTGTGCCTTGCCGTTCCCAAGTCACGCGGCGCTGCTTTCCCATAGCGTTTTTTAGAGTCCTTCCATTCAGGTAGCGTATATGTCTGTCTGAACGGCTCGTAATCGATATCTTCGTTAGGCTCAGCAAAACGAAGTGGAGTTTCATTTTCTGAATTGTCAGTCATAAGCTCGCTACATCCTTCATTGTGTGCACCCCCACCAGACGGTCTAGTAGTATAATCCACGCTAGTCGTTGACTATTAAATAACCAGCCACGCTGTATGTCTTGACTGCTGAAGCAAAAGACAATGGGTCATTTTTTTGTGAGAGCCCTGGAAACCACTTCAAAAACCTCATCGCCTGAGAGAGTCTCCATTTCATAGGCAAGAGACCGCTCAAATGCAGCGCCAAGCAGCTCCCGAGTAAGTTCTGCAAATGCTTGCTTGGTACCTCGCACTCCCCCACGCGGCAACTTAACAAGCTTTTCCGCGATAGCGACAGCCGCCGGCAGAACGTCTTCCGGTTTTTCCACCAGATCGGTCACCATCCCCATAGCGTGGGCTTCGGCCCCGGAAATTGCGTCACCCGTCAGCAAATAGCGTTTTGCTCGCATGATACCCACCGATTGAGACCAGGCCAAGATTCCACCGTCACCCGCAACCAGTCCGAGCAACACATGCGGATCCGCTATCTGCGCGTCTCTACAAGCCACGACAATGTCGCAACATCCAATTACCGAAGCGCCCAGGCCAATCGTCGCTCCATGGACAGCAGCCAACACTGGAAAAGGTAAGTCAAGTAGTCCGTAAATAATGGAGCGAGCTTCAGCTGTCAATCGTTCCCGGACTGCAGACGACGCATTACCTTCCAGTATGAGTTCGAGGTCTCCCCCTGCGGAGAAAGATCGCCCCTCTGCGGAAATAATACAGGCCCTTATATACTTGTTTCTTGCCATCTGCTCCAGCACAGCTGGAAATTCGCTATGCAGCTCACGGTCAAAGCGATTATGCAAAGCTGCTCTGTTAAACCGGACATGGGCAATATGCTCTTCTACAAAAAAGTCGAAGCATAAGTACTCATCATCTTTCATCGCACTCCCTCCGCAGCCAATGCGTCGCTTTTAATAACGTCAGACTTTTTCTGTTTGGCATGGAGTTTCTGAAGCAATCCTGGCAGCGTCTCGCGGTATTGGTCGATTGCAGATAATTTAACGGGGCCATAACCCTTTATCTCACCTACGGCGCCCAGGGCATGAATCGCTTCCTTAAAATTGCCTTCATTAGTCATCTTCACAACGTCACTTGCGAGCTTCCGATACTCTACAATAAGCGCCCTTTCCGACCGGCGCTCAGCGGTGTAGGAAAACGGATCTGCTAATGTCCCTCGCAAGAACTTCAGCTCGCGGAGAACTCGAAAAAGGGGGAAAACCCAGGGGCCAAAGCGTCGCTTTCTCGGTCGCCCGGTGTTCGGATCAATTCTGGAGATCAGCGGCGGCGACAGGTAAACACTAACGGAATACTTCCCGGAGAACTGCCCTTGCATAAGCTTCGAGAAATCCTGACTTGTGTGCAGACGAGCCACCTCATACTCATCCTTATAGGCCATAAGTCTTGATAAATTGAGGGCAATGGTGCGCACCAGATCATCAGCCTTATCAGGCAACTGGGCGGCGGCAACGCTGCGCATCTCCCTCACAAACTCTAGGTATTCATCGGCGTAACTCTTATTCTGATATTGTTCGAGAAGCTTCCCCCGGCTGAGCAATATGTCTTCGAGCCCCATATTGCTCTCAACCGGCAAGGCGTCTTTTTTATGCGCAGAGAGCGCTTCGGGTGAATAGGCCGCCACCCGACCTAAAGCGAGGGTTCGCAGATTATCGTCTATGTTCAGGCCGTGAAGTCGTATCGCTGATTCCAGCGCTTCTAAAGAAACCGGCAGAAAACCGCTCTGCAAGGCAAAACCCAGCATCAACATATTTGTTGCAATACTGTCTCCGGTGAGTGTTGTAGCGAGTTGTGTAGCATTTAGAGAATGGCAATGCGTTTCACCGACTGCCTTGGCAATGACTGACTCCAGATCTCCCGCGTCGATTTCATAGTCACGATTTTTCTGAAAGTTACCCGTAGGCGTCACGTCACCGTTAACTACTGCCCTGGTTACACCCGGCTTGATGGTCGCTAACACTGGCTGCCCAGATGCAACTACCATATCGCACCCAATTATCAGGTCAGCCATAGCCATATCTAATCTGGATGCGTAAATCTCTGATTGTCCGGCGGCGATTCGGATATGGCTGGTAACGGCTCCGCCTTTTTGAGCCATGCCCGTTTGATCCAGTACACTGCAACCCTTTCCGTCGATATAGGCGGCCATACCAAGTATGGCTCCTATACTGAGCACTCCGGTGCCTCCTATACCTGTTACGAGCAGACCATACGTACCATCAATATCAGCCGTGATAGGCGATGGCAAGTTAAGTATCGCTGCATCCAGAATCGGATCATTCAGTAAGTTAACCGCATTGATATCGGCACCTTCAACAGTCACAAACGAAGGACAAAAGCCCTTAAGGCAACTAAAGTCCTTGTTACATGAAGACTGATCTATTGTCCGTTTACGTCCAAATTCGGTTTCTACAGGCTGAATGCTCAAGCAATTCGATTGCACTGAGCAGTCGCCACAACCCTCGCAAACCTGCGGATTGATAAAGACGCTTTTGCTGGGGTTGGGATAGGTTCCACGCTTGCGACGACGTCTTTTCTCTGCCGCACAGGTCTGCACATACACTAAAGCAGATACCCCGGACACGCTGCGAAGTTCGCGCTGGACGCTATCCAGATTATCTCTATGATGAACATTTACTCCGCGCGGCAGTGAGTTTTCTCCCTGAAATCCGACCACGTCATCGGTAACGACCACGACAGGAGAAACACGCTCCGCCAGCAACTGCCTGACCACATCCGCAGGCGATGGCGAGCCTTCTACAGGCTGACCACCCGTCATTGCCACGGCATCATTGTAAAGTATCTTGAATGTCATAACGGCATTCGCAGCAACTGCGGCACGAATCGCGAGTATTCCTGAATGCGCGTAGGTACCATCGCCCATATTCTGAAACATGTGCTCCCGGTCGACCAGCGGCCCTACAGATAGCCACGGCATTCCGTCGCCGCCCATGGGCATTGGCATTAGAGTGCGGCGAGCTGGCATGAAAGCGGCAAGGCCATGACAGCCAACTGCGCTCATCGCTATACTGCCGTCGGGCAATACAGTGCTGGTATTGTGTGGGCAGCCCGAACAGTAAAAGGGTGGTCGCACATGGCCACCATTCACTATGTTCTCGACGTTCTTAGCAATCCCCGTGTAATAGTCCTGCCTTGCCTGGATATCCTGGTCTACCAGGCCCATCGCCGCAAGCCTGCTGAAGATTGCAGCGCGGACACTGGATGGAGACAATTCGCCAGCGGAGGGCAACAATTTACCGCCAAGGTGATCCCACTTTCCAGTTAACACCGGCCGCTCGTCCTCGAGAAGGCCATAGAGAATGCGTGCTAGCTGCTCCTCAATTACGGGCCGCTTTTCCTCCACCACCAGTAACTCTCGGCTCCCTCTGGCGAAAGCCTTGACGCCGGTAGGCTCCAGCGGCCAGATCATGCCCGGTTTATAAACGCGAATGCCTACCTGGCTACACCTCTCGTCTGTCAGCCCAAGGTCTAACAGCGCCTGACGCGTGTCGAGGTAGGCTTTGCCGGCTGTCACAATCGACAGTGCACGAGTTGCAGAATCCAACGTGACTTTATCGAGGCCATTGACTCGTACAAACTCCTGAGCCAATGGCAGCCTCAGGTCTACTGTCAATCGCTCTTGCTCAAGCGGCGGACTCAACTGCCGCAATCCCACATCGTCGGCCTGATCCTTGCCCTGCGCTACGCCAAGGACACCCAAGTTCTGGCTGCTAAGCTCTATAGTCGCGGAGTGATCCAGTGTATCGGTGACACATTTCAAGCCAACAAATAGTCCACTTTGACGGGACATCTCCCAGCCCAACAGCCCATATTCGATGATCTCTTGAGGATTGGCCGGGTACAACACAGGTAACATTGCCGCTATAAGCGTATGCTCAGACTGATGCGCACTAGCCGATGATTTTCCTCCATGATCATCTCCGGTAACAATGAGTACACCCCCGGTAGGTGAAGTACCATCCAGATTGCCTAGCTTGAGCGCCTCAATCGCACGGTCGGTACCAAGCCCCTTGCCATACCAGAGACCATAGACCCCTTCGAACTTTGACTCGCCAAACCAGTCCAGTTGCTGGGTTCCACGCACGCTGCTGGCCGCTAGCTCCTCATTGAGCCCTGGAAGAAATGTGATGTCATAAGATTCAAGTAGATCACGCGCTTTCCACAGGAACGCATCGTAGGTACCAATTGGTGAGCCTCTATAGCCAGAGATAAAGCCAGCGGTAGACAAGCCTGCGGCACGATCCCGACGCGCTTGATCGATAGGCAATCTTACCAGAGCTTGAATAGCAGACATGTAGACACGCCCGGTGGTACGCAAATACTTGTCGTCCAGCGACACTGCAGACTTGGTCATACCAGACCCTGCATGCACGTTAAATGCCACTGGCGCATCACTCGAATCTTCCTTCTGGCCACAATGATCAAGAATTTCCTCCAGGGTCTCCGGCCAGCAGCCGCTTGGGACAGTAGGTTAAAACCAGTTCGTCGTTCTGGTTGTAGACTTTTACCTCGGCGACAACGATCGCCCGATTGAGCTTTGAGGTAGGCTTGATTGACGTGATGTCGCAGGTTGCCCAAATAGAGTCATTCACGCGTACGGGTAAATGTGCTTCTGTGTGCACCTCAAGCAATGCCAGCCCTGTTCCCTGAATCAAGGTCTGAAAAAGCATGCCCTCAATGAATGCCTGCGTTAGCGCAGCGGGAACGAGCCTTCCAGGAATCGCTGCATGGGGGTATTGCGCATCAATGAAAATGGCCTCAAGCATCCCCGTTACCGATATGAAATTTACAAGATCTGTTTCAGTAATCGTCCGGCGCAATGTTCGACCGACGATACCCAGATCAAGTTCCTGCCAATACTTCCCTGTACCGATGATCTTCTGGGGCAGTTCACTCACATTCCTCTCCTTGTTCTTGAAGCTCAGATCTTACAAAGTCGGGCGTTGATTTCAGCGATGCTTCAAGTCGCAGCTCACCCAGACAACGCGCCCAGTAGCTGTCTGAGCCGTAACAAAGCTGCCATTCGCGCAAACGACGCGTATAGAGCTGGAGGTCATATTCCTCCGTAATCCCGATGGCACCATGGACAGCGTGAGCCATACCACAAATCTCTGGAACGGCTTCGCTTGCTCGCGTTTTCGCCACCGCCACACGACCCCGGTGGAATTCATCGCCAGACAAGCCGATTCGGGCAGCAAGATTTACAGCTACCACGTGTTCAGCGGCTACAGCCAGGCGATGTTGAATAACCTGAAAATTAGACAAGGAACGCCCAAACTGCTCTCGCTGCGACACATACAGGAGCGACATCTCCAGTACCTTACTGAGCCCGCCCGCAATTTTTGCCGCAGTGAGCGCAGCGCCGCATGCCAGCAAATCCAAGGAATTTTCCTCGACGGAATACATCGGGTCGACACTGTAATCAACAAAGCTCTTACCTAAGCCAAAAGCCCCGGTCGATCGTTCGCTGACAGGCCGAACCACGAGCGCACTGCCTTCCCGAGTCAGAACTGCATTTGCCACAGCTGCAACCGACTCTGCACCTGATACAGGCAAGATACCCACAAATAGCTCAGCAGGAAAAGTGATGCCCGCTTTGTCAAAGACGGCACGAGCAAGCATTGTCTCCACTATCGGAAGGGGAAATAGATACTCGCCAACCGCAGTAACCAGCGGACAGAAACCAGCAAGAGAAATTCCAGCTCCGCCACGCGACTCCGATAAAAGCACGTCCAGATAACCGGACTCCACCACACTGGACCAAATACGCTCTGGATTCTTCCCAGAATCAATTTGCCGTACTGTGGCAGGCGTTATGCTATCGCGTAACAACCTTACAAACGCGTCGAGGATCAGATCGTCAATCATTATCTCAACCCCAATCCACGGGCCACCATACCTCTGAGGATTTCTCGAGTACCACCGCGCAACGAAAATGCATCACTGAGCTGCAGGAGAAACGCAAGAGTCGGCATCAAGTCAGCCGAATTATTGAGATCGGGATGACTGCCTACAGAGTTGGCAACGCAAAGTGGAATCGTCTGCTCAAACTCAGTGCCCAGATCCTTGAACAGTGCGGCAGCAATTTGAGGGGACGCTCCTTGTGCCAACTGCGATGTCAACGCAACCGACATTGCCCGTAAAGATGCCAGCCTGGCTATTAACCTTCCAACGATTTCGATGTCCCTTGCGTCCGCGCGCCCCCGAATTTTCTCAATCCACAGATCCAGAAGCACCAGGCTCGAGTAGATGCGTTCCGGTCCGCTTCGCTCGAAGGCGAGCTCAGCATTGACCTGCTTCCATCCATTACCTTCCTCCCCGATCAGCGCTGAGCTCTCCAGGTAGACGTTATCAAAGTGTACTTCGCTGAAATCGCTATCTCCTGTCGCCAACTGGATCGGCCGCGCGGTGATCCCCGGCAGGCGCAGATCAAGGATAAACTGCGACAAGCCTTTTTGACGGTCCTTGCTGGTTCCTGTAGTGCGCACCAGTGCAATCATATAGTCCGCCTTGTGGCCGTAGGTGGTCCAGATTTTTGAGCCGTTGAGTATCCAGCCATCTCCCTGTCGCACGGCCTGCGTACGAATGCTCGCCAAGTCTGACCCAGAGTCTGGCTCACTCATACCGATACAGAAAACACTATCACCACGGCAGATACCCGGAAGATAGAACTCTCTCTGCTGCTCCGTACCAAAGTTCAACAACAAAGGTCCACTCTGCCGGTCGCCTATCCAATGGGCGGCTATGGGAGCGCCGGCCACCAGCAACTCTTCCACCAGCACAAATCGCGCAAAGGCATCTCTGCCCGCACCGCCATATCGCTCCGGAAAAGTCAGTCCCAACCAACCCATCGAGCCCAGCGCCGCACTGAACCCTCTGTCAAACCCTGTCCAGGTTCTTGCTCGCTCAAGCGGCCCCACACCTTGCATACGCTCACGGAGAAACGCTCTGACCGGATCTCTCAATGCTTCGGCTTCTGGCGGAAATCGTGACCGTGGAAAGTACTCAAGAATTGACATTACAACACCTCACATATTTTCTCGCAGACAGAAAAAGCCAATGTAAGGAACGCGAGGTAATGGAGGTTCTGACTGTCACGGATGTGCACTCTTTTTTGATAAAAATCATACTCTTAAGGTTGCTTATGACGGCGAGAAGCCAACGCAAAGTTCGCTCTACCATGACTAACCAAATACATTCCCCCTTTATAATCTGTTTGCGGATTTCCGAGTGACACTTGGATGCAGTTCCGCTAGTCTGTAGGGGAATTTTCTGGGGATAGGCAACTTCGGATTAGAAGACAGTAGAGAACCTAGCTGTAGAGAGCTCGCAGTTCGTGCTTTTTTACTTTGCCGGAAGGCGTCAGGGGCAGCTCATCTACGATATATATGGCCTTGGGTATTTTATAGCCTGCGATTTTGTTGCGTAGAAACAGCCTGAGCTCGTCACCGGTCGTGGTGAACGATTCTTTCAGTTGCACGACTGCGGTGACCGCCTCTCCGAATTCTGGTTCGTGTATCCCGAAAACCGCAGCGACAGATATCGCCTCGTGCTGATATAGCACATTTTCAACTTCTATCGGATAAACATTTTCCCCGCCGGTAACGATCATGTCTTTAATTCGATCTACGATGTAAAGAAAGCCCTCAGCGTCCAGGCGACCTCCATCACCCGTGCGATACCATCCGTCGTGTAAGACTTCGGATGTCGCCTGTGGTTTCCGCCAATAGCCAGACATCATCATGGCTGATTTGATCTCGACTTCACCCACTGTTCCAATGGCCACAGCATCGCCACTTTCCGGATCAACAATCCGTAGCTCAACACCTGGACAGGCTCTACCACATGATTCCAGCTGCTGTGTCTTGGTCGGGTCGTGTTCAGCCGGCGACATGCAGACCTGCGTACCACCCGCCTCAGTCATACCGTAGTTATGCATAAAACCAACGTTCGGCAATATCTTCAGGGCTTCGCGGAGCACGGCTGGTGATATGGGAGAGGCGCCATACACCAGTAGCCGCAGGTGCAGCAAGACAACTCCCTGATCTTTGACTTCACGAATTAGCCAATTGATAACCACAGGTGGTGCGAATAGCCTTGTTATTCTACGCTCTATAAGAGTTGTGAGTATTTCCCCAACGTCAAACGAATCCTTGATAACGCAGGTGGCGCCTCTATAAAGAGTGCCATACAACAAGGCGCTTCCGGCAACATGAAACAGCGGGGCAGCAAGAAGAAACAATTCGTCTTCTTGCCACTGATACCAATCTCCAAGTTCGTCCTCCATAGCTCTGTGTTGTGCGAGGCTGCTTTTGCTTATCATCACGCCTTTGGGCAATCCCGTGGTGCCGCTTGTATAATGAATTAGACTACAGCTCTCGGGCCCGATTTCCGGTCCACAAAATTCGTCCGACTGTTCATCCCTCCATTTTGTATAGCCCTCCTGCTCTGACAAGGGAATGCATTGCGCCTTGATACCTGCAACCCCACCGCCCAAAATGACTGAGAACTCCGGATCGTGAAATATCATCATCGGATCGGCGTCTTCAAGGACCAGGCGAAGCTCAGGACCCGCCAGCCTGCAATTTACTGGCACTGCAATAATACCGCTCCTTAACGCACCCAACATCAGTTCAACGTAGTGATCACTGTTTTTCGCCAGGATGGCTACTCGATCTCCTTGAACCAACCCTGCAGCGTAAAAACCATTGGCTACGCGAGCCGTGTTCACTTGCAGTGTACCGTAGGAAGTCTCACGGCTTTCATATACCAAGGCGAGCCTGGCGGGATAGGCACCTGAGGTTTCCGAAATTCGGTCCAGTAAGTCATTCGCTTGAGAGAACGCACTTTTAGACCGTCGTTCACCGTTACCACTCATGGGAGTGGACATACTGTCTCCTAACGTTTGTCGCGCTGATCAGAAGGTTACAGCGCACGAGCATCAGTCGTCATCTCAGCTGCGCAAAGTTCATGTCCATGTTTGCAACAGTACTTGTCTGTCGCAGCAATAGTTGACCGCGAGTATCATATCTATGCGATCATGCAAGGTGTCCGGCAGCAACGTGAACTACAAAAAGTGTGCGGTAAATTACCTGTTACTCGTTCGGTAAAGGGATGTAGAAATGGCTTTGGAAGCGCAGATATCTGAAATTGCTGATCGGGAGGCTATAAAGCAATGCCTGTACCTTTATTGTCGTGGTATCGACCGACGCAGTCCAGAGCTTCTCAATAAGCTTTTTTGGCCTGATAGCACCGTGGAATATGGCATTTTCAATGGCGGAGGCTCGGAGTTCTCCCTGTCGATCTGCGATTGGCTGGAGGGCGGTGGCGTTATCAGCACTGCCCATCATTTAGGTAATATTGTTATCGCGCTTGATGGTAACAGTGCGCACACCGAGTCCTATCTCAACGCACACCACACGATAAGGGGGGACGGTGAATTGTGTAGCGACTGCATGATAGGAGCGCGGTATCAGGACCGGTTCGAAAAGCGTGACAACGAGTGGAGGATCGTTTTCAGACGCTTGGTCTACGACTGGTTTAGAACGTTCCCAGATACATTTGACTGGAAAGCTGGGGCGCTTGGGGTCACAAGTGAAAACGCAACTATAGGTGGCGCCAGCGACGATCAGTGGGATACTCTCAATAAAGCTATGGGCATGGCAACTCTGCGCGCCAGCTAGTTTCCACTGCGCAACATCTCCTCGCTCACTTAGCCTCCCGTAAACCGCTGGGCAGCAATTGCCAGTGCAATGACACACACTTTGTCCCCCACTGCACCTACTCTTGTCTGTAATTGCGCGGTTCACCGCCGCGATTGTTGAGTTACCCCAGTCCTGTCACTATTAAACGATAATGGCGAAACCCAAGACGCAATGTGCTTCCTGCCCGATTACCGTGCAATGATCAATTATTAGAGGTACGAGAATGAGTAGTCTTACCGGAAAAGTGGTGGCAATCAGTGGCGGCGCCCGAGGAATGGGCGCTGCGGAGGCCCGGTTGTTCGTCCGCGAGGGCGCTCGCGTTATTATCGGTGACTTGTTGGAGTCTGAAGGAGTCAACCTGAGTAACGAACTGGGGGATAGCGCCCGCTTCTGTTGCCTGGACGTTAGCCAGGAATCCAGTTGGATTGCGTTTTTTCAATTCGCAGACTCAGAATTTGGCCGATTGGATGCACTGGTCAACAATGCCGGCATCCTCCAGCCTGGAGCACTTGCTGACCTTAATGTGGATGAGGTAAGACGCAGTTTTGAGATTAACCAGCTGGGCCCCATGTTAGGCATTAAACACGCTGCTCCACTGCTTCGCAAATCTGGAGGTGGCTCAATAGTTAACCTGTCCTCCAGTGTCGGAATGAGACCTTTTGCCGGCATCGGTGCCTACGCTGCAACCAAGTGGGCTATTCGCGGAATTAGCAAAGTGGCGGCCCTGGAACTAGTCGGCGACAACATAAGGGTGAACGCAATACTTCCGGGCTATATCCGCACTCCAATGACCGAAGCTCTTGGCGCTGACATGGATGAAGTCGGACTATCGCTGACTCCAACTGGACGAGCCGGTACACCGGAAGAAGTCGCAATGCTCGCCCGTTTTCTTGTGTCCGATGAGAGCCTTTACATCTCGGGAGCGGATTACACGATCGACGGTGCTTCAACGATATAGGAACTGACTTTGAAAATTCCAGACAGATGAAGACGCATCACCATTCTGGCACAAAGTTCGTAGAGTATTCACGCCTGGTTTGCAGGTATGAAGAGGAATCAGAGACCTATGAGTAGCGAAAACATAATACCTTCTCACGTCCCAAAGAATCTTGTTCACGATTTCGACTTCAATGATATGCAAGGTGAGAGCGATGTGTGGGAGCATTTTCGCAAGCTGCATGATGGCCCTGATATTTTTTACACACCCCGTCATGGCGGCCACTGGGTACTGACAAGATTTGAGGATATGAACAATGTTCTCAACGACCCCGAACTGTTTTCCAGTCGGCATCAAACGTTACCGCCAATGCCGATAACACTTACGCTCATCGAATGGGACGGCCATCTTCATGCCGATGCCAGAAAAGTACTTGCACCATTTTTCAGCCCCAAGTCTGTGGTCAACCTGGAGCAAACTGCCCGCGAACTCACCATTTCTCTGATAGATGAATTTCATGCCAGGGGAGAATGTGAATTTGTCAGTGAGTTCGCTCTCAAGATGCCCATTATCATAGTCATGAGACTGATGGATCTGCCGATAGAGGACACGCCATACCTCATGCAAATCTCAGACGAAATCGTGAGATCAGTAGATCCGGCAGTGCAAGTCGCTGCCTTTCAGAAAGTGAACGACTATATTAGCCAGCAAGTCATACCCAAGCGGCGCGCCAATCCTGGAAAAGACATCTTCAGTGCAATACTCAATGCAAAAATCGATGGTGGACGGCACTTTACTGATGACGAGATCATCAGTTTTGGCTCTGTTTTAATAGCAGCAGGCCTAGATACCGTTGCAGGGATGCTAGGGTTCATAACGCGCTTCCTGGCAGAGAACCCCTCGCATTGCCAGCAATTGGTCGATCAGCCAGAGTTGATCAATGATGCACTGGAAGAGCTGATGCGGCGGTTCCACATCGCCAATATCGCAAGGATTACAGCTCGCGATATGGATTACAAAGGTGTTCAATTGAAAGCCGGCGACCCGATCCTGATTCCAACTTCAGCTGCTGGAATCGACCCTAATCGCTTTGAGAATCCGTTTAACGTTGACTTTAAAAGAGGCGACAAGAAAACTCTGGTTTTCGGCCGAGGCCCGCACCAGTGCATAGGTGCTTTCCTTGCGCGAACCGAACTGCGGGTCTTCCTTAAAGAATGGATTCACCGAATTCCGAACTTCAGCATCAAAACCGGAGAAACACCGATTGCGGTGCCCGGCAAAGCCAACTGCCATCGCTACCTGCCCCTTCAATGGCCGACAAGCGACAGGGTATGAGCCGCGTATACCGCCTTTCAATCCAAACGATGCGGTTGAGGTAGAATAATCGTGAGAAAGTACATTTGTTTATTCTGCGGCTATATATACGATGAAAGCGTCGGCATGCCTGAACATCAAATACCGCCAGGGACACTCTGGGAAGATATACCTGATGACTGGGTTTGTCCTGACTGCAGCAGCGGGAAATCCGACTTCGAGCTGATGGATTACTGATATGATTCTGTCGGCCTACCCTTAATAGCTATAGCTGAACCTCTCCTACCGTGGTCTCTGTCCTAACGGGAAACCGCTGCCCTCGCCATTGAGATACGCTCGGATCAACTCAAGCTAAAAGGCGGCGCGGGTTCGCCGCGCCGACCTTGCACCCTGCACCTTACAGCGGCAACACCGTAGTGGCCTTGATTTCCTCCATCACAAAGCTGGCAGAGACGTCAAACAGGTCAGCGCCTATCAGTTGCTGGTAGAGCCGGTCGTAATCCGGCATGTCGGCAACGACCGCTTTCAGCAGGTAGTCGAGCTGCCCGCCCAGGCGGTACACCTCGAGCACCCCCTCAACACCCTGTACCACCTCCCGGAAACGCTGTGCCCAGGCCTCGTTGTGCTGATTGGTGCGAATGGTAATGAAAACGGTGAGCCCTAGCCCGATCCTGGCGGCATTGAGCAGGGTCACCCGCTGACGAATGATCCCGCCCTGTTCCAGCTTCTGCAGGCGGCGCCAGCACGCGGATTTCGAAATGCTCACCCGCGCGGCGAGATCCGCAACCGAAAGTGAGGCATCCACCTGCAGCAAGCGCAGAAGATGTTTATCCGTCGAATCAAGCATACGTGTATCCTCTCACCCTGTACCGACACTTTGTTTCGATATTCAATACTATAATGAAACAATGATCCGGTGTTATCCATATTTAAAACACAAATAGGCACAATGTTTCAGCTGCCAACCGATAAAATTCGATTTATCGTTCACAACAACCCTACTTAGGAGCCCTGCCCATGAGCCCATTGCTAGAGCGGATCCGGAAGGCCGTTATTGGTCAGCGCCAGCCCATCGCCACGCCGTTCGGTGACAAGCCCCTGGTGTACGCGGATTACACTGCCTCCGGCCGCAGCCTGGACTTCATTGAAGACTATATCCGCGCGCAGGTGCTGCCCTACTACGCCAACACGCACACCGAAACCTCCTTTACCGGCGCCCATACCACGGCCCTGCGGGAAGCGGCCCGGAACCAGGTCCGCAGGGCTGTCAACGGCGGCAGCGACGACAAGGTGATCTTTTGCGGCTCCGGGGCCACCGCAGCAATCAACAAGCTGATTGATGTGATGAATCTGCGCCTGCCGGCGGAGCTGGACGCCCGCTGCCAGCTGTCGGCACAGCTGCCCGCGGAGGAACGGCCGGTGGTCTTTATCGGCCCCTACGAGCACCACTCCAACGAGCTGCCCTGGCGAGAGAGCATCGCCGAGCTTGAGGTCATACCCCTGAACAAGCAGGGCGGTATCGATCTGGAAGTACTGGCATCGGCCCTGCAGCGGCACGCACATCGCTCCCTGCTGATCGGCAGCTTTTCCGCCGCCTCCAATGTCACTGGTATCAAGAGTGATGTGGCGGCCGTGACCCGCCTCCTGAAGGCGCACGGGGCACTGGCTTTCTGGGACTACGCCGCCGCCGGACCCTACGTAGCCATCGACATGAACAGCGAATATCCACTGGACGCCGTGTTCCTGTCACCCCACAAATTTGTCGGCGGCCCCGGTACACCAGGCATTCTGGTGGCAAAAAACACACTGTTTCGCAATCGGGTGCCAGCCATGGTGGGCGGCGGTACAGTGACTTACGTGACCCCGGAGGACCATGTCTACAGCAAGGACATCGAGCGCCGGGAGGAAGGTGGTACGCCGGCCATCGTGGAATCCATTCGCGCCGGCCTGGTATTTTCCCTGCAACAGGCGGTGGGCACCGACACCATACAGGCCCGCGAGTCGGTGTTGGCCGAGCGCGCCATGAGTCGGCTGCGGGCCTGCCCCAACATCGAAGTGCTCGGCAGCCATGACGCTGCGCGCCTGCCGATTTTCTCTCTGCGCTTTCGCCACGGGGAACACGACCTGCATTACGGCTTCGTAGTGGCTTTGTTAAACGACCTGTTTGGTATCCAGGTCCGCGGTGGCTGTTCCTGCGCGGGACCCTACGCCCACGCCCTGCTGGGCATGGACATGGCCTACAGCAAACAGCTGGAAGCCGCTATTGTTGCCGGCTCAAGCCTGCTGCGCCCGGGATGGGTACGCCTTAACTTCAACTACTTTATCGACAATGAGGAGTTTGAGTATCTGCTGCGGGCGTTGGAACTGGTGGCGGAACACGGCTGGCGGCTGTTGCCCAGCTACCAGTTGGATGCCGACCATGGAATCTGGCGCTTTCAGGGCCAGGCAGCGGGGCGGCCGGATCCGCTGGCAGATATGGGCTGGCTGGAGCGTCCGGCGACAGTGGTCAAGGAACTGGCGCCGCTGTCATTGACAGCACAGCTGGAACTGGCGGAATACGAATTGATCCGGGGGGATCACCCGACCATGGCCGCCAACCCGAGGCTGTCACCCGCCCACGAACACCTGCGCTGGTTTGTCCTGCCCGTGGACATTGCTGTTAGGGACCAGCCCGTGTTGGGCGAGAGCGCTCGATAACCACACCTTAGTAGGCAGGTGTCAATTGTGGGTAGCTAAGCTGCCGGGGCGGTTTGTCTTGCAAATCTCCATGAACCAGGGGAAGTCCAGACATTTCTTCCTGAGATCCGGATCTCGTGCCAATAGACTACCCGCCTTCGGCTCTTTTCGTCTGAGATCCCCTATCATGTGGTTTTTCCCCGGCAGGCATCTCATCGCCTTCTTCCGACGAGTTCTCCATTGACTCGCTTTCCGCCGAAAGTTTTTCTGTCAACTCATCGAGCAATTCGTATAACAGCTCGAGCTTGCCGTACCCGAATACCTGGGTGATGCGTTCATAGCGCGCTTCGGATTGAGGCGCCATGACATTCACAAGCTCCTTCCCCTCCGCTGTCAATCGGATCATTGCGCGGCGCATGTCCGCCTCGGAAGTTCGCCGCTCAATCAGGCCTCGCTTCTCCAGAAACTGTATAATCCGCGACAAACTGGGCATCAAAAGATAACACTGCCTGGCAATGGAACTCATTTCCATTTCCGCCTGGCCCGACTCCAGATTGTCAAAAAGTGCCCGCAATACGCGCCATTGCTGGGCGGACAACCCGTGTTCCCGCAGATGGGGAATAAAAGTGGACATTACCGCTTCCCTGGCCTTGAGCAGGGACATCGGCAGGGATCGCCGGAATTCTCTCATGGGGATTTAAACCCGCTCGTCTTCGACACCGTTGGATAGTACACCAACTCCTTCGACTTCGACCTCGACCATATCCCCCGGCTTGAGATAAATCGGCGGATCAAAACGGGCACCCGCCCCATTCGGGGTGCCAGTGGCGATGACATCACCAGGCCTCAGCTCACAAAAAGTCGTGAGATACTCGATGATAAAGGAAATGGGAAACATCATGCTGGCAGTGGTGTCGTCCTGCCGCACCTCACCGTTAACGCGGGTAACCAGCCTCATGTCTTCCAGCTGTTTTCGGGTAAACTCATCTGCGGAAACCATCCATGGGCCGATTGCGCCGGAGCGCTCAAAATTCTTGCCCTGGGTCACATTGAACTTGGCGTGACGCACCCAGTCGCGCAGAGTCCCCTCATTCATGATGCTTAGCCCGGCGATATGCTCGAAGGCATTCTCACGCTTGATACGGCGGCCCGCCTTGCCAATCACCACCACAATCTCCCCCTCATAATCCAGTTGCTCCGACTCGTGTGGGCGGATCAGTGGCTGATTGTGGCCGGTAAAGGAATCCGGGAAACGGATAAATACACTGGGGTTGCTCGGTGCCGCGCTGCCATCCTTGTACTCGCTGTTGCGATTGGCGTAATTCACACCGATGCAGAGGATCTTGTCCGGCGCTGTAATGGGCGGTAGCAGAGTGACAGCATCAAAGGCCAGGGTGTTGCCGTTGTCCACGCGGATACCCGGTAGCAACCCCCTCTCAATGGCAGCTTTCAGGGTGGGAGCCACAGCTTGCAGGTCGATCAGCCGCTCTCCGGAATCCCCGGCAACCACCGCTCCCCAAGATGTGACCCCGTCTTCACGTTGATAGGAGGCAAAACGCATAAGACTTCCCCGAAGCGGTCTGTTACGCCCACAATTTTATAGTTAACGCGTTAATTTGTAAACCCTGAAAAGCTCGATGAAGTGCTACAAACCCCTCAGTATCACTAGCTCCGTGAGGAATTCGTTATCTTGTTGACAAAATATATTTAACACGTTATCTTTTTGCAAGGAGGAGAGGAGAGCACAATGTCAGAGTTCGCCAGCAATCTGTCGCTTGCAGAGGACTATCTCAAACGCTTTCGGGAGAATACCACCACACACTTCATCAATGGACAGTGGTCCAGCGACGAAGGTATCGAAACCTTCGACAACACCACGCCGGTGGACAACAGCAGCCTTGGGCAGGTAGCCAGGGGTACTGCCGCGGACATCAATGCCGCGAGCCTGGCAGCCAGGGATGCCTTTCCCGCCTGGAGCAGCATGCCTGCCACCGAGCGCAAAAATATCCTCCATCATTTTGCCGATTTGATTCTCAAGCGCGCCGAGGAAATTGCACTGGTGGAAAGCATGGACTGCGGCCAGCCGTTGCGCTTCATGCGTCAGGCTGCCGTACGCGGAGCGGCCAATTTCCGCTTCTTTGCCGACAAGGCCCCCGAGGCGCGCAATGGCCAGGCGATGTATCAACCCGAGCACAGTAACCTGACCCTGCGGACACCAATAGGGCCGGTCGGGATCATCACCCCCTGGAATACCCCTTTTATGTTGTCAACCTGGAAGATTGCTCCGGCTCTGGCCGCTGGCTGCACCGTAGTCCACAAGCCGGCCGAATTCAGCCCTCTCACCGCTGCAATTCTGGCTGAAGTCAGCCAGGAAGCAGGTCTTCCCGGGGGCGTCTGGAACATGGTCAACGGTTTTGGCGAGGTGGCCGGCAAATCCCTGACTGAGCATCCTGACATCAAGGCCATCGCGTTTGTCGGCGAATCACAAACTGGCGCGCGTATCACGGTCCAGGGCGCTGCCACCTTGAAGCGAACCCACTTTGAACTGGGTGGCAAGAATCCGGTCATTGTATTTGACGATGCCAATTTTGAACGGGCCCTGGACGCTGTGGTTTTCATGATCTACGGCCTCAACGGCCAGCGCTGCACCTCCAGCAGCCGCCTGCTGATCCAATCGGGCATTCGCGACCGCTTTATAAAAGCCCTCGAGCAGCGAGTCAGAAATCTCAAAGTGGGCCACCCACTGGATCCCGCCAGCGAGGTCGGGCCACTTATCCACACCAGCCATTGCGAGAAAGTGATGAGCTACATGGACGTCGCCCGCGAAGAAGGCGCCCGTATCGCCGTGGGCGGGGAGCGCTATCGCGACGACAGCGTCAGTGCGGCGGGCAACTATGTCCAGCCCACACTCTTTACCGACGCCAACAACAACATGCGCATCGCGCGGGAGGAGATCTTTGGTCCCGCGCTCACAACCATCAGCTTTGACAGCGAAGAGCAGGCGATCCAGATAGCCAACGACAGTCCCTATGGCCTGGCAGCATACGCCTGGACCAGTGACCAAGGCCGGGCCATGCGGCTGGCGCACCGGGTTGAAACCGGCATGCTGTGGATCAATTCGGAAAACAATCGCAACCTGCCCTCCCCCTTTGGGGGGATTAAAATGAGCGGCATCGGCCGGGACGGCGGTGACTTCAGCTTCGACTTCTATATGGAGACGAAGAATGTCTGCTTCGCGCACGGCACCCATAGTGTGCCGCAACTGGGCAAATCCTTCTGACGGTTTCTACATGGCTCACTTTGTTCTTGAATATTCCGACAATATCGACAGTGACATCCTGGACCTGCAGCAGTTGCTGGCCACGCTACACAGCTGTGCCCGGAATACCGGAATTTTCCCACTCAAGGGCATCCGCAGTCGCGCTTATGCATGCCGCCACTATCGCATCGCCGACGGCAACCCGAATCACATGTTCGTACACCTCGCCGTACTGATCGGGGCCGGACGTCGTGACGAGGACAAGATGCTTGTGGCCAAAACCCTGTTCGCGGTCTACGAAGATCATTTTGCTGCCTGCTTTGAACGGCGCGGTGTCGCCTTGTCATTTGAACTCAGGGAGCTTGAGCCCGTGTTGAAGTTCAACAGGAACAATATTCAGGACTTCCTGGAGGAACAGGCGTGACGACGCTAGACCAGCAACAGGTGCAGGCGGCAGCCGCCGATCTCTACCGAGCAGAGATCTCGCGCGCACAGATTACGCCCCTCACCCAGGCCTATCCGGGCATGGACTTGGATGACGCCTATGCGATTCAGTCTGCCTGGGTACAGCGCAAGATCGCCAAAGGAGACCCGGTCATCGGCTACAAGATCGGCCTGACCTCAAGAGCGATGCAGCGAGCAATGAACATCGATACGCCCGATTTTGGCATCCTGCTGCAATCCATGCAGTTCAGTAACCGTTGCCGTATCGTCCATGCCGACTTTACTGACCCGCGGATCGAAGTTGAGCTGGCCTTTGTCCTGAAACACAGATTGTTCGGTGACAGCCTGTCGATTGACGATGTCCTGGCGGCAACGGATTACGTCACCCCGTCCCTGGAGCTGATCGCCGCACGCAGTTTTCGCACCGACCCCGAAACCGGCTACACACGCACGGTCATGGATACCATCGCCGACAACGCGGCGAATGCAGGAATTATCCTCGGCGAACAACGATTTTTGCCCGACGCCATTGATATGCGCTGGAGCGGCAGCATCCTGTATCGCAACGACATCATCGAAGAGACCGGCCTGGCAGCCGCCGTGCTCGACCACCCGGCCAACGGCATCTGCTGGATCGCCAGGCGCTTTGCCCAGCACGGCATTGCCCTGGAGCCGGGACAAATCCTGCTTTCCGGGTCGTTTACAGCGCCGGTTATTGTGAGACCGGGCGATAGAATTCGCGCGGACTACGGCCCCCTGGGTGAAATCCGCTGCGAGTTTGTCTGATCGAGAGTACCAACCCATGAGAACACTGCATAATTCCTTCAAACACGCCCTGCGGGAAGGCGGGCAGCAATACGGCTTCTGGCTTGGTCTGTGCAGCCCGTTATCAGCTGAACTCTGTGGACTCTGTGGCTACGACTGGCTGCTGATCGATGCCGAACACGCCCCCAATGACCTGCGCTCTGTGCACGCACAACTCCTGGCCATCGGCAACACGCCCAGCCATCCCGTGGTGCGACTCGTCGAGGGCGACGCTGCCCTGATCAAGCAAATGCTGGATCTCGGCGTCCAGTCGCTGCTAATTCCCTCCGTGGAAACCGCCGATCAAGCGCGCGCGCTGGTGGCAACTACCCGTTACCCGCCCAAGGGTGTCAGGGGAGTGGGCACGGCTCTCGCCAGGGTGGCTGGCTGGAACCTCATTCCGGACTACTTTGCCAACGCAGATAACGAGATCTGCCTGCTGCTTCAGGTCGAGTCGGTCCGCGCGCTGGAAAACCTGGAGGACATCCTCACCGTCGACGGTGTCGATGGTGTTTTTATCGGGCCCGCCGATCTTGCGGCGTCAATGGGCCATCTGGGCAACCCGACGCATACCGATGTCGTCCATGCTGTCGAATCTGCCTTGCAGACCATCCGGAGCGCAGGAAGGTCAGCGGGCACGCTGGTCACCAGCAAGACACTGGCACACCAATATGAACGGGCGGGCGCCCAGTTCGTCGCCTTGGGAGTAGACACCCTGGCGCTGGCCTACAATGCCAGAAACACTTTGGAGAGTCACCTGGGTGACAGGGAACACGGCTCAGAGCCCCAGGGAAATGGCGCGTATTAGCCGACCTGCAGCATTCAAACGCCTGCAAACGCCTATCGCTATCAGCCACTCTTACCGCAGGACTGCACAACATGGGAAAACTCGCACTGGCCGCAAAAATCACTCACGTGCCATCGTTGTATTTGTCAGAACTCGATGGCCCCACCAAGGACTGTCGCAAGGCCGCCATTGACGGCCACCGGGAAATCAGCCGCCGCTGCCGCGAATTGGGTGTCGATACCATCGTGGTTTTCGACACCCACTGGCTCGTGAACTCCGGGTACCACATCAATTGCCGGGAACACAGCAAGGGAACCTACACCAGTAACGAACTGCCGCACTTTATCAACAACATGCCGTTTGAAGTTTACGGCAACCCCGAGCTGGGCGAAATCCTGGCAAAAGAATGCAATACCCAGGGCGTGGAAACTCTCGCGCATATCAATACCACTCTGGATCCGGAGTATGGCACTCTGGTGCCCCTGCGATACATGAACACGGAACAACATTTCAGGGCCATTTCAGTGTCAGCCATGTGTACCGCGCACTACCTCAACGACAGCGCCAGACTGGGCTGGGCCATGCGCGAAGCCGTGGAGAAACACTACAATGGCACCGTCGCCTTCTTTGCCAGCGGCTCACTCTCCCACCGTTTTGCCCAAAACGGCATGGCGCCCGATTACCTGCACAGGGTCTGGAGTCCGTTCCTGGAAATGCTCGATCACAATATTGTCGAGATGTGGAAGGATGCGAAGTGGAAAACATTCTGCGAGATGCTGCCGGAGTACGCAGTCAAAGCGCACGGCGAGGGCTTCATGCATGATACCGCGATGCTGTTGGGTGCTCTCGGCTGGTCGGATTACGATCAAGCTGCCGAAATCATTACCCCCTACTTCGGCAGTTCCGGCACCGGGCAGATCAACGCTTTATTCCCGGTATCCCCGCAATCCGGCAAAGCCGTACCCGGCCCTCAAGCCTCACGTACCAGCGCCATGAGGTACGGGGAAAGCCGATTATAATCTCTTGTCATTCAGATACCGTGCGGCGATGCGACAATTTTTTCCACCAGTATCGGTGCCAGTTTTCGTGCTGCTGTAGTCTTCGGACGGATGTGTACACAGCTGAGGTAAATAAAGGCGTGCCCAGTAATTTCCCAGGCCCACCAGGTCTAGCTGCTTCAATGGGAATCATCGAACAAGCCGGTGAGTCCAAGCGTATCGAGACTTGCGTAAACGCTATCCATATGATAAAAAAACGCGGGAGAAACCAGCAGGTATGGAAGCGCTGACGGAGCCCGTGATCCAGAAAACCAAGACAGCAGGCGCTGACTTTACAGGCACGTCTATCGATACATTGCTTATCGGCAACGCAATGCAGGAGATAGCGAGAATTATACTTTATAATGACTAGCTAGCAAAAGGCACCAATAAAGGACCTCATTAGCATGAGCAGGCGGGCTTAATTTCAAACTCGGTACCCAGGCGATGAACGAACCTCATTACGTAAGCCAGTTTAAACACGAAACGCTGAGCCTTTGCGAAAGGTTGGTGCACACAACCGCCAGTTGCTTTTACTTCGTGAACGGCGTGACCAACTCCTACGGGCACACGCTGCACAATATGGAAGACGAAAGCATACCTAAATACACTGGCAACTTTGCAGACATAGACCCTTTCCATCCAAGGAACTTCTACGGGACAAAAAAATTCATCGTCACATGCGACGATGTGTCGCGAGTATGGAACCCAGCCAACGATCCGTATTTTCGAGAATTCATGATGCCTCAGGATATCCATTATGAGATGGAAGTTTTTCTGCGCGAGGGCGATCAGATTGTTGCGGGAATATCACTGTTGAGATCAGAGAAAATAGGTCCCTTTTCATATGCGGATCGCCAGTGTGTGGAATCTGTACATGAGTACATACAGTACACATTTAAGAGTTACGTTCTCCCCAGAAAGGACTCAGAAGCGGAGCTACTTAGCGGCAGGTACAACCTTTCACCAAGGCAAAGAGATGTTGTTTATCTGCTTCGAAAAGGAGCCAGCAACAAAGTAGTTAGCGCTGAACTCGGGATAGCAATGCCAACCGTGAAAACCCACATCTCGCAAATTTTCGAAAAAGTCGGAGTCAGATCAAGAACAGATCTGCTACACAAGCTGTACCTGAGCAAGAATGAACTGTCTGAGCTCAGCGATTAGTGGTCACACGTTCAACTACCATAGCAGCGCCTCAGGGTTTTCTGGCAGTAAAGCGCCGCCATCGACCACGATCGTCTGACCGGTGACGAAACCGGCATCCTTGCTGGCTAGATAGATCATGGCAGCAGCTATCTCGCGAGGCTCTCCGAGGCGTTTCAAGGGGATATTGGCTCGCATTCGCTCGCTGTTGGCCTCATCTCCCAGATTATCCATTGCCGGGGTATGGATCAGGCCAGGCTCTACGCCGTTTACGGTGACTGCGTATTTCGCAAACTCCAGTGCTGCCGAACGAATAAAGCCGTTCAGCCCTGCCTTTGACGCCGCGTAATGCGCCAACCCTGGCATCGAGACCCGCGGCCCCGTCACCGATGAGGTAAACAACAAGCGGCCATGCTCGGACTCCCGCAACGACGGCATCGCCGCCTGCGCAAACCAGAACGCCGCTTTGAGGTTTACTGAAAGGGTGAGCTCCAAATCATCGTCTTGCAGCTCTTCAATGCCAACAAAGGGAAAGACCCCCGCATTATGCACCAGCACATCCAATTTACCGTACTTTCCGATAGCCGCCTTTACAGATTGTTCGACTGCCTCGCGGGTTTGCAGGTCGGCCTGATGAAAGCAGGCCTCCCCGCCAGCTTCCCGGATAAGGTCTACCGTTTCCTGGCCATTGGCCGCCGTTCTGCTGACGGTAAATACCTTTGCGCCCTTGAGGGCGAAACCCTGCGCGATAGCCCGCCCAATTCCCTGCCCGCTACCCGTGACCAGTACTACACTTTGGGAAAACTCCATACCTGTTTACTCCCTCCGTCGCAGGTCTAAAAACTGTAGTCGACGTAGACGCCGTACTCACGTCGCGGGCCGATGTAGCCCTCGGAATATCCCAAAGCCCCAAGATCAGAATCACCCGCTTGAATGTAGTACTCATCGGTCAGATTCTTGCCATAGACACCAACCACCCAATTCCCGCCCTTGCCTTCGAGGGCAGCAACCGCGTCGACAATGGTGAAGGCCTCCTGTGCAATTTCCGGTGCGTTCTCCGCATCATTGAAGTAGTCGTCGCGATATGCCGCGTCCGCTCTTAAACGCAGGTTTCCGAGATCGCCTAGGTCGAACATGTACTGAGCACCAAACGCCACTGTCCATTCGGGAGTTTTCGGAAACCGGGTATCGGGAGTAATCGTCGCGCCCGGGTCTAGATCCGTGTATTCAGCATCCGTGTAACCGACCGCAACGTTTAGCTGAAAGGAAGAGCTAGGGACCCAGGTGGATTCAAGCTCAAAGCCTTGGATTTCCGCTTGCGCTGCATTTTCGGTAATGAAGGTGAAGTTACCCTGAGGCGTCGCGGTAAGAATGGTGAGCTGGATATCCTCGTAGTCATTAAAATACACCGCTCCATTCAAACGCAGGGTGTTCTGCAGAAACTCACTCTTGAAGCCCACTTCATAGGCAGTGACCGTCTCTGGGTCAAAGGACTGCACCGCAAACCCATCCAGAGGTCTACCGTTAAACCCCCCGCTTTTGAAACCTGTAGCCACGGATGCATACAGGAGAGTATTGTCTGACGTACGGTACTGCGTACCCAGGCGAAAATTAACATCATCCCAACTCTCGTTCACCGTCGCAGGGCCTGCGACGAAACTTCCCGCATTGTTTCTCAAATGCTCTACGATAAATTCCTTCTTGTCCTTGGTGTATCTGACACCCAGGGAAACCGAGAAATCCGCGTTAATGTGATAATCGGCCTGCCCAAAGGCCGCATAGCTTTCGTTGTTTACTTCGTTGTAGGCATCTATGTCGATATCCAGACCTGCATTCACCGGATTGCCAGGCCCACCCGGAACTCCCGGTGTCGCCGGAGCACCAAAATTGCCCATCGCGAGATTGTCAAGGGAGGTCGGCAAGGCTTCCAGCGCATCGTAAAGGCCTACCGCGATACGGACCTCGTTAAAGTCAATCGCATTCTCATCGGAGTAATAAACCCCCATCATCCAGTCGAGCGAGCCATTGAAGGAATTTCCCGACAATTGGAATTCCTGACTAATTTGATCCTGATCCTGCGTTTGCAGGGTTTCAACGTACTGCAGCGGAGACCCGTCCGCGTCTCTACCAAACAGCGCCTCCATTTCCCGGTAGCCGGTTATCGACTTGAAAAGGATGCTATCGGACAGGTTCCACTCGGCGACCGCGGTAAGACCAAGGACCTCTACCTCACTGATCGCCGGCCCGGTCCCGTTGTTAGTGTATTTTTCCGAAGAAAGCCAGGAACTGTCATAGCTAAGCCCCTGAGGCGCCGCGACCAACCCGTTGTACAGGAACGCCAGATCAGCCCCGCCGTTGATTTCGGGCGTAAAAATTGCCGCACCACTCTCTTCCACATCCGTATAATCCGCAGATAGGAAGAGACTGAAATCATCTCGCGGAGTCCAATCCAGAGAACCACGGAAAATCAGTTTGTCTTCATTTCCCAGCTCGCGCCCAGTCAGTCCCTGTTCCGCGTAGCCATCGATGTTCTTGGATGAAAGCGAAATGCGGCCATTGAGTTCATCATCAATCAGCGGTAGGTCGAGAAAGCCCTGAAAGTCTCGACGATTTCTGTTACCAGCGCGCACCCTGACGGAGCCGCCAAGCTCCCCCGTGGGTCGACCGGAGGTCACGTTCACGGCGCCGCCAATCGTGTTGCGTCCAAACAGCGTGCCCTGCGGTCCTCGCAATACCTCTACGCGTTCGACATCCAGAAGATCCAGCACGCCCCCCACGGATCTGGCGATGTACACTCCGTCGAGATACATGCCCACGCCGGGGTCGGTCGTAATCAGGAAGTCGGTTTGGCCTATACCCCGAATAAAAATCGTCGACGAGCTTCCGCTGCCGCCGACTGCTGATGCTGCATCAAGCTGTACGTTTGGCGAGAACTTGGCAAGATCCCTGATATCTCCCACCACCATATTATTGATATCGTCGCGGCCATAAGCGCTCATGGAAATCGGGGTATCCTGCATGGACTCCTCCCGACGCCGGGCCGTGACCGTAACCTCCTCCAAAGCAAATCCACCCGATACCTTCGGAGCATCTACATCAGTCTGAGCAAGGGCCTGGGGCGGTAAAAGAAAGCTGGGGACAGTCAAGCCTGCGTAAAAAAGACCACGCAGCCGATAGCGAAGTACTCTGTTATCCGAATAACCCACGATACGTGCTCCTGTTGGATCAAATGTGTATCGCAAGTTTAGTGCGGCCGGGGAAACCTTCAATCGTCCAAAAGTATGACGACTCTTTTAGTAGTAGCTATAGGGGATTCGATCAGACAGAAATTCGAGAAGACTCAACTCCGGGGACCCCGGCTCCGGCGCCCCCTCCAGCGTGCGATGACGTTCGACCGCGTCGCCTAGCCCCCTTTTAAGAAGCAGTTGATCGAGAATCGCGGTGGGTACGCGGCCGACTAAAAAGGCTCGAATGATCTCCTGCTGAACCGGAGTCAGTCGCAGCCCCTGCCCGGCACCGGCAATCGCAAGCGGACGAAAACTCTTCTCGTCCGACAGCCGTGAGTCAAGAATGGTTCTGTTGTAGCGGGATAGGCTACTCAGGAGGAGAGGCTGCGCGCTGCTGCCTTCATGCAGATAGATCCCGGCCGCAGGTTTATCGTCAGTCCCGACACTCGCCGGCGGTGCCTGATAGTCGCTGAGCACGGGACGCTTACCGGGAATACATTCCAGGTAATGAGAATACCGCGTCACGTCTTTGTGTAGCAGTTTTGTAACGTCGCCCTTTCCGAAGACCTCCCGGCAGTACCCGGACTGAAAACCTTCCTCCTCGTACTGGAATCGTGAAGACAGATCATCAGCCGTCAGGCACCGCCGCAATTCCTTGGGGTCAATAGGGCACCAATCGTCATTGAGGAACTCGTGCAGTAAATAACGGGGAGAGCGCTCCATGAACTGAAGCAGAAGCTCGCGCGCCTCATCTCGGCCAAGCCCCGGCCATGATCCTTCCTGCAAAAGGACCAGGCAGCTCTCAAGTGCCCTGTGAAGGCGGTCCAGCGAACCGCCGGAGGCCGCTGCAAAGGTCCGGTACAGCGTTGTGCGAAAGGCAGTGAGCCTCGGATCCAGTCTGGGGGTGAGATAGCTGAAAAAAACCAGTGCGTCGGGCTTCAGTGATCCACGAAGAAATGAGAACAGCGCCGCTCTGACATCCTCCGCTATCCAGCTCAAAAGCCCGTGACCGGAAACGAAATCAAATTCTCCGAGTTCGCCCGACTCAAGGGAGAATATATCCCGCTGCAGGGCGATGGCATTATCGAGTCCGCTGCTACTGTTAAAAGCCTGTATCGATGCAATATGCACTGGATTAAAGTCCAGTTGTACGACCTCTGCACAGGGATACAGAGCCGCGAGCAGGCTGCTGGTGACGCCGAACCCGCAGCCTAGATCCAGATAACGGAAGTCATCTTTCGGCCGTCCGGGGCGCCCAAGGACATTCCCCAACATGGATTCAGGCAAGGTCTCGGGATAATAACCATAGATGTACGGTTCATCCCGGATGTAACCGTGGATCTTACCGGGTAGTTCTTCCACCTGCGATAACTAAAGCTGCTCCCACCGTGTTAGAGCCGAGGTCTCGTACACCGACCTGCCGCCAACCACTGTTTTCAGAACCTGGGTACCTTCAAGATCTTCGTTGGCTGTCGTTAGCGGGTTTCGATCGACGACCACCAGGTCCGCGAAATCACCCACTGCCAGAGAGCCGATGCCCTCCCACTGCATCACCTTGGCAGGAGCCGTGGTCCAAGTTGCCAAAGATTCCTGTCGACTCAACTTATGATCCGGGGTGGCATTACAGCGGCCGCTCGCGGCAAACTCATGCGTTTCAGCAAGCGCAATATGATGGAATATGTTTTTGGGCCCCCAGTCGCTACCACAGGCAACAGTGGCCCCGGAGTCAACCATTCTCTTCAAGGGAACCAGATCACGCCAGGAGCTTTCGCCAATGCGCTCGCCGTACATATCTCCTTTGCCCCACACAAAGCTTACACTCGTCGTGATGTCCATATTCAGACTGGCCAGTTTTTTGCAATGTGCCTCTGTTATCAGGATATTATGCTGAGATATCCACTTGCGTGACGGTATATCGTAGTCCGCCTCAAACGCCGAGAGTGAATCAAAGAAATCGTCCTGGTCACGATAACCGCCCTGCACCATATTCAGGCGAAGATCATTCTTAAGGCAATAGTCGATAACCAGCTCCTCAATTTCCTTGGTGACGAAGGTCTTGCCGCGCGTCAGCTCTCCCACAGGATTCTTCATTTCGTCGTAAATCCGTAAAAAGCCTGGCCAGCATGGCCCTCCCCGCGCCAACGTTGCACCGCGATGGCGAAAGAAATCATCATCGGTACTCTGCATCGCTGCCGCAATCGCCAGCCTTTCGATAACCTCATCATTCGTCGGCTGCCAGTGCGGATCGAAAAGGCCATTGACGATCTCCATCGCCGTGAGTACACGCATCGTGGACCTGCCGCTATCCCGCACTTTTTTGTATGCGAGGATGTGCTCGGGATCCATCCCATGGGCTTCATAACAAGCAGTCACACCAAGCTTCGCCGCAAGCTTCTGACCTTCGAGCGCCCCGAGTTCCCATAGCTGATCGGGTGGCGGCGGGAGCTTTGACAGAATCTGCAGCCAAAAGGGGTCTTCGGTGTAATAATTCACAACAGGACCACGCAGAATCCCCGTGGGCACTCCATCATCGTCTTTTTCAATCCGCACAGAGCAGACCTGATCAGGTGTAATGGCCGATATACCTGCCTGCCTGAGGCCCAGCGAATTGAAGGCGACGATATTTGGCGTTCTTGGTGCCCATGCCTGAATCAGCACAGGGTGCCGGGTCGTAGCCCGGTCCAGGACCTTTCGATCTGGCATACGGCGCTCTTTAAGATCCTTGTACCAGCGCCGAATAAAATAATGCGGCTCTCCGATTGGCGTCGTGATAATCCACTGCCCTTCCGGGGTCGTCTGGGCTTTCTTGGCAATTCGCGCCACGATTTCATCGTGATCAGTCGCATCCAGAATGTTGACACAAGCCGCCTCGAAAGCAGCAAAATGGAGAAAATGCGGATGACTATCGACGATACCCGGCATAAGGGTCGCGCCCTCCAGGTCGTAGCGCCGGGCCCCACGACCCGCAAGGCTATTCATGTCCTGCGCGGTACCGGAGGCGAGCACACGCCCCCCTTCCAGGACGATCGCCTCTGGCGAGGCTGAAGAGCCATCCTGGAGAATGATATCGCCGCCACTTATTACTGTTCTGCCCGTGGTTTCCACAGAAACCTCCTTAACTGCCGATTGCTTCCAGATTCATTGCCGCTTGATCGATCATCTCGGATTGATGCGGCTGCAGGCCCTGCCCTCCCAGCGCCTCCGCGGCCATCAGGAAAGGATCTTCAACACCCGTTTGAATACCTGCCAACTCCTCAATAACACGGAGCGCGAAATAAGGCACCGTTTCCGCATGATACCCCCCCTCGTGGTACATAAGCAGGCGACCACCACAGAGCCTTGCGGCCGCATCCTTTATCAGAGCGGTCATTTGTCCAAACGCCTCGCTGGATAACATCTGTCGCGCCATAGGGTCGAAAGCGCCCGCGTCATAACCACAGGCAACGAAGATCAGGTCGGGTTGGAAGCGCTCCAGCGCCGGAATCGCGACCTGTTCCAGGGCGGCAAGATAAGCGCCACGACCGGATCCCGAGGGTAAGGGGACATTCAGGTTATATCCGAGGCCGGGGCCCTCGCCATTTTCATGAGTATGCCCGGAATCAGGTGGGAAACATCGATCCTGATGAAGGGAGACGGTTAGAACCGAGGGGTCATCCCAGAAAATAGCCTGCGTGCCATTACCGTGGTGTACATCCCAGTCGATGATGGCTATTTTGCTGTATCCGAGTACTGACTGCGCGTATCGGGCCGCTACTGCTCCATTATTGAAGATACAAAAACCCATGGACAACGCAGCCTCGGCATGATGCCCGGGCGGGCGAACGAGAGCGTAGGCATTCTGAATATCACCCGAGTGGATCGCATCGAGGGCAGACAACAAACCTCCTGCGCTCAGGCGAGCGATCTCGTAGCTTCCCTCTCCGAGGGGTGCGAGCGCACCCGCATCGCGCCGCCCTTGCTCATTCTTTAGTTTGACGTCGACTACATGCTGCTCCGTATGAGCCCGCGCGAGATCAACAGTCGATGCCTTGCGTGGCACAAGCAGCTCTAACTGCGAACTCAGCCCAGACGCGTCGAGTAAATTCTTGACCCGTCTTTTCGCATCAGGATTCTCCACATGGCGATAGGGCTCGAGAGACATGCCAGACGGCAAAAATAATGTGTGCCCGTCCGTGTTATGCCACATATAAAGTTCATGCCATACGAACCCTGTCTTCAATTCCGACATTTGTTACCCCCGTTTGCCTTAATCGCCGGCGAGTTCCTCAATGCAGGCACCAAACACTTCCAGGTATCGGTCGATGTCCGCCTCGGAAGTCGCTGGCGAAACCAGCGCCATATTGTGGAACGGTGTGAGCAGAACGCCTCTGTTCAATGCATGCAGATGAATAAACTCCTCGATATGATCATCGCGAGCGGCAGCGGCCTCGGAACCATTCCTCGGCGGATCAGGCCGGTAGAGGTACTCTACTCTGGCACCAAAACGCAAGACGTGCCAGGGGAGCTTACTCTTCTCAATCAGATCACTAACCCCAGATCGCAGACGCTCGGCCAGCAAGAATATGTGGTCATAGTTTTCCTGCGTCGCAACATTCTCAAGGGTTGCGCGCATCGCGCGAACAGTAAGCGCGTTACCTGTGAGCGTGCCGCCAAAACCGTAATGATTGATTCCAGGGCCAGCCGTCAGTTCCTCGAGACGCTTAGCAATCTCAGGAGCCATGCCATACACTGCGCTCGGTATCCCACCAGCCAGCACTTTCCCTACAACCAGAAAGTCTGGCACCAAACCATACAGCCCCGTGTAGCCACCCGGGCCAAAGCAGATGGTATGGGTCTCATCCATAACCAGCAGCGTGCCATACTTCCTGCTTAGCTCGCGCATGCCGGCGTGGAAACCCTCATCCACAGGCACCATACCAATATTGGTCATAACAGGCTCGGCGAGTATGCAGGCAACTTCTCTCTTGCTCAGAGCTGCCTCGAGCGCGCCGAGGTCATTGAACTCGATGCACAGAGTCGTCTCAGGAAAGTTCGTTGCATTTGGATGAATGCCATGCTGCGGCACCATATCACCTCCATCCAACTCCACCTGAGTCTCGTCAACAGATCCATGGTACTTGCCATTGAAGACCAGTATCTTGTCTCGGCCAGTCACCATGCGAGCAATTCGAATAGCGAAACGATTGGCATCGGTAGCGGAGGTAGCAAATTGCCAAACCGGCAGATTAAAGCGCCGAGTCAGCTCCTGCCCCACGTAAACCGTGTCCTCCGACGGCAACATCATCGTGGACCCATTGCCCTGAACGTACTGTGCAATTGCGGCGGAAACGCCAGGGTTGGCATGCCCGAAGAACGCCCCAGAATCTCCTAGGCAAAAATCGACGTACTTGTTGCCGTCAACATCAAGCAAAGAGGTGCCCTGAGCACGCTCCACGAAGATCGGATAGGGACCCGGCCACTGACTCATCCAGTGAAGCGGCACTCCGTGGATGAAGTGTTCCTTTGTCTTGGCGTGCAACTCGCCCGACCTAGGGTGCTCTTGCATGAAGCGGTCTATCTCGCGCGACAGAAGCGCTTCAATGCGACACGGATCCACACCATGGGAAGGTGCGCTCGAGCTTTTAGCCAATGCCATGGGTAGACCCCCGATTCCTAATGGTTCGAGGGCTCAAAATAAGGGAAGCCAATACCCCATACAATCATCCGAAAGTATGATCGCCGTGACCATCCAGCCTTCACAGGCTCAGCAGCATTCATTTAGGGTGTAAAGCCAGCTTATGCTATCGGGCAAAGCCACTTCCAGAGGAACTTGGCAAGGACCGCACTCCTAGAGCACGGACTTACGGCTTCACGCGTTCAGCGATCTTACCCTCTATCCAGGCATCAACTTCAGCGGCCACCCAGGCGGACGCCCTATCGCTTATTTTAATCGGGTGAGGGAAACGGTCACTGGAAACCAGCGCGTAGATCATGCTGCGGGATAAACCAGTAACAGCCTTGACCTGCGGCAGTCTTAGCAACATATGGTTGTTCATGGATTCAGTGGTCATGAAACAGTCCTCCTTCGCTTGAGCCTCTGGAGAAAGACTGACACAGATACCACGGGGGCGAATCCCGGCAAGTCCAATCAATTCCACGTATTGCTGGCCTCATGCTTGGCGCGGGCAGGGCTTATCATCGGTGGGGCAAAAAGTGGGGCAAAAGCCCAGAAAGCAAAAAGGCCAACCCCCGCGGATTGGCCTAACTACTTGATTTGATTGGTGGAGCTAGACGGGATCGAACCGTCGACCTCTTGCATGCCATGCAAGCGCTCTCCCAGCTGAGCTATAGCCCCGAAACTCTGAGGACGCGAATTCTAGTGACGCTGGAATGCGGTGTCAAGCGCATGCGGCAAAAGCTTCGCGTAGGAGCGCACTGGCCCAGGCCACCTTCTCTGTCCGCTGCGCGGCCATTCACCTTGTCCGTGCGCGATCGCCCGCGGAGCGGGCTCCTACAGCCAGGGTCAGCAGTCGACAAAATTGACGGGCACCTCCAGCACGTTGATCGCCAGGCCGCCGCGGGCCGTTTCCTTGTACTTGTCCTGCATGTCGCGGCCGGTATCTTTCATGGTCTTGATCACCTGATCCAGGGACACGTAGTGTTCACCGCTGCCGCGCAGGGCCATGCGGGCGGCGCTGATGGCCTTGATGGCGCCCATGGCATTGCGCTCGATGCAGGGGACCTGTACCAGCCCGCCGATGGGGTCGCAGGTCAGGCCCAGATTATGCTCCATGGCGATCTCCGCCGCGTTTTCGACCTGGGCCGGGGTGCCGCCCAGGGCGTCGGCAAGGGCACCTGCCGCCATGGAACTGGCTGATCCCACCTCACCCTGGCAGCCAACCTCGGCACCGGAGATGGAGGCGTTGATCTTGTAGAGGATACCGATCGCGGCGGCGGTCAGCAGGTAGCGGGTGACGTCGTCTTCGCTGGCACCCTTGCAGTGGGTCAAATAGTACTTCAGCACCGCCGGGATAATGCCCGCGGCACCGTTGGTCGGCGCGGTAACAATGCGCCCGCCCACGGCGTTCTCCTCGTTGACTGCCAGGGCATAGACGGTGACCCAGTCCATGGTATTGAGCGAATCGTCTCCCAGGCCCCCGGCGCCGGCCTTGAGCTGCCGGTGCAGCTGTGCCGCCCGGCGCCTGACCTTGAGACCACCGGGGAGGATGCCCTCGGCGCGGCAGCCCCGCTCAATACAGGCATCCATGACCCGCCACAGGGCCAGCAGGCCGTCGCGAATCTCCTGCTCGCTGCGCCAGGCTTTCTCGTTTTGCAGCATCAGGGCGCTGATCGAGAGGCCGCTTATCTTGCACTGGCGCAGTAGTTCATCTGCGGTGGTAAATGGCCAGGCCTGCTCGGTGGGGTCATCGACAATGACATCCCCGCCCTCCGCCGCTGCCTCGTCGACCACGAAGCCGCCGCCCACGGAATAGTACACCCGCGCCTGCAAAACCTCGCCGGCGGCATCGAAGGCGGTGAAACGCATGCCGTTGGCATGCCAGGGCAGGGATTCGCCGCGGTGCATGATCAGGTCGTCCCGATAGCTGAAGCTGATCTCATGGCGCCCCAGCAGACGCATGCGGCCGCCCTCGCGAGCACTATCAACCCGGCTGGCGATGTCCTCCACCACGACCCCCTCCGGGGTCTCGCCCTCCAGCCCGAGAATGACGGCCTTGGGCGAGCCGTGCCCGGCCCCGGTGGCGGCCAGGGAGCCGTACAGTTCCGCGGTGACACGCTGACACCGCTCCAACGCGCCCGAGTCATCTAGCGTCAGGGCAAAACGGCGTGCCGCATTCATCGGCCCGACAGTGTGGGAGCTGGAGGGACCAATGCCCACCTTGAACAAGTCAAATGCACTGATAGCCAAACTCAACTCTCCGGGCGGCTTTACAGGACGTTCATTGTAGGCTGCCGTCGCGAGAATATCACCGACCCTTCAGGGCTCTGGCCCCAGCGCCAAGCAGGGGCCGCGAGAGCTGCGGGCATGGCCAGGGGCGACTCAACTGTCCCGGGCAAGCTCGGCGTAGGCCTTTTCCAGCCTTTTGCCGGCCTTCTTCGAGACCCCGCCCAGCACCTCGATGGCGTGACGCAGACGGGCGCGGCTCATGTCCGGGCCGATCATGGCCATGGAGTCGACCACCGAAAACGAGGTGCTGGAGCCGGCAATGGCGACGAACAATGGCGCCAGCAGCTCCTTGATCTTGATACCCAGGGCATCCGCGAGGCTCTTGAGCGCGTCCCACACCGCATCCCGGTCCCACTCGCGCAGGGCTTCCAGGCGCCAGAGGGCGAACTGCAGGTTGGTCACCAGATCCTCGCGCTTACCCTTGATATCCGCGAAGGACGCCTCGGTGATGGGCAGAGTGCCGGACACCAGAAACGCCGTCAGCGGGGCGAAGTCGCTCAGGGTTTCCATCCGTTTCTGGGCGTGGGGCAGTACCTGCATCAGGTTGTCTGCATTGTAGGCCCACTGCACCAGGCGTTGGGCCAGCTGCTCTTCGCTCAGGTCCTCGCGAATCCACAGCCCGTTGAGCCAGCGCAGCTTCTCGATATCGAAAATGGGCCCGCCGAGGGAGACCCGCTGGATATCAAAGTGGTCCAGCATCTGCTGCAGGGAGAACTTCTCGCTCTCGTCGGGCATGGACCAGCCCATGCGGCCCAGGTAATTGAGCAGCGCCTCGGGCAGGAAGCCCATGCGCTGGTAGTAAAGGATGCTGGTGGGATTCTTGCGCTTGCTGAGCTTGGACTTGTCCGGATTGCGCAGCAGGGGCAGGTGGCACAGCACCGGCATGTCCCAGCCAAAGTACTCATACAGCAGCTTGTGCTTGGGCGCGGAGTTGATCCACTCCTCGCCGCGCAGGACGTGGGTGATACCCATCAGGTGATCGTCCACCACGTTGGCCAGATGATAGGTGGGCATGCCGTCGGACTTGAGCAGGATCTGCGCGTCCACCATGCTCCAATCCAGTTCAATGCTGCCCCGCAGTAAATCCTCGATGACGCAGGCACCGGGCTCGTCCGGCACCATCATGCGAATCACGTAAGGCATGTCAGCCGCCTCGCGCCGGGCCGCTTCTTCCTTCGGCAACTTCAGGTCCGCCGGCTTCAGTGCCGTACTGTCGCCCGCGGCACGGCGCGCCTCGCGCAGCGCATCCAGCTCCTCGGGCGTGCGATAGCAGACAAACGCCTTGCCCTCGCGTACCAGCTGCATGGCGTATTCACCGTACAACTCCATGCGCTCACTCTGGCGGTAGGGGCCACAGGCCCCGCCAACGTCCGGGCCCTCGTCCCACTCCAGTCCCAGCCAGCGCAGGGAATCGAGAATTGCCTGCTCCGAGGCCGGGGTACTGCGCGCCTGGTCGGTATCCTCGATGCGGAGGATGAACTGGCCGCCGTGGGCCCGGGCGAAGCAGAGGTTGAACAGGGCGATATAGGCGGTACCGACGTGGGGGTCGCCGGTGGGAGAAGGTGCGATGCGGGTGCGAACGGTCATGGTCTTGGCTGAACCTGGCTGAAAGTGCGGGATTATACGGGCTGCACCGCCCGCTGCCCACCGGCGCAGGCTAGGCGCCGGCAGCCAACCGTTCAGGCGCGGAGCGCAGTCCCGCCAGAATGTCGAGGGCGTGACGGCGGGCCTCCGGCTGGTAGATGTCGACCGTGAACATCAATTCGTCGACGTCTACCGTCGCCAGCAGCTCCTGCAACTGGCGTCCCAGCGTAGCCGGCCCGCCGCACAGCTGCAGGCCGAGGAATTCGCGCACCGCCGCTTCCTCCTGCGGGCTCCACAGTCCATCCATGCTGTCTACGGGCGGCTCCATGAACAGGGGGCGTCCGCGCATCAGCGCCAGTATGCGCTGCTGGCTGGTGGTCGCCAGCAAGCGCGCCTCCGCGTCCGTATCCGCGGCAACCGCAGGCACCGCCAACATGGCATAGGCCGCATCCAGCTGCTGCGACGGCTGGAAATGCGCGCGGTACACCTGAATTGCTTCACGGTATAAACGCGGCGCGAAGTGACCGGCGAACGCATAGGGCAGGCCCAGCATGCCTGCCAGCTGGGCACTGTAGAGGCTGGAGCCCAGCAACCAGATCGGCACTTCCGTACCGGCGCCGGGGATTGCCCTGACTGCCTGCCCCGGGCGCATGGGACCCAGCAGGGCCTGCAGCTGGGCAATGTCCTCCGGGAACGCTTCCGCGCCCGGCCCCGCCCGGCGCAGGGCGCGGCTGGTGACCGGATCGGTTCCGGGCGCCCGGCCCAGGCCGAGATCGATGCGCCCGGGATAAATGGATTCCAGGGTGCCGAACTGTTCGGCAATCACTAGCGGCGGATGATTGGGCAGCATGATGCCGCCGGAGCCTACCCGGATGCTGCGGGTGGCACCGGCGATGTGCCCGACCAGCACCGCCGTGGCAGAACTGCTCACCCCTTCGATATTATGGTGCTCTGCCAGCCAGAAGCGGGTAAAACCCAACTGCTCCGCATGCCGGGCATAGGCGACGCTGTTGGCCAGTGTCTGGCCAACGGAGTCACCCGCGCGCACAGACGCGAGTTCAAGCAGCGACAGGGGGAGGTCTGGGGACATTCGGTCATTCTCCGGCGGATAACCGGCTCAGTGTACGCGCCCGCAGCCCCGGGCTGCAAAATTCCGGGCTACCGCGACTCGTTCATTGCCGGGCTGCGATCGGCAGCAGCATTTACAGTCTCGGGGTCGATAGCAGAGAATAGGGTTGCTATTGTTTTACAAATGAGAATAATTAGCGTTATCAATCCGCAACTTGCCCAGCCATCAGAGAGGTCTGCATGTTTCATCTACTCCGCGGCGCTGCCATTTCCCGGCTACTTGTTGCGCTGCTGGTCCTGCCCCCGGCACTGAGCGCCTGCTCTGGTCCGGAAGCCGTCAACGTCTACTCGGCGCGCCAGGAAGCGCTGATCAAGCCGTTGTTGGACCGCTTCAGCGCCGAAACCGGAATCGCCGTCAATCTGGTCACCGGGGATGGGGACGCGCTGCTCGCGCGGCTGCGCAACGAGGGCCTGAATTCACCGGCGGACCTGCTGCTCACCAGCGATGCGGGCAACCTCTACCGGGCCCAGCAGGCAAACCTGTTGCAGCCGGTCACGTCTCCGGCCCTGGAGGCGGCGGTGCCGGCACATTTGCGCAGTGATGAAGGTTTCTGGTTCGGGCTGTCCCTGCGCGCCAGGGTACTGGTGTACGCACCAGACCGGGTCGATCCCGGCGCGCTGTCCGATTACGCCGCGCTGGCAGATCCCGCCTGGCGGCAGCGGATTTGCGTGCGCTCCTCCAGCAATATCTACAATCAGTCCATGGTCGCCGGCATGCTGGCCACCCAGGGGGCCGAGGCCACCGAAAACTGGCTAGAGGGTTTCGTTGCCAACTTCGCGCGTCCGCCGCAGGGCGGTGATCGCGACCAGATCAAGGCCGTGGCCAGCGGCCAGTGCGATGTCGCCCTGGTAAACAGCTATTACCTCGGCGGCATGCTGCGCTCGGACAAGGCGGAAGAGCGGGCGGCCGCGGAGCAGGTGCGCCTGTTCTGGCCCAACCAGGCTGGACGCGGTGTACACATCAATATCAGCGGCGCCGGTGTCACCCGCTCTGCGGCACACCCGGAAATGGCGCGGCAACTGATCGAGTTCCTGCTGCGTGAAGACAGCCAGCAGTGGTACGCCGAAGCCAACAACGAGTACCCGGTCCGGCCCGGAATTGCTCCCTCCACGCTGCTGCAATCCTGGGGCGAGTTCCGGGCTGACCCGCTGCAGGTCAGTGAACTGGGCCGGCTCAATGCCGCGGCGGTCATGGCCATGGACAGGGCGAATTGGAAATAGCCACCCCCGCGCCAACCGCAACCCGGGGAAATTCGCTGCCGGCTTTCCTGTGGCGAAGCCTGCTGCTGCTCAGCGCCGCAGTAATCGCGGTGCCCATCCTGGTGATCGTCGCCAGCCTGCTGGGGCCCTACAGCGACGCCTGGCGGCACCTGCTGGACACCGTGCTGTGGGACTACATCGGCAACTCCCTGTTGCTGATGCTGGGCGTAGGCGGCGGCACTCTGCTGCTGGGAGTCAGCGCTGCCTGGCTGACAGCGATGTGTGATTTCCCGGGACGACGTTTCTTCAGCTGGGCCCTGTTGTTGCCCATGGCGATGCCCGCCTACATCATCGCCTACACCTACACCGGCATGCTCGACTACGCCGGCCCCGTGCAAAGCCTGCTGCGCGACAGCTTCGGCTGGGGCTTCGACGACTACTGGTTCCCGCAAATCCGCTCTCTCGGCGGCGCCATCTGCATGCTGTCGCTGGTGCTGTATCCCTATGTCTACCTGCTGGTGCGGGTTGCCTTCCTGGAACAGTCGACCGCGGTACTGGAAGCCAGTCGCAACCTGGGCAAGACGCCCTGGCAAACCCTGTTCCTGGTGGCGCTGCCCCTGGCCCGGCCGGCTATCGCCGCCGGTGTCAGCCTGGCGCTGATGGAGACTCTCGCCGATTATGGCACCGTGGCCTATTTCGGTGTCAGCGCCTTTACCACCGGCATCTTCCGCACCTGGTACGGCCTCGGTGAACTGCAGACCGCGGCGCAGCTCGCGGCCTTCCTGCTGCTGTTCGTGTTTACCCTGTTCATTCTCGAGAAGCGTTCGCGAGCACGCCTTCGCTTCCACAAGAGTTCCGCCCGCAGCTTTCCTGCCCGGATACCCCTGCGCGGCTGGCGCGCCGCCGCCAGCTTCGGAACTGCCCTGGGCATACTGACCGCCGGTTTCCTGTTGCCCGCCGCCCAGCTCGGGGTCTGGGCGGCGGGCAACCATGCCGGCGTCCTCGACAGCGCCTTTCTGCAGCTGGTGGGCAACAGTTTCCTGCTCGCCGCCATCGCCTCCCTGTGTTGCCTGCTGCTGGCATTGCTTCTGGGGTACGGTCGGCGCCTGTATCCGGGCCGGGCCGAGACCATCGCCACCCGGATTGCCGGCATGGGCTATGCAGTACCCGGCACCGTGATCGCCGTCGGCGTGCTGATTCCCTTCGCCTGGATCGACAACAGTATCGATAGCTGGCTGCGCCAGCAGTTCGGCATGTCCTCCGGCCTGCTGCTGAGCGGCACTCTGGCGGCGCTGGTATTCGCCTATGTCGTGCGCTTCCTTGCGGTGTCGCTGCAGACAGTGGAGGCGGGGCTGGCCCGTATCCGCCCCGGCATCGACGAGTCCGCGCGCTCCCTGGGCCATTCGCCCCTGGGCGTGCTGCGACGGATTCACCTGCCCATGCTGCGCGGCACCCTGCTCACCGCCCTGCTGCTGGTGTTCGTCGATGTCCTGAAAGAGCTGCCCACCACCCTAATCCTGCGTCCCTTCAATTTCAGCACCCTGGCAGTGCGCGCCCACGAACTGGCCTCCGATGAACGGCTCGCGGACGCAGCACTGCCCGCCATTGCCATCGTGCTCATCGGCCTGCTGCCTGTTATCCTGATGAACCGCAGCATGCCGAGGGAGCAGGAACACGCATGAGCAGCCAGCTGGAGTTGCAGCAGGTAACGGTCAAATATGGCGATTTCACCGCGGTGGAAGACGTTTCCATGACCCTGCAGAACGGGCAGATCGGCTGCCTGCTCGGACCTTCGGGCTGCGGCAAGACCACTCTGCTGCGCGCCATCGCCGGATTTGAAAGCATCAGCGCTGGCAACATTGCCCTGCGTGGCGTTGCCATCAGCACACCCGGACGCCAGCTGCCACCGGAACAGCGCAAGGTGGGCATGGTGTTCCAGGATTTCGCCCTGTTTCCCCATCTCGACGTGCGCCGCAATATCGGCTTCGGGCTCAGCCACTTGCCGCGCACGGAGCGGCGCGAGCGGGTGGAGAGCATGCTGCAACTGGTCGCCCTGAGCGAATACGGCCGTGCCTTCCCCCACGAGCTGTCCGGAGGCCAGCAACAGCGGGTAGCGCTGGCCCGGGCGCTGGCACCCAATCCGGAGATCCTGCTGCTGGACGAACCCTTCTCCAGCCTGGATACAGAGCTGCGCACGGAGCTGGCCGCCGAAATCCGCGAACTGCTGAAGCGCAACGGCGTCACCGCCATCCTGGTCACCCACGACCAGCACGAGGCCTTTGCCATGGCCGACCAGGTTACCCTGCTGAACCGCGGACGGGTGGCCCAGACTGACACGCCGTACAACCTGTACCACAACCCCGGCAACGAATTCGTCGCCGAGTTTATCGGCCAGGGCACCATGATCACCGTCACGGTCAATGCTGCCGGTGAGATGAACGATGGCCTGGGGGTCCTCGACCGCGGTCACCCTCACTGGCAGCCCGGCGAAGAATTGCGCCTGCTGGTGCGCCCGGACGATATCGAGTACGACGAGGGCAGCCACATTGCCCTGCGGGTCGTGCACAAGGCGTTCCGCGGTGCCAGCTACCTCTACGACCTGCTGCTGCCGGACGGCCAGCGCGTTCCCTGTCTGACCCCCAGTCACGTTGACACCCCGCTGGGCGGCATGCTGCCGGTGCGATTCAATCTGCAGCATGTGGTGGTCTTCGATGGCGATTGTCCGCGACAGTGCTGCTGCAACCCGTCCACGGTGCTCAAGCAAGAGGCCGTGGGCGAGATCGTATCGCCTCCGGCTCTCAGCCCGGCGGCAGCACCGTCCACTCAGGCGCATCAAACTCGCCGATCAGGTTGATCTCCACATGGGGCACCTGCTCGGCGATGATCTCCTGTACCTCGTCCGGCAGGACCGCTTCCATCGCATCACGCGCCGCCTTGCTCTCCCAGGTTGCTATCGCCAGCAACCGCGATGGATCGCCGATCTTGCGGTGCAGACGGGTGCCCTGGGCGCCCGGCGCCCGCTGGATGATTTCGCTGGCGCGGATCCAGGCGTCCGCATACTGCTCGGCGCTGTAGCCGGGCTTCAGGACAACTTCAAAAATATAGTGCATCACCGCCCTCCCCCGGCACTGGCGCCGGTTGCATCGGACAACCGAGTATAACCAACTGCGCTGGCTTCTCGGGTACAATGGCATTCTCGTTTTCAATGCCACTGCCTGACGACTGCCCAATGTCCGCCACGTTCAACAGCCATCGCTTCTGCGTCGCCCCCATGATGGACTGGAGTGACCGCCACTGTCGTTACCTGTGGCGCCTGCTGAGCCGGCACGCGCGCCTGTACACGGAAATGGTGACAACGGGCGCCCTGATCCACGGCGATCGCACGCGCTTCCTGTGCTTTGACCCTTCGGAGCATCCGCTGGCACTGCAACTCGGCGGCAGCGAGCCCGCGGACCTGGCCCGCTGCGCGCGCTGGGCCGAGGATTGGGGCTATGACGAGGTCAACCTGAACTGCGGCTGCCCCTCGGACCGGGTACAGTCCGGGGCCTTTGGCGCCGCCCTGATGGCGCAGCCGCAGCGGGTAGCGGCGTGCGTGGCGGCAATGCGGGACGCCTGCGCCCTGCCGGTGACCGTCAAGCACCGGATCGGCATTGATGACATGGAGTCCTACCAGCAGCTGCTGGACTTCGTTGTCCCCAGCGCTGAAGCCGGCTGCACGGTCTTCGTCGTCCACGCCCGCAAGGCCTGGCTACAGGGGCTGTCGCCGAAGGAGAATCGCGAGGTTCCGCCCCTGAACTATCCCTGGGTACACCGGCTGAAGGCGGACCTGCCCCAGCTAACCATTGTCGTCAACGGTGGCATCACGACACTGGAAGAATGCCGCCAGCAACTGGCGCAGGTGGACGGTGTCATGCTGGGGCGGGCAGCCTACCATGACCCCTGGCTGCTGGCGGATGTAGACCGGGTCCTGTTCGGCGCAGACAATCCGCTACAATCCCGGCATGCGGTCATTGAACAAATGCTACCCTACGTCGCCCGGGAACTGGCCGCGGGCACACGTCTCAATCACATTACCCGGCATCTGCTGGGGCTGTACCAGGGCCTGCCGGGGGCGCGCCAGTTTCGCCGCCACATCAGCGAAAACGCCCATCGCAAGGGCGCCGGCATTGAAGTGCTGGAACGGGCATACAGTCTGGTGCGGGATGCCGGCGAGCGGCAACAGACCCGCAATTCCGCCGCCTGAGAGAGGAAAGGAGCAACATGACCAGCAAACTCGAGCAACTCAAGGCAATGACCGACGTGGTCGCCGATACCGGCGACATCGAGGCCATCCGCCGCTTTCAGCCCCAGGACGCCACCACCAACCCCTCCCTGCTGCTGAAGGCAGCCGCCCTGCCCCACTACGCCACACTGCTGGCCCAGGCCCGCAGCTGGGCCACCCTGAAAGGTGGCTCCAGCGCAGAACAACTGGCCAACTGTTGCGACCGTTTCGCGGTCGATGTCGGCTGCGAGATCCTGAATATCGTGCCCGGCCGCATCTCAACGGAAGTTGACGCGCGACTGTCCTTCGATACCGGGGCCACCATTGCCCGGGCGCAGCGGCTGATCGACCTGTACGAGAAAGCGGGCGTCTCCCGGGACCGGATCCTGATCAAGGTCGCCTCCACCTGGGAGGGAATCCGCGCTGGTGAGCAATTGGAAAAGCAAGGCATCAATTGCAACCTGACACTACTGTTCGGCTTTGCCCAGGCTGCCGCCTGCGCCGATGCCGGGGTCTATCTGATCTCGCCCTTTGTCGGCCGCATCCTGGACTGGCACCTGGCCAACAGCGACCTGGTCGTCAACCAGCCCACGGACGATCCCGGCGTGCAGTCCGTGCGTCGCATCTACCGGTACTACAAGGCCCATGGCTACAACACCGTGGTCATGGGCGCCAGTTTCCGCAATACCGGCGAAATCGAGGCCCTGGCCGGTTGCGACCGCCTGACCATCAGCCCCGCCCTGCTGGAGAGCCTGGCGGCGGACGCTGGTGAATTGCCGCGACAACTCGCTCCCGACGGCGCCCGCTCGGCGGATGCCCGGGCAGCGCCGGCAGAGCCCGATTTCCGGCTGGCACTGAATGACGACGCCATGGCGACGGAAAAACTGTCCGAGGGCATTCGCAATTTCATCGCCGACCAGATCAAGCTGGAACAGGTCATTGTCCAGTCATGATCAACGCCCTGAAATCACTGTTTATCCTCCCCGCCGGGGACAGCCCCGAAGAACACAGGCACCGGGTGCACCTGGCGTCAGCGGCACTGCTGATTGAAACCGCGCGGGCCGACTTTACCCAGGATGCGGAAGAAGAGGCGGCGCTGGAGAACCTGCTGTGTGCATCGCTGCCGCTGTCGCGACAGGACGTTCACGCGCTGGTCGAACAGGCTGCACAGCGGGTGGACGCAGCCACCTCGCTGTACGAGTTCACACGGGTAATCAACGATCACTACGGTCCCGCCGAAAAGCTCGAACTGATCGATTCAATGTGGCGGGTAGCCTATGCGGACGGCGACCTGGACAAGTACGAGGAGCACCTGATCCGCCAGGTCGCGGAGCTGACCTATGTGCCGCACCCGGACTACATCCGCAGCAAACTGGCCGCCAGGCCCGACTGACCGCGGCCTCAGCTGCGCTCCAGCACCACCATCAGGTCCTTGAAGCGGGCCCGGTTCTCCTCCGACAGGCCCATGAGCACCCGATGGGCTTCCACGACCTTGTCTTTCACCGCACCCTCGCTGCCCTCCACCAGGGGAATGCAGTTGATGCAGTCAGGGTTGGCGCAGGCTTCCTCATGCAATTCGAACAGGCGCTGAAAGCCCATGCTCTTGATCAGACGGGTAATGCCGGGGTTGTTGCTGTAGATCGCGGGCATGAAACCGAAACGCGCCCGCACTTCCAGCGCAAGTTTGGCCAGCAGTCCCAGAGTCGTGCTGTCTATGCCCTCGGCGCCGCAGAGATCCACCCAGACACTGGCAAAATCCGGATTGTCGAGCATCCTGTGCACGTAGTCGTCAATCGTCGTACACAACGTCAGGCGCACGTCACCGGTCAGGCGAATGACATAGGCGCCGTCCTGGCTCGCAGCAAGAATCCTGCCTTCTTCCATTTCTAACCCCGCTTGCTGATAAACAGCGCAGCAATATCGTCGGGTGCAGTTTCGACATGGTCGAGCCCAAGCCGGGTGACGATCTCCTCGGGTGACTCGGCGGTGTCCTCGAATACCTTGAGGAAATACTTTTCCTTCTCGATCAGGTTTTGCGGCGGCAGGATTTCCAGAATCCCGTCGGAGAACAACGCCAGCATGAAACGCTGCGGCAGGTCGATCAAGTGCTCTTCGTAAGACGCGTCCTCCATGATGCCGACCGCCGAACCCTCGCCGCGCAGATAGCGCGCGCCCTCTGACGACACCAGCACCGGCTGCGGTAAATGCCCGGCAACGCTGTAACGCAGCGTATTGGCGGCAGTGTCCAGCAAACCGACCACCATGGTGGCAAACTTGCCAACTTCCAGGCCCAGCAATTCCTTGTTGGCGCGCTTGAGCATGGCGACCGGGCTCAGGATGGTGTCGTCGCTGCGTCGCAGATAGTCTGACCGCTTGCGGGCAAAGAGGTTCTTCAACAGCACCGTGGCAAAGGCGGAGGAGCTGCCGTGGCCGGAGACATCGGCCATGAAGAAGGTCACGTGGTGCTCTCCCACGATGAAATAGTCGGTAAAATCACCACTCAGGTAGAGCGAGGGAATCACCGTGTGACTGAACACATATTCACCCCGGACCATGGGACTCGCCGGCAGCATGCGCAGTTGTACCTGGCGGCCCGCCTGCTGGTCCTGCTCCAGCATCTTCACGGTGCCACGCAATTCGATGTTGGCCCGTTCCAGGCGTTTGCGGGATTCCTGCAACTCGCGGCGCAGCTGACGTTGCCGCACGCAGCGCTCAATCGACTTGAGGAGGGCGTCAGTGTCTTCGACGGGGCGCACGAAAAAGTCGCTGGCGCCCAGGCGCAGGGCCGTCATCATCTTGTCCACTTCCGCCCGGTCGCTGAAGATGATCGCCGGAATCTGCAGATCCAGGTCGCGCAGTGAACGGCGCGCCTCCACCCAGGACACATCCTCCAGATCCAGTTCGCACAGAATGACGTCCAGATCCTCGTTGTTGTCGAGAAAATGGTAGGCCGCATTGACGTCGGTATACACGTCGGTGCGGTACCCGGCTGCCGAGACGATCTCTGCCAGCGCCGCCGCACGGGCGGCGTCGTCATCAATCACCAGCACATAGCCTTTGGATTCCATCATGCATTACTTGCGGGGAGCTTGCGGGCAGACACTACGCCCTTGCCGCGGGGCGGGCAACCGCTTTGCACTGTCTTTGGGCAGGATTTCACAGTTTTGCCACAAGCGTGAAAACAGCGCACGCGGCTCAAAAGTCCTCGTCCCAGTCAGCGTCGCCAAAGTCGGAAAAATTGTCTTCCAGCACACCGTCGTTCACCAGCGCACGGCGCTGCTGCAGATAGGCATCGCGGACGAAAATGTAGCGATCGCCTGACATCAATTCTTCAGCCTTGAGCAGCCTGGCCCGGGTATCGATCAGTTCGAGCCCGAACAGGGAGTTGCGAAGCCTGACATCATCAATAGTCACTTCCACCGAGGTGAATGCATCAAACACCGTACCCGTGCCACTGCGCACGGTGCGCGGACCCAACATCGGCACCATCAGGAAAGGCCCGGGAGGCAGCCCCCAGATCGCCAGGGTGTGGCCAAAATCCGTGCGGTAGGGTTCGACACCCATGCGGCTGGCAACGTCAAACAGCCCCAGCACGCCGATGGTCGAATTGAGCAGGAAGCGGCTGCCAGCGCGAGCGGCGCCGCCCGGGCGGCCCTGCAGAACCGCGTTGATGGTGGAGTTGGCATCGCGCAGGTTGCTGAAGAAATTGCTTACGCCTCTTTCTGCCGGGTCGGGCAATACCGCCTGGTAACCTTTGGCCACTGGTTTCAACAGGTACTGGTCCAGGCGTTCGTTGAACTCGAATATGGGCCGATTGAGACCCTCCCACGGATCGGGGTTGACCGCATCCTGGGCCATCGCAGGAGCAAACAGCAGCAGGCAGAGAAGGCCGAGTGTCGGTCGCAGCAATTTCATGGCAGTGCCGGTGTCGGGAAAAAGTGGCGAAATGTTACGCTTGTGCGACAGAGTGAGCAACATGGGCAGAGGGGCAAAAGTTGGCTTGTATCAGTTCAGCATTACGACAGTCCGGCTGGCAAAATCTGCCAGCTGCGCACTGCCAAAGCCGACTACCGCTTCCTGGTCCATGTTTAGCTCCGCTGCCAGCTGCCCCAACAGCTCGGCACCAGTGCCAGCCTGGTTGTCGCGGGCCAGCTCCAGCAGACGTGCCGTCGCGGCATTGAGCGCCATGAAACGGACGACATCCTCGCGGTCGCGGTAGACCACCAGGTATACCGGCTCACCGGGCCCAGAGGGGCGGTAGTCCGCTCCGATCCGATGTACCGGGAAACTGTAGGCCAGCACCCAGGCCAGCGGTGACAGCCGCACTACCGCTTGCATCGGGTCTGCCGCGACCGCCGCCGGGGGCAGATCCTCCTCCGCCACGGACAGTGCCAGTTCCACCCACTCGTAGTGAGCCAGCTCGGCAATGAATGGCGGATCTTCCGGCCCGGGCCGGTGGCGCTCCAGCAGGAAGCGCAGGAACTCCTGGCTGATCTCAAGGAAGTAGGGTGTGTGGCAGCGGTGACCGTCAATGAACTGACGCACCAGGCCGTGCCAGGCCCCATCGCTGTACAGGCTCCGCAGCACCGGGAAACCGTTACTGACAAAGCTTTCGATATTGTTGTAGATCAGGTCCTGGTAGATCTTCAGGCGACGACCTTCAACACCCGCCGGCGGTGGCAGCAACTCGGGGTTGCGCAGGTAGTCCGCCAGTGCCAACTGACTGCTGCGCAGCTCAGCCATGCGCCCGCACCTCGACACTGTCCACACCGTACCGGGCCTGCAAGCGCCGGATCTGCGCCACCTCCTGCAGCAGCTGCGGCAGGGGCGGCAGGTTAAAGTCGCGCTCCAGTAGGGTCGGCACCGGCCCGAGCAGGTCATAGGCCTCGGCCAGAAGATTCCACACCGGATCGATGACGTCGGCGCCGTGAGTGTCTACCTTGAGGTCAGGCGCTTCGTCGTAGTGACCGGCTACGTGAACATAGCGCACCCGCTCCAGGGGCAGGCCGCGCAGAAAAGCGGATGCCTCGTAACCGTGGTTGATACTGTTGACGTAAATGTTGTTGACGTCCAGCAACAGATCACAGCCCGAGGCTGCGACCACTGCGTTGATGAATTCCAGTTCACTCATGGCAGCGTGGGGCTGGGCGTAGTAGGAGGCATTCTCCAGCGCGATGGGGGCACCGATGACATCCTGTACCTGCTGCACGCGCTCGGCGACATGGCGCACAGCCTCATCGGTAAAAGGTATCGGCAGCAGATCGTACAGGTGCCCTTCAGCGGCGCACCAGCTCAGGTGTTCGCTGTACAGGCTGACTCCCAGTTCATCCATGAGCGCACGCACGGCGCGCAACAATTCCTTGTCGAGTGGGTCCGGCCCGCCAATGTCCAGGGACAGGCCGTGAAATACCAGCGGGCAGCGCTGCACCAGTTCGCGGAACTGGCGGCCATAGCGGCCGCCGACGCGAATCCAGTTCTCCGGCGCCACCTCCAGAAAATCGACCGCTCCCTGGTCCGCTGAAAGCAACGGACCCAGCAGGGCCCGCCGCAATCCCAGGCCCGCTCCTGCGGGCTCGGTGTTACTGCACGGCATCAGGCGCCGCCGCACTTCCCTTCACCACACTTGCCTTCGCCGTCCTTGCCTTCGCCATCTTTTTCACCGCACTTGCCTTCACCGCACTTGCCTTCGCCTTCCTTCTCGCCGCACTTGCCTTCGCCACACTTGCCTTCGTGGTCGCCTTCACCGTGAGAGCCATAGTTTGCGAGGTTGTAGCCGGTATTGAGCTGTTCCGCCGCAAACGGGTTGGCTTCCGCAGATGCCATGGGTACGACCGAGCTGGCCAGAAAAGCTGCGCCGAGCGCGAGCGCGAGGGGTTTTTTTGCTTGTGCCATAATCAATATCCTTTTTTGGAATGGACGTAACTGCAAACAAAGCCGGCGACGACGCGATGCGCCGACCACCTGTGTTCTGACTCAGTATTGACGAGGAAGGTTCCCTGCGCCCAACTGCACATTGGCACTATTTCACAAATCAGGCGACCAGGCCACCGTCTGGATGAGCGTCGAGCCAGGCCTGTACTGCCTGCCACTGCTCCTGCAGGCGCTTGTCCGAGACCGGCACCCGGGTACCCAATTGCTGGGCATACAGCGACACCCGGAACTCCTCCAGCATCCAGCGGTATTGCCGCGCCGGTGCGCACAGGGCCAGCAGTCCCGGCCGTCGGGCGCAGGCTTCGTGCAGGGGAGACGCCAGGCGCTGCAACATTTCGCGTTGGCTGGTGTCCCGGGGTAGCTGGCCATTGAGCCGCTCCAGGCGCTGTTGCAGGGCTTTCATGTAGCGTGGGTACTGGGCCAGCCAGTCCTCCGGGGTATCGCGCTGGAACCCGGGCTGCCACAGCGCCGCCAGTTGCTGGCGCATGTCGTCGAGCGCCGCGGCCCAGGATGCACCGGTATAGCGGGCCAGTAGTGGCTGTATCTCCGCCAGCGGCTTCAGGGCGCTCAACAGATTGCGTTCCAGCTCCGTGGCCCGCCCCGTCACCTTGCCACTGCGCGCCAGCAGTGCCTGGAAGCCGGGCTCATCCCGCGGCAAGGCATCGTTGAGCTCTGCCACCTGGACCCAGGCCGCATCAATCAGGTCATCGACCAGCGGCACCCGTTCCTGCCCCGCCGCCGCCAGCAGCAGGCTGGTCTCGTTGCCCAGCAGCAGCTGCTTGCGCAGAAACTTGACCTGCTGCTTTTGTTGCAGCCGCAGCAGCCGCAGCACCCCCAGCCTGTGCTGCAACAGCGCCTGACCGGGATAATCGCACAATTCCACCGCCACCGATTCACCCTTGTCCACCAGCGCCGGCCAGGCGGCGATCTCGGTGCCAGCCTGGCGGAAACGCCACTCCTCGGGGAGCGCGCCGATCGTCCAGCTGGTGAGTCCTTCGCGGGCGGGACTGTCGGCACTGGCCGAGGTGATGGTCTGGCGGGTGTCGCTGCGGAACTCGTGCACCAGAGCCGCCAGATCCCGGCCCTGGTTCAGCAGTTTGCCATCGGCATCGACCACCCGGATATTCATCCGGTAGAAGGGGTCGAGCTTTTCGATCTGCAGGTCCTGCGCCTGCACGGTGACCCCGCCCAGCCGGGACAATACCCGCGCCAGCGCGAGGCAAAGATCCTCATCCGCCGGCTCCAGCAGCGCCAGGGCGCGATCCACCGTGTCCGGCACTGGCACCAGCTGCTTGCGCTTGTCCTTGGGCAATCCCTTCACCAGCGCAATACACTTGTCCCGCAGCAGCCCGGGCACCAGCCACTCGAAGCGAAACCGGGGCACCCGATTCAGCAGACCCACGGGCACCGTCACCGAGACGCCGTCTGTCGCCTGACCCGGCTCGAACTGGTAGCTGAGGCGGAATTCCGTGTCGCCCCAGCTGAGCCGGTCCGGGAATTGCTGTCCCAGGCCTGAACCCGGGTCCCTGGCGAGCAGCCGTTCGCGAGGCACCCGCAGACTGGCATCCGCTCCCTCCGTGGCCGCCAGCCAGGCACGCAGGCGGTCTGCGGTAGTGATGTCCGCAGGCAACCGCTCGTCGTAGAAGGCAAACAGGACCTGCTCATCCGCCAGCAGATCCCGGCGTCGGGCCTTGGCCTCAAGGTCCTCCAGGGAGCGCAGGAGCTTCAGGTTGTGTTTCAGGAATCCGGGGTGGCGCGGGAAACGCCCGGCAATCAGGCCCTCCCGTATCAGCAGCTCCCTGGATTCTGCCGGATTGATTGGCCCGTAATGCACCGGCCGCTTGTCCGCCACGGTCAGCCCGTAGAGGGTAACCCGCTCCCAGGCCATGGCCCGTCCCTGGCGCGCCTCCCAGCGCGGCTCGTAGTGGTGAAACTTGAGCAACTCGGGGTTGATGTCCAGCACCCACGCCGGATCGATGGTGCCGACCGTGCGCGCAAAGACCTTCGAGGTTTCCACAATTTCCGCCGCTACCAGCCACTTCGGACGCTGCCGCCCCAGGGCGGAGCCGGGGAAGATCTGCAGCTTGCGATTGCGGCTGCCCAGGTACTCGCGATCCTCCTGGTGCTGGGCAACGTTCGAGAGCAATCCCGCCAGCAGAGCCCTGTGCACCGCGTCGTAGCTCTCCTCTTCCACCGCGGGTAGCGAGGCCGCTGGATGCAGGCCCAGCTGGCGACAGCTGATCCGCAGCTGCGCGTGCATGTCGCGCCATTCGCGCAGGCGCAGGAAAGAGAGGAACTCGCGCTGACAAAGCTTGCGCAGCTGACTCTGGCTCAGGGCCTGGCGCTGTTCTTCATAGTAACGCCACAGCGCCAGCCAGGCCATGAAGTCCGAGCGTGGATGGCGAAAGCGCGCGTGCATCTGGTCCGCCTGGGCCTGCTTGTCCGCGGGCCGCTCGCGCGGGTCCTGGATCGCCAGCGCCGCCGCAATCACCAGCACCTCGTCCAGGCTGCCCTGATCCTGTGCTGCCAGTACCATACGCGCCAGCCGCGGATCCACCGGCAGCCGCGCCATGCGCTTGCCCACCGCGGTGAGCTTGCCGCGAGCGGTCACCGCCCCAAGCTCCTGCAGCAGCTTGTAGCCGTCGCGCACCATGCGCGGGTCCGGCGGGTTGATAAAAGGGAAACGCTGCAACTCGCCCAGGCCCAGCTGCAGCATCTGCAGGATGACCGCCGCCAGGCTGGTACGGAGAATTTCCGGGTCGGTAAATTCCGGCCGCGAGCGGAAATCGGCTTCGGTATAAAGGCGAATGCAGACGCCGGCGGCGATGCGGCCACAGCGACCCTGGCGCTGGTTGGCACTGGCCTGGGAGATGGGCTCAATGGGCAGCCGCTGCACCTTGGTGCGGAAACTGTAGCGGCTGATCCGGGCCTCACCCGGATCAATCACGTAGCGGATGCCGGGCACGGTCACGGAGGTTTCAGCCACGTTGGTGGCCAGAACCACCCGCATGCCCCGCCTGCGCTTGAGATCGAACACGCGGTTCTGTTCAGCCTGGGTCAGGCGGGCGTAGAGCGGCAGCACTTCCAGCCGCTCCTGGCCACGCAACTGCCGGGCCAGCTCGCGAATATCGCGCTCACCGGGCAGGAACACCAGAATATCGCCGCGCTCACCGAAGCGACCCGCCTCGATGTCACCGACCAGGCCCACGATCTGCTCCTGCAACCCCAGGTCCCGGTCCTCTGCGGGATCCAGGTAGACCGTCTCCACCGGGTAGCTGCGACCCGACACCTCGATAACGGGTGCATCGTCAAAATGGCGGGAAAAGCTGTCGACGTCGATGGTGGCGGAGGTGATGACCAGTTTCAGGTCCGGGCGCCTGGGCAACAGCTGTTTCAGATAGCCAAGCAGGAAGTCGATGTTGAGGCTGCGCTCGTGAGCCTCGTCGATAATAATCGTATCGTACTGGCGCAGGAGCCGGTCGTGGCGGATTTCCGCCAACAGGATGCCGTCTGTCATCAGCTTGATCGCGGAGGCGTCGGACACCTGGTCAGTGAACCGCACCTGGTAGCCCACTGTCTCCCCCAGCGGCACCTGCAGCTCGTCGGAGATGCGCTGGGCGACCGTTCGCGCCGCCAGCCGCCGCGGCTGGGTATGACCGATGCGGGCCTCGCGACCGCGCCCCAGTTGCAGACAGATCTTGGGGATCTGGGTGGTCTTGCCGGAACCGGTCTCGCCGGCAATGATCACCACCTGGTGGGTGCTGATCGCCGCGGCAATGTCCTCCCGGCGCTGCACCACAGGCAGTTCCGGGGGAAAAGTGATCGGCGGAATGGCGCGAGCCACCGCTTCCGGCATTGCTATGCTCCTGCGGGCTGGACTTCAGGGTATTTGGGGACCGCTACACTAAGGTATCATCGCGCTTTCAACAATCCCCGCAGGTCCCCAACATGCCCGAGGTACGCAACCACACTTTCGACGAACTCAGTATCGGCCAGCGGGCGGAGAGCAGCCGCACGGTCACCATGGAGGACGTGCGCCTGTTCGCCGCCGCCTCGGGCGACCACAATCCGCTGCACCTGGATCCGGCCTACGCCGCCAGCACCCGCTTCGGCGGCTGCATCGCCCACGGCATGTTCAGCGGCGGGCTGATTTCCGCCGTCCTGGCCATGCAAATGCCGGGGCCGGGCACCATTTACCTGGGCCAGTCGCTGGCATTCCGGCTGCCGGTGAAAATCGGCGACACCCTGACAGTGCAACTCACGGTGGCGAACAAGGAACCGCGGCGGCGCCAGGTGACCCTGGACTGCCTGGTCCTCAATCAGCACGGAAAGAAGGTGGTTACCGGCACCGCCGAGGTGATTGCGCCGGCGGAACGGGAAACGGTGACGATTGCCGCGGCGCCCGGCTGAGGCCAGGCCGCCACCGGGAAGTCAGGCCTGGGGCGATGCCGGCGCGACTTCAGACTCCGGGGCAAACTGTTCCGGGTCCAGGTACTGCAGGCGCAGCTCAATCGAGCCCCGGGTTTCACTGGAATCGACCCCCAGCACCATGACGTTGACTTCGCCGTCCTCTTCGGTGGCGGCCGTCAGCCCGAAAATGACGTTGTCGGGGTTGTTCTCGTCCGAAAACACCTTGATGTCCTTCTCCGCCCGCAGGGCATCACTGAGTTGCGCCACCAGCATTGCCAGGCTGCTGCGGAAAGCGCCAAAATTCAGCTTGCCGCGAAACTCGGTGTGATCCAGGGCAACATCGAACCGGACCTGGGAGCGATCCTCCATCTGCACATTAGTCAGATGCACCGACCTGCCGGCAGCCATGTCGCGAAACACATTCTTGGCCTCGGCGCGCCGGCTTTCCAGGAATGCCTTGTACAGCAGGTTGACGGCGATAGTCAGGAACTTGTCCCGGGGGATGGTTTGACTCTGGTTCTGCGCCATGGAATGCCCTCTCACATCAAGGGGCGCAAGTCTACTGCCTGCCCACGGCAAAAACCAGCATCGGCCCCCCACGCCAGCCTCTCCGCCAGGGGCAATGGCTCCCCGGGGAGCGATCTGCTAGTCTCTTGCGGCGGCATACCCCCACGACAACCCCATCAGAACAAGAGCACAACCATGACCAGCAATGCAGCGAACTTCGATTTCAGCGGCGCCAGAGTACTGGTGACGGGTGGCACCAGCGGCATTGGCGCCGGCATCGCCGCGGCCTATCTGGCGGCAGGTGCCGAAGTCACTATCACCGGCACCCGGGCCGACGCGACCGGCTACGACGCGGACCTCTCCGGCTATCGCTACCTCCAGCTTGACCTGGAAGACATGGCGCAGATCGATGCAGTGGCCCAGGCGCAGACGGAGCTGGATGTGCTGGTCAACAATGCCGGCATCGCACTGCCCGCCATGGGCCTCGACGAATGGGATCCGGACAACTTCGCGCGCGCCATCAACATCCACCTGGTGTCGGGCTTTCGCCTGGCCCGGGGCTGCCGCGATGCGCTGCGGGCGAGCGGGCTTGCCGGCGGTGGCTCTGTCATCGGCGTTGCCTCCATGACCTCCTACTTCGGGATCGGCATGCTTCCTGGCTACGGTGCCGGCAAGACCGGCCTGCTGGGTGCAACCCGGGCAATGGCGATGGAATGGGGCGCTCTGGGCATTCGCGCCAACTGTGTCGCCGTGGGGCTGTGCGAGAGCCGCATGACCTCGGCGACCATCGCCAACCCGGAGTGGTCAGCGCCGACTCTGGCCCGCACGCCACTGGGCCGCCATGGCGTCCCCGGGGATGTGGCCGGGGCGGTACTGTTCCTGAGCAGCGCCCAGGCCAGCTGGATCACCGGGCAGACCCTGCCAATCGACGGCGGCTACAGCGTCGCCGGTTGACAGGACAGGGACATGCAGCGCGCCAACACGCCGTGGCAGGCCTTGCCCGGTCCCTCACTGCGCTGGCGGGGAGAGGACACGCCATTTTCAGAGAGCTTCGATGACTTCTACTACTCCAGTGACAATGGCCTGGCAGAGGGCCGCCATGTGTATCTCGCCGGCAATGACCTGCCGGAACGTTGGCAGAGACAGCGCGCAGACCGGTTTGTCGTGGCCGAAACCGGTTTCGGCACCGGGCTCAACTTCCTCCTCACCTGGCAGGCATGGCGGGCCCGCACCAGGGCGCCCCATGGACCACGACGATTGCACTACCTGGCGTTGGAGAAATTCCCGCTGGCACGCGCGGACCTGCAACGGGCGGGAGCCGCGTGGCCAGAACTGGCGCCCCTGCTGACGGAACTGCTGGCACAGTATCCGCAGCCACTGCCCGGGGTACACCGGGCCCTGTTCACTGCAGACGAGGTGACCCTGGACCTGTGGTGGGGCGATATCGAAGCGGTGCTGGACGATCTCGGCCACCATCGCAGGCCACTGGTGGATGCCTGGTACCTGGACGGCTTTGCCCCGGCGCGCAACGCCGCCATGTGGCGACCGGAACTGTGGCCGAAAGTCGCGGCACTCAGCCGCCCGCAAGCAACATTCGCTACCTTCACCGCCGCCAGCGCGGTAAGTCGTGGCCTGGCGGCGGCCGGTTTTACACTGCGCAAGGTTCCCGGTTTCGGCCCCAAGCGGCAGCAGATGTGCGGGCAACTCAGCAGCCGTCCGCCCTTGCCACCCTTGCAGGGTACGCCCTGGGACCTTGCCTGTCCCGAACAGGAAACTCCTGCGGAGGTGCTGATCATCGGCGCCGGGCTCGCGGGCTGCCACACCGCCGCCGCCCTCGCTCGCCGCGGGATCCAGGCCACGCTGCTGGACCGGGGCGCGGTGGCAGCCGAAGCCTCGGGCAATGCCCAGGGCGTGCTCTACACCCGCCTGTCTCACCGCCATTCGCCCCTGACGGACTTTGCCCTCGCCAGCTTCGACTTCGCCAGCCGGCAGTACCGCGCGGGCTTCAGCGCCGGCAGTCTGGTCCCGGGCACGGACGGTGAACTGTGCGGCAGCTTTCACCAGGTCGCCAACTCCGAAGAACTCGCGCGCATGGCACCGCTGCTGCAGGCGCTGCCGCAACTGGCGCAGGTACTGGACGCCGACAGCGCCGCAGCCGTACTGGGTATCGCCCAGGACAGCGCCGGTTACTGGTACCCGAACTCGGGCTGGATGTCCCCACCGGCGCTGTGCCGTCATCTGCTGCGGCATCCGTTGATAACCCTGCGCGAGGGCTGCGGTCCAATCCGCCTGCAGAGGGTGGACGATGCCTGGCAAGCCCTGGGCGCTGAGGGCACGCTGGCCCGTGCGTCAGTCGCGGTAGTGGCCGCGGGCACACAGTGCGGCGAACTGGCCTCGCTCGACTGGCTGCCACTCCGCGCCATCCGTGGCCAGACCACCCAGTTGCCACCGCTGCCCGCGCTGGTGGCATTGCGCTCGGTCCTCTGTCACAGCGGCTACATCGCCCCGGCGACCACCGAGGGACACTGTATCGGCGCCAGCTTTACACCGGACGACACGGATCCGGAACTGCGGTGTCGCGATCGGGTCCAAAACCTCGAACAGCTGGCAGCAGCGCTGCCCGCAGTGGCGGCATCTTTGGCGGACCTTGCAGACACTGACCTGCCCGGGAGAACGGGTTGGCGCTGCGCCAGCCCGGATTATCTGCCGCTGGCAGGGCCGGTGCCGGATCGCGACGCATTTGTTCGTGACTATGCCCGGCTGCGGGACAACGCCCGCACCGACATTCCGCGAGCCGGCAGGTATCTGCCGGGGCTGTACCTGAACACCGCGCACGGCTCTCGCGGGCTCACCTCGACACCGCTGGCGGCGGAACTGCTGGCGAGCCAGATATGTGCGGAGCCGCTGCCACTGGAGCCGGAGCTGGCGAGAGCACTGGCGCCGGCACGCTTTATCATTCGCGATCTCGGGAGAAACCGCATTTGAACAGGTCGTTCGTGTGCTGCGGATTGCTGTTGTGGCTGCTGGCCACGCCGACTGCGGCAGTGGAGCAGTTCAGCTATCGAGTGCTGGAACAAAAGCCCCTTGTTGCCAACAGCTTTGTTCAGGGTCTGCAGATTGTGGACGGTCACTTGTATCTCAGCACCGGTCTCTACGGCCAGTCGCGCCTGCTCCGCTACCGGTTTGCAGACGGTGAACTGCTGGATCAGCGACACCTGCACCCGCGCCTGTTCGGGGAGGGCCTCACAGTCTTCGACGACAGGGTGTTCCAGCTGACCTGGCGCGCCCGGCGCATGCTGGTCTATACGCGGCAGGATCTGAGCCCCGCCGCCGTATTTACCCTCCGCGGCGAGGGCTGGGGCCTCACCGACAACGGCCGCGAGCTGATTTACAGCGATGGCAGTCACCATCTGCATTTCCTCAACCCTGACAATGGGCGCCACCTGCGCAGCGTTGCCGTCACCCAGCAGGGTCGAGCCATCGCGCGCCTGAACGAGCTGGAATGGATTGACGGCAAGGTCTGGGCCAATGTCTGGCAAACGGACAGCATCGTAATCATTGATCCCGACAGCGGCGAGGTGACCGCCAGCGTTGACCTCAGCGGCCTGCTGCCGTCGTCGGAACAGCGCCCGAATACTGACGTACTCAACGGCATCGCCCGCAACCCCGCGGACGGCGGACTCTGGGTGACCGGCAAGAACTGGCCCTGGCTCTACCGCATTGAACTGGTGCCCGCCGCAGCAGGGACGGCGGAATCGCGCTAGAATACGGCCCTCACTTGCGACCAATCAGGACCAGCATGAACCAGATTACCCCGGCAGCCGTCAGCCATGCCGCCTTTCGCCTGCTGCGCAGCCACGAAATCGAGTCCCTGCAATTGCGGGTGGATCAGTACCAGCACCAGGTCACCGGCGCGATGCATTACCACCTGGCTGCAGACAGCAGCGAGAATGTGTTCCTGGTGGCGTTGCGCACGGTACCGACGGACTCCACCGGCGTCGCCCACATCCTTGAGCACACTGCCCTCTGCGGCAGCGAACGCTACCCGGTACGGGACCCGTTCTTCATGATGCTGCGGCGCTCACTGAACACTTTCATGAATGCCTTTACCAGCAGCGACTGGACCGCCTACCCCTTTGCCAGCCAGAACCGCAAGGACTTTGCCAACCTGCTGGATGTCTACCTGGACGCGGTCTTTTTCTCGCGCCTTGACCCGCTGGACTTCGCCCAGGAGGGCCACCGGGTAGAATTTGCCGAACCCGGCAACCCGGACAGCGAGCTGGTATTCAAGGGCGTGGTATTCAATGAAATGAAAGGTGCCAGAAGTTCAGTGCCCAGCACCCTGTGGCAGACTTTGTGCGAGCACCTGTTCCCCACCACGACCTACCACTACGACAGTGGCGGCGATCCCGAGCAGATACCCGATCTGAGCTATGCGCAATTAAAGGCTTTCTACCAGAGTCACTATCATCCCAGCAACGCCATCTTCATGACTTTCGGTGACATACCGGCCCACGAGCACCAGGCCGTGTTCGAGGACCTTGCCCTGCAGCACTTCCAGCGCCTGCCGGAACGTATCGAAGTGCCGCTGGAGCGCCGCTACAGCGAGCCGCGCCGGGTCGAGCGCCCCTATGCCCTCGATGATTCCGGCGATACCGCGCGCAAGACGCACATCGTCATCGGCTGGCTGCTGGGAGAAAGTACCGACTTGCAGCAACTGCTGGAAGCGCAGCTGCTGACCAGCGTGTTGCTCGACAACAGCGCCTCACCGCTGATGCATGCGCTGGAAACCACCACCCTCGGCCAGGCCCCCTCCCCCCTCTGCGGGCTTGAGGACTCCCAGCGCGAGATGGTCTTCAGCTGTGGCATTGAAGGTGGCGAGGCAGACTCCGCCGATGCCCTGGAAGCACTGGTACTCGGGGTGATCGAAACCGTGGCCCGGGAGGGTGTGGCGCCGGCACAACTGGAGGCTGTGCTGCACCAGCTGGAATTACACCAACGGGAAATCAGCGGCGATGGCTTTCCCTACGGTCTGCAAATTATCTTGCAGGCCCTGAGCCCCGCCACCCACCATGCGGACCCGGTCACGGTACTGGACCTGGACCCGGTGCTGGCCACGCTGCAGGAGAACATACGCAACCCGGACTACATCAAGGAGCTGGCCCGGCGACTGCTGCTCGACAATCCGCACCGCGTCACGCTGGTCATGACACCGGACACCGGGCTGTCGGCGCGGCGGCTGGCGGCGGAAGCAGAACGGCTGGCGGCCCTCAAGGCTGGCATGAGCGAAGTCGACAAGCAGGGTGTGATCGAGCTGGCGCAGAAGCTGGAGCAGCGCCAGCAGCAGACCGGGGACATGAGTATCCTGCCCAAGGTTACCCTGGCCGACGTGCCCGCCAGTCTGCCTGAACTCGAATTCCGCGAGCAGCAACAGGATGGCCTGACCCTGACCACCTACCGCCAGGGCACCAATGGCCTGGTGTACCAGCAACTGGTCAGCCCGCTGCCGGCACTGGATACTGCCACAATTGGCCTGTTGCCACTGTACACGCGGGTCCTGACCGAGGTCGGCCTCGGCAGCGAGGACTACCTCGCCGTACAGCACCGCCAGGCCGCGACCGTCGGCAGCATCGGCGCTGCCACCTCCCTGCGCAGCGCGGTGGATGACGAGCAGCAGCTGCAGGGGTATTTCACCCTCTCCTCCAAGGCGCTGGCACGCAACAGCGAAGCCCAGATCGCACTGATGCAGGACAGCTTGCAGCGGGTCCGTTTCGATGAACGCGGACGCCTGCGGGAACTGGTAGCACAGGCCCGGGCGCGACGGGAACAGTCTGTCACCGGCAATGGTCACGGGCTCGCCATGACGGCCGCCAGTGCCGGCATGAGCCCGCTGGCACGGATCAACAACCAGCTCGGGGGCCTGGAGGGGATCCGCTCCCTGAAAGCCCTGGATGACAGCCTGGCCAGCGACAGCAGCCTGCAGGACTTTATCGGTTGCCTGCAGGACATTCATCGCGCTGTCACCGGCATGCCACCGCAGTTGCTGGCTATCGCGGATGAGCACGCTATCGACGCGGTCAGTCGGCAGGCACTGTCAGCCTGGGGCGCCACCGCCCACCCGGATTCCAGCGGGACTCCGTTCAGTGCAGAGCCCGTACGCGAAGCGCGCCGCGAGCTGTGGATCGCCAACACCCAGGTCAACTTCTGTGCCCGGGCCTATCCCACGGTACCTGTCGGCCACCCGGATGCAGCGGCCTTGACCGTGCTCGGCGGCTTCATGCGCAACGGCTTTCTGCACCGCAGTATCCGCGAGCAGGGTGGAGCCTATGGCGGCGGCGCCAGCCAGGATTCCGGCATTGCTGCGTTCCGTTTCTATTCCTACCGCGATCCGCGATTGCTGGACACGCTGGCAGACTTTGACCGCGCCATTGCCTGGATGCTGGAGTCCCGCCACCAGGACAGCGCGCTGGAGGAAGCGGTGCTGGGCGTGATAGGCAGCCTGGACAAGCCCGCCTCCCCCGCGGGCGAAGCGCGACAGCATTTCTATCAGCGCCTATTCGGTCGCAGCCACGAACAGCGGGAAGCCTTCCGCCGCGCCATCCTGGGCGTAACCCTGGAAGATCTGCGGCAGGTTTGCGACCGCTATCTGGACCCGGCCAGGGCCAGCACCGCGGTCGTGACCAGCCGCAAACAGCAGCAAGCGCTGGGCTCCGCAGTATCCGAGCTGGGCCTGAAGATCGAGGTCCTCTAGGGCTGCCGCCACACAATGCAATGCGACCCGAGGCCGGCCTGAGGGGCCGGACCCGGCTCGCTGGGCAGTAGCCCCGGCGCTCAGCTGTCGCTGGCTTCCAGGCCGCGACGCTCCTGCTTGCCACCTTGCCCGGCAGATTTCTTGCCGTGTTTGCGCCCGTGCTCCCCACGCTGCGCTTCCATGGCTTCGAGCTTGCCGCGTTGATCCTCATCCAGCAGCGCGTGCACTGCAGCGCGGGTTGCGGTCATGCGGTAGCTGCTGCGCGCCGTGATCTGGCCCAGCTCATCGGCCAGGGCCCGGGTGGCGTCAGCATCGAAGCTGCCGACCTGTGCCCGCAGCTGCTGCTTGATTTCCCGCATGCGCTCATGGTCCGCGGCGCCCGCTGCGCGAGCCTCGGACATCAGTTCGGCAACGCTGGCCTGCTGCTCTTCACTCAGGTCCAGGTGACGGCTCATTTTACCCAACATGCCCTCGGAAGCACCCTCCCCGCCCGGCCATGCCGAGACCGGGCCGGCAACGGCGGCAGTGGCAAGGACCAGCGCCAGGGCACCGGCGCGAAAAACTGTCAGTTTAGGTGTTTGCATGGAATCTCTCCGGTTGGCTGAACACAGGAACAGTATGGACAGAATTCCGGTAAGGGTGAGCCGTACAAGGGTTAATAACTGTAAAGAAGCGTAGCCGCCGGTTATCACAGCATGGCTTTTCCACCTCGATAACCCCACACTACAGGCGACTGCAAAACCAGAACGGCGGCCATGGCAGAGTCCCTGTTGATCATTGATGACGACCGCGAACTGTGCGCCCTGCTGCGGGAGTTCCTGCAGCTGGAGGGCTTTGTCGTGGCCAGCTGTCACGACGGGCGCGAAGCCCTGCAACGCTGTCGGCAGGAGGCATTTGACGCAATCATCCTGGATATCATGCTGCCGGGCGTGCAGGGTCTGGAAGTGTTGCGCAAGCTGCGCGAACAACTGGACACGCCGGTGCTGATGCTGACTGCCCGCGGTGAGGATACGGACCGGATCATCGGCCTCGAACTGGGCGCCGACGATTACCTGCCCAAACCCTGCAACCCGCGGGAGCTGGCGGCGCGGCTGCGCGCCATCCTGCGCCGTGGACGCGGCACGGTTCCCGGCAGGGATGCCGAGCTGCGGGTGGGTCTCACTCATCTCAACAGCGCCGACCGCAGCGCCTCCTGGAATCAACGGGACCTCGAGCTGACCAGCGCCGAGTTCAACATCCTGCTCACATTGCTGACCCACGCCGGCAGCGTGGTGGACAAGGAGTCACTGAGCCGCCAGGCCCTCGGCCGCCCGCTGTCGGCCTATGACCGCAGTGTCGATGTCCATGTCAGCAAGATCCGCAAGAAATTCGCCGCCTGCGGCGCCGACAATCCGATTGTCAGCATCCGCGGCGCGGGCTACCAGTTCACTGTCTCCGCCGCGGAAGACAGCTGATGCCGACAGCCTCCCTGTTCGGGAAAGTGTTCCTCGGTTTCTGGGTGGTTACCATCGCCATGCTCGGCAGCTGGTTGCTGGCCGGGCACTATCTGGACTCCCTGCTGCCGGATGAAAACCGGACGCGCCACGGCGACGGACCGCCACGCTTTGTCATGCGCCTGCTGTACGACCTCCAGAATCAGCCCGATAAGCAGCTGGCGCGGGTCATCGCCGAAGCGCAGAGCGCACACAAGGTGCAAGCCTGGTTGCTGAATGCCAGCGGCGAGGATGTGCTCGGCCGACGCGTGCCGGAAAACGTCGCGGCAGCGGCCGCGCGCCTGGATCACAGTGGCCGACGCGCTTTCCTGCGCGACGATGGGCACCAACTTGTAGCGCATCAGCTCTATCGCGAGGACCTGGGGCCAATGCGCTCGGTACTGGTATTCAAGCCCAGCCGCTCGCGCCTGGTGCACGCCCTTGGCAGCAATCTGTGGTTGCGGGTAGCACTGGCGGTACTGGTGTCAGGCCTGCTGTGCTACCTGCTGTCGCGAGTGCTGACCCGGCGCCTGGGCGGCCTGCGCCAGGCCGCGGGCAAGCTCGCCGCCGGTGACCTGTCCGTGCGCCTGGCGGTGCGTGAACAGGGCGGCGATGAAACCGACGATCTGGCCCGGGATTTCAACCGCATGGCGTCGCAGCTGCAACAGCGCATCGATACCCAGCGACGCCTGCTTGTGGACGTGTCCCATGAATTGCGCTCACCGCTGGCCCGGCTGCGGGTCGCATTGGCCCTGGCGGAGCAGAACCCGGCCACGGCCGCCCCGCAGCTGCAGCGGATTGAACGCGAGGCCACGCGCCTGGACGACCTGATTGCGGAACTGCTGGGGAGCCAGGGCGGTGCAAGCAGCATGGACGAACACATTGACCTCGTGCCCCTGCTGCGGGACCTGTGCACCGACGCCAGCTTCGAGGGGCGCGAAAACGGGATTGCGGTAAACCTGCAATGCGGCTGCAAACAGGCGCTGGTACTGGGAGACGGCGGGTACCTGCGCAAGGCCTTCGACAACGTCGTCCGCAACGCCCTGTACTACAGCCCGCCGGACACAGAGATCACTGTCGCTGCCCACGCCAGCGGCGGCGCATTGACGGTGACCATCCAGGATCAGGGGCCGGGAATTCCCGTCGCCGAGCTGGAGCGGGTATTCGACGAATTCTACCGGGTGGATTGTGCCCGCGCCCGGGAGACCGGCGGCTACGGCCTTGGCCTCGCGATCGCCCGCCGCGCCATCGTCCAGCACGGCGGCAGGATCACCGCCACCAACACCCATCCGGGCCTGCGGATGGAAATCATACTGCCACTGTTTGACCAGAGCTGAGCCGACGGCCCCGGAACCGGTTTTAGCCCAGGAACGCCTGACCGCCGTCCAGGGCAATACTCTGGCCGTTGACGTAGCCGGCACCCTCGGAGCACAGCAGGGCGACAAAGCGGCCAATATCCTGCTCGCAATCACCTATCCGGCGCTGTGGTATCTGGGCGAAAAACGCCTCCGCCTCCGCCGGGTCGCGCTGCAGCCACCACTCCAGCGCCGGTGACAGCGCGTGCGGCAGGATAGCATTGCAGCGAATGTTGTCCGGGCCCCACTCGCAGGCCGCGGCCCGGGTCAGGGAGCGGATCGCCTCCTTGATTCCGGCGTAGACACCGTAACCCGCCATGTCCCAGCGCTTGGCTGCCGAGCTCCCCAGGTTGATGATTACTCCGTCGCCCTTGAGGTGGGGATAGCACAGTTTCATCAGGCGCAGGGTTGCCATGGGGCCGGACTCCCAGCCCGCGGTCACTGCCTCGTCGGTCACTTCCAGCAGCCGTCCCAGCGGCACCTCCTGGGCGTTGTTGACCAGAATATTGAGCGCCCCCCAGCGGTCGATAACGGCGTCGACACAGGCCTGCAGCGAGTCGGGGGACTTCACCTCGCACACCACCGCCAGTGCCTCGCCACCGCGTCCCCTGATCTGTTCCGCCGTCGCTTCCAGCTTGGCCAGGGTGCGCCCGCTGACAGCCACTTGCGCACCCTGCGCCGCCAGCGCCAGGGCAATGCCCTGGCCAACCCCTTGTCCGGCGCCGGTCACCAGTGCCACTTTTCCCTGCAAATTCATCAGCTCTCTCCGCCATTCATGTGACCTCAAGCATACCGCTACCGACCCTGCCGCAACAGGGCGAGCACAGGCTGCGGGGGCCGCCTCGCAGGCTTTCCCGCGACCATACTGCCATGTTGTACCCGGCTGTGGATGTTGTCGCCGGGGCACTGATGCGGCGTCACATTCGCGCTACCATTCGCACCATTCACCGCGAACACAGGAGCAAGCCATGGGTATTCTCGAGGGCAAGATCGGCATCGTCACCGGAGCCGGCCAGGGCATTGGGCGGGCTATCGCCCAGTGTTTCGTCCGCGAAGGGGCCAGGGTCGTGGTCGCTGACTTCAATGCCGAATCCGGCGAGGAAACCGTTGCCGGCATAACGGCAATGGGCGGCGAGGCCCTGTTTGTCCATGGCGACGTCAGCGACGAAACGTCAGTAAAGGCGATGGTGGCTGCGGCCGTCAGTGCCTGGGGGCGGCTGGATATCGCCTGTAACAGCGCCGCCCTGAGCCGGGGTTCCGGCCCCATCCACGAGTACACTCGCGAGGTCTTCGACCAGACCCTGGAAATGTGCCTGACCAATACCTGGCTGTGCATGAAGTACGAGATTCCGGCGATCCTGGCCTCGGGGGGCGGCGCCATCGTCAACATCTCCTCCAACGCCTCGCTCAAGGGCCAGGCCTTCAATACGGCCTACGCCGCTGCCAAGGGTGGGGTGAACATCCTGACCAAGAGCTCGGCCGCGGAGTACGGCGGCCAGGGCATCCGCATCAACGCCGTGTCACCGGGAGTCATCCGCACCCCGGGGCTGGAGAAGTATTTCACCGAACAGCCGAAAGTCGCAGAGCAATTGAAGAACGTGGCGGTGCTGAACCGCATCGGGGAGCCGGAAGAAGTTGCCGAAGCAGTCGCCTTCCTGTGCAGCGACCGCGCCTCCTTCATCACCGGCCAGATCCTGTCCGTGGACGGCGGTGGCGCAGTTAGGTAGCGCCATTGTAGGAGCCCGCTCTGCGGGCGATCACGCACGGACAAGGTGAATGGCCGCGCAGCGGACAGAGAGGGTGGCCTGGGCCACAAGGTGAATGGCCGCGCAGCGGACAGAGGAGCTAGCCTGGGCCAGTGGGCTCCTAAGCCGCGACCGAAAAATGCACACCCAGCGCGCGCATCAGACGGTGGATGGTGTCCCACTTCGGCTGCACCTGGCCATTGATCACTTTGTAGAGACTTTCTCGGTTGAGCCCAGCTGCTTCAGCAACCTGGGCTACACCCCTGTGCTTGATGGCATGGCCCAGGGCCACAACAAAGACGGCAGGGTCATCATCTTCGTAGGCATCGGTCAGATATTGGGAAAGCTCCTCTTCTCCCAGCAAGTGGTCAAAAGGATTATATTCGGTCAGTTTAGTCATGATTCAAACCTCCAATTCACTCAATATTCGCTGCGCAGTGGCAATGTCGCGTGACTGACCGGATTTCTTACCACCGCAAAGCAAAATGATAATTTCGCCATCACGGATCGAAAAGTAAAGCCGGTAGCCAGGACCTGCGAAGACCCTCATTTCACTCACGCCCTGTCCCACTGGTTTGATATCCCCAAGATTGCCAGCAGCGGCACGATCCAGCCGCTGAGCTATCGCCCTCGCTGCTTGGCGGTCTCGGATTCGGGCCAACCAGCGATTGAAGTGTTCCGTGGTGAGGATGTGATATCGCATGCACGAAATGTAGCTTGTAAGCTACAAAAAAACAAGACAGTTCATTGCGCACGGACAAGGTGAATGGCCGCGCAGCGGACAGAGAGGGTGGCCTGGGCCACAAGGTGAATGGCCGCGCAGCGGACAGAGAGGGTGGCCTGGGCCACAAGGTGAATGGCCGCGCAGCGGACAGAGGAGCTGGCCGGGGCCAGTACGCTCCTACGCGCCAGGCTCGGCGGCAGCAGCCGGATAGCTGGTGTAGCCCTCCGGGCCGGGCATGTACAGTGTCCCGGGATCGAACCTCGCCAGCGGCAGGCGCTGCTGCCAGCGCTCCACCAGGTCCGGGTTGGCGATAAACGGTCGCCCGAAGGACACCGCCGCCACCGCTCCTGAGGCCACTGCCTGCTCGGCTTCCACGAGCTTGTAGCTCTCGTTGGCAATCAGGCGGTCGGCAAAATAGCGCCGCGCCAGCGCCAGGTTGTCGACCCGGCCCGCGGGCATGCGGATCACGTGCAGCCAGGCCAGATCGAGCCTCGCCGCTGCCGCCAGCAGGTAGTCAAAGGTTTCTTCCGGGTTGTCATCGGACAGGTCATTGAAGCCATTGTCCGGGCAAATCCGCATGCCCACCCGACCGGCGCCGGCCTCGGCAGTCATGGCCTCCAGCACTTCCAGCACAAAGCGCGCGCGATTGGCGACCGAACCGCCGTAGGCATCCGTGCGCCGGTTGCTGCCGGTGGACAGGAACTGGGCCGGCAGGTAGCCGCTGGTGCAATGCAGCTCGACACCGTCGAAGCCGGCGGCAAGGGCGCTCGCCGTGGCCTGGCGGTACTCCTCGACAACACCAGCAATCTCCTCCAGCGCCAGCGCCCGGGGCGGGTCCATGGGCTGCATGCCCGCCTCATCCGTGTACATTTCGGCCTTGGCGGTGATCGCGGACGGCGCCACGGTCTCGGCGCCGGCGGGTTTGTTGTAGTGGCTGGCGACCCGGCCCACGTGCATGATCTGCGCGACAATACAGCCGCCGGCGGCGTGTACCGCGGCGGTGACCTCGCCCCAGGCCGCCACCTGTTCCGCGGTGTAGATACCCGGCGTGCGACAGTAGCCGAGGCCGTTGGCACTGGGCGCCACCCCTTCGCTGATGATCATGCCGGCACTGGCGCGCTGGCGGTAGTACTCGGTCATCAACGCTGTCGGCACGGCATCGGTGCCGGCGCGGCTGCGGGTCATGGGGGCCATCACAATGCGGTTGCGCAAATGCAGGTGGCCGAGTTCCAGTGGTGTCAGGAGATCCATAGCAGTGGTAATCCTCGATCGGGTAACAGGTGTCAGCGCACGCGGATGCGCGGCTCGGGGGCGCCGCGGCGCATGGTGGCGAGAAACTCTTCCAGCGGCGCCGGCGCGGCCACCTCGGGTTCATCCGCGGTCGGCGGATGGGCCCAGAAATCCGCCCAGGAGGGCCACAGATCGTGGTAGGCGCCATCGTAGGCCTCCCGGTCGGGCCAGCGCATCTTGTGCTCGCCGATGGGCGGACTGTTGAGGTCAGTGGCGTACCAGTAGCAGGGCAGCCGACGGCGGAAGTACCAGCGCCCGTCAATCCGCTCGTAGTTGTCCCAGTACAGCATCTGCATGATCACCCACTGGTCGCCGGTTTCGTGCTCGTTCTTGGAGTAAACCACGCCATGGGCGTGGTCCGGATCATCGAACTCAATGATGTGATTGCCGATATGGTGGGAAGTGCCGGTGAACTGCAGGCGCAGGGTATCGTCCAGCCAGCGCTTCAAGTGGCTGCGGCCGACTTTCTCACGGCTGACGCGGATGTCCTCCGCGAACAGATTGACGTGGGCGTCCAGGTCGCGCATGTCCAGGGACAGGGAGTACTTGGCGACCAGCTGCCGTATTTCGTCCAGCGACTCCAGGCGGTCCAGGCGCCGCAGCAGGCTCTCGTCCGTCATCACCCTACTCCCAGCTCGCCGTGCCGGCGTTCAGCTCCGCTACCCGGCCACCGTCGACCACCAGTTCCGCACCGGTGATGTAGGAGGCCTCCTCGCTGGCGAGGAACAGGATGGCATTGGCGCACTCCCGCGGATCGCCAATGCGGCCGATGGGGATGGACTTTGCCGTGGCCTCGCGCGAGGCGTCGTCCGGCAGCACTGCCGCCGTGGGCGGCGTCATGAAGGCGCCGGGAATGACGGTGTTGACCCGGATCCCCTTTTTGCCCCACTCCATTGCCGCGTTGCGCGACAGGCCCAGCATCGCCGACTTGGCGGCGCTGTAGCCCGCCGTTGCCGGAGAGCCGCGCAGGCCACAGACCGAAGACACATTCACTACCGCGCCGCGGTTCGCCTTGAGCTGGGGATAGGCTTCGCGCATCAGGAACATGGCGCCGTCCAGGGAGACAATGAAGTTCTGCCGCCACGCTTTGGTATCGTGATTGGCCAGCATGCCCGGCACCATCAGCACGGCATTGTTGACCACGATATCGAGGCGCCCATAGGTTGCTACCGTCTTTTCCACCAGCGCGCGCACTGCGTCTTCGTCGGCGATATCGGTGGGGCAGACCAGGGCCCGTCCGCCCGCCGCCGTAATCGTGGCAGCGACCGCGGCGAGCTTGTCCTCGCTGCGCGCAGCCAGCACGACTGCGGCGCCCTCTTCGGCAAAGCGCAGGGCGGTGGCGGCACCGATACCCTGTCCCGCTCCGGTAATAATCGCAACCTTGTCCTGCAATCTCATGTGCCTGCCCTCGATAGACGGTATGAAGAAAGAGCGGCAGCTTAGGCAGCAGCGGCCCGCAGGGTCAACTGCGGCTCGTCCGTGGCAGTGGCCGCTGGCGACCCTGCAGAGCCGAATAGCCGCCCGGGTATAATTATTTACTCCGGTAACGTTTCGTCAGGAATTTGCAAGTCATACCAATCATTCAGGGCCTGCCGTAGAGTACCCACGAATACCGCAACGATAGTTACAGGGAGTGTCCCACCATGAGTCAACGTATTCCGATGCCAATTCCCCTCGGCTGGTTCCAGGTCGCCTACTCGCACGACCTCGCGGTGGCTGCGTCCATGCCCCTGCGTTACTTCGCCACCGACCTGGTACTGTTCCGCACCGAGAGCGGCGAGGCGAAGGTCCTCGACGCCTACTGCCCACACATGGGCGCCCACCTCGGCTACGGCATCCGCGGCCAGGCCGGCGGCGGTTCCGAGGTGCGCGGCGACTCCATTGTCTGCCCGTTCCACGGTTGGGCCTACAACGGCGACGGTCAGTGCACGGATGTGCCCTACGCCAACAACCTGCCGCCGAAGATCGCTCGCGGCGAGCAGGTAATTCGGCCCTGGCACGTGCGCGAACTCAACCAGGTAATCTATGTGTGGTACCACCCGGAAGGCGCGGAACCGCACTTTGAGCCGGAGGCAATTCCCGAAGCGGCCGCCGACAACGATGAGTGGGGCAGCTTCAAGATCCACACCTGGGACATCGGCACCCACATGCAGGAAATCGGCGAGAACGCGGTGGACCCTGCCCACTTCCTGTATGTGCACGGCACCCAGAATATTCCCACACCGGACATCATGGAATTCGACGGGGTCTACCGATCGGGCAGGCTGGTCAGCAAAATGGCCACGCCCCGCGGTGAAGTCACCGGCATCATCGCCAACAAGAGTACCGGGCCGGGGCAGGCAACCGTGCGTTTCAGCGGCATCTGCGACACGGTCCTGATGGCCAACCTGACCCCCGTGGACAGCGAAAACTCCAGGGCCTTCTACGCCTTTATCCAGAAGAAGGTCGACGGCAAGGAACAAGTGGGCGGCGTCGCCGATGCCATCGTCAAGGATATCTACCGGCAGATGGAAGAGGACCGCATCATCTGGGCCCACAAGCAGTATTTCGAGAAACCGCTGCTGTGCGACAACGATGGCCCCTTCGCCAAGTTCCGCAAATGGTACTCACAGTTCTATACCCACGACAACTGGCGCCCCGCCGCAACTGAGCGTTGACCAGCGCTAGAAGGGAAACACCCGCGGCAGCAGCCACAGCACCACCGCCGAATAGCCGATGGACACCGGCAGGCCGCTGCGGAAATAGTCCCGCATGCTGTAGCCACCGAGGTTCTGCACCATGAGGTTGGTGGTGTAGCCATACGGGGTCAGGAAACTCGCGCTGGCCCCGTAGGCGACCGCCATCACGAAGGGCATCGGGCTCACCCCCAGGCTCTCGGCCAGCCCAAACGCAATCGGGAAACTGAGGGCGGCGGCGGCATTGTTGGTCATCAGCTCGGTAAGCAGCAACGTAGCCAGGTAGATTCCGGCCATGGCCACCCAGGGGCCGACGGCAACGAGATTGTCCTCCAGTGTCAGGGCCAGGGTGGCCACCAGACCGGTATTGGTCAGGGCCTGGGACAGGGTCAGGGCGGAGGCAATGACCAGCCAGATCTCGAACGGAAAACGCCGGCGCAACTCGGAGCCGCGCACCAGGCGCAGCCCCAGCATGCACACCAACAGCAGAGCCAGCCCCTTGATCAGGGGCACAACTTCCAGCGCCGCCAGCAGCACGACACCCGCAAGCAGCAGGCTCACACACCAGTTCTGCAGGGCTGTGGTATTGGAACCGGCAACCGCGTCATCCACCACCACAAAGTTCTTGTCGAGGTTCTTGCGCTCGTTGAAATCCGGGCCGGTTGCCAGCATCAGGTTGTCGCCGGCCTGTATGGTGATATTGCCGAGCTTGCCCGACAGGCGCTTGCCTCCCCGGCGCATACCGACCACTGCGGCGTCAAAGAGGGAGCGGAAGCCGGACTCCTTGATGGTCTTGCCCTCGATCGACGCGTTGGGCATGACAATGACTTCCATCATGTTTTCCCGCAGCAATCCCTCCTCGACCGCAAACAGGTGCAGGCCATCGAAAGCGTCCAGCGCGGCGACCTGGGTGATGTCGCCGGAGAAGATCAATTTGTCTCCGGCTTCGATAAATTCGGTGGGGGCCACCGGCGAAATCAGGTGTTCATCTCGAACGATTTCAACCAGGAACAGGGCATCGAGGTCGCGCAGGCGATTGTCGGCAATACTCCTGCCAATCAGGCTGGACCCGGGGCCCACCTCCACCTCGACCACGTATTCTGCCACCTGCATCTTCTCGGCACTGGCGCGGGGCAGCAAGCGCGCGGACAGCAACAGCACCAGCAGCCCCACGACAACCGCCGCCGCGCCAATGAGGAAAAAGTCGAAAAAGGCCAGCCCCTTGCCGGTCGCGTCTTCAAGAAAGCTGCTGACGATCAGGTTGGTCGAGGTCCCGATCAGCGTCATGGTGCCGCCGAGTATCGCCGCATAGGACAGGGGTATCAGCAGGCGTGAGGCCGGATGATGGCGATTGGCGCGCACGGTCGTGGCCAGGGTAGCCACCACTGCCGTATTGTTGACGAAGGCGGAGAACACCGCGGTGACCCCACCCAGTCGCAGCAGGCTGAGGGTATAGCTGGGAGAAATCAGCCGCCCCGAGAGACTGTTGAGCCAGGACAGCTTCTCCAGCCCTATGGATACCAGCAGCAACAGGATCAGTGTAATCAGGCCGGAATTGGATGCCTTTTCCAGCACCTGTGACGTTTCCACCAGGCCCAGGAAATAGGCCGCCAGCATAGTCCCGAGAAAAATTTTCGATGCCGCCCAGTCGCTGAAAATAAGGCAACCCAGCAGCCACAGGAACAGGCCGGAAATCAGAAGCTGGTCGATCATGCAAGGGGTTCCAGGGGGCAGCCGCTGCCAAACACACGAGCTTACTTGGAACACGCGGCAGCCGACAAGTCATCCCTGGACGTCATGCATGCCAGCACGGCGAGACCATTGACGCTACACTCTCGCCAACAGCGACCACAGGAGCGCACACGTGCAACGCTTTCTCATCATCGTCACCGCCGTCGTGATGGTTGCCGCCGGCGCCCTCTACAGCGTGCGTGGGCCCCTGCGGGATGCCGTGGTGGAACAGCTCACCGCAGACATGTTTGTCTCGGCCAGGCAGCCACAGCAATCGCTGGGGCCGGCAGTCGGTTCGCATTTCCCTGGCCTGAGGGCCCTGCACGAAGATCGGGAAATCAGGTTGCTCGACAGCTTCGCGGGCCCTCGCGGCACGGTGCTGGTAGCGAGCCGATCCCTGGTCTGGTGCCCCTACTGCATGGCGGAACTGCGCCAGCTGCAGGCGTACAAGGCAGACTTCGACGCTGCCGGTATCGGCCTGGTGGCGATCACCTACGACAGTCCGGCAGAGCAGGCGGCGTTTGCCCGCCAGCACGGGATCAGCATACCCCTGCTGGCGGATGTGGAAGCGCTCAGCTTCAAGACCCTCGGGATTCTGCACGAGGACTACGGTCCGGGCGACGAGCACTACGGCATCCCCCACCCCGGGATGATCGTGGTGGCGCCGGACGGCACCGTGGCCGGCAAGCTATTCCTTGAGGGCTACCGCACCCGGGTCGCCGCGACCGAGGCGCTCGCCTATGCACAAGAGGTGCTAGGGAACCTCTGAATCAGAGGTTCCCTAGGGCTGATACCAGACCGGTGAGGTCCAGGCGCGCTCCTGCACCAGCGGCCGGTGCCCGGCCGCGCAGCAGCCTTCGAAGCCCTTGCCGATGGTCTCCGGCCGCTCGCAGTCGACACCTCCAGCCAGGCACTGGCGCTGACTCCAGCGGCAGCTGGGATTCTCCACTACCCGGGTGTAATAAAATGCGCGCTGGGTTGGATCAAAATCCGGGTCTTCCCAGACTTTGCAGAGCCGGCTGTGGCCGGCGCCGGCGGTGGCGCAGGTGCCCAGGTCGACGCTGCCACGAGTGACCGTATCGCCGACGACATCCACCACTTTTTCGCGGTTGTTGCCGTCACTGTCCAGCCAGCCCTTGATCACCTGGATTTTCTGCAGCGGCATGCCGGGACTGTCGCGGGTGCCCGCATCCTGCTGCGCTGCCACCAGCAGGCGCAGGGCGCTGCCGGCCGGCGCCGGCCCCAGTTCCGAACCCATAGGCACCGCAGTGGCGTAGGCGCGCTCGATCTGATCTGGCGCTGTACACAGCCCGGGGTCGAGATTCCAGCCGGCAAACAGACGGGTGACAATTCGTGGGCCACTGGTGCCATAGGCCTCCCGCCGCTGCATGGCGGCGAACAGGGCATCGCGGGAATTTTCCTCGGCCCAGACCACGGCGAGGCCACCGGGGTTGTACTCGAGCTTGTCGGGCAGTCCGGGCGGCACGGCCTTCAGTGCCGGCACCCCGGCACCGCCGTGACCCGGGAAACGATCTTCCTCCACCGCACCCGGGGCCCCCAGATGGGTGTCCGTGCTGGCGATAACGCCAAAGCGGAACGGGTTGGTACCCAGCGCGGCCTCCAGCGCCAGGCCCTGCTGCCAGGTTTCCCGCAGGAAACCGGTCCTCGCAGTGGGAGGGTTACTGAAACCGGCAATGTTGTCCCGCGGCAACTGCTCGAACGCACACAGCTCATCGCGGCTGATGTCGGGGGCAAAGAAGCACTCCGATGCGCCCTTGTGCTGCATGATTTCCGCCAGCGGCTCCATGCGCTGGCGCCGCCGGGCGTAGGCCGCATCCACTGGCCTGCCATCGGCCAGTTGCTCGCTGAACATGTGGCCTGCGCTGAGGTTCGAGTTGTGGGGAATCACCAGGACGTCACAGTCACCGTCGGCATCGATACATTCTGACTCCAGGGCATCCCACAACAGGGTCTCCCCGGGTGCGTCGATATAGCTCGCCGGCAGCACCGGCACGACACCATTACGAAACACCACATTGCGATGCAGGTTGCCACCGGACTGCGCCTGTACGCCGGTCCACTCATAGCCGACAAAGGTGGTAAAGCTGCAGTCGCTGGAGCGGTCGTAGTGACTTTCGGCAGCGTCCTGCATCTCCTGCCAGGGCGCCAGGGCCGCGGTCAAGCAGCGCTCACCATCGTCGCCGCACATGCCCAGGTGGGAGGCGCGCATGGCCGCCATGTAATTGAACAGGTAGTAGGCGCCGCGGGGCCAGGCCCGATAGAAGCGGCACTGCCAGCTGCGATAGCCGGAGACTTGCGGATCGGTACACATGTGCACCTCGCCGATCAGCTCGGCGTGGTCGGACACCATGGCGAAATCCAGCGGCCGGCGCAGCTGCAGGCTGCGCGCGGGCTGGCCGGACTCGTCCCAGGGCTGGATGCCAATACGCTCGCCCCGGGCAAAACGGTAGGCATCTGCCGGCGAGGTGCGGGTGCCCTGGGTGCTGGCATCCAGGGAATAACGGGTATGGACGTGCAGGTCGCCAAAGAATGGCCGCCGCGATGGTTGATGATCATTGCAGGGGGAACGCTGCTCGCTGTAGCTTTCCTCGGCCACGGCCTGCGGCAACAAGGGCGGTAGCAGCGCCACCAGCATCAGCAAACCAAAGCAGCAAATGTGGCTCAGTGCCAGGCGACGCCAGGCTGGGTGATGAGGTTGGTTCGAGGTAAGTGTAGCCATGCTGCCCCCGGCGCGAATCAAGCCTCACCATAATGAGGTGACTCTCCGCGCGCAAACTGGCGGGGAAAGCATGTTGAACCATGCCACCGGAACTGCGGACACAAAAAAAGCCCCGCGGTGTCTCCACCGGGGGGCCTTGTCAGAAAACTGCGGCGTCTTAGACGACGACGATGTTTTCTGCCTGCGGGCCTTTCTGGCCCTGTGTGACGTTGAACTCAACTTTCTGGCCTTCGATCAGAGTCTTGAAGCCTGAACCGGAGATCGCGCTGAAGTGCGCAAACACGTCCGGGCCTGATTCCTGCTCAATGAAGCCAAAGCCTTTTGTTTCGTTAAACCATTTTACGGTGCCGGTGCTGGTAGCCATGTTACGTTCCTGTATTTCAGGTATAGATAGAACCTTCCGGGGAAGGCGGTCGGGCTTGAGGTATGCAATTACTTATGAAATCAGGGACGAGGTACTAACTGCGTGACTTCGAAATGGTATACATAAATAGGTGTAAAACGTTCAAGCAGGGTCAGAGTATACAGCCGTTCGACAATCCGTCAATGTTTATTTTCGCCGGCCCCGAGTACCCGCTCCCGCCACCTGCCCGGCGCCATGCCGAACCACTGCACGAAAGCGCGACGAAACGTGCCGCTGTCGGCAAAACCAAGGCTGGCAGCAATATCGCCAATACGACGCCCGGGCTCTGACAGTGCTTCACAGGCTGCATTGCGCAGCGCGGCTTCCCGCAGCACGCGGTAACTGCAGCCCCCCTGCCGCAGGCGCCGCCGGAATGTGGAGAGCGGCAGCCCCAGGTCCCGCGCCAGCTGTGCCTGACCCGGTAGCGGCGTGCCGTGGCGCAGCGCGGCGGCCAGAAGTGCGCCGACCTGGTCCGGCAGGCTGTGGGCACGGGCACCGAAGACGGCACAGGGAAAACTGTGAAAGAACGCACTGAACTCACCGGGGCTGCGCACCACCGGCAGGGCCAGCGCCGCGGCATCGAAATCCAGCGCATAATCGTCTCCGCCGGCGAGCACCGGGGCGCGGAACAGGCGCAGGAACGGCAACACATCCTGGCGCCGGATGGGACCGATACGCACCTGTTGCAGTGGCAGTTCCCGCCCGAGGAGCCACTGGAACAGTTGCAGGAAGGCAAACAGTCCGGTGATATCCACCAGGCTGCCGGCGGTACTCGGCTGGCCGCGCAGGGAATCCAGCCGAAAACTGGCCCGCGCGCCCGTGATCTCCAGGCGGACCAGCCCCGCACGCGGATGCAACATGCGGGCAAAACGCTCGCAGATCAGAATGACCTCGCGCAGATCAGCGGCCGAGAGCGCGCAGCGGCACATCAGCTCCACCTCCTGCCGCGCCATCGGCGCATGGTTGTCCCCCCCGGCGAGATGCGCTTCGAGACGCTGCACCACCTCGAGATACCAGCGGGTGAATCCCGCCAGGGTAAGCGGCGGCTGGCGCAGGCCGTCGGCCTGGCCGCAGGATTCCAGTTCCGTCAGCAACAGGGCGACCAGCGGGGCATAGGTCGCGCTGGTGGCTGCGGGCGCATCCTGCTCACTCAGTCCGGGAGCGCGCTGTCGGGTTGGCTGGTTCAAGGGGCTGTACACCTGGGCTCCGGGTCGGGCAATTCTAACAATATTGCCCTGTTATTGAACATAATTGCTATGCTTGAAACCCGTGAGGTCCCGTAAGCTGTCGCCCTGTTCACCGCAACCAGGAGCCAGATCAATGTCTGCCAGCCAACCCCGTATCATCGTTCTCGGCGCCGGCATGGCCGGTATTCTTGCCGGCATCCGCCTGCAGGAAGAGGGCCATACCGACATCACCCTCTACGAAAAGGCAGACCGGGTCGGCGGGACCTGGCGCGACAATACCTATCCAGGCCTGACCTGCGACGTGCCCTCCCACTTTTATACCTACAGTTTCGAACGCAATCCGGACTGGAGCCGGCACCTGCCGCCGGGCCCGGAAATCCAGGCCTATTTCGAGCGCACTGCCGGCAAGTACGGTGTCGACAAGCTGACCCGCTTCGGTGAGGAAGCCACCCGGGCGGACTATCGCGAGGGCCGCTGGGAGGTGGAATTCAGCAGCGGCCACCGCGACAGCGCCGACATCCTCATCGCCGCCACCGGTGTCCTCCACCACCCCCGCTATCCGAACATCGCCGGGGCGGAAAGCTTCCGCGGCGAGCTGTTCCACAGCGCCCGCTGGGACCACAGCGTGGCTCTGGAGGGCAAGCGCATCGGCATCATCGGCAACGGCTCCACCGGGGTCCAGATCATCTCGGCGCTCGCCGGCAAGGCGGCGCTGCTGGAGCACTACCAGCGTACGCCGCAGTGGATCATGCCGGTGGAAAACGGGGTCTTCAGCGTGGAGGAGCGGGCTGCCTTCCAGGACCCGGAGGCACTGGCCGAAGCGATGAACGTGGAGGAGTACATGGCCGCCGTCGAGGCCTATACCCAGGCCATTACCGACATGGAATCAGAGACCGCCAAAGCCATGGCCCAAGCCTGTCTCGACAACCTGGAACAGTCCGTAACCGACCCGGATCTGCGGGAGCAACTGCGGCCCGACCACGCGCCCCTGTGCAAGCGCCTGATTTTCTCACCCGATTACTACCAGGCAATCCAGCACCCGCAGTGCCGGCTGGTGCGCAATGGCATCCAGCGGATCGAGCCGCGGGGCATCCGCACCGAAGACGGGGAACTGCACGAACTGGATGTGATCGTCTATGCCACCGGCTTCCACGCCGACCATTTCATGCGCCCGATGAGCATCAATGGTCGCAACGGGACGACCCTGGAAGACTTCTGGGCCGATCGCCCCAAGGCCTACCTGGCGGCGACCATGCCTGACTTTCCGAACCTGTTCATGCTCAACGGCCCCAACGGGCCGGTCGGCAACTTCTCGCTGATTGACATCGCCGAGCACCAGTGGGGCTATATCGCCCAGCTGATGGCGCGGCTGCGAGCAGGGGACTGCACGGAAATCGCCCCCAGCTTCGAGGCCATGGAGACCTTCGAAACCGAGCGCATCGCGGCGGCCAAGAACACGGTCTGGTACCGCGGAGGCTGTGTCAGCTGGTATCTGGATGCCGAGGGCATTCCCTCAAGCTGGCCGTGGAATTTCGCCCGCTTCACCGCCTGCATGGCGGAACCGGAGTGGGCCGCGTTTGGCCTGGAGGCACCACTGACGCAGGCCTCCTCGGCAGCATAGGCGCAGCCATGAGCGGATACCGCAGCCACTGGGATGCCTTGCTGGCCGAGTTGCGCAAGCGCCAGGACAGTGCCACCGCCATGGGCGGAGAGGAACGCATCACTCGCCAGCATCAGCGCGGACGACTCACCGCACGGGAACGTGTTGCCGCCCTGGCCGACCCCGGCAGCTTCCGCGAGTACGGCGCTCTGGCGGGCGGCCAGCACCCGGCCGGACGGCCGGCCGTGCCCGCTGACGGCCTGGTCGCCGGGACCCTGCGTATTGACGGCAGGACCGGCGTCATTCTGGCGGAGGATTTTACAGTCCAGGGCGGTTCCATTGGCCATCCCAACGCAGCCAAGCGGGCGCGCCTTGTGCGACTGGCACTGGAACAAGGCTATCCATTGCTGGTGTTGCTGGACGGCGCCGGCGAACGGGCCAGCAATCAGGACGAGCGCTATCCCCATGCCACCGGCGACCTGCAGCTGCTCGCCGACCTGCAGGGTCGGGCACCCATTGTCGCCATTGTACTGGGCACTTCCGCCGGCCACGGTGCGCTTGCGGCCATGTTCGCCGACCTGGTGATCATGGCCGAGGGCAGCTCCCTGTTCAGCGCCGGCCCGCCGCTGGTCAAGGCCGCCATGGGTATCGACACCAGCGCCGAAGCGCTGGGCTCTGCCCTGCTACACACCCGCGACAGCGGCGTCGCCCACCAGCGCTGCAGCAGCGAAGCCGAGTGTTTCAGCCTGGCGCGGCGCTTCCTGGGGCTGCTGGCGGAGCCCGGCAACACCGCGGGTACCGGCGCGGATCCAGCCGCAGCGGCGCCGCGCCCGGTGGACGCCCTGCTGGACATCATACCTCCGGCCGTAGCCCAACCCTACGACATGCGCCGGGTGCTGGCGGAACTGGTGGATAGCGGCAGCCTGCTGGAGCTGCAGCCAGAGTACGGCCGCACCCTTATTGCCGCCCTCGCCCGCATCGGCGGCCGCAGCTGTCTGCTGATCGCCAACCAGCCAGCCGTCGAGGCGGGAGCCATCACCCGCCAGGCTGCAGACAAGGCCTGCCATTTTATCGACCTGGCCCACCGTTTCAGCCTGCCGCTGGTCTCCCTGATAGACAACCCCGGGGTAATGCCGGGTCCCGTCGCAGAACGTTCCGGCGTACTGCGTGCCGCGGCCAACATGTTCCGGGCCCAGCGCCACTACCACGGACACAAGGTGGTTGTCACTCTGCGCAAGGCCTTCGGCTTCGGCAGCTCGGTCATGGGCATGAATCCCTGGGATCGGCAAGTGGTGAGCCTGGCCCTGCCCGGCGTCAGTCTGGGCGGGATCCCGGCCCTGGGTGCAGCAGCGGCCACTGGCGCCGATAGCGGCACCACCGAGGCACTTGCCGCCCACCAGAGTGGCGCCTGGGCCGGAGCCGATGCCATGGCCTTTGACCGGGTAATAGACCCCCGCGAGCTGCGCAACGAACTCATCGCGGCGCTATTGCACTGAGAAGACCAACGGATCGAGGGCTGGCCTGAGGTATACTCCCCGGCCATGACTTCTGCCCTCACTGTACTCCAGACCGTTTTCGGTTATCCCGCCTTTCGTCCCCTGCAGGAATCAGTCGTCCAGCGCCTGGTCGATGGCCAGGACGCCCTGGTGCTGATGCCGACAGGCGGCGGCAAATCCCTCTGCTACCAGGTGCCGGCACTGGTGCGCCCCGGCTGTGGCATCGTCATTTCGCCACTCATCGCCCTGATGCAGGACCAGGTGGATGCCCTGCGGGAGCTTGGCGTGCGCGCCGCCTATCTCAACTCCAGCCTCGACCCGGCCACCGCCCAGGGCGTGGAACAGGCCCTGGTGCAGGGGCAGCTGGATCTGCTCTATATCGCCCCCGAACGATTGGTGCAGGGCCGCATGCTGGCGCTGCTGGAACGTGCGGACATTGCCCTGTTCGCCATCGACGAAGCCCACTGCGTATCCCAGTGGGGCCACGATTTTCGCGCCGACTACCTGCAGCTGAGCCTCCTGCACGAACGCTTCCCCGCGGTGCCGCGCATAGCGCTCACCGCCACTGCGGATGCCCGCACCCGCCAGGAGATCATCACCCGGCTGGACCTGGAGGACGCGGAGAAATTCATTGCCGGCTTCGACCGGCCCAACATCCGCTATCGCATTGCGCTGAAGCAGAACCCGAAGCAGCAGCTGCTCGGCTTCCTGAAAGCGGAGCACCCGCGGGATGCCGGCATCGTCTACTGCCTGTCGCGCAAGAAAGTGGAGGAAACCGCGCTCTGGTTGCAGCAGGAAGGGTACAACGCCCTGCCCTACCACGCCGGCCTGCCGGCGGCCCTGCGCAGCAGCCACCAGTCCCGCTTTCTGCGCGAGGACGCGGTGATCATGGTCGCCACCATCGCCTTCGGCATGGGTATCGACAAGCCGGATGTGCGCTTCGTCGCCCACCTGGACCTGCCCAAGACCATTGAAGCCTATTACCAGGAAACCGGTCGCGCCGGTCGCGATGGCCTGCCCGCGGACGCCTGGCTGGTCTACGGACTGCAGGATGTCCTGAAGCTGCGCCAGATGATGGACAGCTCCGAGGGCAGCGCCGAGCACAAGCGTGCTGAGCAGCAGCGACTCAACGCCATGCTCGGCCTCTGCGAAATTACCAGCTGCAGACGCCAGGCCCTGCTGCACTACTTCGGCGATGACCTGCCCGCACCCTGCGGCAACTGTGACACCTGCCTGGAGCCGGTGCCCACCTGGGATGGCACCGAGGCAGCCCGCATGGCCCTGAGCGCAGTCTATCGCACCGGCCAGCGCTTCGGCGTCAACCACCTGATCGAAGTCCTGCGCGGGATCGAGAATGATCGCATTTTCCAGTACGACCACCACTGCCTGCCTACTTTCGGCGTCGGCAAGGCATTGGACAACCACCAGTGGCGTTCGGTATTCCGGCAACTGGTGGCAGGAGGCTACCTGACCGCGGACCTGGAACGTTTTGGCGCCCTGCGCCTGCAGGACAAGTGCCGCGCCCTGCTCAAGGGCGAGCAGACCCTGCAACTGCGCAAGGACATTGCCCGCAAGACAACCCGCCAGCAGACCCGCCAGCCCCTGCCTGACGAAGTCGACGTCACCCTCTGGGAGGCTCTGCGCGAGTGCCGACGGGCGCTGGCGGAAACCCAGGGCATACCGCCCTACATCATTTTCCACGACCGCACCCTGCAGGAGATGTGCGCCCTGCTGCCGCGCGACATCGATGCCTTTGGCCGCCTCAGCGGCGTGGGCGAACGCAAACGCGACAAGTATGGGCGTGATTTTCTGCGGGTCATTGAGCAGCACCTGGAGCAATCCACCGCCTGAGCCCGGCGCTGTCATCGCCCGACTGCCGCAACCGGGCTCTCGCGCCTCGCTTGCGCCAGAACAGCGTTTTTCCTACTCTGCATGATTTTCCGAGGGCCATGCCATGACCAATAACAGGATCCCACGCAGCAACGACAACGACTACAGCCGCGATATCATCGCCGAACGCCAGGCCTTCATCGAGGCGAAAACGCCGGCGAAGCTGCACCACACCCGCGAGTACTCCTTCGAACCCGAGGTGATGGCCGGCAACATCGAGAACATGTTCGGCGCCGTCCAGGTCCCTGTCGGCCTGGCCGGTCCGCTGCTGATCGACGGCGAGCACGCCAGGGGCGAGTTCTATGTGCCGATGGCTACTGTCGAGGGCACCATGCTGGCCAGCTACAACCGCGGCATGAAAGTGATCCGCGAAAGTGGTGGCGTGAAGACCACGGTCTGCGGCGAGGCCATGCAGCGCGCGCCTTGTTTCGTGTTCAGGGATGCCCGCGATGCCCGCGATTTCAACGAATGGCTGGTAGAGAACTTCGCCGCCATCAAGGAGGTGGCAGAGAGCACAACCTCAATAGGCAAGCTCAACGAAATTGAGCACTATATTGCCCACAACATGGTGTTTACCCGCTTCGACTACAGCACTGGCGACGCCGCTGGCCAGAACATGACCAGCAAGGCGACCTTCTTCGCCTGCGAGTGGATCCGCGAGCAGTTCCCGAAGATGCGCCACTACCTGCTGTCCGGTAACTTCGACACCGAGAAACGCACTTCCTCCGTGAACTCGCTGAAAGGCCGCGGGCGCCGGGTCACCGCGGAGATCACCGTCCCCCGCGACGTGCTGCAGGCCAACCTGCGGATTACCCCGGAAGCCATGCACTACGGCTGGGGCATCACCACCATCGCCTCTTTCCTCACCCACTCATCCAACAACGCCGCCCACCCCGCCAACGGTCTCGCCGCCCTGTACCTGGCCACCGGCCAGGATATCGCCAATATCGGCGAGTCCAACCAGTGCACCGTCTACACCCGGGTGACCCGCGAAGGCGATTATTTCTTTTCCATCACCCTGCCCGCCCTGATACTCGCCACCTACGGCGGCGGCACCAACCTGCCGACACAGCGCGAATGCCTGGAGATCATGGACTGCCACGGCAAGGGCAAGGCCCTGAAGCTGGCGGAAATTGCCGCCGGGCTGGTGGTCGCAGGCGAATTGTCGCTGGGCGCCGCCACCCGCGTCGACAAGGAAACCCGCCAGAACGAGTGGGTCAACGCCCACGAAAGATTGGGTCGCAACCGCTGACACCCGCCCGAGCCCGGTCCGCGAGCAGCGCTGTGCTGTGGCCCGGCCCGGGGCCACTTGTCGAATAATTGAACCAGCGCCCGCCCGCTGCAAGGTGCCGGCGGCGCTGGCTTGAAATGCTGTACCGGCAATGTGGCGCCGCCTGCTGCGGCGTCTAAGATGAAGCCATGGTGCCGGACGGTGCTCTTTCTCGCGAGTGACAGCAATGACGACAGAGACAGATAACAAAGCCCGGGTGCGCCAGTTCCTGGCCGACCTGAGCACGGGCAATGTGGACGGAGCCGTTGCTGCCTATGCGAAAAATGGCTGCGTTGAAACCATGGGCTCAACGCTGATCTCCGGCGTCAGCGAATACCCCGAACTGCGCGGCGCCATCGCCAGTATCATGGAAGTCTTCCCCACTGGCATCACCTTCACCGTGCGCGGCATGGTCGCCGAGGGAGAAAAGGTCGCGGTTGAAGCCTCCAGCGAAGGCGAGCATGTCTCCGGCCAGACCTACAGCAACGACTACCACTTCCTGTTCGAATTCGACAAGGGCAAGCTGGTCAAGCTGACCGAGTACATGGATACCGAGCAGGTGACCGACGTGCTCTGCGGGGGACAGCGGCCGCCCTATCCGCTGGACTGAGACTTCGCCGCTTAGCCTCTGGGAGCAGGGCCTTCGACAGCAGGAAGGGGGCTGACGGACACGCCGTGAACCCAAATATGGGTTCACGGCGTGTCCGAGATGGGGGGCGGGGCTGCCGATGCCGGGGACGTGGCAGAAGGTCTGCCTGGCCGGACGCACCTGGGCGGCCGCCGCACCTGGTCGGACGCACCTAGCCGGCCGCACCTAGCCGGCCGCACCATCAAACCAGTCCTTGAAGCCGTAACTGCGCGAAGGCCCGATATGCATCTGCTCGAGTACCCCGTGGCCAACGCGGTCGCCGCAGGTCGCGCGCACCACCTGCTGGATGTGCAGGTTCTCCAGCGCCAGGGGATCGAGGTCGCTGTCGCGCCAGCTTTCCCCCGCAATCACCAGCTCCCCGTGCCACTTGCCGTGGCCCCATTGCGGGTGCTGGTAACCCAGGCCTTTCATGCGGTGAACCAGTATCGGTTCCAGGGTGACGGTCATGCTCTCCCCACCGCGGTCACACATGGTCACCGTGGCGCTGGCAGCGCGGCGCGTGCCGGGGAGCATCACGATATCGTGCTCGACCGCACCTTGCCAGACAGAGGCCGCGGGATCACTGGTGCCGGGAATGGCGTCGACGTTGTCATGGCGTGGCAGGAACCCCTGGTCGCAGTGCCACTGGTGGCCGCTGTCGTCCTCGAACCAGCCCGCCAGGCTGCACTGGTCCTGCCAGTGGATCGGCATCCAGCAGAAATGCACGGCCTGGAAACTGTTGATGGGGGCGCCCCCCGGCCAGGGCTCACCGACCGGGCGGATACCCCAGGAACGATCCTTGAGGCCAAACGTGGTGGCGCCGTCGACCCGCAGCTCACGGCCGTCGTAGCGGATCCAGCCATGCCACTTGCCGAACTGGTCGAGGCGGGTCGCATCCATTACCAGGTGGCGCTCATTGCGCAGGGTTTGCCGACCCTCCTCCATGCACGCCGTGTAGGGGGTGAACACCAGGTCGCATTCAATGCCCGTGTCATTGGGCGCAATGGTCAGTTGATGCCGCCCCATCGGTTCGAGGATGCGCAGGACGAAGGGACCAACCCTGGTATCGGTGGGTTCGGCTGGCGCCCGGCGCGAGCCGTGGAAGGCGTGTTGCTGCCCGTCCAGGGCCAGGCTCAGACTGCAGTCCATGATGCCCAGGTTCGGGTAGCGGCAGAGCCCGATCCCGAAGTAAAAGGCACCGTCGCGATCGTGCGCGTTGTACCAATAGCGGTCGTAGGTGCAGCGGTCACTGCTCGCAGTCAAGGCGATGGGTTCCGCGGTCTGGTGAATGGGATAGTCGTCAAACCTTGAGAGCATGATGGCGGCCTTTCTGTTATTGGAATCGACCCGAGCATGACCCAGCACAAGAGGCGGCACAAGCAGCGCACCCCGACGACCGCACCCCGTTCAGCAAATCAAACCACAGGCAGGGCAAAGCAATCGCCGCGGCAGGTTTGTTTCCCGCCCACGGTCGAATTACACTGCGCTTTTACGCGAGAAGCGAACGGCATGAATCAGGCACCCCTCCCCGCCACCCGCACCCAGAGAGTCCTGGCCAGCATCGAACGCGCTGGCAACAAACTGCCCGACCCGGCAGTCCTGTTCATCGCCCTGCTGTTCATCACCTGGGCACTGTCGCTGCTGTTCTCCCGGTTCGAGTACGACCTGGTCGACCCCCGCAATGGCGACGCCCTGGTGGTGGTGAACCAGCTCTCCGCGGACGCGATGACCCAGTTCCTGTCGGCGATGGTCACCACCTTCGCGCACTTTCACCCCATCGGTGTGGTGCTGGTGGCGATGCTGGGGATTGGTGTGGCCGAGCACACCGGCTTCATCAACTCCACCCTGCGCGCGATGCTGGGGGTCACCGCCCGCTGGCTGCTGACACCGATGGTGATCGTGGTCGGGATTGTCAGCCATACCGCGGCCGACGCCGGCTACGTCCTGGTTATTCCCCTCGGCGGTATCATCTTCCACGCTGCGGGGCGCCATCCTCTGGCCGGCATTGCCGCCGCCTTCGCCGGGGTCTCCGGCGGCTACTCGGCCAACTTCATCCCCTCCGCGGTGGACCCGATGCTGCAGGGGATATCCCAATCCGCGGCGCAGATCATCGACCCCTCGGTGGTGCTGAACCCTCTCAACAACTACTTTTTTACCGCCGCCTCATCGGTACTGATTATTCTGGTGGGCTGGCTGATTACGGATCGTTTCGTCGAGCCACGGCTGCGGCACAGTCCCCTCGATGAGGATGTAGCCGCAGAGACCGGCATGCAGACCCTGGGCGACAGGGAGCGGCGCGCCCTGCGGATCGCTCTCTGGGGCATGCTGGCGGTCATCACCCTGCTGGTATTGAGCGCACTGCCCGGTGACTCGGCCTGGCGCGGCCCGACGGGCTCCCTGACCGAAGCGGGAGCACCGTTGATGGCCTCGATCGTACCGCTGATCTTCCTGCTGTTCCTGCTACCGGGCATAGTCTACGGAATCGCCGCCGGCACCGTGACCAGCAGTCGCGATATCATTGAGGGGATGACCAAGACCATGCAGACCATGGCCTACTACCTGGTCATCATGTTTTTTATCTCCCAGTTTATCTACGCCTTCGGAGCCTCCAACCTGGGTATCCTGCTGGCGGTCAAGGGCGCCGCAGGTCTGCAGGCGCTGGGCCTGCCTGGCGCGCTTACCATTTCCGGTATCGTGCTGCTGACCGGGCTGCTGAATCTGTTCGTGGGCTCGGCTTCCGCCAAGTGGGCACTGCTGGCACCCATCCTGGTACCCATGCTGATGAAGCTGGGCGCCTCGCCGGACCTGACCCAGGCCGCCTACCGCATCGGCGATTCCACCACCAACATCATCACCCCGCTGATGCCCTACTTCCCGCTGGTGGTGGTGTACTGCCAGCGCTATATCCGCGCTGCCGGTATCGGCACGGTGACGGCGCTGATGCTACCCTACTCGGTGACGTTCATTATCCTCTGGACCCTGTTCCTGCTGGGTTACTGGGCACTGGGCCTGCCGCTGGGACTGCAATCCAGTTACACCTACTGAGCGGCCCCTGTCGGCAGTCCCTGCTCATCCTGCTGGGCCCGCCAGAGCGCTGCATAGTGCCCATCTCGGGACAGCAACTCCCGGTGTGCGCCCTGCTCGACAATTCTGCCCTGATGCAGCACCAGAATGCGGTCGGCATCGACCACGGTAGATAAACGGTGGGCAATGACCAGGCTGGTGTGGTGCTGGGCAATCTCCCGCAGCGCAGCCAGGATTGACTGTTCCGAGCGGCTGTCCAGACTGGAGGTGGCCTCGTCAAATACCAAGATCGGCGGCCGTTTCAGCACTGTGCGCGCAATCGATACCCGCTGTTTCTCCCCGCCCGACAGTTTCAGGCCGCGCTCTCCCACCCGGGTTTCACCGCCTTCGGGCAACTGGGCCAGGAAATCCTCCAGGTGCGCCATGCGTATTGCCTCGGCGACCTCCGCATCGGAGGCGCCGGGCTTGCCGTAGCGCACATTCTCCAGCAGTGTGTCATTGAACAGCACAGTGTCCTGAGGCACGATACCGATCGCACGGCGCAGCGACTGCTGGGTAACCGCGGCGATATCCTGACCGTCGATGGTAATGCGGCCGGCGCTACAGTCGTAAAAGCGGAACAACAGCTTGACCAGGGTCGACTTGCCGGCACCGCTGGCGCCGACGACGGCAACCTTCTGGCCAGGCAGCACCTCGAAACTGACACCCTGCAAGATCGGCCGCTCGGATTGATAACAGAAACTCACGTCATCGAAGCGGATCGCTGCATCCTTGACCGCCAGCGCTGGCGCATCGCTGTGGTCGACAACCCGGGGGCGCACATCCAGCAGGGCAAACAGTTTTTCGATATTGGCCATGGCACCCTTCATCTCCCGGTAGACAAAACCGAGAAAGCCCAGCGGCATGAACAGCTGGATCATGTACTGGCTGATGAGGATGAAATCGCCGAGAGTGAGAATACCCGCACGCACCTGGTATACCGCCAGACCAATCATGCTGGTCTGCGCCAGGGCGATAATCAGGGCCTGGCCGCCATTGAGACCGAACAGGGACAGACGGTTCTTGCGCCGCGCCGCTTCCCAACGCTCCAGGTCCTCATCGTAGCGGCTGGCCTCGAAACCCTCGTTGCCAAAGTACTTGACCGTTTCAAAGTTGAGCAGACTGTCCACGGCCCGGGTATTGCTGGCTGAATCTGCTTCATTCATCTCGCGGACAAAACGTGTCCGCCACTCTGTGGCGCCGAAGGAAAACCAGCCATAGGCGAGCACGGAGGCCAGGGTCAACAGCGCGTAGGGAGCGCCGTAGGCGACCAAAAACACCGAGACAACGGCAGCGATCTCGAACAGGGTGGGCACGATATTGAACACCATGAACCGCAGCAGGAAGCTGACTCCGCTGGTGCCGCGCTCGATATCCCGGGCCAGACCGCCGGTGCGCCGCTGCAGGTGGAAATCGAGATCCAGGGCGTGGACATGGCGGAATACCTTGAGACCCAGGTTGCGCATCGCGCGCTCGGTCACGCGACCAAACAGAGTGTCGCGCAGCTCGCCGAAAAGGACACTGGAAAACCGCGCCAGACCGTAGGCCAACACCAAACCCAGCGCGACCATACCCGTCAATTGCGCACCAGCCTGCAGGTTCATGCCATCCACCAGGTACTTCATGATGAAGGGGATGACCAGCATTGCACCCTTGGCCAGCAACAGGCAGACCAGCGCCAGGGCAATGCGCCGTCGATGGTCGCGCAGATAGGGCCACAGGCGCGGCAGGATCGACCAGTTCAGGGTCTGGCCGGGTTCAGCGGAATCAGTCGGTCGCATGAGTTCCCGGCCTGGTTGGCGGGTGGGACATGAAGGTCATTGCTACAGCTCGTTACCCGGGGCAGCGGAGGATAGCAAAGATTTGATGTCCGGGGTTCGGGCAGAGCCTTTGCTCAGGGCCGCACCAGCGGTGCAGAACCCCTATTCATCCAGCAAATGCCGGAAATGCTCCGACGCAAAACCGCGATACTGCATGAAACGCAAGCGTCGGGCCTTTTCCTTGAAGGCCGCCTGTTGTGCTTCCCTGCACGCAACGGGATCGAGAGCTTCCTCGTCGCGGGCGCTTGAGTCGCCGACAGGTAAAGCAACGGCAGAACCACCGAACTTGCGGAAAAACGCTTCCTCGGCCGCGGCGAACCAGTCCGGCTCGACGGCGGCGTGAGCCGCGGTGATCGCGGCCTCATCCAGACCGCGTTGACGCATCTCCTGGCGAATTCGTGCCGGACCATAGCCCCGCTGCAGGCGCTGCCGCAGCAGACTTTCCGCATAGCGTTCATCGCTCTGCAGATTGTCCCGCTGCAGCTCCTGCAATACGGAGGCAACCATGTCTGGCAGGGCAAATCGACGGGAGAGCTTGGTCTGCAACTCGGACAGGGAGTGTTCGCGGCGCGCAAGCAGATTCATGGCGGCAACCCGCACATCGGCAGGACGAACGCTCTGACCCTCTGCGTAGACCAGGGCATCAGGGCTGGCGGCTCGATTGCCGGTGTCAGCTTGCTCCTGCATTCCTTCCCCCCTGTGTTACCTGCGAAAAAAGGCGCCGGGGATGTGAGAGTGGGGTCAGTGGGTGCCCCGGCGCCGAAAAGACCGGTGATCCTGAAGTCACCGGGTGCCTGCCATCACTCCTCAGCGATGTCGTTCTCCGCGGCGATGGCATCCTTGGCGTCTTTTTTCGCCGGCACCACAGCCACCATCATTTGCTTGCGAATTTCGGCCTCGATCTCGTTGGCGACGGCAGGATTGTCTTCCAGGAACTTCGCCGCGTTCGCCTTGCCCTGGCCGATCTTGTCACCCTTGTAGGCATACCAGGCGCCGGACTTGTCAACCAGACTGAGCTTGACACCCCAGTCGATAACCTCGCCCATGTGATAGATACCCTTGCCGTACATGATCTGGAACTCGGCCTGTTTGAAGGGCGGCGACACCTTGTTCTTGACCACCTTTACCCGGGTCTCGTTGCCGATGACCTCGTCACCGTCCTTGACCGCGCCAATGCGGCGGATGTCCAAACGCACCGAGGCATAAAACTTCAGCGCGTTGCCGCCGGTGGTCGTTTCCGGGTTGCCGAACATCACCCCGATCTTCATCCGGATCTGGTTGATAAAGATGACCAGGCAGTTGCTGTGCTTGATGGCGCCCGTCAGCTTGCGCATGGCCTGGCTCAGCAGCCGGGCCTGCAGGCCCACGTGGGAGTCGCCCATTTCGCCTTCGATCTCGGCCTTCGGCGTCAATGCCGCCACGGAGTCGATCACCAGCACGTCCACGGCGCCGGAGCGCACCAGCATCTCGGCGACCTCCAGGGCCTGCTCCCCGGTGTCGGGCTGGGACAGGATGAGGTCGTCCACCTGTACGCCGAGCTTCTCGGCATAGGCGGGATCCAGGGCGTGTTCAGCGTCGATGAAGGCCGCGGTGCCGCCCGCTTTCTGGGACTCGGCGATCACCTGCAGGGTCAGCGTGGTCTTGCCCGAGGACTCCGGGCCGTAGATTTCACAGATACGCCCCTTGGGCAGGCCGCCGATACCGAGGGCGATATCCAGCCCCAGGGAGCCGGTGGAGATGGCGGGCATGGCGACGCGCTCATTGTCACCCATGCGCATGACCGTGCCCTTGCCGAACTGGCGTTCTATCTGGCTGAGGGCTGCGTCCAGTGCTTTTTGCTTGTTGGCATCCATAATCGACTGCTCCTGTCGTTGTTGCGGCTCTGCTGTGTGATTTCTGGCCTGGACACCTGTTGGCATCCCGCCCGACTACTGTATATATACTCAGTGTATTATCCGCCAAATGCAAGCCCCAAATCCAGACAAATACGGGCAAATCCGACCAGCGCCCAGAGCATCTGCCTGTTCAGGCGACAGGTTTGCAGCGGAGGAGGTGCAGGGAGCGCGTTTTGGTGTAAGCTCAGCCTCCGCAACACCCAAGTACCGGGAGATCCGCCATGCGACCGATTGCCATCATGCTCACCCTGCTGCTGGCGGGTTCGGCCCAGGCCAGCCCCACTGCGGATTACTGGCTAGCGTTGACCACCCTCTGTGGCAAGGCCTTCGCCGGCCAACTGATCGACGCCCCGGCGGATGACGAGTTTGCCGGCAAGTCGCTGGTGATGCATGTGCGGGACTGTTCCGACACCCGTATTCGCATTCCCTTCGTGGTCGGCGACGACCTCTCCCGCACCTGGGTGTTGACCCGCAGCGGCGACCGCATCACCCTCAAGCACGACCATCGCCAGGCCGACGGCAGCCCCGATGACATCACCCTGTACGGCGGCACCAGCAGCAATGCCGGCCGTGCCGGGGAACAACTGTTCCCCGCCGATGAGGAAACCCGGGAGATCATAGAACCCGCTTTTGCCAATGTCTGGACCATGCGGGTCACCCCGGGGGAAGTGTTTACCTACGGCCTCTGGCGACTGGGCACGCCGCGGGTTTTCCGGGTGGATTTTGACCTCAGCACGCCTGTGGAGCCGCCTCCGGCGCCCTGGGGCTGGAAGGACTGATCCACGCAGACGACATCAGCTGACGTCAGCCAGCTCGTCCTGCTCAATGGCATACAACAGGCAATCACTGCGGGCAATGGCGGTATTGGTGGTAATCATGAACAGCTTGAGGGGAGCGGCCGGGTAGAGGCGCCCGTCAGCCACCCGCAGCAGCCGACTGACCGCGCAGCGGCCGCTCGCGTCCTGGGCCCAAAACAGTGAACGCAACTCGCCACGGACCCAGCCCAGGGGCACATCCGGTTGCACCACGCCGAAATTCAGCTGCTCGATATCGGGCCGCAAAACCACGGGATACGCGGCATCGGGCTGCTCTGCATAGGCCAGTTCAATGCCGGGGTTGAGCTCCAGGCGAATCGGGTTGCGCAACAGTTCCAGGCCCCAGTCTGTTTCGTCCCCCGCCAACACCAGCGGCCGCTGCAGGTACTCGCAGAGTCCCGACCAGGCCAGTTCATGGGCGCAGTCATCCAGGCGCCCACCCACCTCCACCGTGACAGTGGGATAACTGTGTTCACTGATCTCCATCAGCGCGCCCAGATTGAGCCGGGTCACGATCATGCGCCGGGTAAACAGCGAGACCAGGGCATCGTGCTGACGATCCATGTGGGTACAGACCCCAAAGGCAGGGCCGGTCCCGGAGGTGTTGTGCATGTCCACGACCGCCTCGGGGTGGTGCAGGCGCAGGATTTCCAGGATTTCCTCGGCCAACCGTCCCTGCTCGTCGTCAAAGGGCGGCCGAAAGCAGCGGTTGAGATCCCGTTCCCCGGGCAACATGCGGTGACTGAACAGGGGCGCCGTCAGGGCCGCCTCTACCGAGGCGACGATACACACGGTATTGACCGCGGGCTGGCGACCGGCTTTGAGCCAGCGGAACAGGGCCATTGCACCGGAGGGTTCGTTGCCGTGCAACAGGGTGACAAACGCGCGCGTGCGACTGCTGTCCAGGCCCTCCAGAAAAATACTCGCGGGACCGCCTAGATAGCGCAGAAAAGATTCCACGTTGGCGCCGATTTCGGTTGCGAGAGGGTTGCGGAGAATCCGGAAGCGCTTCACAAGGGCCACTCCGCCACCGGATCATTGCCGATACTACGCTCCATATATGCCTCCAGCATTGCCTGCAGGTCGGCCGTGCCCGGCCGGGTGTCCGCCCCGGATTGCGCCAGACGCGCCAGCTGCCAGCGGGCGCCGGTCTGGCCATTCGCCAGGCGCCGTTCGATGATACTCAAATAGTGCGAGATCGCAGCCTCGTCAATGCCAATCGCGACCAGCCCGCGCCGCGCCACCGGCAGCATGGCGGCGATGATGGCAGCTGCAGGCTGCTCCTCACAGGCGCACTGCCGGTCTCTCGGCCAGACCAGGCGTGCGTCGAGGCCATACTGGGCCGCGCGGTAAAAATTGTGTTCGGCAAAATTGAATGGCAGCGCCGGCAACCAGCTGTTGATGTTCGGCCGCAGCCCCTCCGCCATGCCGATCAGGAAGGCGGCATTGGCGACCATGTCGGCGGCGGTAGGACCGGCCGGCAGTGACCGCATCTCGATCCGCAGGTGTCCGCCTCCGGTGGCGTCATAGACCGGCCGGTTCCAGAGCCATACCGTGCTCTGGTGCAACTGCAGTTCGGGCAATTGCGGCGGCTGCGGCGGGTCGTCTGAAGCCGCGAGTGCTTCGGCGCAAACCGGCAGCAACGGGCGGTAGAGACGCACCGCTTCCACGAACAGCTCGGCTGCCTCCCGCCGCACCCAGCCCTGGCCAAAATTGACGCGCGCAGGTTCGTTCCAGCTGTAGCGGTCAGGCAGGCGGGTATCGATCGATTGCTTGAACAGGGGAATCCGTGTCTCCTGCCACAGGCAGTGGCCAAACAAGGTGGGCGAGTTGCCGGCAATCGCCACCGCCAGTGGCGTCACCGCCTGCATGGCATTGAAGGTATCGGCAAAATGCCGGGGATCAACCCGGTGGTGAACCTGAAACGACGTATTGGCTCCCTCCAGGGTGATGTCATCCATCTCCAGCTGCAGTGGATGTCTACCGTTGATATCGATCCGGAACTGACGTCCGCGGCGGGCAATCAGCTGCTCGACCAGGGCCGCGAAGCGCTGTTTTCCGGTCAGGCACGAGGGCCCGAAATCCTGCAGCTGCAAAGTGGGCAGAATCCCGATGGGCACGATACGGGCATCGCGCTCCGCCGCCAGGCGGCGCAATTCCCTGAGCTTGTGCAGGATTTCCTGCTCTAGTGCCCGCAGCGGATCACCGGCAGCGGCAACCGGTGTCAGGTTGTACTCGAGGTTGTAGCGGTTCAGCTCCAGAGTCAGCTGCGGATCCCCCGCCGCCGCCTGCAGCTCTGTATTGAGCAGTGCCGGGCGCCCCTGCCGGTCGACGATGTACAGCTCCAGCTCGGCACCCAGCGAACCGGCGCCCTCACCAAACCCGGGCACGGCCAGCGTCTGCCGCAACCGCTCCAGGTTGCGCTCCAGGCGCTCACCAAACCGCTGGTAATCGTCGGCGGTGAACTGCGTGTGCTGAATATCTAGGCCCATTGGTGATTTATATCACAGATACCCGTAGCAGCAGGAACACACTGCAGAAGCCCCTAGAGGATCCCGCCTCCTTGGCGTAAAATCCCCGTCCTGTTTACTGGAAACGCCATTGCCATGCCCTCACCCGTCAACCCCGATCGCTCCCTGCTGGAACGCTGGCTCAATGCCACCGCTGTCGAAAGCTATGTGTGCGAGCATTGCGAGAACCTGCATCTCAGCGAAATCCGCACTCAGGAGGGGGTGCTGGACAGCCGCCTGATCCAGGAGGCCTTCGGCCTGCTGTTCACCACCGAACTGGAAATCCGGCCCATGGCCCTGCTCGCGTTATCGGCGGACCTGGGGCGCCTGAACATGGAATATCCGACCCTGAAAATCTTTCTCGACATCGTCGACGACGCCACCCCGCAACTGGTCGCCGCCAGCATCTTCCCCGGCAATGAAGGCCTGACCCAGGGGCAATTCAATCACTTCGTCGCCATTGCGATGCAGGCCACCCTGCAGCTGGCGGAGGAGTGCCTGCGGCTGGACTACCTGTTCTCTGAGGACGGCGCCAGCCGCCAACAGCCGCGTTCGGTACTGCACTGAGCCGGAGTACTGTGACCGGGCGTGTATCAGCTGTTGCCCATCAATCCAGACAGAACAATCAAAGCAGGGGTGTGCAGGATTCGCTCGGTACAGCACCAGCGCTCCGGGGTGGATCCGACCCCTTCGCAACCTTCCATGGTTCGTCGAGAGCGGCAAAATTGCGCTGTAGCGGCTGTAGCGGCTGTAGCGGCTGTAGCGACCCAAGTGAAGAGCATGGCAGTCATGAATGCCAGAGTTCGCACCAGGTTTTGCCAGCAAACACGCCACGGCACCTGCAAACAGCACACAAAAATTTCTACCCAGGGCTTGACGGGCCCGGTATCCACGTTGCCCCGTCAGTGGAAGAGAGCTTTTCAAGCCATTGCGATTATGCGAATTTTGATGCTTAATCGCATCATATTTGAGCAGGAGCGATGCCTGTGCGTACTACCGTGACTATCGATGACGCCCTTTACCAACAAGCCCTGGCTGTCGCCGACCCAGGCACAAACAAGGCTGATCTGTTCCGGGAAGCCATGGAAACATTCGTTCGGGTGCGGGCGGCGAAGCGCCTGGCGGCGTTGGGTGGCAGCACACCTCGAATGGCGCGGATTCCGCGCAGACGGAGCGACCCCGCAGCCTCATGAGTGTACTCATCGACACCTCGGTGTGGGTGGACCACTTCAGGCGGCGCAACGAAGATCTGGTGACATTGCTTCTGCACGACGAAGGCCTGAGCCATCCGATGGTACTGGGCGAGCTTGCCTGTGGCAGCCCGCCGGCACCGAGACAGAGGACGCTTGGCGACATCGGACTCTTGCAATCCGCCACGCAGGCAAGCTGGGATGAGGTAATGGCATTGATCGAACGGGAACGGCTCTACGGCCTCGGTTGTGGACTTGTCGATATAACACTGCTGGCCTCAACCCTGCTGACGCCGGATGCTCTTTTGTGGACGCTGGACAATCGCCTGGCGGCACTGGCGGTACGTTTTGATGCTGCGTTTGCAGTCGAGACTTAAGTAAACGCGTCGAAAGCCACATATCGCGTAGAATTGCCGCGGGACATCGGAGGACCGAGAGTCCTTGGATCGGCGCTGGCAAACTGGTTAAATAGCCGCTCACACCCACAAGCTAAAAACCATGTTTTTTACCGGCGAGCGCACCCAGTTTTTCAGGCCACTGACCGGCAAGTACCGGGAGCAAATCGCCGAATGCCTGCGCCTGCTGCACGAGCGGCTGTACAGTTCGCAGGCCGATTACGGCGAGTCACTGCGCCGGGAGCAGATCCTGGACCTGTTTACCGAAGCACTGGAGCGCGCCCCGCTGCTTGAGGGCGAGGACGAGGGACGCTTCAACAGTAGCCGCGAGCAGGCCGGCTGGATTCTCAACCAGTTGGTGGAAAACGGCTGGCTCAAGCGCGACAAGGACGAAGCCTCTTTCCAGTCCACCTACCCCTTCAGTCGCAGCGGGCGCCTGTTCACCCAAACGCTGGCGGAAGTGGACGGCCGCAGCGTGCGCACCCGCCACCGCAACACGCGCAATACGCTGAACGCGCTTGCCGCGTTCCTCGAGCGTGGCGAAGTCTACGACCTGCTGGACGCCTACGAGCACTCCGAGCGCATCATCGCCGACTTTACCGACATCATCGCCGAACTTGAGGAGCGCAAACGGGAGCTGGTTCGGGAAGTCGAGGCCCAGCAGCTGGTGCAGCAGGCGTCAGACCAGTTTTTCGATTTCATGGAGAAGCGGTTCCAGCCGGACGTCGCCATCCGCCTTTCGGCCGACAGTGTCGAAAAACACCGCGAGCGTATCCAGCGCACCATCGAGAAGATTCGCCGCAAACAGAACAAGTGGAAGGCCAGCGCTGAACGGGAACTGCGCCGGCTGGCCCCGGATCTGGTGGTGAGCGACGAGGGCTCGGTGCTCTGGCACCTGCTGGACAGCATCGACACCCGCATGCGCAATGCCTCCGAGATCATGCTGCCCTCCCTGCGCCGGACCCTGCAGGGTTTTACCCGCCGCGCCGACATCATCATCCGCCAACTCAGCTATGTACACAGCCAGAAGCACAATGACATTGTCGGCCTGTGCCGTGAACTGTCCGCGCTGGACGACGCCAGTTTCGGCCAGCGCCTGGCCGCCGCCGGTGACGCCATGGCAGGTCTGAAGCTGGGCCTCGTAGACCCGGCGCACAATCGCCTGCGGGAACAACGGCAACAGCGTCCGGTGCGCAGCCGCATCACCGAGCTGGCCGCCCCGGACGCGGCCACGCGTCACGAGCTGTTGCTCCAACAGTTAATGGAGAAGGCCTTCAATATCAACAACGGCGCGCTGCGCGACTACCTGCGGGAGGCGCTTGGCGCCAGCCGTCGCATCGACAGCCGCGACCTGCCGATCAACAATGCCGGCGACCTGCTGGCCCTGAGCCATGTGATCGAACTCGGGAGTGCCGACCACGCCGGGACGGGGTTCCGCCTGCGCCTGGAGCGCACTGAGCCGATCACCGGGGAATACTATTTCACCCGCAGGGACGGCTTCCTGCTGGAACTGGAGCACGATGACGATACGAACAGCCCTTGACGACGCGCTGGCAGCGCGCGGCGTCAGCGCGGAGCAATTCTCCGAACTGATGATCCGCCTGCTGGACCACGGCGTGCTGTGCCGCGACGAAAACAAGCGCGAGGCCGAGTTTTACGATCGCTACCTGCAGGTGACGGATCTGGTCGAGGACTATCTCGCTGTCCTGCGGATTCGCCTGCTGCACGAACCGCGCTTCCATTCCCTGCGCCTGTTCCCGCCCGGCGCCGAGGTACCGGGCCTGGCCGACAGCGACGACGCCTTCAACAGCGGTCTGCGAGAACGCCTCAGCCAGGCGGAAGTGGCGTTGATTCTGGTACTGCGCGCGGAATACGACAAGTCGCTGCGGGAGGGGCAGATCGACGAGAACGGCCAGGTAACGCTGCCACTGGAAGCCCTGAGTCTCGCCCACAAGAACCTGCTCGGCCGCCCGCTGCCAGAAGGGCTGGTGGACCGTCGCAACCTGTTCCGCCGCCTGCGCCAGCTGCGGGTCATCCGCTACGCCGGCGACGAGGCACTGGAGGACAGCGAATCCTGGCTCACCATCCGCCCCGACATTACCAGTCTGGTCAGCGACACCGTGCTTGCGGAACTGGCGGACGGCAGCGAGCCAGCCGGCAACGACGCCCCGTCACCAGAGGAGGACGCCCCGTGAGCAGCAACCGCCGCCTCCCTGCCGCCAGCCACAGGAATCCCCTGACGCCATGTACCTGAAACACGCCATTACCGTGAACTGGGGCAACCTGCCCCCGGAAGAACTGGAATTCGGCCCGGTAAACCTGTTTTCCGGCGGCAACGGCTCGGGCAAGACGACCGCCGCCGATGCCCTGCAGACGCTGATGACCGCGGCCCACGACAACCTGTTCACCTATAACCCGGGGCAGGATGAAACCACCCAGCGCGGCCGCGGCGGCAAGCAGGTGCGCACCCTCGCCTCCTACGTGCTGGGTTGCGACGACGGCGCCTTCGCCCGGCCATACGATTGCGACGGCTATATCGCCGGCAGCTTCCATCCCACCAAGGGCGAAACGGCGGAGCCGTTTACCGCAGTCATCGGCGTGCGCGCCCACCTCGATCGCGCCGGCGTCCAGCCGCAGGCGCGGCAGGACGAACTGCTGATGATGATCGTGCCCGGGGAGATGCTCAGACTCTCCCACTTCGTGCGTGAATACCCCGATGGCCGCCACGCCGTGCCGATCACCGAACTGCCCAACCTGCTGCGCCAGGAGTTCGGCAAGAAGGCGGTGGAGACCTACGAACGCAAGGGCGCCTACCTGTCGCGGCTGTTCGGCGCGCTGCGCGGCAAGCGCGACGCGGTATCCCAGCGCGAGGGTACCAACGCGGCGCGCACCTTCGCCCGTTTCATGGCCTACAAGCCGGTGGACTCCATCGACCAGTTCGTCGCGGGCGAAGTGCTGGAAGCACGCGACCTGGGCGATACCATCCGCCGCATTCGCGACCTGCTGCGCACCGTGCACGGCATGGAACAGGAGGCCCGGCAACTGCGCGCCAGCGTCGAGTTGCTGGGGCAATCCCGCGACCAGGCGGAGCACTACCTGGAAAGCTGGCTGCAACGTACTACGGCGACCTATGGCGCCGCCGCCCAGCAGCAAGGACGCAACCAGGCGCTGTACAACGCGGAAAAAGACCAGCAGCTCGCCCTGCGCCAGCAGCAGGCGACACTGCAAACCGAGCGGCAGGAAACCCGGCGCCGCAAAACCCACGCCCTCGATGAATTGACCGAGCTGAAGGCGCGCATCCAGGGCATCCCCGCCCTGCGCAGCAAAGAGGAACTGGAAACCCGGCGCGCAACCCTTACCGGCAAACTGCACGAAGGAGCACGCCCTCTGCTGGAACAGGACCAGCAGCGCAACGCGAATCTCACCGCCCTGCGCAACATCCGCGACGTTCTTGGCCGCCACAGCCTGGAGCTACTGTTGCCCGAGCTGGCGGGACGCGGTTGGCGCAACACGGCGAAAGAACTGCTGGCCCGCGCCGACCGGCCGCTGCCCGACCTCAACCAGCTTCTGGCGCGCGACTGGATCGACCTGAGCCCGCTGGAGGCCGGACTGGACCTGAGCCGCGAGGAACAGCCCCTGCACAATGCACTGGCGGATATCCTGCACACCAGCGGCGAAGCCAATGGCGAACGGGAAAACGTCTCGCTGTCCCAGCGTCTGGACCGGCTGGTCGCCGACCGCGAACGCGAACTGCGCGGCATCGAACAGGAACAGCAGCGTATCGAGCAGCAGATCAAGACACTGCAGTCCCACCGGGTCAGCTATCCCCGGGATGTGGACGAAGCGCTGGCGGCGATCCGCAAGGAGTGCCCCCAAGCCGACCCGCGGGTGCTTTGCGACCATGTGGAAGTCACCGATCCGGACTGGCAGATGGCCATTGAGGGCTATCTGGGCGGCGCCCGTTTCGGTATTTTGGTGGAGCCGGAATTTGAGGCCGAGGCCATCCGCATCCTGCGCCGGACGGGTGCGCGCCGCAATCGCGCCCGGGTGATCCAGGGCGAGCAGGCGCGCCGGGATGCCGAGCGCCAGTCGCTGCCGGAAGACTCCATTTTCCACGTGCTGCGTTTTTCCCACGGCATCGCCGAACACTACCTCAGGGCGTCCTACGGCAGCGTGGTGCGGGTGCCGGATGCCGACGCCCTGCGCCTGACCCGGCGCGGCATCACGGCGGACGGTCTCGCCGCCGGCAACTACGCCATGTTCCGCTGCGATGTGAGCGACAGTGAACTGGTGTTCGGCGCGGCCGCCCGGGAACGCAACCTGCTCGCCCAGCAAGAGGCCCTGGAGGAGATACAAGCCCGGCACCACAATACCAACGACGCCTACCAGGCCGTACGGCAACTCCAGCAGCAGGTATACCATTTCCGGCCGCTGAACTGGGTGGAAACTGCCACCAGCCTGCTCGACAGCCAGCGCCAGCTACGGGAAGTGGAGAGCGCGCTGGAGAACCTCGATCTCAGCGAGCACAGGAATCTGGAACAGGAGTTTGAACAGGCACAGCAACGCTACCAGTCCCTCGAGGAAGCGCAGCGCGAGCAGGACAAACGCGAAGGCCAACTGGAGGAGCAGCTCACTGCCTGCGGCAAAAAGCTGCGCGACCTGGCCGACAACAGCGAGGCGCTGGAGCAGGCCCGGGACGATGCCGAAGCTGCATTGCTGGCCAGCGAACGTCACTGGCCCGGGCTGGACGTCCAGCCGCGTATCGAGTGGATGGACCAGCGCCTCGAGGCCGCTCATGAGGCCATCGACTTCGTCGCCGAGAAAAAAGCGCTCGACGACCGCTTGATGAAGCAGGCAGTGGCATTGCAGCAGTCCATCAACCAGTACAACCAGCAGGCCCAGCCCGCAGACCATGTCCTCGCCGACACCGCGGAGGAACTGCACAGTGCTCCTTTCTTCGGCCACGTGCACGCAATGCGGCAACAACTGGACAACCTGCACAATCGCCTGCGCAACAACGTACTGCTGGGCAAGCAGGAAGAACTTGGCAGATTGCGTGACACCTTCAACACCACCTTCGTCAGCGACCTCTGCCACGAGATCCACCAATCAGTGCGAGAGGGCGAGCGCACCCTCAAGAACCTCAACAGGGAGCTGGAACACCACTGCTTCGGCGCCGACCGCGAGCGCTTCGCTTTCGACTGGAACTGGCTGCCGGAATTCAAGGAGTACTGGGACTTCTTCCGCGAGATCATCGACATCCCCAACCTCGGCGATGGCAGCAGCCTGTTCGATGCCAGTCTCTCGGACAAGGCGGGCGCGGTGCGCGATCGCCTGCTGGCCCTGTTGCTGGACGGCGACGAACAACAGGCCCTGCGCGAACTGGAACGGATCAGCGACTATCGCAAGTATCGCCGCTACGACATCCTCAAACATCCCGAAAACAAGGCGCCGATTCGCCTCAGCCAGTACGGCACCGGTTCCGGTGGCCAACTGGAGACGCCCGCCTACATCATCCGCGCCGCGGCCATCACCAGCGCCTTCCGCTTCAACGAAGGCGACAGCCACCTGCGCATGGTGATCGTTGACGAAGCCTTCATGCACATGGACGAGACCCGCTCCCGCGAGGTCATCGGCTACCTGACCAAGACCCTGGGGCTGCAGTTGATCTTTATCATGCCCACCAGCAAGTCCGGGCCCTTCCTCGACCTGGTGAGCAACCAGTTCGTGTTCAGCAAGGTGCCCAGCCCCGCGCCGGTGGGTGAACTGAATACACGCGTCTTGCTGGATCGCCAGCAGCTCAACGTGGAACGGGTGGCGGAGCTGTGGGCGCAGCACCGCCGGGTGATCCGCCAGCAGGGCGCGCTGGACTTCATGGACGAACTGTAGATGGCGGGCGACGACGGCGACCGTCAGGGCGATCCTCCCGGCTGGCTGGCGGAGGAAGGCTGGCTGCGGGAGCTGCTCGGCTGGTTCCTCGATCGTCTCGAGGGCCCCCGGCAGCGGGACGTCACCCGCCGGATCAGAAAATCCACGGTACCCGCCCTGTTCCGGTTTTCCGAAGACACCCGCTACCGCTGGCGGCTGATCGAGCAACTGGCCGCCGTGTACGGTATTTTCAGCATCGACTATGATCGCCGCATCGACGGCCACCAGGAACGCTACGAGAACGCACAGTTGCGTCTCAACCCGGGCAGCGAGGCGCTGTTGCGGGACTGGCTCCAGCGTCCGCGCATAGACCCGACCTTGCTGGCCTGGCGAAGCGCCCTCGCTCACTATCGGGGACACTTCGCTGACGACGGCGCCGCGCTGCTCACAAGTTCATTCCAGTACCCCGACTGGGAGATCCGGGAGCTGGCCGCCGCCTTCGCCGCCATTGCAGAGTATTTCGACAGCGGCCTGAGCCTGCGCGAAATCGCCGCCCGTTGCTTTCGCGGCGACTCCAAGTTTCTCGATGGTCGCCAGGAACTGCTGAATAAACTGTACGGCGAACGTGTCGCGACCATCCCGCCTCGCCCCCTGCTGTTGACCGCTTGGGCGCCGCCGGGTTTCGAGCGCCTGCTGGTGGTGGAAAACCAGGACAGCTTCCTGCGCCTGGTGGAGCGGCCTCCGCCCGGTTACGCCCTCCTGTACAGTGGGGGCTTTCGGGCCAGCGCGCAGCGCTTGAGCAGCATCCACACACGCTTTGCCTTTCTACCGGGCAGCGACAGCGAAGGTTTTAGGGAACGCTGGCTGCATAACGAAGTTGCTGCGTTTTTCTGGGGAGACCTGGATTTTGCTGGCCTCGGAATTCTCAAAGGGCTGCGCCAGAGCATTCCAACACTGCGCGCCTGGGAGCCGGGCTACCGGCCAATGCTGCAAGCACTGGAAAACGGCGGCGGCCACAGCGCCGAGCAGGCCCACAAGACGGGGCAACTTGACCCGGCGCATACCGGCTGCGCCTATAGCGATACCACGCTGCTGCCTGCCCTGCGCCAGCACCAGCGCTTTGTGGATCAGGAGGCAGTTGTTGCGGACTGACGCCTCGTGCCTGGGTCAAGATCGACCCTGCAGCGCCACCCCCTTGCGAGCGACAAAGATCGTGTGACGACTGCCCTTGCCGGGCCGCGCCCGCACCGTGTGCACCGCGGTGTGAAAGCCGGTTTTCTTCAGCCGGATCACGAACAGCGGGGAAGCACCGGCTGACCAGATCGCCAGGGTGCTTTCAGGGCGCATCGCCCGGTGCATTGCCTGCAAGCCCGCCGCGGAATACAGCCAGTTGTTGTTATCCTGCGTGAGTCCCTCGGGACCATTGTCGACATCGAGCAGTATCGCGTCGAATGCGTCTCTGCTGTCCGCGACGAGCGCCGCGACGTCGCCCAGGTGCAGCCGGGTGCGAGCGTCCAGCAGGGGCCGACCGGCACACTCGCCCAGCGGCCCCCGGTTCCATTCGGCCACCTCGGGGATGAGCTCAGCCACGACAGCCTGCGCCGAGGCCGGCACGGACCGGAGCACCGCGGCAAGGGTGAACCCCATGCCCAGGCCGCCTACCAGGACCCGTACATCTGCCACCGACCCCAGGCGGGCGCAGCCCAGTTCCGCCAGCGCCTCCTCGGAACCGTGCACCCGGCTGTTCATCAGCTCGCCCCGGATACCCGACAGGCGAATGGAGAACTCCTGGTCGCGCTGCAGCAACTTCATGGTGCCGCCGTTATTGGGTATCTCCGCGGAACCCCGTTGTATCCATTTGTTCATGTAACTCCACTCTGACGATAACCTGAGTTTAAAACTATCATGATACCACTGACGTGGCAGGCGCCTTTTCCCCCGCCGCATGGTTTCAATCGCACGGGCTGATAGTTGGGTGACGCGTGGTTTGGTATGCCGATCGGGACACACCAAGAGCTTTGACTCGGGGGGGTTGTGCTGACCTATTCAGACCGGACAACAATGTCTTTGACGCTGGCCAGCCGCGTGGCCAAGATGTCGGCCTGCTCGGTAAATTTCCTCGCATTCGCTTTCCGCAATTTTTCCAGGTTGCGCAACTTCCAGCGAATACCCGGTAAGTGTTGCAAATGATCAATATTCATCAAAGTCCAGTCAGGGTCAGCAGCCACGAGCGATAGCAGAAATCGTCGTTCGCTTTCGTCCAACCCCGCCTGAAGTTCACTGATCATTCGATCACGAGTCGCGAGCAAGTTATCGAGTGTTACCGGCTCCGCCGTCATACCCTCGAAGTTATACGTGAAGTCATGGCCAATATCCCTCAGTTGCGGGAATAGTACCTCATGCACCGGCCGGTTGTGACTGGCCAGATACACGACGAAAGCGTGGCGAATCCCCGGCGTTATCCCCTCATGCTCGAAAAGTTGCATCACGTCGAACAGATCGCGAGGATGCTGACGGTCCAGTGCGGCAACCAGCTTGCCGCCGTAGAGGTCCTCCAGTGAAGCCACGGGAATGTCCAGATCCGCCATCAGTACATCGCTGGCGACGGACGTGAGAGAAGCACGGCGCACCGGCAGCAAGGTTCCGCGTAGCACGAAATTCACTTCGATTTTGACCTCGGTCCTCCCACTGCGCACGAATAACCTGGTCTCGCCCGCCCCATCTACCGGCACATGCACTTGGAATCCGTGTTTGTGCAAGCGCTCGGTCGCCTGCCGAATGGCATCGGTGATCTGCGCCAGTGCCTGCTCGCGCGGCAGCGTGTGATCCGGAAACACCAGATCGAGATCCACCGACAGACGCGGCATGTCTCGTACAAATAGATTGACAGCGGTACCGCCTTTCAGCGCGAAGGTATCATCCACAAAGATCAGTGGTGCGACCTGTGTCAGCAGATGCGCGGTATCGAGATAGGCGGGATTCATGGCTTCAGCACCAACAGACCTTCAGCGGATCTGGACACCCAGGGCCGGTCGCTGCCGGTTGGCAATGTGTCCGGATCGAGTTTGTCCGCCCATGGCAGAGCACCTTCGCGGCCCAGTTGGAGACAAAGGCGCACCGTCTTGACGCTGGTGCAGTGCTGCAAAAGCTCGCGCAACACCTTGACTCGCAGACTATAGGTGCTTGCGACGAGTTCGCGGGCTTCCTGCAAAGGCTGGCGCACTCCGACTTCGCTCAATAGCTCCAGCAGCGCTCTCTCCGGTGACGACACCTGCGGCGCACTCTCCCGCCTCTCAAAGGGCGCGGCATGCAGCAGGTCCTCGGGAGATTCGTCGAACAGGCGCTTGCGGTGATACTGGGCCGGAAAGCGTTCCGTAAACCAGTCCGGCAAGTGCCCGTCAGCCCAACCGTAAAGCAGCAGCATCGGTTGTTGCGACACATACTGTCGCACACCATACCAATCGAGCGCCGACTTGCCGCCGACATGAAGCCCTGCGAACTTGCGCTGCAGCAGACGGAGGCAGGGGTACAACTTGAGTTCGTCGTTGGGACGACAGTAAACGCCTCGCGCCAATCGCAGCAGCCATCCGGCCCGCACGTAGTGAACGGCGAGGTCTGCCGAGATTCCCAGAGTCGCCAAGTCACCCGACGTCAGGGGCGAGCCAGGAGCCAGCCGGGTGTAAAGGGTATTTAGTTTGCCAGTATTTTTCGTAGTCATACTACGCCTTTTACAACTTTTCCAAACTCCAGTCAATTTGATCGACTAAGTACTATCGTAGTCTAACTACGGTGCATGACTATATTCTAAACAATCAACAATACCCTCTTACTGGCATATCCAGAAAAAACCTTGCGCATCAGCGCCGCACTCAAGCCAGAGTACTCACCGGATGGCTTCAATCGCACGGGCTGATAGTTGGCTGACGCGTGGTTTGCTATGCTGCAGCGCTTACTCACACACCGATGAAAAGTCCCACCAATAATGACCAGCGACGCCGATTCCAGCCATACCCCCATGATGCAGCAATTTCTGCGTATCAAGGCACAGCATCCGCGGGAGCTGCTGTTCTACCGCATGGGCGACTTCTACGAGCTGTTTTTTGACGACGCCAAACGGGCGGCGGAACTACTGGACATCACCCTCACCGCCCGCGGCAAGTCCAACGGCGAGCCCATCCCCATGGCCGGGGTGCCCTACCACGCCGCCGAAGGCTACCTGGCGCGACTGGTGAAGGCCGGAGTCTCGGTGGCCATCTGTGAACAGATCGGCGACCCGGCCACCAGCAAGGGCCCGGTGGAACGCAGGGTCGTGCGCATTGTCACGCCGGGGACGCTCAGCGACGAAGCCCTGCTGGACGAGCGCGCGGACAACCTGCTGCTGGCGGTGGCCCAGCATCGGGAGCAGTTCGGGCTGGCCTGGCTGGACCTGGCCAGCGGCCGCTTCCGGGTGCTGGAGGTGACGGGCACAGAGGCTCTGGCCAGCGAGCTGCAGCGCCTGAATCCGGCGGAAACCCTGTATCAGGACAGCATTGCCGACCCGGTGGTGACCGCGCGCCGGGGTGCCCGCGGCCAGCCGCTGTGGGAGTTCGACCAGGACAGTGCGCGCCGGGCCCTGAACCTGCAGTTCCAGACCCACGACCTGCAGGGCTTTGGCTGCGACCATCTGGGCCTCGCCATCGGCGCCGCCGGCTGCCTGCTGCAGTATGTGAAGGATACCCAGCGCAGCAACCTGCCCCACATCCGCGCCATCGCCCACGAGAGCCATGCCGAGAGCGTGATCCTGGACGCCGCCACCCGCCGCAACCTGGAGATCGACCGCAATCTGGGCGGCGGCGAAAGCAACACCCTGCTGTCGGTGATGGACCGCTGCGTCACTGCCATGGGCAGCCGTCTGCTGCGGCGCTGGCTCCACCGCCCCCTCACGGACACCCGTGTCCTGGGTCAGCGCCACGAGGCCATCAGCGCGCTCTGCGCGGACTACGATCATGAGCCGGCACGGGCGGCGCTGAAGCCCATCGGCGACATGGAGCGCATTCTCAGCCGGGTGGCCCTGCGCTCTGCCCGCCCCCGGGACCTGACCCGCCTGCGCAGCTCCCTGCAGGCCCTGCCCGGATTGCGCTCCGCCCTCGCCAGCTGTACATCGGAGCGGCTGACTGCCCTGTCGCAGCAGGTCGCGGAATTCCCGGCACTGTGTGAGCTGCTGGAGCGCGCCATTGGCGACAACCCCCCCGTAGTGATTCGCGACGGCGGCGTCATCGCCAGCGGCTACGACGCGGAACTGGACGAGCTGCGCCGCATCAGCAGCAACGCCGGCGACTACCTGCTGGAAATCGAGCAGCGCGAGCGCGAAGCCACCGGCATCAGCACCCTGAAAGTGGGCTACAACCGGGTCCACGGCTACTACATTGAGATCAGCCGCGGCCAGTCCGACCGGGCGCCGGATACCTACCAGCGGCGCCAGACCCTGAAGAACGCAGAGCGCTTCATCACCCCGGAACTGAAAGCCTTCGAGGACAAGGCCCTGTCGGCGAAAAGCCGGGCGCTGGCGCGGGAAAAAGGCCTGTACGATGCCCTGCTGGAACGCCTGAACGAGGACCTGGCGCCGCTTGCCGACAGCGCCGCCGCGGTGGCGGAACTGGACGTGCTGGCCAACCTGGCCGAGCGCGCGGAAACCCTGCGCCTGTGCAAGCCCGAGTTCAGCGAGGAACTGCTGTTCGAGATCAGCGGCGGCCGCCACCTGGTGGTGGAGCAGGTGCTGGAGGAGCCCTTCATCGCCAATGACGCCCTGCTCAACCAGCGCCGCCGCATGCTGCTGATCACCGGCCCCAATATGGGCGGCAAATCGACCTACATGCGCCAGAACGCAATCATCGCCCTGCTCGCCCACAGCGGCAGCTTTGTCCCGGCCAGCAGCGCCCGCCTGTCACCCATCGACCGCATCTTTACCCGCATCGGCTCCTCGGATGACCTCGCCAGCGGCCGCTCCACTTTCATGGTGGAAATGACCGAGACCGCGAACATCCTGCACAATGCGACCGAGCGCAGCCTGGTGCTGATGGACGAGGTCGGCCGCGGCACCAGCACCTTCGACGGCCTCAGCCTGGCCTGGCCTGGGCCGCGGCCATCCAGCTGGCGCAGCAGGTCCGCGCCTTCACCCTGTTTGCCACCCACTACTTCGAACTCACCGCCCTGCCTGAACTGTGCCCGACCATGGCCAACGTGCATCTCGACGCCACCGAGCACCAGGACCACGTGGTGTTCCTGCACAACATCCAGGAGGGCCCGGCCAACCGCAGCTTCGGCCTGCAGGTGGCCAAGCTGGCGGGCATCCCGGACCCGGTGCTGCGTGCCGCCCGGGACAAGCTGCGGGAGCTGGAGCAGGGCCGCGAACACAGCACCAGCAGCAGCCCTGCCCCCACCCAGGTGGAACTGTTTGCGCCCACTTCCCCGCACCCGGTACTCGAACAGCTGGAAGCCCTGGATATCGACAGCCTGAGCCCGCGACAGGCACTGGAGCTGCTCTACGCCTTGCGCGCGCGTCTGAAACATTAACCCCGTCACAGATCGCCGCCACCGAAGATGGCAGCATTCCGGGCAAGCGTATAGTATTCAAGAAGGTTGTCAGGTTTTCTGACTGTGCGCTCCTCACTTACGGGATACACGGATTCTGAACGGCGAACTGCCAGCAGGGCGAAAGCGGAGGCTCTGACATGAGTACACAGGCATTGCCAGATACCTCACCGGTCATCCTGGTGGTGGACGATAACCCGGACAATCTGGCGGTGATCGGCGACCTGTTGCGCCCCGACTATCAGGTGCGGGTGGCCAACTCCGGCGCGCGCGCCCTGTGCCTGGCTTACATCGAACCCCTCCCGGACCTGATCCTGCTGGATGTCATGATGCCGGAAATGGACGGGCATGCGGTTCTGGAAAAATTGCAGGCCAACCCGCACTCCCGCGACATACCGGTGATCTTCGTCACGGCGCTGGACGGGGAGGAAGACCAGTTGAACGGGTTCGAGCTGGGCGCCGTGGACTACATCACCAAGCCAATCATGCCCGCCGTCCTCCAGGCGCGGGTGCGCACCCACCTGGAACTGAAACAGGCGCGCGACACACTCGCCGGGCACAATGTCTGGCTGGAAGCCGAAGTCAGCCGCCGCATGGCGGAAAACGACCGGATCCAGCTGGTCAGTGTGCGGGCTCTGGCCCACCTCGCGGAAATTCGTGATCCAGAAACCGGCAATCACATCCTGCGGACCCAGGGCTATGTGCGCGCGCTCGCGGCCCGCCTGCAGGAGCACCCGCGCTTCAACGCGGTGATCGATCATCGCTATATTGAGCTGTTGACCCGCTCCGCGCCTTTGCACGATATCGGCAAAGTCGGCATCCCCGACAACATTCTGTTGAAGCCGGGGCCTCTCGACCCCGCGGAGTGGGCCGTGATGCAAACGCACGCGGTGCTGGGTGCCATCGCCATCGAACGCGCCGAGCGGGATATCAAGGAGGAAGTCGAGTTCCTGGCCCTGGCCAAGGAAATCGCCCACTGGCACCACGAGCGCTGGGACGGCAGCGGCTACCCGGATGGGCTCCGTGGGGATGCGATTCCACTGTCGGCCCGCCTGATGAGCGTTGCCGATGTGTTCGATGCGCTGATTTCCACGCGTGTGTACAAGCCCGCCATGTCTCTGGATGACGCCCGCGCGGTTATCGCCGAGGGGCGTGGTACCCAGTTCGACCCGGATGTGGCGGATGCCTTCGTGGCGGGTTTTGCCGACTTTGCCGCCATTGCCCGGCATTATCGAGAAAGCGCGGGGGAGCTGGCAATGGATACAATGCTTTCCGCGACCCTTGCACCCCGCAGCTGAACGCGAACCGGCCACTGGAGTGCGCCATTGATGCCTACCAGCGTTGCACAGGATTCTCCCACAGCCAAAGCCAGCACCCGCTCCCGGGTACTGGGCCTGTTGACCGTCCTGCCCTTCATCGCGTTGTTTACAGGCGCGATCATCACAGCCGCCGGCTGGCAGTGGGCGGAGCGCGCCAATCGCAGCAACGTTGAACTGCGTTTCGATGCCCACTTTCAGGAACTGGTGGGCACGCTGGAACACCAGATCGATATCCACATCCTCGCACTGCGCGGCATCGCCGGCCTGTTCGGCGGCAACGAACAGGTCACGCGCACCGAGTTCCACGATTATGTCGCTACCATGCAACTATCCCGCCATCTGCCCGGGGTGCAGGCTGTAGGATACGTCGTCGCGGTGTCGGCTTCGAAGCTGGCCGCGCATGTTGACCGGGTACGTGCTGGAGGCCTTGCGGAATACAGGGTATGGCCGCCATCGGATCGCGCTGACTACGCGCCGCTGTTGTACGTTGAGCCGTCCAGCCCCGACAACAGGCGGTCGCTGGGGTTTGACCCGCTCAGCGACCCGGTCCGCGCCGCGGCTCTTCGGCAGGCAGCCGAGAGTGGCGATGTCAGCATGACGCCACCGTTGACGCTTCTGAGTGAAAGCGACGACAAGGGCGAGGGCGGCCTGGTCCTGTATCTTCCAGACTACTGCACCTCCTCGGAGTCCGATCCGGCGAGGACGACACTGCCCCTGGTCTGCGGCTGGGTGTTCATGGGCATTCATGTCAATAGTGCCGTCGAGTCCGCGCTGGGCTCCAAGCTGCCGTACTTCGACTCGGAAGTCGCCATCGCGATTTCTGACACCAGTACCCCTGGGGCAGCACACAGGGTATACCGATCGCCGGAATTTACCGTGGATTCAGACACGCAGTACCAGCGCCAGTCCGATCTGCCACTGGCGGGGCGCACCTGGACCATATCCGCCGAGGCGCTGCCGCGCTTTGTGGCCCGGCACCAGACCCGGACGCCGGAGTGGGTGCTGGCTGCAGGCAGTACCACCACTCTGTTGACGGCCCTGTTTTTCCTGGTGCTTGGGCGCAATTACAAACGTCTGCTCTCAATGTTTGATGAAGCCGTAGAAGCGAGGCAACAGAGGGCAGCAAGCCAGGCGCAACTAGAGCTTAGTGAACGCAGCCACCGCGAAATGTTCGCCGCCAGCCCGATTCCGATGTGGGTCTATGACCTGGACACGCTGCGCTTCCTGGAGGTAAACGACGCTGCCATCAGACACTACGGTTATAGCCGGGAAGAGTTCCTCGACATGCAGATTACCGAGCTACGCCCTGCGGAAGACCGGCCGCGACCGCGGTCAAACATTGCAGCCGTCACCACGGGCTTTGATGACGCAGGCTTGTGCCGGCACCTGACCCGGGATGGTCGCTGCATTGATGTCGACATACGCGCCAGCGGAATGATCGTCGACGGGCGCCGGGCTGAGCTCGTTCTAGCCCTGGATGTCACCGCACGCATGCAGGCGGAGGCCAGGCTCGTCGCCCATAACCAGGAACTGGAGCGATTCAACCGCCTCATGGTTGACCGGGAGTTGGCAATGATTGCCCTGAAACGGGAAATCAACCACCTGAGCCAGCAGCTCGGCGTTGCACCTCCCTATGATCTGGCTGCCATCGACGATGCGCTGCAGGCTCGCTACCCGGAGGACAGGACATGACTTTCCTGGCACCCGATGAAATCTCGCTAGCCCTGTTGCTCAACGGCATCCTGCTGCTGGGCCTCGTACAGATACTGGAGCTGGTGACTCCGGCTACCGCTGGCCGTGGCGGTTTCGGCCGCGCCATTGTAGCTGGACTGCTGACCGGTGCCATTGCCATCCTGCTTATCAAGCTCAGCGCGAGACTTTACCCGGGCGTGATGTTCGATGCCCGCTCGGTGCTGCTGGCCATCAGCGGGGTATTCCTGGGGCCGCTGCCAACGGCCATTGCCATGCTGTTGAGCGGGGGCTATCGCTGGGCACTTGGTGGCAGCGGGGCCCTGGCGGGTGTGGCGATAATCCTCAGCTCGGGAATCGTCGGCTTGTGCTGGCGGCGTTTTGCCCTCCGGCAACCACTGTACAGTGTGCACTGGCAGACCCTCCTCGGGCTGGGCATAGTGGTTCACACCATCATGCTGGTACTGATACTGCTGATGCCGCGGGAGCTGGTGCGCACCGTACTGGCAACCATCTCCCTGCCAGTCATCACCATCCTGCCCCTTTTTACCGTTGCCCTGGGTCTGCTGTTCGTGCGGCAGATGCGGGGATTGCACGAGAGGGAAAAACTGCAGGCAGAAAAGGCACGCTCTTACAGCCTGTTCGAAAACAATTACTCGGTCATGCTGGTACTCAATCCCGACAGCGGCGCCATCATGGATGCGAACCCCGCAGCAGAACACTTCTACGGCTGGTCCCGGGAACAGCTGCTGCAGATGAAGATTCAGGACATCAACACACAGACCCCGGAAGAGGTAAATGAAGAGCTGGCGCTGGCCAGGGCACAGCAGCGCAATTACTTTGAATTTCGTCACCGTCGGGCCGATGGCTCCTGCGCGGATGTCGAGGTGTTCAGTGGCCCCTTGCGCTACCGGGACAACGATTACCTTTACATCATTCACGATATCAGCGCTCGCAAAAAGGCCGAGCTGGCACTGACCGTCAACCTCCAGCAGCAGCAACAGGAGCAGGCGGCGTGGATCGAGGCCTCGGAACGGGCGCGACTCGCCACTCTCAACTTGACAGAAGATGCAGTCGAAGCCCGAAAGAAGGCCGAGCAGGGCAGTGTGAACCTGGAGTGGGAGCGCCAGCGCCTCGCCAATGTAATCTGGGGAACAGGCGTGGGGACCTGGGAGTGGAACGTCCAGACCGGTGAAATTCACGTGAACGACCAGTGGGCACGATTTATCGGCTACACACTGGAAGAACTCGAACCGCTCTCGATCGAGACCTGGCAAAGACTGGCCCATCCGGAAGATCTGGAACACTCGGATCAACTCTTTGAACAACATTTCCGGGGTGAGGTGGAGTTTTACGACAACGAAGTTCGTATGCGGCACAAGGCAGGTCACTGGGTGTGGGTCCTGGACCGAGGACGCCTGGTGGACCGTACGGCCGACGGCAAGCCTCGCTGGGTAGCCGGTACACATCTGGAGATCACTGCCCGCAAAGAGGCTGAAAGCCTTGCCAAGTCACTGCATCGCCGGACCGGAGCCCAGCTCCTGTTGCCCGAGGCCCGCAACAACCTCAGTGAAAAGGGTTTCATGCAATATGCACAGGAGCTGGCCGAGGATCTCACCAACAGCCGGATATCCTTTATCCATTTTGTCAACGATGACGAACAGACCATTGAGCTGGTGACCTGGTCGCGACGCACTATCGAGCACTACTGCACCGTGGTGCATGACACACACTACCCCGTCAGTGAGGCCGGCGTCTGGGCAGATGCCCTGCGCCAGCGCCAGCCCGTGGTGATCAACGACTACGCAGGCTATCCGGGGAAAAGGGGCTTGCCGGACGGACATGCGCAGCTCGATCGCATGATTTCGGTACCCGTTTTCGAAGACGGCAAAGTGGTCATGCTAACGGGGGTCGGCAACAAGGACAGCGACTACACGGCATTGGATGTCGAAACGGTACAACTGCTGAGTAACGACATCTGGCGTCTGGTTCAGCGCCAGCGCAGTCTTGATTCGCTGCGCAAGCTCGCCCTCGCAGTGGAGCAGAGCCCCGAGAGCATCGTCATCACCAATGCCGAGGCAGAGATCGAATACGTCAACGCCGCCTTTACCCGCGTCACCGGCTACACTCCGTCAGAGGTCGCGGGGCAAAACCCCCGGGTGCTCCAGTCAGGGCGTACGCCACCCGGCAATTACGACACCCTGTGGGCGACCCTGGCCCGCGGCGAAACCTGGAAAGGCGAATTCTACAACCGTAAAAAGAGTGGCGAGGAATACACCGAATATGCGTTCGTCACGCCGCTGCGGCAGGCCGATGGCACGGTCACCCACTATGTCGCGATCAAGGAGGACATTACCGAGAAAAAGCGCCTGGCAAGAGAGCTGGACAACCACCGTCACCATCTGGAAGAGCTGGTGGACGAGCGCACTCACCAGCTGGAGGAGGCACGCCGGCATGCCGAGGCCGCGAACCAGGCCAAGAGCACCTTCCTGGCCAACATGAGCCACGAAATCCGCACGCCGCTGAACGCGATCCTCGGCCTGACCCACCTGTTGCGCGCCGAGGCCACGGCGGGCAATCGGGACCGGCTGCGCAAGATCGACAGCGCTGGCCGCCACTTGCTCTCCATCATCAACGACATCCTCGACATTTCCAAGATCGAGGCCGGCAAAGTGGAGCTGGAACATCGCGATTTTACCCTGACGACAGTGCTGGATCACGTTGCCTCGATACTCCGTGAGGCAGCGAACGACAAGGGGCTGACGATTGATATCGACATGGACTCGGTACCGACCTGGCTGCGCGGAGACATGGTGCGGCTGCGCCAGGCCCTGCTGAACCTGGCTGGCAATGCGATCAAATTCACTGACCAGGGCGGCGTCAGTCTGCGAGCGCGCCTGCTGGAGGAAACTGGTACGGATCTGCTGGTACGTTTCGAAGTCGAGGACAGCGGCATCGGCATTCCAGCGGACCGCCTGGAACGATTGTTCCAGGCCTTTGAGCAGGCCGACCTGTCCACGACGCGGCAGTATGGAGGCACGGGGCTGGGCCTGGTGATCACCCGGCGCCTGGCCGAGTTGATGGGCGGTGAGGCCGGGGCAGAGAGCACGCCCGGCACAGGCAGCACCTTCTGGTTTACCGCCCGGCTGCAACGGGGGCACGGCATTCTGCCCGAGACCGAAAACAAAGCCGGGGACACCGAGGAGCTGCTGCGACAAACCCGCGCCGGCGCGAGGCTGCTGCTGGCAGAGGACAATGTGATCAACCGCGAAGTCGCCATGGAGCTGCTGCACAGCGTCGGCCTGACTGTCGACGCCGCGGAAGACGGAGTGGAAGTGCTGGAAATGGCCGCTCACCGTGACTATGATCTGGTATTGATGGACCTGCAGATGCCCAACATCGACGGACTGCAGGCGACCCGTGCCCTGCGCGGCCTGGCAGGCTGGGAACAGACCCCGATCCTGGCCATGACCGCCAATGCCTTCGACGATGACCGCCGGGCCTGCCTTGAGGCCGGCATGAATGATTTCATTCCGAAACCGGTCGAGCCCGAAGACCTGTTCCAGAAACTCCTCCAGTGGCTGCCCTTCCGCTACGGCGCAGGGCTCGCCGACACACCCGCCGCCGGACCCGCCAGCAAACCGCCAGCCCCAGGCAGCGGGATCGACCAGGACGCAACCGACATTGATCGTGCCCGCGGCCCCGAGGTACTGCAGCGGCTGCAGGAGTACCTGCGTATCGGTGATATCCTGGCAACACAGCTGGTCCGGGAGGAGGCACCCCTGCTACAGGCCCTGCTGGGTGCCGTGCCAGCCGAGCAACTGTTGCGCCATATCCTCCGCTTTGACTACGAACAGGCCATTGAGCTGCTGCAGGCGGCCGGACCAGAGGCTTGAGGTGTCGAAAGCCACCTTTGCCAAGACCACTGCAGCAAGACCTCTGAAGCACTTTAAAACTCATCCCGCAGCGGTTAAACTTCCCCACCTTCGAACAGGCCCGCGGGCAGATGAGGCAGGATTGGCATGACTTTTGTTGTTGGTGAACAGTGTATCAAGTGCAAGCACACGGACTGTGTCGAGGTCTGCCCGGTAGATTGCTTCTACGAGGGCCCGAATTTCCTGGTCATTCACCCTGACGAGTGTATTGACTGCGCCCTGTGCGAGCCGGAATGCCCAGTGGATGCGATTTTCTCCGAGGACGAGCTGCCGGAAGACCAGCAGGTCTTCCTGGAACTGAACGCGGAGCTGGCGGAAATCTGGCCCAACATCACCGAGATGAAGCCACCGTTGCCGGATGCCGAAGAGTGGGCCAACAAGCCCAACAAACTGGCCCTGCTGGAGCGTTAGCAGCCCCTCAGGAAGCAGGCTCAGCTGAACAGGGAATCTCCGGTCAGGCCCTCGGTCTCCATGATCTGGCGCAGGCGACGCAGGGCCTCGACCTGAATCTGCCGCACCCGCTCCCGGGTCAGGCCGATTTCCCGCCCCACTTCTTCCAGGGTGCTGCTTTCGTGTCCCCTGAGCCCGAAACGCCGCGACACCACTTCCCGCTGTTTCTCCGACAACTCATCCAGCCAGTGACTGATACTGTCACGAATATCGCTGTCCTGCAGCAGCTGGGAAGGGTCGTTGCCGCCGAGATCGGCGATGGTTTCCAGCACCGCCTTGTCCGACTCCGGCCCCACCGGCACATCGATCGAGGTAACCCGCTCGTTCAGACCCAACAGGCGCTTCACATCCTCTGCCGGCTTGTCCAGCATCTGCGCGATTTCTTCCGCGCTGGGTTCGTGGTCCAGCTTCTGGGTCAGCTCGCGCGCGGCACGCAGATAGACATTGAGTTCCTTGACCACATGGATGGGGAGGCGAATGGTACGGGTCTGGTTCATGATCGCCCGCTCGACGGTCTGGCGGATCCACCAGGTGGCGTAGGTGGAAAAGCGGAAACCGCGCTCGGGGTCGAACTTTTCCACCGCACGGATCAGGCCCAGGTTGCCCTCTTCGATCAGGTCCAGCAGGGTCAAGCCGCGATTGATATAGCGCCGGGAAATTTTTACTACCAGGCGCAGGTTGCTCTCGATCATCCGCCGCCTGGCGGCCTCATCCCCCTTGATCGCCAGGCGGGCATAGTGCTTCTCCTCGTCGGCGGTCAGCAGGGGTGAAAAACCTATTTCATTCAGGTAGAGCTGGGTAGCATCCAGGGATTTTTCCACGCTGCGAGCGGACCGGGCGCGGTCAAATGCCTCCTGCTCGGCCTCTTCGTCGCTGTCCGGGAGGGACTGCTCCACCTCTGCGTCTGCGTCAGGTAGCTCTTCGTGATGCTGCCGGGCGTGCACGTCGCGCGGATTCGCTGAGCTGGACCCGCCCCCCGCAATCATCCGCCTGGGGCTTGTTTTTCTTGTGTCCACATCCATGGCTATACCTCACTTCCGCGTTTGACTGCTGAGCGTATACGGACCGGTAGATCAGATTACCCCAAGGAGAATGTTCAGCACAAGACGCCACGTGCGCTGGTCAGGGCGGCCCGACCTGCGCGGCCCGACCTGCGCGGCCCGACCTGCGCGGCCCGACCCAAGCGGCCCGACCCAAGCGGCCCGACCTACCTCGGCGGCAACAGCCGCAGCGGATCGACAGGCCGGCCTTCCTGGCGGATCTCGAAGTGCAGTTTCACGGTATCGGTGCCGCTGCTGCCCTTCTCCGCAATCCGCTGCCCAGCGCTGACCCGTGTGCCCTCGGTAACCAACAGGCGATCGTTGTGGCCGTAGGCGCTGAGGTACACGTCATCGTGTTTGATGATCAGCAGCTCACCAAAGCCGACGATGCCGGTACCGGCGTACACCACCTCGCCCGCCGCCACTGCCAGCACCGCATCACCGCGCTGGCCGCCGATATCGATGCCTTTGTGCACCGTCGCCGAGTAGCCCCTGGTAACGGGCCCCGAGGCTGGCCAGCGCCAGGAAGTCACCGGACCCAGGGGTGGCCTGGGCGCTGGCGTCGCAGGCACGGGTGCCGCCGGCATTACTTTTATGGCAGGGACGGATGACGGTGGTGTGACCACGGGTTCCGGGACCGGATCGGGGCGGGCAACTGTAGCCGGCGGAGGCGAAACCGGCGTCGACCGTGACGCCGACGTGGCGGCCGGGGCCGGCTGGGGGCTGGCAGCATAACCGGACGCCTGACCGCCTATCAGGGTCAGGCGCTGGCCGGGATAGATGGTATAGGGTGCCCCGATGCCGTTGGCTGCCGCCACGTCCCGGTAATCCAGGCCAAACCGAAAGGCAATGGAATAGAGGGTGTCGCCGCGCTGCACGACATGGACATTGGCTGCCGGCACTGCGCTCGCGGCGCGCGCATGCCGGTCCTCGATCGGCGCGCGGTGGCCGCCGGCGCAGGCCGCCAGCAGCATGACCAGGGCCAGCAGCAGCGGTATCACCGCTAATCGGGCAGCGCCCCTGTCGGCACTGAGCACTGCAATCTGCTCAGCCACCACCCCACCTCCGTTCCACCAGCCACACCAGGACAAAACCCGTGACCATCAGTGCCACGCAGAGAGGCAGCTGGGGTTCAGCGGCAAACTGCCAGGGCCAGACCGGTACCTGCTGGGCCGGGCGCAACTCTCCGTCACTGCCCAGCACCCAGTCGAGAGCGTGCTTCCAGGGCCAGACCACCAGCAGTGAACCGAACAGAAAGCCGGTCAGCAACGCCATGGTGGCGACGTGAAAACGCTGCAAAAGCCAGTGCAATAGCCGCGAAAAACACATCAACCCCAAGCCGGCACCGAGGGCAAATACGGCCATCACGTCCAGCTGCAGATTTTTAACCGCGCCGAGGACCGGGCCGTACATGCCCAGCAAAATGAGAATGAAGCTCCCTGAAATCCCCGGCAGTATCATCGCGCAAATGGCAATAAAACCGGCCACGAAAATACCGGGCAGCCCCGGCGCCATGGCCACGACCGGAGACAGGGCGATGCCAGCAGCCAGCAGGAGCCCCACCAGCAGGCAGACCGCCCGCGGCGGTGTCCAGTGGGGAACCTGGCGCAGCAACACCAGCGCCGAGGCCAGGATCAGGCCAAAAAAGAACGCCCACAATGGGACCGGGTATTCCGCCAGTAGCCACGAGAGCAGGCGTGCCAGGGACAGAATGCTGGTGAAGATGCCCAGCACCAGCGCCAGCAGGAAACCGCCGTCCACATGTCGCCAGGCATCGCGAAAGCGCCGCTGCCACAGCAGCCGCAGGCAGCGCAGGTCGAAAGACCGGATACTGGCCAGCAGGCGGTCGTAAATACCGGTTATGAACGCCATGGTGCCGCCGGACACCCCGGGGACGATATCCGCGGCGCCCATCAGTACACCCCGCAGGTAAACCCCCAGGGGCGTCACTACTTCACCGTGCCCGGGCGCAGGGGCACAAAGCGCACGGCCTCCACGATACGGGTGTCGAAGCCCTCGCTGCTGCGGGTGACCACTTGCAGGTGCTGGCTGGCGCCACCCACGGGAATGACCAGACAGCCTCCGGGTGCGAGTTGCCGCAGCAGCTCCTCGGGAATGCGCTCTGGCGCTGCGGTACTGAGAATCCCGTCAAACGGGCCCGCATCCTCCCAGCCCATGCTGCCATCGGCATGGCGCAGGGTGACGTTGCGCAATTTCAGCTGCCGCAGGCGCTGGCGTGCCTTGTCCAGCAGGGGCTTGATCCGCTCCACGCTCCACACCTGCTCTACCAGCTGGGCGAGCACGGCAGTCTGGTAGCCGGAGCCGGTACCGACTTCCAGAACGCGGCTGCGAGGACCCTGCTCCAGCAAAAGCTCGGTCATGCGGGCAACGATATAGGGCTGGGACAGGGTCTGCTGAAAGCCGATAGGCAGGGACGTGTCCTCGTAGGCCCGGTGCGCCATGGCTTCATCGAGGAACAGATGCCGGGGGGTGGTACGCATGACATCGAGCACACGCTGACTGCCGATACCCTGTTCCACCAGGCGCTGGACCAAACGCTCGCGGGTACGCTGGGAGGTCATGCCGATGCCGTTCAAGTCCACACTATTCACTGCTGTTCCTACTCTCCCCATGCGCTTCCCGATAATCCGCCAGTTCCGCCAGCACCGCGGTCGCGTAGCTCCCGGGAGGTAAACTGAATCCCAGCAGCAGCGCGCCATCATCACAAAACCGCCAGCAAAAGTCATCCGCCAGCAGTCGCGCAGGGCGGTAAGCGAGGGTCAACCCCGCCTCCTCCAGAAACCGGCACAGCACCGCTTCCGGCGCCAGGATTGTTTCCTGCCTGATCAGCCGTGCCTCACCCTGCAGTACCTCGCCCCGACCCCAGAGTGGCAGACCCGGGTGTACATCCCCCGCCGCGACTCTGGCGACCAGCTCCGCAGTCACTTCCGGACAGGAAAACAGGCTGCGGGATCCCTGCAACATGCCAACATCTCCTGGCAGCAGACGGTTCCAGCTGCCCTCCTCTACCCGCTGTGCCAACAGCCGGTTGAACAAATGCCCGCGCAGGGCAGACAGCAGCAGGCCGCGCTTGCTGTGGGACAGCTTGCGCGCGCCGCGTTCCTGCCACTGCCGCGCCTGCGCCAGCGTGGCGCCGCCGTGGCCGAAGCGCTGCTCGCCAAAGTAATTGGGTACACCCTGCTGCGAGAGCTGCTGCAGGCGGACCTGCAGGGCGTCGATATCCCCCTCCAGCCTGCGCAACCGCAGTTCGAAGCGGTTGCTGCGGTGGACGCCGCGCTTGAGTTTGCGCGAGTGGCGCCGACAGTCCAGCACCTCGACCTCCCCCGGCACCGCCAGGCGCTGCCAATCCGGCTCCGGCTTGCCCGCCATGCGCACGCTGACCCATTGGCTGGTGATCGCTCGCCGGTCCTTGAGGCCACTGTAGCCAATATCGCGCAAATGAATGCCACTCAGGGCCGAGACCCGCTGCAGCAGATCCTGGGTGTTGAGGCCGCGTTTCTGCAGGTGCAGGAATACATGCTCACCACTGCCATCCGCTTCGAAGCCGAGCTGCTCCCGGACCACAAAGTCCTCCGGCGTACTGCGGATGAAGGCACTCACCGGCAGATCCGGCGCCACACGAGGCCGCGGCGCGATCACAGGGCCTCGGCAACCAGCAGCACCACCGCGTGTGCAGCTATGCCTTCACCGCGACCGGTAAAGCCCAGCTTTTCGGTCGTCGTTGCCTTCACGTTGACCTGGCTCTCTGTTACCCGCAGGTCCCGGGCCAGGTTCGTGCGCATGGCCGCGACATGCGGTGCCATCCGCGGGGCCTCGGCGATCAGGGTGGCATCCATGTTAGCCAGCGCCCAACCGCCGGAATGTACCTGCTCTACGACCTTGCGCAACATCAGGCGGCTGTCGAGGCCGGCCAGGGCCGGGTCCGTATCGGGGAAGTGGCGGCCGATATCCCCGCGCCCGATGGCACCCAGCAGCGCATCGCAGAGGGCGTGCACCAGCACATCGCCATCCGAATGGGCCACCAGACCATGGCTGTGGGCAATGGCCACACCACCCAGGATGACCTCGTTACCAGGGCCAAACCGGTGTACATCATAACCGTGTCCAATGCGCATGCCCGCTATCCTGTTATCGACTGACCGAGGTAGAAGGCCGCCAGTGCCAGATCATCCGGCACCGTCACCTTGAGATTGCGGGTCGAACCCGGCACTACCGCCACCGGGTGACCCGCCCACTCCATCGCCGAGGCCTCATCGGTGATGGGAACCCCCGCGCGCAGTGCCCGGTCGAGCGCAGCGGCCAATTCACCGAGCCGGAACATCTGCGGAGTCTGCGCCCGCCAGAGTTCACTGCGGTCCAGGGTACCCAGCACCCGCCCGTCGGCGGCAACCCGCTTGATGGTATCCACCACCGGCTCCGCCAGCAGCGCGCCACTGCCGCTCGTCAGCACCGCCGCCACCAGGCGCTCGCCGTCCGCCGGTAACAGGCAGGGACGGGCGGCGTCGTGCACCAGGACCCAATCATCTTCATGTGCAATTTCTTGCAGAGCGCGCAATGCGGCCAATACCGAATCCGCGCGCCGGGCACCGCCCACCGTCAACCGCACCCGGGAGCACGGGAGCAGGGGCGCCCACATGTCGCCTGCGCCCAGGGCGACCACGACGGCCTCGACCGCGGCAATGGCCAACAGGGCATCGAGACTGTGCTGCAACAGGCTCTTGCCGGCAATCTCGAGATATTGCTTGGGTTGCCCGGTCGCCATTCTGGCGCCGATTCCGGCGGCCGGTATCACTCCCCAGCAGCGCGCCCCGGGCTTCATTCAGTCTCGCTTTCCGTGTCCGGCAAGGCAGGGATCACGATCGCCTTTGCTGCATCCACGGCACGGCTATGATCGCTGCCCACCGAGGCTGCGGGGCGGTCCGGCTCGAGGACGAACTGGTAGAAAATTTCGCCTTCGCGCACCAGGCCAAGTTGTTCCCGGGCCCGCTGCTCCAGACCCTCGTTACCAGTCTGCAGATCCAGCACTTCCCGTTCCAGCACCGCGTTGCGTGCTTCCAGTTCGCGATTGAAGGCCTGCTGCTCCTCGACCTGCCGTTGCAGCCGGTGTTTTTCCGCGAGGCTGCCCTCGGCAATCCAGAGTCGGTATTGCAGTACGCCCAGCAAGGCAACGAGTGCAAGCAGCAGGTATTTCATGGGCGGAGGCGGCCAGGGTCCCCGGGCTTGACCTAGCGCCGGCCTGCGATCTCGGCGAGGCCACGGTAAGACACGCGGCCGCCCAGCTCCGCTTCAATGCGCAGCAGGCGATTGTACTTGGCAACCCGATCGGAGCGGCACAGGGAGCCGGTCTTGATCTGGCCGGCGGCTGTCGCCACGGCCAGATCGGCAATCGTGGTATCTTCGGTTTCCCCGGAGCGATGGGAAATCACCGCGGTATACCCGGCTTCCCGGGCCATGGCAATGGCGTCCAGGGTCTCGGACAGGGTGCCAATCTGGTTGAACTTGATCAGGATGGAGTTGGCCACACCGCGTTCAATGCCCTGCTTGAGGATCCGCGTATTGGTCACAAACAGGTCGTCGCCCACCAGCTGCACCCGGTCACCGATCTTGTCGGTCAGCAGCTTCCAGCCGTCCCAGTCGGATTCGTCGAGGCCGTCCTCAATAGAGACAATCGGGTGGCCGGCGGCGAGGTCGGCCAGGTAGTCGGTGAATTCCTCGCTGCTGAAGCGCTTGCCCTCGCCGGCGAGGTCGTAGACACCGTCGCGGTAGAATTCGGAAGCAGCGCAGTCCAGGGCCAGGGTGATGTCGCGGCCGAGCGTGTAGCCTGCCTTGTCGACCGCCACCGCGATCACTTCCAGCGCCGCTTCATTGGATGGCAGATTGGGCGCAAAACCGCCCTCGTCGCCCACGGCGGTGCTGAGGCCCCGTGACGCCAACACTTTTTTCAAATGCTGGAAGATCTCGGCGCCAGCGCGCAGTGCTTCGGCAAAGGTCGGCGCGGCCACCGGCTGCACCATGAACTCCTGGATATCGACGTTGTTGTCGGCGTGCTCGCCGCCGTTGAGGATGTTCATCATCGGCACCGGCATGCTGAGTGCAGCAGTGCCATTGAGCTCGGCGATGTGCTGGTACAAAGGGATCTTGCGGGACGTCGCCGCGGCCTTGGCCGCTGCCAGGGATACCGCGAGAATGGCGTTGGCGCCAAAGTGCGCCTTGTTGTCGGTGCCATCGGCTTCGATCATGGCCGCGTCCAGCTCGCGTTGCTGCGCCGGGTCGCGCCCCAGCAACAGTTCCCGGATGGGACCATTGACGTGCCCGACCGCCTTCAATACGCCCTTGCCGAGGTAGCGCTGGCTGTCGCCATCGCGCAACTCCAGTGCCTCCCGGGAGCCGGTCGAGGCACCGGAGGGCGCGCAGGCCACACCGACTGCGCCACCGGCCAGAGTCACCTCGGCCATGACCGTCGGATTGCCCCGGGAATCCATGACTTCAAAGGCCTGTACGTTGGCAATCTTGCTCATTGCGTAAACTCCAGTAGACAGATAGTTATTCGATAATCAGCGGGGGCAGGCGCTTCACCAGGTCGTCCACCGCCTTGACCTGGGCGAGGAAAGGCTCGAGTTGATGCAACGGCAGCGCGCTGGGACCATCGCAAAGCGCCCTGGCGGGCTCCGGATGCGCCTCCAGAAACAGGCCCGCGAGGCCGGTAGCCATGCCTGCGCGCGCCAGCTCCAGCACCTGCTCCCGGCGCCCGCCGGAGGCGGCACCCAGGGGATCGCGGCATTGCAGGGCGTGGGTGACGTCGAAGATCAGCGGGATGTCGCCGCAGGTTTGCTTCATGACGCCGAAACCCAGCATGTCGACCACCAGGTTGTCGTAGCCGAAATTGCTGCCACGCTCGCAAATCAGCAGCCGGTCGTTGTCGCACTCGCGGAACTTCTCTGCCACGTTGGCCATCTGCGAGGGGCTCAGGAACTGCGGCTTCTTGATGTTGATGATGGCGCCGGTGGCGGCCATCGCTGCCACCAGATCGGTCTGCCGGGCGAGAAACGCCGGCAGCTGGATGATGTCACAGACCTCGGCTGCCGGGGCCGCCTGCTCCGGTGTGTGCACGTCGGTGATCACGGGCACACCAAACTGCGCCTTGATCTCGGCCAGGATGGCCAGTCCCTGCTCCAGGCCGGGGCCGCGGAAGGAGTGGATGGAGGAGCGGTTGGCCTTGTCGTAGGACGCCTTGAACACCAGCGGGATTCCCAGCCGGGCGCAGACTGCAACATAGTGTTCTGCCGCCTGCAGGGCGAAGTCACGGCTCTCCAGCACGTTGACTCCACCGAGCAGGACGAAGGGCGCATCGTTGGCGATGGGTATAGCGCCCAGGTGCACTGTCTGCTGCGTCACCGGCAGGCCTCCAGCAACAGTTCAGCCCTGGGCATGGGCGAGTGCGGCCTCGATATAGCCGGTGAACAGCGGGTGTCCGCCACGGGGCCGCGAGGTAAATTCCGGGTGAAACTGGCAGGCCACAAACCAGGGATGCTGCGGCAGTTCGATCATTTCCACCAGGGCCCGATCCGCGGACCAGCCGGCGATGCGGATACCGGCAGACACCAGCTGGTCGACATAGTTGTTGTTGATCTCGTAGCGGTGGCGGTGCCGTTCCAGCACCGTATCCGCGCCGTAGATCTGTCGCACCCTGGAGTCGCTCTCAAGGTAACAGGTCTGTGCGCCCAGGCGCATGGTGCCGCCGAGATCCGAGCTGGCATCGCGCTGCTGGGTAGAACCGTCCGCGTTCTGCCACTCGGTAATCAGCGCGACGATAGGATGTGGCGTGTCGGCCTGCATTTCCGTGGAGTTGGCACCCTCGAGAGCGCAGACATTGCGCGCGTATTCGATCAGCGCAACGTGCATCCCCAGGCAGATACCCAGGAACGGAATGTTGTTTTCGCGAGCATAGCGGACGGCGGTAATTTTTCCTTCGACGCCGCGGTCGCCGAAGCCGCCCGGGACCAGAATGGCATCGGCCTGGGCCAACACCCCGGTGCCCTCGCGCTCGATATCCTCGGCGTCGATGTAGTCTACCTGGATTGTCACCAGGGTCTGCAGGCCGGCATGCTTGAGCGCCTCATTGAGCGACTTGTAGGCGTCCAGCAGATCCATGTACTTGCCCACCATGGCCACGCGCACAGTGCCTCTGGGCTCGCTGAACTCCCGCCGCAGGACGTCGTCCCACTCCGCCAGGTCCGCCGGAGGGCAGTCAAGCCCGAAGCGCTCGACCACGAACTGGTCGAGGTGGGCCCCGTGCAGCATGCCCGGAATGCGGTAGATGGAATCTGCATCCAGCAGCGGAATGACAGCGCGTTCCTCGACGTTGGTAAACAGGGAAATCTTCTTGCACGCACCCTCGTCGATGGGCACCGCGCAGCGACACAGCAGGATATCGGGCTGCAGGCCGATGGAGCGCAGTTCCTTGACCGAGTGCTGGGTTGGCTTGGTCTTGATTTCGCCGGCTGTGGCAATGTAGGGCACCAGGGTCAGGTGCATCAGCAGCGCGCGGCTGGAGCCGACCTCCACCCGCAACTGGCGCGCGGCCTCGAGGAAAGGCAGGCTCTCGATGTCACCCACGGTACCGCCAATTTCCACTATCGCGACCTCGGCATCGCCGGCACCGAGGATCACCCGGCGCTTGATCTCGTCGGTAATGTGGGGAATGACCTGCACCGTGCCACCGAGGTAGTCACCGCGGCGCTCTTTTTTCAGCACGGTGTTGTACACCCGGCCGGTGGTGAAATTATTGGTGCGCTTCATGGTGGTGCGGGTAAAGCGCTCATAGTGGCCGAGATCCAGATCGGTTTCGGCACCGTCTTCGGTGACAAACACTTCACCGTGCTGGAACGGGCTCATGGTGCCCGGATCGACATTGATGTAGGGATCCAGCTTCAGCAGTGTGACGCGGATGCCGCGCGCCTCCAGCACGGCCGCCAGGGATGCGGCTGCAATCCCCTTGCCCAGAGAGGAAACCACACCACCGGTGACGAAGACATATCGCGTCATGAAAAGCCTTTCTGTACGCTGTGAATATGGGCACCCAGGAACGGCGCAGGGCGACCAACAAGCCGCCGACGGAGTGCGCGTTTCCTGCGAAAAGATGGGAAATCAGACTACCAGAAAGGGGCTCTCAGCTCAATCCGCGGAAGCGGGGTTATTTCGCCGCCAAAGCGGCCGCAAGGCCCCTGCGCCACCCTCGGCGAGGGTATGAGGGGAAGCGCACAACCACAGATCGGCGACCGCCACCAGGCTGTCGTCCAGGTACAGCAGCGGCAGGCGATCACGCCACCAGGGGGGTACCCCGGCCTCCTGCAGCAACTTTTTCAGGCGTTGGCTGCCCGCCCGCCCCAGGGGCTGGCAGCGCTCACCGCCGCTGCGGGTGCACACGGTCAGGAACGCCCCCGGCTCCAGGCGTATGCCCGGCCCCGCGCCCGCCGGAACCAGCGCCAGGCTGCCGCCACCGGGCAGCTCCAGTGTCGCGCCCGCCGCTAGCTGGCCCGCCGCGGCCCAGGCAGTTGTGTCGCCTGCCGGCAGCAGATAGACGCCGTCGCCAAAACGTCGCAGGCGCTGCCCGCTCCAGGCCAGTTCCGGGCTGCCGCCCCCGGACTGCAGTTGCCGCAGGAACTCGCCGGCCGGTGCCCGCGGTGGCGTCGGCAGGCCGCGCTCGGCCAGCCACTGATGCAAGACCAGCCAGCCGGTACCGGCGGGATCCTGCAGCAGGCTGGCAACCGGAATACCCGGGTCGCCCAGCAGGGTGGCACAGGGTGGTGGGGTGGGCAGCAACTCGTCCAGTACCGCTGCCGCGGACGCCAGCTGCCGCGCCGAGCGCACCATGCTGCTGCGGTAACCCGGCCAACGCCGAGCCAGCAGCGGCAGCACCTCATGGCGCAGGTAGTTGCGGTCAAAGCCGGTGTCCACGTTGGAAGGGTCATCGATCCACTGCAACCGGCGTCGTCGGGCGCAGGCCTCAAGCGCCGTCCGTGGCCACGCCAGCAACGGTCGTGACAGCTGGCCCGGACCAAGCGCCCGCGTCACCGGCATGCCCTGCAGGCCCTGCAGGCCGGCACCGCGCAACCAGCGCAGCAGCAGGGTCTCTACCTGGTCGTCCTGGTGATGGGCAAAAAACATGACATCGCCCGCCTGCAGGGAATCTGCCAGAGCGCGATAGCGGGCCTCGCGGGCCGCCGCTTCGATGCCCCTGCCGCCGGCGTCTACCGCCACCCGGCGCAACAGCAGCGGCACCTCGAGTGCCGCACAGACCTGCTGGCAATGCTGCTCCCAAGCCACGGCGGCCGGCTGCAGGTTGTGGTTGACGTGAACCGCGTTGAGGGGAGGTGCGCCGGGGTGGGAGCGTCGATACTCGTGCAGGAGGTGCAGCAGGACCGTGGAATCGAGGCCACCGCTGAAGGCCAGCAGCCAGCGGCCAGCACCGCGATGGGCCTCCAGTGCCGGTGCCAGGTCTGCTGCTTCGAGGTTCATGCAACCACCCGCCGGTGGCGAGCGTTCAGTTGCCGTAGGACATCAGGCGCTGGTAGCGCTGCTCGAGCATATCCTCGAGCGGAATCTGTTCCAGCCGCTGCAGCTGCTTGAGCAGGTGCCCCTGCACACGCTCGGCCATCTGGTCGACGTTGCGATGGGCACCGCCCATGGGCTCGGGGATCGTGGCATCGACAATACCCAGCTCCTGCAGGACCTTGGACGTGACCCCCATCGCGGCCGCAGCATCCGGCGCGTGGGCCGTGCTCTTCCAGATGATATTGGCACAACCCTCCGGGGAGATGACGAAATAGGTGGCGTACTGGAGCATGGCCAGATGGTCGCCGACCCCGATACCCAGGGCGCCGCCAGAGCTGCCCTCGCCGATTACCACGCAGATGATGGGCGTTGCCAGCCGCGACATCACCGCCAGGTTCTGGGCAATGGCCTCGCTGATACCGCGTTCCTCGGAATCAATTCCGGGATAGGCGCCAGGCGTATCAATCAGGGTGATGACCGGCATCCGGAAGCGCTCAGCCATCTGCATCAGGCGCAGGGCCTTGCGGTACCCCTCCGGTTTGGGCATGCCGAAGTTGCGCAAGACCTTGTCCTTGACCGCACGCCCCTTTTCCTGGCCAATAACCATCACCGGGCGCCCGCACAGACGCGCTGTACCACCGACAATTGCGCGGTCATCACCAAAGTGGCGGTCCCCGTGCAATTCGTCAAAGTCGGTAAAGACGCGACTGATGTAGTCCAGGGTGTAGGGCCGCCGGGGATGGCGGGCCACCTTGACGGTATCCCAGGCACTCAGGTTGGAATAGATTTTCTCGGTGAGCTTGGCGCTCTTCTCACGCAGGGTGCGGATTTCCTCGCTGATATTGATATCCGCGTCTGTTCCCACCAGCTGGAGCTCTTCGATCTTGACTTCAAGCTCGGCGATGGGCTGTTCAAAATCAAGGTAGTTGGGATTCATGCAAACTCTGGCTCAGCGGTTGTTGTCAGCGCCACAGTGTACAAAATTAATGCCACAGGCACCAATCGACGGCGCTCAACTTGATTGCCGGAGAGCCTTGTCTCAGCCACCCACCAGGCTGATCATTACCCCCGCCGCCACCGCCGAGCCCACCACGCCGGCCACGTTGGGACCCATGGCGTGCATCAGCAGGTAGTTGTGGGGGTTGGCTTCGAGACCGACCTTGTTGCTGACCCGCGCCGCCATGGGTACCGCCGAGACCCCCGCGGAGCCGATCAGGGGATTGAGCGGATTGCTGCCAAAACGGTTCATCAGCTTGGCAATGAGGACTCCCGAGGCGGTGCCGATGGCAAACGCCACAATCCCCAGGCCCATGATGCCCAGGGTATTGATGTCGAGGAACTTGTCCGCCACCAGCTTGGAGCCGACCGACAGGCCGAGGAAAATCGTCGTAATATTGATCAGCGCGTTCTGCGCGGTGTCGCTCAAACGCCCGACCACACCACACTCTTTCATCAGGTTGCCGAAACAGAACATGCCCAGCAGTGGTGCCGCCGCCGGCAGCAACAGCGCTACCAGGATCAGCAGTACCAGCGGGAACACGATTTTTTCCCGCCGCGACACCACCCGCAACTGGGTCATGACGATTTCGCGCTCGGCCCGGGTGGTCAGCGCCCGCATGATCGGCGGCTGGATCAGTGGCACCAGTGCCATGTAGGAATAGGCGGCGACGGCGATGGGGCCGAGCAGGTCGGGTGCCAGGATGCTGGCGACATAAATCGCGGTGGGGCCGTCGGCGCCGCCGATGATGCCTATCGCCGCGGCATCCGCAAGACTGAAGTCCATGATCCCCAGCGAGGTGAGGCCCACCGCTCCCAGTACCGTGGCAAAGATCCCGAACTGGGCAGCTGCCCCCAGAAACAGGGTACGCGGATTGGCCAGCAGCGGGCCAAAATCGGTCATCGCTCCCACACCCATGAAGATCACCAGTGGGGCCACCCCGCTGGCAATGGCCACCATGTAGAAGCTGTAGAGCATGCCGTCGCCGTAGCCCGCCTCTGCGGCGACACGGCTCGCGGCCACTTGTTGTGACAGGTCGGCTGTCGCGAGCGCGTCCAGCAAGGCCCTCGCATCGGCAACAGCAGCACTGCCCAGAGTCGTGGCGATCTCTGCCCACACCGCGGGGTCGCTGCCGTGCAAGGCGTTCTCGGCGGCGGAATAGGCCAGTCCTGCCCCGGGAATATTGGCCATGATACCGCCAAAGCCGATGGGTACCAGCAGCAGCGGCTCGAAGCCTTTGCGGATCGCCAGGAACAGCAGCGCAATCCCGATCAGGATCATCACCGCCTGACCCGGCTCGAACTGGGCCAGGCCCGTGGACTGCCAGAGCCGTAACAGGTTATCCATGGGCGTCAATCCAGCATGATCAGGGCGTCGCCAACGACAACCGTGTCGCCGGGCTTGACCGCGACGCTGACCACACGGCCATCCCGTGGAGAGCGCACCTCGGTTTCCATTTTCATGGCCTCGAGCAGGACGATGACCTGCCCCGATGTCACCGCATCCCCGGGCTTGACGTTGACCTTGAAAATATTGCCCGCCAGCGGTGCCGGCAGCGGCTCGCCCGGACCGGCGGCAGCGGGTGCTTCCGGTGCAGGCGCTGGCGGGCTGACCGCGGCCACATCGCCGCCCTCGGCCACCTCGACGACATAGGACTGGCCATTGACCTTTACTGTATAGACGCCGGCGTCCGTTGCAGCCTTGCTCGCGACCTTTGCCACCGACTTGCCAGCGGTCGCGGCGGCGGGTTCCGTCGCCGCATCCGGTGCCGGCTCGAAAGCGCTGGCATCGCCGCGGTGCTGAAGAAACTTGAGGCCAATCTGCGGGAACAGCGCATAGGTCAGGACATCGTCCACCTCCTGCTCCCCTGCCGCCAGCGCAATGTCCTGCTCCCGGGCCAGGCTGCGCAGCTCCTCTGTCAGGGCCTCCATCTCGGGCTCCAGCAGATCCGCCGGCCGGCAGGTGATCACTTCGCCACCCTCCAGCACCCGCGCCTGCAGGTCCTTGTTGACCGGTGCCGGGGTGGTTCCGTATTCCCCTTTCAGCACCCCCGCGGTTTCCCGGGAAATGGACTTGTAGCGCTCCCCGGTAAGCACGTTGATCACAGCCTGGGTGCCGACAATCTGCGAGGTCGGTGTGACCAGGGGGATGAAGCCGAGATCCTCACGCACCCGCGGAATCTCCTCCAGCACCTCGTCCATGCGGTCGGCGGCGCCCTGCTCCCGCAGCTGGCTCTCCATGTTGGTCAGCATGCCGCCCGGCACCTGGGCCACGAGAATGCGCGCATCCACACCGCGCAGCGAGCCCTCGAACTTTGCGTATTTCTTCCGCACCTCGCGAAAATAGGCTGCTATCGAGGCGAGCTTTTCGATGTCCAGGCCCGTGTCGCGGTCAGTGCCGTCGAGAATGGCGACCACCGATTCCGTCGGCGAGTGGCCGTAGGTCATGGACATGGAGGAAATCGAGGTGTCGACGTTGTCGATACCTGCCTCGACACACTTGAGAATAGTCGCCGTCGACAGTCCGGTAGTGGCGTGGCAATGCATGTGAATGGGTATGGCACAGGACGCTTTCAGCCGGCGTACCAGCTCGTAGCCGTCATAGGGCCGCAGCAGGCCCGCCATGTCCTTGATCGCAATGGAGTCCGCACCCATGTCCTCGATGCGCTTGCCCTGCTCTACCCAGGTCTCGATGGTGTGCACCGGGCTCAAGGTGTAGGAAATCGTGCCCTGGGCATGCTTGCCAACGTCCTTCACTGCCTGCAGCGCCACCTCGATATTGCGCATGTCGTTCATGGCGTCAAACACGCGGAATACGTCGATACCGTTGTCGGCGGCGCGCGCAACAAATTTGCGCACCACATCATCCGCATAATGCCGATAGCCCAGAATATTCTGGCCCCGCAGCAACATCTGCTGGGGCGTCCGCGGCATGGCCTGCTTCAGCTGCCGAATGCGATCCCAGGGGTCTTCCCCCAGGTAGCGAATGCAGGCGTCAAAGGTCGCGCCACCCCAGGACTCCAGGGACCAGAAGCCGACCGTGTCGAGTTCAGCGGCAATAGGCAGCATATCGTCCAGGCGCATGCGCGTCGCCAGCAGGGACTGGTGGGCATCGCGCAGGACCACATCGGTAATGCCCAGCGGGCGCTTCTCGTCTTGCATCAACAAAACCTCTCGGATAGTGGCGTCAGTGCCGCTGCTTTCGGTGCTGATGGATGGCGGCGGCAATCACCGCAACCAGCTCACCCTGGCCGGGGCCGGCAGCAGGCGGGGGGGCAGGCCGTGTGGGCAGCTCGGCAGGGGCTTCCGCCCGCTCGGGGAAGTAGCGGGACATGAACCTTGAGGTCAACGAGGTGACTATCACCAGCAGGGTCAGGAAGATGACCACGGCGCTGACGCCGAAGACCATCAGCTCGACTCCCTGCATGAAAATATCGTCCTGCTGGAACACACTCCCACCTTGCGACCGGCCCAAATCGACGCCCATCATAAATCAGGAACGATGCCGGGCGCCAATGGTGGATGACAGGCACCTCGTCGGGGGGCGCCCCCACCTGCCTAAACATGGGAGGCCGACACCGGTATACTGGTGCTTTCAACCGGAGACCTGCCGTGCGACTGATCCTGGCCCCAATGGAGGGCGTCATCGATGCCACCATGCGTGCCCTGCTGACCGACCTGGGCGGCATCGATCGCTGCGTCACCGAATTCGTCCGGGTCAGTCAGCAGTTGCTGCCGCCGCGGGTGTTCCGGCGCCTGTGCCCGGAGCTGGACAGTGGCGGTTGCACTCCCGCCGGAGTGCCTGTCTACGTGCAGCTGCTGGGCGGCCAGCCGTCGCCCATGGCGGACAACGCCGCCCGCTGCGCGGAACTGGGCGCACCGGGTATCGATCTCAACTTTGGCTGCCCGGCGAAAACCGTAAACAAGTCAGACGGTGGCGCAATCCTGCTGCAGGAACCGGAACGGGTCGGCAGCATTGTCGCTGCGGTGCGCCGGGCCGTGCCCGCCGTGATCCCCGTTACCGCCAAGATCCGCCTCGGCTTCGAGGACCGCAGCCAGTTCCTGGACAACGTGCTGGCGATCGCCGCGGCGGGGGCCAGCGAAATCGCCATCCACGCCCGCACCCGCCGCGACGGCTACCAGCCGCCGGCCTGGTGGGATGAAATCGCCCGCGCCGTGGCACAGACAAGCCTGCCGATCGTCGCCAACGGTGAGATCTGGAGCCCGGAGGATGCCCGCCGCTGCCAGCTGGCGAGCCAGTGCCAGGACCTGATGCTCGGTCGCGGTGCCCTGCGACGACCGGACCTGCCGCGCCTGGTACGCGCCTCCCTGGGCGGCGCACCCGCGGAGCCCATGGCCTGGATCGATATCGCGGCGCTTCTGCAGCACTTCTTCCACAGCAAGCGCGCCCAGTGCGAACCCCGCCACGCAGCCGGCCCGGTCAAACAGTGGCTGGGCTACCTGCGTCACTACTACCCGGAGGCGGGGCTGCTGTTTGCCGGCATCAAGCGCCTGATCGACCCGGTGGCCGTCAGCGCCGCCCTCGACGCCCACCTGGCGACCCTGCAAGCCGGGCGCGACCGGCCGGCCGCCGCCTGAGTCCACCCACACCCACTACGGGAGCCCTTGTCATGACCCACACCGCATTTATCACTGGCGCCACCTCGGGCTTCGGCCGCGCCTGCGCCCGCCGCTTCGCAGAAGCGGGCTGGAATCTGGTCCTCAGTGGTCGCCGCGGCGAGCGTCTGACGGAGCTGGCCGCGGAACTGGAGCCACACTGCCAGGTACTGACGCTGACCCTGGATGTGCGTGACACCGCGGCGGTGCAGGCCGCGGTGGCAGCGCTGGAGAGCCCCTTCCGGGAAGTGCATGCGCTGGTCAACAACGCCGGGCTGGCGCTCGGCACGGCGCCGGCCCAGGACTGCGACCTGGAACAGTGGCATCGCATGATCGACACCAATATCAAGGGCCTGACCACAGTGACCCATGCGCTGCTGCCGACGCTGATCGACAGCGGCGCCGGCAGCAGCATCATCAATATTGGCTCGGTCGCGGGCCACTGGCCCTACCCGGGCGGCAACGTCTATTGCGGCAGCAAGGCTTTCGTCGAGCAGTTTTCCTACGCCCTGCGCAGCGACCTGCAGGGCACCGGAGTCCGGGTCAGTTGCCTGGCGCCGGGCCTGTCCGAGAGCGAGTTCACCCTGGTGCGCACCGGCGGGGACCAGGCCGCCTACGACAGGATGTACCAGGGCGCTGACCCGATCCAGCCCGAGGACATCGCGGATACCGTGTTCTGGCTCGCCACCCTGCCCCGCCACCTGAACGTGAACTCGCTGGAAATGATGGCGGTGAGCCAGTCCTGGTCACCCTTTACCATCACTCGCCGTTGACGAGCGTCGGAACGCTCACGGTCATTGCTGCAGCGAAGCATCCCGGGCGCGCTTGAACTCCACCCCCTCGTGCCAGTTGGGGAAATCCCGGTTGCCAGCGAGTTCCCGCCCCATCTCCAGCAGCAACATGACTTCCTGGGCGGCACCGCTCAGGTCCCAGTCGGCGTCGTATTCATCCGAGGGCTTGTGATAGTGGTTGGCGGTGTAGTCCTTGAGGCGCTCGTCACCCCAGGCCTTGCCGTGTTCGACGCTGTCGGTGGCATTGGTCAGGATGACAACGGTCTTGCCGGTAACGTCGACACCGGCGTAGTCGTTCCAGTCGCGCTCGGGGGCGTTGATGCCGTAACCGACAAACACCAGCTCGGATTCGGCAATGCCGGTAGTGGCGACCTGCTGCTGGGTGGCGACCATCATCTCGCTGCCATAGGCCAGGTCCGCGCTGAAGTCGGGACCGCGGATAGCCAGCACCGCGGAGGGTGCGCTGGTTACCGCGGTGATCGGCACCTCCTGCACCCAGCTGCCGCGGTTGCCGGGCTCTGCGCCCAGGGCGGCAAAGTGTTTCTGCAACCAGGCAATGGTCTTCTCTTCGCCCGGAGTTCCGGGCTCACGACCTTCATAGGCATCGTCCGCCAGTTCGGCGATGTGAAAGTGCAGGTCGCGCTGGATCTGCGTGTCCACGGGATCAGCGGAAGGCTCCCCGTGCGCCAGGGCCACAGCCAGGGCAATGGCCGCGGCCAGTGTTGTCAGTAGCTTGCTCATGTGCTCTCCGCACTGCTGGGAAAGGACGCCATCATACGCCCATGACGCCTGCACCGCACACAGACGGCAAGGCGACGCAAATCCGTCACATGAATGGTATTCTGTGCGCCTGTGCCGGAGGCCCCTGCCCCGCTTCACGCCAGGATAGCGAATAATGACCACCAGCAGCACCATTGATCCGGCCGCGGACACCGCGTTTTTCGGCCATCCACGGGGGCTCTACGTGTGCTTTGCCACCGAGCTTTGGGAACGCTTCTCCTTCTACGGCATGAAGTATTTACTGCTCCTCTACCTCACCAAGTACCACCTGTTCTCGGATGCCAACGGGCTGGAGGTGCTGGGCGGTTACGCCGCCCTGGTCTACGCCATGCCGGTGATCGGCGGACTGCTCGCGGACCGCTATCTGGGCATGCGCAAGTCGGTCATCTTTGGCGGCCTGCTGCTGGTACTCGGGCACCTAGGGATGGCATTCGAGGGCGAACAGGCGCGACTGGTGGCTGCCAGTGTGGTGCGCGATGAGCGGGCGCTGCAGGTCTTCTATTTTTCCCTCGCCCTGATCGTGGTCGGCGTCGGTTTCCTCAAGCCCAATATTTCCACTATCGTCGGGCGCCTGTACGCGGTGGACGATCCGCGCCGGGATGCGGGTTTCACCATTTTCTACATGGGCATCAACCTGGGTGCGCTGCTGGCCACCCTGCTGTGCGGCTATCTGGGTGTGAACTATGGCTGGGGGTACGGCTTCGGCGCCGCCGGTATCGGCATGTTGGTCGGCCTGGCCAGCTTCCTGTACGGCCAGAAACACCTGCAGGGGCTTGCCGAACCGAAACAGCCGCAGAGACTGCGGGAACGCTCGCGTCTGGGCGTCAGCAAGGAGCTGACCATCTATCTCGCAGGCATCGCCGGAGTCTTCGCCGCCTGGCAGATGCTGCAATTCCACGGCGCTGTCGGTGTACTGCTGAATGTGTTGGCGCTGATAGTGGCCCTGGCCCTGGCCTGGTTCATCACCTTCCGCTGCAATACGGTGGAGCGCGGCCGCATGATCGTACTAGTCGTACTCACCGTTTCCAGCGTGGTGTTCTGGTCCCTGTTCGAACAGAGCGCCGCCTCCATGACCCTCTATGCCGACCGGGTCATGGATCGCCGCGTCTTTGGCATCAACTTTACCGCGGCCCAGTACGGATTCTTCAATTCCTTTTTCATCTTCATCCTGGCACCGGTATTCGCGTGGCTGTGGACCAGCCTTGGCCGGCGCGGGCTGGAGCCCGGCACGCCGATCAAATTTGCTCTCGGCGTCGCCCTCGCCGGCCTCGGGTTCGGCGCGCTGGTACTCGGCGCCGCGACCCCCAATGAGGCGGGCCTGGTGCTGGGCTACTGGATGGTACTCGCCTACCTGCTGCACACCGCAGGCGAACTGTGCCTGTCCCCGGTAGGCCTTTCTGCGGTGACCAAACTTGCGGTACCGAGTATCGTGGGGGTGATGATGGGGGCCTGGTTCCTGGCAACAGCCTACTCCCAACATGTTGCGGCCCAGCTTTCCAAGCTCGCCGCCCTCGACGCCGATGCAGGCCTTGCCGATGTCGGCACGGCGCTGGCGAGCTACACTGAATTGTTCACCACCCTGTTTTATGTCGGTCTCGGCATTGCGGCGCTGCAATTGCTGATCGCTCCGCTGCTGCGGAAAATGATGCACGGGATTCACTGAGCGCGCCTGTTACCGGAGGAGTTGCAACCATGGCCAATCAACAGCGGGACTTCGACCTGATCATCTGGGGCGCCACCGGCTTTACCGGAGCGCTGGTCGCGGAGTACATGGCCCAGACCTACGGCACTGGCGGCACGCTGCGCTGGGCACTGGGCGGGCGCAGCGAGAAGAAACTGCAGTCACTGCAGAAAACCCTGCAAGCCCGATACGCCGGTGAGCCCCTGCCTCTGGTCGTGGCGGATAGTGATGACCCCGCCTCCCTGCGGGACATGGTGCAGCGCACCCGCGTGGTCTGCACAACCGTGGGGCCCTACGCCCGTTACGGTACGCCCCTGGTGGCCGCCTGTGCCACAAACGGCACTCACTACTGTGATCTCACCGGTGAAGTACAGTGGATGGCACGGGTGATTCCGGAGTACCAGGCCGCCGCCGAAGCCAGCGGTGCCCGCCTGGTTCACACCTGCGGGTTCGATTCCATCCCCTCGGACATGGGGACCTGGTTTCTGCAGCAGCGCATGCTGGAGCGCCACGGAGAACCGTCGCATTACGTCAAGGCCCGGGTCGGGCGCAACAAGGGCAGCGCCAGCGGCGGTACCATCGCCAGCATGCTGGAAGTACTGGAAGAGGCCAGACGGGACAGCGCCGTGCGCAAACTGCTCAGCAACCCCTACGCCCTGTGCCCGCCCGGCACCACCGGCCTGGACGGCCCCGACCAGGCCGGTGCCCGCTACGACAGCGACTTTGAGCGCTGGACCTGCCCCTTCATCATGGCGGCAATCAACGGCCGGGTGGTGCGTCGCAGCCACTGCCTGCTTGGCAAGCCCTGGGGTGAGGATTTCCAGTACGACGAATCGCAGCTTTGCGATTCCCGCGCCCAGGCCCTGCGCAACACCCTGGCGCTGGGTGCGGCCATGGCCGGTCTCGCGACCGGGCCTGGCCGCAAGCTGTTCGCACACTTCCTGCCCAAACCCGGCGAGGGGCCGAGCCGCGAGCAGCGCGAGGCCGGACACTACGAGCTGTTTTTCCACGGCGCGCACCCGGCTGACAGGGCGCTGGACATGCGTGTACGGGTCGCGGGACAACTGGACCCGGGTTACGGCTCGACCTCGCGCATGCTGGCAGAGGCGGCAGTGTGCCTGGCGAGGGATCCTCTCACTGTCGGCGGTGGCTTCTGGACTCCCGCCTCGGGACTGGGCGATCATCTGTTGACAAGGCTGGTGGAAAACGCCGGCCTGACCTTCGAGGAAGTGCCCCTGGAATAGCCTGCGAGGGTCATTGGCACACTGAGCAGACAGGGGTCCTACATTGCCGGCAAACAACCTCAGCACACAGGGGCGCAGACGCGGGGTGAACCGTTTCAACCTCTCGTTCCGGGGAGAGATCCTGCCCGGCCACGACCCGGCCATCGCCAGGCGCAAGTTTGCCCGGCTGTTTGCGATCGACGATCCTCTGCGGGTCGAACAGTTCTTCTCCGGCAAACCTGTGGTGCTGCGCCGCAACCTGGACCCGAAGCGGGCGGCGTCCTGGCAACTGCGAATGCGCGGCCTCGGCCTGCAGGCAGAGCTGGTCAAGCAGGCGGACGACCTTGCAGCGCCGGTGCAGGGGACTCAGCCTGTTTCCCGGCCTGTCGCCGCAGCGGCATCACCGCCTCCTGCGCCAGCGCATCCACCACCTTCGGCGGCAGCTGCGCAGCGCGCCGCAGCCTCGGCGACACCACCCCCGGCTCGCCCCGTATCCCGCTGGGCACCAAACCCCTACACGCTGCGCCCCTACCAGGCAGGCGTGGCCCAGCGCCAGCGGGCAGCGCGGGCGGCGCGACTGAAACAGGCCGGGGCCGTGGTCGCTGGTGTCGCCGCGATTGCATTGGCGCTGGTGGTCCTTGCCCTGCGCGCGCTGCCGACTCCCGCCGCTGTGCCTCCCCTGGTCGCGGCGGCCAGCCACAACGGCACCGAACTCATGCTCGCCACCGGCGAGCTCCTGCTCCGGCACGACCGCTCAGGCGCCGAGCAGGACATTCTGGCGCTACGCCATTTCGGCTTCACCGGTCGCCTGGCAGGGCTGCTGTGGGAGGGACCACAAAGCCTGCTGCTCCTGGCCGAGCACAAACCCGGGGGCAATCTCTACCGCTGCCAGCTTGAGGAACGCCAGTGCCGGTTGCTGGCGGACGAGTCGGGCCCCTTGCAGGCGGATGCAGTGGCGGTGATAGAGAGCAGCGGCCACCTGATCCTCGCTGACAGCAGCCGGTCACAGCTCTCCCTGCACGATTCCCGGGGCTACCGACTCGCCAGCAGTGAACGACCGCTGCCGGCGCACCCGGTGCTGCAGACGCACGCTGGCCTGCTATTGGTCAACAGCGCCGAGGGCCCGGGCATCAGTGTGCTCCGCTACGAGACCCGGGCTTTTGGCCAGCAGCTGGATGAGATCCTGCTCCTGCCGGAACCTGCACTGGAGGGGGGCCTTGTTGCGATCCGGGATTTCGCCTGGAGCGGTGAGCAGTGGTGGGCCACCCTGGAGAATCCGGCCACCGGCGCTGCCGGCGTATTCCGGTTCGATGCCCTGTGGGCCACGCTGGCAGAGGTCGCGCTGCCAGGCGGCTATCGCCCCCACGCGCTGGTACCCTGGGGCACGCGCATGCTGGTGCTCGATCAGGATCAACACCAGCTACTGCGGTTCAGTGCCGGGGGCCAGCCGGGTGTTGTCCTGGCCTCGTCCCGCCTGCAGGAAATGGCGGAAACACGGGCCCGGCAGCTGGGGCTGCGTCAAACTCTGGCCAGGTGGGTGCCGGGGATATTGGTGGCACTGGTGCTGGCCGCGTCCTGCTTCTCTCTCTGGCAGCGTCTGCGCCAGCGGGTATTTGCCGCTGACCGCCTGCGCACCGCGCCGAGACTGGGAAACCGGACCGGGGACATCTTCTGGTTACCGCCCGCGCCGCAGCGACCCGGACGTTTCACCGCGCTGCTGCAGCGCCTGGGCCCGAGACAGGGCCACCTCGGGGTGCTGGGAAAGCAGCTGATTCTGGTGGACCACCGCGGCGTCTACCACGTCGGCAACGGTATCCAGTTGCAGCAACACCCGTTGTTCCTGCGCGCCGAAGACGTCATCGTCTACACTGGCCCGGATCGCCATCGCGCTTTCGCTGCCGATGCCTGGCCGCTGGTGCAACCCACGCTGGCAGCCGCGGGCAAGGCGGATACCGGCACCATTCTGGTGGCATTGCTCGAGAGTCGTCACCCGCTGGCCCTCAGCGTTGCGGGGCTGCTGGTCCTGCTGCTGGTTGGCGCAATGCTGCTGCTGATCTGACACGACGCCGGCGCTGCAATTTCGCTATACTCCCGGGCTTGCAGGTGCCGCAGCCTTCCTTGTGGCGCACCAGGCATGGAGCTTTCGCCTTATATGGACAACCGCAAACCCAAGCGCAAGCGCACCCGACCCCGTCGCGATGTCGCCCTGATGGTCACGTGCCTGGCCGACCTGATGCGACCCTCGGTAGGTTTCGCCGCCGTGCGCCTGCTGGAGCGGGCCGGGTGCCGGGTAACCGTGCCAGAGCAACAAACCTGCTGCGGCCAGCCTGCCTACAACAGCGGCGACGTCAATGCTGCCGTGCCCGTCGCCCGGGCCGTCATCGAACTGTTCGAGCCCTACGATTATGTGGTGGCCCCTTCCGGTTCCTGTGCCGGCATGCTGTGCCAGCACTACCCGGCCCTGTTCGAGGGCGAGTGGCGCGAGCGCGCGCTGGCCCTGGCCGCCAAAACCTGGGAGCTGACCCGGTTCCTCACCGAAGTGGCGCCGTTGCCAGCGCCCAAAAAACCGCCTCTGGAGACAACCGTCACCTACCACGACGGCTGTGCGGGCCTGCGCGAGATGGAGGTCAAGCAGCAGCCGCGGCAACTGCTTCTGCAACAGTGCGGCGTAGAGGTCCGGGAGCTGTCGCAAACAGAGGTCTGCTGCGGCTTCGGCGGTACCTTCTGTACCAGGATGCCGGCCATCTCCACCAAGATGGCGGATGACAAACTGGACAGTGCCGTCGCCTCCGGTGCCCAGCTGCTGCTGGGCGGCGATCTCGGCTGTCTCCTGCATATCGCCGGGCGTGCCCGACGGCGGGGCCTGGAACTGGAAGTACGACATGTGGCGGAGATTCTGGCGGGCACGCCGAAAGGGCCGGGAATCGGAGAGCCGCGCGGGTGAAGATTACCAGCAGCGAATTCATGCAGCACGCCGATGCAGCGCTGGCGGATACTGACAAGGCCCAGCGCCGGGATCTGCTGGGGCTGTTCATGCCGCTGGCCCGCGATGCCGCCGCTGCGCGCTACGGTGACTTCGAAGCCTTGCGCGCACACCTGAAACAGGTGCGACGCCACACCATGGCGCACCTGGAACACTATCTCACCCGCTTCGAGGAGACGGCGCTGCGCAACGGCAACCAGGTCCACTTTGCCGCCACACCGGAGGAGCTCAACAGCACCGTGCTGTCCATCTGCCGGGCCCACGGCGCCCGCCGGGTGGCCAAGGGCAAGTCCATGGTCACCGAGGAAACCGCACTCAATGACCATCTGCTGAAAGCCGGGCTGGAGGTCATTGAGACCGACCTCGGCGAATACATCATCCAGCAGGCCGGCGAGACCCCCAGCCACATCGTCGGCCCCGCGCTGCACAAGTCGCTGGCGGACATCCGCCAGCTGTTTCTGGACCGGCACCCGCTGGGGGAGCGCCCCCTGAAGCGGGTCGAGGATATTGTCAGTGAAGCCCGGGGCATACTGCGCGAGCAGTTCCTGCAGGCCGAGGTGGGCGTGATCGGCGCCAATGCGCTGATTGCAGAGGATGGCACCACCATGCTGGTCACCAATGAGGGCAATGGCGACCTCTGCGCCAACCTGCCTCCCGTGGTCATCGTCTGTACCACGCTGGAGCGCATTCTGCCGCGGGCGGAGGACGCGATGGCCCTGCAACGCCTGCTGGTACGCTCGGCGACCGGTCAGCCGCACACCTGCTACACCAGCTTCTACTCCGGACCGCGACGGGAGGAAGATGTCGACGGGCCGCTGGAAACCCACATCATACTGCTCGACAACAAGCGTACGGAGCTTCTTGCCAGCGACTACAGCGAAATTCTGGACTGCATCCGCTGCGGCGCCTGCCTCAACCACTGCCCGATCTATGTCGCTGTCGGTGGCCATGCCTACGGCTGGGTCTACCCGGGCCCCATGGGCTCGGTGCTGACCCCGCTGCTGACCTCGCTGGAGCAGAGCAATGCCCTCCCCAACGCCTGTACCAGTTGCGGGCGCTGCGCGGAAATATGTCCGGCCAATATCCCGTTGCCGGATCTGCTGCGCGACCTGCGCCAGGAGGAAAACCAGCGCCAGCTCAATTCACCACGGCTGCGGCGGGGGCTGCGCCTGCACGCCTGGCTGCTCTGTCACCCGGCCCTGTACCAGCGCCTGACGGGCTGGACAATGCCGGTACTGGCCTGGCTGGGGAGACGCCGGGGCGGTCTGCACAAGCTGCCTTTTGCCGCAGGCTGGACCGGCACCCGCGACTTCCCCGCACCTGAGGGCGGCACCTTCATGCGCCAGTACCGCAAGCGCGGCAGAGGGAGAAGACGCCGTGGCTGAGTCGTCGAGGAGTGAGATACTGGCCCGCCTGCGCGCCACCGCGACTGGCGCCGCCACTGCCGCAACGCCGCAACAGATCGCGCAGGAACTGGCAGCCCTGGGATTCGCCAGCGCCGCAGTCCCGCCCGCAACTGACACCTGCATCGCCTTCATGGCGAATGTGCTGGTGAACAAGGGCAGTGTCGACCTGGCGGCAGACCGGGCCGAAGCGGTGCGGGTGGTCGGGCGCTATCTCTACAGTCGCTTTCGCACACACAAGCTGGTGGCCGGCAACGATCCGCGCATCGCCGCCATGCCCTGGCGTGATGCCGGTGTTTTGCCGCGGTTTGGTGCCGCCGAAAACGGCGATGCCGCCGCACTGAGCTACGCCCGGCTGGGGGTTGCCGAGACCGGTGCGATTGTCACCTGGACCGGCCGCGCCAACCCGGGGCGCAACAACCTGCTGCCCGAAGACCATCTGGTACTGGTCAACCGCGAGGATGTCGTGGCCACGCTGGAGGACGCCTGGCTGCGCATCCGCGGGGAACTGCCGGCGGGCAGCTGGCCGCGCGGGATCAACTTTATCGCCGGCCCCTCCAGCACCGCCGACGTCGAGGCGCAGCTGGTGATGGGCGCCCACGGACCCCGGCGCTGGCATGTCATCCTGGTTGGTGCCACACCCGCCGAGGCTCTGGCGGAGGCCAATGCCCTGGCTGCCACAGCTACCCCCTGACGCAATGCGAGGAATTAGCCGGTGTTGCGCATACCCGCGGCAATGCCGGCAATGGTGACCATGATCGCCTGCTCCAGTACCGGCTGGGCGTCTTGCCGCTGGCGCTGCAGCAGCTCCGCCTGCAGGACATTGAGCGGATCCGTATAGATATTGCGCAACTGGATGGACTCGCGGATCCAGGGCGCATCCGTCAGCAGCGCCGAGCTGCCGCCGATCTCGAGTACAGTGGCAATATCCTGCTGCAGGCCGGCGCGCAGGCTTTTCCCCAGATGCTGCAGGGGCTCCGGCACGAGGCAGGCGTCATAGTGTGCTGACAGTCCGCTGTCCGCCTTGGCATAGACCATCTCCAGCATCGACAGGCGGGTGGCAAAGAACGGCCAGTCGGAGGCCATTTCCCGCAGCAGGCCGGCGTGCCCCGCGTCGAGAGCCCGCTGCAGTGCCGCACCCGCCCCCAGCCAGGCCGGCAGCATCAGCCGGTTCTGGGACCAGGCAAAGATCCAGGGAATGGCGCGCAGGCTCTCGATACCGCCGCCACCGCGGCGCCGTGCCGGACGCGAACCGAGGGGCAAACCCGCCAGTTCCTGCTCCGGGGTAGCGTGGCGGAAGTAGTCGATGAAATCCGGTTCCTCGCGGATCATTTGCCGGTAGACGGCACAGGAATCCTCCGCCAGCGACTCCATCAGGTCGCGCCAGGCCTGGCGCGGCGCCGGCGGCGTCTGCAGGTTCGCACGACAAATGGCGCTGGTGTACAGCGCCAGAGTCTTGACCGCCAGGGACGTCCAGCCCAGCTTCGCCCGGATCATCTCGCCCTGCTCGGTCACCCGCAGCCCCTGCTGCAGCGATCCCGGTGGCTGCGACAACAGCGCCGCCTGGGCGGGGGCGCCACCGCGCCCAATGGTGCCGCCGCGACCGTGGAACAGGGTCAGTTCGACGTTGTGCTCCCGGCACACGCCCAGCAACTCCTCCTGGGCCCGATACTGGGCCCAGGCCGCCGCCATGACGCCGGCGTCCTTGGCGGAATCCGAGTAACCGATCATCACCATCATCCGGCCCTGCACATGCCCGCGATACCAGGGGTCCTCGAGCAGCGAGGCCACCACCTCGCGGGCGCGCGACAGGTCATCGAGAGTTTCAAACAGGGGCGCCACCGGCAGGTCGAAGGGGCACCCGGCCTCGCGCAGCAGCAGATGAACCGCCAGCACGTCCGAGGCCTGACGAGCCATGGAGATCACGTAGGCACCGAGGGACTCCCGGGACTGGCGGGCAATCACGTCGAAGGTCGCCAGCACTTCCGCCACATCCGGGGTCGGCTCCCAGCGCTGCGGAATGAGCGGCCGGCGGCTGGCCAGCTCCTGGCGCAGGAATGCGCAGCGCGCCGCTTCGTCCCACTCGGCGTAGTCGCCAATACCCAGCCAGGCCGTCAGCTCCGACAGCACCTCGGTGTGGCGGGCACTGTCCTGGCGCACATCGTGGCGCACAAGGTGCACGCCGAAGCAGCGCACCCGGCGCAGCAGATCCAGCAGGGCGCCTTCGGCGATAACCCCCATGCCGCAGTCCCGCAGGGACTGGTAGCAAAGCTGCAGCGGCTGCCAGAGGTCTGCCTGGGTCAGCAGCGGTCGCTCTGGCGACACAGCGGGGCCCCCGGATGGCCGGCCCCCGGAACGCCGGCCGCCGGATCCGGACTCCAGCGCCAGCTCAATACATTGCAGGTCGCCCTTGAGACGATCCCGCAGCCGCCGCAGTACCGTGCGGTAGGGTTCGTGTGAGCCCGCAGCCGCAGCCGCCAGGTCGTCATTGCAGACGGTCATGGAAAGCTCCTCGACCAGCCTGGTGACATCCTGCAGATAGAGCTCGGTCGCCTGCCAGCGGCTGAGCCAGAGGACTTCTTCGGTCACCGCGGCGGTGACATTGGGATTGCCGTCGCGATCACTGCCCATCCAGGAGCCGAAGCTGACCGGGGCGGCGTCCAGCGGCAGGCCGACGCCACAGCACTCATGCAGGGCCGCATCCAGTCGGCGCAGGAATTCCGGCACCGCGCGCCACAGGGAATCCTCCACCACCGCGAAGCCCCACTTGGCCTCATCCACGGGCGAAGGCCGCTCGGTACGGAAGTCGTCGCCATACCAGATCTGGGCGATGAGCTCGCGCAGGCGCGACTGCAGCTGTTCCTGCTCGCGCGGTGTCAGGCCCGAGAGTTCCAGCTGGGACAGGCAGCGACCAATTTCCGTGTGTTTGTGAATCAGGGTACGGCGCATGATCTCGGTGGGGTGCGCCGTCAGCACCAGCTCGATACTGAGCTGGTCGACAGCGGCGGCGATGGCCCCGGCAGTGACACCTTCCTCCAGCAAGGCCGTGAAATTGCCGGTCAGGTTGCGCGACGCAGAGAACAGGGGCTCCATCTGTCGCGACACCGTATGGTGCTGGTCGGCAATATTGGCCAGATTGAGAAACTGGCTGAAGGCGCGGGCCACCGGCACCAGCTGCGCATTGTCGAGATTGCGCAGTACCGCCAGCAACTCGTCGTGGGCGCTACCCTCACTGCCCTGTTCCTCGCCGGCGCGGGCCGACTTGGACAGGCGCCGGATTTTCTCCACCAGTTCCAGAAAGTCCGCGCCATTGGCTGCAGAGATAGTATCTCCCAGCAGGCGGCCCAGAAAGCTGACATTGCTGCGCAGCTGGCTGTAGTCCGACCGCTGCCCGGTCTCCTGTGTCTCCCCACTCACCATTGACGCAGCCTCTGCAGCAGATCGCAGACGCGTGCCGAGTAACCCCACTCGTTGTCATACCAGTTCAACACCCGCAGATAGCGCGCGTTGACCACCGCACTGAAACCGGCATCGTAGATTGACGAGTGCGAGTTGCCGATGATGTCAGTGGAGACCAGGGGCCGGTCGCAGTACTCGAGAATGCCCCGCAACTGTGGCGTGGCGGCTGCTTCCCTTACCGCTGCGTGCACTTCCTCTACCGTCACCGGACGCGACAGCTGCACGAACAGGTCCACCACGGACCCGTCCGGAACCGGTACCCGGGAGGCAATACCGTGCAGCCGTCCCTGCAGTTGCGGCAGTACCTCGCCCACCGCCCTGGCGGCACCGGTGGAGGTGGGAATGGTATTCTCCGCCGCGGCGCGGCTGCGGCGCCAGTCCGAGTGCGGCACATCGGCCAGGCGCTGGTCGTTGGTGTAGGCGTGCACCGTATTGATGACCCCTTCCTCTATGCCAAAGGCCTGGTCCAGCACGCTGGCCATGGGTGCCAGGCAGTTGGTGGTACAGCTGGCGTTGGAGATGATCCGGTGGCCCTCCTGCAGCCCTGCGTCGTTGACGCCCAGCACGATGGTGTAATCAATACTGTCGGCAGCGGGAACGGTCAGCACCACCCGCTTCGCCCCGGCCTGGAGATGCTGCTCCAGCTGGGCGCGCTTGCGGAAAGCCCCGGTCGCCTCGACCACGGCATCAATGCCCATCTCGCCCCAGGGTAGGGCCGCGGGGTCGCGCTCGCTGATCAGCTTGCAGCGCCCCTTGGGCGTCACAAACTCGTCCCCTTCCAGGGTCAGCGCCTTGCCGAAGGGACCCATGACGGTGTCGTAGTTGAGCAGATAGCGCAGGGCAGCAAAATCGAACAGGTCATTGATGACCACGACGTCAATGCCGGGCGTATCCTCCAGAATCCTGAATACCGAGCGGCCGATACGGCCAAATCCGTTGATGGCAACTCTCATTGCGCGACCTCCCCTTGCTGGTCAAGGGCACCATAGATGCGAGCGACATCGAGCAGGCGCCCGGCATGGCCCAGGCTCTCGTACCAGCCCAGTGTCTTGATCGTATTGGCACCGGCCTTGATCGTGCCCCGGGCGTCAAACAACAGCGAGTGCGGGTTGCCGATGACATCGGACGACACAATCGGGTCCTCGACCACATCGACCATGCCCGGATAAGCCGGCGCATGCCTGCGCATGGCCGCATTGATGTCTTCTGCAGTTACCGCACTGTCAGCCAGCACCAGGTTCACATCCAGCAGGCAACCCACGTGGATGGGAACATTGAGCGCCGAGGTAATGATCTTGTCGGTGAAGGCCGGCAGCACCTGGCCCAGCCAGTCAGCTGCCTCGTGGGTATTGGGAATGATGTTTTCCGCGGCGGAACGGCTGCGACGAAAGTCGCTGCCGGCATAGTCCTGCAACACCTGGTCCGAGGTATAGGAGTGGATGGTGGTCATGCTGCCACAGTCGATCGCAAAATCCCGCGACAGCGCATGCAGGAGCAGGCACAGAGCCGTGGTCGTCGCGGAACCGGCGGAAACCATGCGGTCTTCGCGCCGTGCCGCCTGGGCATTGATTCCCGGCATGACAATACGATCAATGTGGTCCGCCGGCAGCGTGCGCAGCAGCACCCGCGGCGCGCCATTGCCGAGATGCTCTTCCATGAAACGGCGCTGGCGGAATTTGCCGGTGGCGTCGATCACCATATCCACCGCAAAAATATCCCAGGGCATTTCCGCCGGTGTATCGGTGCGCATCAGGCGCGCCCGGAACCGCGGGTTGACCAGGAAGTTGCCCTCCAGGGTATGCCGTACGGGCTCTTTGACTTCCGAGCATAAAAGATAGTGCAGGATCTCGGGCTGGCCGATATCCGCGATCGCCACCACCTCGACATCCTCGCTCTGTGACGCCAGTTCATATAGCTGCCGCCCGATCTGGCCGAAGCCCATGATACCCACCCGCAGGGGTTGCTGCCTTGTCATCTTTTCACTCCTTGATTCAGTGATCGGGGTTTGCCCCGGACGAGTGCCCGGACTCGGCTTGCATAGCCGCCGCTGCCAGAGTGGCGATCGCGTCCCAGTCACCGGCAGCGACCAGATCCGGAGCCACCATCCACGATCCGCCACAGCAGATCACATTCGGCAGCGCGAGGAAAGCGCGGAAATTGTCCGCCCGCAGACCGCCGGTCGGGCAGAACCGCGCTTCGGGAAAGGGACCTGCCAGTGCCCCCAGCAGGTCCTGACCGCCGAGCGCAGTGGCCGGGAACAGCTTGAAGCAGTCCAGGCCCTGCTCCAGCCCCACCATGACCTCGGAGGCCGTCGCCACCCCGGGCAGCAGTGGCATGGCAGCCGAGCGGGCAGCCTGGTACAGCGCCGCCGTCGCACCCGGGCTCACCGCAAAGACCGCTCCGGCACCCTGCACCAGATCGAGTTGCGTCGGAGTCAGGACAGTGCCCGCAGCCACCTGCAGCTGCGGCACTTCCGCAACCACGGCGCGCATGGTCTCCAGCGCGGTCGCCGAGCGCAGGGTCAATTCCACGGCCCTCATGCCCGCTGCAGCCAGTGTCCGGCAGAGCTGCACCGTCACGGCGACCTCGCCCGGGGTGATGACCGGCAGCACCCTGCTTTCGCGCAACCACTCGCTCAACATCAGGCTTCCCATCCCGGAGCCCTGCAGTCACAGGAGGTAACGCGGCGTCCATTTATTGTCCAGAAATAGTCGGACAAGTTCGCCCCCCACCGACCGGACCTGGAATCCACCGCTCCCGCGCCCCCGTAACAATGCCAAACAGACCGGAGATGTGACATGGAAACTGCCCTCGCTGAAAACATTGCTTTCCCTGTAAAAGTGTCGCGGGAGGCTGCCCTCGTGCGTCAGGCGCTGCTGGAGCGCGGCCTGGAGACGCCCCTGGTGAACAATGGTCTGTCCCGCGACGAAAAATACCGACGCATCGCCCAGTCCTTTACCGACATCACCCGCACCCTGGGGCTCGACCTGAACGATGACAGCCTGTGCGAAACCCCCCACCGCATCGCCAAAATGTACGTTGACGAGATCTTCTCCGGTCTCGATTATAGCCAGTTCCCGAAAATTTCGGTGATCGCCAACAAGATGCAGGTTGAGGAGATGGTACAGGTAGACGACATCGATGTCGTCAGTACCTGCGAGCATCACTTCGTGACCATCGATGGCCGGGCGCGGGTGGCCTACATCCCCGGGGACAAGGTCATCGGTCTGTCCAAGATCAACCGCATTGTGCGCTTTTTTGCCCAGAGGCCGCAGGTACAGGAGCGACTGACCCAGCAGATCCTGGTGGCACTGCAGACCCTGCTGGAGACGGACGATGTCGCCGTCACCATTGATGCCGTGCACTATTGCGTCAAGTCGCGTGGCGTCATGGACAGCAACTCCCGCACCCGCACCACGTCACTGGGCGGCGCATTCAAGGCAGACCCAAGCACCCGAGCCGAGTTCCTGAACTAACCCCCCCGGGAACCCGGCTTCCTTCGCCCGGCTCTGCCGGGCTTTTTTTTACAAAATTGGCGGTTTTTAGCGCACGCCAAACCGTGTACCCTTCCCGCCTCCACAGCTTCAGCCGCCAGCATCCCATGAGAACCCTGCTCACCCTCACCTCGCTTCTGATCTCCACCTCCCTGCTGCTCGTTGGACAGGGCATGCAGCTCACGCTGCTGCCCCTGCGCGCCTCCAGCAACGGGCTGTCGGATTTCCTCATCGGGGTCAGTGCCTCCGCCTACTTCCTCGGCTTTGTCGCCGGCTGCCTGCTGATCCCGCGCATCATTGCCAAGGTGGGGCACATACGCAGCTTTGCGGTGCTGACGGCGCTGATGATCAGCGCCATCCTGATCCTGGAAATGGTCGATGGCTGGGCGCCCTGGCTGGCCCTGCGTTTCCTCACCGGCGCGGTCATCTGCGGGCTGTACACGGTAATAGAGAGCTGGCTCAACGACCAGACCGGTGCAGAATCCCGGGGCCAGGTGCTGGCCATCTACACCCTCATCATCCTCGCCTCCATGGCGTTTGGCCAGGTATTGATCAACGTCGGCCCTGCGGACAGCTCCACGCCCTTCACGCTCGCGGCAATCTTCATGGCACTGGCCATCGTGCCCGTGGGGCTGACCAGCCGTCTCGCCCCGGCACCCTTGAAGGCCACCAGCTTCCGCTTCAACCTCCTCTACCGACGCTCCCGATCCGCTTTTGCCGGCACTGTGCTCTCGGGCCTGATCGTCGGCAGTTTCTGGGCCCTTGGGGCCGTATTCGCCCGCCGCTACGGCACCAGCACTGCCGATGTCACCTGGTTCATCACCGCGGGCATAGCCGGCGGCGCCCTGTTCCAGTACCCCATCGGCTGGCTGTCCGACCGCCTCGATCGGCGCTACGTCCTGGTATGCCTCAGTGTCGCCGCAGTGGTCACCTCTGCGGCAGTCGCGCTCACGGTATCGCATGAACTGCATCTGCTGGCCGTATTCCTGTTCGGCGCCGTGACCATGCCCCTGTATGCGATCTCCCTGGCCACCGCGGCCGACAATTCTTCCGCCGAGGAATTTGTCGAAATCGGTACCTCGGTGCTTCTGCTGAACGCACTTGGCGCGGCCAGCGCACCGATCCTCCTGGGTCAACTCATGAGCCTGTTCGATGCCACTGCCCTGTTCTGGTCTTTCGCAGTCCTGAGCGGCCTGTTCTCCGCCTATCTGGCGGTACAGACCCGGAACAAGGACCATGCGGCGATGACCAAGGACCATGTGCCCTTCTCGGCGACGGCACCGGAAATTGCGCCGAGTGGCCTCGGCCTCGACCCCCGGGGGCCGGAGACCTCCGTGGAGGACCTGCAACCGGCCGCTTCGGTGGGGGTGGATGAGTTTCACGCAGACCCGCTGGAACCGCCCCCCGAGCCGGAAACCGCCGCAGGGGGGCCGCAGTAGCCGGCCCCGCGCGGCGCTCTCAGATTGCCCAGTGCAGCAGCAGCGTCTTCTCCTCGGCGGACCGCCGAGCCAGGGATTCGGCGAGTTCACCGTAGCGCTCCTCGACCTTCTCGCGACGGATCTTCAGGGTGGGCGTCAGCACCTCGTTGTCGATGGTCCACTCTTCACTGGCCAGGATCACGGCGCCGATGCGGGCATGCTTCTCCACCGCATCGTTGATGCTCCGCACCGCTTCGTGAATCGCTTCGGCAATTTCCTGTTCGGCGCGCTCGCGAGACGCTTCTGCCAGTTGCCGGGCGGCCTCGTTGAGCACAGCGACCATTACCGTCTTGGAATAACCGCGACCCAGCAGGCAGTGCTGCTCGGTATGGGGATTCCTGGCGAAATCACTCTCTATCGGCGGCGGCGCCACGAACTTGCCCTGGATGGTCTTGAAGTAGTCCTTGACCCGCCCGGTCAGGTAGATGAAGCCATCCTCGTCGACCCGCGCCTTGTCGCCGGTGTGCAGCCAACCGTCACGAATCAGCTCGGCAGTCTTCTCCGGCTGCCTGTAGTAGCCGGGGGTACAGCCGGCGGCACGCACCACCAGCTCGCCCTCATCGGTAATCCGGTATTCCACCTCGCCAATGGGCTTGCCGATGGACCCTATGCGCCGGCTGTCGTGTCCGCAGACAATAACGCCCATGGCTTCGGTCTGGCCGAAGCCTTCCATGAGGGTCAGGCCCAGACGCTCCCACCAGTGGATCAGCGCCGGCGGAGTCGGCGCCGCCGCAACCAGGCAGAATTCCACTTCATTCAGGCCCAGGCCCTCCACGATCATGCGCCCAATGCCTTCCGGATCCTGCGCCAGTGCCGCTTCCAGCGCATCGCTGCCACCAAACTTGGCGATAACCGCCTGTTTCAACTGCTCCCACACTCGCGGTGGACCAAAGAACATGTGCGGCCGGGTGCGCTGCAGGTCCGCGGCGAGGGTCTCCAGGCTCTGGTTGAAGCTGACCTCGCCACAGCAGACCATGGAGGAAAACTCCACGATCTGGCGTTCCGCAATGTGCGACAGCGGCAGGTAGGAAAAGTAGCGAGCCTCGTCGCGGGTACCAAACGCTGCCCGGAAGCGGTTGATGGGAATCAGGTTGCTGGTGTGGGTTTGGATGACGCCCTTGGGCAGGCCTGTGGTTCCCGAGGTGAACACCAGCGACATGACATCGTCCGGCTGGCACTCGTAGGCGGGGGACCTGCCGCGCCACTCGGCCAATAGCGCCTCCCACTGCAGGTGTGGCTCATCCAGTTCCACGCCGGGCAGGGTTATCAGGGTGATGCCCTCGGGCAACACCTCGCGGACTGCCTGCCAGTTCGAGGTGTCGCCGACAAACAGTACCCGCGCCTCGGTAAAGTCCAGAATGTACTGGGCGGTGGGTCCCGGCAACGTGGTGAACATGCTTACCGTAATGTTGCCGGACCTGATGATCGCGAGATCCGCCAGGAACCAGTGGGCACAATTGCGGGACAGCAACGCCATGCGTTCACCGTGGCCGAATTGATGTTCCAGCATCGCCGCCATCGCGTTCACCGTGTCGGCAGCCTCGCCCCAGGTAACATCGCGCGAACCCTCCGGCAACAGATCCTTGAGCCAGACCTTGTCCGGGCACTGACGGGCCCAGTGATCGAGAAATGCTGGCAATGTATCAGGCTTCATGGAAACATCCTCTGTTATTGTGGGTTGGAACACACACCCGAGTTTACCGTGCTCCGGCCTGCAGGCACACGGTTCAATCAGGACAAAACCAGGTCCGCCCGCTGCACGACCCGCCGCTGGAAAGCCGCTTCATTCTCAACGTAATCGGTACTGTCGATGGTGGAGACATAACGCCATTCCGCGGTGACTGCATCCTCTGCAAATGCCACGGTCAGGTAGCCGCGATCGAGGAAGTTGGCATAGACCAGGTCGTCTACGAGTACCGACATCAGTGGTGCGAACAGGGCCGCCGCATCGGCGCCGAGCACCGCGTCCAGGCCCGGCGAGGTGACGCTGGCGGTCGCGAACTCCACCCCCACGACTTCTCCAGTACTGCTCCGCAGCTGCGAGGCCCAGGCATTGTGGGTATCTCCTGCCAGTACCACGAGTCGACTGCCAAGCTGGGCAACAAAATCCAGCACCCGATTGCGTTCGAAGTCGTAGCCATCCCAGGCGTCCAGGTTGTACGGAATCGCCGAATCAAGCAGCATTTGCTCCTCGAGGGTACGGTCCCCCGGCGCCTTGTTTTTGGCCGCAACCGCTGCCAGCACCGCTGCGGTCCCGGCCGCCAGGGTATCGTCGCCGCCAATACTCGGCTCCAGAGCCTCGAGAATCGGTGACGGCAGCGCATAGCGCCCCATCAGCACCTGCTGGCCAAGAATCTGCCAGCGCGCGGTCGAACCGGCCAGCTGCTCCTCCAGCCAGGCCAGCTGCTGTGCGCCAAGCAGGGTGCGACCGCTGTCGCCTACCGCCGCCCGGGTGGCATCGACATCGATTATGCCGCCGTTGACAAAGTCGGGGTAGACGAACTGTTGATCGCGACCGATGACCCGGGTGTCCAGCATGATCAGGTCCAGAAGATCGCCGTAAGGCAGGCGCCGGTAGATTATCTCTGCCGTGCTGGTCGGTGGCCGCACCGGCAACCATTCATACCAGGCCTGGATGGCCGCGGCACGGCGGGCCGAGAACTCGCCCTCGGTTTCCTGATCGTGGTTCTCCGCGCCTTCACGCCAGGTATCATTGGCAATCTCGTGGTCATCCCAGACCACAATGAACGGATGCGCGGCGTGGGCAGCCTGCAGGTCAGGGTCGCTGCGATACTGGGCGTAGCGGGTTCGATAATCGGCGAGGGTGAGAATTTCCGTGGCTGGCTCGACCACGCGGCCGAGGGCTTCTGCGTTGGCACTGGCATAACCACCCGGAGCATATTCGTAAATGTAGTCGCCCAGATGCAGGACCGCGTCCACCGGCTGTTGCGCCACCTCGCGGTAGACGTTGAAATACCCGGTCGGGTAGTTGGAGCAGGACACCACGGCAAAAGCGGCGCTGGCGGTTGCCCCGGCAGGTGCGGTGCGTGTGCGGGCCACTTCGGAGACGCGGTCACGCACCCGAAAACGATAGAAATAGGCGGTGCCGGCGGCAAGGCCGGTGACATCGACCTTGACCGTGAAGTCCACAGCCTCGTCGGTGGTCCCGGAACCGCTTGCCAGGATGGTGCTGAAGTCTTCCTCGGCAGCGACTTCCCATTCCACTTCCACAAAACCCGGCTCATCCGGTGTCACCCGCGTCCACAGTATGACCCGGTCGGTTGTTGGATCTCCAGATGCCACGCCGTGCCTGAACTCTGCCGCCACACCCACCGGACCGGGCTCTGGGGCCTGGTCGGGAATTCGGCGATCACTGCTGTCGGAACAGCCCATCAGATTGCTGCCCAGGACAGGCAGCAGTGAAGCGGCCGCGACACCCTTTACCAGGGCACGACGGCGCAAATCAAGATTGTCATTCATTATTATGCTCCAGTAGGACCGCCGGGACGGTAACAGGAGCAGGATTACAGGAAGCGGTTACCGGCGCAAGTACTGCGCCGGGTCAGACGGGGTGGAGGGCACCTGTTCTCAGCGCGCCGGGCGATTGCCGTTGCCAGCACCGCCGCCACTGCGGCGACGGCGCCGCGGCTGGCCGCGATTCGCCGCATCACCGCCGGGAGGGCCGGCGCGGCGCGCCGGTCTCTGGCTCTGGGGCCGGGCGGTTGCGCCGGGGCGTCCCTGAGGCACCGCGTGCTCGGGCTCGAAGCCCTCGATTTCCTCTCGCGGCAGGGTCTTGCGAATTAGCTTCTCGATCCCGGCCAGGAAATCAGCTTCATCAGCGCTGACCAGGGAATAGGCGTGACCGGAGGCGCCGGCACGACCGGTGCGGCCGATACGGTGCACATAATCCTCGGCCACGTTGGGCAGGTCGAAGTTGACCACCTGCGGCAACTGCTCGATATCGAGGCCCCGGGCGGCGATATCGGTGGCGACCAGCGCCTGTACCTTGCCCCGCTTGAAGTCGCCCAGAGCCTTGGTGCGCGCATTCTGGCTCTTATTGCCGTGGATGGCGACAGCGCTGATGCCGTTCTTTTCCAGCTGCTGGCTCAGCTTGTTGGCGCCGTGCTTGGTGCGGGTAAAAACCAGCACCTGGTGCCAGGCATTGCTCTGCACCAGGTGACTGAGCAGTTCCGGTTTGCGTTTCTTGTCGACCGGGTAGACCCACTGGGTCACCATGTCCGCGGTCGCATTGGGGGGCGCGACCTCGACCTTGACCGGGTTTTGCATGTAACCCTGGGCGAGCTTGGTAATCTCCGCAGAAAAGGTCGCGGAGAACATCAGGGTCTGGCGCTTCACCGGCAGCAGCTTGACGATGCGCTTGATGTCGTTGATGAAGCCCATGTCCAGCATGCGGTCCGCCTCGTCGAAGACCAGCACCTCGAGGTCACTGAAGTCGACAAAGCCCTGGCCATGCAGGTCCAGCAGGCGACCAGGCGTCGCTACCAGCACATCGACGCCGCGCCTGAGCAGGGCGATCTGGGGGTTGATCTTGACGCCCCCGAACACCACCGCCGAGCTGAAGCCATCATATTTGCCGTAATCGCGCACACTTTCCTGCACCTGGGCAGCAAGCTCGCGGGTGGGGGTCAAGACCAGGGCGCGGCAGCGGTTGGCCCTGACCGGGGTGCCACCGCTGAGGCGGTGCAGCAGCGGCAGGGTAAAGGCGGCGGTTTTGCCGGTGCCGGTCTGGGCGGCGGCCATGACATCCTGGCCTGCAAGAATCAGGGGGATGGCCTTGGCCTGAATTGGTGATGGGGTTTCATAGCCTTGATCGGCAATAGCGCGCATCAGGCTGGCGGACAGCCCGAGGGTGTCAAAAGTCATAGTCAGCAATCTCTGTGGGGAAGTGTATTAAAGGTAAATCGGAGGGGTGATGCTGACGAGGATCGGCACCGTCAGCGGGTGCGAGGCAGGAATACTACGCTAATCTGGACTGATTGCAAGCCAGTCGGATCAGGCTGCCCCGGAGGCAGTGGTTACAGGCTCTTCGGGAAACACCGTTTCCGGACGATGGAAGCGCTCGCGGGCGATGCGTACGCGTGCATCATGGTCCGGAGCGGTCGCCGCGATTTCCTCCGCGATTCGCAGGCGGTGGATCAGGCCCTCCTGATTCGCCACCTGGATCGCCAGCCCGGGTCTTGCATTCAATTCCAGCAGCATCGGGCCGCGCTGCCGGTCGAGCACGATATCGGCCCCCAGGTAGCCGAGGCCAGTCATCTCGGCACAGCTGGCGGCGAGGTCGAGGATGGCGTCCCAGTCGGGCAGACGCAAAGACTTGAAGCAGGCACCGGTATCGGGGTGGTGAGTAACGAGGCTGCCGAACTGGACAGCGGCGATACTGTGGCCATCACCGATATCTATTCCCACGCCGACCGCGCCCTGGTGCAAATTGGCCTTGCCGTCCGAAGCGTGGGTAGCGCACCGCATCATCGCCATGACCGGTACCCCGCGGAGCACGATGACCCGGATATCCGGCACACCCTCGTAGCTGTACTCCGCCAGCGCCGGGTTGAAATCGATGAGTGCCTCGATCATGGCGTAATCGTTGCGGCCACCGAGACTGTGCAGGCCGGCAAGAATATTGGAGGTGTGCCGGCGCAGGTCGCGATCGTCCACGACGCCGCCACTGGATTTGACAAAGCGGTCCCCGTCGCGGGCGACAATGACCAGGATACCCTTGCCGCCACTACCCTGTACCGGCTTGATTACGAAGGCATCACGGTCCTGGAGCCGCTCCAGGATATGATCAATCTGGAATTGATGTTCGATCACACCGTACAGCTCGGGCACGACGATGCCGCGCTCCAGTGCCGCCTTCTTGGTGAGCAGCTTGTTGTCCACCAACTGGTAGTTGCGGCGCGGATTGTTGGCACCTATGCAGGAAATATTGCGCCGGTTCATCCCCAGGATACCGAGCCGGCGCAATGTGGACGGGGATACCAGCCTGATCATTTCATGTTGGCCATGTCGCGGAAGCGGTACAGCTCCGACAAGCGGTATCCGGTGTACTTGCCGATCAACAGGATGACACCGAGCAGGCTGACCAGAAGCTCCGGGAAGTTGAAGGTAAGGTGCTCGACCACCCGCATCGACATGACCAGATAAGCCATGACTGCAACCAGCAGGCTGCCACCGCCCTGCACCATCACCTCGCGTCCGCCCTCCTCTTCCCAGAGAATGGACATGCGCTCAATCGTCCACGCCAGGATGATGGTCGGAAAGAAGGTCACGGTGAGGGCCTGGTCAAGGCCCAGCTTGTAGCTGATCAGCGCCAGCACCGCCATCAGCAGGATCACCACGATAACCACGGCCGACACCCGGGCCACCAGCAACAGGTTGAGGTGACTGAGCCAGGAGCGAATCCAGAGGCCCACACTCACCAGGGTCAGGAAGATGGCCAGGCCAACCCACAGGGTCGTCTGCAGGAATGCAAGGGCAATCAAAATAGGCATGAAAGTACCGGAGGTCTTGATCCCTACCAGGATACGCATCACCACCACCACAAAGGCAGCTACCGGCAACAGCAGGATGCCCTTGAAAATACCCTGCTGCTCCACGGGCAGGGCATAGATGGAAAAGTCCAGCAGAGCGAAGTCGTCGCTGCGCTGTTCCATGCTGACCACCGTCTTGGCAGACAGGCTGTTGCGCACCAGGGCGAATTCCAGCCGCGAATCGCGCCCCCCCATGACCCGCAGGGCGGCACCATCGCCGCGCTGCCAGACGAAAAAATTGTCCGGCAGGCCACTGCCCGCAGTCGCCGGATCCAGCAATTGCCAGGCGTTGCCATCATGAATTTCCAGCAGGGCGCTGAGGGTCTGGCGCCGGCGCCCATCCTGCAACTGGATGCCGCGCACGGAGTGGGCCGGGATGCCGGCGTAGGCGAGAACATCAAGCATCACCCGCAGGGGCGTTTCGCGATAGGTGCCGAGAAGGAACTCCGCATCCTGGCTGGGCTCCGGCCGCGCCAGTTCCTGTACCAGCAGAGCGGCAAATGTCGCCGGACCACTGGAACGATCACGCAGGTCCATCACCAGACGCTCCATCGCGGCTTGCTGATCCGCCTCCAGCAGTGGCGGCTCGGCTTCACGCACTGGAAAATCGGGCAGGGAGTCCCGGCGGGCACGATAGGCCTGCTGCTTGTAATACAGCGTGGTGGGGTGCTCAAGGGATTGCCGCGACCACCGCGCCACTTTGCCGCCCCCCTCCTCCACGACTGAAAAGCCAAATCCGGAGGAGGCAAAGTGTTCTTCCAGGGTGACCCATCCCCCCAGGCCCGTGGGCAGTTTGAGCTCCACATCCACGGGACCATCGCTGGGCTTGAAGCTGATCTTGCTTTCGATGGTCCACACTTCCCGCGATTCACCGGGCCAGAGGGGAAGGTCCAGCCGCACCACCTTGTAGGCGGTCAGGGCAAGTCCGAAGAGGATCATGGCGCCGGCAACAATGCCGACCTTGGCTCGCGATGCAATCATGGTGGCGGTTGGTTATCCAGAGTGTGGCGTCGGCTGACGTCGACAATCGCCACGTCAGTCAACAGGTTGCGCCCTACCACCAGCGGGTAGGGCATGTCAGTGCGCTCAGACAAGCCGACTTCGACCCTGGTCCGGCTCTCGCCAAGGCTCAACCACATTTGCACTACATGGTTGCGGCTAGTGCTGCCGTCGGCATGCTGAGTGGACGCGCGGCGCCGCACCAGGGCTTCAATCTCATGCTCGCCACCCGTCACCGGATCGGCGAGCGTGTAGTTGACATAGCGCTGGCCGTCCTTTTCCAGCAGCCGCAAGTTGCGAACCGCCAGCGTGCTGCCCTCGGCGGCAGTATCAATGACGGCTTCCAGGCGCACCCCCGGCGGGTCAACCGTGACAAATTCCACCACTCCGATGATGGGCAGGTCCAGTTCCCCCGCTGTCGCCGGGGGTGGTGGCGGCGGCGGCGGCGGAGCCGGTCGCAACACGATCTTCTCCAGCACTCGCGGCGCGGGACACTCTTCAATCTGACACACCGGGCAATCCGGGACTTCCACTGCCGGGCATACAGCCGCTTCGGCATCCCCGGGGGGCACGGTCTGGCAACCTGCCAGAGCCGCGACCGCGACAAGCGTTACAATCCTGCTGAACAAAGACATGCTTTCCCCTGGCTTTGCGCCGGTCATCCCGCCGGCGTCAATCTGCCGAGTATACTGTAGCCAGAACAGGAAAATCACGTATTCCGGAAACCACGCCTGCGACAGTTGTGGCGCAGCAATCATCCAGGCTTGATATTCACCTGCCTTGCCCCTACTGTGCGGCCATTGTACTCGCCGGGACTGGCCCCGGCCCGCAAGAGGATGACCCGATGCTCACCTGGAACGATGTCCGCCGCTTTGCCGAGGAAGGCAACCCCGTCCCTGACCGAACGCTGCAGCGCAGCGACGAAGAATGGGCCGCGCTGCTCACCCCGGAACAGTTCCAGGTCACCCGCGAGGCGGGTACGGAACGGGCCTTCAGCAACGAGATGTGCTCCCGCTTCGAGCCGGGTGCCTACTGCTGTGTCTGCTGCGATACGCTGTTGTTTGATGGTGACCAGAAGTTCGAGTCCGGCACCGGCTGGCCGTCCTTCACTCAACCGGTCAAGGACAATGCCATTGCCTACCACAGTGACCACAGCTTTGGCCGCACCCGCATTGAAACCACCTGCAATACCTGCGGCGCCCACCTCGGACATGTCTTCCCCGACGGACCGCCCCCCGGGGGCCTGCGCTATTGCATGAATGCGGCTGCCCTGAACAAGCGGGACACACCCGAGGGCGAGCCGCAGTGAAGCCGCCCTGCACTGCAGACACCCTGCCCTACAGCAACACCATGCTGGTGCGGTTCAGCGACACCGATGCGCAGGGCCATCTGTATTTCGCCAACTATCTGGTCTACGCCGATGAAGTCGCCGGCTTCTTCATGGAAGAACTCGGGTTCAGTGCCATGAACCCCCGGGAGGCGCCCTGTTTCATATTTACGGTGAACATCAACTGCGACTATCTGGACGAGTGCAGGGCCTTTGAAACCGTGGAGGTTCGCCTGGGTTATACCCGTCTGGGACGCACTAGCGCGGACCTGGCGTTCGAACTGTATGCAGACCGGGGCACCAGGATCCTCGCCAGGGGCAGCATCACCCAGGTATTCACCGACAAGGACTCGCGCAGACCGACTCCGATTCCGGCGCAATTCCGGGCGGCAATCGTGGCGCGCCAGCCCGCGCTGGCCGGTGCCTGAGACGCCGCGAGAAAAAAATCTACAACAGCAGCGTGGTGGCCAGCAACAGCATCAGACCCATGCCCAGCACATCGGTAAACGTGGTCAGGAAAATACTGCTGGCCATCGCCGGATCGGCACCAAACCGGCGCAGCGTGAGCGGCACCATCACCCCGAAAATGCCACTGCCGACGCAGGCGCCCACCATCGCCACCAGGATCACCAGACCCAGCAGCAACGGGTCGCTGGTGCCACTCATGCCGGCGTAGACCCACATGGCAGCGGCCGCCACGCAGCCCACCAGAAACCCGTTCATGGCGCCCAGAGCTATTTCCTTGCGCAGCAGGCGCGCAACCGGCACGTCCGCGAGTTCACCGACGGTCATGCCGCGCAGGGTTATGGCCAGTGCCTGGCAGCCGGTGTTGCCGCTCTGCCCCGCCAGGACCGGCAGGAATACTGCCAGGGCAACGATCTGCGCGATCGTGTCTTCAAAAATACCGACGACAAACGCTGCCGCAAAGGCCGTCAGCAGATTCACCTGCAACCAGGGATGACGCATGCGAAAAGCGGCCCATATCCCAGTACCCACGCGCTCCTCCCGATCCAGCCCGACCATGCTGCCTGACTGCACACTGAGCTCAGAGGCCATGCGCTCGAACAGCTGCCAACCGAAGACCAGGCCCAGCAGGCGCCCGCCATCATCAACCACGGGATAGATGCGGTGGCGCCGCCGCAGGGCCTGCTGAATGGCCTCGGGCAGCAGGGTCTCGCGGGTGAAGGCAAAGGGCTTCGGGGTCATCACCTCGGCCAGGCGCTGGCCCGGACGACCCAGCAACAGATCACGCATGGCCACCGTCCCCAGCAGCCGGCCCTCGTCGCCTGTCACGTAGATATAGGTAATGCCGGACGTTGAGCTGGCATGGACCAGATAATCCAGGGCTCCGGCGATCGTGGTCTCCGGCCCCAGCACCCCGAACGGCGCCACCAGCAATTCCTCAATACTGTGATTGTCGTCGCTGCCGATCTGGCCAATGTAGTCCAACTCCACCGGGCCTTCACCGGCGGCGACCGTCGAGCCGGAGAGATGAGAGGCGATTGCCAGGGCCTGATCCGGTGGCAGTGCCGTCAGCACCTGCTGTTGCCGCTCCGGAAGCAGATCCTGCAACATTGCCGCGGCATCCGCCGTCGACGCTTCACGTATCTGCTCGGCCAGTTGTTCCGGACTCTCAATGGGCGTCATGGGTGCTCTCCAGGTGGTTGCATCACTCAGGCCGGGATTGCCGCAGACACGAGGCGTAGGCGAGCAGAACAGCGGTGCCGGCCACTTCAACCGCTACAGATACGGGCGCCAGGGTAGCCTCGTGCATTAACGCCGACCATACACGGAAAATGGCAGCGCTGCCGAGCAGCAGGCAGGCACCGAGCAGGGGCTGCGGCTGCCTGCGCCAGACCCCGAGTCCGATCAGGACCGCAAGGGTAAAGAAGAACGCGGTAAAATCGCCGACCTGGGTGTTGCGCGCGACCCCGTCCAGCAGCGGCATACCCAGGGTCGCGGCGGCGCCGGCCGGGGCCAGCAGCCAGTTGAGGAAACTGACCGTGAAGAGCAGCCCAAACAGTGCCGAAATTATCCTTAGCGTGGTGGTCATGACGATCCATCCCGTATAACAGTCGTTAAAGATGCTCCAATGTTGCATGACTCCGCCGAACATGGCCAGAAGGAAAACCATTGACCCGCTGTACACGGCTGGGCAACTATCCCTTATCTGGATAGCGGCGCTTTGGCGCGCCGCCGGTGGCAAGGGAGGGAGCCGCCCACATGGCCCGCAAACGTCGTGACAACGATGCAGCTGTTGCTGCCATCAGGGCCAGCCTCCAGCACAGGGCTTTTGCGAGCGCACTACAGGCAAGCGAGCTGCAGCTGGCGAAGACTGCTGCCGACGCCGAACTCTGGGGCCTGAAAGGCCAGGCACTGCAGGGCCTGGAACGCTGGGCAGAGGCGGAAGCCTGCTTCCTGCAGGGCCTTGAATCCAGCCCCGGCAATGCCCGCCTGCTGGTCCTGCAGGGGCACCTCTACACCCGGCTTGGCCGCGGTCAGGAAGCCATTTCCAGTTACAGTCGGGCCCTGGACCAGGACCCGGGCCTGACCGACGCCTACCGCGGGCTGCTGAACTTCCGTGCCATCCCGGCAGATGCACCTGAAGTCGCAGAGCTGCTGGGACTGGCACTGAACGAGCGCCGCACCGACAGCTCGCGAGCCAGGGCGCTATTCCTGCTGGGACAGATTTTCGTCGATGCGGGCCTGGATCACCCCGGCTTCGCCTTCTTTCGCCAGGCCAATACCCTGATCGCCAATACCATCGAACGCGGCAAGCGCGAGTACCAGGTGTCGGCGGCAGCGGCCGCCATGACTGCGGAGTTTTTCCGCCGCCACGCCCGCTCCGAACCGGCCGCACCGACCTGCCCCGCCATCATCGTTGCCGGACTGCCGCGCTCGGGCAAGAGCCTGGTGGAAAACCTGCTGGCAGCGCATCCCCTGATCAGCGCGGGCGGTGAACTTGCGCTGGTGCGCAAACTGGTCGGCGGCCTCCACCAGGGTCAGGGGCTGGAAACACGGGCAGCACGGCTGGCCGTGACAACCGTCTCGCCACTGGGTCAACACCTCCCGCTCGCCGCCCCCGGCGCTCGCTATATCGTCGACACCTCTCCGGCCAATCTCAGCCGGCTCGGCTACCTGGCCCTGCTGCACCCGGAGGTACCGATCATATTCTGTCGTCGCGAACCGCTGGACCTCGGGCTGGCCCTTTACTTCAAGAATTTCCGCAGCGGCCACCGCTACAGCTACCAGCTGGCCACCACCGGACGCGCCATCGCCCTGGCAGAAAAAATCATGCAGCACTGGCGGCAGGCACTCCCCAATCCCATGTTCGAAGTACAGTACGAGGCGCTCGTCCAGGACCCCCAGGGCACCCAGCGGACACTGTTGTCAAGCCTCGGCCTGCCACCGGCCACGCCCCGGGAGCGCCCCGGCACGGGCGCCGAATGGCGCGTGTTCCCCAGCCGCTCAATCGAGGCGGTGGGCACCATCAGCCCCGAGCTGGTCGGTTTCGCACAGCGATTTCACAGCCAATTGGCGCCGCTGGCCAAAGCCCATGCCGAGGAGACCGCGCGCCCAGGATTCGTCTCCAGGGGCAGCAACGGTGACAGAGCGAGGCGCAGGGGAGCCTGAGAGCAGCATTGCACCGCCGCCTATAGTCGACTAAAATACTCAGGTATTCAGCGGCAGCGGAAAAACGCTCGCCGGCACAGACAGGCAGGGTTCTGCATGCGAAAATGCAGCCCGGATATCGCCGGGCACCGAAGCCCGCCCCAACAGGTCAAGCACTATGTCGCAGGAACAGATCGAGCACGCCATACGCAAGGAATACGCGGCCGGCTTCTCTACTGATATCGAGTCGGACACCCTGCCCCCGGGCCTGGATGAGGAGACCGTTCGCTTCATTTCCGCGCGCAAGAACGAACCCGAGTGGCTGCTCGAGTGGCGCCTGCAAGCCTATCGCGACTGGCGGGAGATGGCCGAGCCGCAGTGGGCCCATGTCCACTACCCGCCGGTACAGTTCGAGGAAATGTCGTACTTCTCCTCTCCCAAGGCGATGAAAGACCGACCCCAGAGCCTGGATGAGGTGGACCCGCAACTGATCGAAACCTACAACAAGCTGGGCATACCCCTGCACGAACAGGCAGCCCTGGCCGGGGTCGCCGTCGATGCGGTGTTCGATTCGGTCTCGGTCACCACCACCTTCCGGGAAAAGCTGTGGGAGGCCGGGGTAATCTTCTGCTCGATTTCCGAAGCCGTGAAAGACTATCCGGAGCTGGTAAAGAAATACCTCGGCAGCGTGGTTCCGCGCAAGGACAACTTCTACGCCGCGCTCAACAGCGCGGTGTACAGTGACGGCTCCTTCGTCTACATCCCGAAGGGCGTGCGTTGCCCGATGGAGCTGTCGACCTACTTCCGTATCAACGAGGCCAAGACCGGCCAATTCGAGCGCACCCTGATCATCGCCGACGAAGGCAGCCATGTCAGTTACCTCGAGGGCTGCACCGCGCCGATGCGCGATGAAAACCAGCTACACGCCGCCGTCGTGGAGCTGGTAGCTCTGGACGGCGCCGAAATCAAGTACTCCACGGTGCAAAACTGGTATCCCGGCGATGCCGAGGGCAAGGGCGGCATCTACAACTTCGTCACCAAGCGTGGCGTCGCCCACCGCAACGCCAAGATTTCCTGGACCCAGGTGGAAACAGGCTCCGCCATTACCTGGAAATATCCCAGCTGCATTCTCCGCGGCGACAACAGCATCGGCGAGTTCTACTCGGTGGCACTGACCAACAACGCCCAGCAGGCCGATACCGGCACCAAAATGATACATCTGGGCAAGAACACCCGTTCCACCATTATTTCCAAGGGCATTTCCGCTGGTAACAGTTCCAATGCCTATCGCGGCCTGGTGCGCATGAGCCCGCGCGCCGAGGGCGCCCGCAACTACACCCAGTGCGACTCGCTGCTGATCGGCGACCGCAGCGCCGCCCACACTTTTCCCTATATCGAAAGCCGCAACCCGAGCGCTGTCGTGGAGCACGAGGCCACCACCTCCAAGGTCAGCGACGACCAGCTCTACCTGTGTCAGCAACGCGGCCTGGATGCGGAGAAAGCCGTGTCCATGATCGTCAACGGCTTCTGCAAGGAAGTCTTCCGCGAGTTGCCCATGGAATTCGCCATGGAAGCCGGCAAATTGCTGGAAGTGAGCCTTGAAGGTTCGGTCGGCTAGAAAATTGACAACCGCGCGGCAAGCAGCCGCGCCCCGGAGCACAATCATCATGTTGAAGATAGACAACCTGCACGCCAGGGTTGAAAGCGAAGATATTCTCAAGGGCCTCAACCTGGCGGTGAAGCCGGGCGAGGTGCACGCCATCATGGGCCCCAACGGCTCCGGCAAGAGCACCCTCGGCCACGTGCTGGCCGGGCGCCCGGGCTACACCGTAACCGCCGGTTCAGCCCAGCTGCTGGGCCAGGACCTGCTGGCGCTGGATACCGAGGAGCGCGCCCATCTGGGCCTGTTCCTGGCGTTCCAGTACCCGGTGGAAATCCCCGGCGTCAGCAACATGGAGTTCCTGAAGGCATCGGTGGATGCCGTGCGCGAGCATCGCGGCGAGCCCGCCATCGACAGCGTCAGCTTCATGAAGCAGGCTCGCGAGGCCAGCAAGACCGTGGACCTGGACCCAGCCTTCCTCAAGCGCGGGGTCAACGAGGGCTTCTCCGGTGGCGAGAAAAAGCGCAACGAGCTGCTGCAGATGCTGTTGCTGCAGCCGAAGCTGTGCATCATGGACGAGACCGACAGCGGTCTCGACATCGACGCCCTGCAGGTCGTTGCCAGCGGCATCAATGCCATGCGCAGCCCCGACCGCAGCTTTATCCTGGTCACCCACTACCAGCGGTTGCTGAACTTCATCGAGCCGGACTACGTACATGTGCTGTCCGGTGGACGCATCGTCAAATCCGGCGACAAGTCGCTGGCACTGGAACTCGAAGAGCGGGGCTATGCCTGGCTGGAGGATGTGGCCTGATGACGGATTTCATGCAGCGAGCACTGGCAGAGGCATCCTCTGCAGCGCCGGCCTGGTTGCAGGATATCCAGGCCCGGGGCCGCGACGCCTGGAAGGATACCCGTTTGCCTACCCGCAAGACGGAAGCCTGGAAATACACCAGTCTGCAAGCGCTGCAGCAGCCGTTCACTGTTCCCGGCCGCAATGCGGCCAGGGCCGATGTATCCGACATCAACCTGCCGCAGATGGGCGGCCCGACGCTGGTATTCAGCGACGGCATGTACCGGCCTGAACTGTCTGCCACGACCCTGCCCGACGGGCTTTCCCTGGTGCGCTTCGCCGACGCGGATGCCACCCAGGCAGAACAGATCCGCGCCACCCTGGGCAGTGCCCTGTTGCCGGGGCGCCACGTTTTTGCACCGCTGAACGATGCCACGCTTGCCGACGGGGTGTTCCTGCAGGTCGCCGCCAACGCGGTTGTCCACGAGCCGGTGCACATCGCCTGGCTGACCACCGGCCAGCACGAAGCCATCAGCATTACCCAGCGCCTGCTGGTCTGCCTCGGGGACAACAGCCGGGCTACAGTGGTGGAGAGCTTTGCCAACACCGCCACCGGCGGCACTGCCTTCACCAACGGCATCACCGAACTGCTGCTGGACCGGGGCGCCCACCTCCATCACTATAGGCTGCAGCTGGAGCAGGGCGGCGCGGTACACATCGGCGGCGTCCACGCCCGCCTGGGCGCCGACAGCCTGCTGAGCGGCTTCCACCTGGCCCTGGGCAGCGCCCTCAAGCGCATCGACCTGGTGGTTGACCACCAGGGTCCCGGCGCCCACTGCGATCTCGACGGCATTTATCTGCCCCGCGGTACCGAGACCGTGGACTACCACACCTGCATTGAACACAGCGTTCCCCACTGCACCAGCAAGGAGCGCTTTCGCGGCATCATCGCCGACGAGGCCACTGCCGTGTTCAATGGCCGCATCCATATTCACCCTGACGCACAGAAAACCCGTGCCGAGCTCAGCAACAAGAACCTGCTGACCAGCAACAAGGCTGAAATCAACACCAAGCCGGAACTGGAAATCTACGCCGATGACGTGCAGTGCGCCCACGGCGCCACGGTGGCACAGCTGGACCCGCTGACCATGCATTATCTGCGTACCCGGGGCGTGCCCAGGGACGAAGCCGAGGTCATGCTCAGCTACGGCTTTATCAACGAGCTGGTGGAAGCGGTGGCGGAGCCCGCCCTGCGGGAATTCCTGAAGCCACTGCTGGCCAACCGCTTCGCCCGCGAATCACGCCTGACGAGGCACATCCTGTGAGCTCCCCCGCCACTGTGACCACGCCCGCGTTTGACCCGGCGACCATCCGCCTCGACTTCCCGATCCTGCAGCAGCAGGTCAATGGCCAGCCGCTGGTCTATCTGGACAACGCCGCCACCACCCAGAAGCCGGAGGCGGTGATCGAGGCTATCAGCCATTACTACCGCCACGACAACGCCAATGTGCACCGGGGCGCACATACCCTCAGTGACCGGGCCACCGTGGCCTTCGAGAACGCCAGGACTACCGTGGCCCGTTTCATCAACAGTCCTGCGCCCTCCCAGGTCATCTGGGTGCGGGGCGCCACGGAAGCGATCAACCTGGTGGCCCACAGCTGGGGCCGCGCCACCCTGCAAGCGGGGGACCGCATCCTGGTGTCGTATCTGGAGCATCACTCCAATATCGTCCCCTGGCAACTGGTTGCGGCTGCCACCGGGGCCGAAGTGGTTCCCATCCCCGTCACCCCCGGCGGCGACATCGACCTGGATGCCCTCGCCAGCCTGCTGGACGAGCGCGTCAAACTGGTCGCCGTCAACCATGTATCCAACGCTCTCGGCACCATCAACCCGGTGGCGGAGATTACCCGCATGGCCCAGGCCGCCGGTGCCCGGGTGATGATCGACGGCGCCCAGGCCACCTCTCACATGCCGGTCGATGTGCAGGCCATCGGCTGCGACTTCTATGCCTTCTCCGGCCACAAGCTGTTCGGTCCCACCGGGATCGGCGTGCTCTGGGGCCGGGAGTCACTGCTGGAGGCCATGCCGCCCTTGTTCGGGGGTGGCGAAATGATCGAAACCGTCAGTTTCAGCGGCAGTACCTGGAACACCCTGCCGTTCAAGTTCGAGGCGGGCACGCCCAATATCGCCGGCGCCATCGGCCTGGCAGCCGCCATTGACTACCTCGCTGCGCTGGACATGGAAGCAGCGGCCCGACACGAAGTGGCACTGCTGCAACAGTCCATCGCCCTCGGTGCGGAGGTCGAGGGGCTGCGGCGAATCGGCGATCCGGCTCAATCGGTCGGTATCTTCAGCTTCGTTATCGACGGCATCCACCCCTCCGACCTCGGCATGCTGCTGGACCAGCAGGGTATCGCGGTGCGCACCGGGCACCACTGCACCCAGCCACTGATGGCGCACTACCAGCTGCCCGGGACCGCGCGCGCGTCCTATTCACTGTACAATACTGCCGAGGATGTGGAACGCCTGTTCGCGGGCATCCACAAGGCAAAACGCCTTTTTGGCTAGAAGGTTGATCCATGAGCGTAGAGACTTTTGACGTTAGCACCGACGCCCTGCTGGTCACTCCGGCGGCGGCGGCCCATCTGAAGAAACAGCTGGCCCTGTCCGGCAAGCACGCGGTGCGTATCAGCGTGAAGGAAAGTGGTTGTACCGGTTTCATGTATGTCCTGGATGAAGTGGAGCAGGGTGAAGCAGGCGACCTGGAGCTGCACCCGGAGGAAGGCCTCGATGTGTACATCGATACCGACTCCCTGAAAGTGCTCAGAGGCACCCGGTTGGACTTCGAGAAGGAGGGCCTGAATCGCACCCTCAAGTTCCACAACCCCAACGTCACCGCCGCCTGCGGCTGTGGCGAAAGTTTCAGCATCAGCTGAGCCGGACGGAGCCCGCATGAGCGCCCAGGAAAGAACCCTGCTGACCACCCAACGGGACTGCCCCGGCCGGCTGGTACCTGTCGGTGATGCGGTGACCATTCCCGCCCACACTTTCGTCACCCTGACCCAGGCCCTGGGTGGCAATTACACCGTAATCTACAACGGCAACATGGTGCGCGTGGACGGCACCGACGCCGACGCCCTCGGGCTGACCGCGCAGAGGCTGGAGTTTGACGCCCCAACCGATGGCCTGGTGCACGAAGACCAGGTGTGGGATGCCCTGCGCACAGTCTTTGACCCTGAAGTGCCGGTGAACCTGGTCGACCTGGGCCTGATCTACGACGTCGACATCGACCAGCAGGCCGGCACGGTCAGCATTCGCATGACCCTGACGGCGCCCGGCTGCGGCATGGGGCCGGTGCTGGTGGGAGACGTCAAATACCGTGTGGCCCAGGTCCCCAACGTCCGCGAGGTCGCTGTCGAACTGGTGTTCGATCCACCCTGGAGCCGCGACATGATGTCGGAAGAAGCCCAGCTCGAAACGGGCATGTTTTACTAGGGAGTACTCCAGAGTGCCTGAATCAGCAGTGAGCAATCCCTTCGGCCACAGCATCACCAGCGACGACATTGTCGACACCCTGTCCTTCTTCGACGACTGGGAAGATCGCTACAAGTACATCATCGACCTGGGCCGGGAACTGCCTGCCATGCCCGCAGCGCTGCACACCGAGGAGCGCAAGGTCCGCGGCTGCCAGAGCCAGGTGTGGATAGACACCCGCCTTGAGGACGGACGCCTGCAACTGGCGGTGGACAGCGACGCCTTCATCGTCAAGGGCCTGCTGGGCGTTGTACTGGCGGCCTACAACAACAAGACGCCAGCGGAAGTGCTGGCGTTTGATATCGACGCCTACTTCGAACGGCTGGACCTGCTGAACCACCTCTCCCCCACCCGCGGCAACGGCCTGCGGGCCATGGTGGCCCGCATACGGGAGATTGCTGCCGCAGCCCGCTAAAAGGGGGCACCGAATCGCGCGCGTACGCGACCCGGCCCTGGTGGCATCAATCGTCCGGACTGTCCTCATTTGCCAGGTCATCGTCGTCGGCGAGGCCATCGTCGTCCGTCAGGCCATCGTCGTCGGCGAGGCCATCGTCGTCCGTCAGGTCATCATCGTCGGCGAGGCCATCGTCGTCCGTCAGGTCGTCGTCGTCAGCGAGGCCATCGTCGTCCGTCAGGTCATCGTCGTCGGCGAGGCCATCGTCGTCCGTCAGGTCGTCGTCGCCGGACTCGTCCTGAATGTCATCGGAAAAATCGTCACAGCCGTCGCTGGAATCGTCGTTACTGTCTTCATCGAGGGAATCGTCGTCACCGAAGCAGGCAAACTCGCGCTCTCCTTCCAGTGCATTCCGGTCCTCGAACTCCACCTCGTCGGCGATACCGTCCGCGATCTCATCATCCTTGATCTTCACCAGATCGCCGACCTGGACATTGGCAAAGAACAACTCGGAGCTGATGTCATCGTCATCCCGATCCTCGAATTCCGCTCCGCTGGTGCTATAGGTCAGGCCCAGAATCGTGATATCCGCACCCGGATTGAAAGACTGCACCGGCCCCTGCAACACTTGATCATCGTCATCGTCCCGGTCGATGGTGGTGGCGAACAGGGTATCGCCATCCAGGAATGCCTCCACCTCGAGGAAATCACCGGGGAAAATGTCGGCCAGGGTCAGGTTGTCGACCTGATCGGTGTCGTCGTCGAGCCGGGTGCGAGCATCCAGTTGCACGGTAACCGTGCCCGGAACCAGCTGCAGGGTGACGGTGAAACTGTCGACGTTCACGGCGCTCACCGGTGCCTCGACCTTGATCCGGCCACGGCGTGTATCCACCCGCTCGGCCACCAGCTGCGAGTCATTCCAGACACCCTGGATCTGGACCACCAGACCGTTGACCAGAGTGAGATCTGCGGGCCGCAATACCGCCGAGGACGCATCGATCTCGACCCCGCCAACCCGGAAGCTCGCCGGGCTGGTATAGCGCGTAATTGCGCCCTGGACACGCGCGGTTTCACCCTCCTGGAAGCGGCTGCCGGGACCTTGCTCCGCCTCAATGCGGGAGGCCGTTACCACAGTACCGTTGAGCGTCCCGCTGACTCGCACCGTCTGCCCCTCGGCTATAGTGCCGCCGGGGATATCCTCGAACTCGGCGGCGCTGAAATCGACAGTCAGATCTCCCAGCACGAACTCGGTACCTGTTACGGCACCCACCTGGCCACTCAGCGTGACGCGAGTCTGGCCCGCCACGAAGGTCGACTCCCGCTCCACTCGCGTGGCGCGCAGGCTGTCGCCGCGACCGGTAAAACCCGACACTTCTACCACATCATTGACCGCGAGGGTGGCGAATGTAACATCGTCGAGTACCGTACCGGCACGCTCGACAATGACATTGACGCCGAGGACGGTAAGCAGCCTGGAGTTGCCGTCAGCACTGGTCTCGATACGCGAAATCGGCCCTGTCAACTCGTTGTCATACAGCACCGTCCGGGCGGTACCGTTGGCGCCATCGTCAGCCACTTCCCCGGTGACCAGGACCACCATGCCCAGCCGCAGGGCATCCTCACCACGAACTTCGCCGTCGATGATGACTTCCGCGTCATCAGTGTCGAAACGCACCCCGTTCACAAAGATGCTGCCAAAACCGTCGATGGTACCGCTGCTGGTGGTGCTCTGGCCGGAGCCACCGATACCGCCACCGCCACCCGTGGGAGGCGGGGAGGTCACGGCGACGCTATCGCCAGCGCCACCGCCACCACCGCCGCCACAGGCAGCAAGTATCAGGGCGAGGGCACTGGCAGTAGCCACGGGACGTGGCGAGAAACGTGTTTTCATGAGGATTGCTCCTGCTCCGAATGCTCGATGTAGTAAATGCCTACGGCGACGTAGGCTGTCTCTTCACTTGATTCCTGCTGCTCGTCGACCTGGTGCCGGGTCAACCAGGCGTTGTACTCTTCGAGGAGTTCCTGGGACTTGCGATTGGACAAGTCGCGAAACTCCCTCACCGCTGCCGAGGCGATGGACGCGTTGGATACCTTGCGCTGGAAAAAGCGCTCACCCGGCCGCGCCTCAAGGTTGTGCCCAATGGTGAAGATCAGCTCGCCAACATCCCTGCCGAGGATATTGATCTTGTCGGTCGGCGTCGCCATGGGGATATAGGCGCGCTCCTTCAGTACAACCCGGCCATCCTCGATCACGGCATTGTTGCTGGCCTGCAGGATGGACAGCATCGCCGCAGGCGGTATGTCGCCGCTATAGCGCTTTACCAGCGCCGAGAAACTACCGACATCGCCATCCTGGGACAACGCCGCCGGTTCGCCATCGGCAGCACAGAATTCGCTGTCGTTGAGCCAGCCGCTGATGACGCGGATTGCGCGACTGTAGCGCCTCGCCGCCTCGGCATTGGCGTCGGGGGCTTCTTCCCGGAGACGGCTGACTTCCTTGCGCGTCATGCCGGTAATCGCCGACACGGCCGACACCGTCGGGCGCTTGCCCGAGCGCTCGATCAGCAGAAATCCCTCGTCGGCGAAGGCCCGCCTGGCCAGCTCGGCGAAGGCGCCATAGGCCATGCCATGGGACAGCAGGACGCGAGCGAGGGGACGCAGAATGCGCAGCACAGCGTGACTGAGAACTTGATGTATTGGCATATCCATGTTTGGGAATTTATTCCCAATTTCGGGTTTTGTCAAACGCCCGTAAAGGAACTTTCCACTAAAACCGGACAAAAGCCCGACAGACGCGCCAGTGCATGCTTGTCCCAAGTGAACCCGACGGCAGTGACGGATCAGGATGGTGGCGTACCGGGTGCCGGACAGCCACTGCCCCGGCAGATCGCTCAGGCTTCGATCGCAGCGCGACGATAGGCTGGCAGCCCCTGCAGGATCAGGCCGATCGCCAGCGGGCATACCAGCAGCGGCAGTAGCGCCAGGGAATAGCGCAGGGCCAGGTCATCCCCGAAAGCAAAGTCGGTGAGCATCGCCACCGCCGTGGGCCCGAAGGCCAGGCCCAACAGGTTGGTGATAAACAGCATCAGCGCGGATACCTGGGCGCGCATGCGGTTGGGAGTAATGAACTGCACTGCTGCCACACCGACGCCGTAATGGGCGTTGAGGAAAAACACGATGGGCGCCGCCATCCACACAGCCAGTGTCGGCGAGCCGCTCAAGGGACCCAGCACCGCCGGCAGGATCCAGAGAACCGATACCGCCAGGATAATACGCAGTGGAGCATCCTGGTAGCCGCGCCGCAGCAGCGGCTCCACCGCCCAGCCCCCGGCCAGGGCACCGAGGCTGCCGGCAACAATGAACATGAAACCAAAGCGGTTGGCCGCCTCGACCCGGGGCAGGTCAAAACTGCGGATCAGAAATTCCGGGTACCAGGCCATGGTGCCGTAACCGAGTATCCCCAGTACTGCCACCGAGCCGATGGGGGCGACATACGCCCTGAGGTGCTGCCGCAGGTGCGCGCCGATCCCGGCAAGCCCATGCGGCGACTCCACGGCATCGACAGCCACCACGCCACTGCGACGCGCCGGCTCACTGAGCAGGCCGAGAAAGATCGCCAGCAGAAAGCCGGGCGCGCCCACGGCAACAAAGGTCATCTGCCAGGGCCGCAACTCCCCCAGAAGAGGCAGCACCGGTGGTGGCATGGCCGCGAACCACTGATGCACCATGCCGCCAATGATGTAGGCGAGCCCGCCACCGAGCGTGATGCCGAGACTGTAGACCGCCAGCGCCCGCGCCAGTTGCTCCCGTGGAAACAGGTCACCGAGCATGGAAAACGCCGCCGGTGACAGGGTGGCCTCCCCGACTCCCACGCCGATACGCGCCACGAATAGCGCCGCGAAACTGCGCGCAGCGCCACACAAACAGGTCATCAGGCTCCAGGCCACCAGGCCCACGGTGATGATCCACTTGCGACTGTGGTGATCCGCCAGGCGGGCAATGGGCAGCCCCATGGCGATGTAGAACATGGAGAAGGCAAAGCCGTGCAGCAGGCTGTACTGGAAGTCGCTGATCGCGAAATCCTCACGGATCGGGCCGATCAGCACTGCCATGACGTTGCGGTCGATAAAGGAGAGGATGTAGGCCAGCAGCAGAAGCAGCAGCGCGTAGTTGGCGCGGGCGGGCGGCGGAAAATCCGGGCTGGCGGCAGCCATCAGGCCAGCAGGGCGCGCCCGGGGATCGACTGCAGCAGCTGCCGGGTGTAGTCCTGCTGCGGCCGTTCAAACAGGGCCTCCCCGGTGCCCTGCTCCACCACCTTGCCCTTGTACAGCACCAGAATGCGGTCGGCGATATGCCGCACCACCGCGAGGTCATGGGACACGAACAGCATGGTCAGGCCGTATTCCTTGCCCAGTTCCAGCATCAGGTCGAGAATCTGGGCCTGGATGGTAACATCCAGCGCCGACACCGGCTCGTCGGCCACCACGAATTCGGGCCGGGTCGCCAGGGCGCGGCCTATGGCAATACGCTGGCGCTGGCCACCGGAGAACTCATGCGGATACTTGCGCACGAAGGCTCGCGCCAGGCCGACGTCATCCATCAGCTTGAGCACGCCCTGCTCCACCGTCTTGCGGCTCTCGATACCGTGCAGCAGCAGCGGTTCGGCGAGGGCGTCGTAGACCGACATGCGCGGGTTCAGGGAAGCATAGGGGTCCTGGAAGATCATCTGCATGCGCCGCCGCATCTGCTTCAGCGCCACCCCCTCAAGCGCGGTCACATCGGTACCATCGAACAGTACCTCGCCGCTGGTAACCGGCACCAGGCGCAGCAGGGAGCGGCCTATGGTGGACTTGCCGCTGCCGGACTCGCCCACCAGGCCCAGCACTTCACCGCGCTGGATGGTAAAGCTGACGTCATCCACCGCTCGCAGTGGCTCCCTGCCCTTGCCCTGGCCGAACCAGGTGCAGAGATGGCTGACGGTAATCAGGTCCTCGCGCTGTTCGGCGCTGACTGCCTTGCTGCCGGCGGGGATGGCTTCCAGCAGTTTGCGGGTATAGGGGTGCTCTGCACGCTCGAAGATCGCGGCGCGATCGCCCCGCTCCACCAGATGCCCTTTTTCCATTACCACGATTTCATCGGCGATGTCCGCGACCACCGACAGGTCGTGGCTGATGAATATCACGCCGATGTTGCGCTTGCGCTGCAACTCCGCCACCAGTGCCAGGATCTGGGCCTGGATGGTGACATCCAGGGCGGTGGTGGGCTCATCGGCGATCAGCAGCTTGGGTTCATTGATCAAGGCCATGGCGATCATCACCCGCTGGCGCATGCCGCCGGAAAACTGGTACGGGTACTGGTCTATGGTCGCGGCAGGTTCGCGCATACCCACTTCGGCCAGCAGCTCCAGGGCCCTCTCGCGTGCCGCCGCCTTGCTGACCTTGCGGTGATAGACCAGGGGTTCGATGAGCTGGTCGCCAACGGTCATGTAGGGGTTGAGGCAGGTCATCGGGTCCTGGAAGATCATGGCGATATCGCGGCCGCGGATCTCCCGCAACTGCCCCTCGCTCATGGCCAGCAGGTCGCGCCCTTCAAAGTGGGCTGTGCCATTCTCGATGCTGGCCGGTGGTGTGGGCAGTAACCCCAGCAGACTGTAGCAGGCCACGGACTTGCCGGAGCCGGATTCGCCGATAATGGCGGTGATCTTGCCCGACTCGACGTCAAAGCTGATCCTGTTGACCGCCGTGATCCGGCCATTGCGAGTAGTGAAGTCGACCTGCAGGTCGCGCACGCTGAGCAGGGCCATGGCCGGTCAGTCTCCGGAGCCGCGCACGTCCAGCGCATCGCGCAGGCCGTCGCCGAGGAAGTTGAGGGCAAACAGGGTCAGGGTCAGGGCGGCGCCGGGGAAGATCAGCAACCAGGGATACTCCTCCATGGTCTCGGCACCGTAGGAAATCAGCAGGCCCCAGGAGGTCGCCGGGGGCTGAACCCCCAGCCCGAGGAAGCTGAGGAAGGCTTCCAGCAGCATGACGCTGGGAATGGTCAGGGTGGTGTAGACAATGATCGGACCCAGCGCGTTGGGCACCAGGTGGCGGCGTACAATGGTGGCCGGCGACAGGCCCAGGGAAATGGCCGCTTCCACGAACTCCTGCTGGCGCAGGGACTGCACCTGCCCGCGCATGATCCGCGCCATGGTCAACCACTCCACCGCACCGATGGCCAGGAACAGCAGCAACAGATTGCGTCCGAACACCACCATCAGCAGGACGATGAAAATCATGAAGGGCAGCGCATAGAGAATATCCACCAGCCGCATCATGATCGCATCCACGCGACCGCCGACGTAGCCCGCCACCGCGCCCCAGGTGACGCCGATCACCAGCGCCACCGCGGTAGCCACGAAGCCCACCGCCAGCGAGATGCGGCCGCCGTACATGATCTGGGTCAGCAGGTCGCGGCCGAAGATATCGGTACCCAGCCAGTGGGCGGCGGAAGGCGGTGTGGCCCCCAGATCCAGGTTCTGGGCATCGTGGGCATAGGGCGCCAGCCAGGGCGTCAGCAGTGCAATCAGCACGAAGAAGACCAGCACACAGAGCCCGAACAGGGCCAGCCGGTTCTTGCGCAATCTGCGCCAGGCGTCCTGCCACAGGGATGTGCCCTGCTCTGCCACCAGCGTTTCACTGTCCGCCAGGGTATTCACTCAGGCCTCCCCATACTGGCCGCGCAGGCGCGGATTGAGCCAGGCTGCGAGAATGTCCGACAGCAGGTTGAAGAGTACGATCAGGGTCGACAGAAACACCGTAGTGCCCAAAATCATGGTGTAGTCCCGATTGAAGGCGGCCTGGACGTAGAAGCGCCCCAGACCCGGGATCTGGAAAATGGTCTCAACCACAAAGGAACCCGCCAGCAGGCCGGCAAAGGCGGGACCGAGGAAGGCCACCACCGGGATCAGGCCACCGCGCAGGGCGTGACGCGTGACCACCTGCCACTCTGGCAAGCCCTTGGCGCGGGCGGTGCGGATATAGTCCTGGGACATGACCTCGAGCATGCCGGCGCGACTGAGGCGGGCAATATAGGCGGCATAAGCTGCGCCCAGGGTGAGGCTGGGGAGGATCTTGTCACCGGGCATGTCACCCCAACCGGATACCGGCAGCCACTCCAGATGAATGCCGAACACCAGCACCAGCAGGGGGCCGAGCAGGAACGTCGGCATGCAGATACCGATCATGGCGATCGACATCGGGATATAGTCCTGGGCACTGTTGGGCTTCAGCGAGGCAATTACTCCAGCCAGCCCCCCGAGCACGATCGCTACCAGCAGGGCGTAGGCTCCCAGCTCGGCAGTCGCCGGCAGGCCCGCGGCAATCAGTTCATTGACACTGCGACCGGGATACTTGAAGGAAGGGCCCAGTTCGCCGTGGGCGAGGTCGCCCAGGTAGGCCAGGTACTGCTGCCCCAGCGGCAGGTCCAGCCGGTACTGGGCCTCCAGTGCCGCCTTGACCTCGGGGATAACGGCCTTTTCGCTGTCGAAGGGGCCGCCGGGCGCGACCCGCACCAGAAAGAAGGTCACGGTGACAACCGCCAGGATTACCGGTATCGCCTGCAGCAACCGCCCGCCGACAAAACGCCACATAGCCTACTCCAGCTCGAATTCAGTCAACGGCACTTGCTCCAGATGGATGTACTTCATGTTGACGAAGTCCATCAGGTTGGGTGGCATCCCTTGTACGCTGGGATGCACCAGATGCTTGCTGGCGTAGGTATAGATGGGGATGATCGGCATCTGCTCCATCAGCCGGGTCTCCGCCTCATGGAAGATCGCGAAGCGTTCTTCCTGGGTGGCAGCCTGGGGTGCCAGACGCAGGATCATCTCATCGTAGACCGGGTCGGCAAAACCGGTATTGTTGTTGCCCCCGCCGGTTATGTACATGTCGAGGAAATTGTTGGGATCCACGTAGTCCCCGATCCAGCCGCGACGGGCAATATCAAAATTCATCTCCGATACGGAATCCAGATAGACCTTCCACTCCTGATTGGCCAGGGTGACCTCGATATTGAGCACGTCCTTCCACATCTGCTGTACCGCGACGGCGACCTTGCGATGGCTCTCGCTGGTATTGTAGGTCAACTCGAGCCCGGGCCAGCCGGCGCCACCCGGGTAGCCCGCCTCCGCCAACAGTTGACGGGCCTGTTCGGGATCATGGCTGAACAGGCGCGGCGGCTGGTAGCCCAGCGTGCCGGGGGGCGTAATCGCATAGGCGGGATCGTTGCTGCCGTAGAGCACGTTTCGGGTCAGCGAGTCGCGGTCCAATGCCAGCGACAGGGCCCGACGGACGCGGACGTCGTCCAGCGGCGGACGTTGGGTGTTGAGCAGATAAAAATAGGTGCCCAGGTAAGGCGCCTCGACGAACGGACTGTTTTCCAGCTTGCGGTAGTCGGGGAACTTGGCCAGCGGCACGTCGTTGGTCACGTGCAGCTGGTTGACCCGGAACATCCGCTCCTCACTGACAACATTCTCTGTCGGGTAGAATACGACGCCATTGAGGCGCACCGTGTCCGCATCCCAGTAGTGCGGGTTCTTCTCCACCACAATTCGCCGGTTCAACTGCCATTTTTGCAAGCGGAAGGGGCCGTTGCTGACAATATTCCCGGCCCGGGTCCAGCGGGTAAAGCGGTCCGTGGCCTCGCCAAACTGCTCCACCGTGGCGCGCGGCACCGCGAAGCTGCTGTAGTGGTCCATCAACTGCAGGAAATACGGCGTGGGCTCGTTGAGGGTGACCTCCAGGGTCATGTCATCCAGCGCCCGCACACCGATCATCTCCGGGTCGTCAATCTTGCCGGTCGCGTAGGCTTCGGCATTCAGCACCGGGTACAGCATGTACGCGTACAGATTGCCCATCGCCGGATCCAGTGCGCGGCGCCAGGACCAGACGAAATCGTGGGCAGTCACCGGCTCCCCATTGGACCAGCGCCCTTGCGGCTGCATGTGGAAAGTGATGACCCGCCGGTCCTCGCTGAACTCCCAGCTGGCGGCGGCGCCGGGTTCCGGCTCCAGGGTCCAGGGATTCTTGCGGGTCAGCCCCTCGAACAGGGCATCGATCAGCTTGCTTTCCGGGACCCCGGTGACCACATGGGGATCCAGCCCCTGGGGTTCGGAGCCATTGCCAAAGTGGAGGATGCCGTCGCGGTTGCCCTGGGCAACGTTGGATTCACCGGCGCTGCAGGCCAGCAGGCCGAGCAACGGGGCCAGCAGGAGCAGGAATCTGGGAAGATAGCGCAGCATGGCAGGAAAATACCTGCTTTTGCTCCCCGGCGCCAGCGATTCACCGGGCAAATTCACCACGCCTCAGTAGCCCGCCGCGCCGCTCTGGATCCTGTCGAACCAGTCCTGGTCCAGTGATTCGTACACCGAGGCGCCCGGCTTGAGCACACACAGTACATCCGGCACCTGTGCCGGGTCATAGCCCTGCTTGCGCAGATCCCCTTTCAGCAGCTTGAAAGTCCCTGTGGTGTCGATCTCGCGCTGGATACGCAGGAACAGGGGCCGGGCATAGGGCGGCAGCTCCGCCTGCACATGGGCGGAGAAGCTTTCCAGGTCCAGGCTTTCGACGCCCTCCACCAGGCGCAGCGCCGCCATCCCTGCGCGACCGTCGGTCCCCGGGACTTCCACACCGAAGACATTGCTGAGCGCTACCTGCGGGTGCTGGTTGATGATTTCGCCGACCTCGTTGGTGGACACATTCTCACCCTTCCAGCGGAAAGTATCGCCGATACGATCGACGAACTGGTAGTGTGGCAGGCCGAGGGCAAAACCCACATCTACCGTGCGCATCAGATCGCCGGTGTTGAACCAGGCATCGCCCGGCTCGAACACATCGCGCAGGACCTTTTTCTCGGTCGCCTCGGCACTGGTGTAGCCCTCGAACCGGGTATGCGCCGTGATCTTGCCCAACAGCAGCCCCGGCTCACCGGCTTCGACCCTGACACAGCGGCCGGCGCCGTCGCGCACGACTTCGTCTCGATCCACATCGTACTGGATCAGGGCGGTAGGCAGTGCGGAGCTGCCGACGGTGCAGTCCTTGTTGAGCAGGTTGACGAAACCGATGTTGCCTTCGCTGGAGCCGTAGAACTCGATCACCCGCTCCAGCCCGAAGCGACTCTTGAACTGGTGCCAGATATCGGGCCGCAGGCCGTTCCCCACCACCGCCCGCAAGGGATTGTCGGCGTCGTCGGGCCGGGCGGGCACGTGCAGCAGATAGCGGCACAGCTCGCCAATATAGACGAAAGCCGTGGTGCGATGCTCCCGGACTTCCGGCAGGAACTGGCTGGCGGAAAACTTGCGGCGAATGAACATGCTGGCGCCCGCGAGGAACGCCGCCCCGGCGCCGACCATCAGCCCGGTGCCATGGTACAGCGGCAGACACAGATAGAGCCGATCCTGTTCCGTGAGCTGCAGGCCCGCCACGTGTATGATCCCGGCCGTTGCCAGATAGCGCCGGTTGGAGAGTACAGCCGCCTTGGGCAGGCCTGTGGTACCGGAGGTGAAAATGTAGAACGCAGTGTCGCCAATCCTCACCGAATCGGTCTCGACCGGGTTATCGGTGCTTGCTGCTGCCGCCTCCGCCGCCATGTCCAGAGTCCAGTCCGGCGCGGCAATGGCGCCGGCATCGGGCACGTATAGATAGTCGCCATCCTCGAGCTCCAGCTCGGCACGAACTTCCGCCACCGCCTCCAGGCACTCCTCCCCAAACAGGAACATGCGGGAATTTGCTGTCGTAACGCAGTGCACCAGCGGCCGGTGGGTAAGGTTGGTGTTGATCAGGGAGGCAATGACACCCAACTTGTTCAGGGCAATCACCACCACCATGAACTCGATCCGGTTCTCCATCAGCACACTGACAGCGTCGCCGCGCCTGAGTCCCCGGGCCCTGAACACCGCCGCATAACGGTTGGCCTCGGCATTGAACTGACTCCAGTTCAGCTCCCGCCCTTCAAACACGAAGGCCGAACGCCGGGGGAAGCGCACCGCGTTCTGCGCCACTCTCGCGCCCAGGCAGTCGGGGGTATCATCAGGCAGCGGCTTCAGCAGCTTCTTTGCCTTGATCAGGGCGGGTACCTGGCAGAGGGTTCTCAGGACATCTTTTTTTGGCACTGGCTGGCTCCGTGAAGAGGTCAAAGGGGTAAGATACCGTTTCATACGGCACTTGTAACGCAGACAGGAAGCACTTTCGCAGCGGGGGACCCAATGAACGACTATCAGCAACTGCAACAACACTTCGCCCGCCTCAACGATCTCGCGCATGTGCAGGCCATCGCCGGCTGGGACGAGGCCGCCATGATGCCCTCTGGCGGTGGCGAGGCCCGCGGCCAGGCCCTCGCCACGCTTGAGGTCATCATGCACGGCATGGTGACGGACCCGCGCGTGGGAGACTGGATAGAAGGCGCCAGCGAAGAACAGCTCGACCCCTGGCAGAGCGCGAACCTGCGGGAAATTGCCCGCAGCTACCGTCAGGCCACCTGCATGCCGGCAGACCTGGTGGAACGCCAGAAACTGGCCACATCGCGCAGCGAGCAGGCCTGGCGCCGCTACCGCACGGAAAACAACTGGCAGGCGATGGCGCCGCTGTTGCAGGAGGTGGTGACCCTGGCCCGCGAGGAGGCCGCGGTGCGCGCCGACGCCACCGGCCTGTCGCGCTACGATGCGCTGCTCGATACCTATGAGCCGGGCATGACCTGCGCCCGTGTGGATCCGCTGTTCGCGGACCTGAAGGCTTTCCTGCCAGGGCTGCTGGACGAGGTCCTGGCACGGCAGGCGGCCGCGCCCCTGTTGCAGCCCGAGGGCAGTTTCAGCATCGAGGAACAACGCCAGCTGGGGCTGGAGATCATGCGCACCCTGGGCTTCGACTTTGAGCACGGACGCCTCGACGTCAGCCACCACCCTTTCTGCGGTGGTGTACCCAGCGATGTCCGCATCACCACCCGCTATCGCACGGATGACTTCGTGGCGGCGCTGATGGGCGTGATCCACGAGACCGGCCACGCGCTGTATGAACAGGGGCTGCCTGCGGCCTGGCGTCAGCAGCCGGTGGGCCAGGCCCTGAGCATGGCCATGCACGAGAGCCAGTCCCTGCTCATGGAGATGCAGGCCTGCCGCTCACGGGAGTTCCTGCACTACCTGGTACCGCACCTGCAGCAGGCCTTTGCCGCCGCTGATCCGGCGCTGCCAGCCTGGGGCGAGGACAATCTGTATCGCCTGTATACCCGGGTGAAGCGCGGCTACATACGGGTCGATGCCGACGAGGTCAGCTACCCGCTGCACGTGATCCTGCGCTACGAAATCGAGCGCGACCTGATGGAGGGCAGGATGGAGGTCACCGAGATTCCGGAGGCCTGGGACCAGCGCATGCAGCAGTACCTCGGGCTCTCCACTGCGGGCAACTACAGCGACGGCTGCCTGCAGGATGTGCACTGGCCCGCGGGCCTGTTCGGCTACTTCCCCACGTACACCCTGGGAGCGATGACCGCGGCCCAGTTGTTCGCGACCGCACGCCGCGACATCCCCGAACTGATGCAGCAATTGGCCGGCGGTAATTTCTGCGCACTGCTGGGCTGGCTGCGCGACAGGGTACACGGGCAGGGCAAACTGCTCGCCTGCGATGACCTGATGACCCAGGCCACCGGCAATCCGCTGCAGGCACACTACTTTCGCGACCACCTGCAACAGCGTTATCTCGGACGCTAAGGAGCAGAGCCATGGACAAACTCAGCGCCCAGGACGTGGGTTTCCTCAAGATTGAGACGCCGCGCTGCCCTTTCCATGTCGCCGCCCTGGTGATCCTGACACCACCGGACAAGGTACCTGCAAATTACCTGCGGCAGCTGGCGCGCAAATGCGGGCGCCTGAACGAGATCCTGCCCGCCTTCAACAAGCGCCTGCAGAATCCGGAAGACCTGTCCGCAGCTGCCTGGGTCACAGCGGACGACTATCAGGCAGAAAACCACGTATTCCACTACCGCCTGCCGGCAACGGGACGCATGACCGACCTGATGCAATTGGTGACCCGGGCCCACGAGCGGGCCCTGGACCGCTCCCGGCCACTGTGGGAGCTGCACCTGATCGAAGGCCTGCCCGGCGGCCGCTTCGCCCTGTATTGCAAGACCCACCACGCCCTGGTGGACGGCATCGGCGCCATGCGCATGATCCAGAGCCTGTTCAGCACCGACCCCAGGCAGAAGATCGACCTGCGCAAGGTGCGCAGGACACCCGGGCGCCAGCACAGCCATCACAATCTGTTCGAGCAGCTCAGCGGAGTCGCGCGGGGTGTTGTCGAGCAGTACCGGGCACTGCCGCAGCTGTCCCGCCTGCTGCTGCACATGGGTGCGGATATTCTCAAGGGCAATACCGACGCCATGCGGCTGCCCTTTACCGCGCCGCGCACGCTCTTCAACACCGAGCTTGAGTCGCGCCGCAGCCTCGGCATCTGCGACCTGCCACTGAAAACCGTCAAGCGTCTGGCCCGCCAGAGCGGCGGCACCGTGAACGATGTCCTGCTGGCGATTTGTGGCGGCGCCCTGCGACGCTACCTGCAGGCCCACAACGCCTTGCCGAAAGATTCCCTGATCGTCGGCATGCCAATGTCACTGAAGTCCGGCAGCGAGCGCGAGGGCAACCGCCTGAGCTACATCATCAGCCCGTTCTTTACCGATGAGAAAGATGACCTGCGCCGACTGCAACGGGTGATCCGCACCACCCGCGCCGCCAAGGCGGAGATGAGCAGCATGTCGGTGACAGCGGCGGAGGACTTCTACGCCCTGCTGATGGTGCCTGCCGTGCTGCTTACCATCAGCGGCAACGCCGAGCGGGTCAAACCCGCCATCAACGGCATTTTTTCCAACGTACCCGGGGCAAAGACAGCGCTGTACCTGGAGGGCGCGCGGATGGAGGCCCTGTATCCGCTCTCCATCATCACCCACGGCATGGGCCTCAACATCACCGTTGTCAGCCAGGCTGACAAGCTCTGTTTCGGCATCGCCGCCTGCCCGACCCGGCAGGCAGATATTGAACAACTCCCCGGCCATATCAAGGCCAGTTACCGCGACCTGCGCCTGGCAGTGACCGCATCCGGCAAAAGCAAAAACCACTGAGTTATCAGCCCGGCGTACGTACCGGCTCGCTGCCATCCCAGCCGACGGCGGCATGGCGGATGTCGGTCCACAGACGCTCCACTGCCGGTGTCATCTCCACCACCTCAATCATGCCCAGAACAGCGCTGCGCGTGTCGAAATAGGCTGCGCGGCCGCCCACCGCCACGGAACAGGTGAGCACCTGTTCGAAACCCTCGGCGGCATAGTGGGCGCAGCTTTGCTCGAAATCAATCGCGGCCACCGCATGATGGTGAAAACACCAGCCGGACTCCCCGAACACCTCGCGGTAGGGGGAAGGCTTGTCGTCAAGCGGCTGAATCAGTTCAAACTGCATGTGACCACAGTTCGCCAGCGCCAGGCTGACCGCAAAATCGGCGGGCCGGTCCTTGTAGACCAGGTCATTGAGCTCGAAGTTCTCGAACAGGAACCACGGCCCCACATTCAGTTGCCGGGTGAATTGCGCCATGGATTTGTGAATATCATCGGTGATGAAGGCAGTTTGTATGACGCCGCCATCGGGCTGGCCAAAATTCAGGACGGGCATTGCAGAATCTCCTTGTTGTCGGCTGCCAGCGTATTCACGGCAAAGGCGGGAAACAATGAGTATTTCTACTCTGTTGAGGCATTTTTTCCGATGCTAGGCTGCAATTCGATTGGGGTTTTCACAAGAGTAGCGTGCCCTGGCGCGCACCCGCGGGGAAACTGCAGCCCACCAGCCTGAATGGAATACCGTCATGAACAACAGCAAGAGCAGCAACCAACTCACCGACTCCGGCACCACCGGCATCGAAATCAGCAAGCAGCTCAAGAGCGCATTTTTCCCCCAGGAAAAGCTTGAATGGACCCCCTGGGTCATGCCCGACACCTGGTTCAAGCTGCTGGCGATCAACCCGATAACCGGCGGCTTCAGCATGATGCTGAAAGTCGGCCCCCACAATATTGCCCCCATCCACGGTCATATCGGCTCGGTGGAAGGTATCATCCTGGAAGGCGGGTTTGCCTACGAAGATGACTGGGGCTACGCGGGCGACTACGTACAGGAACCGGCGGGAATCAACCACAAGCCGATCACCGGTGCCGATGGCATGGTGATGTTTGCAATAGCGCATGGACCGCTGGCCGGTTACAACGACGATGGCAGTGTCGCCCTGATACTCGACGCCAGGGAAATGTTCCGGATGGCGGAAGCTGCCGGTGCCGCCTCCCATGTCGACAAGCCTGAGCACTGGGACTGACCTGAACCGCATAGCCGGGAACCGCAAGGCCACAACAACCATTGCAGGGAGAACAACTGACCATGAGCGAAAAAAGACTGGCTGGCAAAACCGCCATCGTGACCGGTGGTGCCACTGGGCTGGGGCTGGGGATCGCGCAGCGTTACATCGAGCACGGCGCAACCGTGATCATCACGGATATCAATGTTCAGGCCGGGGAGCAGGCCGCCGGCAAGCTCGGCGCTCGCTTCATCGCACAGGACGTCACCGACGAGAGCAGCTGGGAAGCACTGTTCGCTGCGCTGGCGGCTGAAGGCGTCCGCGCCAGCGTGCTGGTGAACAACGCCGGTTTTGCGGACGCCGGCCTGGGTGAACTGTTCGAAGACATTGACGTCGCCGCCGCGAAGAAAATTTTCGAGGTGAATTTCGACGGCACCCTGCTGGGCTGCAAGCACGCCATTCGCCACATGAAACAGGGCGGCGGCTCGATCATCAACATGTCCTCCATTGCCGCCATGGTGCCGGTACCCTTCATCGCGGCCTACGGCGCCTCCAAGGCCGCGGTGCGCCATCTGACCCAGTCAGTGGCTCTGTACTGCGCCCAGCAGGGCTACCGCATCCGCTGCAACTCCATCCATCCCGGACAGATTCGCACTGCGATGCACGACCGTCTGGTGGAGGCCACTGCGAGCCAGAACGGTATCACGGCGGCAGAGGCGGAAGCCGGCTTTCTGGGCATGATTCCCATGGGTGAATTCGGCCAGGTGGAGGATATTGCCAACGCCGCACTGTACTTTGCCAGCGATGAGAGCAAGCATGTTACCGGCGACCGTATCCTTGTGGATGGCGGCATGATGCTCACCAGTTGAGGTCGGGGACTTGAGCGGCAGATAACCGCCGTGGCGAGGCCGGCCTGACGGATGCCAGGCCGGCCGGGGGATAGTCAGGCAACCGCCTGCAGGGGAGTTTGCTGCGGGGCGGGAAACTGGAAGCCATCGAGAATGATGTTGGGCCAGAGGAAATCCATCGGGTGCGGCGTGAAATCGACGCCGATATTCAGCACCGCCGGACGCCCACTGTCCAGCGCACGCTGCACCGCGGCGGGAATCTCCCGAAGCTCGGAGACGTCCTCTGCATAACAGCCAAAGCCCCTGGCAACCGCAGCAAAGTCCACCGTGGACAATTTGGTGCCAAAATCAGGGTTTTCCAGCATTTCCCCGAAAGGCTTGTACATGCCCCAGTAACTGTCATTGAATACCACCACGATGACCGCCAGGCCATAGCGACTGGCGGTTTCCAGCTCCTGGATGGTCATGCCCATGGCGCCGTCACCGGTCAGGCAGAACACCGCCCGCTCCGGGTGTGCCAGCTTGGCGGCATTGGCATAGGGCAGGCCGAAGCCGAGGTGGCCCATGCCGGGAACGAACAGTGACCGCTCGGGGCTGTCTACCTGGATATGGGAAATGGTCCACATCATGGTCTGGCCGCCGTCGTGGACGACAATCGCATCGCGGGGCAGTAGTTCGCCTATCGCGGCCGCGACTGCGGATTCGTTCAGCAGGCCGGCGCCACCGACCACCTTGCTCTCCTTCGCCGTTTCCCGATACAGCGCCCTGCCGGCATCGCGCTTCTTGAGAATGGACTGCTTCCAGTCAAGGTCCTGCTGGAAACCGTCCTGCTCCGCCAACAGAGCCAGCAGCGCCTCCAGCGTTGCCCGGGCATCTCCCACCAGACCGATTTCCACCGGTACCGCACGACCGATGGATTCGGCATCGATTTCGATCTGGATGATCTTCTGCTCATCCGGTTTCGGGTAATGCGGCGGCTTGTGGATGGGAGTGAAGGTGGAGAACTTGCAGCCTACCGCCAGCACCAGATCCGCCTCCTGACCAACATCAATGGCCGCCTGCCCGGACACCAGGCCCGCCGACCCCAGGGTATTGGCGTCTGCCGGATCCAGCACCCCGCGACCGTTGGCGGTGGTCATTGCCAGCATGTCCGTGTGTGCCACCAGATCGCGAAACGCCTGCACACCGCCGGAGCGGGCCACACCGCCACCGGCAATCAACAGGGGCCGGCGTGCACCCCGGAGGGCGGCCGCCACCCGCTGCAATTCTTCGCGGCAGGGCACCGGACGCTGCAGCCGATAGGGCGGCGTCTGGGCAAGATCGTAGCGGCACAACTGGGTGCCGACATCGCAGGGGATATCCAGATGCACCGGCCCCGGCCGCCCGGAACGGGCGATATGGACCGCCCGCTCGAACAATTCCGGTGCCCGTTCGGGATGGTGCACGATGGCATTCCATTTGGTGATTGAGCGGAACAGGCCGATCTGGTCCGCGGACTGCAATTGGTCGATACTCGGGTCTATCGCCCGGGCCTGGTTCTGCCCGGTAATCACCACCATGGGGATGTTGTCGGCATAGGCGGCGGCAACACCCGGAACCAGATTGGTCGCTCCCGGTCCCACCGTGGCGAAACAGACCCCCATGGTATCGGTCACCCGGGAGATCGAGGCCGCCATGTGGCCGGCGGCTTCCTCGTGCCGGGTGGTGATGTACACCAGGTCCGGGTCTCGCGACGCGCCATGCATGATGAGTCCTATCTGGGCCGCGGGCAGGCCGCAGATATACTTGACGCCGTGCTTCTTGAGGATGGCGAGCAGCATATCGCTCACCGTGCATTCGGTAATCATTGTTCGGGACTCCGGAACAGGGTTGTCAGTTGCGTTGCGAATGTTTGGAGGGCATGCCCGCGGTGGTGCCACCGTCGACCAGAAACGTGGTGCCGGTGATCATGGCCGACTCGTCACTGGCCAGGAATACAACCGAGTTGGCAATATCCGCCGCCGTCGCCAGCCGCCCCAGGGGCACATTGTCAATCATGCTCGCCACCATCGTGTCCCGGTCTCCGACCGCTTCTATAATCGGCTCCAGCATCTCCGTGTCCACATAGGTCGGGTGGATGGCGTTGCAGCGAATGCCGTAGCCACGCTCGGCGCAGTCCAGGGCCACGGACTTCGACAACAGGGTGACACCCGCCTTGGAAGCGCCATAGGCGGCCAGATCCGAGGTGCCCAGCAGGGCACCGATGGACGAGATATTGATCAGCGAACCGCCACCATCGGACTGCCTGATGGCGCGGATACCGTGCTTGCAGGCCAGCATGGTGCCGGTAAGATTGACCGCCAGCACACGGTTCCATTCCTCCAGCACCATGTCTTCAACGGTGCCGGTAATCCCGATGCCGGCACAATTGACCACAATGTCCAGGCGCCCGAACAATTCCAGGGCCCTGGCCGTTGCCGCCTCCCAGTCAGCCTCGCTGCTGACGTCCAGCGCGTGGCTGGCCGCGGCCGCCCCAATGCGCTCGGCAGTTGCCTGTGCTCCCGCGGTATTGATGTCCGCGACCAGCACCCTGGCCCCCTCCCGTGCCAGCGCCTCGCAGGACGCACGTCCTATGCCCGAGGCACCGCCGGTGACCAGCGCCACCTTGCCCTTCAGTCTGTCCATCACAACCTTCTCCCTGCCGGCCCGTTTCGTTTCATGCTTCAAAAGTTGAATCGTCCCTCGACACCGACCCAGCGGGGCTGGCCCAGGGTCTGCTCGGTAAAACCGTTGGACGCGATATCAAAGGCATAGCTGATGTACTCCTCGTCGAGAAGGTTGCGGGCAAACAGGGACAGCTCATACTGTTCGCTGGCGGAGGTGTAGGTCACCCTGCCGTTAAACAGTTTGTAGCTGGGAATATCGGTGTTGGGCGCGTTGGTCAGCTGCGAGAAATAGCCGCTGTTGTAATAGCCACTCAACTGTACCGAAATCACCCCCGCCTGCAGGGGAAAGTCTTGCACGATGGCACCACTGAACGTGAACTCCGGTGACTGTGGCGCTTCCCGGGTGACATTGATCGGATTCAGCGGATCCGTCCCGATCAACACATTTTCCACCTCGGTATCCAAGTATGCGGCACTGAACATCAGCGTGGTGGTGTCCGTCGGCGAGATGGTCAGCTCGGTGTCCATCCCCTGAATCGTGGCATCGGTGTTGTACAGGGTGAAATTGATGCCGCGCTGATCGAAGGCCTGGTAGTCCCGGTAATCGTAGTAATAGGCGCTGATGTTCCAGCGCGCCCGGTTGTCCCAGAAGTCCAGCTTGCTGCCAACTTCCCAGGCATAGATATCCTCGCCGTCGAAGCGCAGGCCGGCAAAGGGCGCGTGGCCGGCAAACCCGGCATTGTAGTTGAACGCCTTGTAGCCCTTGTTGAAGCTGGCGTACAGGAGCCAGTCTTCCGCCGCGCTGTAGTCCAGCTGCAGGCGCGCGGAGACACCATCCTCGTCGTGGTTGTCGACGATGGGCCCATTGGCCAGCACCTCTTCAATGAGGCTGCCCGGCGGCACGCCCAGAGGGGCCTGGCCGGGAATGGAGACGCCTCCCGCGCGCAGGAACGGCACCGCGTTGTAGTCGTAGTCTTTTTCGTCGTAGGTCCAGCGCAGGCCTGCGGTCAGCACCAGATCCGGGGCCAGGTCCCGCTCCAGCTGGCCGAATACCGACCAGGAGGTGGTTTCCACGCTCCAGTTTGCCGTCTGGCCCAGGGACAGGGCCGCGGGATCCAGGTCCGGCGGCGGATTGACCCGCAGTGCCTGACTGTAGTCGCCGTCAATATTCAGGTAGTACAGCCCGGTGGTCCAGCGGGTTGCTCCCTCCACCTGCTCCAGGCGGAGTTCCTGGCTGAAGGTGTCACTGTCCCCGGTCTGCCCGAACTCGATAAAGGGGAACGGGGTCAGGTCATTGTCCTCCAGGTAATCGGACTCGACGCTGTTGAAGTTGCTCAGCGATACCAGCCTGACCCGGTCAAACTCATAGGCGATATTGGCGATGAGATTGCTGGAGTCACGCTCCATGAACCCGGGCTGGTCGAAAGCGCCGCTGTAGAGGTCATTGTCGGGCTTGATGTAGCCGAGAATGGTATTGTTCACCCCGGGCACGTTGAAGCCAAGGCCGGTCACCGGGTCGATCGCGGCCCCCTGGGTGTGGGCACCACCGACATTGTCCACGTCCATCTGGTAGATATCAGCGCTGAGCAGGATATCCAGCCGGTCCGAGGGCGTGATCTGCACATGCAGGCGCCCCGCCAGCGTGTCGTCCTCCAGCTGGTCAGGGCCTATGGCGTTATCGATATAGCCGTCGGCCTTGCTGTGGAACAGCGCCAGCCGGGCCCTGACGGTGTCCGACAGGGGGCCGCTGATGGCACCCTGGACACTGTAGGAGCTGTAGCTGCCGGCGGAGGCCTTGAGATAACCTTCCAGCTCCTCGGTGGGCTTGTTGGTGATCAGGTGGATCAGGCCGCCGGTAGCGTTGCGCCCGAACAGGGTACCCTGGGGGCCGCGCAGCACCTCGGCGCGACTGATATCGTACATCTTGATGGAGTTGGTGGAGATGGAGGACTGGTAGACCTCGTCCAGGTACAGCGCATTCGGCGATTCGATGTGTCCCGCGAAGTCGTTCTGGGCCACCCCGCGGATGGATACCAGGCCCACCAGTGGCGCCCCGCCGCCATTCTGCAGCATCAGGCCCGGCGTCACCATGGTCAGCATGTCGGTATCGGTGACATTGAACTGCTCCAATGCGGCACCGGACATTGCCGTAACTGAAATACCGGTGTCCTGGAGGTTGATTGCGCGCCGGGTCGCGGTAACCACAACCTCCTCCAGGGTATTCGCCATTACGTCGGCATTGAGCAGCGCCAGGATCGCTGCCGGCAGGACACAGGTTTTCTTGTACATGGGTACCCTCCAGATTGTGGCCTTCACGTGGATTACTGTTATCGCGAAGGTTGTTCTAACGAAGCTGCCTGCTGGCTGTTATAAACGATATCCGCACAGGCACTGCAGCATTGCGATCGAGTCTAGGCGCGCGGCAACCGAAACGGGATAGCGAGAATTACTCATTTTTGTATATACTCAAGGCACAAAATGATAATTCAGACTGGCGGAACAAGGATGGCAAGTCCCCCGCCCGAGGTATGACGTCATGGTAGCGCTGCGTACGCGAGATCTGCAGGATGTTGTCGATATCAGCCACAGAGCCCTCGAATGCGACAACATGGACCAATTGCAACAGGAAGCCCTGGCTTCAATGGAGCGGGCCATCGGCGCGCGCAGCAGTGTCTATGGCCACCTAAGCCTGAGCCAGCAACAGGTACACATCAGCGAAGGGCAGGAACGCGGCGTACCGGCTGGGGCGATGGCGCGCTGGTGTGCCGGCTATCACCGCCAGGACCCCTTCATGCAAAGCTACCTCACCCGCCTGTCGACGTCGCCCCGGAATGTCATTGTTTCCAGCGATGTCATCAGCCACCATGATTATGTGGCCACCCGCTTCTACAACGAGTTTCTCAAGCCGCAGTCGATCTATCACGTGATGATCATTGGCCTGAGGCCGTCGGGCCGCGCCCCCTTTGGCGTCATCGGCCTGCACCGTTCCGCGGACGAACGCGGCTTCTCCCGCCAGGAGGTCGCCAAGGCCGACCTGATGGCCCCCTGCCTGCGCGGCGCTGTCGAGCGCATCCAGGCGCGGGAATTGCTGTCCCGGCACGAGCCTGTGCAGCCGCGGGGCGTGGACGTGGTTGCCACTGACGGCACCACGACCCTGGAACGGCGCATGAACAAGTTTGGCCTGTCACGACGCGAGAAGGAAGTGGTGGAACTCCTGCACCAGGGCCTGACCAGCCTGCACATCGCCGACCGCCTCAACATCAGCGTCCGCACCGTCAACAACCACCTGCGCTCGGTCTACGACAAGAGCGGCGTACACAACCGCACCGCCCTGCTCTACCAGCTGACCTGCTGACGGCCGGGCACTGCACTTGCAGTTGTCAGGGCTGGGGAAATTTTTGCTATACTCGCGCCCGCGCCGGTGTAGCTCAGTTGGTAGAGCAGCTCATTCGTAATGAGAAGGTCGTAGGTTCGACTCCTATCTCCGGCACCAGGCTCACAGGTCCCTTCCGTGGAACCTGAATCCTGACCCGCTTCCCAATCTACGATCTGGAAAGCCGACGTACCGCCAGCATGAACAAGCCGATGGCAGTGAAAATCAACCCATAGGCGCCGATGGTGGGAATGGTGGCAGGTGGCGATGCAGACGGTGCGCCCGCGCCGATATCAAAGCCCTGGTAGCCCTCACCGGTCTGCACGAAAAGCTGGCCATTGGCAAAGCCTATGTTGTATGACCCCGGCACATCGACATCCAGTGCCGATGTGCCAACGTGGTCCCCGCTCAGGTCGAAGATGGCTGCGGTATCATCTGCGGAGTCGGTCACAATGAGCCAGTCCTGGGAAGGCGCAAAACCCAGCGCGTTGTTTGTTGCGCTGGCGACACCGGCGGTCGCGAAATCCAAAGTAATCGTTCCGAGCAAGCTGCCATCCGATCTGGCGACGATGTTCACCGTATTGGAAGAACCACGTGAATAGAACCTGTCCCGCGCCGGATCATAAGCCGGCAGGGTCTGGCTGCCGTCATTGCCGGGCATGGACGCCAGCAATGTCGCTGTGCCACCTGTGTAAAGGCCAGAACCGTCGAGCTGGGCTTCGATCAAGCCACGGCCCACACCACCTGTGACAGCGCCGAAGGTAACAACCTCCAGCAGACCGGTATTCGGATTGAAGTTGATCGCCCTGACGTCAATGTTCAGAGGATCTTCTGTGTGTATGAGGGTCCCGGCATTGTCGTAGACAAAGCCGGGCCTGCTGGTAGTACCGATGCCGGATGTATAGTATTGGCTGAATCCCGGATGGTAAGCTACGGATGATTCTGCCGCATTCAGAGGATTCGACAAGAAAATCGTTCGCGCAGCATTCGCTGGAATCTGTGCGGCGGCAATTTCCGTGAAGGAAAAAAGAAACAGGAAAGGTGCAAGAATCTTCCATCCCGTTGCCTTGTTTCTCCTTGGCCGGTAGTTCTGTATCGCTTTTGCGTCCAGCTTGTCAGTATTCACCTGTAATATCTCCACGCTATCGACTTCCCTGGAGCTTACCAGACATTTTTTTGATGCTTAAGCCTTTTCTCCACAGTCGGCTCCGGGACGGCGGGGTTTACATTCCCGGCCCCAGCGGGCACCATTCCGGCTAAACCATCGCGCAATCCTGCGCACCTCCGTCAAGTCACCCCCCAATGAAGGATATCGCATGACGCAAGCGAAAGCGGGCAACACCGTACAAATACACTATACCGGCACCTTGCAGGACGGCTCGGTGTTTGACAGCTCCGACGGGCGTGACCCGCTGGAATTCCAACTCGGCTCGGGGCAGATCATCCCGGGGCTGGACAGTGCCATTGACGGAATGGCCGCGGGCGAGCAGAAAACCGTCACCATTCCCGCCGCCGAAGCCTATGGCGATTATCAGGATGAGGCGCGGCAGACCATCCCCCGCGAGCAGATCCCGGCCGATATCCCGCTGGATGTGGGCACCATGCTGCAGATGCAGACGCCCGATGGCAACGCCGTACCGGTACAGGTAGCCGAGGTGACCGATGACGCTGTCACCCTGGACGCCAATCACCCGCTGGCGGGCAAGGACCTGACATTCGCGGTCGAGGTCGTCTCGGTAGGGTAGGTCGTCACCGCAACTCCGCCGGCATTCCCCCGGAATCACCCACTGGTAGACCCCGCCACTGGACAGGGACGTTTCGTGCCGGTCGGGCCCGTCGCCGGAGCCCAGGTCAATCCCCCGGAACCCGGTATCCTCGAGCGGGAAACCGCGCGCATCCCCAAGGCCCGCGCGATGGTGCTGCCCTGAAGCAGATCAGACGGACGCCGGATTCGCCTCGACCTCGCGGGAGACCAGTTCCCGCAGGGTAACCGCCCCCAGCGCCTCATTGACCGCCAGCTCCATCCGGCTGAGCACCTCGTCCACAGGCAGCTCTGACGCTACCTGCCGCTCCAGCCGCGTCTGCTCCTCTCTGGGGCCGCGGATGCTGGCGAGCAGCTGCGCGAGACCCAGGGTCGCGGGATCCTGACCCAGCAGGTACTCCGGCGGCTCGCTGGCGGTCTCCACCAGCAGGCCCCTGTCCTGTAGCAGCTGCACCACCTCCCCGACCCGATCCATGGGCAGCCGCAGATGGTCCGCCAGCATCTCCAGGGTCTGGGGCTTGCCCCTGTACACGAAAACGTGGGCGATACGGTACATCACCAGCAGTGCGAGCTGTTCCCGGAAACGACCACTCAGAGGAATCCGCTTGTCAGTCAGCCGAATCCGATCCGGGTACTGGTGGTAAAAAGCCACCTGCGCACCAATGAGCAGGATCAGCCAGCTGAGGTACAGCCAGATCATGAACATGATCAGGATGGCAAAGCCGGAATAAATCGCGGCGTACTTGGTAGAACCGGCGGCAAACTGGGCGAATGCCAGGCCCGTGCCCTGCCACAGGACGCCGCCAATGATCGCGCCCACCAGGGCGGAACCGAACCTGACCCGCGTATTGGGCACAAACATGTAAACGAAAGTGAAGGCAAGCGTAATCAGCAGGAATGGCACCAACCGCGACATGAGTACCAGCAGGCTGCCAAACGGCTCCACGTGCATTACCGCAAGCATGACGGTGCTGTTCATCATGGACGCGGTCAGTCCCATGGCCGCAAATACCAGCACCGGCCCGACCATGATCACGCTCAGGTAGTCACTGAAGCGACGCGACAGGGTCCGGGGCGCCTCGGCGTGCCACACGTAGTTGAACGACACTTCGACTTTCTGGATCAGGGAGATCACGGTGTACAGCAGCAGTGCCATCCCCACCGAACCCAGCACCCCGACTTTCATGTTTTCCACAAAACCCAGGATGTTCAGCACGATTTCGTCGCCCTGCTCCCCCAGGGGCGCCACCAGGTTGTACAGCAAGGGCTCGATCTGATTGTGGACACCAAAGGCCTTGAGCACCGAAAAACTGACCGCGATCAAGGGCACCATGGACAACAGGGTAGTGTAGACCAGGCTCATGGCGCGCAGGGTCAGCTGGCCGCTCGACACCTCCCGCACCAGCACGAACAGGAACCGAACCGCTTTATAGGCCAACTGCTGAATCCATGACAGCTGCGCCAGGTCCGGCCGCCACAATTCGTTGAGGAGAAATCCCCTGATAGTGCTGTAAATACCTGCCGGACTCTGCATGGCGCCCTGCCCCTCCGGATTGCGAATGAGCGCCCATGATAGCGCATAATCTTCCGCCCCGAGGGGCATAGGCCGACGCCGGGAAATCCGCTATCCTGTTGCCCGGCTTTCAGATGCCGCACCTTCAAGGAGACAAAAATGATCGGATACATCACTATCGGCGTGAAAGACATTGCCAGGGCCAAGGCCTTCTACTCGGACCTGCTGGCCGATCTCGGCGCCAGTGTCATCATGGAAATGGACCGCATCGCTTTCATCGGCAAGGGCATGGACCAGCCCATGCTGGCGGTGTGCATTCCCTTTAACGAGGAAGACCCGCACCCGGGTAACGGCAACATGTTCGCCGTTGGCGCGGGCACCAAGGAGAATGTCGACAAGCTTTACCACAAGGCCATCAGCCTGGGGGCGACCTGTGACGGCGAGCCCGGCCAGCGCATCCCCGACATGTTCTATGGCGCCTATGTCCGCGACCCTGACGGCAACAAGATGGCCTTCTACGTGTTCGGCTGAACCCGCCGGCGGTCAGTCCTCCGCCAGAAACCGCTGCAGGCGTCGCTGCAGGCAGCGGTTTTCCAGCAACAGCTGCTCCTGCTGTTGCTGCAATTCCAGTATCATCGCGATCGCGATCCAGTCCAGCTCCAGGTCCCGGTGCAGGCGTATCGCCCGCTTGACCCACTGCACGCTGCTGGTTTCGAAGATCCAGTCGTCGACATCCCCGGCATCGGAAACGGGATTGACGATGTCGTGCTCCACAATGGTGACCAGCCACTGCCGTGACACCTGTTCACACTCACACAGTTCCCGCAGGGATATTCTCAACGCGCTGCTGCTCATAGTCATTTACCCCACTCTGCCCGCGGATCAAAAGCGGCCTGCTCTGCCAGTTGTCGCCACAGCGCCTGCACGTCCCCGGAAGCGTCTTGCGGCATCACCACCTTGAGTACCACGTAGAGGTCACCGCGCCCGGCCCGGCTGGCGAGTCCCTTGCCCGGAACGCGCAGTTTCTGCCCCGACTGACTGTTCGGCTTCACGGTCAAGCTGATCTTGCCGCTCAGGGTCGGCACCGTAATCTTGGCCCCCAGCGCCGCTTCCCAGGGCGCGATGGGCACCGTCACCAGCAGGTTGTGGCCCTCCACGTCAAACAGCGGATGCGGCACCAGCCGCACATGCAAATAGAGGTCGCCGGCCGGACCGCCGCCGGGACCCGGCGCACCCTGGCCACGCACGCGGATACGCTCGCCGTCACTGATACCGGCCGGGATGGTCACCTTCAGGGACTTCTTCAGTTCCTGCAACTGCCCCTGCGCATATACCGGTATGCGGTACTCCACCGGCTTGCTGAACGACTCCAGCGTCTCCTCCAGAAACAGTGGCAACTCGATTTCCACATCCTGTCCCGGACGGCTGTAGTCGCCCGCCGGACCCTGCTGGCGAAAACCGGCGCCAAAAATGCTGTTGAAAAAGTCAGAGAAATCGCCGTCGAATTGCTGCGACCCGGCGCCGGAGGATGATGCCCAGCCCGGTGGCGGCTCAAACTGCTGGTCGCGGCGGCCACCGTAACGACGCAGCTCGTCGTACTCGGCCCGACGACCGGGATCCTTGAGTACCTCCCAGGCCTCGGCCACCTCCTTGAAACTGGCCTCCGCACCCGGGTCCGGATTCAGGTCCGGATGGTACTTGCGGGCGAGCTTGCGGTAGGCAATCTTGATATCCTTGAGCTCCGCATCGGGCTCTACGCCCAGTATCTGGTAATAGTCCTTGAACTCCATACAGGTACCTGGAACATGGCGTTGTCATCTACTATCAATGTACACAGGCGCCGCGACCTGGGCAACGCCCAAAGGCGCGCACGCTGCATACCTCAAACAAGGTATGCAGCCGATGCGGGGTGGCACTATGGTATTGTCCCGCGTTTCACCCATATCATAACGAGAGGATCATTCTCCATGTTCGCACGCAAACCCGTAACCCTGATCGTCGCTGCCTGTATCGGCGCCGGCAGCGCCAACCTGGTGGCCCAGGGACTGGAAGAAGTGGTGGTCACCGCCCAGAAGCGGGAACAGACCCTGCAGGACGCTCCAATCTCCATTGCCGCTTTCAACGCCGACACCCTGGAACAGAAGGGCGTCAGCAGTATTGATGACCTGGGCACCTCGGTTCCCAACGTCAAGATCACCCGCTCGCCCTCCAATACCTCGGCGGCAACCATTGCCATCCGCGGTTCCGCGACCATCAATCCCGCCATCACCTGGGAGCCCACCGTGGGCATCTACCTTGACGGCGTGTTCATCGGCAAGAACGTTGGCGGTATTTTCGACATCGCCGAGCTGGAACGCGTGGAAATGCTGCGCGGCCCCCAGGGTACCCTGTATGGCAAGAACACCGTCGGCGGCGCCGTCAACCTGATTACCACCCGGCCCACCGGGGAGCTTGGCGGCAAGCTGCGCCTGGGTGCCGGCAACCATGACCTGCGCACCGTGTACGGGACCATTGACCTCCCTGCCCTGGAATTGGGAGGCGCCGGTGAAATCATGGCCAAGCTCACGGCGTCCGTGCGCAAGCGCGACGGCCTCTACGACAACGTCAATGACCCCTTCGGCAACCCGCTGGCCAATCCGGTCATGATCGACGAGTTCAACAATCTCGACAACCAGGTTGGCCGCTATGACATCCTCTGGGACATGACCGACCGTTTCTCCCTGCGTTACACTTGGGACTACAGTGACCTGGATCTGGCGCCGTCCAAGAACCAGCTGACCTTCCTCGACCCGAACGACTTCGCGGGTATCAACGCCCTGCTGGCACCCTACGTCACCGGCGACAACGAGAACCGGGACAGCGTCAGCCTCGACCAGGCCAAGTTCGAGCGCTCCAAATCCATCTCCCAGTCCCTGTTTGCCGACTACGATGCCGGTACCTGGGGTGCCCTGGGTGATGTGACCCTGCGCTACATCGGCAACACCCGCAAACTGAGCTGGGACGACGACATCGACATCGATGGCTCCCCGGTCAACCTGTTCACCTCGGCCCGGTTCATTGACTACGACCAGGTTTCCCACGAACTGCAGATGATCGGCACCACCGATCGCACCAACTATGTTCTGGGCCTCTACTACTTCGAGGAAGAGTCCGACGTATTCAACCCGATCAGTTTTTTCGGCGCCTTTGGCGCGCCCACCAACAACAACCGCTACGGTTTTGACAACGACTCGTTCGCGGTCTTCGGCCAGGTCGACTGGCGCCCGGCTGCCGCGGTATTCCAGGATCGCCTGACCCTGACCCTGGGCGTGCGCTGGACCGAAGAAACCAAGGACACCTACATCGACCATCCCAATGACGTCGATGCCATGGGCAATCCCGCGCCCTTCTCCGGCCAGGCCGAGGAGACATTCAACGACGTTTCGCCGACCTTCGTCGCGGCCTGGGATGCCAGCGACAACGTCAATCTCTACGGCAAGGTCGCCAAGGGCTGGAAGTCCGGCGGCTTCAACGGGGAGGCCCCCTTTGAAGCGGCTTTCACCACGCCCTATGACGCGGAGGAGATCCTCTCCTACGAGCTGGGCATCAAGTCGCGCTGGCTGGACAATCGCCTGCAGGTGAACGGCGCCTGGTTCTACAACGACTCGACCGACATGCAGATGTCGATTTTCGTCGCCGGCAGCAGTGCCGCCTCCATTGTCCAGAATGCCGGTGAAGCCACCATCCAGGGCTTTGAGGTGGAGCTGGTGGCCCTGCCGATGCCCGACCTGGAGCTCTCCGCCAGCTATGGCTACCTCGACACCAGCTACGGCGAGTTCATCGAAAACGGTGTGGATGTGAAGGACCAGAAGGACTTCCCCTACGCGCCGCAAAACAGTGCCGCCTTCTCCGCCGAATACAGCATCGCTGCCGGCAGCTGGGGCGACCTGACCGCGCGCCTGGACTACGAGTTCGTGGACCGCCACGTGCCCTACATCGAGCCGTCCCAGAACGCGACCTCGGAGGTCAAACCCTACAGCCTGTTCAATGGCCGCGTCACCCTGGCCAATGTCCCGGTGGGCAACGGCCAGTCGATGAAATTCGCGCTGTGGGGCAAGAATCTGCTGGACAAGGAATACCGCATCAACACCATTCCTTTTGGCATCTGGACCGCCAGCTACTACGGCGACCCGCGCACCTACGGGGTAGAAGCCACCTACGAATTCTGACCGCCCGCAGACAAGGTGAATGGCCGCGCAGCGGACAGATCGCCCGCGGAGCGGGCTCCTACGGGGTGCGAGCCACATTGTAGGAGCGCACTCCGTGCGCGATTTCCTCACTGCCCGGAAAGTCGGTGGCGCCTCCGGGCGCCATTGTTTTAACTGAAGCCCGTTTTCATCCCACCGGAGCACCAGCCCATGGACCCGAATCTCGAACAACAGTTGCAGGCCCTGCTCGACAAGCAGGCGATCATGGAGCTGATCAATGCCTACTGCAATGCGGCAGACCGCCACGACAACGACAAATTCCGCTCCCTGTACCACGAGGATGCCATCGACGATCACGGCTCCTTCTTCAAAGGCCTGGCGATGGAGTTCATCGACACGCTGCCGGATATCCAGGCCAACATGGAAATCCTGCACCATAACGTCACTACCGTGAACATCAAGCTCGACGGCGACCGTGCCGAAGGCGAGGTCTACATCATTGCCTTCCACAAGATCCGCACCGATGAAGGCCCGATTGACCTGTTGATCGGCGGACGGTATTTTGACCGCTACGAGAAACGCAACGGTGTCTGGAAATTCACCTATCGCGCAGTGGATGCCGACTGGGCCAACCTGCACCAACCGTCTATCGTCAACCTGGACAACCCGATCATTCAGGGCGCCCACATCGGCAAGCCTGGCCCGTCGGATCCGTCCTATTCCATTTTCGACCTGCTGCAGTGGGGCAAGCGCTGATTCGCCGCCCTGCGCGGCCCACACTGACAAGGGATACCCGTGACCAAGCACGAACGGCTTGTAGCCGCCAATGAACACCTGCCACCCTGCCTGCAGATCCTCAAGGCCCGCCTGCTCGACTTTGACAGCGAGGCCGGCACCGCAGACCTGCAATTTGACGTCAGCGAGCAGTTCTGTCACTCGGTGAACGTGGTCCAGGGCGGCAACGTCACTGCGATGCTGGACGCCGCCATGTCCCACGCCGTATTCATGCAGGAGACCGACGTCGTGGCTCTGCCGACACTGGAACTCAAGGTGAGTTTTCTCGAGCCCACCCTGGCCGGTCGCGTCACCGCGCACGGCAAGGTCATCAAGAGTGGCCGCAGCATTGCCTTTCTCGAAGGCACGTTGATCAACGCCGAGGGCCTGGTGGCGGCGACCGCTTCCTCCACCGCCAAGCTCGTGCGCCGCAAATAGGGAACTCCATGCCAGGCTATCGTGTTCGTGCCGCCCTCCTGACCCTGCTTGCAGGGCTTGGCGCTCAGGCAACCCAGGCGCAGGACTACCGTGGCTGGCAGACCTACGGCGGCGACCAGGGCAACACGCACTACTCTGCCCTGGATCGGATTGACCGCGGCAATGTCGCCCAGCTGGAACTGGCCTGGCGCTATGCCAGCGCCAAGGGCAAGGCCCTGCCCCCCAGCTCGGAGCTGCAGGTCAACCCCATCGTCGTCGATGGTGTGTTGTACGGGCGCAACCCGCTGCACAACGTGTTTGCCGTGGATGCGACCAGCGGTCGGGAACTGTGGACCTTCAGCCCACCGCTGGAACACGCGGGTCTGTCCAACGTGCGCGGGGTCACGTACTGGCGCGACGGTGACGACGCCCGCATCCTGTTCAGCACTGGTCACTTCCTGATGGCACTGGACGCGGGCAGCGGCAAACTCATCAGCAGTTTCGGTCGCGATGGCCGCGTCGACCTGCGCGAGGGGCTGGGACGGAACCCGGAGCTGGTGAGCATCAACGCCCCCTCCCCCGGCGTCATTTTCGAGAATCTCATCATCATGGGTTCGGCGGTCACCGAAACCGCCGGCTCCGCGCCAGGGGACATCCGCGCCTACGATGTGCGCAGCGGCAAGCTGGCCTGGACTTTCCACACCATCCCCAAAGCCGGCCAGTTCGGTGCCGACACCTGGCCCGAGGGCGCCCGCAACAGCGCCGGTGGCGCCAATGCCTGGGCCGGCATGAGCGTGGATACCGAGCGGGGGCTGGTGTTCGTGCCCACCGGCTCACCGGCACCGGACTTCGACGGCTCCGGCCGCCCCGGCGCCAACCTGTTCGGCAACACCCTGCTGGCCCTGGATGCTCGCAGCGGCGAGCGGCGCTGGCATTTCCAGACCGTGCACCACGATCTCTGGGACCGTGATCTCAGCTCGGCACCGGCGCTGGTCACGGTGACCGAGGACGAGCAGTCCCGCGATCTGGTGGCCCAGGCCTCCAAGGAAGGCGTGGTCTACCTGTTCCACCGTGACACTGGCGAGCCGGTATTCCCGCTAGAGGAAGTGCCGGTGCCGGGCTCGGACATCCCCGGCGTCTACAGCTACCCGACCCAGCCCCGGGCAACGCTACCGGAACCTTTCGCCCGCCAGCACATGACCGAGGATGACCTGACGGAGCTTTCCCCGGAAGCGAACGCCGCGGCGCGCAAGGTCTGGGAGGAAGCGCACGAACTGGCCTGGCTGCGCCCCGCAGGCCTGCGCAAAAGCATCCTGCTGCCGGGTTTCTACGGCGGCGCCAACTGGGGTGGCGGCGCCTTTGATCCGGCCACCAACCTCTACTACATCAATGCCACCAATGCGCCCAACATCCTGCGCATGGAGGCGGTGGACGTGGCGCGGGGCTCCACCATGGGCGTGGGCGAATTCGTGTTCCGGCAGCAGTGCAGCGGCTGCCACGGCGTCAATCTGGAGGGATTCTATCCCTACGCGCCGCCACTCACCGGAGTCGAGGAACGCATCAGCAAGCGCGAGGCCTTTGACATCACCACCACCGGCAAGGGTCGCATGATGCCCTTCAGCCATCTTTCACGCCACGAGCGGGAAGCGGTGGTGGACTACCTGTTTGCCTACAGCGCAGGGGAACTGGAGCCGACGAAAAGCAGCGAGGTCGCAGTTGGGGAAACGGAGACCGTGCACGTGTTTGCCGGTTACCGGGACTTTGTCGATGCCGAGTACTACCCCGCCATCAAGCCGCCGTGGGGCACCCTGACCGCCATTGATTTTGTCTCCGGGAAGATTCGCTGGCAGGTACCACTGGGGGAGTATGCGGATTTGACCGCGCGGGGCATTCCACCCACCGGCACCCGCAATTTTGGCGGCCCGGTCGTTACCGCGGGCGGCCTGCTGATTATTGCTGCCACCTCCGACGAGAAATTGCGGATCTTCGACAAGAACGACGGCAGCCTGCTGTGGGAGTACCAATTGCCCGCGGGCGGCTATGCCACCCCGGCCACCTATGCCATTGATGGGCGCCAGTACATTGTCGTCACCGCCAGCGGCGGCAAGCTGGGTACCCCCACCGGCGACGAGTACCTGGCTTTCGCCCTGCCGGCACGCTCCGCACCCTGAGTCAAGGGGGCCAGGCGCGCTCCGGAACCTCAGTTTTCGGCGGCGTTGAGCAACCTGTCGGCGCGCTCAAAGTAACGCGGCGCATATTTGCCAACGCGCTCGCTGTCGCCCTTCTCCGAAGCCTGGTGGATTTCCTCCAGGTCATCCTCCAATGCTTCCAGCTCGTCTTCGATGCGCTCCAGGGCATTCTCCAGGGTGTAGGTCAGGCGGTGTATCTCGTTGAAGGCGTCCCCCTGCACTTCGCCCTTGTCGAGAATGTTGCGCAACCGGGTGTTGTAATCGGCCAGGTTGGCAAAGGCCGCTTCCAGGGTTGCGGAGGGCTCGCCCTTGTAGTGTTCCGGGCGATCGTCGGCGATGGCAGGCGCGGCCGTGAGAGCCAGTGCGGCCAGGGTCAGTGCAAATGGCATTTTCATGGTATCGTCCTTGGGTGTGGAGGCGCGCATCGCACGCGGATTCACGGAGTGATCGCATCCTGCCACAAGCCGGTGAAGAGTGCGATAATCTCTGCTCTGCAACCACGGAGACTGTCCAGTGAAAAAAATGGCGCTTGCGCTCGGAGTCATTGTGCTGGTGGCAGCCGGCTTCTACAGTCAGCGGGGAGCCATTGCCGAGCGGATGATGGCCCGTCTCGCGCCCGCAATGATGGCGACCAACACCCTGGCGTCTCTGGAGGACGGCCTGCACGTGACCGTCTGTGGCGCCGGCGGCCCACTGCCCGATGCACAGCGGTCGGGTCCCTGCCTGGCGGTCACCGCCGGCGAGCGCCTGTTTGTCGTCGATGCGGGCACCAACGGTGTACGCAACCTCGCCCGGATGCGCTACCCGATCGGCGCCATTGAAGCCGTATTTCTCACCCATTTTCATTCCGACCACATCGATGGTCTCGGCGAGCTCGCGACCCTGCGCTGGGTACAGGGCAGTCATGGGCAACGCCTGCCCGTATTCGGGCCCGACGGGGTGGAACAGGTCGTTGAGGGGTTCAATCTCGCCTACGCCCAGGACGCCGCCTACCGAACCGCCCACCACGGCGAAGCGGTGACTCCGCCGGCCGGCGCCGGCATGCAGGCGCGCAGCTTCACCCCCCGCGCGGATGGTGGCCTGACCACCGTCCTTGAGGAGGACGGGGTCAGGATCAGCGCGTTCACCGTGGATCACCAGCCGGTCGATCCCGCCGTGGCCTACCTGTTCACTTACCGCGGCCGCTCACTGCTGATTTCCGGCGATACCAGTCAATCGTCTGTCATCGAGAAACACGCGCGCGGCATCGATCTACTGGTACACGAGGCCCTGTCGCCGGAACTGGTGATGATCATGAACGATGCCGCGGTCGCCACCGGCAACGCAGGGATGGCACGCATCACCCTGGACATCCTCGACTACCACGCCAGCCCGGTGCAGGCGGCAGCAACCGCTCGCGATGCGGGGGTGGGGCATCTGCTGTTCTACCATATCGTCCCGGCGCTGCCGCCCCTGCCCGGCGCCGAGGCGGCGTGGCTACAGGGTGTCGCCGACATCTTCAGCGCTCACACCCTGGCCAGGGATGGCACCGTCGTCTCCCTGCCGGCCAACAGCGACGCCGTCCGGGTCCATCGTCACCGCTTGTAGACTGCCGGTTTCAGGCCTGCCAGTGATCAGGCCCCGGCCCGAGCACACTGAAGGAACCCAGGTGGCCCCGGTTCAGCTTGGTGCGGTGGCAGAGCTTCCACTCGCCCGCTTCCCGGCGCCAGTGGTCGTGGTAGTCACCCAGGGTGCTGAAGCTCAGGCCCTCGTGGGCGCCGGTGCCCAGATGCATGTCACTGACATAGGCACGACTGCGCGCCGTGTCACCGTCGACATCGATCAGCACATTGCCGAGCAGGTGCTGGGTAGGGCCGCTGGCGTCCAGAAACGAACGCAACAGTCCGATGATCTCCGTGCCACCCGACAAGGGGCCGGTACCCAGGTCCGCGGTCACATCCGCGCTCATCAACGCCAGCAGCCCATCCCAGTCCCGCGCATCCATGCCCCGGGCTACCTGCACCAGGTTGCGGTAAATGGCCCGCTCGGCCACTAGCGTATCGAGAGCCAGGTCGCTCATTGTTGCATCTCGCCGGGCAGCAGGGCGGCACGGATGTTGGCAGCCATCTGCAACAGCGCCTCGCGCCGCGGCATGCCGGCAAGGGCAGCGAACAGCGCCCGGTTCTGCTCCCCGGCGATGTGCACCGGTCCGTTGCGCAGGTTCGCCAGCGCCTCCAGGACCACATCCCGCGGCGACATCATGCCTTCGAGGGTGGCGGTATCAATGCCCTGCAGGGCGTGAGCCTCGGTGTCGGTACTGCCGGGACAGAGTGCCAGCACGTCCAAGCCCTCGGTCGACAGCTCGCCCCACAGGGACTCGCCCAGGCTGTTGGTGAAGGCCTTGCTGGCGGCATAGGCCGCCGAGTACGGGATACCCATCAGCCCCTCGACCGAACTGGTAATGATGATGCCGCCCCGCCCGCGCTGACGCAGCCCCGGCAGCAGCCGGTGCGTCAACTGCAGCGGCGCGGCACAGTTGACCTGCAGCATCGCCGCCATCCGCGCCGGATCATTGTCCTGATGCGCGCCCTTGAGACCAAAGCCTGCATTGCTGACCAGCAGGCCGATATCCAGCCCCGCGGCGGCAGTCACTATCTGTTCCACCGCGGCGGGGGCGGCGAGATCGGCACCACAGACCTGCACACTCACACCGTGAGCCTGCCCCAGTTCGGCAGCCAGAGCGTGCAGGCGCTCGGTGCGGCGGGCCACCAGCAACAGGGCCAGGCCGCGTGCGGCCAGTTCGACGGCAAAGGCGCGACCGATCCCGGAGGAGGCGCCGGTAACCAGCGCTGCCGGCCCGTAACGCTCCCTGAAACCGGTGGTCGCTGTTGACTCGTGCGTCTGTTCATTCATGGATTGGATTGCTCCCGGTAGTCAGTGGCAGAGTCCGTGGGCAGCGGCGACTGCAGACGCTGGATCTGGTGCCGCAGCCAGGCGCTGAGCCAGAAATTGCTGCTGGCCGCCAACAGGGTTTCATGGGCGGACTGCGCCAGCGCGCGCAGTTCCGCGCTTTCAGGGTCCACATGCAGGCCGATGTCCAGCAGATGCAGCGCCTCCAGGGTCTCGCCCGCCGCGAGCTTATCCCCGGCGCGCCGGACGATGGCGCCAGCGCCACCCGCCAGCTCCACCAGGTCGGCGTACACCGCACTGGCGGGAACCGGGTACAGTTCGGTGGTCGAACGGTGATGAAACCAGCCGGCATAGTTTTCCCAGATCGCGCGCACCCCCCAGGACACCTTGCCGTAACCCTGCCCTACCTCCAGCTCCGGCGGCAGTTCGATTTCCGCCATCAGGGTGTGTACGTCCTTGCCAGCATTCATGCCATCGACAGCGGCATCGTGTACGTAAACAATGGCGTCTCGCAACACCGTCAACTCCTGCTGGATCAACTCCGCGCCTTCTACCGGCCCATGATGACCGTAGAGGATGGTCACCGGCTCCAGCGCCCTGACGGTTTCCACCGCTGCGGCGCAGACCAGCGCGTCGCGATAGCGGTCACCGCGAATGGTCACCAGGTTGGGAAAGTGGCCGAAGGGACAGCCGAACAGGTTGCCGGTGAAACAGATACGGTGCTGTGGCAGCCAGACAATCAGCGAGTCATTGGTCTCCGCACCCGGGACCGCGATCAGCTCGACTTCCAGCCCCCCCAGAACGAAACGGTGCCGGTCCTGCACCAGCAGGTCGGGCAGCGGCCGATCCTGTTCCGGGAAATCACTGTAGCCCTGGGCCGCATAATAGGCGAACACCTCCCGAAACTTGTCGGCGAAAGCGAACGCCGAGCGACTGCCGCGAAAGGCGTGCAGGCGCCCATCGTAGGCCTGGTGCTCGGGATTCCCGGCCTGGGCAATCACGGTCAGGCCAGGGTGCCGGTGCCGCAGCCAGGCCGTGCCGCCGACGTGGTCCACGTGGCCCTGGGTGAGGATGAGGTACTTCACCGGGTCCCCGGTAAAGGCGTCGAAGCTGCGCTGGATCACCGGCGCCTCGAACCCCATGCCGGCGTTGACCTGGATATTCCCCGCGGGCGTCTGCAGCAGGTAGCTGTTGGAAAAGGCCTCGCACAGGAGCGTGAAATCATTGAGGCGTCGGGCCCCGAAGCGGGCCGCATTGGGCTCCACCGGACGGGACGTGTAGAGTGGTTGGCGTGCAGGCATCGGCTGGCACCTCGGCGTGGCGTGATTGTGTGGATACTACCCAGCGCCCGGGCCCGACACTACGCCAAACCCGCCCGAGGTTCGACTGGGCCGGTGCCAGTTCAATTATTCATAGACCCTTCCGGGCTCGACTGCGGCAGCGTCATCGCCGGGGATCGCAGCAGCCTGCTGCTGCAACTGCGCGGCAGCCGCTTTGCCGATGCACCTTTTGCAGTGCTGCCCGGGGCCGAGGTTGTCTCCGGGCCGGCGGAATGCCACGCCCGGAAGCGGCACAGGGCCGCGCCGAGGTGGACTAGCGGGGCAAGTAGAACTGCTCGTACCAGCGCCGCAGCTTGTTGATGGGGCCGTCGCCGTCACAGAGGATCGGGTCGGCCTGGTAGATCTTGTCTTTCCAGATCTCGACATCGGAGCCAAACGCCGCGTGGGCACCCAGCGCGTATTGCTGCACAAACTCCTCCGGCAGTAGCTGCCCATCCAGGCCGCTGACAATGATGGCGCTGCACAGGTCCACCTCGGTGTCGTTGACCGGCGTGTGGTAGTTCACCCACCAGCTTTTGTAGCTGATCTCCTGGCTGCGCGACTCGGTATAGTAGTACATGATCGCCGGGCCGTGATAGGTGGCGTCGCCCCAGGCGTCGGGCTGCTGCGCGACTGCCTGCTGGTTCATGGCCTCCATGTCGAAAGGCAGCCCCGGGGGAATCACCATGCGCGCGTTGGCCGAGCGCTGAACGGTAGAGAGCTGGGTCACCGTGCGCTCACCGAAACGGTTTTCAAAGGCTTTCACCTCACCGCCGTGAACGTGGGGAAAATGCGCAATATCGACTATGTTCTCGATGACATCGCAGGGCTGGGCACGAATCCGGGAGCGGTGGAAGTGCCAGTCGCCCCAGCCGCCCTCACCGTACCCCCAGTCCGGGATCTCGGGCAGATAGTCCTCCGGCGGTTCGTTCGCCGGGTCATGCCAGAGCGCGATAAAGCCGTTGACCTCCCGCAGCGGCCAGCCGCGCAGGGCGTGGCGCGCGCGCTCGGGAATCTTGCTGGCATAAGGTATGTCCACGCACTCGCCGGCGCCGTTGAAGGTCCAGCCGTGGAAGGGACAGGCGATGGTGTCGCCACTCAGGCGACCGCCGTCACTGGCCAGGTGGGCACCGAGGTGCGGGCAGTGCGCGTCGAGCACCGCGGCTGTCCCGGACTCGCCGCGGAACAGCACCAGGTCACGATTGAAATAGTGCAGGCGCTGCACCTCGCCCACCGCCAGCTCCCGGGAGAACGCCACGATATGCCAGCCGCGGGCGAAGCGCCCGGGCTCCAGAAAAGCGTACCTGTTGTCACTCATGCAGAGTCTCCCTCATCGGCAAAGGCGTGGCGTGCAGCAATATAGGCAAACGTCATGGCGGACCCGATGGTGGCGCCGGCGCCGGGATAGGCATCCCCCATTACCGCGGCACTGGTGTTGCCGGCGGCGTACAGGCCGGGAATGACGGCACCGGCTTCATCCAGCACCCGGCCCTGTTCATCACAGCGCAGCCCGCCCTTGGTATCCAGGTCCCCGGCCTCGCAACGCAGGGCGTAGAAGGGGCCGGTTTCCAGCGGACCCAGGCAGGGATTGGGCTGCACTTTCGGGTCCGCGTAATAACGGTCGTGCTCGCTGTCGCCACGACCGAAATCCGGGTCTCGCCCCTGGCGGGCGTTGGCATTGAAACGTTCCACAGTGACAGCCAGGCCCTGCGCATCGATTCCCAGTTTGGCGGCAAGCGCGTCGAGACTGTCCGCCCTGGTCAAGAGGCCAGAGCTGAACAGCTCCGGCGGCAGGTTCTCGTCCCGGGTCATCTTGCCCGGCTTGATGTGCCCCACCGGGTAGCGCTGGCGGTAGCCGGCATCGAACAGCAGATAGCAGGGTATTGCCCCCTCGCCGCGCTGCTCGCTGGCATACTGGTCCTTGACCAGATCCTCGTAGGGCTGGGCCTCATTGGTAAATCGCAGGCCGGCACGGTTCACCATGATCGAGCCCGGGTAGGCCTTGCCGGCTATCAGCGCCAGTACCCGACCGTCCGGCATGCGATAGGTGGGCGACCACCAGGCGCTGCCCATGAAATCGAGCCCTGCGCCCAGGGCGCGCCCCATGGCAATGCCATCGCCGGTGGCGCCGGGGGCTGCCGCGGTCCATTCGGAGCCGATCGGCGCCTGCTGGAACTGCTGGCGCAGGACCGCATTGTGGGCAAAGCCACCGGTGGCCAGCAGCACCCCGCGGCGCGCCCGGACACGCAACGCCTTGCCGGCGCGCTCCACCACGGCACCGCAGACCCGACCCTCCTCCACCAGCAGTTCGCGCATTGGCGCATCCAGCCACAGGGGAATATCCCGGTCCAGCAGCGAACGGCGCAGACGCGCCACCAGGGCAGGGCCCAGGGTGACGCGCTGGTCCGGCTTGCCGCGCAGGCGTGCCGGCAGGTCCAGCCAGTACCGTGCCAGCAGGCGAAATCCCAGCCAATAGGCACCCAGGTCCATGACACCGAGCCGGCGCCCCTCGGGTACGGTGATGTTGAAGCTCATCAAGGAATGGTAATCGTCGCGAATACGATCCGCTTCCGCACCCAGCGCGCGCAGGGAGAAGGCGCCGGGATCCATGGAACGGCCACCGGACTTGTAGCCCGCGACCTGGGGATAGTAATCCATGTAAGTGGGCAGCGGGGTGAAGTGCACATGGCTGTGTTGCATCATGAAGGCGAGCATTTCCGCAGCGCGCGTGGCGTAGGCGCGCAGCCGCGGCTCGCTGACCGAGTTACCGATCAGTCCCCGCAGGTACTGCCAGCCTTCCCCGGTGCTGTCAGCAATCCCCAGGGCTGGCTGCCGATGATTGCCGGGGATCCAGGCGACGCCGCCCGACTTGCAGGTGGTGCCGCCGTAGCGCGGCTCCTTCTCCACCACCAGCGCACTGCCGCCGAGCTGGTGCGCAACCACTGCCCCGGTCATGCCGGCGGCGCCACTGCCGGCTACGAGCCAGTCTACTTCGTGATCGTACTGCAACCGCCACCCCGCGTATCGCAAATGTCTGAAGGACTCCAGAGGATACGGGGGGTGGCGGTGAGGCTGAAACCCGGGCGGCAGTAAACCCGGAGGTGGTATGAATGCCTGTACGACCCCTGGCAGTGATCGCGGATGCTTGACCCGGCGTTCGGGATGACTACTCCGGACTGGCCGCCAGCTCCCTGGCAATTGCCACCCGCACCAGCGGATTGAAGGGAAAGCCAATGTGGCTGGCGGGAATGGCGACATTGCGTACCCAGCGGGCGTCGCCCTGACAGAGGGCGATCTCGCTGCCGACAATGCCGTCGGTCCTGCTGTAGAGCGCCAGCACTGGCACCTGCAGGGAACCGCGGTAGGCGTGGCGAATCCAGCGCTCTATCGCTTCCTCATCCACGGGAGCCGCGTTGCGCCCACTCATGACCCGGTACAGGGCAGTGCCGCGGGGATCGCCGTAGGGCGTACCGAGCGTAATGACCTGGCGCAGCCACTGCGGGTAGCGATGGGCCAGTGCCACCGCAACCAGGCCGCCGAGGCTCCAGCCGATCAGGGTCACCTTGCGGCTGCTGCGGAGGAACTCCTGTTCGACCAGCGCCGCAACACGCTCCTCCGTCTCTGTGCGTGCCGCCAGGGATGCTTCCAGACTGTTTGCCCGCTCCCCCCCGCCGTGGCGGCCAAGGCCCCAGGGCAGTGCGCGGTAGCCGCGCTCATTGAGGAAGCGGCGCAAGCCGGCGGTGGACGCGTCTGATGCCATGAAGCCCGGCAGGACCACGACGCTGTGGCCATCGCCCCGCGGCAGCAACCGGGACAGGGGCTGCAACACCGCTGAACCCCCCATCTCCAGAAAGACACGGCCGAGTTCGGTAACACTGTGGCGAAGCAGAGGCGGGCGGGGTGGAACCTGTGAGGTTGCTGCTGACATGGCGCTGCTCCACTGCGATGGTCCCGAGTATACGCGCTAACGGGGCGCCGGATCATCCCCCTGGCTGGAACTCCGGGAATGACCCGGCCGCAGCACCTTCCCGGCCTGCCGACGGCTGACCAGACCCTGCCTATGAAGCCAGGCGATGGTGTCGCGCAGGCTGTCCTCCAGGGGCCGGAAACGGAAGCCCAGTTCGGTTTCCACCCGGCGGTTGTCCAGCGGCACCCAGCGGGTCGCATACTCCATCGCCTCGGCGCCAAAGGGCAGGTCCAGCGGCAGCCAGCGGCCAAACCGGTCGTAGAGCTGGCCGCTGATGCGCGCCGCGATGCCCGGCAGGGGCACCTTGAGCAGATATCGCCCGGTCACTGCTTCCAGGGCACGGGCAACCCCCCGCCAGTCGAGATAGTGCCCGCCGAGCACATAGCGATTGCCGGGCACATCCTGTTCCAGCAGCTGGCGATGTACCAGGGCAATGTCCCGGACGTCCACATACTGGGTGCCGGACGAGGTGCAGGGTACCAGGCCCTTCAGCAGCATCTGCAGACCGACATGCGGTTCGGTCAGGCCCGGATCATCGGGACCAATCACCTGGGCGGGATAGGTGATGAACACCGGCGCGCCCCGGTCCTGCAGGTCGCGCACATGGCGTTCGCAAGCGACCTTGGAGCGCCCGTAGGCATTGCTTGCGTGCCCCGGGGGCGAGTTCTCGTCGAGACTGCTGGCGTCGGGATCGTACAGTGCCGTGACGCTGGAGACGTGGATTATCCGGCCGATGCCGCGCTCGATGGCGCCGCCCAGCACCAGCTGCGTGCCCTCCACGTTGGTCTGGTAGACCCGCTTTGCGTCTGCCGCCGAGGTCGAGACCATGGCCGCGGAGTGGACCACTGCGTCGCAGCCCTGCAGAGCCCGGGCAACCTGATGCGCGTCAGTGATATCGCCGCGTGTCACCTGTTGCACCCGGTCCTGGCCGAACAGCGCCAGCATCTTGTCCACGCTGCGCACCAGCAGGCTGACCTCGTGACCGGCGTCGAGCAGGGCCTGCGCCGTATGGTAGCCGACGAAACCGGTGGCGCCGGTGATCATGACGCGCATCTCAGCCGGTTCTCCGGGAGGTCTTCTGGCTGGCTTTCGGGGTGGCCCGCCGCGGCGCTTTCCGGGGGGCTTTCCGGGGGGCTTTCGTGGTGGCCCGCCGCGACGCTTTCCGGGGGGGGTTCCGCGTCGCCTTCCCCGCGGCGGGCGCCAGGATTGCCACCAGCGTTGCCATTTCGTCGAAACTGGCTTGCAGGCACTCGGCATAGCGCGCCGGCTCCGGCAGCATCTCGCGGCAGGCCGTGAAAGACAGGGTCACGCTGCCCTGCTTGTTCTGCACCGCGCTGTAGACCACGTGAAACAGGCCGATGTTCGGCAGCAGCGGCCCAAGACTCAGTGCATCCACCAGCCGCGCGCCACAGAAGTACTGCTGGATCGGCGGGCCCGGAACATTGGTAACGATGGTATTGAAAGTGACCGAGGATTCCGTGAGCCCGGTGGCAGCCGCCAGGCGCAGCCCCAGCGCGAGGACATTGCCGGGTACCAGGTCGGTCAGTTCCAGCGCCAGTCGCGGTCCCAACGCCGCCGCATAGGCCTTGGCCTGCAGGCTGTGTTCATGCACGGCACGTAGGCGCTCCAGCGGGTCCTCGATGTGCGTGCACAGGGACACTCCCATGAAGCCCACCATGTTGCCGCCGGCCATCTTCTCCTCGGGCGAGCGCACATCAATCGGGCAGCCCGCCACCAGGCTGGCGGCGGGCAATTCCCTTGTTTCCTGCAGGAATCGGCGCAGCCCGCCGGCAACGATGGTCAGCATGACATCGTTGATGGTCGCGCCCGGATGCAGCTGCTTGATCGCACGTACAATCTCGAAATCGAAACGCACCGCATCGACCACCCGGTTGGCGGAAATATGGCCCTGGAAGCGGGTCCGCGGCGGGCTTTGGCGCGGCTCGAAAGCATGTTCACGATAGCCCCGATAGAGGCGCCCCAGGGTGGGCACCGCTTGCCGCAGCAAGCCCACAGCCTGCACAGGCATTTTCCACGCATCCAGCCAGGCCTTGCCCAGCATGCTGGCCGGTGACGGCACCTCGGGCTGCCAGGGGGGTGCCGGTGCCACCTCTGCGGGCTCCGGTGTCGGGTCCAGCATCAGGCTCATGAAGCGGGAGCCGGTGGCCCCGTCCATGGCCGCATGGTGAACCTTCAGCAGCATCCCGAAACAGTGCTTCGGCAGGCCGTGCACATTGTCCAGGCCCTCGATGATGTACATCTCCCACAGGGGCTTGTCCCGCGCCAGCGGGCGGGAATGAATACGCGCGGCGAGAATGCAGAGCTGGCGCCAGTCCCCGGGTTTCGGCAGGGCGATGTGGCGAACGTGGTATTCGAGATCAAAATGGGGGTCATCAACCCAGTAGGGCTGGCCCAGGCCCAGCGGCACACTGACCAGCTTGCGGCGAAAGATGGGCGACAAATGCACCCGCGACTGCAGCAGGGCCAGGATGTCCTTGAACCGCACCTTGCCGCCGGGGGCGGTACTCTGGTCGTAAATACTGACGCCACCAATGTGCTGGGGCATGCCCTCCAGCTCGGCATGCACAAACATCGCATCCTGTCCCGATAGCTGCTGCATGGTCAGTTCCTCCGCCTGCGACCTGTCGGGTCTTTATACCGCACGCACCAGGGCGGCGACCAGTATTCCCGCCGCAATCGCGGGCATCGGGCGCCGCAACAGGAGCATCAATACAGCCGTCGCCAGCAGCGCCAGCTGCCCCGCGGCATCGGCCTTGACTGCGACCGGCACCAACACTGCCACCAGCACCGAGCCAGCCATGGCGTTGATGAACCCCTCGACGCGACGGCCCATGGGAATCCAGGACATCAACAGCACGCCGCCAAATCGGGTCAGCAGGGTCATCAGAGCCATCAGGGCAATCAGCAGCAGGGCGCCTCCGCCCTCGATGGCAATCACGCCTTGTCCTCCAGCCAGAGTGCACCGATCAGGCCGCCTGCCAGGGCACCCACCACGACATGGCTGTTCTCCGGCAACCAGAGCCAGGCCGCGTAGGCGGCAGCCCCACCTACCACCCAGGCCATGACTGTGCGCGACGTGCGCCGCCCGGCCAGGACCATGCTGAGCATGAAACAGCCCATGACCATGTCCACTCCCAGCGCTTTCGGATCAGTGATGGCACTGCCGAAGACCATGCCGAGGATGGTGCCCGCCAGCCAGGTCAGCCACAGGGCCAAGCCGCCCCCCACGAGAGCGCCGAGGTTGTTCCTGCCATTCTGCAGGTCGTTCAGGTTCATCGCCCAGTTGGCATCGGACAGTATCACCAGGCTGCCGTAGCGGCGTCCGGCGGGCAACAGGGCCATCCACGGGTACAGGGTGGCGCCCATCAACAGCATGCGGGCGTTGATGGCGAAGGTGGTTGCCAGCAGCGGCAGCAGCGGGACTTCGGCCCCCCACAATTCCAGCGCCGCGAACTGCGCGGTACCGGCAAAGACGGTGGCACTCATCAGCACGATTTCGTGGCCCGGAAGACCGGCCTGGACCGCGGCGAGGCCAAACGCCGCGCCAAAAACAGCCACGAACAGGGAGATGGGCAGCAGGCGCCAGAAGCCCTGCCTGATTGCCGCCGGAGACAGCTCCGGCGCGGTGTAGTGCGACATGACCAGGCAAACTCCCGTCAGTGGGTTTCGAGGGCAGATGATACCAGCTGGAGGGGGCTGCATCGCTCACCCAGGGCCGCGATGGTATCATTCCATCCCGGTTTCCAGAGCAGACACCATGCCCGCGCTTCACCAACAGTTCACCGCTACCGTCCGCGATCTTGGCGCCGACGGCAGCGGTATCGTTGAGCACCCTGACGGCCAGGTGTTCTTTGTCGCCGGTGTCTGGCCCGGGGAAACGGCCCGCTTCGCGGTCACCGGTTTCAAACAGCGGTTCGGTTTCGCCAGGATGCTGGAGTTGCTTGAGCCCTCTCCTGCCCGGACCACACCGCGCTGTGCTCACCACGGCACAGGTCGCGAAGACTGCGGCGGCTGCCCCTGGCAATTCGCCGGCTACGAAGCTCAGCTTGAGGCCAAGGAGAAGCGGGTACGGCAGGCCCTGTCGCGCCTGCAGCACCGTGCCGAAATCGCGCCCATCCAGGGTTCGCCCGACGTTTTCGGCTATCGCAACCGGGCCCAGTTCAAGACCGATGGCAGCAAACTGGGCTATGTCGCCGCCAGCTCCAGGCAGCTCGCGCCCATCGCCGACTGCCCGATACTGACACCGGTCAACCGGGCAACCCTGCAGGAACTGCTGGATTCGCTGCCCAACAAGGCACTGCGCCCGGGTCGCAACAAGGACTGGACCACGCTGGACATCGACGAAGGTATTGGCGCCGCGGAGGTGGTGCCCAACCGGCGTCGACCCTTCCGCCAGGGCAACAGCGCGCAAAATCTGCGCATGCGGGAGTGGCTGGCAGCCCGGGTCAGCGAGCTGGCCCCGGACCGCACGGTCCTGGAGTTGTTCTCCGGCTCCGGCAACTTCACTGAAGTGCTGGTGCAGGCCGGTTTTGCGCGTATTGTGGCGGTGGAGGGCGTGGAGGACAGCGTCCAGGAGCTGGCTGCCCGCAAGCTCCCTGGCGTGGAAGCACGGCGCTACAACCTGTTCGCGGAGGCCGACTGCGCGCGACTGCAGGAGCAGGCGCGGGATGCCAGCATACTGGTACTCGACCCGCCGCGGGAGGGGTTCAGGCTGGCAGGGCTGCTGTTGACCAAAAAACACCGCCTGCGGGATGTTTTCTACATTTCCTGTGACCCGGCGACCTGCGCCCGGGACCTTGAGATCTTCACTGGCGCGGGATTCCTGGTTGCCGAGATACAACCACTGGATCTGTTTCCGCATACTCCGCATGTGGAGCTATTGTGCTGGCTGCAGCTGCCGCCGGGTTACAGATGAGTGAATTACCTGGCACAGTGAGGGTCCAATGCGCAACTGGAACTATCCCTCACTGGCCACAACAGGTACTTCGCCAATGACAGCACTCAGAACCCTGCTCATGCTGACACTGTGCACACCCCTGGTGGCGCTTGCCGCCATCCCGCCTGACGGCACGGACAGGCCCGATATTGCCCCTTACGAGGCGGAATACAGCGCGCGCTACAGCGGCTTCCCGATCAAGGCTGCACATAGCCTGCGCCGAACCGGCGACGGCTACGAGTTACGCATAAAAGCCAGCAACTTCCTCGGCAAAATCACCGAAGAGGAACAGTTCCATCTTGATCAACAGGGTGCCATCATTCCCGACAGTTATCATCACCATCGCTCAATCCTGCGCAATACCCGCAAGGAATCGATGACCGTGGATCACGCGGACATGACAATCCAGTCCTCGCGCAAGGGCGAGCAAACGGAACTGGATTTCGAAGCCGGTCAACTCGGCCCACTCAGTCATCAACTGGAGCTGGCCCGGGACCTGCAGAGGGGCGCGGAAGATCTGAGCTACACTGTCATCATTCGCGGTAGCATCCGCAACTATCGCTACCAGCGTCTGGGTGAGGAGAACATGGAGACCGCACTGGGCACTCTGCGCGTCGTCAAGCTGGAACGTGTCCGCGACAACAGCGACCGTGAAACAACACTCTGGCTGGCGCCAGAGCTCAACTACCAGCCGGTTCTGTTACGGCAAAAAGAAGATGGCAGCACCTATGAGCTCACCCTACAGTCATTTCGGTTCACGCAGGAGCAAAGTTAGGCACTCACCACGGCACGAACGTGCGCGAGTGCAGTCCCTGTGATCCACGCGCGAGTGGCTGGATTGCTGCTTGTTGCGGCCACTGTTTCCATGCTTCATCAAGGTGTACACGCCGAAGAAAACACTGCAGACCTGGACCGGCCGTGGCTGGATGACAGCCACAATTACGTCAGCGACCAGGCCGATAATCTCGCGGCCTGGATGGACAGCTTCTTCGGGGTCAACCGTGTCGACGAAGAGGCGCCCTACTCCACCCTGCGCTTGCGGGTAGAGCCAGAGTGGGACGAAACAGACGGCTGGGATACGGGTATCAGCCTGCGTGGCAAGGTGCACCTGCCCAACCTGAACAAGCGCGTCAGCCTGCTGTTCTCCGACGATGATGAACGCACCGGTAGTGACGACCTGCTGATTGACCGCCAGAACGCGCCGGATGACATTGCCCTGCAGCTTACCGCGCGTGAGCGCAAGAACGACCGTATCGACTTCAAGCTCGGCCTGCGCTCCACCCTGCATCCAAAAGCATCGGTGCGTTACCGCTATGAGAAACCGCTGTCGGAAGCCATTATCGGGCGCTTCAGCCAGGAGGCCCTCTATCGCACCGATGACGGCTTTGCCACCGAGACCCGGGGCGACCTGGACACCATCCTCGACGAGGACAAGGTCCTGCAGTGGACCAACCGGCTGCGCTGGTTCGAGGACGAACCCGGCCTGAGCTGGAACACAGGCCTGAGCCTTAACCGGCGCCTGAGCAACGATCGCGTACTCGGCTACTACCTCGCCATCGCCGGTGCCACCGAGCCCGGTTACTACACCCGGTCCTACGGCTTCGGCCTGCGTTACCGCCAGAACATCTTCCGCAAGTGGCTGTTTGCCGAACTGCAACCGAGCTACTTCTGGCGCCGGGACGAGTTCGAGGACCGGCGCCAGGGATCTGCGGCAATTCTGTTGCGGCTGGAGGCGGTATTTACCCGGGACTGGGAGTAATTCCCGCCGGCCAGCTCCGGCAGAATAGTGCTCCCGTGCTGACGTAGCGCGCTCTGACGGCGAGAGTAGCAGCGAAAACCGGGAGCATTACCATTTCGCGTAATGATCTTCCGCAAACCCCGGCTGACCATCCAGGATCAGGATTTCACCCTGTTCTGTCGTCAGGGTGCCATGATAGCGGCCAAACAATTGGGTGAAATTGGACGCCATGACAAAAGCGTTAATGCGCTCGGATCGCTGCCCCTCCGGTTCGAAACGCAGGGCAACCCGATCATCATCGCTGCGCATTTGCCAGGGTTGCAGGCGATCCCCGCGCGCAAAGTCGAACGCTACGCTGCCCACCTTGTGCAGCTTGCCGTCCACCCAGAAACCGTTCTCGGTAAAACCGGTTTCATTGACGCCGGCAGCAAGGTTGAGGCCCACGCGACGGCCATCGGCCAGAAATCCCGACAAGCTGCCCCAGTTCCAGGCCGTTTCACGGCGCATGTAGCCACAGCTCCAGTCGTAGTTGGCACCGCTGGATTGTGCGTCAATTGGGTAATGACGACCCTGCCAGTCGATGGCGCCTGAAACGGACAGTGCGGTGGCCTTCTGGGTGTACGCCCAACCGTTGTAGCCGGTGCGTGTGCAGATCCGCAGCGGCTGCAAAGCGTCGGGCTCCGCGAGCTGCAGGTCCAGCTTGATGCCGCGCCGAAGCGCCACCTTTAGCAGCCGCTGAGCGCCATGGGCCTCGATATCAAAACGATCCTTGCCCTGGTGGAAGTAGCTTTTCCCGTGATTGGGCCGGGTGGACAGGCGGGTGCTCCAGCCCAGTGGCTGCAACAAGCTGACATCCTCGAACTGACCTGTCTGCCGATCATACAAATAGACAAAAGCATTGCTCAGGTACTTCAGATCGGCAATGGCACAGCCCACGATCAATTCGTCAGTCAACACCCCGATGAATTGAAACTGGTTGAACTGGAAATGTTTCGCCAGCCGATTCGCGGGCTTGTCCATGGTGGTGCGGTAGTCGAAGTCCTCGACATTGATGTCGTCAATGGGATGATCGAACAGGCCATATTGCGGCAATCCGTTACCCAGTATCAATCTGCCGTGCTGGCTCACAAAGGACTCCCTCTGGTTGAGGGAGAATTCTAGCCCATTCTGTGAGCATGAGAGGAAGCACCGTGCGCCGGGGGAAAACCTGGACTACTGTCAGGGGTTGGTTGACCACTACAGGTCCTCGCTTCTCGAGGCCCGAACGCCTGCAAGACTTAGACCCGTGATAGTGCCCGAAGCGCCGGTCTCGAAGGTCAGGGCGATGTTCTCGAGCGAGAAAAATTCCAGCGGCCCCGCGGGCAGGAACTCCACTTCCTGCAAAAAATCAGGGACCGTCAGCAGCAGCCGGTCATTCCTGCGGCGTACCTGAACCGTCGACTCCACCGGCCAGCTGCTGCGGTAATCGCCCACCAGCCGCTCCAGCTCGGTCTTGTCCAGCACCACCCTGGTACGGGTCACCGGGTCAAAGCCCTGCCAGCCAAAGTGAGGCGCCACCGCCTGCATGATCTCACCGATCAACAGGCGCCCACTGTCACTGTTGGTCATGATGGCGATACCGTTGCCGCCCTCAATGGTGGCGTACAACTGGGCGCGATAACCGGCATTGGCACCGCCGTGGCTGAAGCTGGCAACGGCGCCCTCGGGCGGTCCCAGGAAAAAGCCCAGGCCCAGGCCTCCAGACTGGCGAGTCACGGCTTCCGCTGCCAGCGCCGGCGACAGGATCCGCTCGCGGGCTCCCGCCAGGGCGTCCTGTATCTGGCCCGCGAAACGCAGCAGGTCAGCAGCGGTGGTCCAGAGCCCGGCTGCGGCCAGTTCCGGGTAGGTGTGGGGCCCCCCGGCAATCGCCTCGCCATCGGCCCGGAAGGGCAACGCCGCATCGGCGAGGCGAGCCCCTGACAACGGCTGTTCAAAGCTGCTGCGGGACATGCCAGCGGGCGCCAGCACCTGCCGCTGTAACAGTTCGGCGAAGGGCACTCCGCTCACATCCTCCAGCAACAATTGGATGATGGTGGTCCCACCTCCGGAGTAGCGATAACCTTCCCCCGGTCGCTGGGTCACCACGACTGGCGCCGAGTTCGCCGGTGGGGCACCCGCAAGGACCTCAAGCAGGGTCGGCACGTCCGTTCCGGCGGCATAACCCTGGAAACCCGGCACGGTCGTGCCTGCACTGTGGCTCGCCAGGTGACGCAAGGTGACCGGTGCCTGCTCCTGCCAGGCATGGGCTGGCACCTGCCAGCGCTCCAGCATGGTGTTGACTGGCGCATCCAGGTCCAGGCCCCGTGCCCCCACCTGCTGCAGCATGCCCACCACTGCCACCGCCTTGGAAATACTGCCGGCCTGGAACAGGGTCTCCGGCGTGACCCGCAGGCCGCGGGCAGGGTCCCGCAGGCCTGCGGCCAGGGTCTCGACGATCTCCCCATGCTCGAGCAGTGCAATTGACACCCCGGGTACCCGGTACTCGGCCATGCGCTCGGCGAGCGTGGCGGTGACCGGCACCTCGCCAGCGATATGCACCCGGGTGGTGAGCTGGCCCAGCCACAGGGCCAGGTCCTTGTGGCTGGCATCGTCCGCAGCCGCACGCGCGCTGGCGGTGATCGCCCCAACGAGCAGCAGCATCACCCTGCCGCCCTGCCATGCGCCCCGGCAGGTCCGGGCAACCCTCGACATCAGCCCCACAGCGCGGGCACCGGCGGCATGATGGTATCGCCCCGGTACTCCAGGCCCGGCACCCGATCCCGCGCGATCAGCAGCGGGGCGTCCAGATCGACAAAGCGCGCATACTGGGCCACCAGCATCCCCGGGGCCATGGCGAGAGAGGTACCAAGCATGCAGCCAATCATGACATCGAGCCCCTGTGCCTTCGCTCCCTGCACCAGGCGCATGGCCTCGGTCAGGCCGCCGGTCTTGTCGAGCTTGATGTTGACCACCTCATACAGGGAGGCGAGCCGCGGCAGATCGGCACTGGTATGGCAGGATTCGTCCGCGCCTATGGGTACCAGATGCTCGATCTCTGCCAGCCCCTCGTCCTCGCCCGCCGGCAGGGGCTGCTCGAGCATCTCCACCCCGCATTCAGCCATCACCGGCAGGTTGCGGCGCAGCTCTTCGAGGGTCCAGCCTTCGTTCACGTCGACGATCAAGCGCTGCCCCGGTGCCGCGGCCCGCACCGCCCTGACCCGGTCGGCATCGCCCGGAGCTCCCAGTTTCAGCTTCAGCATTCCGGTGGCCGACACCGCTCGCGCCCGCTCCGCCATCAGGGCCGGTTCGTCGAGACTGAGCGTCAGCACCGAGGCCACCGGGCGCGGCGCCTGCATCTCCAGCAACTGCCACACCGCACGGCCGGCAGCCTTGGCACGCCAGTCCCAGACCGCACAATCGATCGCATTGCGGGCGGCACCCGCAGGCATATCCTCGTGAACCCGGTCCCAGTCCTCGCCCGCCGACAAGCGCGATGCCGCCTCGCCGATCAGGCTGACAACGCCGTTCAGCGTCTCCCCATAGTGTTCCGTAGGGCAGGCTTCACCGCGCCCCTGGCTGCGGCCATCGGCTATGCTGACGACCACGACATCCCCTTCGGACACCGTGCCCCGGGCGATGCGAAAGGACTGCTTCAGGGGCAGGGTTTCCTTGCGCACGTTGATTTCAAGATGGCTCATTACGACACTCACTCCACTTACCTGAGAAAGGCGTCCAGCAAACCGGCCTGGTACAGGCGGGCCAGCGTGACACCGATGAAATTGGCTATTACATAGCCGAGAACCCCGACCATCACCGCCGGCACAACCAGGTGTGTCCAGCCGCGGCTGGCCGCCATGGCAGCGGCTGTAGCGGGACCGGCGATACAGGCATTGGAGGCAATCAGGGTATCCGCCAGACTGTAGCCGAGCAGCCGTGCCACCGGCAGCAACAGCGCCAGGTGCACTACGATGGTGATCGCGGCAAAGGCTGCCAGTACCAGCGAGTGGTGCAGCAGAATGCTGATATCCGTAGAGATGCCGATGACCGCGAAAAACACGTACATGAACAGGGTGCCGAGCTCGAATTCGCCCCGCAGGGAGCGCAGCTGGCGCGGCAGCAGGTTGGCCGCCGCCACTGCCAACAGGGTGATCAGCAGCACCGCATAGCCCGGCACACCGAGGGCAGCAGCCAGAGCCACCGCCAACGCGCAAATCAGGGCGCTGGCGCCGAGCCCGATGGCGAGATGGGTGATCATGGTGGTGTCGGCGACATCCTCGCCGGCTGTCAGCGGCGCCGGCGGGGCCGGCGCTGGCAGGTCGACACCGGCATCTGAATCGCTGGTGGCAAAGATTTTCAGTCCGGAGAGAATGGAGATGGACACCAAGTAGGTAGTGCCGACGATATTGTCTGCCGCCAGGGTGCCGGATACGGTACCCAGATCGACGAAATCGAGGGCATTGGATACTGCCACCAGGTTCATGCTGCCACCGATATAGGTGGCGGCGAACGTGCCCAGCACCTTGCCTTCCTCGGGGCCGGCATCCAGCAATGCCGCGGCCAGCAGGGCGCCAAGCACGGAAAACAGGGCCCCCAGAAGGAACAGCAGGGTCACCGGGCCGGCCTCTGCCAGCACGCGTCGCAGATCCGCCTTGAACAGCAACAGGGGAATGGCCAGCGGCACCAGATAGGTCATGACCCCGTCCCAGAGCGGCGCCTTGAACGGCACCAGACCCAGATTGGATACCGCAACCCCGCCCAGCATGACCACCGATACCCCGCTGAGATACTGGCCGGCCCGGGTTCTGCCCACCAACAGACCGAAGGCGATCAGGGCACCCAGAATGGCAACCTGGGCGAAATACTGCTCCGGCCCGACCAGGGCCGATTCGGCTGAATTCAACAGGGACATGCGCTTATCCCAGCCGGAAGCCGAGCAGGTTCCAGTAGTGCAGGGACCACAGGCACAGCACCAGGGCCGCAGTCACCAGGGTATGGTACAGGCGCCCGGAGACCGAACCCCAGCCCTGCCGCCAGGCCTGCGCCAGCACCCACAGCACCGCCAGCACCAGTGGCAGGCACAACAGGGGCAGCCAGAGGGCGACGCGGAACCAGCCGGGAGGGGTGTCGATCATGGCGCTCTCACCGCGAGCCACCAGTACCACCACGGCGAGCAGAAACAGCGCACCCAGGCCGCTGGCGACAATGAGTAGCCGACGCCCGAGCTGATACCGCGCCGGCAGCTGGGAGAGGCCACGGCGACCGCGCCAGCCGCTGACCAGCATGGACAGGAACAGCAGCAGACAGACACCGAGCAGGGTCATGTGCAGGCCACCGGTCTCCCAGAACGCAATGCGCTCCGCGGGCATGGGGGCAAAGGGCCCCAACAGTGCCGCGACCTCGCCCCGGTCGTCGCGTTGGAAAGCGATCATCTCGTCACCGTATCGCTCCCGGAACACACCCGGACTGACTTCCAGCCAGCGCTTGCTGTCGCCCATCAGGCCCGCTACCAGCAGGCTGCGATCCTCCGGCATGACCCGGACCTTGATGTCGCCGAAAGCACTGTAGAGCTTCTCCGTGGTGGTATAGGAACGCCGCAGACCGCGGTAGCTGCCGGCGTAATCCCCGGCCCGGCCCTCGAAGCCCTCGATGCTGGTCACCTGGGGCAGGTCTGCGGGAAAATAGCGATCCATGAAGGCGTGCTTCAGGGCAGCGTTTGCACGGCCGCCGGGCGGCGAGTTGAACGTCACGAACAGACCCACACCCGCCTCGGGCAGCAGCATCAGCTCGCTCTTGAAATCCAGCGTGGAGCCACCGTGGCCGATGGTGCGACGGCCGTTGATCCAGGTTTCATAGAAGCCCAGGGCGATGCCGTTCAGATGTGGATCCGGGCTCAGGGCCCGGGTGTGCATGAGGGCAACGGTCTCCGGCTGCAGGACCCGTTGACCCCGATAAACCCCGCCCTGCAGGTGCGCGATCATGAACTTTGCCATGTCGACAGCGGTGCTGGACAGCGAACCCGCCGGCGCGACATTACCCAGGAACTCCTCCGGTTGTACCTCCATGCCGCCCCCGCCGTCGCGATGGCCCAGGGCCAGCTGCGCCCGCAGGGACTCCGGCAGCGGCTCGCGAAAGCTGCTGTGGGCCATATCCAGCGGAGCAAAGATATGCTGCTCCACATAATCGTCGAAAGACTGGCCACTGACCTCGGCCACGATCAGGCCCGCCAGCGCCGTGCCCCAGTTGGAGTAGGCAACACCACTGCCATCGGCGAAGTTGCTGGCCGGTGCGCGAACCCGCGCCGGCATGTAATCCGCCAGCGCCTGTGCCAGCGGCTGCAGTTCGGTTTCGTCGCGGCGAATCAGGAACCCGGCCCAGTTATCCTCGAAGCCGGCAGAATGAGTCATCAGGTGACGCAGGGTGACGGGTTCGGGAAACGTGTCCGGTAGCTGCAACGTCGTGAGGTAGCGATTGACATCAGCGTCCAGGTCGAGGCGGCCCTGCTCCACCAGCTGCATCACCGCTGTCCAGGTGATCAGCTTGGATACCGAGCCCGGCCTGAACAGTGTCCTGGCGGCATCGACGGCAACGCCCTCCTCCAGATCCGCGTGGCCATAGCCCCGGGCCAGCAGGATTTCACCATCCTTTACCACCGCTACCGCGCCCCCGGCAATATCGTGGGACCGCAGCTGTGCTCCCATGGCGCCATCCATGAATGCCGCCAGCGCTTCGCGATCCTCCAGCGGCACGGGCTCAAGTGGCTGCGGTGCTGCGGGCGGGCTGCGGTAGGCGAGCGAATCGTCCGCACCGCCACTCATCGGCAGCAACAGTAGAAGCAGGCAGCAAATGCCTGCCAGACGCAAGTCAGGTAACTTCACAAATGCGTTCCTCGTCGTCAGGGGGATGGTTGGGGCGGCGGCACGGGCCGCAGCGGCTCGCCGTGCAGGCGCCCATCGACCACCAGCAGGCGGCCGTTGACAATAACCGTGTGCACCCGGGCCAGATCCCGCAGGTGCCGGTCAGGTTCACCCGCAACCAGCAGGATATCTGCCAGCTTGCCCACCTCAAGCGTGCCCAGGCGGTCGCCCATGCCCAGAATATCGGCACTGACCCGGGTCGCCGCCTGCAGCGCGCCGGCCTCCGTGAAGCCTGCGCGCATCAGGTTTTCCAGCTCGTCGATATAGGCCGTGGGCAGGTAGTCGGCCCAGTCGACGATCAGGTCGGTACCCACCCCGATACGTATGCCGGCGCGCTTCATGGCGCGCGTCATCTCCAGGATACTGTCCTCGGTCAGAGTAAAACGGCGGGACGTAGAACCGTAGTAGCCGCCACTCTGGCGAATGATGTACTGGTAGGGCACCAGCGTCGGTACCGCCGCGATGTCCTCTCGCGCCATCGCACGCAGGGCCGCGTCGCTGCGGGGCAGCGGGTGTTCGATGACGTCGACGCCGGCGGCAATCGCCATGTCGATGTAGTGGGTCTCCGCATCCACCGTCACCGGCAGGCCGAGCGCGTGCGCCTCCGCCACCGCCGCGGTGATTTCCGCCTGCGAGTAGTGGCTGCCGAGCTTGATCACGTCGGCGCCACGCTTGAACTGGGCGCGCACAGCATCGCGCCACTCATCCGGCCCGCTGGCCTCCCACACCGGAGCCTGCGCGTGGGCAGGAAAAGTGCGCAGGCCGAACCCCTCCGTGCCGTGACCACCGCGGCCGGTGATCAACTGGCCGGCGGGAAAGACCCGTGGCCCCGCGATCCGGCCGCTGGCCTGCCAGCGTTTCAGGACAAAAGGTACCTCGCCGTGGGAAGCCAGGTCCCGTACGCTGGTAATCCCCGATTGCAGGTACTGCTGCATTCGTTCCAGTCCGCGCAGGGTTCCGTCGGCCACACTCTCCGCCGACAGGGGGGCAGGCAGGCCAAACTGCCGCACATAGCTCAGGTGTGTGTGGAGGTCGATCAAACCGGGCAGTACAGTCAGCCCGCTGGCATCGATGCGCTGCGCCGAGGCCGGCCAGTCCGACTCGCCCGGCGCCAGGATTGCGGTGATGGTCTTGCCCTCTACCACCACCGTTGCCGGTCGCGCGGGCGCCCCGGTGCCATCAAATACACGCCCTCCTTCCAGCACCAAAACGCTATCCGGGGCACCGTGCCCGGGCGGGACGGGCACCCGCTGGACGTCGTCACTGGTGGCACTACCTTCCCCATACCAGCCCTGCCGGTCATAGGGCTCCGTGCCGGCACCAACAGCTGCGGTACACAGCAACAGCGCTGAAAGCAGCAGATTACGCGTCGGCCATCGCAACACACTCATGCTCCTTCTCCCTCGCTCGCTGCGCCCACCCAGTACCCCGGGGGCGGTGTCGCGCCCAGCAGATGGGTGAAAAAGTAGTCCCACAGGCGCCGGGTGAAATAGGGATTGCCCATGATGCTGTGGTTGACGTTGGGCAGCAGCAGCAGATCAAAGTCCTTGTTGTGCCGGATCAGCGCATCTACCACCCGCATGGTGTGAGCGGGGTGCACGTTGTCATCCATGTCACCGTGGGCCAGCAGCAGCTTGCCACGAAAGTCGGCGACATTGTGATACGAACTGGCTTCGGCATAGGTCTCGGCATCGAATGGCCCCTGGTAGGTTTCCCCCCACAGTGACAGGTAGATGCGGTGGTCGTGATTGCCCGCCGAGGCTACCCCCACTCGGTAGAAGTCGGGATAGTCAAACAGCGCCCGCACGGTGGCAAAGCCGCCGCCGGAAGTACCATAGGCACCGACCCGTTCCAGATCCATGTAGGGCCGGCTGGCGGCGAGACCGCGAATCACCGCCACATGGTCCTCCAGCGAACCGGCACTGCCGAGATTGCCGTAGGAGACGTCGCGGAACGCGCGTCCGCGCAGGGGTGTGCCGCGGCCATCGACAGTGACCACGATAAACCCGAGCTCGGCCAGCGCCTGCGCCTGCATCGGATCATCGAAAAAGCGCTTGCTGACCCGATTGATCTGGGGGCCGGGATAAATGGAGTCAATAATCGGATAGGACTGCAGCGGATCGAAATCCGCCGGCTTGAACAGGGTGCCGTAGAGCGGGGTCTCGCCATCGGCGGCCAGCGCCGAGAACCGTTCAGGCAGCACCGGCGCGGGACCGTCGAATGCCGCGAGCTGTGCGGTTTCCAGCTCCAGCACCACCTCGCCGGCCCGGTCCCGCACCACGGTGACCGTCGCCAGGTCGGGTCGCGCATAGCTGTCGACAAAGTAGTTGCCGCTGGGCGCGAAGCCTGCACCCTCCGGCCCCGGTGCCGTTGGCATCAGCAGGCGCGTTGCGGGAGCAGCGGCAATCCGGATCTGATGATCCGCGTCTTCCGGCGTCAGCAACTCCAGGCCGCTGCCATCCAGCCGCACCCGGTACAGGGCACGATAGTAGGGATCACTGAAACCCTTCTGGCCACTGGCGGTGAAATACACCAGCCCCGCGTCCTCGTCCACATGCACCACATCCCGCACCATCCAGTTCCCGGAGGTGATTGCATTGCGCAGCTTGCCCTTGTGATCGTAACGGTACAGGTGGCGCCAGCCGCTGCGCTCCGAACTCCAGATCACGTCGCCACTGGCCAGCACCCGCATCTGCGGCGCCTGGCCGACAATGGCGTAGGGCAGATTGTAGACGTCGCTGTCTTCGGAGACCAGCAGGCGGCTGGCGCCGCTGTTCGTATCGACCACCGACAGGGTGAGAGTGCGCTTGAAATCGCGATTGTCCAGTACGTACACGGCATCGCCCTCTGGCGCCCAGAATACCGACTGGGTACTGATCGGGTCGGCATAGACAGCCTCGATGGGCGGATGTGCCAGCTCGACGTCCTCGCCTTCCTCCAGATCCAGGATCACCAGCTCGGCCATGGGCTTGGGCTCCCCCGGAAAGGGATAGCGATAGCTGTACACGCGGGGCCGCAGGCTGTCGTCCTCGGGCACACTTTGCAGCAGATGCAGAGCTGCTACCGGCGCGCGGTTGAGGCGATAAGTCAGGAAACGGCTGCCATCCGGTGAGAACAGTCCCAGCGGTGGCAGGCTGATCCCCATGCGTCGCAGCGTCACTTCGAAGGTGCTTGATTCCGGATAGTGGCTGTAGGGGTGATCGGCATTGCCATCCGTGGTCAGCGCCCGCTCTTTTCCCGTCATCTGGTCACGCAGCCAGAGGTTGGAGTCCCGCACGAACAGCAGCGAGCGGCCATCCGGCGTCGGCAGCCCCGTCTGCTGGCCCGGGGGCGGCGGCGCTGGGGCCGCAGTCTCGCAGACCGGCCGCGCCGGGTCGCAGTCCAGCAGGGACTCCCCCGCCAGCACCAGAGGGATGGACTCACCGGGGCGGAACACCAGGGTCTGCAGCGGCAGAGCGTCAGCGGATACCGGCTTCTCCAAAGTTGCGGCCAACACCCGCGCCATCCACTGGTGGTCGAAGGCGGGTTCGATGCTGCCCGTCGCCGGGTCCGCGATCACAAAGCGCGAACCGCTGTCATCCGTTCGCCGGTACCACAGGCGGTCACCGTCCGGCAGCCACTGGTGCTGCAGATCGTTGTTGTGAACCGTGGCCGCCATATTGGCGGGCAGGTAGCGCTCGGCCCTGGCATAGGCGGCGGCAGCGTCCGTAGCCGCAGCCTCCGCCAGAGGCGCCGCCAGGGCCGTGGCCAGCGCGACGGCACTTACTGCTGAACTTGCCGACATATCGACTCCTCAGAAACTGAAGCCGAGACGGACACCTACCGTCCGCGGCCGCAGGCTGTTGACGTAGTTGGGGGTACCCCCGCCATTGGTGAGGATGAAGCTGTCGTTATTGCTCAGGTTCTCGCCATACAGAGCCAGGTTCCAGCCCTCGGCCACCAGCCCCAGGGCGGCACCGACATTTTCATAGGACTCGTTCATGGCGAAAAACGGATTGCCGCCGTTCATCCCGAAATCATTGGGCGAGGAACCGACGTACTGCACATCGGCGCGGGCGTACATCTGCTTGTCGCCGAAGGCCGCCCAGCTGTACTGGATGCCGCCGGACATCTTGAAATCCACAGAGCCCGGCAGGCTCTCACCCTCGGTGGCAGCGACAATGATGTTGTCCGCAACATCGGTCATCTCTGCATCCTGGAAGGTCAGGGACAGGTTCAGGTCAAGCCCTTCCAGCGGCACGGCCTGCAGTTCGATCTCGACACCTTGAGAGCGCGCATCACCGGCGTTGGCGATAAACGTGCGCATGTCGGAGATGCGGGCACCGTTGACCTGGATGTCGGTCCAGTCAATGTAGTACAGGGCCATATTGGCGATCAACCGGCCCTGCAGCCAGCTGGTCTTCGCGCCCAGCTCGTAGTTGATGCTGGAGTCAGGACCGTAGGCTTCGGGAATCACGATGTCGTCGGGATCGGTCAGGCTGGGCCCCTTGTTGGGATTGACCTGGCCAATACGGTAGCCACGGCTGACATTGGCATACAACATCATGTCGTCGTTGGGCTCCCAGGAAATGCCCGCGCGCCAGGTGTAGTCACTGTCGGTACCAGTGTTGCGGAAGGACAGATTGTCAATGGTGAAGGTAGCGAAGTTGAGGGTGTTGCGGTCCGGCTCCGCGTAGCTGACCTCGGTATCAAAGACGCGAATGCCGGCCTGCACCTTCCACTGCGGCGAAAACCGGTAGCCGACATCGGCAAACCCTGCCAGTTCGCGGGAGTTGGTCTCGATATCCGACTGGAACAGGTCATCGGTGGGAATCAGGCCACCAAAGGCCTCCGACAAGCCCGGCGCCTGCACCAGGAAGGCGGGATCGGTGGTGCGGTCGATGAAGAATGCACCCACCAGCCAATCCAGGGCCGAGTCGGTATTGGACACCAGGCGCAATTCCTGGGTGAGGAATTCCGAATCCCAGGGATCGCTGACATTGAACCCGCTGACGCCAATGCCCAGGAAATCGCCGAGATCGGCGTAACTGGCGGTTTCCGATGTCTGGTAACTGGTCGCGGACAGCAGCGTGGCGAAGTCGGGAAACTCGTACTCCATGGTCAGGCTGTAATTGGTCAGCGTTGAGGGCCTCGCCTCGGATATCGCCGACGCCTTGCGGAACTTGCCCAGGTCGGGGTTGAAGGCGTCGCCGTCGTCGGGATCACTGTCCTGGTAAATCACTTCAAGCTTGGCGTAGAACGCATCGTCTGGACGCCACAAGAGCGCCGCGCGGCCGCCCCGGTCGTCAGTGCTGTTGCGGCTGCCGCGGGTAATGTTCTTGACCCAGCCTTCCTCGTCCCGGTAGTAGCCGACCACGCGCAGGGCCAGCGTGTCTTCCAGCAGCGGAATATTGACCATGCCGTCGTAGCGCTGTCGCCAGAGGCCGCCGTCGGTGACGCCGAAGTCGATACGCCCGTCCGCCGCCAGTGCCGACGGATCCGGCTGCCGGGTCAGGATGCGTACCGTGCCGCCGAGGGAGCCGGAGCCAAACAGGGTCCCCTGGGGTCCGCGCAGGACTTCAACCCGCTCGACATCAAACAGACGCAGGTCGGGCTGGACAATGGCGCCGAAGGTATCCGTGACCGGGGTCTCGTTTATGTAGACCGATACCGGGTCCTGGGTATTGCCACCAAACAGGGAGGTGGTGACACCGCGGATGTTGAACACCGAACGGTTTTTCACCGCCTGGTTCAGGGTGACGCCGGGTACCCGGCGGGCAAAGTCCTCGAAACTGTCCAGTCCCAAGCGCTCAATGTCCGCCTGGGTAAAGGCCGAGACGCTGGCGCTGATGTCCTGCAGTGACTCCTCGCGCTTGCTGGCAGTGACGAGCACCTCTTCCAGGCGCGGTGCCTGCGGCGCCGTGGTTATGTCCTCGGCCGCCGCCAGGGTGCTGCCGACGAACGCCGATGCGGCGGCTACGCCAATCACACACGCCCGCTGACGGACGCGCCTGGTTTCTGTTGCTGATGCTTTTCTGTCCACGGAATTCCCCTCTGTTAAGCAATATTTTTGTGCTTGCCAGGGGTAGAGACGCGGCGCGCCGGAAATGTGGCCAGAATTCAGTAAAAAAACTTGAGGCGGGTGCCAATGGTGCGGGGTCGCAGGCTGTTGACACGGCTGCCGCCGGCATAACTGTTGCGCAGGATCTGGGCATCGTTGTCAGTGAGATTCTCCACATAGAAGCCCAGCTGCCAGCCCTGTGCCATCACGCCCAGTCCGAGATTGACGTTGCTGTAGGCCGCATTGTCAGGGGTAGCGAAGCCCCCCGGCGCGGCGGCGCCGGCAGAACCGGAAAACCATGCCGGGGACGCGCCCACGTACTGGGCGTCGAGACGGGCATAGAGCTCCCTGCCGCGCCCGATCGACCACTCGTATTGCAGCGAGCCGGCAAGCTTCAACTCGGCGGAACCGGGCAGGATATCCCCTGCCCGGGCACCGGAGCGCAACCCGTCCCCGAGGTCAATGGAACGGATACTGGCGTCCTGCAGGGTCACCGCGAGATCGGCACTGAGCCCGGGTAGCGGCATGGTTGCCAGCTCCAGTTCCAGTCCCCGCGACACCGCGCGCCCGGCGTTGGTGATGAAACTGAGACCGTCCGCGGGCCGGCTGGCATCAATCTGGATATTGTCCCAGTCGATATGGTAGACAGCGAGATTCACCAGCAGGCGCTGGTCGAACCAACCGCTCTTGAGGCCGACTTCGTAGTTGAGGGTGGTATCCGGTTCGTAGCCCTCCGGGATTTCCTGTCCCGGCGGCGAGTTGCCCGCGGCCGCCTGGTTCGGGTTGACCTGGCCGATCCGGTAGCCCTTGCTGACACTGGCATAGAGCATGACATCGGGATGGGGAGTGAAGGACAGACCGGCGCGCCAGGTCACGCCGTGATCGGTGTTGTCGTTGGCCAGCGACGACTCTCGCACTACCCGGCTCTCCAGGTCGAGCACCTGCCGCGCGGGCTCCCGATAGCGAACACTGGTGTCGAACAGGCGGGCACCCCCAAACAGGCGCCAATACTCGCTGGGCTCGTAGCCGAGGTCGCCGAAGACGGCAAGCTCACTTGACTGCAGCCGGATAACCGAGCTGATCAGGTTCTCGGTGGGCAGGGCCTGCTCAAGCTCATGGGCCAGGCCCGGCAGACGAATGTTGAATCGGACCAGGCTGCTGCGATCGACGAAGGCCGTCCCCGCCACCCAGTCAAGCCGGTCCTGGCGGTCGCCGACGAGGCGGAATTCCTGGGTAAAGAAACGGGTGCGCCAGGGGTCGTGCTCGGCCAGCAACGGCACGCCCAGGCTGGTGAGCCCCGACCCCTGGGTAAATACCGCCGTAGTCGACTCCTGGTAACTGGTGGCCGACAACAGGCTGGCCAATCCGGGCATCTCGTAGTCGATGGCAAGGTGGTAGTTGCTCAGGGTCGATGGTCGCCCCTCGGCGATCAGGGAGGACTTGCGAAAGCGACCCAGGGCTGGATCCCAGCTGTCGCCGTCCTCCGGCTGGCTGTCCTGGTGGATCAACTCGAGGTTCAGCGCCAGCCGTTCCCCGGGCTGCCAACGCAGCGCGGCCCGCCCACCCCAGTCCCGGGTGCTGTTGTCAGTGTCGAGGCTGATGTTCCTTACCCAGCCGGCTTCGTCCCGGTAATAACCCACCAGGCGCAGGGCGAGTTCGTCCGTTGCCAACGGCAGATTCACCATGCCGTCGTAGCGCTGGCGCCAGCCGCTGCCGCGGGTGTGGCCGAGATCAATCCTGCCCAGCGCTGCGCGTGCGCCGGCGTCGGGCTTGTTGGTGATAATCCGCACCGTCCCGCCCAGGGCACCGGAGCCAAACAGCGTCCCCTGGGGGCCGCGCAGGACTTCCACCCGGTCAATATCGAACAACCTCAGGTCCGGTTGCACGACCGCGCCAAAACTGTCGACCAGAGGCGTCTCATTGAGGTAGACCGACACCGGGTCCTGGGAATTGCTGCCGAAGACGTTGGTGGCAATACCGCGAATGGTGAACACACCGCGATTGCGGTTTGCCTGGAACAGCATGACGCCGGGCAGCAGCCTGCCAAAATCCTCGACCCCATCGGCGCCCCGGCGCTCCAGGCCGGTGTTGGTCAGCACCGAAAGCCCGATAGGTGTCGACTGCATCCGCTCAGGGCGCCGGGATGCGGTCACGATGACCTCCTCGCGCAGGACGGTAGCCACCTGGGCCACCCTCGGGTCGGGGCCGCTGTCGGGCTCCGCGGCAACGGCAGCGCGCGCTGCGATAACCACTACCTGGGGCGCCACCCGCTGCGCTTCCAGCCCGGTTCCCGCCAGCGCCGCCTGCAGGGCCGCATCCAGCGTGAACCGGCCCTGCAGGCCCGGACTGGCCAGGTTCTCCACCAGTTCCGAGGAGAAGATGATCTGCACGCCAGTCTCGCGGGCGATGGCCAGCAGCGCCTGCTCCAGGCTGCCGGCGGCAATGGCGAGGGCCTGCGGTGAACCGCTGGCCGCCAGGCAGCGCACCGCGGGCAGGCCGGACACCAGCAGCGCCAGGGCCAGGATACGCGCCCAGACCGATACTGCGCGAGCCATTCTCGGAACAGTCACCCGCCGGGATTCAGGACGCGGTGATCAGGATCCCGCCGTCGGCCGCATGTACCACGGCGACGGGGAAGGCGGCTGCCAGTCCCTCCAGGAAAGCATCCACTTCACCGACCCGGAAGATGCCGCTCACCCTGAGGTCCGAGAGGTGCTCCCCGCGGAACTCGATGCGCTTGTTGGTATAGCGGCCGACTTCGCGAATCACCGCCGGCAACGCCTCGCCACTGAAGCTGACCACGCCGGAGCGCCACTGCAGCAGGGATTCCACGTCCACACCGCTGTCGCGCAGGGACAACCCGCTGCGGTCGAAGTCGAGGACCTCCCCGGCACCGAGCACCGGTGAAGTCCCGGCGCCGGTCGCATCCCCGGGCGACACGGTAACCCGCCCTTCACTGACCGCCAGCCTGACCCGTTCGTTCTCGAGACTGCGCAGCGCGAAGCGGGTGCCTACCACGCGCACGGTGCCGGCACCGGTCTGCACCTCAAAAGGCCGCTCCGGGTCCGGGCGTACATCAAAGATCGCCTCGCCCCGGGCGAGCCGGACCTGCCGGCGCTTCCCGGAGTAGCTGACATCCAGCACGCTGTCGGTATTGAGAAACACGGTGGACTCGTCCGCAAGTACCACCAACCGCTGCTCGCCGACGACTGTCTGGTAGTGCTCTCCCGCACCCAGCAGCGGCCACAGCAGGGCGCCACCCACCAGCACCACAATAGAGGCCGCCAGTGCCACCCAGCGTCCGTAGCCGCGCGAAACCGCTGCGCCCCGGTCGACAGGGACCACCTCCGCCGGGCTGTCAGTCCAGAATTCGGGCACCCCGGCGGCGCTCCAGAGCCGGGCGCAGTCCGCATAATCGGTCTCGTTTCCGGGCTCCAGCAGCCACTCCTCAAAGCGCGCCATCTCGGTATCCGAAAGGTCGCCGGCACTGACTTTCTCATACCAGTAGGCGGCTTCCGATACCGGCCCGATGGCGCCGTCCTCCCGACCCGACGCAATCATCATGACAACCCGCCAAGGGCATCCTGCAGGCGGGACAGCGCCTGCACCACCCAGCGCCGGACGGTACGCTCCGACACCCGCAATTCGGCGGATACCTCGCGGTAGGTCATCCGGTTGACCCGGTGCATGAAAAACGCCTGCCGCTCACCATCACTGAGCGTGTCACAGGTGCGTTGCACCAGGCGCAATTGCTGGCGCAGGGACTCGCTTTCCTCGGGACAAGGCCCGCTCGCCTCCAGGGTCTCGCTGTCCAGCGATACATGCAGGTCCAGGCTGCGAACATACTTCTTGCGCAGACCGTCATTGACCAGGTTGGTGGCCACGGTAAACAGGTAGGCCTTTTGATTCTGACAACGGCTTTCCAGATCAGTTTGCCGTGCCAGGCGCAGGTACAGTTCCTGCATTGCGTCCGCCACATCCTCCGGATCGCGCAGAACCCGCCGGAAGAACCCAAGCATGGATTCGCGGTGCTGCATGTACAGGCGAAACGCAAAACCCTTTTCACCTACCTCAACAGAGCGAGGATTTTCTGCCGGGGGACAATCGGCCGCCCGCCCTTCGCTGTCTGCATTCACGCGATGGTTCCACCTGTAACTAACCCAATTGGCGCCAATATACACCTCTGAGCGATGCAGGTCATCGGTGCGGGCCGATTCCGGGCGTGATCAGGCACTGCCGCCCCGCCTGTGCCTTTCTCCCGCAGCCCTGCTTCGAGGCGGCCATGGCGATGATCTCGCTGCCCATGTAACGCACCTTCAACGCCGGCTATTTTGGTCACTTGATGCTCACAGCCCCGAACGTATGCCCGCAGGAACGGCACTGCCAACCTAGGCTGGCGAGGAAAGGAAAAACCGGTTGCCATGGACGACAAGGACTTTTCGCGGCGTTGAACAGAATCGTTAATCTGTTTTTAATCTTTCCGACAGGTGTTTTTAAGACACTGCCGCTACTCTTTGCTCTGGTTAATCATGACCAACAAAGGGAGCTTATGAAAAACATCAAACCGGGATTGCTTGCTCTTTCCATCGCAACCGCATCACACGGTGCTTTCGCATTCCAACAAGGTGACATCATCGTTCGCGCCGGGCTTGCGAACGTCAGCCCGAACGATTCCTCGTCGAACATCTTTGTGGGTGGCGACCTGGGCGTGGATCTGGCAGTGGGAGACGACACCCAGCTGGGCCTCAACTTTGCGTATTTTCTCACCGACAAGCTGAATATCGAAGTACTCGCAGCCACACCATTCACACACGACGTGGACTTTGGTGTCAACGATCCACTCGGAACGGGCGATCGCCTGGGCGAAGTCACCCATCTGCCGCCCACCGTCACCCTCAACTATTACTTCAATATTCCTTCCAGCGCATTGCAACTCTACGTGGGCGCGGGCTTGAACTACACGGTCATTTATGACGAAAAGTTCACCGGCGCGAATGACGCGGCAGGACTGAAAAATCTCTCCCTGGACAACTCATTTGGGTTCTCGGCGCAAGTCGGCGTGGACTACATGATGAACGACCAGTGGTTTATCAATGGATCGGTGCGCTGGATCGACATCGACACTGAAGCGTCATTCAACCTCAACGGAGCCCCGGGACGTGTCGACTCCATCGAAATCGACCCTATGGTCTACACCCTTTCGTTAGGCTACCTGTTCTAGCAAGCGAAATCTCTGTACCTGACATGGTTTTCCAACAGAGCGATCTTCCAAACCAACAGTAGGAGTTAACAGATGAAATTCAAAACATTCGTGGGCGTCTCTGCACTCGCGTTGTTGTCCAGCCAGGCAGTGGCCAGTGCCGTTGTTGTCAATCAGGGCCTCTCTGAGCAAGAAGTACTGGCCGCCCAGAGGGGCTGGTGCAGCGCACTGGTTGAGATCAGCAAGACCCACGAGGAGAAAGGCCAGGCAGCGGCCAAAAGCCTTGCCAAAAACGTCATTGATTCCGCTTACGGCTACCAAATGGGTGCCGTTTTGTTCAAACCCACACTGACCGTAAAACCGCAAACCTTCCGTCCCACCAGCGAGGGCGCGTTGTCCTATTTTGTCGGCGGTGACCCCAATTTCCCCAGCGACTCAGGTTTCGCGCTTAAAGGTTGGCAGAAGTGTGAGATTGACAACAATGCCGTGTTCATCGCGGGTGACAGTGCGTCCACGATTGGCAAGGTGCATTTTACCGCTGAAGACGGCAGCGTCACCTCGGTGGATAAGACCTGGGGCTTTGTCAAAGATGACGCCGGTGACCTGCGAATCGTGCTGCACCACTCCTCGCTTGAATACCAAAACTAACGTCAGCGCGACTCTCGTACCGTAGCGACAACTGCAGGTCTCATGTCAGCGCCCGACCCAGGACGGGTGCTGATTTCTCGATACCCTTTGCGCCAGTCCGCAACCGACGCCACGGCGTCGCAGCACTTAGGGATCCAGGCCCTCCCTGGTAGCAAGCCGGTATCCGTTACCCCGCAATGTCTGGATCACAATATCGGAATCACCCGCCAGCTTCCGTCTCAGCCGGCTTATATACACATCAACAATATTGGTTTGCGGGTCACTGTGGGTTTTCCAGACACGGTTTAGAATGCGCTCTCTCGACAAGACCTTTCCCCGGTTTTCGGTTAGATACAGAAGTAGTTCAAACTCGATCTTGGTCAGCGATATCTCGACGTTTCGCAACCGCGCTACCCGTTCTTCCAGAGCCAACTCCAGCGTCCCGACCTCCAGCCTGCCCCGACCCTCCGGCAGCGGTGCTCCCGCGCGCCGGCGCAGGGCCGCAATGCGCGCCAGGAATTCGTCGAAGTCAAAGGGCTTGCACAAATAGTCGTCGGCGCCCTCCTGCAAGCCCCTGACTCTTTCACTGACATCGTCCAGGGCGGTCAACACCAATATCATGGGTGGGTTGGGCAGCGCCTTGATGACATTGATGATCATCAGACTGTCCTGTGAACCGAACAGGCGGTCAAGCACGACGATCTGGGGCGAGTGTTTGCGCACGCAGGGCACCACTTCATGCAACTCAGTCAGCGTTGCGCACTCATGACCCTCCGCGCGCAGCCCGCGAGACAGGAAATGGAGGAGCGGCTCCTCGTCATCCGCAAGCAGGATATTCATGACAGTGTCTCAGTGGGCAAGGTGAAGGAAAAACACGAGCCTTGCCCCTGCACCGATTCAACCACTATCTGACCGCCATGGGCTTCTACAATGGCTTTGGCGATAGATAGCCCGAGACCCAGGCCCTGATTGTGTTTGCTGAAACGGACAAATCGCTCGAATATATTATCGACTTCCGCTGCCGAAATCCCGCCTCCCGAATCCTTGACCGAAATCGTCACCAGCCCCTCTCCGCCGCGGGCTGCGATCTCAACCGGCATGCCCGACTCTGAATACTTGGTCGCATTGTCCAGCAGGATGGATACGACCTGCTGAATACGCAGCTTGTCAATAGACACAAGAACGTTGTTTACCTGCGGATCAACAGTCATCGTATAAGCACGGTCAGGGTTGAGCTTTTGCCACTTTGCGATTTCCTGTTCAAGCAGAGGCCTCACCTCAAGATTGGTGCACTCCAGATGGAGCTGACTCATTTCTGCCCGCGTCAACAACAGCAAGTCATCCACCAGCCGGCTCAGCTTGACCGATTGGTCAAGAATAGCCCGCAGCGTTTCTTTAAAATCGGCTTCAGAGGCTGACTGCAGGCGCAGCGTTACCTGTGCCTCGCCGCGAATGATTGTCAATGGGGTACGCAACTCGTGGGACACATCGGCGATGAACTGGCGTCGGCGCGAATCAATCTTGGTCAGCTGCAGGTTCGCCTCGGTCAGTTCACTCGTCCTCTGCTTGACGTCAAACTCGAGTTTTTTCCTCGATTCCGACTCGTTTTCTTCATGCTCCTGCAAACGAACCGCCAATTGGTTGATCGACACTGCCAAAGACTGGAACTCGTCATCCAGCCTAACGGCTATCGGATTGTCGTAATGCCCTGAGGCTATCGCATCGGTTGCGCCTTGAATCAATACAAGCGGTTGGTAAAGCTGATTGAAAAGCCAATAGCAACCGTAGATGATCAATGGAAGTGACAGGCCAGCGAGGCCGATCGTGAACCAGACGATAACGATGTTCAACGTGTCGATCCTCGCATTGATAGCGGCAACCACGCGACTCTGCCGCGACACGGCCGCATTGATCGACTCTCTGAACTGGTCATCAATCGTGACCTCCAGCAGATTGCGCAGCTTTTCCTGCTGGTCGAGTGGCAGCCTGTTGTTGCTGACAACCACCGCCTCAAACTCACCGATAATCTGATCAATAAGCTGCACAAGCTGGTCGGTATCTTCGACGCTACCCTGCGTGATGTCGAAACCCAGGGCCTCGCGTTGTTCGAACTCCAACTGCCGGATTCTGTCCAGGGACTCTTCAATCGACGTTTGTTTATTGCGCACGAACGCCTGATTGGCGTTGCGACCGAAAATCACCTCGTCGGTGAGTTGCTTGAACAGTCGATAGGACGTGCTCGAGAGTTTCTCATGCTCGACGAGCAAAGACTGGGCAATGGTGCTTTGCCGAAGGTTTTCCCGGGTGAGATGCGCCGATATCGCGGTGCTTATCAGAGCCACCAGCAGGATAAACGCAGTCGTGAAACCAAAATAGAAGAGCTTTCGTTTATACATGATTCTGTGTCTTGGGAAATTGGACGTCTACTGCGCGCAAGACCACGGACCGGAATGTTTTTCTCTCGGTGACTGTCGCGATCAAGCTTTATACCAGATCGGTGATGCCCATGCTCGCCGCTGAATCGAGGCTCTTCACCATTAACAGGGTTTTGTGAATATCGGGCTATCCCCGTTAAGTGGGTAGAGCCTAGAGCCATAAGGTCTGCGAGGAGAAGTCCGGCAAAAGTCCGGCACTGGGAATGCTGAAACAAAAAACGGCTGACACGTGATGCGCCAACCGCTTGATAAATAAGGGAATTTTGGCGCGCCTGGCACGATTCGAACGTGCGACCGCCTGGTTCGTAGCCAAAAAGCTAATTTATTAACCCTTTATATTTCAATTATTTAGATATGGTCCGCCCTCAATTCACCCCGTGTCGCCCCGCAGACGCTCGTATAAACTCTACGCTCGATAATTGATCCATGATTCATTGAAACGGGATTTACGTGAGGGACAGATTCACCTACGGCGATAATCCCCTACCAAGGCCCTCAAACACCCTTCCAGACACCGGCACATACCGGCACAACAGCAATTTATCACCTCTAACCGATAATATAGAATCTTCATTATCGTCTATAACCAATTTTTTAATAGATTATTTATTGTATATAAGCTATAAATGGATAGTCTATTAGTCGTATATAGGTGATAAATTGCGCACTGCCGACCGGGCCATCGCCCGCAAAAATCTCGATGAACGTCTGAGTTCTCTCAGAATTTCAGACAGCTTTGCGCGCCCGCCAAAAGGCTGGGTCCGGGCGATCCGCGAGGCGCTCGGCATGACCACGGCGCAGCTCGGCAAGCGGATCGGCGTCACCCAATCCCGCGCCTTTGACATCGAAAAGGCGGAAGTTTCGGGCAAGATCACCATGGACTCGCTGGAGCGGGCCGCCCATGCCCTCGATTGCCGCCTGGTCTATGCCCTGGTTCCGCGTAAACCGCTGGAATCCATCGCTGAAGAACGCGCCCTCGAACTCGCCAGGAAAAAACTCGAATACACCAGCCACAGCATGGCGTTGGAGAATCAGCGCGTGAACCGGGAGAATGAAGAGCGCCAGATCAAGGACCTCGCCAAACGCCTCCTCGAAAAATCAGCCTCGGCCCTGTGGGAGCAAGAATGAACGGCCCGTTCGATCAACCGGATGATGCGGCTACCCCGCTCGATGAGGAGGAAAAAGTAGGACTCATCCCCTCCTACATCACCACGCGCGGCGAACTCAACGAAGCCGAGCAGGCCAATATCCTCGAAGCCGCAGAATGGGCCTTCGCCAGAAAGCGCGATGTCCTGGAGGAGCGCTTTCTGGATAATCTGCATACGCGTATGTTCAAACATGTCTGGAAATGGGCGGGCACACACCGCCGCACCGGCAAAAATGTCGGGGTCGATGCCTATCAGATCCCGACCGAACTCCGGCGCATGATCGATGATTGCCGCTACTGGATCGAGCACGAGACCTACCCGCCCGATGAAATCGCCGCGCGGTTTCATCACCGACTTGTCTGGATTCATGCTTACCCGAACGGCAATGGCCGCCACGCACGGCTCGCAACCGACCTCCTCCTCAATTCACTGACCCAGCCCCCCTTTAGCTGGGGCCAGGACAACTTGGTCGATGCCGGAGAAACCAGACAGCGCTACGTCGATGCCCTACGCGCAGCAGACAAGCATGACTTCGCCCCACTCAACGCCTTCGTGAGATCGTAACCCCCACCAGCCGGGTGGGGTACAGGGGCAGCGCACCCAAAAGCGCCGGGGCCGTCAAAAAACAACAAAACCAAACAGCCTGTCCCTGCCAAAAACCCCCATCCATGAATAACTTGCTCCTTTATCTCAACAAAAAAATGGCCCGCGACAGGCGTCCGAAATTTCTGTAGACGTATCAATCACCCCGGCAACGTAAATTCCCGCAATTGAGATAACTACCCGAGAACACGGGCAGAGCATCGCATCCGCCGACACTCGTCTTTCTATTAGCCTGGTAGTCCTGCCAAATGGAAATTCAAGCTGCGCGTCGGTACTCATGATGTAGGCCACCGACATGAGGAATCGCCACGACATTTCTCTGCTCTGGCGATTCTGCATATTCCGGCGAACGTGACCGCCCGTTCCGGGCATCGTGACCGACTTGCACACCGGTGCTCGCTGGCCAACGTAGTTTTACACTGACCGGTCACGTTCGGTCAATTTGCTAGTGGTTTTCCGCATGGATTCGCCGGTGAGATTTAGCCGGTAGGCACCATGCAGTAGCCGGTCCAGAATGGCGTCCGCCAGAGTCGCCTCGCCGATGTATTCGTGCCAGTACTCTGTCGGTAGCTGGCTGGCGATCAGGGTGGATCGACGCCCATGGCGGTCTTCGATCACCTCCATCAGATCGTTACGCTGGGCGGCGCTCACCTTCTGGATTCCCCAGTCGTCCAGGATCAACAAATCGGTCTTGAGCAGCTGATTCATCAGCCGTGGATAGCTCCCATCACCGTGGGCAATGCGCAGCATCTCGAACAGCCGCGGCAGACGCAGGTATCGGACGCTGTAGCCTCGTCGGCAAGCCTAGTTGCCGATGGCACAGGCCAGCCAGGTCTTGCCGCAGCCGGTGGGCCCGGTCAGGCAGAGATTCAGCGATTTCGGTATCCAGTCCAGCAACAGCAGTGAGGCGACGCGGCTCTTGTCCAGACCTCGGGGATGGCGGTAGTCAATATCCTCCACGCAGGCGTTTACGCGCAGCTTGGCAGCCCGCAGTAGGCGCCCCAGGCGGCGGTTCTCCCGGTAGAGGACTTCCCGGTCGACCAGCATGGCGAGGCGTTGCTCAAAGCCCAGCTCGCTGGCAGCGGGTTGTTCCAGTTGTTCTTCCAGTGCCTGCAGCAGGCCGGTCAGGCGCAGAGTGTGCAGGTGCTCGCGGGTTTGTTGCATCAACATGGTGTCTCTCCTCGTGTTAGTGGTAGTAGTAGGCGCCGCGCACATTGCCGTGCAGCGGTAGGTCGGCTTGCAGATGGCTGTCGCCTTCCATCGGCTGCTGGTCCAGCCCCTGCTTGAGGATGGAGGCAATGCTCTGGTAGTTGATCGAGCGGAGCGTCAATACGCGTTGACAGGCGCGTTCCAACCGGTCCTTGCTGTAGCGTCGGCTGAGGCTCAGCAGGCCCAGGCAGGCGCGGTACCCGTGTTCGGGATGGCGCCGGCTCTCCAGTTGCTGCTGCACCACCTGTCGGGTGCAGGGGCCGATGTCCACGGCCCAATTCAGGAAGCGCCCTGGCGACCACTCCCGGTGTGCCCGGTGGGAGCTGGGCATGTGATCCATCAGCGTACTGAACCGCTCCTGGCCGCGGCGACGGTGAACTGCCACCCGGTTCCCCTTATGCAGAACCTCCACCGTTTCGGCCGTCAGGCGCACATCCAGCGTCTGGCCCACCAAGGCATGGGGCACGCTGTAGAAGCGCTTGTCGACGCTGATGTGGTAGTCGATGCCAGGCTTGGCCTTGCACCACTCCGCGTACTCGTAGGGCGCCACGGGGAGCGGCCTGAGGGCCGGGGCATCCAAGCGTTCGTACAGGTCCCGGCGGCAGACATCCTGTCCCTGGAGGGGCCGGTTGTTCAGGTCTGGCAGCAGGTCGGCAATGGCCCGGTTGAGTTCCGCCAGAGTGAAGAAGGTGTGGTGACGCAGGCGGGCCAGTATCCAGCGTTCAACGATCTGCACTGCCACTTCGGCCTTGGCCTTGTCCTTCGGCTTGCGGGGACGGGCCGGCAGTACCGCCGTCCGGTAGTGGGCCGCCATCTCGGCATAGGTCGCGTTGATCTGCGGCGTGTAGCGGTTGGGGTCGGTGACCCCAACCCGTAGGTTGTCGGGGATCTGCAGCTCGGTGACCCCACCGAAGTAGCGGAAGGCCCGCTGGTGGGAGGCGATCCAATCCGGGAGGCCCTGACTCCAGGTGGCCTCGGCGTAGGTGTAGCTGGAGGCGCCGAGCACCGCCACAAAGACCTGTGCAGTGCGTATTTCACCCGTCTGCCGGCAGACTACCGGCACGGTGGGGCCGCAGTAATCGATGAAGGTCTTCTCACCGGCACGATGTATCTGGCGCATGCTGCGCCGCTGCTGCTGGCGCCATAGCCGGTAGCGGTGACAGTACTGGCTGTAGCGGTAAGCCGCTGCCTCATGTACGGACACGTATTCCGCCCACAGCAGTTGTAGCGTCACGCCCTTGCGCTTGAGTTCCTGGTGGATGCCGAAGCAGTCCGGTTCGACAAACCGGGAAGGTGGTTGCACCGCCGGGAACAGCAGGCGCTCTATCTGGGCCTCGTCGGTGCCCTCCGGCGCAGGCCAGCCAATCCCACGGGCCTCGGCGAGGTGGAGGTACTTGCAGACCACACCTTTGGAGACGCCACAGGCCCGGGCGATCTTCTCGTTACTGAGTTTGGCCTCATGTTTGAGGCGCAAAATATCCATGATCTTAAGCATTGGAATCCTCGATGCGGGCATTCGTCCCTCCTGGCAGGCAAAAGGGAACGGGTATGCCGTAATTTCGTTAAGAATTCCAGCGAGTTAGGTGAGATTCCGGACGAACGTGACCGCCGGTTCCGGCAACTTGACCGACGATTCCGGGTAAAGCCCAAAAATCGGTCACGATGAAACGGAATGGGCGGTCACGATCACCCGGAACAGGCGGTCACGTTGAAACGGAATGAGTGGTCACGTTGGTCCGGAATACGCATCCACCAGGGAATACAGGTTCGCGCTGGCTTTGACGCCCTTGACCGAATCGCTAAAAATCCAGTTTTTCCGTTTATGCAAAGCTTTGCATAAACGGAAAAACTGGTTGTTTGCTGGATCGCTACGGAGTGGGCAGCGGGCGGCGAACGTGATGAGCCTGATCCAGAGCGCGAAGATCAACGGTCTCGACCCGCAGGCTTACCTGCGCGATGTACTTGAGCGTCTACCCAGTACGAAGTACTCAGCGATCGACAGCCTCCTACCGCACAACTGGAGTTCGGCTATCAAGGTGTAATCGCCGGACGCTTACTCAGGTTCGACGAAGATTCTGAGCAACGGAACTTGCCTCGAACATTATCCCGCGAAATCATTGAGTGGATACCGGATCGGCGTCGGACAGTTTTACTTACTCCTGCCTGATTAACGCCTGGGCAGCGCAAATAAAGTTAGGGATGTGCATGTAGGGCAACACGTTGAGCTTGAGGTCGTTAGCCTTACCGTTAGCAAAACCTGCGAAGACAATGTTTGCAGCGCTGGCATTGCGCACATGGGCCCAAACCTGAAAGAACCTCAGGGTTTTCTGATCCACCGGCTCCCCGCCTGCTGCCAGGTAACACGTCATAAACTTGTCCCAATCAATTCCAGCCCCAGTGGTCAACTGCACATAGGCAAGCTCCTCTGCCGGATCACCAATGTGCGCATACTCCCAGTCGAGGATGACCGAAAGCTCATTCCCCTCCAATAATATGTTGTGAAACCCTAGGTCCCCGTGAATCAGTGCAGGCTTGCCCGGGCGTTCCGGTAGGTGATCGAAAAGCCAACCATATAGCGCTGCTAAAGCCGGTGATGGGCTATGTGTCTCTGATCGCCAATAGCGATACCAATCACGCAGATAACGTTCAACGTTTTCCCGGCGTGACATTTCCCAGCGCTCAAAATTGATCGATTCAGTAAGCTCCCCGAGTTCCGATAACACCGGAAGTGTATGGAGACGAGCCGCATGTCGCGCCAAGACGTCTGTAAGCGTTTCCGGTATATCTGTCGTGGCACCGAAAATGCTTCCCCCTAAACGGCCCTTAGAGCGACGCATGACTATAAAGTGCCCGCCAGGTAGCAAGCGGTGCTCCGTATCAAGCCACAGCACTTCCGGAGACAGGTAGCCGATTTTGCGCAGTACCTTGATGAGTTCGTATTCCCGTGTAAGATCGTGACAATCGTTGTGTGACGCTGCGGTGTCACTAATCTCCCTACGAATCACGAACTCGCCATTCAGGCTGCCACCCGTGCTACCAAACAAAGTCGTTTCTTTTCCAAAACCGCCCGACAACGACTCCAGAAACGTGACTTCGATCGTCGGATCATTAAACCTGTCACGCAGGTAGTGGCTGAGCTTTCCCCGGGATATTCGCACGTTTTCAAAACCATCGACGGCATCTGCGTCGGGGCCCACCTGATTGAGCAAGTCAGCAGACTCGAAGTCGACGAGAAGATGTAGTAGATCTTCCTTCCTCGAGGGATGAACCGCACTACTGCCCTTGATCTTACTAACAATGTCTTCGGTTTTACTCAGCGAGTTCCGCCATAGCGCCTCCAATGTCGGTAAACGCGCATCCTCATCAACTTCGTTTTGATACACTTCCAGTTCTACGAGTTCATCTTCGATATCAACAGCCGACTTGGATGCGATCGATTTTATTGACGCCAGTAAAACAGAAAGTTGATTGAACTGCTCCCTCAGTAAATCTTCACCCCGTGAATCGCGCTCTCGAAGCAAGCGAAGGGCGTATGCGATTGCCTGGGCAGGCGAGCCCTCGATGCCGCGATCCGGGAGGTTCTGGCTCAACCTTGCGAACTCACTACCGATTACTGCGTGAATCCGACTCGAAGGTGTCAACATTGATGTTCCTCACATGATCAGGCTGGTTATTTGAACTGAGTGGCACTCAAGGCACCGGTTATAGCGTTAGGGGCGATTCATATGCCAGACATAGTCGTTCCACTGCACGTCCTGGGAGTCGCCCCAACCTTTACGGCCACCCATACACCACTCAACCAGTCCCATATGAACATTGACATTAGACCACCCCGACCAGTTCGTCTGGCTGACAATCCGCCCGGTGATGCGATAGACATCTCCGGCAACATCCTCAAATTCGTACTCATGGGTCAGAGGTCGGCAGAGAGGAAGATCCCGCTGAGTGATCTTGGAGGAACGCACAATACGCCGCGGCTCTTTGTCTACCAACACCCAACCATCTCTGAATATTTCATCGGGAGCTTTAAGCGCCCCTAACCAATCCGGATTGCGTTCGGGATCGTCATGGGAGCCGATGTTAAAGGCGAACCCGTCGCCAAAGGTACCCGTCACCCAAGTGTAGGGTGGGCAGTATTGAGGTCGCTCCGGCCGCGACTCTCCCCACGACCTGTCGCGCACAGAATATGACTCAATCTCATATTCGCGGCCACGTAGCACGAGTCTTCCTGTCGCGTGCATCACCTGTTCAAAGTGCTTGTTATTCGCGCGCATAATCGGCGCGCCGATGGCGTAAAAATTCACCAGACAGGAAGTCCTGCGATCCGAGTCACTGAAGGACAACCGCAAATGCTCCAATGGCTTAATGACCTCGACACGCATGCCATTGGGAAAGCGAATATCACTACCATCTCCAACTATTTTTTCAGACGAGTTGAAGTCCTGGATGTCGAAAAGTTCACATTCTAGGTGCTGTGATTTAATACCCTGGTAGATCATCAGCCCACCGGTGACGACCCCAAGATTGGGATGAACCCAACAGTAGGCAAAACAATTGATTTGCGCTTCGGGAACATGAAAATTCCAAAACCAGGTCTCGGTCATTGAATCTTCTCCAATGCCCGCTATCCCGCCGATGCCTGATGCGTGTAGGAACTCGTCGCCAGGAACAGTGATCCTGCCCACCAGTGATGGACACCGACTGGAGCGAGTAAACTACGCTACAGAGGTGAATCATGACAAAGCAAACAGGAAACAAATCCGCGCCACGGCGGAAACACGCCCCGGAGTTCCGCGCCGAAGCGCTGGCCCT
>NZ_JAVJWR010000014.1:0-35591 GCF_040221975.1 Haliea sp.
AACCAGGGATCGGAAATGCCGAGGATACGTTCATAAAGGGTAACTTCGTCCATCGCCCAAAATAGAAAAAGGAATGATGGATAAACCATACCCAAGATGGGAGGGGAACACTACGTTTCCACACGATTCGGGGAAGACCCATGGATACACAGTATATTAGCCACGCCGCAGCACAACCCCAAGGACCGCGTTTCATCAAATTCGACCACGCCGCACGCGGGAGGCCAAACCCGGGGGGCGAACTCTCACCCGGCCGCAACTCTCCCCACTTATTTCCTCAATTTTACTAACATCAGACAACGGCCAGGCGCCCAGGAGTGGCCTGTTCTACCTGCTTTGCCGCTTTCTCCTGATTCCGGATCGCCTGCGGTGAGGGCCGCCCATGGGGGATGAGCAGGACACTGAACCTTGAAAAAAGGCGGTACATCACTGTATGCCGATGAATTCATGCAACTGCGGATTACCTGCGCGCGGCCAGCTTCGGCCTGGCGACCGCTTTGCTGCGACCCCCCGTCTTGGGCCTGGCTGCTGTCACCTTGGCCGTGGGCTTGGGCTTGGGCTTGGGCTTGGGCTTGGGCTTGGGCTTGGGCTTGGGCTTGGCCGTGGCCGTGGCCGTGGCCTTGGCCGTGGCCTTGGCCTTGGGCTTGGCCTTGGCCTTGGCTTTGGGCTTGGGCTTGGGCTTGGGCTTGGGCTTGGCCGCCACCCGGGCTTTACCCGAAGCTTTCGCCGCGGCACTGGTCGCGGATTTGGTTCGCGCCTTGCGCTGTGCCGGCTTCCCGGCCTTCGGCTTGCCCAGCACCTCCGCTTGCAGAGCGGAGTAAGCGGCGTACAGGCACTGCTCATAGAAACCCGGATCCGGCATCATTTCCCGGCAGGCCTGGAACGACACTGCGATCTGTCCGTTATAGCTGGTTACCGCATGGAACAGGCCCATATTGTCGATGCAGGGCCCGAGGCCGTAGCTGCGCACCACCTGGGCACCGCCCATGTACAGCGGCACCTGCGGGCCGGGCACATTGGTCACGATGGTATTGAAGATCGGCTTCATCCCCGCCATCAGCCCGGACCCCAGGGCCGCGCGCACCCCCAGCGCCGCCAGCTCCGCCGGCAGGCTCTGGGTCATGTCCGTCATCAGCCGCGCGCCCACTGCCTCGTGATAGGCCTTGGAGCTGACCGCGCCCTCGTGTACCGCCTGCAGGCGCTCACGGGCGCCGGCGATGTCCGTGCGCAGGGCAATAACCATCATCGACACCTGGTTGCCCGCGGCAGATGCATCGTCGCTTCTGCGAACATTGACCGGCGCCCCGGCCACCAGGCTGCCCTCCGGCAGTTCCCCCTTGTCCAGTAGATAGTTGCGCAGGGAGCCACCGACAATACTGAGGATGACATCGTTGACCGTGGCGCCGGGCACCCCATCCTTCATTTTTCGGATCACGCCGAGGTCGAAGTCAGCCGCACCGGAGACCCGGTGCGGGGACACAGCCGCATTAAAGCGTGTATGCTCCTTGTCCCCCAGCGTCCGGAACTTCCTTGCCTTTACACCCTCGTGCACCCGCCGCCAGGCGGGAATACCTTCGGTTACCAGGCGGGCGAGGCGGAACGGGGCCCACATGTTCACCTTGTAGGCCCGCCAGAGCATTTCCACCCTGCTGGGACCCGGATCGAGTACCGGGGCGGCCTCCTGCCGCGGCGGCGGCGGATTGGGGCTAAGGTCGTGCAGAGCCGAGATGATCTCCACCCCCGAGGCGCCATCAATCGCCGCGTGGTGGATCTTGAGAAACATGGCGAAGCAGCCCTTGGGCAAGCCCTCGACATTGTCCAGGCCCTCGATGATGTAGGCCTCCCACAGGGGACGGGAGCGATCCAGGGGGCGAGCGTGCAGGCGCGCCACCAGAATCGACAGCTGGCGCCAGTCGCCGGGCTTGGGCAGGGCGATGTGGCGGACATGGAATTCCAGATCAAAATTATCGTCTTCCACCCAGTAGGGCTGGTCCAGGTTGAGCGGGACCATGGCCAGCTTGCGCTTGAACACCGGAGAGCGGTGCAGGCGGCTGGCAAAGGTGTTGAGGATATCCTTGAACCGCACCACTTCGGCGCCGGTGGTCGAGGGGTCATAGATCAGCAGCGGCGCGATGTGCATCGGCGAATTGTTCATTTCTGCGTATAGAAAAGTGGCATCCAGCCCACTCAGTTGATGCATGCGACCACGCCTCCCGACCATTCCGGGGTGCCGGATGACACCCTTTTGGCAGTATAGCCGAGATCAGTCCCGGCGTTTGCGGGTTACAGTCAGCCAGTCCAGGACGATCCCGGCCCCGGGAGTAAACCGCGATATCCGGTACACCACCTGCAGCAGATCCGGGCGCTGACGCACCCGCAGCTCCACCGAGCGCGGGATGAACCAGGCGACAATCGCCAGCCGCAGCAGGGCCGAGACCAGGAAGATCAGCACCACTGAATGCAGCGGCTGCCAGCACTCCGGCAGCCAGAGCACCATGTCCGGCAGCGCCGTGGCCAGGTAACCCCCGAACAGGGCCCCCGCAAAAATTCCCACGGCTCCCAGGGCGGCCTGCACCGCAGCATAGCTGGCGAAGTCCGCCCGCGGCGGGCGCAGATCGTACAGGTAGTTGGCGGTGCTCAGGGTAAACCCGCCCCAGGCGAGGCCCGACAGTACCTGCACAACAAGCAGGTAGTAGAAGTCACTGGACACCAGCCACAGCGCCGGCACCACCGGGATCAGCAGGCTGCTGGTCACCATCACCCAGCGGTTGCCCCAGCGATCACAGATCCGGCCCCAGGTCGACAGGGTGAAGAACTGGGTGAGGATAGCGATGCCGGTGTTGGCCGCAAACTGCCAGTAGCTGTAATGCAGATCCCGCAGCATGTAGACACTGAAGAACGGCGCGGAGATGGCCACCGCGGACTGCATCCCGGCGATGAACAGGCTGTATTGGCAAAAAGTCTTGTCGTGGAACGCTTCCCGGATTCGACCCAGGGTGGCGGAAAAGGAGATCGCACCGGCGCTGCCGCTGTGATCGGGGTCGTGCATTCGGCGCAGCTGCCAGGCCGATGCTGCCCGGCCCGCGGTCGCCAGCAGGAACAGGCCGCCAAAGCAGGCCCAGGCCAGTTCGTAGCGCTGGAAGATACCCAGCAGCACACCGCCGCCGGCAAATACGGTGAAGCTGGTTATCATGGTCAGGCGGGTGCGGCCGGCAAAAAACGCCCCGCGGCGGCGCGGCGGCACGACACTGCCCATCCAGCCGCGCCACTGCGGCTGCACGAAATTCGCGCTGGCCTGGTAGACAATGGCCAGCAGGATCAGCCAGGTGACCGCATCCGGCGGGCGCAGCAGCGCTATCACCGCCATCCCCAACACCGACAGTGCCTGCAGCACCACCCCGGTGACAATGGCTCGGCGGCGGGAAAAGCGCGGGCACAGCCACACCGACAGCAGCTGGAACACGGCACCGGCGAGTTGGGGCGCGGCCAGCAGCCAGCCCATTTGCGACAGGCTGGCGCGCAGCGACACCGCGAACGCTCCGAGATAGTTGTCGCAGATCCCGGTCATCACCGAGCTGGAGACCGCGTCCTTGCGCGAGCGCGCCAGGGTGTCACGCAGCCAGATCGTCCGACTTCTGCTGGGGGGAACTGTGCTCACTCTTCGCCTCGGGGATTCAAAGCCACACTGCGCTCGGGCCAACCAGCGCTCCGGGGCAGCAACGACGCCCGGGCCATCGATTTTCCATCAAAGCATACGCCAAATCCCGGTCAGCGCGCGGCTTGAGCAGCTGCAATTGGCAATAGCTCGCAAAAATAGTGGCGTCGCACTACACTTCCCCGCTCCCGGACTCTGGCACGAGCAGATACCCCCATGCCTCCCGCAACACTATCGTCCTCCGGCTCCAGCATCCTGCGCCGGATCGAATCCAGCCGCCTGTTCCAGGGCGCGGTCATCGCTATTATCATCCTCTCGGCACTGACCATCGGCGCCAAGACCTATGAGCTCAGCCCCTGGGTGGAACGTACCCTGGGTGTGCTCGACACCGCGATTACCGTCTTCTTCCTGCTGGAAATCCTGTTTCGCTTTGTCGCCTGTCCGCACAAGCGGCGTTTCTTCCTCGACGGCTGGAACATTTTCGACACCATAGTGGTGATCGGCAGCCTGATTCCGCTGGACAACTCCGAGGCGGTACTGTTGGGGCGCCTGCTGCGGGTATTCCGGGTACTGCGTCTGGTTTCAGTGGTACCGGAGCTGCGCTTCCTGATCAACTCGCTGCTCAAGGCGATACCGCGGATGGGCTATATCGCCCTGCTGATGTTCATCATTTTCTACATCTACGCTGCCATCGGCTCCATGTTCTTCGCCGACATTGACGAGAATCTCTGGGGTGATGTCGCGGTCGCCATGCTGACCCTGTTCCGGGTCGCGACCTTCGAGGACTGGACCGATGTCATGTACGCGACCATGGAATCCTACCCCCTGAGCTGGATCTACTATCTGACCTTTATTTTCCTGACCGCTTTCATCTTCCTCAACATGATGGTGGGCGCGATTCTGGAGGTCATGACCTCGGAACAGAACGCCCGCGCGGCCCAGCAGGCCCACGACGAGCGCGACCGCATTGTCCACCAGCTCGACGCAGTGCAGGCGCAGCTGCAGGCCCTGACCCTGGCGGTGCAGGCGCAACAGTCCAGCGACCGCAAGGCTTGAGGGCGCGGACCATCGGCCCCCGGGCGGCGATACCGGTACAAGTTCACAGCCCGGTGGCATCGGGCCGCCATTTCGCAGATAATCCCGCGCCTTCCATGATCGCCAACCGCCGACGCCGCGCAGCCCTGCACGGCGCCAGTTTGCTTTGCGGTTCCCGCTGACTCCCCCAAAGACTCTCTGCCATGCTTGCTACGCTCAAACAGGACTGGTTCGGCAACATCCGCGGCGACCTGCTCGCCGGACTCGTCGTTGCACTTGCCCTGATCCCCGAGGCCATCGCCTTCTCCATCATCGCCGGCGTCGACCCCAGGGTCGGCCTCTACGCCTCGTTTTGCATCGCCGTGGTCATCGCCTTCACCGGCGGCCGGCCCGGGATGATCTCTGCCGCCACCGGCGCCATGGCGCTGCTGATGATTACCCTGGTGCGGGAACACGGCCTGGAGTATCTGCTGGCGGCCACAGTACTCACCGGGATGCTGCAGATCCTGGCGGGATTTCTTCGCCTGGGGTCACTGATGCGCTTCGTCTCCCGCTCGGTGGTGACCGGGTTCGTCAATGCCCTGGCGATCCTGATCTTCCTCGCACAGATCCCCGAGCTGACCGGCGTCAGCTGGCATGTCTACGCCATGACCGCTGCCGGCCTCGGCATCATCTACCTGTTCCCCCTGCTGCCCGCAGTCGGCAAGCTGGTGCCTTCACCACTGATCTGTATCCTGGCGCTGACCGCCGCAGCGATCCTGCTGCAGCTGGACATTCGCACCGTGGGTGATATGGGCGATCTGCCGGATACTCTGCCGGTGTTCCTGTGGCCGGACGTGCCACTGAACCTGGACACCCTCGCCATCATCTTCCCCTACGCCGCCGCGCTCGCCGTGGTCGGTCTGCTGGAGTCGATGATGACCGCCACCATCGTCGACGACCTCACCGACACCGAGAGCGACAAGAACCGGGAGTGCAAAGGCCAGGGCATCGCCAACATCGGTTCCGGCCTGCTCGGCGGCATGGCGGGCTGCGCCATGATCGGGCAGTCGGTGATCAATGTGAAATCCGGTGGTCGCGGCCGCCTGTCCTGCTTCGCCGCCGGCGTTTTCCTGCTGCTGATGGTGGTGTTCATGGGGGAGTGGCTCAAGCAAATCCCCATGGCGGCACTGGTGGCGGTGATGATCATGGTCGCCATCGGCACCTTCTCCTGGGACTCCATCCGCAACCTGAAGCACCACCCGTTATCCTCGAGCATCGTCATGGTGGCGACGGTTGTGGTGGTGGTCGGCACGCACAACCTGGCGCTGGGAGTGCTGGTGGGCGTTCTTCTGGCCGCGCTGTTCTTCGCCAACAAGATCAGCCGTTTCATGCTGGTGAAGTCAGTGGATGACAGTGATGGCCACCGGATCTATACGGTCGTGGGCCAGGTGTTCTTTGCCACCGCGGACGGCTTCATCGACGCTTTCGACTTCAAAGAGGCACTGGAGCGTGTCACTATCGATGTGTCCAGCGCGCATTTCTGGGACATTACCGCGGTATCGGCCCTGGACAAGGTGGTGATCAAGTTCCGTCGCGAGGGCGCCGAGGTCAACCTGGTCGGGATGAACGCGGCCAGTGCCACCATCGTCGACCGCTTCGGCGTGCACGACAAGCCGGAAGCCATCGAGAAACTGATGTCCGGCCACTAGGGATCGGGAGTAATAACATGAATAACATTGTCGCCTGTATCGATGGCTCCGCCAGCGCCCGCTGTGTCACTGTCGCCAGTACCTGGGCCAGCAGCCGGCTGGACACCCCCCTGATGCTGTTGCACGTACTGGAAAGACCCTCGGCGCCGCCGGTGCAGGACCTGTCCGGTGCGATTGGTCTCGGCAGCCGCGAACAGCTGCTGGAAGAGCTGACCGCGCTGGACGAGCGCCGGGAGAAACTGGCGCTGGAGCACGGCAAGCACCTGCTGCAGGATGCGGAAACGGTCGCCCTGAAGGCGGGCGCCCGGAATGTGATACGCAAACAGCGCCACGGTGACCTGGTCGATGCCCTGCGCGACCTGGAGGAGGACACCCGTCTGCTGGTCATGGGCCGCCTGGGTGAGGACCATGACATTGCCGCGCACACGATTGGCTCACACCTGGAAAGCGTGGTGCGCAGCGTGCACCGGCCGATCATGGTGGTGATGCGGGAGTTTGTCGCTCCCAGGCAATTCATGATCGCCTATGACGGCAGTGCCACTGCGTCCAAGGCCCTGAACCTGGTCGCCAACAGCCCACTGCTGGCAGGCCTGCCGTGCCATCTGGTCACCGTGGGTCCGCTGTCGGCCGAGCAGACACGGCAGATCGGGCAGGCGCGCGACACCCTCGCGGGCGCCGGCTTCGAGGTCACCACCGCCACCGTGGAGGGCGAGGTCCAGGCCGCCCTGGGCCAGTATCACCGCGACAACGATATTGACCTGATGGTCATGGGCGCCTGGGGCCATTCCCGCATACGCCAGTTCTTCGTTGGCAGCAACACCACCCGCATGCTCAGCCACAGCGACATTACCCTGTTGCTGTTGCGCTGACCAACGCCCCCGCGGACCCGGTCACAGCGCCCGGTACAACATCCTCCCGGATACCAGCAGCAGGAAAACTCCAAACGCCAGGTTCAGCTGGCGTGCGTTCATGCGGTGGGCAATGCGCGCGCCCTGAGGCGCGGCCAGGATGGTCGCCGGCGCGATGCAGGCCAGTCCCAGCAGATTGACAAAGCCCAGGCTGGCCGGTGGCAGGCGCGGGTCGCCCCAACCCGTCACCACGAAGGCCACAGCTCCGGGGACGCTGATCAGCAGGCCAAACAGGGCCGAAGTACCCACCGCCCGGTGAATGGTGTGCCCGAGCAGCGTCAGCACCGGTACGCTGAAAGTACCGCCACCGATGCCCATCATGCTGGACAGGCCACCGATCCCGAAGGGTACCAGGCGGATCGCCATGCCCGCGGGTATCTCCCGCGCGGGCTGCGGATTGCGCCCCCCGAACAGCAACATGCGCAGGCCCAGCAGTACCGCCACCGAGCCGAAGATCAGCGCCAGCACGTTGCTGTGCAGGCGCGAAGCCAGCCAGGCACCGAAGACAGCGCCCAGCAGGATGTAGCCGCCCCAGCTGCGCGCCAGGCCAAAGTCCACGGACCCGCGCTGGTGGTGGGCGCGGGCCGATGACACCGAGGTGAGGATGATGGTCGCCAGCGAGGTCGCAACCGCGATGTGCATGCGGATGGCGGGATCAACCCCCAGGGTTCCCAGGGCCGTGTCCAGCACCGGCACGATGACAATGCCGCCACCCACGCCCAGCAGGCCCGCCATGAGGCCGGCGACAATACCCGTGGCCAGCATTGCCAGCACCAGCGGCCCCCATTCGGTTACAAGTTCCATCGTTACTCCCTGTTTGCACTACCTGGCGATGCAGGCTGTCGCCGGCACCGACGACCGCGCTATGATGCCACAGCCATTACGCCAAACTGCATCGGGGACCCTTTTTGTGCGCATAATTCACTGCCGGGGCCGCGCCATTGTGCCCTCCAAGATCGTCTGCATTGGCCGCAACTACGTGGCCCATATCGAAGAGCTGGGCAACGAGCTGCCCGAGGACATGGTCGTATTCCTCAAGCCCAACTCGGCCCTCGGCGACACCCTGTACGCCGCCCGCGGTGAACCTCTGCACTACGAGGGTGAAATCGCGTTTCTGGTCGAGGACGGACAGCTGGCCGCCGTGGGCTTCGGCCTCGACCTGACCAAGCGCGGCCTGCAGTCGCAGCTGAAGGCGAAGGGCCTGCCCTGGGAGCGCGCCAAGGCCTTCGACGGTGCCGCCCTGTGCAGCGAGTTCGTGCCGCTGACGCTGCCGGTCGAGCAACTCTCACTGGAACTGCGCGTGGACGGCGAACTGCGACAGCAGGGGGGCGTGCCGCTGATGCTGTATTCGCCGCAGAGTATTCTCGACAACCTGGCCGGCTTCATGACCCTGGAGGACGGCGACATTGTCATGACCGGGACCCCGGCGGGTGTGGGCGAAATCCTCGCCGGCCAGCGTTTTCAAGGGCGCGTACTGGGCAATGGCGTCGCCCTGGTGGAAGCCAGCTGGACAGCGCATTGAGCGGGAGGCTGCGGGCTAGCGGCCTGGTTCGGGCACATCCCCGGCGGTAACGGGTTCAGCCGCGACTTTTTCCTGCGCCAATTCCCGACCCTCCGCGTCTTCATCCAGCCCCTCTTGGGCATCACCCCGCACGGGCTGATAGCACAGCTCAACCAGCAGCGGGAAGTGGTCCGAACCGAAGGTCGGCAAGCGGCGCAGTTCGCTGACCGTAAAGTGATCGCTGTGGTACAGATGGTCCAGGGGCCAGCGCAGCAATTTATGCTCGGCGTGGAAGGTATTGAACATGCCGCGACCGACCCGCGGATCGAGCAGGCCGCTGATCTTGCGAAACAGGCGCGTGGTAGTGGACCAGGCGACGTCGTTGAGATCGCCGGTCACCACGACAGGACCGCTCTCCTCCGCCACCGATTGCGCCACCACCACCAACTCTGCATCGCGCTCCGTGGACTCCTCGTTCTCGGTGGGACTGGGCGGCGCCGGATGCAGTACATGCAGCCGCAGGGTAACCGTGTCCGATAGCTGCACTTTGGCGTGGATTGACGGTATGTCGCGCTCCACGAGGTAGGCTACCTCGGTGTCACTGAGCGGCAGCCGGGAGTACAGGTGCATGCCATAGAGGTTGTCCAGCGGCACCTTGACGGTGAACGGATAGTCGCCCTCCAGCGTGTCCAGACAATCCTGCCAGCGGGAATCGGATTCCAGCGTGATAAAAATATCCGGATCGTTCTCGCGTACCAGTTCGAGGAACCGTTCCGTCTGCCGGTTCGAGGTCAGGACATTGGCGGTCAGCAGACGCAGGCAGGGAGTCGCGCCATCGGCATCCAGAACTTCCCGTGGCCACAGGCGGGTGTAGGGAATAATCCACCAGGCATGGAAAATGATGCATCCGGCACACAGGACCAGACCGGTGAGCGTCAGGGCGGTAAAGCCGTGCAGCTGACCGATCACCCCGCCGGTGCAAAGCAACGCTGCGGCGAGCGTCGACAGCTGCAGGCGGGGAAAGTCCAGGCCACGAATCCACCAGGCGGTGATGCGTGACAGCGGCAGCAGGGTAGCCAACACCAGCACAACAGTCGCGCCAAGCCACATCCACTGCACCGTCACCGCCGACCCTCTGCTGTATTTTTCAAACTGCGCACACGAACTCCAAACCAGAGCGGCGTACGCACGCACCATGACTCCCTTGCAGCTTACACACTGTGCAGGATTGTGAAAGCCACACTTTTCCAGTAGTTTAAGGCAAACCACGGAGTGGCCGCCCATGCAACACATCCTGAAACTGGACGTAGCGGGTCAACCACGGGGCTGGATCACAGCCCACGAAGCCGTATCCGCCTACGCCCGCGGTGACGTCCTCTACGGCGTCGGCGATCCGTTGCCACCAATCATGGGCGGAGTCCAGCGCCTCACCGGCCTGCGCTCCCGCATTGATCTGCAGCCCATCATCGCCCTGCAGGGCCGGGTCCGCAGCAACTTCAGCCTGCCATTGTGCAACCGCACCCTGTTCCGCCGGGATGATCACCGCTGTCTCTACTGCGGCCAGCAATTTCACCGCGCCGAACTGACCCGCGACCATGTCCTGCCCACTTCCCGCGGCGGTCGCGACCGCTGGGAGAATGTGGTTGCCGCCTGCCGCCGCTGCAACTGGGCGAAGGACAATCGCACCCCGGAAGAGGCCGGCATGCCGCTGCTCGCGGTGCCGTTCCGACCCAATACCTGGGAGTGGCATTTCCTTGCCAAGGAGCGGGTACTGGCGGACCAGATGGACTACCTGTCACAACAGTTCCGGGGTCTGCGCGCCTGGGCGCACTGACCCGGAGCAAACTCAGCCGCGGAAATAGCGCTGGGCCACGAAGGGCATCTTCGCCACAGTGACCGCGACCGGCTTGCCGCGTACATCCACGACCAGCCGCGTACCCGGGTCGGCAAAATCCCGCCGCACATAGGCGATGGCGATGGGCGCGCCCACGCTGGCGCCAAAGCAGGCCGAGCAAATTTCTCCCACGTGTTCACCGCGCTTATCCAGCACCGACTGCCCCTCCCGCACCGGGCGCTTGCCATCAACCGCGAGGCCCACCCGCCGCAGCGGTGGCTTGTGCTCGATCAGGTGAAAGATCCTTTCGGCGCCGGGAAATCCACCGGCACGCTCGCCACCCGGACGCCGCGCCTTGCCGATGGACCAGACCAGCCCGGCCTGTACTGGATCAATGGTGGCGCTCAACTCGTGCCCGTAGAGACACAGGCCCGCTTCCAGGCGCAGGGAGTCGCGGGCACCCAGGCCAATGGCTTCAACTTCCGGCTGCGCCAGCAGCAGGCGGGCGACCCTGTCGGCACTCGCTGCGGGCAGGGACAGCTCGAAGCCGTCCTCACCGGTGTAGCCGGAGCAGGTGATGTACAGTTCCACCTCATCGATGCTGACGCGGGCGCCACTCATGAACGTGAGCGCCGCTGTCTCCGCACACAGACGGCCCATGACCTCGCGGGCGGCAGGTCCCTGCAGGGCCAGCAGGGCCTGGTCCCCCAAGACCTCAAGAGTTTGACCGCGCAAATGCGCGCGGAGATGGGCGATGTCCTGTTCCTTGCAGGCGGCATTCACCACCAGGAAAAAGGTTTCCGGCCCCCAGCGGGTAATAATCAGATCGTCCAGCACGCCGCCGGCCTCGTTGGTGAGCAGGGCGTAGGTCTGGCGGTTGTCCGCAAGGCCAAGGACATCCGCGGGCACCAGGGTCTCCAGCAGTTCAGCCGAGCCCGGACCCGACAGCACCACCTGGCCCATGTGGGATACGTCGAACAGTCCGGCCGCCTCCCGGGTCTGCAGATGCTCTTTGATAATACCGGCGGGATACTGGACCGGCATGTCGTAGCCGGCGAAAGGCACCATGCGGGCACCGAGTTCCCGATGCAGCGCGTCGAGAGGAGTGTGTAACAGGGTCATCGTTAACGCCTCGGCTGTGTCTGGCTGCGAGCAATCCGGCACTCTACCCAGAGGCCGGGCCCCGCGCAAGGCGGGGTATTTGCCTCTGTGGCGGCGACATGGATAATGTGCGCTCCTGCAGCAGGATCATGCCGTGTCCACAGACTCCCCCACAGCGCGCACCATCAGCCTGATCGGCATGCCCGGCGCCGGCAAAAGTACCGTCGGTGTGTTGCTGGCAAAACTCTCGGGACTGGCCTTCAATGACACCGACCTGGAGATCCAGGTGCAGGCGGAAGCTACCCTGCAGGAAATCATAGACAGTCGCGGCCATATCGCCCTGCGCACCCTGGAGGAGGAGATCCTGCTGACGATCCCACTGGACCACAGTGTCATCGCCACTGGCGGCAGCGTGGTTTACAGCGACAGGATCATGCAGCGCCTGCAGCAGGCGGGGCCGGTGGTCTATCTCGATGTACCCATGGCGACACTGGAAGCCCGCGTCGCCGCGGCGCCACCCCGCGGCATCGCCAGTGAGGCCGGCTACAGCTATGCCGATATTTTCCATGAACGCACCCCGCTCTATCGGCGCTACGCGGATATTACCGTCGCCACTGCAGGGCGCGACCCCCAGGACGTTGCCCTGGAGATTCTGACCCGGCTGCGCGGCAGCGGCTGAGCCAGCATGGACGCGGCCGGACACGTCCGCCGACATGAAACCGGACACCCTGGCCCGCCCGCGGCCACCGACTGCCCCGGTGTACGGGGCCCGCAGCACTGGCACGACCTTTGCTAAACCTAACCCAGGCGGCCCGCTGGCAACACCGTCAAGGATGACAGACTACAGGGACGTAGCCGCGAGTGCAGGGAACCCAGGATAGGGAGCGGGCCGCCTATCCATAAGCAGCTATTGCGCAGCAGCATCCTCAACAAAATAATTTTGTTATAAATCCAATAAAATTTTGATTTACTCGCCGAAATCACTGAGTGATATTGCGCCGAAATTCAAGGCTGTAAATCATCAGGAGGTGATTTATGACTGAACGCACCCAGGAACCCGCCGGCAGTGACGGCCTCGACGACATTTTCGAGCCGGCGCTGATGGACATGGCAGACGATGACTTTGAGGAGGTTGTCTCTCTTTCCACTGAAAAGCAGCGTCTGGCCGCAAAGCGCCGCCGTGCCGAGCAGCGCCTGGAACAGCGCCGCTTGCGGGAGGAGCTGGGCTACTACGACCTGGAGCTCGAGGACTTCTAGTCCGCGATGGCGGGCGCCTGTTCGCGCCCGCCCGATCACCAATCGCCCCCCACGGTTGTCCCACCGGGCGACCTGTTCCTTTCTTCCTCCGCTAAACCTCAACTCCCTGAAAATACTGCGCCACCCGGTCGATCTGCACACGCTTGGGTGAGCTGCTGTGATACACGAGATTCAGGGGCCGGCTGAAACTGGGGGCGGCGGCAACCGGCGCCAGGCCCATGCCTGCGAGAGAATCCAGCAGGCTCGCCGGCAGGAAACAGGCACCGCCGAATTCCACCAGGAAATCGCTGGCCAGGTCGTTGAGGTTGGTGTGCAGGCGGGGCGGCCGCTGTTCGCCAAAACGCTTGTAGTGAAAGCGGGCAAAGCCACCGCCCCAGTCCAGAAACACATAGTTGCCAGCCATGGCCTGTTCCAGCGTATCCTCTGGCCGGGAGCTGTACAGGCGCAGAGTCAAACGCCCGATTGCCACGCTTTCCAGTTCCGGTACCCCCGGCGGCTCGTAGGCGATGGCGAGATCCAGGGTGCGGTCCAGCAACTTGCGCGTGAGCTCGCCTGACTCACGGCTTTCAACCCGCAATGCCAGGTCCGGGTCTTGCCGCTGCAGGGTATGCAGGCGCTGTTGCAGGGCGCTGCCCCAGATACCGATGCGGACCCCCAGGTAGACCTGGCTGCTGCGGGCATCCCCCAGGCTGACGTCCTGGCGGGCGCGGGCCAGCGCCAGCAGCACGGTCTCCGCATGCGGCACCAGCCGCTCTCCCTCGCTGCTGAGCTGGATATTGTTGCGGTGGCGGATGAACAGGGCTGCGCCCAGCACCTCTTCCAGCTGCTTGATACGCGCGCTGACCGCCGCCTGGGTAATGAACAGGTTCTCGGCGGCGCGGCCAAAATGGCGGGTATTGCGCACCTCCAGAAAGGTGCGCAGCAATTCCGTATCCAAACTCAGCTCTCCGCGAACAGTTGCGTACAGCTTATCTGCTAATGACCGGTAGGCAAACATGCTCCGATTCGCTACATTGCGCCACAAACAAAATGCCATGGAGCAGCCCACTTGCAGCGTCCCGTCTGGCTTCTGAGCATGGACTCGGAGCAGTTCAATGCCCCCCCGACTACCACCGCCGGACTGGCTTCCTACTACCGCCACTACGGAGCCCGGGCGCAGGAGACCGCTATCGATCTGGTCCATTTCCAGCGGGCGGAGGACATCGCCCCGTGGCTGGCCGCATGGGCGACAACCGGCCCCGGGCGGGTGCGGGAAGCGCTCGCGGCAGGCCTGGAGCCGGTGCTGGGATTCAGCGTCTACACCTGGAATGCCGCCGAGTTCCTCGACCTTGCCCGGCAACTGCGGGCACTGGCGCCGGAGCTGACGCTCATCGCCGGCGGGCCCCATGTGCAACAGGCCGAGGACTACCTCGGTACCGAGGCCCTGGATGTGATTTTCCTGGGCGAGGCCGAGGTCACGTTCCAGCAGTTCCTCGACAGTGACAGCAGGAACGCCTGGCACGGCATCGACGGCCTGGCATTTCTCGACGGCGAGCAGCTGCTGCGTACGCGCGCCCGGGAGCGCTGCCGGGAACTGGACCGCTTCCCATCGCCGCTGGATGTGCTGCAGTTGACGCACGCGGACGGCTCACCCCGCTATGACGCCATTGCCTACGAAACCAGCCGCGGCTGCCCCTTCAAATGCGCCTTCTGCGAATGGGGCACCGGCGCCATTGGCAGCAAGATGTACCAGTGGTCGCTAGCGCGGATCCGCGACGACTGGGAGAAGATCACCGCTGCCGGCATTGCCAACATCTGGCTCGCGGACTCCAATTTCGGCGCACTCAAGCAGGACCTGGCCAAGGCGCAGATGATCGTGGAGCTGAAACAGCGCAGTGGCCTGCCGCGCAGCTTCGCCACGTCCTGGTCCAAGAAACACAGCCGCCAGGTGCAGGAAATCGCCCTGCTGCTGCACCGCGCCCAGCTGTTGCCGCACTACCAGCTGGCGCTGCAGACCCTGACCCCGGAGGCGCTGCGCCTGAGCAACCGCCAGAACATGAGCGCCAACGAGTACCAGCCCATCGCCAGGCAGATGTCGGAGCAGGGTGTACCCATCGCCGCGGAGCTGATCTGGGGCCTGCCAGGGGACAATCTCGCGGACTTCGAGCGCAACCTGGACACTCTGATCGCCACCTTTCCCAACATCAACATCTTTGGCTACACCCTGCTGCCGGGTACCGAGTTTTACCGGCGCCGGGAGGAGTACCGGATCGAGGCCATTCCGGTGGCGGGTTATGGCAAGGCCAAGGGCGAATATGTGGTGGGCTGCCACAGCTTTTCCCGCGGCGAGGGCGAGGAGGGCTACTTCCTGATCAGCGCCCACATCCTGCTGGTCCACGGTCACATCATGCCCCTAACCACACGCCTGCTGGCGCTGCAGGGGGAGGTACCAGTGTCGCCCCTGCTGCGGGAGTGCCTGCGGGCGCTGGTGGACTCCCTGCGGACAACGCTGGTTGACCTGGACCCCGACGACCGCATGTCGCTGTACGAAAATCGCAATGCCATCTACCTGGCCGCACTGGCGGACAGGGAACAGTTGTACCGGGTCCTGGCGCAAGTGCTGGCAGATCACTGCCAGCGCCACCATGGCGATGTCGCAATGGCGCTGCAGGTGCTGGCACTGGATGCCGCGCTCTGTCCCCGCAGCGGCGGTGAGCAGGATCTGGTTGCCAGCTTCACCTACCGTGCCGACAGGGTCTGTTCAGCCCTGTCCGCCATGGATTTGCCGGCACCGGCCGACCTCGCTGCGGGCCGCTGTACCCTGAGGATCCATCATCCAGGGGGCGTCGGCGACATTCTGCGGGACGCGGACGGCGGCAGCTGGCTGCGCGGAGTGATCGCGGAGGTGGCGGAAGAGAGCTCTTCTTCTGTGCCGGCAGTCGCGCTAGCATAGGCACCCCAGAGAAGCAGGAGTAGCAGGCAATGCCGGAAATACAGCGCGAAGTCAGGCCCATCGAGGTCAATTATGTCTGCGATGCCTGCGGCAAGGGCATGATGTCGGCCTGTGGTGACATGGACCCCAAGACCGGAGCCATAGACCACCGCTGCCTGATCTGCAATCACCAGCAAGTCTTCAATTGGCGTCCCTACCCGCGTATTGAACACCTCGGACTGGACGAGAAACTCTAGCTTGCAGAGTCAAGCGACCGCAGCATCCCGGCGCGACTCGTACTGCCACTCGAACACATTCAGTTCAATGAATATGAAGGCAAACAGCCACAGGCACGCATCCCAGAAATCGAGGAAATCGCCGGCCACACCCCAATAGGCTGCGGCCAGGAACAGCACACCATAGAGCACCGTCTTGAGATACTGGTTGAGCCGCAGAATGTGCGCCGAGAGTTTGCCCCGCAGCTGCAGACGCACCTCGATTTCCAGCACCACCACTACCAGAATCCAGACGCCGGCATTGACCACGTCGATCCAGGCCAGGCGCTGGGCAGCTTGCAGGCTGTCGGCACTGGTGAGGACATTGAAACCCTGCAACTGGTAGACCTCCCCACCCAGGGCTGCACAGCTTGCCGTGTCCAGCGGGACAAATTCATCCAGGTTGACCAGCACGGACCAGGACTGGTCGACGAGCGCACAGGCGTTACCGAGGAAGGGAGCAATGTCGTACAGCGGGGTCACCTCGCCATAGTAGCCAATGAAGGCATAGACAATGGCGATACCACACAGGCCACGGATCCCGTGTAACGCCCAACGCACCGGGCCGTGTATACGGCGATCATCGAGCACCGAGGTTTCCAGCTCGAACAGCAGCAACAGGATGACCCAGGCACCGGTATCGATGGTGGCGGAGAACGCCTGCACCAACTGGCCCCGGGGGATTGACTCCGTACCCATGGCGGCGAGTGTCAGCAACTCTTCCTGCAGGAACAACCAGACGTTGATACCCAGGAGCAGATAGGTGATGTACTTGACCGCAGTGAACAGCTGATAACGCCTGTCACTGCCAAAGATATTGCCATTCACCACCATCTTCGCCGCCCTCTCTCAGACCTGCAACAGCAGGTGCTCGCGCTCCCAGGAACTGATGACGCGATTGAACTCCTCGAACTCGTCCAGCTTGACCGCGGCGTAGGCGCGCAGGAACAGGTCGCCAATCATGTCCTGCAGCTCCGGCGTGTTGTGCAGGTTGCGCAGACCCTCTTCCAGGGTACGCGCAACCTCGACGTCGTCCTCATTGGCCGTGCCCTGGTGGGGCGGAGTCGGCGTGAGGCCCTGTTTCATGCCCAGATAGCCACTGGCGAGCGTTGCCGCAATGGCGAGGTAGGGATTGGCGTCAGCGCCCGGAAAGCGGTTTTCCACCCGGGTTGCCTCCGGCGGCCCCCAGGGTACGCGGAACGCGGTGGTGCGGTTGTCCAGCCCCCAGTTGAGGTTGATGGGGGCAGAGATTTCCGGCGCCAGCCGGCGGTAGGAATTCACATTGGGCGCGTACAGGCTGATCAGCTCGGGAGTATAGCGCTGCAGGCCTGCGATATAGGACAGGAAGGCCGGCGTGTGCTTGCCGTCCTTGTCGGCGAAAATGTTTTCGCCGGTATCGGCGCGAATCACACTCTGGTGAATGTGCATGGCGCTACCGGGCTCGCGCTGCATCGGCTTGGCCATGAAGGTCGCGTACATGCCGTGCTTGTGCGCGGTTTCCCGCACCGTGCGCTTGAACACGAACACCTGATCGGCAAGACTCATGGCATCGCCGTGAAGAAAGTTGATCTCCATCTGCGCGGCGCCGTTTTCGTGGATCAGGGTATCAACCTGCAGTTTCTGTTCATCGGCGTAGTCATACATGTCCTCGACGAAGTCCTCGAACTCTGCAACCGCATCGATACTGTAGGAAAGCCGCGCCGATTCCCGGCGTCCGGAACGACCCTTCGGCGGCATCAGTTCATAGTCCGGGTCGGTGTTCTTTGCCACCAGGTAGAACTCTACCTCCGGTGCCACCACCGGCTGCCACCCCTCGGCCGCGTAAAGATCCAGAATATGCCGCAGGACGTTGCGGGTGGAAAGTGGATGGCGCTCGCCATTCATCTTGTAGCAGTCGTGAATGATCTGCGCGGTGGGCTCACGAGCCCAGGGCACGACCCGCAGTGTTGCCAGGTCGGGCTTGAGCACCATGTCGGCATCGGTCGGCTCAACGAAGTCCCAGTGGTCATCGGAGTATTCTCCGGTGACGGTCTGGATCATGATACTTTCCGGCAGCTTCGGATCCCCCATGCTGAGGAACTGTTGTGCCGGGATGAACTTGCCCCGGGCATTGCCGGTCATGTCGGGCACCAGGCACTCCACTTCGGAGATCTTGTGCTGCTTGAGCCATTCGTGAATGGCTTGGGTATCGGTTTTCATAAAGGTTCCGCAGGGTGGCGAGTGAGCAGTATCGCAGCACTGTAAATAATGCTGCAAGGGGGCTACCCCTAACGTGTTATGCAGCAGAGCGCAAGTCTGTCCGTATAATGACCCAATGGAAAATGAAGCGCACGTTGCATCCTGGTACGCCGCGACCGCCAACCAGCAGCTGGAATTTCCGGCACTGGCGGGCACCAGCACGGCTGATGTCTGTATTGTCGGCGGCGGCTATACCGGCCTGTCCACCGCCATTCACCTGCGCCAGCGCGGCTACAGCGTGGTTCTGCTGGAAGCCAACAAGATGGGCTGGGGCGCCTCCGGGCGCAACGGTGGCCACGTTGGCACCGGCCAGCGCGCCGGCCAGGAGCAGCTGGAAAAGTCGGTGGGGCTGGAACACGCAAAAGCGCTGTGGCAACTGGGGCTGGAAGCGGTGGATACCGTCTGCGAGCTGATAGACAGCCACGGGATCGACTGTGAGCTCAAGCACGGCAATCTGCATGTGGCATCAAAAGCCGGCGATGCGCGGGAACTCCAGGAGGAAGTTGAACACCTGCACCGGGTTTACGGCTACGACCAGATCCGCTACGTCGACCGCGCCGAGCTGGCCGGAATGACCTCCGGCCAGAACTTCCACGGTGCGTCACTGGACCTCGGTGCCCGCCACCTGCATCCTCTCAACTATGCCCTCGGCCTGGCCCGTGCCGCGCGCGATCTGGGCGCGCAGCTGCATGAGGGCAGCCGGGTGGCCGGTTACAACGAAGGCAGCAAGGTCACTGTCACAACCGCCAGGGGCAGCGTGACCTGCGACTATCTGGTGCTGGCCTGCAACGGCTACCTTGAGAAACTCGAGCCGCGCACCGCGGGCCGCATCATGCCAATCAACAACTACATGCTGGCCACGGAGCCCTTGCCAGAATCACTGGCAAGGCAGCTGATCCGCGACGACACCTCCATGTCGGATACCCTGTTTGTGATCAACTACTGGAAGCTGTCGGCGGACAACCGCCTGCTGTTTGGCGGCGGCGAATCCTATACGCGACGCTTCCCCAGCGACATCAAGGGCTTCGTCCGCAAGTACATGCTGCGTGTCTATCCGGAACTGGCGGAGACCCGCATTGACTATGGCTGGGGCGGCACCCTGGCCATCACCATGAACCGGATGCCGGACTTCGGCCGCCTGTCCTCACAGGTGTTCTATGCCCATGGCTATTCCGGCCACGGCGTTCCGATTGCCACTCTCGCGGGCAAACTGCTGGCCGAGGCCATCAGCGGCAGCGCCGAGCGCTTCGATGTGATGGCCCGGGTGCCCTCGCGCCAGTTCCCCGGTGGCACCCTGCTGCGCTGGCCCGGACTGGTCGCGGGCATGTTATTCTATAGCCTTCGCGACCGCCTGGGCTGACCAATCCCGCCCCAGTCGCCGCAGGGCCCGGAACCAGCCGCCGATGTTCGAACACTTTCTCATTACCCGCTTCAACCTGCGCAACCTGAAAAAGGCCCTGGGCCTGTACCGCCAGCGATGAACCCCATTGGACTCGTGGAAGTCAGCAGCGCGGACACTGACTGGCGCACGCAACTGCGCGACCTGGTGACCTCGCCGGCTGCCCTCTGTGACGCCCTGGGGTTGCGGCCGGAGCAACTGGGCTGGAGTGACGATGCAGCCAGGGAGTTTCCGCTGCGGGTACCCCGCACCTTTCTCGCCCGCATGACTCCCGGGGACCCGCATGATCCCCTGCTGTTGCAGGTGCTGGCCGGGACTCGCGAACTGCAGGCTGCGCCCGGGTATGGCCCGGACCCGACCGGGGAAACCGGCGCGACCAATCCGCACCCGGGAATCATCCACAAGTATCAGGGCCGGGTCCTGTTGCTGGTCACCGGTAGTTGCGCCATTCACTGCCGCTACTGCTTCCGGCGGCATTTCCCCTATGCGGACAATCAGAACAGCCGGGCGGAGTGGCCATCCGCCCTGGCTTATATTGCCGACGACGACAGCATCAGTGAGGTCATCCTCAGTGGCGGCGACCCGCTGGTAGCCAGTGACAAGCAGCTTGCGGAGCTGGTGTCGCAGCTGGCGGATATTCCCCATGTCCGGCGCCTGCGGGTACACACCCGGCTACCAGTGGTGGTGCCCGCCAGGATTACTTCGGCGCTGCTGCAGGCTCTGTCTCATCCGCGCCTGCAGACGGTGATAGTCGTGCACTGCAATCACGGCAACGAAATCGACGCGGCCGTCGCCGCCGCCTTCACCCGGATTCGTCAACAGGGGATGACGCTGCTGAACCAGGCGGTGTTGCTGGCGGAGGTCAACGACAGCACAGCAGCGCTTGCCCACCTCAGCGAACGCCTGTTCGAGGCCGGAGCCCTGCCCTATTACCTGCATCTTCTTGACCGGGTGGCCGGTGCTGCCCACTTTGAGGTCAGCGCCGAGCGGGCACGGGCATTGCACCGCGAGATGAGCTCCATACTTCCGGGCTACCTGGTGCCGAAGCTGGTACAAGAGGTCGCCGGCGCCCCGGCCAAAGTGACCTTACCCCGCTGAACCGAGCTGCCGTGATTGCCGCAGGCGAATTGTCCAGAGGTCGACCGGCTCCGGCAGGCCGAGGTAGAAACCCTGCAACTTCTCACAGCCCATGGATTTCAACTGCTCCAGCTGACCGACGCTTTCAACACCCTCGGCGATCACCTCAAGGCCCAGGCTGCGACCCAGCTGCAGGGTAGCGGCGATGATCGCCCGGTCATTGCTGTCGGTGAGCAGGTCGCGCACGAACGAGTGGTCGATCTTGAGTTGGTACAACGGCAGGCGTTTCAGGTAGGCCAGGGAGGCGTAGCCAGTGCCGAAATCATCCAGCGAGAAGCGTACCCCCAATGCGGCCAGGCGCTCCATGCGCAGCACCGTATCGGCGACATCAGTTATCAGCATGCCCTCGGTCACTTCCAGCTCGATCAGGCTGGGGGGAAGCCTGTACTGACGAATGGTGCGCTCGACCTCATCGACAAAGTCTTCATGACGAAACTGGCGGGGGCTGATGTTGATTGCGATGGTCAGATCCGAGAGCAGCGGCTCCGCTTGCCAATCCCGCAAAATCCCGCAGGCCTGCTGCAAAATCCACTTCCCCAGCGGGATAATCAGGCCACTGGACTCGGCCACCGGAATGAACTCTCCGGGCGCGACCTCACCCAGCTCCGGGTGCCGCCAACGCAGCAGAATTTCGCCGCCAATGACCCGGTGGTCGCGATCCACCTGTGGCTGGAAATACAGCTCAAACTGTTCCTGCTCCAAGGCCTGCCGCAACGCCGCTTCTATTTTTACCCGACGGTCCACGCCAATCTGCATGGCCGGGTCGAAAAAGCGCACACTCATGGCGCCCTCATGACGGGCACCCGACAGTGCCAGCTCGGAGTTGCGCAGCAAGGTACTGGCATCGGCTCCTGAGTCACTGAACATGCTGATACCGACCGAAAACGACATGGTCTGGCTAGTGTCCGTCAACCGGAAGGGTTCGCTCAGGGAGGCCGAGAGTGCGCTGACCCAGCGCCGTGCATCCAGCACCGCGGTGTCGCGATCGCCGCTCAGGTCGGTCAGGACGATGGTGAAGTCGTCGGGACCGATACGCGCTGCAACGTCTGCTTTCGTCACCCGCGCGGAGATACGCGCCGCGACCTGGCGCAGCAACTCATCGCCCGCAGCAAAGCCGAAAGTCTCGTTTACCAGCCCGAATGCGGTCAGGTCGAGGGTGACCACCGCCCCCTCCAGCCCGGTGCGCTGGGCGCTGGCCAGGCCCTGGGACAGGCGCTCCAGCAGCAGGACCCGGTTGGCAAGGCCGGTGATCGTATCAAAATACTGGGCGTGGTTGAGTTCTTCCCGCAATTGCAGGTAGCTGCTGATATCCGTGGCCACACCGCAGAGTGCATAGATATGACCCTGGGGATCACGCAGTGGCAGTTTGATCGTGAGGAAAGTGCGGGAATCACCCCCCTTGAGTGTCAACACCTCTTCTTCGGCGTAACGTTCCCCCCGGGACAATACCCGCGTATCCACTTCGCGCTGGTGCTGCGCAGTCGCCGAGTCGTAGAGGTCCCGGTCAGTTGCACCGAGCACTGCCTCCGCATCCAGGCCGAACAGCTCACACTGTTTCCGATTGACATAGCGATAGCGGTGATCGAGTCCCTTGGTGTAAATGCAGGCGTCAATATTATCGAGAATGGTTTCCAGCCGGGTCTCCGCCAACCTCAGCTCTGATGACTTGACTGCCACCCTGCGCCGCAGCAGCCAGACGAGCCACAGCGCCGCGGCCAACAGCAGCAGGCCGACACCTGCCAGGGGGTAGAGCCAGCCTGGCAGGGCGGACGCGTCGTCACGTACTCCCCAGCGCGCCAGTATCTGGTAATACAGAGAGTCCGGCTGCGCCTGCCAGCCGCCCAGATACTGGTCCAGAGTCTCCAGTACGCCGCTTGCCAGCCCCTGGCGCCCGGCAAAGTACAGGCGCGACGGCTGGAACAGTACCGGGGTCACGTAAAACCCCAGGTCACGGGCCCGTTGATCACCGAACAGATGGTTGGCGGCCACGACATCAGCGCCGCCGTCTCGCACCGCCTGGAACCCCTGTTCGAACGACTGCACCGCAACCCAGCTCACCTGCAGCTCGAAGCTCTGCACCAGGTTGGCCAGGTAAGCCTCCTGCACGGATCCGTCCAGCACCGCGATGCGCAGGCCATCCAGGTCCAGCAGACTGGCGATATTGATCGCCGCCGAGCTGTACAACTGGGACCAGCTGCGCAACACCGGTGTCTGGTGAAAACCGAAATCAAGATCGCGGACATCGTTGATGGCGACATCCGGCATCAGGTCAATCTGGCCCGCGCGCAACAATTCGAGACAGCGGTTCCAGCCACAGGACACCGGCTCCAGCAGCCAATCCTCGCGCTCGGCAATCTGCTGCAGCAGATCACCAAAAATTCCGGAGGCGCGGCCTTCCACCAGCAGCAGCTTCGGCGGGTTGTGATACACCCCCACCCGCAGTTGCTTAACGGTTTGCGCCTCGGCAACGCCCGTCAGCAGGCAGGCCAGCACCAGCACCCAACCTCGCCAGCTCGCCATCACCGCTGTGTGCCACCCCGTCTGTGCTGGTACATCAGAGTCTCCAGGCGGGTGGAATCCTTTTCTGCTATGGCGGCCGACTGCATGTTTCTCTCCCTGGATCCCAAAGTATGGCCACTAATTGCCGGGCTGGCAAAAACTGTTGAACCGATCGCACCGATCGGGTTTGCCACCTTGCTCCGGGGCAGTATGCTAGTGCAGTGCATCACCCTGTTGGGCACTTATAGAGCCTCCACCCCCGGTTTCGCGGAGACCACGCATGCAACCAGACATTCAAGACCTTGCGGCACAGGTATCCGCGCTGCGTGACATAGAGGCCATCAGGACCCTGAAATTCCGCTACCTCAATGCCTGCGACGACAAGCAGCCAGAGCTGGTGCGGGACTGCTTCGCGCCCGGCCGGGTCGATATCAATTTTGGCCATATCGGGACATTCGACGATCGCGAAGCCTTTGTCGCGGTGTTCGTCGAGCTGGGCTGTCACGACCACATCGTGGATATGCATCACGCGGAAAACATGATCGTCGACCTTACCGGTCCCGATTCAGCCACTGCGCGAGTCGGGCTGCGCTTCCACAGTATCAATACCCGCGACCGGACCAGCGTGCAACTGGGCGGTCACTATTTCGACGAGTACCGGCGTAGCGACGGTCAGTGGCTGATTACTGCCAGCCGGTTTCTGGTGCGCTCGGCGCTGATCAAGGATTTCTCCGGAGATTGCGAGAAAGTGGTGTGGGCGGGCAACAGCATGCCCGCCTGACCCGTGGCGCGGGTCCTCCGCGGGCCTGCCCGCTACAGCCGCACTCAGCGCCGCGCCATGAGGTTGGGGTGCAGGAACGCAAACTGGCCGGAGCCGTGGCCATTGTTGATCTCGATGCGGCCAAATATTGGCTCCGGAACGGCCATATTGGACTCCGTGCCATGCCGCACACGTTCCTTGATATGGGCATACAGGTCGTTGTCAAACAGGACACCCGTGTTCTGGTTGAGCAAACCCACCAGGGCCTTGGTAAACACCGAGTGGTTGCCGGCACCGCCGTCCGGTACCGGCACGACGCCGCCGGAGGTGAGTACCGTGCGAGCCCGGTTCTGCAGGTAAAACTTCAGGTTCTGTTCGATTTCATCCTGCCGCAGCTTGATGCCCCCGGAAGTGACGATGCCACGCCCCGAGTAACAGGAATCAGCGATCACCAGCACATGGTTGGCGGGCAGCATCGCCAACCAGCGCGCCAGGGCACTGCTGGAGACGCCGTACATTTCCTGGGCGCCGGGCGAGGCCGAGGTCGCGTCAACCCCCATCCAGTAACTGTCAGTGCCATCTTCGGAGCCGTGGCCGGCGTAGTAGATCAACAGGGAGTCCTCGGGCTTGAGGGTCTCCTTGAGTGCGTCCACCCGGCGGAAGATGTCGCCGCGAGTGGCGTCCAGCAGCAGCTCTGACTGGAACCGATAGCGCTGGGTCAGCACCTCGTGTACGGCATTGGCGTCATTGTGGGCGAAACTGAGCTGGCGCAGATGCTGGTAGTTGTTATTGCCGATGACCAGGGCGTAAAACTTGCCCAGCTTGATATCTCCGGGGATACGGATACGGGAGGTATCCGGCAGGGGTTCCAGCACGCTGCGGGTCGCGACCTGCAGGTTCCATTGCTCCCGCAGCTGGGCGACTTCGCGCTGGTAACGCCTGGCCTCCGCGTCCACCTCGGCCAGCCTGGACTCCTGGCGGGCGAGCAGGGTGTCGCGCTGCTCCAGTTGCCGGCGCAGTTCCGCCAGCTCCGTGCTGCGGCTCGACTCCCCGCTACCGGCAGCAGTCACTGCCGCCGCGAGCTGGTCGCGCTCACTACGGGCCAGGGCCAGGGCATTCTGCAACTTCGCTCTCTCCACGTTGGCGGCAGTCTCCTGCTGGCGCAACTGGACCAGAGCCGACTCGGTCTGGGCCAGTTGCGCCTCCGCCCTCTGGCGCTCATCGAGCGCTGTCGCCAGCTCGTTTCGAAGAGATTCGGCCTCGGACTGCTTGCCAGCCAGGGCACCCTGCAATACTGCTATCTGCTCACGGCTGGCCGCGAGTGCCTCGGCCTGGCGCTGCCGTTCTGCGGCCAGCTGCCGGGCCTCCTCCCGGGCCCGGGCACTGCTGTCGGCGGCGTCGCGCAGCGCCACAAGCTGGGCATCCATGGCCTCAAGAGTCCGCTGTGCAGCTTCTGCATCGGTGGCGAGCCCGGCACGCTGCCGTTGCAGTTCGGCCACCTCCTCGTCCCGTGCGGCAAGTGCGCTGCGGGCTTCGGCCAGTTCCAGCTCCGACATGGCGGACACTCGCTCAAGCTCGCCCTGTAGGCGCCTGTTTTCCAGCTCCACCTGACGCACACTCGCGACCAGGGTTGCCTGCCTGGCATCAAGGGTCGCTTCCAGACTCTCCAGCTGGAACTGCTGGTCTTCAAGCAGCTGCTGCTTTTCCCGCAGGTCTCGCTCCAGTGCCGCCACCCGGCCACTATCTCCCGGCTCTTGCTGCTCCCTGGCCCGGGCCAGCTGCTGGCGCAGAGCTGTCACCTCACCGGATGCATTGAGCAAGGCGTCACGCCTCTCGGTGAGTCCTCTTCGGGCTTCCGCCAGTTCCAGGCGCAGGGCGTCGGCCTCCGCATTGCGAGTGCGCAACTGGCTGGTAAGCTGCGCCACGCGCTGTTCCGCGGCAGTTCTTGCGGCCTCGGCGTCCGAGGCCAGCACCAGGTCCTCGCCCAGCCCGGTGGCCTGACGCCACAGGTTGGTTGCCAGCAGCGGGTCGCGTTCCACCCCGAACCCGTTTTCATGCAGATGGGCGAGCCGGCGCAGGGCGGTGACGTGGCCCTGCTCGGCTGCCCGCTGGTACCAGGCCATTGCATCGCTGTAGCGGGGCTGCGCGAAGAGGTACTGGTAGACCTCGCCGAGGCGGGTTTGCGCGGCGGGATCTCCCTCCTCCGCGAGAGGCAGGAAAAAAGCCACCGAGGCATCCGGTGTCGCCCGGTCATAGGCCGTGTACTCGCCGCCCCGAAGTTCACACACTTTCGCGGTCACATGGGTCAATTGGCGTCGCTCAGGGTAGACGATACCACCCAGGCGTCGCACCCGGGGTGGCAACAGGCAGGGAACAATATCGAATTCCTTCAGCTCTGCGGCGCGACTGGCGACATCGCCTTCAGGTGCCTGGGCATTACCACTGGCTGCCACCGTAATCAGGCCTGCCAACAAACAACTCTGGATGGTTTTCATAAAGCTCGTTCCCTCCTGGTACTGAAGCGCAACAACGGGGTCCGGGGCTGGAGAGTCACTGCAGCATATCCTCGGGCAAATCCTTGCATCCGGCGACGACGCCCGGGTTGGACACCTTCTCGGCCAGGGCGGGCAACAGCCCCCCCAGGACCGGGTTATGGGCATTGATCGCGACACCGCGACAGGCAAGATCCAGTGCCTCGCGCGGGCGTTCCATCTCAGCCAGCCTCTGTACCGGCTCTTCATAGGCCGCCGCCAGCTGCAACATGCCGCTGGCGGCGGCGCGCTTGCTGGCTTCATCGGGGGCCTGGCGCAACACCAGGTCATACACCCATTTCGCCGAGCTGGTGCTGCCGTGCAGGAAGTAGCTACCGCGATCGAATTCATCCTTCGCGTACGCCGAGTCGGCCATTGCGATGTTTTGCGCACCCTGCTCAAGCCACAGCGTCACCTGTTCCGCGTCGACAGATGAGTCACCCGTATCCCGGTATTGCACCAGCATCTCATCGATAAAACGTTGTTCCGGCGAAGCACGATACGCCTGCCAGCTGCCGACGGCGACTCCCGAAACCAGCAGCAGGGCGGTCAACGCAATCCAGGGAGCAGCACTGCGAGAGCGGGTCACGGGGCCAAAGCTGGCGAGAAACTCCTGGGCATGGGGCGTGCGTTCACGGCGCCGATGGGCGAGGCATTTCAGCAGCGCCTGCCATTGCGCCTGGCGCAGGCCCGGGGGGCGCTCTACTGCCAACTCGTTGCTGCGGGCATCAATTGCGCGGGCACCATCGAACGGGTGGCGCCCGGTGAGCAGCAGGTAAGCCACGCAGCCCAGGGCATAAATATCATCACGTCGGTCAGGAGACTGGCCCTCGAACATCTCACAACTGGCATATTGGGGCGTTAGAGCCAGCAGCGCATCGCCGTCGAAACGCGTAGTGTTCTGGGTCGCCAGCGCCTCGTCCAGCGTGCGTGCGATACCAAGATCCAGGACTTTGACCTCGTTATCGTCAGTGAGGAAGACATTCCCGGGCTTGAAGTCCGAGTGCACCACCCCGTGATCGTGCATGTAGGCCAGCGCCTCACCGCAGCCCTGAATGATATGCCACGCCTGGTCCCAGGGCAGGCCCTCACGATGTTTGCGCAGGAACTCGTCCAGCGGTTCTCCGCGCATGTATTCCATGACCATGAAGACGATGTCGTCATGGCGGTCGAAGTGATAGACGCCGACAATATTGGGATGGTTGAGCTGGCGGGAGTTGTTGACTTCGCGGCGCAGTGAGGTCAACGCCTGGGGGTGATCCTTGAAGCTGTCACCGAGCACCTTGATCGCAACGTAGGGATTGGAGTCCTCCAGCTCCCGGTCAATCGCCAGGAAGACCTTGCTCATGCCACCGGCGCCGAGCATGCGCTGGAGCACAAAACGATCCCGCAACACCGTCCCCGGGGCAGGTGCCTGCGACTGCAATGGATCCACCTCAGTGGCGTCCTCGGCTAAATCGCCCCGGACTGTCACCTCGTACGTTTCTTTCACGGGCATCTGTCTCGCACCATGGGCCCGCCTGTAGCGCCCGACAACACAGGCAGTCCTTAATACTAGCCCAGAGTCACCGGTAGCGAAAGGTCGCTTCATTGGACCGTGATTCTCTGCCGCCGACTTGCGCTGCTCCCAAACAGGAGTAAACTCCTTTGAACTATATCAATTAAAAGCAAATACTGCTCGTCGGTAGCTGGCTTCGCGGCAGTTTAACAGTGCCGGCAACGCCATTTGTCTACGCAACTTTTACGTTCAAGGGGAAGGGCGAACAATGAAAAGAATAACCACCTATGGATTTGTGTTTGGCAGTGCTGTCTGCGCCGCCACCAGCCATGCCCAGCAGGGCCCCGCGACCGATGTGGGGCAAGCGCTTGCCGACCAGGGAGCACCGCAGTTTATCGTCAATGCCGGCGACGCCATCAGGGCCACCTGCCTGGAACTGGGTGCCAGTGGACCGCAAAGCGCCGAGAGAATCGATTTATTCAATCGCTGCCGGGAAATGTCCAGCACCGTGCTGGGCGCCAGCGTCAACAGTTATAACTTCTCCAGCCCGGGCGAAACCTACAACGCCATTCGCCAGTTTTCCGGCGAGGAAGCCTCCAGCCAATCGCGTCTGGCAACGGAAAGCAGCAACCGCCAGTTCGCCAATCTGGGGGCACGCATGGACGCCATTCGCCGAGGCGCCCGCTCCAGTATTTCTCCCGTCGCGGTCAATTTCCAGGGGCGGGATCTCAATGAAGCACTGGCCGGCAACCCGACAGCCCTGGCCGGGGGTACTGGCGCGGGTGACGAACGGGACGCGGACACAGGTTGGGCCTGGTTCAGCAATGGCGCCGTCGGCTGGGGCGATCGCGACGAAACCGACAACGAGGGCGGCTACGACTTCGATTCCTGGGGTATCACCCTGGGCGCCGACTACGCTTTCGACAACGGTCTCGCCGCTGGACTGGCGCTGGGCTACAGCAGCTATGATGTCGACCTGGATCGCACCACCGGCAGCAGCTTCGCCACCAGTTCGGCGGGCGGCAAGATCGAAAGTGAGGGCTATAGCCTGTCCGGGTTTTTCGTCTACGGCATGGAAAACAGCTACGTCAACGGCATTCTGAGCTACGGCCAGAACGATTTTGACATGCTGCGCAAGGTTCAGCTGACCGCCGCACCGGGTGCGACAGGCACTGCAACGGGCCTGGTGCTGGATCGCAGCTTCGATGCCAGTACCGACAGCTCCCAGCTCGGCGCCCAGGCCACTGCGGGCTATGTGTTTGGCAGCGGAGCTACCACGGTGGACGTGTATGCGGGCTTCGACTACCTCGACATCGACATCGATGGTTACCAGGAAAGGGAAACTGGCAGCAGCGGCGGCCTTGCCCTGCGCTATGGCAGCCAGGACACCCAGTCAGTGCAATCCATATTCGGCGTTATGCTCCGCCACGCCAGCAGCGCCGACTTTGGTGTCCTGCTGCCCTATGCCGGGGCAGAGTGGCGCCACGAGTTTGACAATGAAGCGCAAACCCTGGACTACAGCTATGCCTTTGCCGCAGCGGGAAGCAGCATACAGTTCCGCTCGCCGACCGACGACCCGGACGAGGATTTCTTCGAGCTGACCCTGGGGCTATCAGCGCAATTTGCCAACAACCTGTTTGCCTTCGTGCAGTACAACAGTACCGCAGGGCTTTCCGGCACCAGCGCCAACCTGGTGACGTTCGGCTTGCGCGGGGTCTTCTAGGAAAAATCCGAGTACCGTCAGCTTTTTCGGGTTTTTCTTTTTAAAACAGGGCATTATCTACGGCCAAGCATTTCCTGAACGCGAGTTGTGCAGGAGCCCTGCTGCGTTAGGGTGTAGGCCATGACGAACGCCGACAACAGGTTACAGGCAACCCGACGCGAGCCCAAACAGGCTCGCTCGAGACTGCTCGTAGCCTCCATCCGCGAGGCCTGTCGGCGCATTCTCCAGGACCACAGCGCCGAATCTCTCACCGCACAACGGATCGCCGATGTGGCTGGCGTAACCATTGGCTCCTTCTACCAGTACTACCCCAACAAGGAGGCGGTACTTCTCGATGTCCTGCTGGAGGATGCGCCCGAAGAGGCCGATCAGCTCGCCAGCGAAACCCGCTACCTCGGCGCCTTGCGCTGGCAATCACTGGAGAAAACCCTGCGGGAGCTGGTAGCCGTTACCTGCGAGCGGCACCAGCGCCTGTTCCAGCGTCACGGCGAGATCTACCGGGGCTATCACCGCGAAATCGGCTTCGACACTCTCATCCAGGCCAGCGTCAGCCGCTATGTCCCGACCAGTTCGCTGGAACAATGGCTGCAGGAGACACTGCTGCACCACCGGCCCGAGCTGCCGGCAGCAATCGCCACCTTCCGCGCCTTCCTGATCGCCACCACCCTGACCGAGGCAAGCGCCCGGGCCGTCGACGAACACCCGGACTGGCTTGGCAATACCGGTTTTCGCACTGAACTCCAGCAACTGCTGCTGGCACTTGCCCTGCAGCCGGCCAATGCCATGGCTGAACCCGGCAGCACCCCACAACAACCATCGCAAGAGGACCCAGACAATGAACTACCAGGATGACCCCAGCCTGAACTGGAAAGTACTCGCACCGCTGGTGCCCAACCCGGGCCGCTATCCGACCCTGCCGGCGCTGACGACACATCAGGAACTGGCCCTGCTGTGCCGGGTGCTGTTCCGGGAGGGCTACAACGACCACATAGCCGGCCACATCACCCTGCGCCAGGATAACGGCACCCTGCTGGTCAACCCCTGGGAGCTGGCCTGGGACGAGGTCTGCGCCTCCGACATCCTCACCATCAATGAACAGGGCGATATCCTCGACGGTCGCTGGAACGTGACTCCGGCGATCAACGTCCACCGCGACATGCACAGCCTGCGGGAGGACGTCAAGGTGGTGATCCACAACCACCCGGAATGGGGCTCTGTCTGGGCGGCCTGCAAGCGGGTGCCGCCCATCTACGACCAGACCTCCGCGCTGGTGGACAGCGACCCGGTGGTGTTCGACGAGTACCACGGCACAGTGAACGATGAAAAAGAGGGGCGCGCCGCCGTCGAGGCACTGGGCGAGCACAAATGGGCCCTGCTGGCCAACCACGGCGTGTTCCTGGTCGGCAAGGATGTGCGCCAGGCGCACCTGCGAGCCATCACCCTGGAGTGGCGCTGCCGCCTCGCCTGGCGCGTGGAAGCACTGGGCAACGGCAAACCGCTGGATGCGCAGACGGCGGCAGCCACCGGCAAGATGACCGACGGCAACGGTTTCCCGTTCCTGTGGGAGGCCATGGCCAGGCGGGAAATTCGCCGCGATCCGCGCGTACTCGAATAGGCATTTGACTACTGTATTCCCGCCCGCTATCACGTATTGAGGAACCCACATGACGCTGACCGTCACCCCCCTGAAAAACATCGGCGCCGAGGTAAGCGGCTTCGATATCACCCAGCCCCTCAGCGAAGCGGTGCAACAGGAATTGCGCGACCTCTGGTACGAATACGGGCTCCTGCTGTTCCGCGGCCAGGCCATTACCCCCGAAAACCAGATTGAGTTCAGCCGCATCTTCGGGCCGCTGGAACTGCACCCGCTGAAGGTGAAGACCTCCGACAAATACCCGGAACTGTTCGTGTTGGAAAACGGCACCGAAAAGGACCAGCACATGCTCGCCCACTACAACGGCGAGACCATCGTTGGCCGCCTGGACTGGCACATGGACCTGCACTACACCGCCCGCCCCAACCACGGCGCGGTGCTGACTGCGGTGCAGGTGCCCTCCAGCGAGGGCCTCACCGGCTTCGGCGATCTGGCCATGGCCTGGGAGTCCCTGGACGAGGAAACCCGGACCCTGCTGGAAAAACTGGAAGTCGCCTACAGCTTCAGCATGCAACGCAAGCACATGCGCTATGTGAATCTTGAAGGCTACGAGCCGGGGGAAAACCTGCCCCGCAAGCCCTCGGATATCGGCTTTCCCGACTTCGCCGATGCCGTGTATCCCGCCGTGGTCACCCACCCGGTCAGCGGGCGCAAGGTGCTGGAGATCGTCGAGCAGTTCCTGGACCGGGTCATTACCCCACAGAAATTCGGCCTTTCCAACGACGAGTCAATCGAATTGCTGGAGCGCCTGGTGGCTCACACCCGCAAGCCCGAATTCCACTATTTCCATCAGTGGCAGGAAGGCGACATGATCCTCTGGGACAACTGGCGCATCATGCACTGCGCCACCGGCACTCCGCCGGGGGTGCGGCGGGTGATCAATCGCACCACCATCATGGGCGAGGTGACCCTGGGGCGGGTGCTGGACGGAGAGTAAACCAGGTCACCGTTCTCCGGAGCAGCTACCGATATCCTCGTGCCAAAGCTCCGGATGTGACTCAATGAATTTCCGCATCAGGGCGATGCAGGCGGGATCGTTCAGGACTTCCAGGTCCACACCGCGCTGACGCAGATAGGCCTCGGGCCCCCGGAAGTTGACGTTCTCGCCCACCACCACCCGGGGAATCCCGTACAAGAGGACGGCACCGCTGCACATGTCACAGGGCGAGAGCGTGGAGTAGAGCAACGCACGCCGGTACTGCGCCGGGCTCAGGCGACCGGCGTTCTCCAGGCAGTCCATCTCCGCGTTCAGCACCGCACTGCCGCGCTGAACCCGGCGGTTGTGGCCGCGGCCGACAATTTGGCCGTCCATCACCAGAACCGAACCGATGGGGATGCCGCCCTCCTCCAGGCCCTGCCGTGCTTCGCGAAGGGCTTCGGCCAGAAAATACTGCTGGTCCAGGTTCGCCATTGCTGGTTATCACCTGTCATTTGACGTCGGTCAAGGCAGTGCGCCGACCCGACGCCGTAGATTAAACCCGGAATCCTGGCCCAGCAAACAATAATAATGAGTGACAGCATGGCAACTGCGGAGTCAGCAGCAAAGACGGACAGTGCGACCCATGTGGATGTATTGATCATCGGCGCGGCGATCTTCGGCCTATGATCTGCAGGAGCAGAGCCCGCACAAGAGCTACCTGATCCTCGAAACGAAGGATACCTTTGGCGGCACCTCGGAGACCCACAAGTACCCAGGAATGCGCACGGACTCGGACCTCTACACTTTCGGCTATCGATTCAAGCGCTGGGTGGGCACACCGATTGCGTCGACCGAGGCCACCCTTGAGTACATGGGCGAGGTCATCGACGAAAACAACATCGGCGCGTAGATCATGCACGACCAGAATGTCCTCACCGAGCGCTGCCAGACCGAACCGGACGTCGTGTTTGAAGAACTGAAGGCCTTGATCCGCCAGTACGCAGGTGAAGACTTCGAGTTCGAACCGCATTTCACCCCCAGCTATCGGGTATGGCAGCAGCGATTGGCGTTCTGCCCCGTATCGAGGACGACAATTTCAACCCCAACTACCTGATGCGCGATCTCGACGAATTACCGCGACGCGCTTCCAGGCCGGAGTGAATTGGGCACCTCTTACGGCTGTCCTGGGGATCGTGTGGATAATTGCGCATGAGCGACTACACTCTTGAGAAAGTGTTGATCGAACTGGAGGCAAGGATATGCACAATCGTGATGCAACAGTTGAGGCTCGTCGGCGCTTTATAACACTTGTGGGCGGCAGCGCGCTGCTGGCACCCTTCGTCGGTCTGGCTGGCTGCGGCAGTAGCGAAGAGCCACGCACACCGGCCACGACCGGTGACGGCGCCAGCACCCCGCCCACCACCGACAGGGCTTCAGAACGGGCGGCTGCCGAGAAGACTACCGCGGAAAAATCCCCCACCGATACCGATGACGCGCAGGCCAGCTCGCAGGGAGCGGGTGATAACGGGTCCACGCCCAAGCTCAGCGAAAACGATCCCCAGGCCAAAAATCTGGCCTATGTTCACGATGCCAACGATGTAATAGCGAGCGAACAGCCGCGTTACCAGCAGGGCCAGGCATGCAGCAATTGCCAACTCTACCAGGGAACGGCGAACGACGAGTGGGCGGTATGCCCGCTGTTTGCGGGCAAGCGGGTGAAGGGAACCGGCTGGTGCAACGCCTATGCCCCGCGATCCGGTTGACCAGAGCTTAGCGATGACCGGCCGCCGGCGATGACGTTCCCGATGCGACCGGAATTGACCGAGGGCAAATGGGCGTGAGACCGCCCGAAAAGGTGTAACAACCTATTGTTATTAAAGGTTTTTTCTGAAATTACGCTCGCCTCAGGTACCGTCAGAAATACCGTCAAAAAGGGCGCACTTCAAGGGTTCGAATCCCGCTGAGTTGTGTGCAGGCTGTGCGCCACACCTAGACAAAGCGTGGTTGCGACTTCCGGCCAGACCCGCGCCAAGGTTCTATCCACTGGTGGCAGAGTAAGGCATGCCACGTCCGGTACGAAATTCCATCTCAACCTGAAGGATAGGTCACAACCTGCTGGTTTCCATAGGTTTTTAAAATCCGAGTTGACACAAGGAAATAGACACCCATAATAAGCATCAAGTGGATTGGGGGTGCCCGGTCGGCGTCATAGCCTCGGTGAGTATCATCGGGGCTTTTCGCTTTCTTGGGGAGGGAAAATCTTCATTCCTACCCCCTCATATCCATCACCCGCACACTCTCTGCCGCCCTCGCAATAAAATTTCTTTTTCAGCACCTCGAATGCCCGGTTTTCTTGGCACGGCCGCACAGTATGTAGCCCGATCGGACGAGCAACCAAGTCTGCCAACTGCAGCCCTGACGACATTACCTTCTTATCGGCGAACAGTATCTCGAAGGGCAGTGAAATACCCAGCCGATTGTTTCCATCGCAGATCCGCCTGAACTCAAGCTCCAGTTCTGCATCTTCTTTTTTACCGCGGCACTCTACGACGATATGGGTTTGTTTCTCATGCTGGTGCTTCTCTTTAAGGAATTCGTGGAGCGTCTCCATGCAGTAGCCCAAGGCAACATGGTACGGGTTGGAATCCGACTCGCCGGGACGGCGCATTGCCTTCTTGTCGATGGTACAGCTGATCAAAATGAAATTGCTATATGCAATAATGTTCGTTAGTTGATCCAGGAAACGTTCTCTCTCCTCTGGCCCCCGAAAGATATTGAATGCACCCTTCTCCTTACGTATGTCATTTTCGTGCAGCACGACCTGATCGTGCCCGAAATGATTGAACTTGAATTTCTCCAGCGCAGGCACTATTGCTTCGCTATAGTGCCTCTTGTGGAACACACAAAACGCCAGAACAAAAATGGGTAGTGTCCCCATGAGTGGTGTAAATCTTGACGGTGGGGTGGCGGCCACCGTGGGTCTCCGTAAACTGGAGGTTGCGAAACCTTCACCAATCACGGAGAGACACCACGATGACCGAGGACAGGATGGCATTGATTGAGCT